>NZ_BMTF01000027.1 GCF_014649535.1 Streptomyces gelaticus
AACGCGGACCACCCCGCGTCACGCACGGACTTGGCGAGCCGGGTACGGCCGAGACCGGACACCGCGAGGTCTTCCACGTACACCGCTTGGTTTCGCGAATGATCTGTGTGGATACCTTGTGGTGCCAGTCCCGGCGCCGGTCGGCGACCTTGGCATGCCGGCGTGCGACCTTGATACGGGCCTTGGCCCGGTTCTTCGATCACCACTGGCGATCGTCCGCCAGTACATCGACCAACAAAAACGCCCGCTCCAGCCTGCGAACCAGAGCAGTCTTGAGATGCATTCATCCCCGGCATGAACACCGGGGCTTTCAGCAAGAGTCCCCGTAACTGCCTGGTGGATCAGCGTGCGTCGGACACGGAGGGGCGCGAGCCGAGGGAGATCGGCACACCGGACGCAGGCGGGTGTGCCGGCAACGCGGCGCGATGCCGCAGCTGTCGTCCTGTGCTGACCAGGGGTTGCAGGGCAGCCCTTAGGGTGGCCCAATGCCGGTTAGCGTACTTCTGGTCGACGACGAACCCCTGGTCCGTGCGGGGTTGCGTGCGGTCCTTGAGGCTCAGCCCGATATCGAGGTGGTGGGCGAGGCAGGCGACGGTGCCGCCGTGATCCCGCTGCTGCATCAGCTGCGCCCCGATGTGGTGGCCATGGATGTCAGGATGCCGTTGATGGACGGTATCGAGGCCACGCGAGTGGTGCTGCGCACGGTGCCCGATCCACCGAAGATCCTGGTGGTGACCACCTTCGAGAACGACGAGTACGTCTACGAGGCGCTGCGTGCCGGTGCGGACGGCTTTCTCCTCAAACGTGCCCGGCCCGCCGAGATCGTGCATGCGGTGCGTCTGGTCGCCGAGGGTGAGTCGCTGCTCTTCCCCGCGGCGGTCCGGCAGCTCGCCGCCGAGTACGGGACGAGCAAGGCCCGCGCGGTCCTGGACCGGGCAGCGCTGACCGAGCGTGAGTCCGCGGTCCTCCGGCTGATGGCCCGGGGCCTGTCGAACGCCGAGATCGCGGCCAAGCTCGTGGTCGGCATCGAGACGGTGAAGACCCATGTCAGTGCCGTACTGGCCAAGTTGGGCGCGAGGGACCGTACCCAGGCCGTGATCGCGGCATATGAGTCGGGGTTCGTCGCTCCGGGCTGAATCCTGCGCCCGGAGAGACCCTTCCCCGGCCCACGGTCGCCCCGCACCTGGCCAGCGAGTACCATCCGCCTGACATGCGCTAGAGCTGGGAGGACACACCGTGGGCCGGCTGACCGGTGGGGATCCGTCGCTGTTGCGACGCATCAATTCCGCGGTGGTGCTGCACGCGCTGCGTGGCGCCGACGCCCCTACGCTGACGGACCTGACCCGGGTCACCGGGCTGTCCCGTCCGACGGTCGAGGGCGTCATGGAGGGGCTCTTCGAGGCCGGACTGGTCGTCGAGTCCATGCCCGACGGGGGTGAGGCCCGACGCCAGGGACGGCCGGCCCGTCGGTTCCGGTTCCGTGCCGAGGCCGGGCACCTGCTCGGTATCGAGATCGGCCCGCACCGCGTCTCCGCGCTGCTGTCCGGGCTGGACGGGCGGATCATCGGTGCGGGCGCCCGCGAGGTGTCGGAGACCGCCGGCGCCGACGACCGGCTCGACAAGGTCAGGGCCGTGGTGGCCGACCTCCTGCGGCGGACGGGTGTGGCCAGGAGCAGTCTGCGTGCGGTGGGAGCCGGCAGCCCCGGGATCGTGGAGGCGGACGGGACGGTACGGCTGGGCACCGCGCTGCCGGGCTGGACGGGTCTGGCGCTGGGTGATCGGCTGCGGCGCTCCTTCCGCTGCCCCGTCCTGGTGGAGAACGATGCCAATGCCGCGGCGGTCGCGGAGCACTGGAAGGGTGCGGCCACCGAGTCCGACGACATCGTGTTCGTTCTGGCGGGGCTGAGCCCGGGCGCTGGTTCGCTGATCGGCGGGCGGCTTCACCGGGGCTTCGGCGGTGCCGCGGGCGAGATCGGCGCGCTGCATCTGCTCGGCCGCGAAGTGACTCCGGAGCGGCTTCTGTCCACGACGGGCACTCCACTGGATCCGTTGGACGAACCTGCCGTCGCCGATGTGTTCGCGAAGGCCAGGCAGGGCGATGCCCGTGCGCAGGCTGCGGTGGAACGGTTCATTCAGCGCCTGGTGCACGATGTCGCGGCGCTGGTGCTGGCGCTGGACCCCGAGCTCGTGGTGGTGGGTGGCTGGGCCACCGGGCTGGACGATGTCCTGGATCCGCTCCGCAGCGAGCTGGCCCGCTACTGCCTTCGGCCGCCGCGGGTCACGCTGTCCTTGCTCGGCGAGGCGGCGGTGGCCACCGGAGCCCTGCGCCTGGCTCTCGACCATGTGGAGGAGCAGCTCTTCGCGGTGGAGGGAACGGTGACGGCCCGCCGCTGAATGCGACGGGCCGTACGGACAGGCGAAGACCGGCGGAACCGGCCGTACTCAGGAGGCCTGGCGCTCCTGCTCGTGGTGGCTGATCTCCAGGTCGCCCGAGTCACCGAAGGTGAGCCGGCAGGTGTCGGCCCGGTACGTGGCGACGGAGAGCGCCGCCGTGCCGCCCTCCACGAGATAGCGGGTCGTGACGACGAGGACAGGAGCACCGGGCAGCCGGTCGAGCTCTTTGGCGTCGTCCACCCGTGCCGAGCCGAGCTCCACCGACCGGTCCTGACCGTCGAGGCCGAGGCGGTGCAGTTCGCGCAGGACCCCGCGGGCCCGGGTGGGTCCGGAGGGAGCGTCGATCGCGGAGAGTTCGGGCACGGACGACGACGGGACGTACAGGAGTTCCGCAGCGACCGTCTGTCCGTGGGTCACCCGGATCCGGCGCACGATGTGCACCGGCTCGTCGGCCTCCACGTCGAGCACGGCCACGACCGACGAGGGCGCGACCGCCGTCGTGCAGTCCACCGGCTGCCAGGCCTCCACCGCACCGCCGCCGGACCAGTCCCGCTGTGCCGTCGAGACGGCGACGCCGACTCGCGGCGGTGCGACAGTGGTCCCGACGCCGCGGCGACGCTGCAGCCTTCCTTCCAGTTCGAGCTGCTCCAGGGCCTGCCGGAGCGTGGCTCGGGCGACTCCGAAGCGGGCGGCGAGCTCGCGCTCGTTGGGCAGGATCTCCCCCACCGCAAAGTCCGAGTCGAGTGCCTCACTGAGCACGGTCTTGAGGTGCCAGTACTTCGGCTCCTGCACCGATTCCAGCTGCGTGGTCCCCACCCTGTCCTCCGCAATCACCCAGCGGCTATTCCGCGACGTTATTTATTAAAGGTTCCTGTCTTAACGTTGAGACCATAGGACGGTACACACCCTTGGTCAAGACCAATCATCATCGGTCACGCAGCGAAACGGGCATCTGCCGCAGAGCGTTCACAGGACGTTCGTGCGGCTGTGGGGCGAGCGCAGCACGAGACCCCACGACCAGGCAGGACGTGGGGCTTCGGACAGCTGCCGGGCGTCGGGCTCCCGGGCAACCGGAGTCACCGGCGCCGGCGGCGAGCGCGGACTGCGACCAGGGGCCCGCTACTCCTCGCGGAGGTCGGTGAAGCGAGTGAGTTTGTCAGGGTTCCGCACGATATATACGCACTGGATGAGCCCGTCCCTGATGTCCAACTGAACGACCGAGTCGACCTTTCCGCCCAGGAACAGCAGCAGACCTGGCCCGCCGTTGAGTTCCAGCAACCGGAAGTCGAGGTCCTCGACCTGATCGTGGGCGACGGCGAAGAGGAACCGGCCGACCTTGTCGGCGCTCTCGATGATCCGCAGCGGCGCCCTGGACTTTCCGCCGCTGTCCCCGACGAGCCGCGCGTCGGGCGCGAGCAGGACCAGCAGTTCCTCGATGTCGCCACCCGCCGCCGCGGCGAGGAACCGCTCGGTGAGATCACGCCGGTGGGCCGGGTCGACGTCGTAGCGCGGTTTGCGCTCCTCCACATGGCGCCGCGCACGTCCCGCCAGCTGACGGACCGCGGCCTCGGTCCGGTCCAGAGCGGCCGCGATCTCCGCGTACGGAAAGCCGAACGCCTCGCGCAGCACGAAGACGGCCCGTTCCAGCGGCGACAGGGACTCCAGGACTACGAGCACGGCGACCGATACGGAGTCGGCCAGGACAGCCCGTTCCGCGGTGTCGGGAACGGCGGGCCCGAAATCGGTGACCACCGGCTCCGGCAGCCACGGCCCGACGTACGCCTCGCGGCGCGTCTGCACCTGCCGCAGCCGGTCGACGGCGAGGCGGGTGATGATCCTCACGAGAAACGCGCGCGGCTCCCGTACGTCCTCACGTGACGCCGAGGACCAGCGGAGCCAGGCCTCCTGCACCACGTCCTCGGCATCGGCGATCCGGCCCAGCATGCGGTAGGCAACGCCGGTGAGCACGGGGCGGTGGCTCTCGAAGACATCGGTCGCGGTGTCGGCTTTCACTCCCCCATCCCAACCGACCTGTCGCACCCTGTCCAGCACGAATTGCCCGCGCCACTTGAACTACGGGCTACTGAGCGGTAATTGTTATTGACAAGACGTCTAAGCCGCCTTCAGGCATGGCCCTTCATGCCGGATCACCGGGGAGCACCAGCATGGCCAGCACGGTCTCGTTCAGCGTCGAGTCACCACAAGGGCCCCGGAGGGTGTCCGTGGCGTATGAACGGACCGGCGCCGGCGAGCCTCTGCTCCTGCTCCACGGCATCGGCCACCACCGTCAGGCCTGGGATCCGGTGTTGTCCGTACTCGCCGTGGAGCGGGATGTGACAGCCATCGATCTCCCCGGCTTCGGCGTCTCGCCGGAGCTGCCCGAAGGGCTGCCGTACGACCTGCCGACCGTGGGCAAGGTACTCGGCGCCTTCTGCGAGGAGGTCGGCCTGGACCGGCCGCATGTGGCGGGCAATTCGCTCGGCGGCCTGCTGGCGTTGGAGCTCGGCCGGGAGAAGCTCGTGCGGTCGGTGACGGCTCTGTCGCCCGCCGGATTCTGGACCGCGGGCGAACGACGTTATGCGTTCGGGACGCTGCGGGCCATGCGGCGGGCCGCGTTGTCGATGCCGGTCCCGCTGATCGAGCGGCTCTCGCACAGCGCGGCCGGGCGCACGGCATTGACCAGCACCATCTACGCCCGGCCCGGCCGCCGTTCACCCGCTGCCGTGGTCGCGGAGACCCTCGCCCTGCGTGAGGCGACCGGTTTCCACCAGACGCTCGCCTCCGGGGGAAGCGTCGCGTTCACCGACGATGTGCCGGGGCTGCCCGTGACCGTCGCCTGGGGCAGCCGGGACCGGATCCTGCTGCGCCGACAGGGGATCAGGGCCAAGCACACCATCCCCGAAGCCCGGTTGGTCCGGCTGCCGGGCTGCGGTCATGTGCCGATGAACGACGATCCGGCGCTCGTGGCACGCGTCATTCTCGACACCAGCCGCTGACGACGCACCAGGCGCCGGATCCGTACGCCGGGCAACTCCGCTCCGGGGCAGCGGACAGGTCGTACGGCTGCCGGCGGTGGCTCCAAGGGGCACGGACGGACCGGGTACCGGCGGGGACGGCGTCGGGTGTTCATCTCAGGTTGGTGTGCGCGCCGCCGACGGGAACAAGGGTGGGGTCGCTCGACCAGCCACCCGCTCGTCCCGCTGACCCCGCCCGGAGGCGCCTCGATGTCGAACAGTCCGCGAAATCCCTCCCCCGCCCGCCGCAGCGTGCTGCGCGGCTCACTCGCCGTGTCGGCCGCGCTCACGCTCCCGGCGGTGGGCGCGGCGGCTCCCGCCTTCGCGTTGTCCGGCCGGCCGCGTGCGGCGTGGGGCGTGCAGGTGGGCGATGTCACCTCGTCCTCCGCGCTGGTCTGGGTGCGGTCGGACCGGCCGGCCCGGATGATCGTGGAGACATCGGCGACCGAGTCCTTCCGGCGGGCCCGCGCCTGGCACGGTCCGCTCGTCGGTTCCGGCACCGACTTCACGGGGACGACGCCGTTGTACGGGCTGCCGCCGGGCGAGCAGGTGCACTACCGGGTGACACTCGCCGATCCCCAGGACCCCCGCCGCACCGGGGAGCCGGTGTACGGGACGTTCCGGACCGCGCCGGCCCGGCGCCGCGACGGGGCGCGCTTCCTGTGGTCCGGTGACATCGCCGGGCAGGGCTGGGGCATCAACCCGGACATCGGCGGCTATGCGGTGTACGACGAGATGCGCCGCCTCGATCCGGACTTCTTCCTGTGCAGCGGTGACAACATCTACGCGGACGGGGTGATCGAGCCGAGCGTGCCCCTGCCCGACGGCCGGATCTGGCGCAATGTCACCACCGAGGAGAAGTCGAAGGTCGCCGAAACCCTCGCCGAGTACCGCGGGAACTTCCGCTACAACCTGCTCGATCACAACCTCCGTGAGTTCAATGCCCAGGTGCCTTCGATCGTTCAGTGGGACGACCACGAGGTGCGCAACAACTGGTATCCCGGGCAGATCCTGGACGACTCCCGCTACACCGAGAAGAACGTGGATGTGCTTGCGGCCCGTTCGATGCGGGCGTTCCGCGAGTACTTCCCGGTGTCCACACTGCACGGCCGGTCCGGGGAGGGCCGGATGCACCGGGTGGTACGGCACGGTCCGCTGCTCGATGTGTTCGTTCTCGACATGCGGTCCTTCCGCAATGCCAACTCCCCCGGCCGGCAGGCCGACGACACAACGGGAATCCTCGGTGCGGAGCAGCTCAGGTGGCTCAAGCACGAGCTGTCCCGGTCCCGCGCGGTGTGGAAGGTGATCGCCGCGGACATGCCGTTGGGGCTGGTGGTGACCGATGGTGCGACGGACTTCGAGGCGGTCGCGCAGGGCGATCCCGGGGCCCCGCTCGGCCGTGAGCTGCAGATCGCGGAACTCCTGCGGTTCATCAAGCACCGCCGGATCACCGGCACGGTCTGGCTCACGGCGGATGTGCACTACACGTCGGCGCAGCACTACGAGCCCGGGCGTGCGGTGTTCAAGGACTTCGCCCCGTTCTGGGAGTTCGTGTCGGGCCCGCTGGCCGCAGGTCAGTTCCAGGCCAACGCGCTGGACGCGACGTTCGGTCCCGACCGGGTCTTCGTGCGGGCGCCCGACCGGGCGAACGTGTCGCCGATGGAGTCGCCGCAGTACTTCGGGGAGGTCGACATCGACGGCGACAGCGGCGAGTTGACCGTGCGGCTGCGGGCGCAGGGCGGGTCCGTACTGTTCAGCAAGGTGCTGCAGCCGGGGCACGTCGGGCAGTGAAGACGCCCGGCGATCGGCCCCCGGGCGATGACCGGGGGCCGATTGTCAGTGGTGGGATCTACGGTTTTCCCATGACCCGATCCGTTCAGGCACTGGCCTACTCACGCCCGTCCGCGCTGGATTCCTCGCAGGCGGGGCAGCTTCTCGGTCTGGAGACCTCCGGCGGTCTCACACCGCGGGGTGTCGAGTCGCATCCCCGGTTCTTCTCCGGCTTTCTCACCTCGCCGAGGATCGCCGCCCGAGGGCTGCTGGCCGTGGCGGACGTGGCGTCCGCACGCTATTACCGTACGGCTCTGCCTTCGTCCCTCGACCCGGTGGTGACGGGCAACGGCGACCGTTTGCGCTTCGAGGCGTTCTCCGGCTGCTGCGGTGTGTACGCACGCCTCGATGTGCTCCAGGAGGGTCTGGACGGTGCGCGTACGGACCATGGCACCACGAATGTCGACGTCAACAATCCGCTGCGGGAGGCGCTTTCACGGATAGCGGGCGACGATCCGCTGCACCTGCGGGTCGGTCCGGAGGAGCTGACGGTCACCACGCTGGACGGTCCGGTCGTGGAGAAGAAGGTGCCCCTGCCCGACCGTTGGCTGCGTGGCTTCGCGGAGGCGCAGGTGGTGTCCGCGGGCTTCGATCTGCGGGCCGAGCTGTCGGCGGCCGAGGCCGTCCGGTTCCTGCGTTCGCTGCCGCGTTCGTCCGGAAATGCCTCGCGGGGCGCCCAGTGGGTGATCCCCGCGGGGAAGACTCTCCGGCCGACGACGCGCCCGGTGGCGGGTGCGGTGTGTCTGCCGGGTCCCGAACGGCTGGTGACGCTGCAGCGGGTGCTGCGCCATGCCACCTCGCTGCGGGTGTACGGGCCGGTGGCCGACGGCGCGGCCACCGCGAGCGCATGGGAGGTGGTGCTGCCGGGGATGCGACTCACCCTGACGCTCTCGCCCGATGCCTCGCGCGGCTTCTCCGGCGAGGGCGGTGTGCTCGACGCGCTGGCCACCGATGATGCCGCGGCCGACGCCGAGTTGGTGTCCGTGCTGCTGGCCTGGGAGCCGCGAATCGACCTGGCCGACCTGGCGGAGCAGTCGGGTCTCACGGTGGAGCGGGTACGGGCGGCGCTCACCCGGCTGGGGACGGCGGGCCGGGTCGGTTACGACCTCGCCGAGGCGTCGTATTTCCACCGCGAGCTGCCGTACGACGCCGACCGGGCCGAGCGGCACAACCCGCGCCTGGTGGCGGCCCGGAAACTGGCCGGCTCGGGTGCGGTCGTGCTCGACGGCGGTACGGCTGCCGTGACCTCGGGGGAACGCCGCTATCAAGTGAGGGAGAAGGACGGAATGCTGAGCTGTACCTGCCAGTGGTGGGCGGACTACCGCGGGCGACGGGGCCCGTGCAAGCACGCCCTGGCCGTCCGCATGGTCCGTCGCGGTGCGCCGGTTGCCGGGGGTGCGCGATGACGGAGCTGATCACCGCCGTCCGGGAAGCACGCACCAGGGACGTGCCCGCCCTGCTGTCCGAGCTGGACCGGGCCGGACGCAGGTCGGCGCTGGCCGAGCTGAAGGCACTGCGCAAGGAGGCGCGGAGTTGGCCCTGGGAGAAGCAGGACAGGATCCGCAAGGCTCTGCTGGTCGCGGGCGCCGGCTGCCACACAGGAGCCGCGGGCTGCGCCGCCTGGATCGGCGGCCGGGATCTGCAGATCTGGTCACGGCCTCCCTATTCGATGCTTGTCGATGTCCTCTCGGACCGCGCCCCCGAGTGGCTCGGTGATGTCGCGCACCGGCTGGCGGACCGTCCCGGGACTGCGGAGCTCTTCTACGAGCTGATCAGCGGGCTGGTGAAGGCCTCGCAGTGCGCCGTGCCCACCTCGGAGGGTTTCGTGCGCGGCTGGGCCGACGCGCTCTCGAGCTCACAGTGGCAGCAGAACAGACGACCACTGGCCGACGTCCTCCGGACGGACCCGTATCTCACCGCTCTCGTGCCGCGGCTCTTCGAGGTGGCGGAACTCCCCTCGTCGACGCTCTGGTTCGACGAGCCGGACGACCCGAGCCGTTGGCATGTGGCGCTCGCCCTCCTCGCGGACGAAGGTCTGCTGGAGCGGGTTTCACTGGTCGACGCCTGTGTGGCCCGGCTGGTCCGCGGTGGAAAGCCCGGTGAACTGCGTTTCTTCCTCGCCCTGTTGCGTCGGCTCGCGCTCACCCGCGAGGAGGAGGCGGAGCGGATTGCTGACTGGACCGCCCTGGCGGCGGACGGGATCTCCACCGCGGCCGGCCACGCCCAGGAGGTGCTCGCCCGGCTGGACGAGCACGGTGAACTGCCCGTGCGGTCCCTGGTGGAAGTCTCGGGTTCCCTGCTGTTCCGTCCGGAGAAGAAGCTCGTTCGTGCCCAACTGGTGCTGATCGGCAAGAAACTGCGCCGCGATCCATCGGCAGCCGGGGAACTCCTGCCCGTCGTCGCCGAGGCCTTCGGGCACGCCGACATCGACATCCAGGAGCGGGCCCTCAAGCTCATCGCACGGTACCTTCCGGCTGCCGACACGGCGGTGCGCGAAGAAACCGCCCTGTCCGCCCCGCTGTTGAGTCCGGCGCTCCGAACTGCGGCGGCCGAGGTGTTCGGCGACCTGATGGACACCCCGTCGGCGGCGGAGCCGTACGTGGAGCTTCTGCCCTCCGTCCCCGTCCCGCGACGTATCGAACCGGCGCCCGCGACGCTGCCCGAGCTCGTCGAGGAGCTGGTGGTCCTGGCGAGGACCGCGTCACGGGACTCCCCCGCTTTCGAGCGGGCGCTGGACGGGCTGGTTCGCCATGCCCGCACCGACCGGCCCGCACTGACCGCGGCGTTGCGGGATGCCCTCGCCGGCAGTTGGTGGCTCGTCGACGAACCGCAGTCGAGAGTCGAGCATCGGCTTCGCTCGGAGGCAGGGATCACCCTGGTCCTGGCCGTGCTGCTCGGCCGGGTGCCGATGGAGGCGGTGCAGGCGGGCCGTTCGGCCTGGACCGGCAGCAGTGTCTGTGTCCATGCAGCGCTCAAGGGAGTACTGAAGGCCCGGCTGTGGGAAGCCGCCGACGCGGTCCTGACCGGCAGTGCACCGTTCCTGCTGGCCCTCCCGACCTGGCACACCGGCTCGATCGACCCTGCCGTGCTGGTCGAGCGGCTGCGCACCTACCAGCAGCTCGGAGCCCGGCCCGGGGAGGCCGACTTCGCGCAGGCCCTGCTGCGTGTGCGGCGCGGCGTTGCGCAGGAAGCCGCGGCCGAGGCAGCCGCCGGGCTCGGCACCCCGGAGGGCGACCGACTGGCCGCCTGGCTGCGCATGGACCGGCCGCTCGCAACCGTCCACCGGTACGACCTGGACAGACAGGAGTCCACTGCCCGCGGCTGGGTGGAGCGGCAGCCGGCCGACTGGACCCGGCGCGCCCTGATGGCGAGCGGGGAAAACCCGTTCATTCAGCAGGAGTTCCCACGCTCCTTCCACTGGCTGGGCAGCGCGCACACGCCACGTCATCGCACCTGCGACCACTGGAACGACCAGTCCGAGCCCTGGGTCGCCACCCTGCCCGAGGACAGCGAGACACTGGCCGCGTGGCTGCTGCCAACCATCGCGACGTGTGTCACCGATGAACTGAAGCATGCGGCACAGCCGCTTCTCGGCCTTGTGGAACCGGGCGGCCCGGCCACCGAGGCCATCCAACTGGCTGTGGCGTACGCGCTGGGTGCCCGGTATCCGGAGGACCGGCTGTCGGGGGTGGATGCCCTGCTGATGCTCGCGGCCCAGCAACGGCTGGACGCGACGTTGCTCGGCGAGCAGCTGGCGCTCCTCCTCGACTACAGGCTGGTGAAGCCCAATCGCCTCGCCGACTCCGCACGCACCGCGGCCGCCACGGGCGCGTACCGGACGGTGCTCTCCGTGCTGGTCCCCGCTCTGCCAGGGCTCTTGGCCGACAAGAAGGCGACGCCCCGGGGGCTGGGCGATCTGCTCTCCGTGGCCGCCGAGTGCACGGAGCACGGCGGGGCGGTGGGGGGTGGCGAGCCGATACCCGGGCTCACCGAAACGGCCGCGCGCGGCGGATCGTCGCAGTTGGTACGCCAGGCGGCCCGCCTGAAGGCCGCCTGGGAGCAGGGCTCGGGACGGACGTGAGGACCCAGCGCAGCAGACGCATCAAATCAACTGAAAGTGAGTGATAAGGGACTAGATCCATACTTAACCCATCAGTCACAGGGCGTTCGTGATCAGGCAACAACGCTCGGTCAGAGTGGATCCATGACTGATGCGACATCCGCGAAGAGGTCCCGCCGCTCCCACCACTGGCGGCGGGACGTGACCGAGCTGGCCGCACTGTTCACCGCGGTCGCGGTCGCCGACGCCATCGCGAACCTGATCGGACACCAGCCGGACGGACCGTACCTGCTGATCGCCTCGGCCGTCGCTCTGGCGATGACGGCCGGGTTCCACACCTGGTGGGCACGGCGGCACAGCCACACCCCGCCGCCACCCACCGGCACCGACGGCCGCGCCAGGGGCGATGGCGACGCCAACCACGCGGACTCGGCCCTGCCCCAAGCCCTGTCCGCATCCACGCCCCCGGATCCGGCCCCGTCCGCGGCTCCGGCCGCCGAGGGCACGTTGCTGTGGCGGATGCGGACCACGGTGCGGGACGCCCCCGGCAGCCTGGCAGCGCTCTGCGACGCCCTCGCCCGGCTCCGGGTCGACATCCTCACCCTGCAGACGCACCCGCTGACCCAGGGCACGGTCGACGAGTTCCTGCTTCGCGCACCCGCCTCGCTCCCGGCCCAGCAGCTGAGCCGGGCCGTCTCGGCCGCCGGGGGCGGTTCGACCTGGATCGAACGGGCCGACACGCACGATCTGGTCGACGCCCCGACGCGCGTCCTGGGCCTCGCCACCCGCACCGCCCTGGACGCGGCCGAACTACCCCTTGCCCTGCGTCAGTTGCTCGGCCGCTGCACCATCCACTCGCTTCCCACCGCCTCGGTCACCGGCCGCGAGACCAGTGAGACCGCCCCCGTCGAAGGCGTGCTGGAGGAGACGGTGATGCGGCTGCGTGACCCGTCCGGGGGTTCCATCACGATCGAACGGCCCTGCCTTCCGTTCACACCGACCGAGTTCGCCCGCGCCCGCGCCCTGGTCGAGCTCGACGCCCGGCTCGGACCTCGCGTCCCGCGCGGCGGACACGTGCTCACGCTGTCCGAGGGCAACGAGATCACGGTGCGTCGTGCGGACACGGGCGACCTCCGTGCAGCACGTGAGATGCACGACCGCTGCTCCGAGCAGACCCTGCGGCTGCGGTACCACGGGCCGGTCCACGACGCCGACCGTTACCTGGACCACCTGCTGAGCCCCCGCTTCGGCCGCACGCTCGCCGTGCAGACGGCCTCGGGCCGGCTGGTCGCGCTCGGCCACCTCCTCTGGGACGGCGACGAGACCGAGGTCGCCCTCCTCGTCGAGGACGACTGGCAGCGTCGCGGCATCGGCTCGAAGCTCCTCGGCCGCCTGGTGGCACTCGCCATCGAGGGGGGCTGCGAGAGCGTCTACGCCGTCACCCAATCGTCCAACACCGGCATGGTGGCGGCCATGCGCGCGCTGTCCCTGCCGCTGGACTACCAGATCGAGGAGGGCACCCTGGTCATCACCGCCCGGCTGGACGCGACGCCGGTCCGCTCACTGCCCCCGTACGAGCAGGTCGGCCGCTGACTCCCCGGCCGCCACCTCCCCGGAAGCGGAGGGCTCGCGTCCGATCTCCTGCGAGCTCAGTGCCTGGCACAGATCGGCCCACAGGTCCTCGACGTCCTCCAGGCCGACCGACATGCGCAGCAGCCGGTCCCCGACACCGGAGGACCGCCGGTCTCCCTCATCCACGATGCGGTGGCTGATGGAGGCCGGATGCTGGATCAGGGTGTCCACGCTGCCGAGGCTCACCGCGGGCGTGATGAGCCGCACGGCCGAGATCACCCGGTGCGGATCCCCATACACCTCGAACGAGACCATCGCTCCGCCCAGCTTCGGGTAGTGGACCCTGGCGATGCGCGGATCAGCGGTCAGCCTGCGGGACAGTTCGGCGGCGCTCGCGGATGCCGCCCGTACCCGTACCGGGAGCGTGGCCAGGCCGCGCAGCAGCAGATATCCGGCCATCGGGTGCAGCACCCCGCCGGTGGCGAAACGCACCTGTCGCAGGCGGGCGGCGAACTCCTCGTCGCAGGCGACGACTCCACCCATCACGTCACCGTGCCCGCCGAGGTACTTGGTGGCACTGTGCAGCACGATCCGGGCGCCGTGCTCGACGGGCCGCTGGAGCACCGGGGTGGCGAAGGTGTTGTCGACGAGCAGGGGCACTGAGCCGCAGGAGTGTGCGACGGCGCGGACGTCGACCTCGGCGAGCGTCGGATTGGCGGGCGTCTCCACCATCACCAGACCGGTGTCCGGACGGATCGCCTCCGCGATGCCCACGGGATCGGTCCAGGTCACCTCGGTGCCCAGCAGCCCGGCGCCGAGCAGATGGTCGCTGCAGCCGTAGAGCGGCCGGACGGCGACCACATGGCGCAGGCCCATGCTCGCGCGGACCAGCAGCACGGCGGTGAGCGCCGCCATTCCGCTGGCGAACGATACGGCGCTCTCGGTCCCTTCGAGCAGGGCGAGGGCGGTCTCGAACCGGGCCGTCGTCGGGTTGTCCAGCCGTGCGTAGACCGGCGGCCCTTCGAGCCTGGCGCCGGTGGCGGCGAAGGTGTCGATCCGCTCCGCCTCGCCCCTGGAGTCGTACGAGGGATAGGTGGTGGACAGGTCGATCGGCGGGGCGTGCAGTCCGAGGGCCGCGAGATCGTCGCGGCCCGCGTGCACGGCTTCGGTGGCCAGCGCCCTGGACCGGGTTGTCGTCGAGGGCGCCATCGAGGATTCGGTGTCCATGCCACCACTCTGAACAAGTACCGGATCCATGCGGTCATCTCCCGTGCTACGTTCGGCAGGTGGCCGATTCTGTCGCTCTCGATCCGGTGGATCTGCACATTCTGCGGTTGTTGCAGAACGATGCCCGGACCACCTACCGCGAGCTGGCAGCCGAGGTCGGCGTCGCGCCGTCGACCTGTCTGGACCGGGTGACCAGGCTGCGCCGGTCGGGCGTCATTCTCGGCCAACAGCTGCGGCTGGACCCGGCCCGGCTCGGCCGGGGCCTGGAGGCGCTGCTCTCGGTACAGGTCCGACCGCACCGCAGGGAGCTCATCGGCCCGTTCGTCGAACGCATCAGGACACTGCCGGAGTCCCGCGCGCTGTTCCATCTGACCGGCCCGGACGACTATCTGGTGCATGTCGCGGTCACGGACACGGCCGATCTGCAACGTCTGGTACTGGACGAATTCACCTCGCGCCGCGAGGTGGCCCGGGTCGAGACCAGGCTGATATTCCAGCAGTGGGAGTGCGGTCCACTGCTGCCGCCGGCCGCGGAATCGGCGGAGTCAGGCCACTGAGACCGAATGGTGATGACGCGGATGCCTCCGCCGTACAAGGATGTCCGCATGTCACACACTTCCAGCAGCGCGCTGCCCCGCCAGGTCGCCGACGCCTATGTCGACGCGCTCATCGAACTCGACCCGATCACCGGCACCTACCTCGGTGTCGCGGAGAGCTCGCGCCGCCTTCCCGACTTCTCCCCCGTCGGCCAGGAAGCCCTTGCCGAGCTGGCCCGCACCACTCTGGCGGAGCTCGATGCCGCCGAACAGCTCCCCGGTGCGGACAGCGATACCGAGCGCCGCTGCGCCCGGCTTCTGCGCGAGCGTCTCACGGCGGAACTCGCCGTTCACAAGGCGGACGAGGGGCTGTGCAGGGTCTCCAATCTCTTCTCCCCGCCGCACAGCGTCCGCGGCGTGTTCACGGTGACACCGGCCGAGACCGACGAGGACTGGTCCGCGGTCGCGGACCGGCTGCGGGCGGTTCCCGCCTCGCTGGAGAGCTACCGCGAGTCGCTCGCGCTCGGTCTGGAGCGCAAGCTGTACGCCGGTCCGCGCGCCACCGCCACCGTCGTCGGCCAGCTCGACGAGTGGGCGGGCGACGGCGGACCGGGCTTCTTCGAGGAGTTCGCGGCAGCCGGACCCGCGAAGCTGCGTGCCGAACTGGACGAGGGCGCCCGGCTGGCCACGGAGGCGGTCGCGGCGCTTCGCGACTGGATGCGCGATGTGTACGCCCCGGCGATCGATGGTTCCCCGGACACGGTGGGCCGCGAGCGGTACGCCCGCTGGGTGCGCTTCTTCAACGGCACCGATCTGGACCTCGACGAGGCGTACGCGTACGGCTGGTCCGAGTACCACCGGCTGCTCGACGAGATGAAGACCGAGGCCGAGAAGGTGCTGCCCGGTGCCGGCCCCTGGGAGGCGCTGGCCCATCTCGATGTGCACGGCCGGCACATCGAGGGGGTCGACGAAGTCCGGACCTGGCTGCAGAACCTGATGGACGAGGCGATCGAGGCGCTCGACGGCACGCACTTCGAACTCGCCGAACGCGTACGGAAGGTGGAGTCCCGCATCGCCCCGCCCGGCGGCGCCGCGGCCCCGTACTACACGGGCCCCTCCGAGGACTTCTCCCGCCCCGGCCGGACCTGGCTGCCCACGATGGGCGAGACCCGCTTCCCGGTGTACGACCTGGTGTCCACCTGGTACCACGAGGGTGTGCCGGGCCACCATCTGCAGTTCGCCCAGTGGACGCACGTGACCGAGAGCCTGTCCCGGTACCAGGCGTCGATCGGCTGCGTCAGCGCCAACTGCGAGGGCTGGGCGCTGTACGCGGAGCGGCTCATGGACGAGCTGGGCTTCCTGCCGGACCCGGAACGCCGCCTCGGCTACCTGGACGCGCAGATGATGCGGGCCTGCCGGGTGATCGTGGACATCGGCATGCACGCGGAGATGGAGATCCCTGCGGACTCCCCGTTCCACCCCGGCGAGCGGTGGACGCCCGACCTGGCTCAGGAGTTCTTCGGCAACCACAGCGGCCGTCCCGCCGACTTCGTGGAGAGCGAGCTGACGCGCTACCTCTCGATGCCGGGGCAGGCCATCGGCTACAAGCTGGGCGAGCGCGCCTGGCTGCTGGGCCGGGAGAACGCCCGCAGGGCACACGGTGACGCGTTCGACGCCAAGGCCTGGCACATGGCCGCCCTGTCGCAGGGTCCGCTCGGACTCGACGATCTCGTCGACGAGCTGTCCAGGCTCTGACTTAATCCCGCGGCGGCCGGGCTCGGTTCACGCCACGAGCCCAGCCGCCGAGCGCTTCGCGGCCCGAGCGGCATCGGATCGGTCAGCGTCCGCAGTCCTCGGCATCGACCGGTGCGGTGAGCGGGTCGGCGCCGCGCCGCCCGTGCCCCTCGCAGATCCTCACCCGGTGACGACTGCTTCGTACTGAAGCTCACCGCCCGCTCGACGAGACGCCTGGAGCACATATCGGGCAGGACCGGCGCCCTCGGCTCGCTGACCACGAGCGTCGTCCGCTCCGCACCGCTCCCCCGCCGCGCCGTCAGCCACTGACCTCGCCCTCAGTACGATGCCGCACTGCCGAACCCTGGCGCTCCTTCACCACTTCGAGCTGTGCGGGGATACGGCGGCGCAGGTCGCCGACGTGGCTGACGATGCCGACGCTGCGATCCCGCTCGCGCAGCGAGTCCAGCACGTCGAGCACTTCGTCGAGGGTCTGGTCGTCCAGACTGCCGAAGCCCTCGTCGATGAAGAGGGTGTCCAGCCGGACACCGCCCGCTTCGTCGGTGACGACATCGGCGAGGCCGAGCGCGAGGGCGAGCGAGGCGAAGAAGGTCTCGCCGCCCGAGAGCGTCGCCGTGTCGCGCTCGCGGCCGGTCCAGGCATCGACGACATGCAGTCCCAGGCCTGCCCTGCGGCCGCCGCTGCGGGCGTCGGAGTGGACCAGTGTGTAGCGGCCGGACGACATGCGCTGGAGCCGTGCGGTGGCTGCGGCGGCGACCTGTTCGAGCCGGGCGGCGAGCACGTAGGACTCCAGCCGCATCTTGCGTTCGTTGTCCGCGGAGGTGCCCGCGGTGAGTCCGGCCAGCCGCGCCACCCGGTCGTACTCCTCGCGCAGCGGGCCGAGTCGGCGTGCCTCGTCCGCGGCGCCGCGCGAGAGCCGGCCGAGTTCGGCGCAGCGTTCGCGCGCGGCACTGAGCGCGACGGAGGCGTCCCGCAGCGAGCGCTCAGCCGTGTCGTACGCGGTCTGCGCGGCCTCCACCGCGGCCTGCGGGCGGACGGCGGCGGCCCGGGTCTCCGTCTCCGCCAGCCGGTCGGCCACCGCCGCGGCCTCGGACTGCCAGGCGTCGCTGAGCCGCTGGAGTTCGCGCTGTGCGGCGTCGTCGAGGAGCGCCTCCGCGGCGGCCTGCGGGGTGTCGAACCCGGCCCGGAACGCGGCGTCGGCGAGCCGGTCGTCGGCTTCCTTGCGGCGCTGAGCGGCCGTCTCCTCCGCCCGTACCGCCTCGGCGGCCTCGGCGAGCAGAGCGACGCGGCGTTCCAGTAGCGCGGCGTGTTCGGCCACACTGCCGAAGTCGCCGCGTGCGTTCTTCAACTCGGCCTCCAGCGCGGCCTGTTCACGGTCCAGTCCCTCACGCAGGGAGGTGCGGGCGGCGGCCCGGCGTTCGGCGGTCTGCCGGCCGTCGAGGCGTTCGGCCTGTTCCCGCTCGGCGGCTGCCAGGGCCTCGCGCGCGGCGTGCATGCCCGTCGCCGTGCGATGGGCCTCGGCATGCATGCTCGTCAACCGGTCGACGAGTGCACCGAGTTCGGCGACGGTGGGATCGGCTTCGGGCCCGGTGCCCGTGGGGTCGGCTCCTGCCCCGTCCCTCGGCTGCGGGACCGCCGACCGTGCGGCTGCTCGGGCCGCCGTGTGCTGCTCGCGTACGACTCCGAGCTCCCGGTCCGCCCGGGTACGCGCCTCCTCGGCGCGACGGTGGGTGTCGAGGGCCCGGTCCTCGGCGGCCTTGTCGACATGTCCGTCGGCCGCGCGGGCCGGCCTGGGGTGGTCGGGCGAGCCGCAGACCTTGCAGTCCTCGCCGTCCACCAGCTCCGCCGCCAGTTCCGCCGCGATGTCACGCAGCCGTCGTTCGCGGAGCTCCAGCCACGACTCATGGGCCGCGGCGGCGTGCTCCCGGGCCGTGGCCAGCCGCTCCGCGGCGGCCGACACCTGGGCGGCGAGCGAGTCGCGGCGGCGGGCCGCGTCCAGCCGCGCGCGGGCGGGCTCCAGCCGGCCGGCGAGCTGTTCGGCGCGAGTGGCGGCCTCCTGGGCCGCCTCGATGCCTGCCCGCAGGCCGTCGCGGGTGGACTCCCAGTCGGCCAGCCAGGCATCCGCTTCGCGGATCAGTTCGTCGTCGGCCCTGGCCTGGCGCTCCAGTCCGGCCCGCTCGGTGTCGATCCGGGCGCTGCGCCGCTCGGCACGCTGCGCGGCGTCGAGCCCGCCGAGCTCCTGGCGGAGCCGTCGCTCCAGCTCCGCGAGCTGTTCGGCACCGGCGTCGGTCAGGGTGCCGGGGAGCACGGCACGGGCGCGGTCACGGGCCCGGCAGGCCGTGCGGTACGCGCGCTCGGCCGCCTCGCGCAGGTCGAGCGCGGGCGCGACGAGGTCCGCCTTGCGGGCCCGTGCGAGGCGTTCGTGGTGCCGGTCGCGGTCGGGGCGGCCGGCTTCGAGTGCGGCGGCGCGGCGCCGTGTCTCCTCGTACCGCTGCTGGAGTGCGGCGAGTTCGCGTTCGCTGTCGAGGGCCTGACGGGCGGCCGACTGCCGGCCCTCGGCCATGGCGAGAAGACAGGCGGCGATGTCGAGCCGTTCGCGGGCACCGCTGCGGGCCGTCGCGGCCCACCCCAACACGCTCTCGGCGAGCCCCGGTTCGCCGGGCTGGAGGTCGGGCAGCGGCGATTCACGTGCGGCGGGTCCGGCGGCCTGGGCGATCCGCTGAGCGGCCGCGAGGACGCGTTCGTCCCCGGCCCTGACCCGGGTTTCGGCGGAACGGCGCAATTCGGCCAGGCGGTCCTCGACGGCGGCGAAGCGGTGGGTGTCGAAGAGCCTGCCGAGGAGTCTGCCGCGGGCCTCGGCATCGGCGCGCAGGAAGCGGGCGAAGTCGCCCTGCGGCAGGAGCACCACCTGACAGAACTGTTCCCGGCTCATCCCGATGAGCTGGGTGATCTCCTCGCCGATCTCCTGGTGCGAGCGGCTGAGCGGCCGCCAGCCGTCGATGGGGTCGTACTCGCGCAGCCGGCTCTGGGCCTTCTCCGTCGTGAAGCCGCTGCCCTTCTTCTTGGGGCGGGGCTGTGCGGGGCTCCGGGTGATTTCGAGGCGGCGGCCGCCGACGGTCAGTTCCAGCCCGACCTCGGTGGGGAGGTCCGCCGGGGCGTGGTCGCTGCGCAGCGAGGTGCCGGGGCTCTGGCGCGCGCCGGGCACCGCGCCGTAGAGGCCGTAACAGACCGCGTCGAGTACCGACGTCTTCCCGGCGCCGGTCGGTCCGTGCAGCAGGAAGAGCCCGGCCGACGAGAGGGCGTCGAAGTCGATCTCCTGGGTGGTGCCGAAGGGCCCGAAGGCGGTGACGGTGAGGCGGTGGAGTCTCAACGGTTCACCTCGCGCACGCCGTCGTCCACCCGGACGTGCTCGAAGGCGCCGCGCAGCACCGTGCGTTCCTGTTCGTCGGCCGCGGAGCCGCCGCGTACATGTGCCACGAAGTCCTCGGCGATCTGCTGGTCGTCGCGCCCCTCGAGGCGCTGTGCGTACGAGGCGAGCGGGTCGTCGGGGGCCCGGTCCGGTTCGAATGCGAGGCTGAGCGTGTGCGGGAACCGCTCCAGGAGCCGGGCCATCGGCTCGGCCGGGCGCACCTGGTCGGTGAGGGTGGCCTCGATCCAGGACTCCCGGTGCCGCTCCAGCGCGGGGTCCTCGACGAGCTCGTCGAGGTGGCCGCGGAGCCTGGCGAGGGGGCGGGGCACCGGGCAGTCCAGACGTTCGGCGGTGACCGTGCCCGAGGCGTCGAGGTCGATCAGCCACATCGTCTTGCGGTGGCCGGCCTCGGAGAAGGAGTACGCGAGCGGCGAGCCGGAATAGCGGACGCGCTCGGTGACGGCCTGACAGCCGTGCAGATGGCCGAGCGCCACGTAGTCCACGCCGGCGAAGACCCCGGCGGGCACGGCGGCCACCCCGCCGACGGTGATGTCGCGCTCGCTGTCGCTGGGCTCGCCGCCCGCGACGAAGGCGTGGGCGAGCACCACGGACCGGGTGCTGTCCGGGCGGCCCGCGAGGTCCGCGCGTACCCGCTCCATGGCTGCGCTCAGCACCGCTTCGTGGCCGGCGCGCTCCGCCTCGAGGACATTCTTCACCAGGGCCGGTTCCAGGTAGGGCAGCCCGTAGAACGCCACGTCGCCGTGTGCGTCCCGCAGGACGACGGGGGTGGCGCAGTCGGCGGGGTCGGTGCGCAGATGGATTCCGGCCCGCCCGATCAGTCCCGCACCGACGCCCAGCCTGCGTGCCGAGTCGTGGTTCCCGGAGATCATCACGGTGGGCACACCGACGGCGGCGAGCCGGTGCAGCGCGTCGTCGAAGAGCTCGACGGCGGACAGCGGCGGAACGGCCCGGTCGTACACATCACCCGCGACGAGGACCACTTCCACCTCGTGCTCGCGCACCGTGGCCACCAGGTGGTCCAGGTAGGCGGCCTGGGCTTCGAGCAGGGAGACCCGGTGGAACGAGCGCCCCAGGTGCCAGTCCGATGTGTGCAGAATTCTCAAGACCCGGCTCCGCCCCGCATGATTCTCTTCCTCCGCCCCCGAGGGGGTGAGCCCCTCTTTCCTCACCCCGCACAGTCTCGCATCACCGCCGGCCACGTCCGGCTCCTGCATTTCGTCGGAGGCGGTGGCGGGCCGGCCCGCCGCGGCCCGAAGGTCCGATCAGGCGTCCCCGTACGCCTCGCCGCCCAGCTCCAGCCCGGCCTCGCCCGCCGTCGCATCGGCCAGCCAGCCGCGGAAGGACTCGACGTCGGCGTCCGGCAGCCCGATCTCGATGACGACGGCCTCCGCGTAGCGGACCTCGCGCACGGTGCGGCCGGTGGCCCGGAGGTCGTTCTCCAGCTTGCCCGCGCGCTGGTGGCCGACGGTGATCGTGGCGAGGCGGAAGCGCTGACGGGTGATGGTACCGAGCTCGTCGAGGGCCTCGCCGACCACTCCCCCGTAGGCCCTGATCAGTCCGCCGGCACCGAGCTTGACGCCGCCGTAGTAGCGGGTGACGACGGCGACGACGTAGCGCATCTCACGGCGCGTCAGCATCTGCAGCATGGGGACACCCGCGGTGCCCCCGGGTTCCCCGTCGTCGCTCGCCTTCTGCACGGAGGCGTCGGCGCCGATCACGTAGGCGAAGCAGTTGTGGGTGGCGGTCGGGTGTTCCCTGCGGACACGTGCGACGAAGTCCTGCGCCTCCTGCTCGGTGGCGGCGGGGGCGAGCGCGCAGATGAAGCGCGATCGATTGATCTCGCTCTCGTGCACGCCTGCTCGGGCGACTGTCCGGTACTGCTCCTGCATCCGGCCAGCCTATGCCCCGCAGGGGAATGGTCCGGGGCCGCCGTCCGTTGTCCGGATCATGTACGCAGACGAAGAGACGATCCACCGGATTCTCCGGGACAGCGGTGACACCTGGGCCGTGGTGGGCCTGTCCGACAACCGGTCGCGGGCGGCCTACGGCGTCGCCGAGGTGCTTCAGCGCTTCGGCAAGCGGGTGGTCCCGGTGCATCCGAAGGCGGAACGGGTGCACGGCGAGGACGGCTACGCCTCGCTGGCCGACATACCGTTCCCGGTCGATGTGGTGGACGTCTTCGTCAACAGTGAGCTGGCGGGAGCGGTGGCCGACGAGGCGGTCGCGGCGGGTGCCAGGGCTGTCTGGTTCCAGCTCGGGGTGGTCGACACGGAGGCCTACAGCCGCACACGTGCGGCGGGGCTGGACATGGTCATGGACCGGTGCCCCGCGATCGAGATCCCCGCACTGAAGCGTTAGGGAAGCCCGGAGGCGCACTCGCGTCCCTCGTCCGAATGTGCGTGGTGTCGCGCCCGGCGTCCGGCTGGGAGAATGGCGGGCTGTGACTACTACGACTGCGCCGTCCGTCACCCACAGCCGGAGCGGGCTGGCCGGGCAGCTGTCCGAGCTCGGCGTGGAACCCGGCGGTGTCCTCCTGGTGCACGCCTCGATGCGCGCGGTCGGCCCGGTGAGCGGCGGGGTCCTTGCCGTGGCCGGTGCGTTGCGGGACACGCTGGGAGCACACGGCACGCTCGTCGTCCCCGCCTTCACCCCGGAGAACTCCGATACGTCTCCGCACTACCACGACCGGGTGCGCGGCCTCGACGACCGGGCTCGCGAGGCGGTGCGGGCGAGCATGCCGCCCTTCGATCCGGCGACCTCGGCCGCACCGTCGATGGGGAGCCTCGCGGAGGTGGTACGGCTCGGCGAAGGAGCGGCGCGCAGCGACCATCCGCAGACGTCCTTCGCCGCCCTCGGCCCGCTGTCCCGGAACCTGCTGTCGGGTCACCGCCTTGACTGTCACCTCGGCGAGGACTCGCCCTTGGCCCGTCTCTACGACCTGCGGGCCCAGGTGCTCCTGCTCGGCACCGGATTCGACACCTGCACCGCGTTCCACCTCGGCGAGTACCGGGTACCCGCCCCGCCCCTGAGGAGCTACCGCTGCGTGGTGACGGCCGACGGCCGCCGCCAGTGGTGGGAGTACGAGGACGTCGCCCTGGACGACAGCGACTTCGCGGCCCTGGGCGCGGACTTCGCCCGCGCGCACGACACCGCGGCCGTGCGTAGCGGCCCGGTCGGCTCGTCGACGAGCCGTCTCTTCCGCATCACCGACGCCGTCGACTTCGCCACGCGCTGGCTGACTTCCCACCGGGCCGTGCCGCGGGTGCGGGCCCTCTGCCACTCGCCGGGCTGAGAGCTCCGGCCCCGACGGACGACGCTCTGCGTCTCAGCTCCTGATGCCCAGCCCCTCGACGATCACCGCGCCCGGCAGCGCCGCCAGCGCCTTGCCCGGGACGATCAGCTTGCCCCGACGGCTGCCGCTGCCGATCAGTACCCATTCCTCGTCGACGACCGCGGGATCGATCAGCAGCGGCCATGCGGCGGGCAGGCCGACGGGGGTGATGCCGCCGTACTCCATGCCGGTCTCACCGACCGCCGTTTCCATCGGGGCGAAGGAGACCTTGCGGGCGCCCAGTTGCCTGCGGACCGCACCATTCACGTCGACGCGGGAGTGGGACAGGACGAGGCAGGCCGCCGGCGTCACCTCGCCGCCGCGCTTGCCCGCCACCACGACGCAGTTGGCCGACCGGTCGAGGAGTTCCGCGCCGTGGTGCTCGACGAAGACCGCGGTGTCGGCGATGTCCGGTTCGGTGTCCACGTGAATGATCTGCTCGGCGAGGAAGCCGCCCCAGCCCGCGGACACGGCCGCGACGACGGGCGCGGTGAGCAGGTCGAGGCGGTCGGCCGCGGGACCGGCGTTGTCGAAGGAGCCGAGGGGAGCGCGCATGCTCACCACGCTAACAGCGCCCTCGGGGCCCTCGGCCGGTCGTCTCACCGTACGGGCGGGATGGAGACCGCCATGGTGACTTCGGCCGGTTCGGAGCCGTCGTTGCGGTAGGCGTGCGGGTGATGCGCCTCGAACGAGGCCGAGCCGCCGGCCGGTACGGCGTACGAGGTGTTGTCGACCACCAGGGTGAGCTCGCCCGCGGTGACATGGAGCAGTTCGACGGTGCCCTCGGGATGCGGATCCGAGGCGCTGCCGTCGCCGGGCATCAGGCGCCAGGTCCAGAGTTCGAGCGGCCCCCTCGCCTCCGTACCGACGTGCAGGGTGGTGGAACTGCCCGCTTCGGTGGACCACATGCGCACTGCCTGGCTCTCGGGCACCAGCCGGACCGGTGAGCCCTGTTCGTAGTCGAGCAGGGTGGTGATGCTGATGCCGAGCGCGTCGGCGAGCTTGACCGTGGTGCCGACGCTCGGGTTGGTGCGGGCCTGTTCGATCTGGATGATCATGCCGCGGCTGACCCCGGCACGGGCTGCGAGCACATCCAGGGTGAAGCCGCGTTCCCCTCGCCAACGCTTGAGATTGCGTGCCAGCGACTGGGTGAGCCGATCGAGGTCAGACACATTCCGTCCCGTCCAATATTTTGGATGACAGTCAAAAATACTGCACTCCTGTGTGCAACGCCCTGCTCGCGACCGGATGAGTGCCGGAACCGGCCGGGGTCAGTCGGCGGAAGGTCCCGCCGTCTCGCCCGGCTCCGCCAGGGCCAGCAGCTGCTCCGGGGTGACGCCCGCCGGAATCGGCACCGGCGCGGGGGTGCGCAGCGGCGGCTGCCAGCCCTTGTCGGCGTCCCAGCTGCGTACGACGCGGGCGGGGGCACCGGCCACCACCGCGTGATCGGGTACCTCGCCCCGTACCACCGCCCCCGCGGCGACCACCACGTTGCGGCCGAGCGTGGCCCCCGGAAGGATCACCGCTCCGGTGCCGATCCAGCAGCCCGGCCCGATGGCGACCGGCTCCATGCGGGGCCACTGCCGGCCGACCGGCTCGTGCGGATCGTCGTAACTGTGGTTCGTCGACGTGATGTAGACGTACGGCCCGCAGTACGTGTCCGACCCGATGGTCACCGTGGTGTCGGCGACCACATGGCTGCCGCGGCCGAGTACCACCCCGTCACCCAGGGTCAGGATCGGATCGGGCCCCAGATCGAGGTCGGGCATGAGTCCGGCCGTCAGCGTGACCTGCTCGCCGATCACACAGTGCGAGCCGAGCTCGATCCACGGCTCGCCGAAGACCGTGCCCTGCGGAAAGGCGAGCCGGGTGCCCGCGCCGATCCGTCGGAAGCGCAGCGCACCCGGTCGGTCCGCGGTGACCGCGCCCGTCTCCTGCACCCAGCGCCAGCCGCGGTGGACGGCCCGGGACAGGGCGCGCCGCCGCCAGGCGGCAAGGGAAGAGAACGTGTTCCTGTTCGTCGGCACTCGCTCACGGTAGTGGGCGGCGCCCGAACCGATGACCGCGGCGACCTGTGATGTTCACCCCACTCGGCCGCGGCCCGGCGGCCGTCGCATACCGTTCCCCCTACGCGATCGACGTGATCGGACAGCCGCGGCCGGCTCCGGGGTCCGGACAGCCGCGGCCGCACGACACCTGGGCAGGGAGGAACGGGCGATGGCAGAGCAGGCGTTGGTCACGGGAATGGGCGGCAAGGAGCCGGACATCGACGCGGAGGCCTTCACGGCACCGACCTCGGTCGTCATCGGCGAGATCACGATGGCCGCGGGCTCCAGCGTCTGGTACCACGCCGTACTGCGCGCCGACTGCGGTCCGATCGTCATCGGGCCCGACAGCAACATCCAGGACAACTGCAGCGTCCATGTCGACCCGGGCTTTCCCGTCACGGTCGGCGAGCGCGTCTCGGTCGGGCACAACGCCGTGCTCCACGGCTGCACCATCGAGGACGACGTCCTCGTCGGCATGGGATCGACCGTCCTCAACGGCGCCCGCATCGGCGCCGGTTCACTGATCGCGGCGCAGGCGCTGGTCCCGCAGGGGATGCAGGTGCCCCCTGGTTCACTGGTCGCCGGTGTCCCCGCCAAGGTCAAGCGGCAGCTGACCGAGGAGGAGCTCGAAGGCATCAAGTTCAACGCGGTGGGCTACGTGGAACTGGCCAAGGCGCACCGCCAGGCCCACGAGGACTGAGGGAAGAGGGCCGGAGGCGGGCGCCCGGCGGTTCCGTGGGCCCGCCGCCCCCGCTCCGTGCCGCCGTGGACGGTCAGTCCGCGACCGGCACCGCCGCCGGGGCGGCCGACATCCGCTCCGCCGCCTTCTTGGCCCGGTTCTTCACGATCAGCATCGAGGTGATGCCGATGAGCACCGCGGCCACGAGGCCGAGATACGAGAACCGCTTGAGCCAGGCCTCTGCGACGACTCCCACCGAGTAGATGACGGCCGTGGTGCCGCCCGCCCAGACGATGCCGCCGAGCACATTGGCGATCAGGAATTTCCAGTACGGCATGTGCAGTACGCCCGCCAGCGGGCCGGCGAAGATCCTCAGCAGCGCCACGAAGCGGCCGAAGAACACCGCCCACATGCCCCACTTCTGGAACGAGCGCTCCGCCATCGCGATCTGGCTCTCCCCGAAGTGCTTGGGGAACTTCCCGCCCAGCCAGCCCAGCATCGGCCGGCCGCCCTTGCGGCCGATGGCGTACCCGATCGAGTCGCCGATGACGGCGCCGGCCGAGGCGCAGGCGCCGAGGATCCACGGGTCGATTCCGTCGTGCCCGGCGGCCAGGAGTGCCGCGCTGACCAGAACGATCTCGCCCGGCAGCGGAATGCCGAGGCTCTCCAGCCCGATGACCACACCCACCAGGGCATAGACGCTGACCGCGGGGATGGTCTCCAGCCATTCCTGGATGTGCAACGCCGATCCTCCCGTAACCGAATATCCGTTGCCCGCCGGGCAACTCCTCGGCGCACGGCGGGAAGCCTACCCGCCCGCCGTGCGGCCGAACAGCGCGAAGAGCCGCCACACGCCCAGGTGTTGGGTGCGTGGCGGCTCTTCGCCGAACCGGTCGGGATCAGGCGTGGGGACGCAGCGTCCAGACGACCGTCATCTCACCGGTCACCGCGCCGTCGGCGCGCTGGATCTCGATGGCCACGGGGAACTCCGGCCGTCGCCCCGCGTCGAGTTCGGCGATGACCTCGGCCGCCGGGCGGCCGAGGGTCGCCGTCGCGGTGACGACGCCCTTGGCCAGCTTCTTGTAGCCGATCTCCGCCTTCACCGCCAGCGGCACGGCCCGCGACATCTGGTCGCCGAAGGCGGCGATGACGATCGCCCCGCTCGCCGACTCCGCCAGCGTGAACATCGCTCCGGCGTGCGGCCCGCCGATGTGGTTGTGGTACGCGGCCTGGTCCGGCAGGCGGACCACCGCGCGCTCGGCGGTGGTCTCCAGGAATTCGAGATTGAGGGTACGGGCCATCGGAACCGTCGCCACGAGCATCTCGCCGACGGTCATCTGTTCAGCACTCATGGCCAGATGTTACTCACGAGTAAAACCCCTTGGCCATCCCCGGCGTCCCCCGGCGCCCCTCCTTGATCACGTCCGTCACCGTCCGCACACGGGGGCGGGCGTAGCAGACCGGCCTCCACCCCTCTATCGTTACTCGCCATGTGGCCAGGACAGCAGCCGCCCGGGGGCGAGCAAAACCCGCAGGACCAGAATCAGAACCCGTACCAGCAGCCGGGGTACCAGCAGCCGAATCCCTATCAGCAGCCGGGATATCAGCAGCAGGGCCAGCCCGGACAGCAGCCGGGGTATCAGCAGCAGGGCCAGCCCGGACAGCAGCCGGGGTATCAGCAGCAGGGTCAGCAGCCCGGCTATGCGCAGCCGAACCCGTACCAGCAGACGGTGCCGCAGTACGCGGTGCCCGGCCCGCCCGGTGCTCCGCAGCCCGGCGACAACAACAACAAGAAGAAGACCACCGCCGTCGCGATCGTCGCGGCCACCGCTGTCGTCGTGGCCGCCGTGGTGACCGGTGTCGTCGTGATGAACAAGGACGACAAGAGCAAGGACGTCGCCGACGACAAGCAGTCGTCCGCGCCCGCCAAGCCGTCCGAGTCCGCCTCCGGCGAAGCGAACCCGCGCAGCGACGACGGGGATCCCAAGCCCCTGATCCCCGGGTGGAAGGTCGTCACCAACCCCAAGTGGGGCACGCAGTTCGAAGTGCCCGGCGACTGGGAGGTCGGGACGCCCGGCACGTTCTCGTACTTCGAGGACGACAAGAAGGGTGACGGCTCGCCCCTCATCGGCTTCTCCGCGCCGTCGTACTTCCAGAAGAAGTGGTGCGTGGACGACTCCGACAAGGACGGTACCGACGAGGACATGAGCCTCGCCAGCGCCGGCACCAGGGGCGCCCAGGGCGCCACCGACGCCGCCAAGAACGCCCACAGCGAGGCCGGCACCTGGGCGTGGGCCGCCTACGCGCAGCACATGCCGCAGAGCACCATCAAGTTCACCGAGGCCAAGCAGTACACGACCAAGTCGGGCCTCACCGGCCAGGTCGTCACCGCAACCGCCCCGAACGTCACGAAGCGGAAGAAGTGCGACAGCGACGGCAAGGCCATCGCCTTCACCTTCAAGAACAAGAAGGGTGAGTTCGCGTCGTGGGTCCTGTACGGGGCCGACTCCGTCAAGGACGAACTCCCGGACACGACGGTCCAGAAGATCCTCAGCACCGTGCGGCTGGTGGACGTCGTCAAGACCGACTGATCCCTTTCCCCTCCCCCGGAAAACAGTTGGCACGGCGGGGGATGCGGCGGCGATAGTCCCTTGGTGACTGTCGCCCCCGCCCCCGCCTCCCGACCACTGCGTCCCGGCCGCAACTACCGTCTGCTGACCGCTGCCGCGATCATCACTGGCCTGGGTACCCATGGCGCGCTGATCGCGGCGGCGTTCGCCGTTCTGAAGGCGGGCGGTGACGGCGGCGACGTCGGTCTGGTGGCCGCCGCCAGGACCGCACCTCTGGTGCTCTTCTTGCTGGTCGGCGGCGCGATCGCGGACCGGCTGCCGCGCCACCGGGTGATGGTCGCGGCGAACGCCCTCAACTGCCTCTCGCAGGCGGCGTTCGCCTGGCTGGTCCTGGCCGGTGATCCGAAGCTGTGGCAGATGATGCTGCTCACCGCGTTGTGCGGCACGGGGCAGGCGTTCTTCAACCCGGCGGCCGAGGGCATGCTGATGTCAAGCGTCAGCCGTGAGCAGGCGAGCAGGGCCTTCGCACTGTTCCGGATGGCCATGCAGGGCGCCTCGATCGGCGGTGCGGCGCTCGGCGGCGCCATGATCGCGGCGATGGACCCGGGCTGGGTGCTGGCCGTCGACGCCGCGGCCTTCGCGGTGGCGGGTGCGCTGCGCGCGTTCCTGGACGTCAGCCACATTGCCCCGCGCGCGCCGGGCGGCGGCCTGCTCGCCGATATGCGGGACGGCTGGCAGGAGTTCATCGGCCGCCCCTGGCTGTGGAGCATCGTGGCGCAGTTCTCGGTGGTGGTCGCCGCGGTGGGTGCGGCCGAGTCGGTGTACGGTCCGCTGGTCGCACGGGACGAGCTCGGTGGTGCCCGCCCCTGGGGTTTCGCGCTCGCCGCGTTCGGGGCGGGCACCTTGGGCGGGGCGCTGCTGATGACGCGCTGGAAGCCCCGGCGGCTGTTGCTGGCCGGAACACTCTGTGTCTTCCCGCTGGCGCTGCCGGCGGCGGGCCTCGCGGTGCCGTTGCCGGTGGGCGCGCTCTGCCTGGTGATGTTCGTCAGCGGGGTGGCCATCGAGGTGTTCGGGGTCTCGTGGATGACGGCCATGCATCAGGAGATCCCGGAGGAGAAGCTCTCGCGGGTCTCGGCGTACGACTGGTTCGGCTCGGTGGCGATGATGCCGGTGGCCACCGCGCTCGCCGGTCCGGTGGAGTCGCTGGTCGGGCGGAGCGAGGCCCTGTGGGGCTGCGCAGCGCTGATCGTGCTGGTCACCGGGGCCGTGCTGTTCGTGCCGGAGGTACGCGGTCTGACCCGGGCCCCCGTCACCGCCGAGGTGGCGAAGGACCGGGGACCGGCCTCAGCCGATGCTGAAGGCTCCGTCGGGCGGCTCGGGTGAGGCGACCGCCGCACCGTCCCTGACCGGCCCGGCGGCACCGGTGAGCCGGTCCAGCGCGGCGCCGTGCTCGACCCTGGCGGGAAAGGCGTCGGCGGCGCAGCGGCGGGTCAGCGTGGCGGTGTCGATGGGGCTCGGGGAGGCGACCAGGACGAGGTTGCCGAAGCGCCGGCCGCGCAGCACCGCGGGTTCGGCGATGAGCGCAAGTTCCTCGAAGACGGCTGCGAAAGTGGCCAGTTGGGAGCGGAGGAAGCCGAAGGGAGCGCCGTCCGCGAGGTTGGCGGCGTAGATTCCCTCGTCCCGCAGCGACCGGCGGGCAGCCTTCGCGTATTCGACGGTGGTGAGGTGGGCGGGCACGCGCGAGCCGCTGAAGACGTCCGCGATCAGGATGTCGAGGGAGCCGGGCGCGGTCTGTTCCAGCCTGCTGCGGGCGTCCGCGCCGTGCACGGTGATCCCGCTGCCGTCGGGGACCGGCAGCTGCTCGGCGACGAGTTCGAGGAGCCCGAGGTCGGCCTCGACGACGTCCTGGCGGGAGCCGGGTCTGACCGCGGCGACATAGCGGGGCAGGGTGAGCGCACCGCCACCGAGGTGGAGTACGTCCAGCGGTGCGCCCGGTGACGCCGCGCAGTCGATGACGTGGGCGAGCCGTCGCGCGTACTCGAATTCGAGATGGTCCGGCGCGTCGAGGTCGACGTAGGACTGGGGCGCGCCGTCGACGGTGAGCAGCCAGGCCCTCTCCCGGTCCACGTCGGGGAGAAGCCTGGCAGTGCCCTGGTCCACGTCCCGGATGACCGGTATCGAGTCGTTCACTCCTCCATTGTGCGGTGCCGGATCAGCTGCTCAGGACCGCGGCCACGGCTTCGGTGTGTGCCGTCGACTGGGCCAGCCCGGCGCGGGCGGCCGCCGCGCGGCAGCTCGGGTCGAGGGGATTGCGGCCGAAAGCCTTCTTCGCCGCCGCGTCCGGGGTGATGACCTCGACCCGGGCTCCGTTCGCGGCGAGCGCGGCCGCCTGCGAACTCGGCGAGGCGATGGCCTTGTTGCCGCCGGCCGACGGGGCGATGACGACGACGCGTCCGTATCCGGCGGCGAGCTGGGCGTTGGCCGTGGAGTGCACCCCGCCGTCGATCCAGGTCCGCCCCTGGAAGCGGGCGACGGGCCAGACGCCGGGGACCGCGGAGCTCGCGGTGACGGCGTCGGCGAGGGACACCCCGCTGTCCTTGTCGAACGTGTGGAGTTCGCCGGTCGTGGCGTCGACGGCGGTGACGATCAGGGGGCGCTCCGGCCACTCGGGCGAAAGCAGACGGCCCGCGATCGCCGCGCGCCGTTCCTCCTCGGTGACGCCCAGCCTGGCGCCCTGCGCGATCCTGCCCAGCTTCCGGCCGTACGCGTCCGGGGTCCGGGCGGACAGTACGGCCCCGGCGTAGCGCAGCAGGGTGAGCAGGCCGAGCTTGCCGCCGGTGATGTCCTGCGGATCGGCGAGCTGAAGTTCGTAGAGTTCGGGAAGACCGGTCAGTCCGGAGGCCAGCTGTGCGCCGACCGTCGCTCCCGCCGAGCTGCCGATGATCAGATCCGCCGCGGAGAGGTCCACGCCCGACTTCGCGAGCCCGTGCAGGATGCCGGTCTCCCAGGCACCGCCGGTGACACCGCCGGAACCCAGTACCAGTGCTGTGTCTGTCATGCCGTCAGTCTCCCGCACGGCCCCGGGCCCGCCTCCCGTGGGGTACGGAAGGCGGGCCCTTGGTGCCTCGCGGTTCAGAGCACGCCGGTGACGGTGCCGGCGCCGACCGTGCGGCCGCCCTCGCGGATCGCGAAGCCGAGTCCGGTCTCCAGCGGGACGTCGCGTCCCAGTTCGACGGTCAGGTCGACCGTGTCACCCGGACGTGCCACCGCCACGTCACCGAGGTCGACGTCGCCGACGACGTCCGCGGTGCGGATGTAGAACTGTGGCCGGTAGCCGGTGGCGACCGGGGTGGTCCGGCCGCCCTCCTTCGCCGACAGGACGTACACCTGGGCGGTGAAACGTCGGCTCGGCGTCACACTGCCCGGCGCCGCGACCACATGACCGCGGCGGACCCGGTCGCGCTCCACCCCGCGCAGCAGCAGGGCCACGTTGTCACCGGCCTCCGCGGACTCCATCGGCTTCCCGAAGGTCTCCAGCCCGGTGACGACCGTCTCGATGTCCGGGTCCGGTCCGAGCACCGACACCCGGTCGCCGGTGCGGACGGTGCCGCGCTCGACGGCTCCGGTGACGACGGTGCCCCGGCCGGTGATGGTCAGGACGTTCTCCACCGACAGCAGGAATGGCGCGTCGGTGTAGCGGACCGGCATCGGTACGTACGTGTCGACGGCGTCCAGCAGGGCCTCGACGGCCGCGGTCCAGCGCGGGTCACCCTCCAGCGCCTTCAGGCCCGACACCCGCACGACGGGAACGGAGTCACCGCCGTAGCCGTGCGCGGAGAGGAGCTCGCGGACCTCCAGCTCGACCAGGTCGGTGAGCTCGGGGTCTCCCGCGTCCGCCTTGTTGAGAGCGACGACGATGTGGTCGACGCCCACCTGACGGGCGAGCAGCACGTGCTCGGCGGTCTGCGGCATGATCCCGTCGAGCGCGGAGACGACCAGGATCGCCCCGTCGAGCTGGGCGGCGCCGGTGACCATGTTCTTGATGTAGTCGGCGTGCCCGGGCATGTCGACGTGCGCGTAGTGGCGGGTGTCGGTCTCGTACTCGACGTGCGCGATGTTGATGGTGATGCCGCGCTGCGTCTCCTCCGGCGCCCGGTCGATCCGGTCGAACGGGACGAACGTGCCGGTCCCGCGGTCGCTGAGGACCTTGGTGATGGCGGCGGTCAGGGTGGTCTTCCCGTGGTCGACGTGGCCCATGGTGCCGATGTTGAGGTGCGGCTTGGTGCGCACGTATGCCGTCTTGGGCATGGTTCATTCCTTGGTGCTCGAAGCTGAGAGAGAAGACCCCAGGGCCCCGCCGACCCTCCCCTTGCGGGGTCCGCCGGACTGTCGGGGGAGGGTCAGCTTCGGGCGCCGCCGGTGGGCGCGGCGGCAGCGGTGGACGCTGCCGCGAGGAGTGCTGCGGTGACGGGGCTCACGGCAGCCTTCGGCGCGTCCGCGACTGCGGACGGCGCTGCGGGGAAGGCGTACCGGAACATGGGTCCGATCATGTCGGACGGGCCTGGCCGCGTCGAATGGTTTTCGGGCGGACGCCCCGGTCCCGGCAAGGGAGTTCGGCCCGCGCCCGGCCGACGAAGCGGGCACGGGGTGCGGCATCGGCCGCCCGGCGGCCGACGCGCACGTTACAGCGATCCCCCACCGTCGTCGGTTACTCTCCCCGCATGCTCGACCCCGCCCCCGCCGCCCGGCCCGCCACCGGCCTCGCCGTGCGCTGCACGAGGGCGCTGCTCTCGCCCTGGTCCCGGTTCTCGCTGCTCGTTGCCGTGCTGCTGGGCGCCGCGGCCACGATGCTCCTCCTCGATCCCCAGCAGCTGCTCGCCACCGGCTGGCCCGCCCGGCTCAGCGGAGGCGCCCTCGCGGTGATCCTGTTCGGTGTCGCGTACGGCGTGTGCACGGTGGCGTTCGTCCCGCGGCCGCTGCTCAACCTCGCGGCCGGCGCGCTCTTCGGTACGCAGGCGGGACTGACCGCCGCACTGGCCGGGACGGTGCTCGGCGCGGGCATCTCGTTCGGGCTGGGCCGGGTGCTGGGGCAGGACGCGCTCCGTACGCTGCTGCGCGGGCGGTGGCTGAAGGCCGCGGACGGCCAGTTGAGCAGGCACGGGTTCCGCTCGATGCTGGCGCTGCGGCTGTTCCCGGGTGTGCCGTTCGCGGCGGCCAACTACTGCGCGGCGGTGTCGCGGATGGGGTATCCGCCGTTCCTTGCGGCCACCGGGATCGGCTCGATCCCGAACACCGCCGCCTATGTCGTCGCGGGCAGCAAGGCCTCGGCACCGACGTCTCCGGCGTTCCTCGTAGCGATGGGCTTCATCGTGCTGACGGGGCTCGGCGCGGCCGTCGTCGCCTGGCGCAAGCGTCACCGTCTGACCGCCGGGTGAGCCGGTGCCCACGGCGCCCGGCACCGGAGCGGGGGGCGGCCCGGGGGCGCGCGTAACGCTGTTCATCTGAGGGCGGTACCCTGCCCGCGACCGACCGAAGATCTCCGGGCCCGTGACGGGCCTGTCCTCAATTGACCGAAATGCGCACGCTGCCGACGGTTCTCGCTGCCGTCGGCCGATGCACGATCACCTCCGGGATGGCCAAAGCCCCATGAGCTGGTTCGAATCGTTCGTCCTGGGCCTCGTTCAGGGTCTGACCGAGTTCCTGCCGATTTCTTCCAGCGCGCATCTGCGGCTCACCGCCGCGTTCGCCGGCTGGCACGACCCGGGTGCGGCGTTCACCGCCATCACCCAGATCGGCACGGAGGCGGCAGTCCTCATCTATTTCCGCAAGGACATCGTCCGGATCGTCTCGGCCTGGTTCCGTTCGCTGACCGACCGGTCGATGCGCGGCGACCACGACGCCCAGATGGGCTGGCTGGTCATCGTGGGCTCCATCCCCATCGGCGTGCTCGGCGTAACGCTCAAGGACCAGATCGAGGGCCCGTTCCGCGATCTGCGGCTGATCGCCACCACGCTGATCGTGATGGGTGTCGTCCTCGGGATCGCCGACCGGCTCGCCGCCCGCGACGAGGCGGGCGGGAAGCACCGGGCCGGAAAGCAGCGCAAGACGCTCAGGGAACTCGGGGTGAAGGACGGCCTGATCTTCGGTTTCTGCCAGGCGATGGCCCTGATCCCGGGGGTCTCCCGCTCCGGAGCCACGATCAGCGGCGGTCTGCTGATGGGATACACCCGCGAGGCTGCGGCCCGGTACTCCTTCCTGCTCGCGATCCCGGCGGTGCTCGCCTCGGGTGTCTTCGAGCTGAAGGACGCCGGTGAGGGCCATGTGTCGTGGGGGCCGACGATCTTCGCGACCGTCATCGCGTTCGGCGTGGGGTACGCGGTCATCGCCTGGTTCATGAAGTTCATCACGACCAAGAGCTTCATGCCGTTCGTCATCTACCGGATCATTCTGGGCATTTTGCTCTTTGCCCTGGTCGGCATGGGAGTCCTGAGTCCCCATGCCGGCGAATCCGCCGGGTGATCCACTCTCCACTTCCATTCCGATCCAGCGCTTTCCAACACCCCCACGCATCCGCGCACGGTGATCGTCTCCCACCCGCCTCCCAGTCTTCTCCCACTTTTCTCCCACCCGGGAGGCGGAGAGACAGGCAGCTCGGCCGTGCGCTGTCGCAAAGTCATGGAGCAATAAGGAGGACCCGCACGGCCGAAACTGTGCGGGCCTCCCGGGTGCGACACCCAGAACATCAGCAACGGTCGCCGAGGAGGTCGCGGAGCCCGCCTCCCAGCCTGCGGCAACCAGGTCCATGGCGACGATCCGCGCGCACGTGCCCGGTGACCGGCTCACCGCCGCCCGCACAGACTCTTCAAGCGCCCCGGGCCGCTTCGTCCTCCCCCATCCGGCGTCCGCGATTCCGATGCCGAGTGCCACACAGGGGACCACTCGGCGTCCGGGTCCGCGAACTCGCCGAACAAACGGTCAGGAGTGTTGCTACGGAGCCATGATCACTTGCCCCAAAGCACCTCCTGGCCAAAGTCGCTCCGCCGACCCTGCAGGACCACATGCCCGTGAATCACACCCCTGAGCCGTGGGCGGGACTCAGCGCAAGCCATGGATGAATCGTGTCATATCGCTTGAAATGACCCATCATTACCTAAAGTGACGCGGGGTCACAGTGGGTGATCCGCGGCTTGTTGTCGGCGCCACCGGTGTGGCCGGCGAAGGCCGCCTATGCGCGAGTCGGAGGTGCCGGTGATCAGGCGCGAGAGAAGACAGAGTGGGCCGTATCGCAGTTCGGGGCCCGAGGAGAGCGGACATCGATCACGACCATGGGCGTGGGCGCGGGCCTGCTTGGCGGCGCTGCTCCTGGTGGCGGGACTGGCCTCGCCGGCCGTCACCTCGTCCCCGGCCTGGGCCGCCCCACCCCCGAACATCTACGTCGCCAACCTCAGTTCGAACACTGTGTCGGTGATCGACGCCACCACCAACACGGTCACCGCCACCGTCAACGTCGGCGCCGCCCCGTGGGGGGCCGCGGTCACTCCGGACGGCACGCGCGTCTACGTCGCCAATGAAAACTCGCACAACGTGTCGGTGATCGATACCGCCACCAACACGGTCACCGACACCATCGACGTCGGCACCACTCCGAGGGGTGTGGCGATCACTCCGGACGGCCTGCACGTCTACGTCACCAACGCGGGCGCGGGCACTGTATCGGTGATCGAGACCGCCACCAACACGGTCACCGACACCATCAACGTCCAAGCCGACCCGTCCGCTATCGCGATGGCCCCGGACGGCCTGCACGTCTACGTCACCAACGATCTCTCGAACACTGTGTCGGTGATCGAGACCGCCACCAACACCGTCACCGACACCATCAACGTCGGCTTCAACCCGATCGGTGTGGCGGTCACCCCGGACAGCACGCACGTCTACGTCGCCAACGATGGCTCGAACAACGTGTCGGTGATCGACGCCGCCACCAATACAGTCATCGCCAACGTCAACGTCGGCACCAACCCGTACGCTGTAGCGATCACCCCGGACGGCACGCACGCCTACGTCGCCAACAACACGAGCGCGGGCACTGTGTCGGTGATCGAGACCGCCACCAACACGGTCACCGACACCGTCAGCGTCGGCACCAACCCGGCCGGTGTGGCGATCACCCCGGACGGCACGCACGCCTACGTCAGCAACTTCTTCTCGAACAGCGTGTCGGTGATCGAGACCGCCACCAACACCGTCACCGACACCGTCACCGTCGGCACCAACCCGCTCGGTGTCGCATCCGTCCCGGCCACCGCGACTCCCAAGCCTTCCTTGACCATCGCCAAGAGCCACACCGGCAGCTTCACCCCAGGCAGGGGGGTGAGCACCTACACCATCACCGTCGGCAACAACGGGACCGCTCCGACCGACGGCACCACGGTCACCGTGCACGACACCCTCCCCCCGGAACTCACTGCGGTCGGCCTCAACGGCTCCGGATGGCGCTGCACCCAGTCCACCCTCACCTGCACCCGTAGCACCGTGCTGGCCGCCGGGAGCAGCTATCCGCCCATCACCCTGAGGGTCCGCGTCGCCCGCAACGCCACCGGCACGGTCACCAACACCGCCACCGTCACCGGGGGCGGCGACACCACCACCCACACCGCCACCGACCCGACCGTCATCGACCCCCCGGCTCCCAGCCACCACCACAACCACCACCACAAACACGACCACGACTGGTGGTGACCACACCGCACCGCCCGGTACGACGGCAGCGACTCACGGGAGTCCCAAAGCCGTCCGCGCCCCATCCGTGGCGATGCTGAAGTCCTTGTCGAGGTGCATCTCAGAGCCCTGGTCCCAGGCGAGAGAGCGTCTGAGCTGGGCGGGAAGGGCAGAAACAGTCCGGCCGGTCTGGGAAGCGTGTCCGTACAACGCCCAGGCCGGCCGAAAGGCGCCCATCCGCCGGACGGGCCCCTGGCTTCGCCGCCCGGTTCGGCAGGCGCGGGCTTCGGGTCAGCGCCTGGCGCGGCGGCGGAACAGGTATCCGCCCAGGACCATTCCGGCGACCAGGGTCACCGCCAGCACCGCCCAGAGCGGCAGCGTGACGGTGGGGATCCACAGCCGGATCGCGACCGACCCGGTGTTCGCGGCGATGAACCAGATCGCGAGCCCCGCCAGCGCCACGACTCCGAGGGTGCGGATGCGTACGTTCCGGCCCTTGACGGTCAGGGTCGACGGGGCATGCGGTCCGGACGTATTCCGTGCCATGCATCCAGTATCGAGCGGTTCACCGGATCGGGCCTGTCCGGCGGATCAGGGGGTGTCGCCGCGCCATTCCCAGCGGTCGGGGTCGCCGTCCCGCGGCCCGTACTCCGCTCTGCCGCCCGGTCCGAACCGCCCGATCTCGGTGTTCAGGGCCGCTCCCTCGCGCAGCGCGCGGTCCGTCCAGCCGGTCACGTCGAGAAGCAGGCCGTCGAGCGGGCCACCAACCAACTCCCGGTAGGTGTGTCCCGGCCGGGGGCCCGGGTCGGGATCGTCATGGTCGGCGCCGTACACGCGCCGCTGCCGCATCAGCTCGTCCATGGGGGCAGGATCGCACCCGGCACTGACAATCGCAGAGGGCAGTACGCCTCACGGGCCGCACCGGAGCGCCAGGTGCGCCTCGATGCCCGCGACCTTCTTCGCGTTGTCCGTGCGCAGGAGCCGTCGCATGACGACCGCCTCCGCGGCGGTGATGTCGGCCTCGACGTCGTCGGTGATCCGCTCCTCTGATCCGGACACCCATGCCGGGGCCTGCCCCCCCGGGGAAGGTCGAGGGCCGGAAAGCCGGTCGGCGACCATCGGAACCTGGCTCTGCGGCAGCCCCGTGCGCTCGGCGATCTCCCCCACGGCGCTGCCGGGGTGGGCGGCGATGTCACTGGCGACGGTCAGGACGGAGCGGGCACTGCCGCCGTGCGTCGCACGGGCCGATGCGCCGCACGGGCCGAATCGAGTGGCGGCCCCGAAGCAAGTGGCGGAACGTCCCGGATCTTCTGGGCAGATAGGGTCGAAAGTCCCTGCCGCGCGACAACCGCGCGTACCAGCCTGGAACATGCACCGCCGGAACCTGGAGGGAATTCATGACCAGCACCGACCGTCCCGTGATCGCCGCAGTCGACGGCTCGTCACACAGCCGCGAGGCACTCGACTGGGCCGCCCACGAAGCCGTACGACGGGGCCTCAGGCTGGCGATCGTGCACGCCCGGACACCCGACCGCCGCGTCGGACAGGACACGCAGCAGCGCGAGGCGGAGGAGTTGCTCAACCAGTCCGTCCGCAGGGTGTCCGAGATCGCTCCGGAGTTGCAGACCTCGAAGCTGGCGCCGTTGGACTTCCCATCCGCGGCGCTCACCTCGCTCAGCCGTGACGCCTCCCTCGTGGTCCTCGGTTCGCGCGGTCTGGGCGGTTTCCGGTCCTTGCTGCTCGGCTCCAACAGCCTGGCGACCGCGTCGATGGCCGACTGCCCGGTGGTCGTGGTCCGCGGTGAGCCGTCGGGCGAGGACGCGACGGAGGCGCCGAAAACAGCGGAATCGGCGGGGACGGCGGAAACGCACACCGACATCGTCGCGGGCGTGGCCGCCGACGAGAGCAGTGAAGGGGTTCTCGAGTTCGCCTTCGAGACCACCGCGTCCCGGCCCGGTGCGCGGCTGCGGATCGTGCACGGCTGGACGATGTTCTCCTCGATCCTCTCCGGCGGCCCCGTCTTCGACCGGGACGCCGCGGCGCACTCGGCCGAACGGACCCTCGCTGAGCTCACCGCCGGTTGGCGGGAGAAGTATCCGCAGATCGAGGTCGTCAGGGAACCGGTCAGCGGCTCCGCCTCACGCACCCTGGTCACGGCGTCGGGGACCGCGGCGCTGACCGTGGTCGGGCGTCGCCGGGGCGGCGAGTCCCTCGGGCTCGGGCTCTCCCCCGTCGCACAGACCACACTCACGCACGCGCTCGGTCCGGTTGCCGTGGTGCCCTGCTGACTGCAGGGTCGCCCCGCCGTGCGTGCACGCCTCTTGGCCTTGCACGCCGACGGGCGGACACTGACCCGATGACGCAGCGCGTGGATCTCGCGACCGTGATGGACCGGCTGTCCATCGATGCAGTGATCACCGGCTATGCGACGGCGGTGGACGACGGCGAATGGGCGGACTACCGTGCCCTGTTCACCACGGACGGCCGTGCCGACTACCGCGGCGCCGGTGGTGTGGAGGGGCCGGCGCACGAAGTCGCCCAGTGGTTGACGGAGACGATGCGGCACTTCCCCGTACGCCAGCATCTGATCGTCAACCGCCGCATCGACTTCCAGGAGCTGGACGGCTACCCGGGCGACCACGCCGAGGTGCGGGCCGACTATCTCAACCCGATGCGGCTGGAGAGCACCGCGGCGGGTGCGGAGGCACGGGGCACCGCTCCGAACTTCATCGCCGGGGGACGGTACGTGTTCACACTGTCGCGTACGGACACCGGCTGGCGGATCCGTACGGTGAACGTCCACGAGAAGTGGCGCAGCACAGGAAACCTCTCGCCCCTGGACCGGTCCGCAAAGTGACTGCGGGCGGATCCGGTCCTCCGGTGCTTCCGCTCCCCCGCACCGGAGGAAGAACTGCAGAACGTGGCAGCAGGGGAGAGACTGCTCATCAGGCAGGACGAGGAGGCGCGGCATGCGGATTCCGGCCGGTCGGAGCGAGCGGTGGGAGCGGATGCTGCGGTCCGGCCGGTGGCGCGGCTGTCTCGCACTGGTTGCGGGGGCGCTGCCCGCACTCGCGTTTCCGGCTCCGTCCCTGTGGTGGCTCGCCGGTGTCGGCCTGGTTCCGTGGCTGCTGCTCATCCGGTCCGCCGGCACGGGGCGCCGGGCAGCGCTGGAGGGCTGGCTCGGCGGCACCGGATACATGCTCGCGGTGCACAACTGGCTGATGCCGAGCCTCCATGTCTTCATCGTGATCCTGGCGGCCCTGCTCGGTCTGCTGTGGGCTCCGTGGGGGCTGCTGGTGTTCCGGATGCTGGGCAGGTCCGTGTCCGCCGGGGCGGTCGCCGCTGCGGTCGTCGTGGTGCCCTGCGGCTGGCTGATGATCGAACTGGCCCGTTCCTGGCAGGCGCTCGGCGGTCCCTGGGGACTGCTCGGCGCGAGCCAGTGGCAGGTGGCTCCCGCGCTCCGCGTGGCGTCCGTGGGCGGGGTGTGGCTGGTGAGCTTCGTGGTGGTGGCGGTGAACACCGCCGTCGCTCTCCTCTTCGTGAGTGCGGCCACCCGCACGGTGGCCGCGGTGGGCATCGTGGTGTGCGCTCTGGCCGTGGGTGCGATGGCCGAGTGGGCGCCGCGGCCCGAGCAGTCGGGGGTGGCCAGGATCGCCGTCGTGCAGCCGGGTGTGTTCACGGGGGTCCACAGCGTCGAACGCCGACTCGCCCGGAGTGAGCAGCTGACCGGCGCGCTGGCCGGGCGCGATCTCGACCTGGTGGTGTGGGGCGAGAGCAGTGTGGGGATGGATCTGACGCGGCACCCGGACGTCACCGCACGCATCGCCGCCCTGTCTCGCCGGGTGGGCGCGGATGTGCTGGTCAATATGGACGCCAGGCAGACCGGCCGGTCGGGCCGGACGGGGATCTTCAAGTCGACGGTGCTGGTGGGTCCGGACGGGCTGACCGGGGACCGCTACGACAAGATGCGGCTGGTGCCTTTCGGCGAGTACATCCCGGCCCGGTCGGTGCTCGGCTGGGCCACGTCCGTGGGCCGGGCGGCCGGCGAGGACCGGTTGCGGGGCACCCGGCAGGTGACGATGTCGCTGCGGGGGGCCGAGGACGGGAAAGGATTGCGCATCGGGCCGCTGATCTGCTTCGAGTCCGCGTTCCCCGACATGAGCCGTCGGCTCACCCGGGACGGTGCGCAGCTGCTGGTCGCCCAGTCGTCCACCTCCACGTTCCAGCACAGCTGGGCACCCTTGCAGCATGCCTCGCTCGGGGCGCTGCGGGCCGCCGAGAACGGTCGCCCGATGGTGCATGCCACGCTCACCGGCGTCAGCACGGCGTACGGCCCCGGGGGCGAGCGGGTCGGTGCCCCACTCGGTACGGACAGGAGCGGGGCCGCGGTGTTCGACGTACCGCTGGCGACGGGCACCACGCTCTATGTGCGGCTGGGCGACTGGCCGCTCCAGGGGGCGGCGGCGGTGCTGGCCCTGTTCTGCGCCTTCGAAGCGGTCCGGCCGCTGAGGCGGCGTGGCCGGAACGGGCCCGCCGGTGCCACCGCGGTCGCCGAGCCGCCCGCCCGCTCCGCGCCATGAGCCGGGAACGGCCCACCCTGTCCCTTGTGCCCGGCCCTGCCGGATGACGCAGGACAGGCCTACGGGGGGCCGTTCACCGAGACGATGCGCCCCTGTGCGTCGACGGTGAGCGAGACTCGCTCGACCTTGTTGGTCACGGCCAGCACCAGCCACACGGCGCCCCAGAGGAAGCAGGTGAACACCGTCAGGAGGGCGTGCAGCACATGGTTCAACGGGTTCCCCCGGACCATGACGACCTGGGTCTCGGAACGCGATTCCACACGCCAGCCGCTCGCGATCCGCTGGTTGACCGCCCAGTCGAGGATCAGGCCGCGCTGCATCTCGTCGGGCGGCCGCCCGTCGGCGGAGTAGTAGCCCGGCGGCGGCTGGAGCGCTCCCCAGCCCCTTGGCTCGTCGTGAGGTCTCACGAGGTCACCTCCACGGGCCGGTGGTCCATCACCTCAGCCTGCATCGGAGCCCGGTCCGACGCATCCGGAGGCTCGTCGGCCGCAGGTCCGGCGGCCACGAAGCGTGTCCAGGACGTCGGCGCCTGCCTACTGGGACGAGGAAGCCCTCGGCCTGGCCCTGCCCAACGGCGTTTCGCCCCACAAGAGATCAACTGCGGGACACGGCCCTAAACACAGTCCAGGTCGCGCAGGATGCGTTCGCAGAGTTCGTGGGTCCGCAGGGCGTCTTCGGCGTTCAGCAGTTTTCCGGCGCGTACGTCGTCCAGGAACGACAGCACGCCCTGCTCGATGCCGCGCTGACGGGCCACCGGCACCCAGTCGCCGCGCCGCCGCGTGGTCGGCTGCCCCTTGTGGTCGATCACCTCGGCGAGGTTGACGACCTCGCGCTTGGAGTCCTGGCCGGAGACCTCCAGCCGTTCCTCGGTCGAGCCGCTGAGCCGGTTCATCGTGCCGATGGCGGTGAATCCGTCGCCGGACAGCTGCAGCACCACGTGGTGCATCAGGCCGTCGCGGATCCTGGCCTGTACGGCGGTGTGCTCGACCGGCCCCGGCACCAGGAAGCGGAGAGTGTCGACGACATGGATGAAGTCGTCGAGCACCAGGGTGCGTGGATCCTCCGGCATGCCGACCCGGTTCTTCTGCATGAGGATCAGCTCGCGCGGGTGCTCGGCGCACTGGGCGTAGCCGGGCGCGACCCGGCGGTTGAAGCCGACGGCGAGGCTCGTTCCGCGTTCCTCGGCGAGGGTCACCAGCCGCTGGGAGTCGGCGAGTTCGTAGGCCAGCGGCTTGTCGACGAAGGTAGCGACGCCCGCCTCCAGCAGCCGGGCCACGATCTCCGGATGCACCGCCGTCGGGGCGTGGACGAACGCGGCGTCCAGCCCCTGGGCGATCAGCGATTCGAGGTCGGTGTGGCACTGCGCGGCCGGGATCCGATGGGCCGCGGCGACCGCGGCCAGGGTGGCGGGGGTGCGGGTCTGCAGATGCAGTTCGAGCCCGGGCAGGGAGGTCAGAACCGGCAGATACGCCTTCTGCGCGATGTCGCCGAGTCCGATGCAGCCGACCTTCACAGGGGTCTCCCTCTCACTCGGCGCCCGTCGGCGCGGTGTTCGCCTGGCGAGGGGCAGCATACGTGTGTCGCGGTGGCGTCCAGTCGGCTGTCCCGTCGAAGGTGCGCAGGACGAGGCCGGGCCCGAAACGCGAGACCGCGAACACCAGCGCGTCGCGCAACGCCACGGCGGGAGCGCTGGTCAGACGCACCAGACGCGAAGCGCGGGCGGCCTTGCGGACGATGGCCGATGTGCGGGGCAACCGGTCGGCGGTGTACGCCGCCACCCCGGCGCCGAGGTCACCGCCGGGCGCCAGATGGTGGGCGAGCACGATCGCGTCCTCGATGGCTTGATTGCCTCCCTGGCCGAGGGACGGCGCCATCGCGTGCGCGGAGTCACCGACGAGGACGGTGCGTCCCCGGTGGAAGGACGGCAGCGGATCGATCAGGTGGTAGACGTCGTTGCGGAGCACCTGGCCGGGATCGGCGGCGGCGATGACCGATGGGATCGGTTCGTGCCAGTCGCCGAACCGGCGCATCAGTTCCGCCTTCTCGTTGTCGGCGGCGCGTGTCCCAGCAGGCGTGAATGCGGCCCCGTAGGCGTAGCTCCGGCCGTCCTTGAGCGGTTGGGTGCCCCAGAGGGCGCCGCGCCCCCACGTCTCGTGCGGGGCGAAGGGCCGCTCGGGCGCGGGGACGACGATGCGCCACGTGGTGAATCCGGCGTACGAGGGGCCGGGGTGGTCCGGGAAGAGTGCGCTTCGTACCGCGGAGTTCACGCCGTCGGCACCGACGACGAGGTCGGCCTCGATGCTCCCGGCCGCCGTCCCGACCACGGCGGGCGCACCGCCCGCCGTCCCCGGGTCCAGCAGCTCCGCGGGGGTGCCGGTCCGGACGGCGCCCTCGGGCAGCCGGGCCACGAGCCGGTCGACGAAGGTGGCGCGGTGCAGCAGGACCATCGGGCCACCGAACCGCTCGGCCGCGGCAGCGCTGTCCGTACGGGAGAGCCAGCGGCCGCCGGGGGCCCGCATCCCGCCCTCGCCCTGCCAGGCGGCGAGGGCCCTGATCTCGTCGCCCATGCCGATGACATCCAGGGCGCGCTGGGAGTTGGGGGCGAGGGCGATGCCGGCTCCGACAGGTTCCAGTGAGGCCGCGCGCTCCAGAACGGTGACCCGCCAGCCGCAGCCGTGCAGGGCCACCGCCGCGGTGAGGCCGCCGATTCCGCTGCCGATCACGACGGCGTGGGGTTTGTCCATGACTCCTCGACTCCTTCTCGCATGCACACGTCCACACATCCGCGCAGACACGCATCCACGCAGACACGCATGAGCCCACCGGAACTACATCCGTAGTGACGGATTCACCGTACTACGGATGTAGTTCCAAAGGTAGGTTGGCCCCATGGCAACACGTACCACTGGTACCTCCCGGGCCGATCTCATCGCCGACACCGCCCTCGCGCTCCTCGCCGAACGCGGGATGCGCGGGCTCACCCACCGCGCGGTGGACGAGCGCGCCGGACTCCCGCAGGGCTCGACGTCCAACTACGCACGCACCCGGCAGTCCCTGCTGGAAGCGGCGGTACGAAGGCTGGCCGAACGCGAGACCCGGGCGCTCGCCCCTGGTGAACTCCCGGCCCCGGGCGCCGCTCCGGACAGCGGTCCCGCCGACGGGGCGAAGGCACTGGTCGCCGGTCTCGCGCTGGCGCTGCATCGCTATCTCACCCGCCACCGCGAGCTGCTCGTCTGCCGCTACGAGCTCGCGCTGGAGGCCACTCGGCGTCCGGAGCTGCGGGAGTTCTTCGACGCGACGGGGCGGCAGTTCCGCGAGCCGCTCACGGCGCTGATGACGGCTGCCGGATCGACCGAGCCGGAACGGCACACCCTGTCCCTGGTGGCCTGGTGCGAAGGGCTGATGTTCTCGTGCGCCGCGGGGTCGTACAGCCGCTCCGTCCCGAGCGAGGAGGAATTGCGCACCGGCTTCGCCGAACTGCTGCGCGGGATGCTGGGGCCCGAGTGGGCGGTGCCGCGCTGACCGGCGTCACCCGTGCGGGCCAATCACGGCCGCCCGGCGCACCGGAGCCCGGTTCGCACCGCAGAGTGATCAGGTGCAACGAACCAGAATCACCGTGAGCCTCCTGGTCGGCATGGCCGTAACGACGCTGTCCGGTTGTGTGTCCGTGGAGCCGCGAGCGGACGTTCCGTCGCGGCCCCGGGCCAGTGGGCCCGTCCAGGACCTGACACCGCAGGTCGTACTGCCTCCCGTCCACGACTCCCTGGACGCCGTGCCGGACCCCGAGCCGTCCGCCTCCGCGTCCCGCCCCGCGCACGGCGCACCGCCGCCCGACACCCGCCGCGCCGCGCCGCGCGCCCCGCGGCAGCAGTGGCGCCCGGGTGTCGCGCGGCCCCGGCCGCACCGTGCCCCGCCCGCCGTGACCGCACCCGCCCCGGGCCCGCCGGCCCCGGTCGCCGGCACGGACGTCTGCGCGCTGGGACGGGGCTACGGGCACTGGCCCGCAGGCAGCCCTCAATCCCGGATCTGCGACGACACCTACGGTCACTGAGTCCGCGGCGGGCAGAAGGAGCAGTGGCCCGTCCACCGCGGACGGGCCACTCTCACAGCTCGTGCAGCCGGAGCTCCAGCCGCGCGATCGCCGCGCGCACCCCTCCCCCGTATCCGTCGTCCGCCCCGTCGTCCGCAAGCACGCCGGAGGTGGCGCGGGCCCGGCCCAGATGGAACCGCGCCGCCTCGGGATGCCGGAGCTTCATGTAGTCCGCCGCGAGATTGAGATGCAGCAAGGGGTAGAACGCCAGCACCGCCGGCGCGTCGGGATGCTGCGTCGCCCGCTCGTCGGTCAGTCCGTCGGCGGCGGTCAACGCCCGCAGGTCCCAGGCCAGTTCATCACCGGCGTCGTCCTGGGTGTCGGCCATGTAGTGGGCGAGGGTGCACCGGTGCAGGGCTGCTCCGTCCTCGCCGATCTCCGACCAGAGCTCGCCGAAACGATTGCGGGCCTCTTCCCGGTCACCGCCGTGCAGCAGCATGACCGCCTGGCCGATCCTGGTCATGACCGCGTCCGCGGACGCCTCCCGCTGCTCCGTCACTGCGACCTCCCTGCGCGCTCGTCCCCCGTTTCGCGTTCGACGCTAGCGGCAGCGGCGGTCAATCCCGCTGAGGCTCGGGCGGGCGTCCCCGGCCGGACGTCGGACCCGCCGCCGACCGGGGCAAAACCGCCGGTCAGCCCAGGTCGGGGATGCGCCAGTCGATGGCCTCATGCCCCTGCGCGGCCACCGCCGCGTTGATCTGCCTGAAAGGACTGGAGCCGAAGAACTTCTTGGCCGACAACGGCGACGGGTGTGCCCCCTTCACCACCACGTGGCGCGCCTCGTCGATCAGCGGAAGCTTCTTCTGGGCGTAGTTGCCCCAGAGTACGAAGACCGCCGGGTCGGGCCGCGAGGCGACGGCGCGGATCACGGCGTCGGTGAACTTCTCCCATCCCTTGCCCTTGTGCGAATTGGCCTCGCCCGCGCGCACCGTCAGCACGGCGTTGAGCAGGAGCACCCCCTGCTCGGCCCACGGCATCAGATATCCGTTGTCCGGGACCGGCAGGCCGAGCTCCTCCTTCATCTCCTTGTAGATGTTCCGCAGGGACGGCGGCGTCTTCACGCCCGGCCGCACGGAGAAGCACAGCCCGTGCCCCTGCCCCTCCCCGTGGTACGGGTCCTGGCCGAGAACGAGGACCTTCACCTTGTCGTAGGGCGTGGCGTCCAGGGCTGCGAACACCTGGTCGCGCGGGGGGTAGACCGGCCCCTTGGCCCGCTCCTCCTCGACGAACTCGGTGAGCTCCTTGAAGTACGGCTTCTGCAGCTCTTCGCCGAGGACGCCGCGCCAGGACTCGGGCAGCAGGTCGGTGTCGGTCACTTCAACAACCTCCGGTAAGCAATCAGCTTTTCACCCGAGAACCTACCGGGAGCCACTGACAACGCGCCCTGTCAGCCCGTCCCGGCCTACCAGCTGGCCTTGCGGTACAGCTCCCACAGCTGCATGACCGTCTGCGGGTCCAGGGCGCGCTCGCCGCCGCCGATGTCCTCACCCGAGGCCACGTACAGCTTGCCCTGCCACAGCGGCAGCACCCGCACGTCGTCGACCATGACCTTCTGGGCCCGTTCGAACTGCTTGCTGACCGCGCCCCGGTCGCTCTCCTTGCGGGTCTGCGGCAGCACCTCCCTGGTGATCTCGTCCTTCATGTACGGCATCCCCGTGATGCTCTCCTTGCCGACGAACGGGGCGATGAAGTTGTCCGCGTCCGGGAAGTCCGGGAACCAGCCGCGGCCGAAGACGGGGAACTGGCCCTTGGTGAAGCCCTCCTGGAAGATCTTCCAGGGCTTGCTCTTCAGCGTGATCCTGAACAGCCCGGAACTCTCCAGCTGCCGCTTCAGCTCGTCGAACTCGGGGGCGGTGGAGGATCCGTACCGGTCGGTGGCGAACCAGAACGTCAGCTCGACCGGCTTGGTGATGCCCGCCTTGGCCAGGATCCGCTTGGCCTTGTCCTGGTCCGGATCGCCGTACGCGTCGAAGAAGCTGGTGGTGTGCCCGGCGATGCCCTTGGGGACCATGGAGTACAGCGGTTCGGCCGTGCCCTGGTAGACCTTGGCCACGAGGGCGTCACGGTCGACGAGCTGGGCGATGGCCCGTCGCACGGCCACCTTCCCCGCCGCCGGGTCCTCGGGGTTGAAGACCAGGAAGCGGATGTCCGCGCCGACCGTCTCGACGATCTGGAGTTTGCTGTCCTTGTTCTGGTTCCCCTCCAGGCTGACGACGTCCTCGGCGGTGAGGCCGCGGTAGATCGCGTCGATCCGGTTCTTCCGCAGCGCCGCCACCACGGGGGCGGACTCCTTGAAGTACCGGATGGTCACGGCGTCGTTCTTACGGTCGGCGAATCCCTTGTAGTCCGGGTTCTTCACCAGTTCGGCACGGTTTCCCGGCTTGTACGAGTCAAGAAGATACGGACCGGATCCGGTGATCTTCCCGTCGCTGCGTATCTTGTGCCGGGAATAGGCGCTGGGCGCCACCAGCGACATCGCGGGTGTGGCGAGAATGAAGGGGAACGTGGCGTCCGGCTTCGTGAGGTGGAAGACGACCATGTCGTCCCCCTTGGTCTCGACGCGGTCGAGCGAACCGAGCATGCCGACCGGGCCGCCCTTGAACTTGATCTCCGAGATCCGGTCGATGGAGTACTTCACCGCATCGGCGTCGAGCTTGTCGCCGTTGGAGAACTTCAGGCCCTCGCGGAGCTTGCACCGGTAGGAGGTGCTGGTGGTGTCGGTGAACTTGCACCATTCCGCGGCATCGGGCTCGGGGCTCGTACTTCCGGTGGGGAAGCTCACCAGGGTCTGGAAGACGTTCCGCATCAGCTCCCAGGAGTTGTCCCACGCCGCCGCCGGATCGAGGGTGGAGGGTTCGCTGGTCGTACCGACGACTATCTTCTGCTCGACTTCCGATCCGCTGTCGGAAAGAAGTCCGCAGCCTGCCAGCAGAAAAAGGGAAGCTAGGGCTGCAGCGGCCTGCAGACTGGCCCGGTAGAACACGTGAACGCTCCTCGATCAGCCATGGGTCGGCAGACCATACCGCAGGGCCCCGTCGGGTCAATCCGCAGGCCCGACAGGGCACTTGAGTCAATCAGGACCAAATCCGCACAGGCTGTCTCAGCCCACACCCGCGTTCAGGAAGATTCCGCCGTCGACCACCAGGGTCTGCCCGGTGATCCAGTCCGCCTGGCTCGAAGTGAGGAACGCGGCGGCGCCGCCGATGTCCTCGGGAACTCCCAGCCTGCCGAGCGGATATGCCGCGGCGGCCTCCGCCTCACGGCCCTCGTACAACGCCTGGGCGAACTTCGTCTTCACGACCGCCGGAGCGATCGCGTTGACCCGGACGACCGGCGCGAACTCGTGCGCCAGCTGAAGGGTCAGGTTGACCATCGCGGCCTTGCTCATGCCGTACGCACCGATGAAGGGCGAGGCGGAGACGGCGGCGACCGAGGCGATGTTGACGATCGCCCCGCCGTTCTCCTTCTGCCAGGCCTTCCAGGTCAGCTGCGCAAAACCCAGCGCCGAGAGCACATTGGTCTCGAAGACCTTGCGTGCGACACCGAGGTCGAGTTCCGCGATGGGCCCGAAGACCGGATTCGTACCGGCGTTGTTGACCAGGAAGTCGACCCGGCCGAACGCCTCCATGGTGCGCTCCACGGCCACGACCCGGTGCGCCTCGTCGTGGGCCCTGCCCGCCACGCCGATCACCCGGTCGGCACCCAGCCGCTCCACGGCCTCGGCGAGCGCGTCCTCGCCGCGCCCGGTGATGCACACCCGGTCGCCGCGGGCCACCAGCGCCTCGGCGATTCCGTAGCCGATGCCCCGGCTCGCACCCGTGACGAGCGCGACCTTCCCGCTGTCCTGCACAGTCATGATCTCCCCGGCCCTTCCGGTCAGTTGAGCGGTCCGCCTGCGACGTACATGACCTGACCGGAGACGAAGCCGGCCTCGTCACCCGTGAAGAAGGCGATGGCGTTGGCGACGTCCTCGGGGCGGCCCACGCGCTGTACCGGGATCTGGGTGGCCGCCGCGGCCTGGAACTCCTCGAAGCCCATGCCGACCCGGGCCGCGGTCTGCGCGGTCATCTCGGTGACGATGAAGCCGGGGGCGACGGCGTTGGCGGTGATACCGAACTTGCCGAGCTCCTTGGCGAGGGTCTTGGTGAAGCCCTGGAGACCGGCCTTGACCGCGGAGTAGTTGGCCTGGCCGCGGTTGCCGAGCGCCGAGGAGGACGAGAGCGAGACGATCCGGCCGAACTCGGCGTCCACCATGTGCTTCTGGACGGCCTTGGCCATCAGGAACGCGCCCTTGAGGTGCACGTTCATCACGGTGTCCCAGTCGGACTCGCTCATCTTGAAGAGCAGGTTGTCGCGGAGCACGCCCGCGTTGTTGACGAGGATCGTCGGGGCGCCGAGCTCGGCGGCGATCCGCGCGACCGCGGCTTCCACCTGGGCGCTGTCCGACACATCGCAGCCGACCGCGAGCGCGGTGCCCCCGGCAGCGGTGATCTTCTCGACGGTGTCCTTGCAGGCGGCCTCGTCGAGGTCGAGTACGGCGACGGCGCGGCCCTCGGCCGCCAGGCGTACCGCGGTGGCTGCGCCAATGCCCCGCGCCGCTCCGGTCACGACGGCGACGCGCTGCTCGGTGGTGGACATGCTTGGTTCTCCTCGCCCTTGGATCGCCGCTCAGCGGACGTCGGGGCAGCTCCGGCACGGAACCTGGTGTGCCCGAAACCTTCCCGATAGCTGAGCAACCGCTTAGTACCTTCAGCAGACGAGACGCTAGAAGCCCTGGCACCCGGTGTCAACGGCCCACGGCCGCCGGGGCGCATGTCACACCCGGCGGCTCCGCCCGCACTGCGCTCGCCGGCGGAGCCGCCGGGCGGCGGATCAGCGCACCAGCAGATCCAGCAGCCGCTCGACCTCGGCCTCCGGGTCGGCCGTCAGGCCGCTGTGCACGGGGCTCGGCTGGATGACGGTGGAGCGCGGCGCGATCAGCCAGCGGAAACGGCGGCCGGCGTCGTCCCCGGCCGCCTGACCCGCGTCCGTACCGCCGCGGCACACGCCCTCGACGGCATGCAGCGCGGCCCGCACACCGACCACGTCGGCGGTCGGGTCCAGAACCTTCAGCTTGGTCTCGTCCAGGTGAGTGCGGGCGGCCACGAAACCGCGTGCACGGCAGTACACCACCACACCCGCGTTGAAGAACTCGCCGCGCTGCACCCGCGGGACCACGCGCAGCAGCGCGTACTCGAAGACATCGCGCTCGCTCACGGCCGACCGTCCTTGTCGTGCTTCTTGGTGGGGTGCGGCCAGGGGGTGAGGTGTTCGGTGAGCCAGCCGGGGGCCTGGGACGGCTTGGGCTCGGTGGGGCCCTCCATCGTGATCCGCTCATGGATGGTCGCGGCGCGCGGCAGCAGTGCCTCGACGTAGGCGCGGCGCAGCTCGTCGGTGCTGTCGAAGCCCGGCTCGTCCACCAGCCATTCGTCGGGGACGTCCGCCGCGACCTCGGTGAGCAGCTCCTCGGTGACCAGCGGGGCGAGTTCGGCGGCGGCCGCCGCGATGTCGGGCGCGAACGGGGCGAGCGCGTGGTCGGAGGCGTTGTACGGCTTGGCGGCGGACGCCTGGGCGCCAGGCCAGTTGTGGTGCCAGATCATGGTGGCGCCGTGGTCGATGAGCCACAGGTCGCCGTGCCAGATCAGCATGTTCGGATTGCGCCAGGACCGGTCGACGTTGTTGATCAGCGCATCGAACCAGACGACCCGTCCGGCTTCCACCGGGTCCACCTGGTAGGCGAGCGAGTCGAAGCCGATCGAGCCTGGCAGGAAGTCCATCCCGAGGTTGAGTCCGCCGCTGGCCTTGAGGAGCTCCTGCACCTCCTGGTCCGGCTCGGCGAGCCCGATGACCGGGTCGAGCTGGATCTGTACGAGGTCGGGGACCCGCAGTCCGAGACTGCGGCCGAGCTGCCCGCAGATGACCTCCGCGACCAGTGTCTTGCGGCCCTGTCCGGCGCCGGTGAATTTCATGACGTAGGTGCCGAGATCATCGGCCTCGACGATCCCGGGGAGCGAGCCACCCTCACGCAGGGGCGTGACATAGCGGGTCGCTACAACCTCATCCAACACTTTCCCAGGCCACCTATCTCTTCAGACTTGCAATCCGTGGATCACTGCTTCGGGGGCGCAGGGCAAGAAGTCGTGGTCAACGATGCTGGGGAGAATCTGGGGAGTTTCGATCGGCCTGCCGGCCTCCCCGCTCCCCAAGGGCCCCGTCGATGGCGCCGCGTCCCTTGCTGCCCGCCTCCGGCATGAGGTGAGCATAGTAACCGAGGGTGATCGCGGGCGAGGAGTGTCCGAGCCACCACGCCAGGGTCACCATGGACTCTCCTGGCGCCAGCAGGAGCGAGGCATAGGTGTGCCGGAGTACATGGAATCCGTCCTTATGGACCGCCGCCCACTGCCAGGGTTTCGCTCCCTCGGCACGTGGCGGGATGACGTCGGCCGCAGCCAACGCCGGCTTCCAGGTGTAGGTGTTCCAGGTGTTCACCGCGATGGCGTTGCCGAAGCGCGTGGTGAGCAGCAGGCAGACCTTCTCCCTCTCCCCCTCCGGGTTGATGGCGTCGCGGACGCGAAGCGCCGTTCCCATTGGCCGTGCGTCGCGCGGCTCCCGTGACGATTTGGGCCAGCGCACAGATTTCGCGTGCACAGGGTTGCGCTCGAGGCGCTTGTCGTCGACGGCCGCTTCCGGAATGGGCGAAAGCTCAGAAAGGACGCCGCGTTGGCAGTCGACCGACAAGACTGTTGACTCCAACTTGGTTATGAACGCCCGCGGATCCGTTGCGGCGATGTTCCTGAGCGGGAGCTGGCCCAGGTGCGGGATGAGTTGGCGGCCGGGAGCGGTTCGGGGACACGCCCGACGCACTGCCCGCGCCGCCGGCCCCGGGGCTCCGATTGACGGCACGGCCGGGGCGGTGTGACGATGCGCCGATGTCGGACCTGCACGCCCGGATGGCCGCCCGGGTCGATGACCTCACGGCCGTCGTGGTCGCGCGCTGCGCGGCGGAGGCGCCGTTCTACGGGGCGCTGCCCCGCGCCACCCTCCAGGGCGAGGTGGCGCGGTCCATCGCGGCGGTGCACGCACTGTTGCTCAGGGCACTGCGCGACGGCGGCGGGGGTCCGATGGGGCCGGGCGATCTGACCCGGCTCATCGAGTGGTCGGCGCGCCGGGCCGAGGAGCGCGTCCCCCTGGAGGCGGTGATCGCCGCGTACCTGATCGGCGCCGACGTGTGGTGGCAGACGCTGACCGAGGTCGCGGAGCCCGGTGAGCTGGCCGGGGCGGGCGGCAAGCTGCTCGCCTGCCTGCACGCCGCGCTGCCCGCGGTCGTCCTCGCCCACCAGAACGCCCAGGAGGACCTCCACAGCGAGGACAAGCGCGTACGGCGGGCCCTGCTCGGCGCCCTGCTGGCAGGACGGCCGTACGAGGAGCTGGCGGGCGTGGCGCGGGTGGCCGTGGTGGGTGAATACGAGGTGGTTGCCTTCGCGTTCGAGTCCGACCCGCCGAGCAGATTGGTGCAGTCCTCGCTCGACGCCTTCACCGGGATCCCTGTGCTGATGGACCACGTCGCTCGGATCGCCTTGTTGCCGGGCAGGTCCGACGTGCCGGGCCTGGTGGCCCGGCTGGAGAAGGACGTGGGGCAGCCCGTGCGCGCCGCCGCCGCCCGCTCCTCCGTACCAGGGGCCATCTCCTCGGCGGCGCAGGAGGCCGGCTGCGTGCTGGATCTCGTCCGGCGCCTGGGACGCCCGCCCGGGTGCTACCGCCTCGACGACGTGCTGCTGGAGCACCAGCTTGCACGCCCCGGGGACGGCCTGGTGCGGCTGGCGGCCAAACTCGACCCCTTGGAGGAGCATCCGTACCTGCTTGAGACGCTGCGCGTGTTCGTGGAGCGGGGGCTCAACCGCCGCCAGACGGCGTTGGAGCTGTGCGTCCACCGCAACACCCTGGACTACCGGTTGCAGCGAGTGAGCGCGCTGACGGGCCTCGACCTCGCGGTTCCCGCGCAGGCGCGGCTGATCCAGGCGGCGCTCATCGCCAGGGACCTGGCCGGGCCCGCGGATCACCGCGGGGTCACCGGATGGCAGGGGTCCGCAGGAGCAGCGGAAGGCGGATGAACCACGGCCGGCGTCGGCGAGCGCTCGGCCTGTCATCTGCCAGAGCCAGGCGCCGAGTTCCTCGTGCCGGGGTGCGAGGACCGGGCCGGCGCCGGGGTGGTCGAAGACCATGACGGGCCGGTCCGCGTTCCAGCCGGACCAGCCCGGCTGTCCGGTAGTGGCGAAGGCGACCCAGGCCCGGTGCATGGCGTCGGCCAGTGGCTGGGGCGCGCCGGGCCTGGTCAGGTCCTCGGCCGCGCGCAGGTTGTCGAAGACGAAGCCGAGTTCCAGCGCATGGCACGCGCCGAGTCCCAATCACGGGCGAGCGCCAGCAGAATTCGTAGACGAAGGTGCGGGCGGGCCGGGAGTCGGCGAGGCGGTTGAGCGGCCCCCGCGGCAGCAGGTCGGTGGCCATCTCTCCCAGGATCTCACCGGGTTTGGCGTGCGGCCGGGTGGCTCGGTACAGGCGTGCCACGCGTTGCGGGACACGGATCTTCAGCAGTGCCAGCCGCAGGGTGATCCGGGTGATCCGGTCCACGGTTCCGCCGGGTACGAACCACAGCCGGTACTCCTCCCGGTTGCAGCCCAGCAGGTCGACCTCGGGAAGGGGCGGGGCGGCGGGTACCACGTCGCCGTCGACCACGATGTGGAAGCCGGGACCGCCGCCGATGGGGTCGGACCGGTCGACGACGGCGGCCTGCGCGTCCAGCAGCAGGTCTCGGTCCACCGCCGCGAACGCCTCGGCGGTGGCCGGGATCCGCAGTCTCTTCGCCATGGACCGTACGGTCTTCGCGCCCTCGCGGCGCGACATCGTGTGCGGCGGGCCGCTCTGCAGGATCGCCCGGTGGAACAGCCCGGCCGCGTGGGGGCTGGTCATGAGGGCCGCGACGCTGATCGCGCCGGCGGACTCCCCGCACACGGTGACGTTCGCCGGATCTCCGCCGAACGGGGGCCGGCCGCCCCTGGTCGCGGGAGCGTCAGGGGCGGGCGGCGTGGATCGGGACGGCCGCCGGTCACGGCGGAAGGGATCTCCGGGAGCGGGTCACCGGTTTGCGAGGCCGTTGCGGCGGACGTCGGACCAGGTGTCGCTGTCGGTGCAGATCCCGCAGTCGGCCCCGAAGAACTGTGCTCTCGCCGTCTGGTCCCCCATCAGGTGTGCCTTGAACCAGGCGGTGGTGGGCGCGGCGAACGGGCCGGGGTCGCCCACGACCGTGAAGTGATCGGCGCCGCGCAGTTCCCCGTAGATGGCCGGTATGTGGTCGGCGTCGTTGTAGAAGTTCTTGACCAGGAAGGGGAAGACGATGCTGTCCTTCTGCCCGGCCAGGAGGAGCGCGGGTACGTGTACGTCGTCGATGTCGGCGAGCGGCCCGGGCTGGATGGGCAGGATGGTGTCGATGCGCGGGTCCGCGCCGACGACGATGGCGGCGGCGCCGCCCTGCGAGTGACCGGACGCGCCGATGTGCTCCAGGTCGACACGGTCGTGGAAGGGGCTGCCTTGGTCGGCGTTGCGACGGGTGAGCAGGTCGATCCCGGCGCGCATGGAGATGCCGAGGTTGGACTGCGGGGTGTTGGCGGCAGCGACGATGAAGCCCTGACTGGCCCAGTGGAGCAACAGGTCGCGGTAGACGACCGGGAAGGCGAAGGTGCCGTTTCCCCACACGATCACGGGATGGCGGCGGTCGCTGGTCGCGATGTCACGCGGGTAGTACAGGGTGGTCACCACCCCGACCTCCACCGCGGTGGCGTAGGGGCCGGGAGCGCCGTAGTCGGCCGCGGCCGCCTCGGCACTGGCACCGGCAGGGGAACCGGTGGCCGCCGCTGCCGCTCCCGCGCCGGCAGAAGCCGTCAGCAGGAGCAGGAGCGAGGTCAGGGGGACGAGCAGTTTTCTCCAGAGCACAGCGGACTCCCGATGTCGTCACGGTGAACTGGATGTCTCATCCGGCTCACGCCTTGTCTGATCGCACATCCTGAAGCACGGTTCGAGACCCGTCTCTGCGCAATCGCGGCAAGCAGCGACGTCGGAGTTTGTGCAACATGCCGAGAGGCCTGAGCGCGGTGAGGGTGCCATGCTCGGTTCCGCCGCTACGACAGAGAGCCCGCCGCCCGGTCCCGAGAAGAGCGTCATCGGCTACGGCTCCGTTATCTTCTCCGAGCCAGATATCCGGTGGGGCGCTGCGGAAACCGCTTCATCTGCACTGGTCAGAGGCGACTGAAGGTGCATCGCTCCAGTTCAGCGCGACGTGGTCGACAACTTCATGACGTATATACCGAGATCGTCGGCCTCGACGATGCCCGGGAGCGAGTCACCCTCACGCAGGGGCGTCACATAGCGGGTCGCGATCACTTCTGTGAGCATTTTCCCAGGCTAACCGGCTGCCGAGCTTCACGATCCAAGGATCCGGCTGAATCGCTGCACACGCTGCCGAGACCGGCAATCAGCCCTGGGGAGAATCCGGCGAGTTCTGGCCTGTGGCCTCACTGCCGCGCTCCCCCGACAGCCCGTCGACGGCCCCTCGCCGCCGGCCTCAGGCATGAAGTGAGCACAGTGGCTGAGCGTGTTCGTCGGGGACGAGTACCAGCCTCGCCGAGGTCACTACCGACTCACCGGCCTCCAGGACGACCGGGGCGTCGGTGTGCCACGCGAGCATCGGACCATGGCGCGGGAGGCGGAGGGGTTTGTCCTGGACGAGGGCCTCCGCGTCCTACGACTCCGCATTCTCGACGCCCGCCGGGAGAAGCTCCATCAGCATCCGGTCGAGTGCGGTGTCGATCTCCTCGCCGCCGTACTCCTCTGCGGACCGCGTCCTGACCACGAAGTCACGCACATCGGCCGATGCCATCCTGACGACACACCAGGCCCGTCCCGAGACGAGTTCGACGTCCGTCTCGTCCTCACCGTGCGGACGGACTCGCACATCACCCTCGCCCGAGGGAAGGATGAGCCCAGTGGCGAGCAGATCCCGGCTGAACACCCAGGTGGCGACCGGTGGCTCGTTCTCGGTCACGAGAAAATCCATCCGAACCGCCAGTGGATCGTCCGGCAAGTGCCGCATGAGCAAGGACACTTCATACCATTCACCCACCACCGACTGTACTGTCACGTTGATTCTTTTCTCAACGGGGAGTCTCATGCCAATTCCTTTCGCCACCACTCGAAATTACGGGTTCTCCGGATGGCGGCGAGCCTCCCCGAGCACGCGATCTTGAGCTCGTGCGCACACCTCGAAGGTCAGGGCCGGCCCGGTCGGCTCGTCGCCCGTACCGCGTCCCGGATCAGGTCGGCGACCCGCTTGGGTTCGGACAGGGCGACGGCGTGGGAGGCGTCCGGTAGCTCGACGACGACGGCCCCGGCACGCTCAGCACCGAAGCGCTGCACACAGGGGTTGATCGCGCGATCGGCCCCGGCTACCAGGGCCCATGACGGCTTCGTCCGCCACGCGGCCGCAGAGGCCGTCTCGGTGAACGCCGCCGCGGCGAGCGGGCGTTGGGCCGCCGCCAGGACCCGGGTGACGTCCTCGGCCACATCCGCGGCGAAGACCGAGGGGAAGGCCGCCTCGTCGATGGTGACCTCGATGGCTGAATCGCCGTCGAGGAGGGGGTACGTCCACTCCTTCAAGTTGCTCGCCAGCGGGGAGTCGGGGAAACGCCCCTGCAGTTCGCCGAGGCTCTCGCCCTCATGCGGTACGTAAGCGGCGACGTAGACGAGCCCGACGACGTTCTCCGCGGCGCCGGCCACGGTGATCAGCGCGCCGCCGTAGGAGTGACCGACGAGTATGACGGGGCCGTCGATCTGGGAAACGACGGAGGCGACGTAGGCGGCGTCGGAGGCGAGACCGCGCAGTGGGTTCGGCGGCGCGATCACCGGGATGCCGCAGCTCCGCAGTTCCGAGATGACGCCTATCCAGGCTGCCGCGTCGGCGAAGGCGCCGTGCACGAGGACGACGGTGGGGGCGGGGGTGGTCATGGAGAGGTTCTCTTCTCGGTGTCGGGCCGCCGTGCGGGGCGTCGCGCAGTGTGCCGAAGGCGCCCACGGTAGAGCCGAAGGGACGAGACCCCTTGTGCACCGGCGCACCGCCGCTGCCGTGCCAGCGCACTGAGCCCATGCATTCCCCCGGCGATGCGGGGCCGTGGCGAATCGGTGCGTGGCAGGGGGATCCTGCGGTGGCTCAGGCAGGGGTCGGGCCGAGAACTCCTGCAACGGGGCGCGGGACCGGCGACGGTCGAGAAGGTGAACGGTCGTCCGGGAGAACCGATCCCCGATCACGGACCGGCGGAACTCCGCCTCGGCGGCGAAGGAGGACAGGAAGTCCGATGCCGGCGTGCCCGTCCCCGCGCCGCCGCGCGCGGGGACATCAAGAGAATCCGAACGAGCGATCGGGTCAGCGGAACCCCGCACCGTGTGGTTCCTCGGCCAGGAACTTCTCGACCACCGCGTTGAACGCGGCCGGGTTTTCGAGGAAGGGGAAGTGAGAGCTCGCCACGTCGGAGGGGAAGACGTGCAGTCGCGCATCGGGAATCTGCTCGGCGATGAAGCGCTGCGAATCCGGGTGCACATGGCTTCCCTCGCAGCCGATCACCAGGGTCGGCACATCGACCCGGGGAAGTACGTCGCGCCAGTCCTGAACGCAGTGGTCGAACAGCAGAGGTACGCCGGCGTACGCGGGTGTCGCGGTGATCTGCTCGGCGACGAAGGCGAGCATCTCCGGGTCGGGCTCGCCGGAGAACATGCCGCGTACGAAGTCGGCACGCACTGTGTCGCCCCCCGGCGCCGCGAGTGCGGCGCCCAGAGCGAGAAGCTCCGACACATCGAAGATGGCGCCGGAGTCCTGCTGCTCACGCTCGGTCGTCCAGGGAACGGCAGCGACGGCTGCCGGCTGGTCCACGGCGACGAAGCGCCGGATCCGTCCGGTGCCGTACTGGTCGATGAAGCTCCACCACACCGAGACGCCCATGGACCAGCCCAGCGCGTCGAACCGCTCCAGCCGGAGATGGTCGACGAGTTCGAGCACGTCGCGGGAGAGGCGAGCGATGCGATAGCCGTGATGCGGCTTGTCGGACAGTCCGTGGCCGCGCAGGTCGATGGTGACGACGCGACGGCCGGGGGACAGATCCGCGATCTGATGGCGGAACATCGCTTGCGTCTGACCCCAGCCGTGCAGCATGACCAGAGGCATGCCCTCGCCACCACTGTCCCGGTACGCGAGCCGTGTCCCGTCCGTCGTGATCAATTCCCTCATGTCATCTCTCCTGGTCACGGCCTGGCCGTCGCGCCCGTCCCGTCCCCCACGGTTTCGGATGCGGCGCGGCGCCACCGTGTGTTGCAGGAATCGGGCGGGAGGTCGTTCTTGTTTCGTCGAAGCGGTGGGAGCCGGCCACGAGGCCGGGTGGGGATCACGCGCCCAGGTCGTCGCCCGTGGTGAGGAGTTCCTCGATCCTGAGCCCCAGGTGCAGAGTGAGCCGGTGTGCACCGTCGTCCAGGTCGAGTCCGGTGATCTCCTGGATCTGGCGCAGGCGGTAGTAGAGCGACGAGCGGTGAAGTTTCAGCGCCTCCGCGGTCCTGGGGATCGAGCCGGCGTGTTCGAGGAAGCACCGCAGGGTGTCCCGCAGCCGGTCGCCGCCGCCGGCCTCGTTCAGGGTGCGGAGCGGCTTCGGGACGAGGGACTCGTTCAGGGCGTGCTCCGGGAGTTGGAGGAGCACGGCGAACTCCCTGAGCAGGTCCCAGTCGCCCATGCTCTTCAGAGAGGGCAGCCGGCGCGCGGCGCGAACCGCCACGAGCGACTGCTCGTACGACCTCCATGCGTTGTGCAGGCCCAGGTGCCGCCCGCCGACGCCGATCACGGGGGCTGCCGACGGGTCCAGGAACGTGGTGAGTTCCTCAAGGATGCGGGCGGACTGGGCGGCGACCTCGGCCGGACCGGAAGCCCGGTCGCTCAGCTGGAGCAGGATCGCCCGTTCCTGGTCGATCGCGATGAAGCCGTGCGCCGTTCGTGTCTGCCGGAAGCCTTCCAACGTCCCCCACAGGGCTGTCTCGGCCTGCCCCATGGGCTCCGTGCCGCGGCACAGCTGGACGACGGTGACCAGCACGTGCTCGGCATCCCCGAGCAGCCCGGACTCCATCGCCCGCCGGCGTGCGGCGGCAGACGTGGCGACGTTGGTGTCGATCAGCTCCGACACCAGAGTCCGCTCGTCGGTCTTTTGGGTGTCGGCAGCGAGGTGTTCCGCGTACATCTGCGCGGCCATGGCCTCGGCCGCCCGCGCGATGGCTTCGGTCTCCTGCTCCGCGAGCGACTTTTCCGGCGCGACCACCATCAGAAGGCCGAGGAGGTAACCGCGCTCTCGCAGCGGCACGACGTAGCGGGGAAGCAGTCCGAGATCGTCCCGGCCCTCGATGAATCCGGGCTTCGGCCACTGGGCCACGCCCTGGGCGAGGACGTACCGGACGGTCGAGTTGTCGGCGCGGCCCTGGAGCAGCGTACCGATGCGCACCGGGTCCTCGTCACCGAAGTGGCGGCTCGTGCAGATCATACGGACCAGCGGATCGTCGACCGCGACGGACCGGCCCAGCCTCTCCGCGAGTTCGTCGACAAGCGCCTGAAGCTCGGGGCTGCCAGGACGGGCCCGCTGAGGCCTTGCGGTCATGCACTGTTCCTCTCTCGACCACCTGTGAACTGCGGATCTCTTCTCCTTTTCGCAGTTCTTGATCATTCTGAGGAAACGACGACGTCAGCACATCGCACGAATCGTCCATGGGACACGACATCGACAGGGGATACGAAGCGATTACTCTCCGCTGTCGCGGGCCCCCACCAGCCGTGCCAGCTCCGTTCGCGAGGTGATGTCGAGCTTGGTGAAGGCGCGGCGCAGGTGCGAACTCACCGTGTGCGGCGAGAGGGAGAGCCGCTCGGCCACCTGAAGGTTCGTCAGTCCTTGAGCCACGAGCCGTGCCACACGGACCTCGGACGCCGTCAGCTCAGGCCATTCCTTGACGTATTCGGCCGACGAGGGCCGCCGGCGGACTCCCGCGGCCCGCAGACGCCGGCGGACGCGTGCGACGTCCCGCTCGGCGCCTGCTTGCGTGTAAAGGGCAAGGGCCTTGTCCAGGTACGGCACCGCTTCGGAGATACGGGTGGCGGCCAGCTTGCGTCCGGCGTCCTCCAGCGCCGACGCCCGGGCGATCGGCCGGGGGCAGTCCTCGTACAACCGGACCGCGTGCAAGAGCTGACCGAAGTCGTTGTCGTGCAGCCCGCGGGCGTGCGCGGCCGTGGCGGCGAGGATCGTGACGTCGGGGTTGCGCGCGGCACCTCGCTCGGCCACCGCGACCGCGAGCGCGGACTGCTCGTGTGCGCCGGCCCGCAGCGCCATGCGGACGAGGACGGGGGCGTCCGCGGGGTCGACCGGGCCGGCGGGGGAAACCCGCTTCTCAGCGAGCGCCTCCATCACATCGTCGAGTGCGGCCATGGCGCGGCCGGGCCGGCCTTCGCAGTCCGCCAGCAGCGCCAGCATCCAGGAGCCCATGTTGCGGACGAGCGGTGCACTGTCGCTTCGCATCCGCCGTGCATCGGCCGCGTACCCTCGTACGGCCTCCTGGTCGCCGGTGTGGAGTGCGACGCGCATCAGCGTGTACGAGAGCGTGACGTCGGCGAGGTTGCCCCTGCCGAGCTCGTCCGTCGTCGCGGACGCGGCTTCCGCCTCGGCCCGGGCGTCCATCAGCCGTCCGGCGTCGAGGAGGATTCGGGTGCGGATCATGAGCCACATGCGTGTGGCGGCCGCATGGCCCATGCTCCGGGCGTTCCGAATGGCGGCCTCCGCGACGGCCAGCGCCTCCGCGGAGCGGCCGGCCGCGTTCAGCAGGAAGCCCTGCCACAGGGCCTCCGGAACATGCGCGGAAGGTACGATGCCCAGCTCGGCGGCCCGGTCCACCTGACGGAACGCCTCGTTCCAGTCCATCCGGTGGAAGCTCACGATCGAGTCGACCACCCTGATGGTGGCCTCGGCGGCCCGGTCCCCGGCCGCTTCGACGGTCTCCAGCGCCTCGGCCACGGCCTGCTCGGTCGCTTCGTTGGCGCCCGACATCGACAGGTTGAGACAGAGGAGCGCGAGCAGTCGGGCCCGCAGGGCCGCCGTGATCCCGGGCAGTGCCGCCCCGGCACGAGCCTGCCGGACCGCCTCGGAGAAGTCGAATTCGGAGGACAGGCGCGCCAGGCCGAGGCGTATCCGTGCCTCGTCCTCGGGCCCGAGGCCACCGGTCGACAGGGCCGAGGCGCCCAGGTGCCGGGCCCGGGCCCGCTGGCCCGTCTGCCAGAGCAGCGGGATCGTCTCGGCGATGACCGTCGGCCGTTCCGGAGCGTCCGCCGCGGTGAGTTCCAGCGCTCTGATGCTGAGGTCCGCGGCCGATCCGGGAGCGGTGGCCGCGAGTTCCGCTGCAGCGGTGCGCAGCCGGTCGACGGCCGCCCGATCATCGTGCTCCGCGCCGCCGACCGGTGGTGTGAGGGTTTCGACCGGGGGCGTCGTGCTCTCCATGAGTGCCTCGGCCTGACGGCGCAGGCTTCGGCGCACGGAGAGGGGAAGATCGGCTTCCAACGCCTCACGGATCAGTTCGTGGCGGAATTCCAGGTGATCGCCTCTTTCGGTGAGCAGATCGGAATCGAGGGATTCCCGCACTGCGGTGATCAGTGCCGCCGACGACCTGTCGAGCAGTTCGGCAAGGAGCCCCACGGTGACCGGGCGGCCCACGACGGCTGCCGTTTCCACGAGTTCGCGAGCCGCGTCGGACAGCAGGTCGAGGCGGCGCACGACGGAGGGCAAGGGGCGGACGGGAAATGCGCGGTTGGGGAGGGATCCGGCCGACAGCCGGGCCGTGCCGTTGTCGACCGTCACCACCCCCTCGTCCCGCAGCCCTCCGAGCAGCTCGACCAGCAGCTGCGGAACACCGTCGGCGCGGCGGGCGACGCGAAGGACGTCCGGGTCGGGAACCGCGCCCAGGACGTCCTCCGCGATCTGCGTGACCGCCTGGTCCGCGAGCGGGCCCAGGGTCACTTCGTGCGCGCCCGCCCGCTGGATCCGGTCGAGTGTCGTGCGCACGACCGGCGGCACGCTTCCGCTGCGTACGGCCACCAGCCACATGATCGCGTGCGGCGAGAGCCGGGCCACGAGGGTGTGAAAGGTCAGGAGTGTCAGGTCATCACACCACTGGAGGTCGTCGAGGACGATGAGCAGGGGCTCGCCCAGCGCCGCCTCCCGCAAGCGGTCCACCAGTTCCTGGAGCAGCCAGAACCGCTGGCCGGGCTCCTCGGCAAGGTCCCGGAGCCGGGCGGCGTCCGGCAGCGGTTCCTCCCCGGCGATCAGCCCCTCCAGCAGCGGGGCGAGCGGCACGAACTGGTCGTCGGGGTCCGCTCCCCCGTGGAACACCCGCATCCCGCGCCGCTTCGCGGATGCCGAAGCCTCCACGAGGATCATGGTCTTGCCGCTGCCCGCAGGGCCTTCGACACGAACGATCCCGCCTTCGCGGCGGGCCAGCGAGTCGAGCCGATCCTCGATGAACGCCAGTTCCGCCTCCCTGCCGCGGACCGGCGCCCTCACGCCGCCGAGATCCTCGGGAAAAGGCCACGTTGTCAATCGGCTCACCCTCAATCCGCCGCCCGGGGGCCGCACCGGACGAGACTCGGTTCCGGGTGCGGCAACGGCGGATCAGTATGAAGCATGGGGCCGGCCCTACCTCCCCCGAGGGTATCCCCGGGCCTCAGTCGAAGCGCAGGTCGGCGAGTTGCCGCTCCAGCGCGGTGACGTCGTCATCGGGCTCGGCGCGGGCCGGGCGGGCCGCCATGAGCGCGGCCAGCTCGCCGCCCGCCCGCCGGATGCGCGCGGGAAGGCCGTCGGTGTACTCGTCTCCCCCGGATCCCCAGTCCTCGGACGCCGCGTACACCGCCGTGGGGACGACGGTGGCGCGCAGATAGGCGAAGAGCGGGCGCAGGGCGTGCTCCAGGACCAGGGAGTGGCGGGCCGTACCACCCGTCGCCGCGACCAGGACCGGTTTCCCGGTGAGGGCGTCCGGGTCGATCAGGTCGAAGAAGGACTTCAACAGCCCGCTGTAGGAAGCCGTGAACACGGGAGTCACGACGATCAGGCCATCGGCCTCCGTCACCGCGTCGATCGCCGCGGCCAGCCGGGACGGTGGAAAGCCGGTCACCAGATGGTTGGCGATGTCGTGGGCCAGTTCGCGCAGCTCGATGACCTCGGCCGGCACGGTGTGCCCGAGGGCCGCGAGTTCGCCGCGGGCGGACTCGACGAGCCGGTCCGCGAGCAGGCGGGTGGAGGAGGGGGTGCTCAGCCCCGCGGAAACGGCGATCAGCTTCATGCGGCGGTCGCTCCCCGCGTCGTCGCGGCGGCGGTGCCCCGTGCCGTGTGCGTCGGCGCGTTCGGCACGTCGGCCGGGCGTCCGTCGGCGAACTCCTTGCGCAGCACGGGCACGACCTCTTCGCCGAGGATGTCGAGCTGTTCCAGGACGGTCTTCAGGGGCAGGCCCGCGTGATCCATCAGGAAGAGCTGGCGCTGGTAGTCGCCGACGCTCTCCCGGAAGGTCAGGGTCCGCTCGATGACCTGCTGGGGAGAGCCCACGGTCAGCGGGGTCTGCTCGGTGAACTCCTCCAGCGACGGACCGTGGCCGTACACGGGAGCATTGTCGAAGTAGGGGCGGAACTCCCGTACGGCGTCCTGGGAGTTCTTCCGCATGAAGACCTGTCCGCCGAGCCCCACGATGGCGTCCTCCGGACGACCGTGACCGTGGTGGGCGTACCGGCGTCGGTACAGCTGAACCATGCGCCTGGTGTGGTCCGCCGGCCAGAAGATGTTGTTGTGGAAGAAGCCGTCGCCGTAGAACGCGGCCTGCTCCGCGATCTCCGGGGACCTGATGGATCCGTGCCAGACGAACGGCGGGACGCCGTCCAGCGGCCGGGGTGTCGAGGTGAAGGCCTGCAGGGGCGTACGGAACGTGCCCTCCCAGTCCACGATGTCCTCGCGCCACAGCCGGCGCAGCAGCGCGTAGTTCTCCTTGGCGAGGTTGATGCCCTGGCGGATGTCCTGCCCGAACCATGGGTACACCGGGCCGGTGTTGCCACGCCCCAGCATGAGGTCGACGCGCCCGTCGGCCAGGTGCTGGAGCATCGCGTAGTCCTCCGCGATCTTCACCGGGTCGTTGGTGGTGATCAGCGTCGTGGACGTGGACAGGATCAGCTTCTCGGTGCGGGCGGCGATGTGGCCGAGCATGGTGGTCGGGGACGACGGTACGAACGGCGGGTTGTGGTGCTCGCCGGTCGCGAAGACGTCCAGGCCGACCTCCTCCGCCTTGAGCGCGATGGCGATCATCGCCTTGATGCGTTCGTGCTCCGAGGGCGTGCGGCCGGTGGTGGGGTCGGGTGTCACGTCCCCGACGGTGAAGATGCCGAACTGCATGGGGTCTCTGCTCTCCTGATTCTGTCTGGATCCTGCGGACGCGTGGGCCGTGGCAGCGGCGGGTGCGGCGTCACTTCGACAGGAAGGCGAGGAGGGCCGTGTTGACCTCCTCGGCGTGCGTCCACAGGAGGCCGTGCGGGGCGCCCTCGATCTCCACGTAGTCGGCGGACGGGAGCATCTGGTGGAACGGGCGCGCCGTTCCCTCGGCCGGGAGGATCCGGTCGGCCGTTCCGTGCAGGATGAGCGCCGGGACGTCGACGGCGGGGATGTCGGCGCGGAAGTCGGTGTACCAGGTGGAGGGCGCGGCCGCGGCCGCGTAGGAACCGCCGCCGGCCGCGACGTTCCAGCTGTTGCTCACCGCTTCGGCGCTGATCCTGGTGCCGAGGTTCTCGTCGAGGTTGTAGAAGTCGTTGAAGAAGGCCGTGTAGTAGGCGTACCGGTCGGCCTTGACGGCAGCGACGACTCCGTCGAAGAACTCCTTGGGGGCGACGCCGTCGGGGTTGTCGTCGTTCTTGAGCAGGAAGGGCTCCAACGAAGCCAGGAAGGCGACCTTGGCGACCCGGTCGGAGCCGTACGCGGACACATAGCGGGCGACCTCACCGGTGCCCATGGAGAACCCGACCAGGACGGCGTTGCGCAGGTCGAGGGTCTCCATCACGGTGTTCAGGTCGGCGGCGAAGGTGTCGTAGTCGTAGCCGGCCGTCGGCTGGGAGGACTGCCCGAATCCGCGGCGGTCGTAGGTGATCACGCGGTAACCGGCGTCGAGCAGCGCAGCGCTCTGCCGCTCCCAGGAGTGCCCGTCGAGCGGGAAGCCGTGGATGAGGACGACCGGCTGACCGGCGCCGTGGTCCTCGTAGTAGAGGTCGATGGCGGTGGAGTTCTCCTGGCCCACGGTGATGTACGGCATGGGGTGCTTCCTCGATTCGGGTCGGCTGGTCCGTGCATCGGTGCGGCACGGAATGCCGTCACGCTATGTTCGGAACGGCGCCGCCTGTTGTCGCGCGGCGCACCACACCTTGCCCACGGGCGCAGAGTTCCGCCCGGAATCAACCGACATCGGTCGGCTCGATGTCACCTTCCACCAGTACGAGCCGAGTCGACTGGACCCCGGAGTCGACCGAGAGCTTGCGGAAGATCGAAACGCCAGATGGGTGTTCACCGTGTGCGGGGGAGACGACCAGAGCTGCGGCGGCCGACCGGTTGGTGTGCCCCGTGGCTGCGAGGTGCAGGAAGCAGGGTCCGGCCCGGAGAATCCGGACGGACCGCTCCAGGAGTGCGTTGCCGGAGTTCAGCAGTGCGGCCGTGGGGGCGGCGGTTCCGTGCGGGGTCGGCACGGAAGGCTCCCGGAAGGAGTGCTCGGCCGCGAGGTCCTTGGCCGGGAGGTCCTCGGCCGGGACCGGTCCCCGGTACGCAGGGCGATCTGCACGGCTTCGACGAACCGTGTGCGCAGGAGCCGCCATCGGAAGAACGGGCTGTCCCGCTGAGCGGACCGGATCAGCGCGGCCGCCGCGTCGTCGCCGTCGGCGAGAACGGCCTCGAATCCACCGACCGGCCTTGCTTCGCCAGGGACGCGAGCTCCGCACGTGCGGGCTTGAGCTTCCCCGCTTGGGCGAAGCGTTCCATGGGCGTAACTGCCTCCGGTCGCCCACCAGGTGTTTCTTGGTGGGCGACCGGAGGCTACCAGCGATCGGACGTCATCGACCGGTTCGAGATCGCTGCGAAGGGTGGGCGCGAACCGGCACCGGGCCGGAGCGCGCGTCAGACATTGGTGGACCGGCCCGCGTCCTGGATCAGCTCGGCCACGCGCCTGGGCCGGGCGAGTACGACCCGGTGCGAGGCGTCGACCTCGATGGTGGTCATGCCGGCGCGCTCGTAGCCGTAACGCTCCGCATCGGGGTTGACGGCCCGGTCGGAGGTGGTGATCAGGCCCCACGAGGGCTTGCTCTGCCACGCAGCGGCCGTCAGGGGTCGGCGTGCTTCAGAGGCCGAAGTGCGCGCGGCGTGCCTCGGGCACCAGGTCGGAGTACTCGGGGTGCTTGCCGATCCACCCTCGGATGAAGGGGCAGTACGGCAGGACGTGCAGCCCGCGTGCCCGGGCGTCGTCGAGAGCACCGCGGGCGAGCAGCCCGCCCATCCCTCGACCCGCGAACCGGGGATCGGTCTCGGTGTGGATGAAGGCGATCTCGCTCTCCGAGAGGCGGTACTCGGCGAAGCCTGCGGTCTCGGTGCCGTCGTCACCGGCGAGGATCTCGTAGCGGGACTTCTCGGGGCGGTTCACCACCTGCGGTTCCATGGGTGCTCCTGTGCGGTCGAGCTGTCAAGAGGATCGGTTGGAAGGTTCAGAGCGTGCGGCGCACGCCCGCCTGGCGTTCCAGGTTGCGGAGCTGGACCGCCAGGTCGCCCTCGACGGCGACGTGGGCGGGGCCGCTGCGGCCGATCGGCAGCACCTCCTCGCTGCGCATGTCTTCCAGCATCAGGGCGAACGCCGCGTACATCGCGACGAGTGCCACCACGAGGCCGAGGGCCCCGGACGTGCGCGTGAGCCATTCGGCGCCGGTCAGCCCCGACAGACCGGTGGCCGCCCAGCGGGGCAGGGAGACGACGAGGACGAACCACAGGGCGCGCTTCGGCCGCGTCACGGCGGCCATCAGCGCCCCGAAGCAGAGGAACGCCAGATTGAAGACGCCCAGCACACGTAGGCCCTCGGCTGCACCGCTGAACATGACGAGCGCGTAGGCCAGCCAGCTGCCGGCGAACGTGCCCATGAGCGTCGCCGCGATCACGTCCCGGGCACCGAAGGCCAGGATGCTCACCAGGAATTGCAGGGCGAACGCCGGCAGCACGCACAGGGCGACGGCACGACGGGCCTCGGCCTCGAAGAGCCCGAGCTGCAGGCATCCCGTCATCACGGAGGCGATCGCCACCGTGAAGAAGCCCAGCGGCATGGGTGAGGCGATGGGGCGCAGGTTGATCCGGGTCATCGACCGGAGGTCCGGTTCGAAACGGCGTCCCGGCGGCGTGTCCGGCGCGTCGTCGGCGCCGGCAGCGGAGGCGGCAGCGGTACTCATGGGTGGTTTTCCCTCTCTCAGTGCTCGAAGCAGGGGTCGTAGAACGGCAGAGGCGCTTCGGGAGCGGAGCCACGTGCGACACGCCACTGGCGGTGCTGCTCGGACTCGGCGACGGCCTCGGCCACGAGCGACGCCTGGCGGGCACCGCCCTGGTAGCCACCGAAGTGGGCCACCGGGCTCCACGCCGGATCGACCGGCGGGAGGGCCTCGTCGAGCCCCTCGTACTCCGCGCTCGCATAGACGATGCGGCCGCCGACGACGGTGAACACGGACTCGATGTCGGGGATGACCGCCTCGGGCACGGTGAGGTAGTCGTCGGACAGGATCGCGAGGTCGCCGTAGCAGCCTTCCCGCAGGACTCCCTTGACGTCCTGCTCACCGGTGAGTCGCGCCCCTCCGCGGGTGTAGAGGCCGAGGGCGGTCTCCCTGCTGATCAGGTTCTCGGCCGGGTAGAGCGGCGTACCGCCGACGGTGCGCCCGGTCACCAGCCAGTGGAGCGCGACCCATGGGTTGTAGGAGGAGACGCGGGTGGCGTCGGTTCCGGCCCCAACGGTCAGGCCCCGGTCGAGCATCGCCCGGACCGGCGGGGTGTGGGCGGCGGCCTCTGCGCCGTAGCGGTCGCGGAAGGCGGTGCCCTGGAAGGACATGCGGTTCTGGACGGACACGGCGCCGCCGAGGGCCGCGATCCGGTCCAGGCTGTCGGCCGAGACGGTCTCCGCGTGATCGAAGAGCCAGCGGTTGCCGCCGGGGAAGAGTCCTTCTGCCGCGAGCTTCTCGAAGACGGCCAGATCGCGCCGGATCGTCTCGTCGTAGGTCGCGTGGAGCCGGAAGCCCCAGCCGTTCTCCATCAGGAGCCGGACGGCCCGCTCGAACTCGGCCTCGTACCCCGCGGCGAGTTCGGGCCGGGGTTCGGAGAAGTTCTCGAAGTCGGCGGCGGCCCAGGTCAGGTTTTCGCCCGCGCCGTTCAGCCGGAGCCACTCGTCCCCGTCCTCGGGCTTCACCATCTCGGTCCAGCGCTTCAGGTCGGCGAGCTCCTGGCCGGCTGTCTGCGGGAACAGGTGGTAGGCGATGCGCAGGGAGAGCTCCCCCGACCGGGCGAGGTCGACGACCGTGGCGTAGTTGTCGGGGAAGTTCTGGAACCCACCCGCGGCGTCGACCGCGGAGGTCAGCCCGAAGCGGTTGAGCTCGCGCAGGAAGTGTCGCGTCGATGTCCGCTTGTCGGCCTCGTCGAGGGCCGGTGCCTTGGCCAGCGTCGAGTACAGGATGAGGGCGCCCGGCGCTGCGAGGAGGACCCCGTTGGGTTCGCCGTCCCGGCCCCGTACGATCTGTCCCCCGCGCGGGTCGGGGGTGTCCCGGGTGAATCCGGCGGCCCGTACCGCGGCCCGGTTCATCAGGGCCGACTGGTACAGGTGCAGGACGAATACCGGCGTGTCGGGGGCGGCGGCGTTCAGCTCGGCCACGGTGGGCATCCTGCGCTCGGCGAACTGTTCGGCGGTCCAGCCGCCGACGACCCGGATCCACTGCCCCTTGGGGGTGCGGCCGGCCTGCTCGCGCAGCATGGCGAGGGCCTGTCGGAGGCTGCGCACTCCGTCCCAGCGCAGTTCCAGGACGTAGTTCAGGCCGCCCCGAATGACGTGCAGGTGCGAGTCGTTCAGGCCGGGGATCACCCGGCGCCCGAGGGCGTCGACGACCCTGGTTCCCGGGCCGACGAGGTGGGCGAGGTCGTGATCGTCACCGAGGGCCGCGACCCGGCCGTCGCGGATCGCAACGGCGCGGGCCTCGGGGCGGTCGGGGTCACCGGTGAACACCTTCGCGTTGCGGACGAGGAGGTCGGCCTGCGGCTGTTCCTGCCGCGGGCCGGGCACAAGGCCCGCCACAGGCATACTCGTCGTCGTCATGTTCATCGACGGCCCCATCACGCCAGGGCCTTGCGCAGGGTGTCGATCGCGACACCGATGGCGAGTTCCGCGGCCTGCGTCTCGCGCAGCGCGTTCAGCATGACGAAGTCGTGAATGACCCCCTGGACGCGCAGGGCGGTGACGGGGACTCCGGCGGCGCGGAGCTTCGCCGCGTACGCCTCGCCCTCGTCGCGCAGGACGTCGGCTTCGGCGGTGATGACCAGGGCGGGCGGCAGGCCGGTCAGCTGATCGGTGGTGGCGCGCAGCGGCGAGGCGGTGATCTGGGCGCGCTCGCCCTCGTCGGTCGTGTACTGGTCCCAGAACCACTGCATGCCGTCGCGGCGCAGGAAGTAGCCTTCGGCGAACTGCCGGTAGGAGTCGGTGTCGAAGTTCGCGTCGGTGACCGGGTAGAAGAGGACCTGGTGGGCGAGGCGGATGTCGCCGCGCTGCTTGGCCATGAGGGTGAGGGCAGCGGTCATGTTGCCGCCGACCGAGTCACCGGCGACGGCGATCCGGGTGCCGTCGAGCTCCTTGTGGTGTCCCTCGCGAGCGACCCACTGGGCGACGCTGTAGTTCTGCTCGATGGCGACGGGGTAGCGGGCCTCGGGTGAGAGGTCGTACTCGGGGAAGACAACGGCCGCCCCGGTGCCGACAGCGAGTTCGCGGACGAGCCGGTCGTGGGTGTGGGCGTTGCCGAAGACCCAGCCCGCGCCGTGGATGTAGAGGATGACGGGGAGGGGGCCGGTGGCACCCCGCGGGCGGACGATCCGGGCGCGGACGTCACCGGTCGGACCGCCGTGGACAGTGATCCATTCCTCGTCGACGGCGGGCAGCAGGACGCCTTCACCGCTCTGGGCGTCGCCCACGGCCTTGCGGCCGTCCGCCACGGGAATCTGATAGAGGAACGGCGGCTGGGCGGTGGCGTCGGCGAACGCCTGGGCGGCGGGTTCGAGGGTCGGCCGGTTCGGCATGAGGGGTTCTCCTTCGGAGGGTGTGGGGAATGGTTGGGCGTTCAGCGGGTGCCACGCGGCGTCGAGGAGGGTCGCCCCGCGCATGAGCCAGTGGTGCTTCTTGCCAAGGGAGTACAAGGTCTGCGTGTTGGCGATTACGCGGTTCAGCCGCCGGCAGGCCTGCATGCGGGTGTCGTGGCCGAGGCCGATCGGCAACTGCTCGGCGTGCCGAACGCCTGGGTTCCGGCGCCCTTCCGGTGCAGCAGCGGCCGGCCGCCACCGCACGGGGGTGTGGTGGTGGATGGGGTGATCGCGGTTTCCTTCAGGTGCTCCTGGTCGGCCGGGTGGGAGGCCCGGCCGCCCGCGCGGGGGACGCGGGTCGGCCGGGCCCGGCCTGCGCGGCTCGCGCTCAGCGCCCGCCGTGGGCGGCGGCCTGCGGCGCCGCCGTGGCCGGCCGATGCAGTACGAGCCGGGTGAGCAGCCCGCTGCCGAGACCCACCACGACGGCGAGGGCCGCCCACCACAGTGGGTACGGCGTGAGGCCGAGGGCCGCGTCGAGCGACCAGGCGCCCGGCCCGGTGGCCGCGAGAGCGGCGGACGTGCCGATGAGGACGAGCGGGTACTCGTACCCGTCGTTCTGCACCCAGAGGCCGTTGTGCCATTTCACGGTGAGCGCGACCGTCATGACTCCCATGGCTCCTGTCGCCGCGAGCGGGGTCAGGAAGCCGACGGCGAGCAGCAGGCCCGATCCGATCTGACCGCCGCCCGCCGCCAGGGCGGTGAGGGCTCCGCCGCGGAAACCGTCGGCGCGGAACTCCTCCGTACCGCCCTCGAGTCCCCTGCCGCCCAGGTGTGTGCTGATCTTCTGCACCCCATGGCCGGCGACGAGCAGGCCCACCAGCAGACGCAGGATCAGAATGCCGGTGTCCAAGGAAGTCAGCCTGCCGCGTGCGCGCCGATGACGCTCTGCGCGTACACGACACCCAGGCCGTACGCGCCCGCGTGGGCCTTGACGATCTCCATGACCGCGCCGTACGTCTCCTGACGCGCCCAGTCACGCTGCAGCTCCAGCAGCACCTGCACCCAGGTCACCGGCACCGCGCCGGCGGCGATCATCCGCTGCAGCGCGTGCTCGTGGGCGGCCGGGCTGACACCGCCGGAGGCGTCGGAGACCACGTACACCTCGTATCCCTGCTCCAGCGCGGACAGCGCGGGCAGCACCAGGCAGACCTCGGTCCACAGGCCCGCCAGGATGATCTTCTTGCGCCCGGTCGCCTTGACCGCCGCCACGAGCGCCTCGTCCTCCCAGGCGTTCATGGTCGTTCGGTCGATGACCTCGTGCTCGGGAAACACCTCGGCAAGCTGCGGCAGCAGGGGGCCGGAGAACGACTCGGCGGCGACCGTGGTCAGGACGGCCGGCACATCGAACGCCTGAGCCGCCTTGGCGAGACCCACGGTGCTGTTGATGATCGCGGCGCGGTCGCCGCTCCCCGTGCCGAAGAACATCTGCGGCTGGTGGTCCACGAAAAGCATGACCGCGTTGTCGGGCGTGAGCAGGTCCGCGCTGGGGGCAGCCTGCACCTTGTCGATGTCGAACATAAAAAAAAGTCCTCTCAGAACAGCCGGTATCGCCTCCACCGCGTTCCCGCGGCTCGGCACATCCCAAAGCTACGACCGTCCCGACCGACCGGCTTTTCTCCCCGCGCCCAGGAATTGGCACGACAGTGCACTACCCGTCAGCGTCCGGATCACGCTGTGAACGCATCCCTGCTGCCGAAGCCGCTGCGCGCCCTGCCCGCAGCCGTCGGGGAACATCGTCCAAAGGAGACGCTGCGGGTCCTTTCCGGAGCACACCGGCTCGATTCCGAGGACTGTGGAAGCGCTGCAGATCCACCGCACCTCGCTGTACCACCGACTGGGGCAGATCCAGGAGATAACCGGGCTGGACCGGACAGCGGCCCGGACCGGCTGGTCCTGCACCTCGGCCTGCGTATCCGGGAACTGCTGCAACCGGACGCGTACGCCGTCACCAGCTGACCGGACCGAACGTCGCTCCCCTCCCCGCCTGTCGGTTCCACTGCTACGAAGTGACGTGCTTTTCGTCGACCGATCCCTACGGAACGCGGTGGTGGCGACGGACCTGGTCGAACGACAATGGGTCCGGGCACGAGCCGACGACGACATCGGCCGGCCATCGTGCGGGTTGCCGACAGGGCGGAGTGAGGTACGCCGTGAGGGTCAGGCAGGGAGTGAGGCAGGGACCATGGGCGAGCTGACGACGAACGACCCCGTGCGGCTGACCTGTCGGGACAGTGGGGGCGATGGCGTTCCCCTGGTAATGCTGCACGGCTGGGGACAGACCCAGGCGATGTTCCGACACCAGATGGACGGTCTCGCTCCGGCCCGCCGGGTCATCACACTGGACGCCGTCTTCGATGTGGCCGGGCTGCTGGAACTCGACGCCGTGCCGGCGGGCCCGGACGGCGCGCAGGTGCGCGACGACTTCGTGCGCGGCGATTTCTCCGGTGACCCCGACCGCGACCTCATCGCGTCCGTCGTCGGCCGGATCCCTGGCGCGCGGCTCCATGTCTTCCCGGCCGGTGTGACGAACTCCCATTTCTCCTTCCCCGAAAACCTGCCTGCCTTCAACGCGGTGGTCGACACCTTCCTTTCCGAAGCGGCGAACGCGGCCCCTTACACCGCGACCCCGTAAATCCCGCGCAATACGCGGGCACTTCACATCACTTTGACGAACGACGGCACGACTGGAGCTCTTGATGACCAAGTCGGTCATTTCACGCATGTCGAAAAATGAAGAAAAGCGCACCACCGAAATACCTCAGGGCGCGGATTCCGGACACTGCAGAACACTTCCCTGGGCAACGCAGAAAGGAGATGGCGCATGCTTGTACCTGGGACTCGAACGCCTGTCACCGGAGACGTCTCCCCATGGGGCAGTTCAGTCCTCCCCGGTGGCCGATGACCTTGTTCTCCTCGACACCCTGGGCCCCGAGCATCTGGTACGCGGCAATGAAATCGTGTTCTTCCGCATCCCCTGCTCCTATCTGGGGATCGCGCAGGACGAGGTGCGGCACCTGACGGGCCTCCGGGTCAGCGGAGCCGGCGGCGTCGCGGCACTGGTGTCGAGGTTCCTGGCCGTGCTGATCGGCGAGAACGGGCTGTGGAACTCGATGAACGGCAAGCGACTCGCCCTCAACGCCGTGGACGTCATCGCACTGCTCGTTGCCGAACTCCTCACGCCTTTCCGGTCCGATTCCACCGAGAACGGCAGCGAGATGCTGGCCCGCATACGGTCGTACATCGAAGAGAACCTGATGGACCCGGATCTGTCGCCGGAGTCGATCGCGCGCGCCCACCACATATCCGTCCGCTACCTGCACAAACTGTTCCAGGGCGACGGTACGACGGTGAGTACGCATGTACGGCAGCGCAGGCTCGCCGCCTGCCGCCTCGACCTCGGCCGGCTGCCGAACCGGAGGCGCTCCGTGGCCGCGATCGCGCAGAGCTGGGGCTTCGCCAGCCCCTCCCACTTCAGCCGTCTCTTCCGCCAGGCCTACGGCGAGTCGCCCAGCGAATGGCAGGTCTCGGCTTCCGTCCGGGAAGGGAATCCCTGACACCTGCGCCCGGCGCCGCCGACGGGCAACTTGAACGCGCTACGGCGCCAGCACTGGTGCACGGGCGCGTCATCCTAGGAGCCACGGCTTCGTAGCGTGGTGCCGTGGGCCGTGAGAAGCGCCGTCGCGCACGGCCCTCCACCTTCTTGCCGGCAGGCCCAGCACCATCGGTACAAGGAGTTCGGTATGTCCCACAGTGCCGAGCTGGTGCAACGGGTGCGTCGGCGTCCCCGTCACCGCCGTCCGCTTTCAGGACGTCATCCACGACTTCGTCATGCTCGGCGCACTCCGTGAAACCCACGCCGCCCAGGCCGCCATCACGTCGGCCGGCGACGCCCTGCACACCGCACTGAACACGGTCTGAGAAGAAAGAGTCCACACATGTCTCCTGCTCATCCCACGGTCGTGCTCGTGCACGGCGCCTTCGCCGACGCGTCGGGCTGGCTCGGCGTCATCGACGAACTGCAGCGCGACGGCATCGCGGTCCTCGCGGTGGCCAACCCACTGCGCGGCCTGGCCTGCGACGCCGCCTACCTGGCCTCCGTGGTCTCCCGGATCGACGGTCCGGTGGTGCTCGTCGGTCACTCCTACGGCGGTGCTCTGATCACCGTGGCGGGCACCGCGGACAACGTCGTCGGACTCGTCTACATCGCCGCCTATGCCCCCGAAGAAGGCGAGAGCCTCAGCGAGTTGCAGGACCGCTATCCCGCGCCTCCGCTCGCCGACAGCCTGAAGCAGTGGACCTACCCGACCGGCGGAGGGAAGACCGCCACCGAGGTCAGCATCGCCCCGGAGGCGTTCCCCGCAGTCTTCGCCGCCGACGTTTCCCCGTCCGTCGTCAGGGTGCTGGCAGCATCCCAACGTCCGCTGGCCGCCTCTGCGTTCACCGAGGCGGCCACTGCGGCGGCTTGGCGGACGAAACCTTGCTGGGCCCTCGTGGCCGACGCGGACCGGGCGATCAACCCCGATGTGGAACGCTTCGGCGCCAGGCGGGCCGGTGCCACGACCATCGAACTGGAAGGCGCTTCGCACGCGGTCGCCATCTCCCGGCCGTCGGCGGTGGCGGACCTGATCCGCGACGCTGTTTGCGCGACGAGTTGACGAACACAGGCTTCCTCACGGACCGGAACGGCTGACCGGGACGCCGCACCCCGAACTCGGGGAACAGCGAACGCGGGCCGGGGCAACGCCTCCCAGCGGTGCCCGGCAGGGCAACGTGGGCATGGACAGGCCACAGCCAGGGCGCGGACGGACAATCACGCCGCCGCGCAGTCCCTAGAGTCGCTCACGTATCGGCGATTTCCCGCGCGGGGTCTGACGGGAACCCTCCCGCAGAATCCCCGGCCGCCCGGTCAGCGCACACCGCACACCGACCGATCCCGACGCCGGCCCGCGACATCCCCACGGCGAAGGGGCCACCGCGGCAGCCCCGACCCCGCCGACAGGCCGCACGACAGCCGACCACCCCATTGATCAGGGAGTTCCCCCATGCTCAGTTCCGACAAGCCGACCGTCGTCCTTGTGCACGGCGCCTTCGCCGACGCCTCCAGCTACGCCCAGGTCATCCCCCGGCTGATCGCCCGCGGCCTGGACGTGGTCGCCCCGGCCGTGCCCAACCGCAGCCTGACAGGGGACGCCGCCTACGTCGCCTCCATCGTCCGGCAGATACCCGGTCCGGTCGTCCTCGTGGGCCACTCCTACGGTGGCGCCGTCATCACGGTCGCCGGCACCGAGGACAACGTCAAGGCACTGGTCTACCTGGCCGGTTACGCCTTGGAGAAGGGCGAGAGCCTCGGCGAACTGCAGGGCCGCTTCCCGGACAGCGACCTCGCCACCGCACTCGTCCACACCCCCTTCCCGATAGAGGGCTCGGCCACGCCCGGCACCGACGTGTCGGTCCGGACCGACAGATTCCCGGCCGTCTTCGCCGCCGACGTCGACCCCCGCCTCGCTTCCGTCCTCGCCGTGTGCCAGCGCCCGCTGGCCGCACAGGCCTTCGCCGACCGGGCCCCGGCCGCGGCCTGGAAGACCAAGCCCTCCTGGGGCCTGGTCGCCTCGTCCGATCACACCATCAACCCCGACGTGGAGCGCTACGGCTACCGGCGGGCCGGCATGACCACCGTCGAGGTCGACTCCTCCCACCTGGTGATGCTCGCCCACCCCGAGCGCGTCGTCGACCTGATCGAGGAAGCCGTACGGGCCACCTGCGGCTGATCCCACACCCACTCGCTCGCGCCCGTACGACCGACCGGCCGGGTCCTGTACCTTCCCGGCCGAAGTGCACTCCGGCGACGCCCTGTACCCGGCGTTCACCATCACCGGTCCGGGGCCGCAGTGCGAGAACGGTCGTCGGGCCGCCCTCGCGGCTCGACGACACCACCGGCAGCCCGGACACGGTCCTCGGCCCTCTTTGAGCAGCGGCCACAGCAAGATCCGCTTCGGCTGTTCCGTGCACCGCGGTGGGTGATCCGGTGAACCGCTCCGACCGCCACGGGCAGGCCCCGAGGTGCCGGTGGTCCGGACTGTGCCGGATTCATCTCTGATCGAGATGACTGACATCACGAACCATCGCCTCAGGTGAGGAAGCACCAGAGGCGGGCCGGCGCTTACACCTGCGTGACGGCATCGGAGGAGCTGCCGGCCGTCCCGCACTTCCGCCCACGCCGGGTCCCCCGGCTCGCCCCGACAAGAAGGTGCACATGTCCGCCTCATCCGATCTGCGGAGTTCGCGCCGGACCGCGACCGAAACGCCTCCTCACGGCGTACCGGGTTGGCTGGTCGCGCTCCTCGCCGTCTCCACCGGCATGACGGTCGCCAACCTCTACTACGCCCAACCCCTGCTGTCCTCGCTGAGCGATGTCTTCCACACCAGCACGGCCACCGCCGGGGCACTGATCACACTCACCCAGGTCGGCTACGTGATCGGCATGCTCTTCCTGGTCCCGCTCGGCGACCGGCTGGAGAAGCGCAACCTGATCACCATCCTGCTGACGGTCACCACCCTCGCCCTCATCGCGGCCGGACTCGCCACCAGCTTCCCGATGCTGCTGATCGCCTCACTCGTCACCGGGGCCACCTCAGTCGTCGCCCAGATCCTCGTGCCGTTCGCCGCCGGCCTCGCGCCCGACCACGCCCGCGGCCGCATCGTCGGCCGGGTGATGAGCGGGCTGCTCACGGGCATTCTGCTCTCCCGCACGTTGAGCAGCCTCGTCTCCGACCTCGCCGGATGGCGCGCCGTCTTCCTCGGTTCTGCCGCTCTGATGGCCGTGCTCGCCGTGGCCCTGCGTGCAGCCCTGCCACAGCACGCACCGACCACCACCATCCCGTACCACCACGTGCTGCGCTCCACCGTCCGGCTGGTGCGCACGCACCCGGCGCTACTGCGCCGTGGTCTCTACCAGGCGGCGATGTTCGGCGCCTTCAGCGCTTTCTGGACCACGGTCTCCTTCGTCCTGACCGGCCCCCACTTCCACTACTCCCCGGTCGGGGTCGGTGTGTTCGCCCTCGTCGGCGCGGCCGGAGCAGCCATCGCCCCGTTCGCCGGGCACTGGGCCGACCGTGGGCTCGTACGCCCCATGACCGGCATCGCGTTCGTGGTCGCCGTCCTGGCCTTCGCGCTCGCCGGGTTCGGCGGGCACAGCATCGTACTGATCGGCCTGGCCGCGATCCTCGTCGACATGGCAGTACAGACCACCCTGATTCTCGGCCAGCACACCGTTTACCAACTCGACCCCGCCGCCCGCGCCCGCCTCAACAGCGCCTTCATCGCCACGTTCTTCGCGGGCGGAGCGGTCGGCTCCGAACTCGGCTCCGTCGTCTACCACGCCGGGGGCTGGACCGCTCTCACCGTCTTCGGCGCGGCCCTGCCCCTCGTCGCTCTCGTCTACTGGACCACGGAACGTCGGCAGGGGCCGGCAGCGAAGCCGGGCACGGCAAGCCTGGCCTGAGTACTGAACGGGTTGCGCTCAGTTCACGCTCAGCTTGTCCCTCAGCTGGCCGCGAGAAGTGATCCCGAGCTTCGGGAAGATGCGGTACAGGTGCGCGCCGATCGTTCGCGGTGACAGATACAGTTGCCGGCCTATCTCCTTGTTGGAGAGGCCTTCCGCTGCGAGCTGGGCGATCTGGAGCTCCTGGGGCGTGAGCAGGTCCCGGTCGGTACGGCTTTGACGCTTGCTGCCCTCGCCCGCCGAGCGGAGTTCCTGGCAGGCACGTTCGCGCCATGGCTCCACACCGAGGGCCGCGAAGGACTCCCGGGCGACCCGCAGCGGAGTGCGACGCGTTCCCGCAGTTCCCGCCCGGGGTCCGACCACCAGCACCGCCGCGCGGCTGTGCGCAACAGCCGCAGGGCCAGTTCGGGATCGCCGGCCGCGGAGGCCTGCTCCGCTGTGGTGATCAGCAGCTGGAGCCGGGGGGTGCTCCTGTCGACTTCCACTTCGAGCCCCTCGCGCAACAGGAGCAGGCCCTGGGCGTCGTCCACGGCCAGCAGAGCGGCGGCTTCGGCGGTCGCCTCGCCGAGCAGGCCGAGCGCGGCCAGGGCGATCATGAAGAGCTGGGGCGCGGAAGCGGTGCGGGACGGCTCCGCCATGCCGAAGGCACCCAACAGCGCTTCCGCCTAGGTAGGAGGAAGGTGCGAGACACGATCCGTCATGGTGCGGGTCAGCTGGTGCAGCCCCGCGAACGGCAGATGGGCCTCGATCTGTACACCTGATGCCTCGAGGACGATGAATCCCGAGTTCCAGGCCCGGATGACGGCATGGTCCAAGAGGGAGGACTTGCCGATCCCCGGGGCTCCTCGAATCAGAAGCGCACTGCCGCGCCCGGGCAGTTCGTCGACCAATTCGTCGACAGCCGCCAGCTCCTCGTCCCGACCGAACAGTATGGTGCCCGACATCCGATATTCCTCTGTGCCACTGCTCTGACCTGGACAGATACACTCTATGTGCACGAAGAGAACAGGCAGAGTGCGCTGAGAGTCACATGCCCGCCGAGGCATCGCCTCATTGCAGTCGCTTCGCAGTCATCGTGCCGACGACTAGGTCATTCCCTGTTCCAAGCTGGACGCGGTACCGAGCCGACCGATTGTGCGGTGGCCGGTCCCGGCACGCGACCGACAGGAGAGCGCCCATGACATCCGTCCCGCGTGGCGTGGACATGAAGACCTGCATGGTCCCCCGCCGCGTCCTCGGCGTACGGGACGACCAGCTGGAGCAGGTGACGGCCACCGTGATCGACGCCGACAATCCGGTGGCCGCCCTGGTCGCACCGCTGCTCGTGACTCTGGCCGAGACGGCCGCGGACTGCCCTGAGCATGTTGCCGGTCGACTGGCCTGCAACTTCACCGACCTGGTGGCCACCCCCGTCGTCGAGCGGTCCGCCGGTGACAGGGCGGGCGCGGTCGGCTCCCGATACACCCGGACCTGGGAAGTCTGCGCCTACGTGGACCGGCACCTCGAGGATCCGGAGCTCGGACCGGACACGATCGCGGCCGCGCACAACATCTCCGTCCGGTCCCTCCACAAGCTCTTCGCCGGGGAGGGAATCACGGTCAGCCGCCTGATCCAGCGCCGCCGGCTGCAGGAGTGCGCCAGGGACCTCGCCCGCGGCGACAACGGTGAACGGACGGTCTCCGGCGTGGCCCGCCGTTGGGGCTTCTCCGATCCGGCCCACTTCAGCCGGCTCTTCCGCACCGCCTACGGCATGTCTCCGAGCCGGTGGCGCGACACGCGTGGCGGCGCTGTGCCGTCCGGCCGCCCGGCTGTGATGGATGGTCCTTCCCCGGCTCCGGCGGAGCACGACCGCATGGCGCCGGGCGGTCTCCGCCCTGCTCCGTCCGGTCACGGGAAGCGCGGCTGGAGACCCGCGGTGACGGAGCACACGAAGACGGTGGCCCCGGCCTGCGGTGAGGTGGCCACGCACGGCGTGCCCGCCAAAAGCCGCGGTCGGCGGGAGGGCGAGGTCACCGGTCGGCCCGGGCAGAGTCCGGCTTCGGCAGGCGAGTGCGGACGGGAAGGGGCATAAATGGCACGGTCAGGCGCGCCGCTGTCCCGTAGCGGCCTGCGCGGCCGGGAGGCCGAGCTCGAAGAGCTTCAGGCGCTGATCGCCTCGGTGGCCCGCACCGGAAGCGGCGGGTTGACCCTGATCCAGGGGGAACCCGGCATCGGCAAGACCACGCTGCTCGCCGAAGCCGTGTCCAGGGCCAGGGCAGCGGGATTCTCGGTCGGCGTCGGCAAGGCCGACGAGCTGCATCACATGGTGCCGCTCTCGTCGTTGGCGGCCTGCCTCCTGCACGGCGATCAGCCGCTGCTGTCCGGCGACGCCTTTGCCGATCTCGCCCGCAATCACGATCAGCGGATCTGGCTGGTGGAGCGCCTGGCAGAGGCGATCGAAGCCAGAGCAGGCAGCATGCCGGTGCTGATCGGCCTGGACGACGTGCAGTGGGCCGATCCGCTGAGCCGGTTTGCCCTGCAGCAGCTTCCGAGACGCCTGCGCACCTCGCCCGTTCTGTGGATGCTGACCGGGCGACGGGAGCCTGCGGGCCCAGCGGAAGAGGTCGTCGCGGCCACGACCGGCGACCTTCCGACGGTCACCGTGTCCTTGGGGCCGCTGTCCGGCGCGGCCATCGGTCAGCTGGCCGGCGACACGCTCGGAGCAACGGTCGACGAGCGGGTACGGGACCTGCTCGACGGAGCCGGCGGGAACCCGTTTCTGGCGGTCGAGATGCTTGCGGGACTGCGGACCGCCAGGGCCTCCGACGACCTCGTGCCCTCGGGGCTCGTGGTGGGTGTGCGCGGCAGACTCAGATCCCTGCAGCCCGGCACATTGCGCTTCCTGCAGATGGGAGCGGTGCTGGGACGCAGGTTCGGCTTCCACGACGCCGCCGCGCTCTGCGGCCAGCCGTCCGCCACATTGATCGCGGCGCTCGAGGAAGCCGTGTGCGCCGAACTCCTGGACGACGACGGCGATCAGCTGGTCTTCCGGCATGATCTGCTGCGCCAGGCGGTCTACGTCGACATCCCGCCGTCGGCCCGGAAGGCTCTGCACCGGGAGGCTGCCCGCCGCCTTGTCGCCGCGGGCCACCGGCCGATCGACGCGGTGCCGCACATCCTCAGGGGGGCCCTGCCCGGAGACGAGGAAGCCGTAGCGCTGCTGCAGCGAGCGGCTGATGACGTACTGTCGGTCACGCCGGGCCTCGCGGCCGACCTGATGACGCGCGCCCTGGAACTGGTGCCGTCTGCACGGCCGCTGAGGTTCATGGTGGGTGAGCAGACGATCCTCTGCTTGACACGGGCCGGCAGGAACCGGGAGGCGCTGTCGGCGGGCGACCGGCTACTGGCCGACCGGCCACCGCTGGAAACGTTCAGTCGGCTGCAGGCTGCCCTCGGCGGAACGCTGTGGAACATGGATCTCGCAGGCGAACTGCGCCGCCGGGCCGAAACCGCTCTCGCCGTGGGGGGCACCGCCCCGGAGATCTGCGCAAGGCTGGCCGCCCTGCGCGCACTGGCCTTGTCCCGGGACCATGATCTCGTCGCGGCACGTGAGGCCGGCGAGACCGCGCTGCATGCCGCCACCGCGAGCGGTGACCGGGAGGCCCACATCCTGGCCCTGTCCGGGCTCGGCGAGATCGCGCTGAACGTGGGTGACAACGCGGTGGCGCTGGAGCGCTTTGCCGCGCTGAGCGCCATCGATTCCGCTTTCCTTCCCGAAGAGATCGTCGCGCACCTGCACATGGACGACTTCGAGTCCGGCGAACGACTGCTCCTGCAAGCAGCGGACAAGGCCGGGGCGATGCGTCAGGCAATGATGCTGTGGGCACAGGGCCAGCACGATCTGGGACTCGGCCGGCTCGACGACGCCGATGCCGAATTCGTGACCATGGAACGCCTCGAGCACGAGGTACAGGTACCCGTCCAGCAGGTGAACGGTCGAGTGATCCGCTCCCGGATCGCTCTGCTGCGCGGCGACCGGGAAGCGGCGCGGGAGCACCTGATCGCAGCGCAGGAAGGACTGGCGGTCAAACCGAACCCGGGCAACACGGCCGCGGTGCGCTTCCTGGAAGCGGTCCACGCCGAGGCCGACGGGGACATCGGGCTTGCGGTCGACAAGATTCGGCAAGTACAGCAGGAAGGCTTCTTCATGCGCTGGCGGCTCTTGCGCGACTGGGTCGATTCCGCGATACGCATGTCCCTGCGCGGCGCGGAGCACGAGCTCGCCGAGGACCTGGCCGCGCAGGCCGGAGCCCACGCCGAACGCAACCCGGCCGTGCCGACCGCCGCAGGCATCGCGGCGCAGGCCCTCGGACTCGTGAAAAATGACCCCGCCGTGCTCGAACACTCCGTGGAGCTGCTCAAGGCAAGCCCTCGCCCGCTGGCCCGGGCCGCCGCGTACGCCGATCTCGGACACGCACTCCTGGCAGCAGACCGGAGAGATCAGGCAGTGACCGCGCTGGCTCACGCCCGTGGCACGTTCACCGAGTCGGGCGCCCACGCCGCAGCGGCACGTGTACAGCGCGCCCTGGAGGGTGCAGGAGCAGGCAGCCGCAGGGCAGCGACGGTGCAGCGCCCCGTCCAGGGATGGGGGGCCCTCACGGCCTCGGAGAAGAAGGTCGCGCGCCTCGTCGCCCAGGGCCATACCAACCGGTCGGCCGCCGACCTGCTCGTCGTGTCCCCGCACACGGTCAACACTCACCTGACGTCCGTCTTCCGCAAGCTGTTGATCAACTCCCGGGTTCAGCTCGCCAACCTGGTCACGTCCTTGCCCGAGGGCTGAGCGGAACCATTGGTACGTTCACGCGATGCCGTGCCACATCCGAACGCGCTTGGCTGGGGCATCCCCTCCCCCGCTCAGTCGGAGGTCAACGGCATGCACAGACCCACCCCCGTACCGCCGACCATCGTGCTTGTGCACGGGGCGTTCACCGATGCCTCGTCGTGGGCGGGGGTCATCGGTCTCCTTCACGCCGCCGGACTGACCGTGCGCGCCCCGGCGAACCCGCTGCGCGGTCTGGCGCAGGACGCCGCCTACATCAGGAGCTTGGTGCGTGACATCGACGTCCCTGTCGTGCTGGTCGGCCACGACTACGGTGGCGCGGTCATCACACACGCCGCCACCGACACCGACAACGTCGTGGCCCTGTGCTACGTCGCAGCGTTCGGCCTCGACGTGGGCGAGTGCGTCCTGGACATCACAAACCGCTTCACCCCCGCACCGGTGGCCGAAGCGACCTTCACCGTCGCTCTCCCCACCCGGATTCCCGGCCCCGACCACGAGCTGTACATCCGTAGGGAACGGTTCCATCACGTGTACGCCGCCGACCTGCCGCCCGCCGTCGAGAAGGTGCTGTCCGTGACGCAACGCCCGATCGCCCGCAGTGCGCTGACCAGTAGATCGGGCCCGCCGGCATGGGCTTCCAGGCCGTCCTGGTACGCCATCGCGACCGCCGACCGGATACTCAACCCCACTGCTCAGCGCTTCATGGCGCAACGCATGGCGGCCACCGAATACGTACTGGACGGCTCGCACGCCGTTGTGCTCTCGCAGCCCGACGCCGTGGTGGCGATGATCAGGGAAGCCGCCGAGCAGGGCGATGACCGCGGTGACGACAACGGCCTTCGACAAGGCTTCCGGGCAAGTGAATGAGGTGATCACGCGCCTTCGGATACACGGAAACCGCCGCCGCATCCTACGGAAGTCGCTCTTCCGGATGCCTCGCGCCGCGGGTCGATCAGGGGCGTTTAATATGCATTCGAACGAAAAGGCCGGTGGGCCGCCCTGACGGCACCCCTGGAGTCCTCACACCCTCGCGACACCGACTCCGGTCACAGACAGTCACTCGGTAAAGGCATCAGCATGATCTCACCGGCCAGACCGCCGGCGCGGCGGATCGCCGCCCTCCTGACCGGAACCATCGTCCTGGCACTGGCCGCCACGGGGTGTGGTGGCAGAACCGGTGCCGGGTCCGCCACGGGCAAGGTCGCCTCCATCACCGCGCTCGACTACTACACCGACGAACCCGAGCACACCCAATGGGGCGAGATGCTCACCGCGTGCGGCAAGACCGCCGGTGTAAAGGTCGAGCAGACAAGCGTTCCGGGGGCGTCTTTGACCCCCAAGGTCCTGCAGCAGGCGTCGTCGCGGACCCTTCCCGACCTGCTGATGCTCGACAACCCCGACCTGCAGCAGATCGCACAGACCGGCGCGCTGACCCCTCTGGACGAGTACGGCATCGACTCCAGCGGCTATGCCGAGGGCATCCTGTCGGCGGGCACCTACAAGGGAGAGCTGTACGGACTGGCCCCGAACGTCAGCACGATCGCCCTCTTCTACAACAAGGACATGCTCGCCAGGGCCGGTGTCGCCGTCCCGAGGACCTGGGACGAACTGAAGGCGGCAGCAGCCGAACTGACTCGCCCCGGGCGCTACGGGATAGCGGTCGACGCGAACGCCACTTTTGAGGGCACGTGGCAGTTCCTGCCCTTCCTGTGGTCCAACGGCGGGGACGAGAAGCAGTTGGACACCCCGCAGGCCGCACAGGCACTTCAGCTGTGGGTCGACCTGGTGAAGAGCGGATCCATGTCGAAGTCGGTGCTGAACTGGACGCAGGCCGACGTCCACGACCAGTTCGTCGCCGGAAGGACAGCCATGATGATCAACGGCCCCTGGCGGATCCCGGCCCTGAACCAGGACAGGAACCTGCACTGGGGAGTGGCCCCCATCCCCGTCCCCCGGTCGGGACAGACCCCGGTCACGCCGCTCGGCGGTGAGGTGTGGACAGTCCCGCAGAGCCCTTCCAAGGCCCGGCAGGAGAAGGCCGCCCAGGTTCTCACCTGCCTGAACGACTCCTCGAACATGCTCACCCTGGCCAAGCAGCACTTCACCGTGCCCTCCCGCACCGCGACGGCCGGCCGGTACGCCGAGCAGGTCCCGTCGATGACTGCCTTCGCCAAGAGCGTGGAAGGGGCGCGCGCCCGTACCAGCGAGCTCGGCGCCGAGTGGCCCAAGGCAGCGACAGGGATATACACCGCGATCCAGTCCGCGCTGACGGGCGAGCAGACACCGGAGGAAGCCCTCAGGCATGCGCAGCAGATCGCGACCAGTAGCTGACCTGTCCCCGATCCTCCCGAGGGGCACCGGGCAGGACGACAGCGCCGTCGCCGCGGGGGGCCGGGCCGCGCCCCGGGCACGCCTCGGGGAGCGGTCGGCCCAGTGGATGTTCATCGTGCCCGCCGCGGCATACCTGCTGCTGTTCTTCGGCTACCCGATCGTCAAGAACGTCGTGATGAGCTTCCAGCAGTACACGGCCACGACGTTCTACACGGGTGCCGCGCCGTTCGTGGGCCTGCAGAACTACTCGGACATCCTTTCGTCGGACCTGTTCCCCAAGACCCTGCTGACCACGGTCCTGTTCACCGCCGGCTCGATCACCGGGCAGTTCGTACTCGGCCTGGCCTTCGCCCTGTTCTTCCGACGCCGCTTCCCGCTCGGCGGCGTTCTGCGATCTCTCCTGTTGCTGCCGTGGCTACTGCCGCTGGTCGTCTCCGGAACCACGTGGAAGTGGATGCTCGACCCCGACACGGGAGTCGTCAACGCAGCGCTGCGCAGCCTCCACCTCTCGTCGTCCGGCATCCCCTGGCTCACCGGCACCTCACAGGCGCTGTTGTCCGTGATCCTCATCAACATCTGGGTCGGAATCCCCTTCAACACCGCGATTCTGTACGGCGGCCTGCAGAACATCCCCCCGCACGTGTACGAGGCCGCGAAGCTGGACGGCGCCGGCCCGCTGGCGTCGTTCCGCCATGTCACCTGGCCACTGCTGCGGCCCACGGTGAGCGTCGTGCTGGTGCTCGGCGTGGTCTACACGGTCAAGGTGCTGGACATCATCCTCGTGGTGACGGGCGGAGGGCCGGCCGACGCCACGGAGACCATCGCCACCCAGTCCTACGAACTGTCCTTCCAGCAGTTCGATTTCGGGCGCGGTGCCGCAATGAGCAACGTACTCATCGTCATCTCGCTCGCGTTCGCCATCGTCTACCTGCGCGCCGACCGACGCGCCCGGACCGTCTGAGAGGCGATCTCGTGAAGCGCGCACCGGACCGTGGCCGGCCGTACACCATCGTCGGGATCGCCCTGCTCGCGCTGATGCTGTTTCCCGTCTACTGGATGGTGAACGCCTCCCTCCAACCGACGGGCAGCACACTGCAGGGAGGCTGGTTCCCCTTCCATCCGGACCCCAGCGGATACGCCACTGCGCTGCGTGATCAGGGACGCAACCTCGTCACCAGCCTCGTCGTGGCCCTCGGCAGCGTGGCGCTCAGCCTCGGGCTCGCCGCCCCGGCGGCCTACGCTCTGGCCCGGTTCAACCTCCGCGGAACCAACCTCGTGCTTCTCGGCATCCTGATCACACAGATGGTGCCGGGCATCGTCGTGGCCAACGCGCTCTACAGCGCCTACAACGAGCTGGGACTCCTGAATTCCTACCTCGGGCTGATCCTCGCCGACTCCACCGCGGGGATCCCCTTCGCGATCATCATCATGTGTTCGTTCATGCGGAGCATTCCCAGGGAGATCATCGAGGCCGCGCGCGTGGACGGTGCAGGCAGGCTGCGCGTCTTCCGCTCCGTGGTGCTCCCGGTGAGCACAAACGCGTTGATCACTGCCGCCGTCTTCACCTTCCTCTTCACCTGGAGCGACTTCCTCTTCGCCCTCACACTGACCACCACGGAGACGGTTCGGCCGATCACCCTGGGCGTCTACCAGTACATCGGTGCCCACACGACCGACTGGAACGCCATCATGGCCACCACAGTCATGGCGTCCGTCCCCGCCGCCGTACTGCTCGTCGTCGCACAGCGCTACGTCGCCACCGCCGCCACCGACGGAGCCACCAAGTGAGGGGCGGCCCCTCTCCGTCCGGTCCGTAGCCGGCCTGTGGCCCGATCCAGCGGGTTCACTCGATGTGCCGCCCCAGGGCCCGCTGGCACGGTGTCCCAGAAGGCACAACCGATCGCGACCATCGCCCACCTGGGCCGCACCCCGCCGGCGGGGTGCGGCAGCGGCGAGGACGCGACCGGCGGTCGACTCACCGCTGCCGGGGTGGAGGCGGGCGTCATCCCGACTTGTTCATCGCGTCGGCAGTCTCCTCCGGCCCGGGCGCCGCAGGCCCCGCGGCGGCATCGAATGCGTGGGTCACCTCTGGTGCAGTCCCCTTCACCAACAGGTGGCGGGCCCGCTCCTCGTAGCGCCGGTCGGTGGCCGTGAGCCGGCCGTGATGCTGGGCGAGGTGCTCCGACCACGAGGCGACCAGGTAGTTCTCGATGAAACGCTCCGGGTCGTTGCCGTCCTGGTAGAGCCCCCACGTGAGGGCTCCCGTGCGCCGACGTGAACGGGCCACGTCGTCCATGCAGTCGGCGAAGGCGGCCCGGTTCCCGGCGTCGACCCGGTAGACGACGGAGACCAGCACCGGTCCGTCGGCCGGTCCGGGCTCGAACACCAGGGGCGGAACAGGCCAATGGTCGGACAGGGTCGGGTCGATGGCGTCCGTGCCGTGCAGCGGCCAGCGGCGCACGCTCACCGCGCCGGCCAGGAGCAGCCCGCTCCCGGCCAGGAGGGAGACAGTCAGTCCCAGTCCATCGGCCAGCGCACCCCACACAGGTGCGGCCAGGGCCTGCCCGCCCTGGAAGACCAGGAGGTACACGGCGAGTCCCCGGGCCCTCACCCAGCCGGGCAGCCTCGCCTGGAGGGCCACGTTGAGGGTGGACAGTACGCCGATCCAGGCCAGTCCGGCGGGCAGCAGCACGACCACCGCGAGCCACGGGATCCGGGCCGTGGCCAGTACCGCCAGCACTCCGGCGAACACGAGGGAGCCTGCGGCGAGAGTGCCGTTGACGCCGAGAACGCGACGGACGGCGGGCAGCACGAAGGCCCCTCCGACGGCACCGACACCGACCGCGCCGAGCAGCAGTCCGTACCCTCCCGAACCCAGGCCCAGGGAACGGCTCGCGACCAGGGGAAGCAGCGACCACAGCGCGGCTCCGCCGGGTATGAACAGCACCGTGCGCAGCAGGACTCGGCGGACTCCGGGCGCGTACCACACATAGCGGCGGCCGGCATGCATGGCCGTCAGAAGCTTCTCGCCCTCAGCCGTGGGCGCCTGGGTCGGCGGTCGCTTCCAAAGCGTGAGAACGGCGGCGATGCCGAGGTAGGAAGCGGCGTTGAAGGCGAAGACCCAGCCCGCTCCCGCTGCCGCGACCACCGCTCCGCCGACGGCCGGGCCGAGGGCGCGGGCCAGGTTCATGTTCACGGCGCCGAGCGCGGCCGCCTGTCCCAACTGGCTGCGTTCCACGAGCTCCGGCTGGATCGCCTGCCAGGCCGGGCCCATCAGTGCGGTGCCGCATCCCAGCAGGAAGGTGAGGCCGAGCAGCAGCCCCGGAGTGAGCTCATCCGCGAACGCCAGGACGGTCAGCACAGTGGAGATGGCGAGCATGGCGAACTGCGCGGCGAGCAGCACCTTGCGGCGGTCGTAACGGTCGGCCAGCACCCCCGAAGGCAGGGCCAGCAGCACGACGGGGAGGCTGGAGGCGGTCTGAACGAGCGTCACCAGTGCGGCGTCCTGCCCGACCAGCAGCCACTGTGCGCCCACGGTCTGCATCCAGCTGCCGATGTTGGACACGAGTTGCGCGATCCACAGTGCGCGGAAGACACGCGCTGCGAACGGGGCCCAGGCCGAATTCGGTCGTGGGCGGTCTTGCGGTGACGCTGCGGTGCTCATGCTGGTCCATACCGGAATGAGGATGCGGACACCTTGCATCCGGCAATGTCTCAGGTGCCGTGTGGGCATAGCCGATGGCGACTGTAGGGACGGACGGCGGAAGGCGGTTGACCGAGGGCGCACGGTCTGTGGCCCCTGAGCGCAGTGGTGCGAATACCTGGCACGGGGTATCGCGCACTGTGCGCCGGCGGGCACCACCGCATGCGCTCCCGGTCAATGCGCCCTGCTTCGGGGCACCTAGCGTCACTCGGGTACGCACAGCAAGGCGCCACAGGAGGCGGAGCATGACCACCCATTCCAAGCCCGTGAGCAGCAGCCAGCCGTGGCTGCACCAGAAGGGCGAGGTGATCCAGGAGTTCGGCATCGTCAAACAGTTCCCGATCGGCCTGTCCTATGAGGCGCGGATGTACTCCTGCCAGCGCCTGAACAAGGTCCTGGCGGACACTCAGATCCTTTTCGGCCTCTACAAGAAGCATCACTGGCTGATGCGCGGCGCGACCTTCTACCAACTGCACCTGGTCCTCGACAAGCACGCGGGGGAACAGCTCGAACTCGTCGACACCATCGCCGAACGCGTCCAGTCCCTGGGTGGTGTCGCGGTGGGCGACCCCCGGCACGTCGCGGAGATCACATCGATCCCGCGGCCGCCGGACGGGGTGGAGGAAGTGCCGGCGATGCTGTCACGGCTGCTGGAAGCCCACGAGACCATCCTCGTCGAGGCTCACGACGCCGCCGCCCGGACCGGTGAGCTGGGTGACGACGGCACCAACGATCTGCTGGTCTCACAGGTGATCAGGACCGGGGAACTGCAGACCTGGTTCCTGGCCGAGCATCTGGTCGACACCCCACTCGTCCGCGCCTGAGGACGACGCCCCGTCGTCCGCATACGATGTAGCCGAGATCGAAGCCCGTCGCCTTCACACGGACGGAGCGCTGCTTGATCGGGAGCGGATGATGGATCTGCGGCAGATGGCGGTCGTCGTCTCAGTGGCGGACACGGGCGGTTTCACGGCAGCGGCACGGCGACTGCACGTGGTCCAGTCCGCCGTGTCCAGCACGGTCCGGGCCCTCGAACGCGAACTGGGCACCCCCTTGTTCGACCGCACCACACACCGCGTCGCCCTCACCCCGGCCGGTGAGGCGTTCGTCCCCGCCGCCCGCGCGACGCTCCGGGCCGCCGAGCTGGCCCGGGAGGCCGTCGATGCCGTACAGGGGCAGTTGCGCGGGCGGGTGACGGTCGGCACGATGCAGGGGGTGTGGGCGGGACTCCACCACGCCTTGGCCGCGCTGCGTGCGGAGCATCCGGGCGTGGTCGTGCAGCTGCGGCAGGCGGCGGTCGCCGACATCCGGCAGGCACTGCGTGAGGGCACGGTGGACCTGGCCGTGGTGGCGCTCGACCGCCAGCAGCAGCGCGGGCTCGCGACCCGGCTGCTGTCCCGCGAGGACATGGTGCTGCTGGCGGCGCCCCGGCAGGTGCTCGCCGGAACGACACCGAACGGCAAGGTCCGGCTCGCCGACATCGCCCCGTTGCCACTGGTGGACTTCACACCCGGCTGGGCCATCCGCTACGCGGTCGACCGGGCCTTCCGCGCCGCGGGCGTCGAACGCAGCACGACGTTCGAGGTGAACGACATCGGCGCGGCGGCCGAACTGGTCCGCAACGACCTGGGCGTCTGCATCATGCCCAAGTCCATTGCGGACCGCTTCCCCGATCTGCCCCAGTACCGGTTCGACCGGCACGCACCGACCTGGAAGATCATGGTGGTACGACCTCCTGGCGAGGCACCACCGGCGGTCGCCGCGCTGCTGCGGCACATCACCTGACGGCAGCGGGGTCGTCCCTTGCCATGGACCGCCGCTGCGGCGTGGTCGCGAACGGGCCGCCGCCCGGCACGATGACGGAGCCGCGCATCCGGCTCACCCCGAGGTGGATCAGTGGGACCGGGCCGTGCCTGGTGCCGGCAGGGCCACCTGCGGGAGGCGGGGATCGGGGTCGGCGGGGCGGTATCGGTGCCAACCATGAGCTCGTGCGGAGGCACTGGCCGACGCGTCTGGGCACCCCGCCGTCGCACATGGTCACCGGTGTCCCCGCATACGTCGTCGGCCGGATGCTCGACATCAGCGCCGCAGCGGGGGCGCGCCTGGTCAACCGCGACCGGATGTGGCACTACACCGAGGGCCTGACCAACTGGAATCCGATCTGGCCCGGACACGGCATCCGCGTCCTGCCCGGCCCCTCCCCCCTGTGGTTCGACGCCCTCGGCCGTCGCCTGCCCGACCCCTGCCTGCCTGGCTACGACACCCTCGCCACGCTCCGGCACCTGCGCACCACACCGGACATCGCCGACTACGACCACTCCTGGTTCATCCTCACCCAGAAAATCATCAAGAAGGAGTTCGCCCTCTCCGGCTCCGAGCAGAACCCGGACATCACCGGCAAGGACCGCACCGGGGTCCTCCGCGCCCGCCTCTTCGGCAAGGGCGCGCCACCCGCCGTCGACGCCTTCCAGCGGCATGGCGAGGACTTCGTCACCGCCACCACCCTCGACGAACTCGTCGCCGGCATGAACAGGCTCACAGGCGAGCCCCTGCTCGACGCCGCCGCCCTCCGCCGCCAGATCGAGGCCCGCGACCTGCAGATCGCCAACCCCTACAGCAAGGACTCCCAGGTCCAGGGCATCCGCAACGCGCGCCGCTATCTGGGCGACCGCCTCGCGCGCACCGCCGCGCCCCACCGCGTCCTCGACCCGGCGCACGGCCCCCTGACAGCCGTCCGCCTCCACGTCCTCTCCCGTAAGACCCTCGGAGGCATCCAGACCGACCTCGACTCCCGTGCCCTCGGGGAGGACGGCCGCCCTGTGGACGGCTTGTACGCGGCGGGCGAGGTCGCCGGCTTCGGCGGCGGCGGAGTCCATGGCTACAACGCCCTGGAGGGCACCTTCCTCGGCGGCTGCCTCTTCAGCGGCCGCCAGGCCGGCCGCGCCGCCGCACAGTGCACCGCGTGACCCGACTCCTCCGGCGGGGCTTCATCGTGTCACGAGCTCAGCTCCCACCGATCAACCTCTGGGGAGGATCCGGGGAGTCCCGGACGGCGCGGCGTCCGGTCCCCGCAGGCGCCTTCGCGCACCGGGGCCGGACGTCCGTCGGCCGTTTCGCGGCTACGCGTCCTCGTCGTCGACCCAGCTCATGAGCTTGCGCAGCTCGCGGCCGGTGGTCTCCAGGAGGTGGTCGCTGTCGGCCTTCTTGTACTCGT
>NZ_BMTF01000028.1 GCF_014649535.1 Streptomyces gelaticus
ACCATGAGCGCGGTGGGGGTGGCCAGGCCCAGGGCGCAGGGGCAGGCGATGATCAGCACGGCCACGGCGGCGGTGAAGGCGGCGGTCACGTCGTCCGTGACGAGCAGCCACACGGCCAGGGTGGCGAGCGCGATCACCAGCACCACGGGCACGAACACCGCGGAGATCCGGTCCGCGAGGCGCTGCACCTCCGCCTTGCCACTCTGCGCGTCCTCGACGAGCTTCGCCATCCGGGCCAGCTGGGTGTCGGCGCCGACCCGGAAGGCCTCGACGACGAGCCGGCCGGAGGTGTTCACGGTGGCCCCGGTGACGAAGTCGCCGACGCCGGCCTCCACGGGCACGGACTCACCGGTGAGCATCGAGGCGTCCACGGCCGAGGCCCCCTCGACGACGATGCCGTCGGTGGCGATCTTCTCGCCGGGGCGGACGACGAAGAGATCGCCCACGACGAGCCGGGCGACGGGGACGCGTACCTCTCTGCCGTCGCGCAGGACGGAGGCCTCCTTCGCGCCCAGGTGCATCAGCGCACGCAGGGCGGAACCGGCCTTCCGCTTGGACCTCGCCTCCAGATAGCGGCCCAGCAGGAGGAAGGTGACGACGCCGGCCGCGACCTCCAGATAGATGGTGGACGAGGCGCCGTCGCGCGAGACGGTGACGTCGAAGCCGTGCCGCATCCCGGTCATGCCCGCGTCGCCGAGGAAGAGCGCCCACAGGGACCAGCCGAAGGCGGCCAGCGTGCCGATCGAGACCAGGGTGTCCATGGTGGCCGCGCCGTACCGAAGGTTGGTCCAGGTCGCACGGTGGAAGGGCAGCCCGCCCCAGACGACGACGGGAGCGGCGAGGGCGAGCGAGAGCCACTGCCAGTAGTCGAACTGGAGCGCCGGGACCATCGCGAGCACGACGACGGGGACGGCGAGCAGGGCCGAGACGGTCAGGCGCTGCCGCAGCGAGGCGAGGGCCCGGGCGGCGTCGCGCTCTTCGGGGTCCTCGCCCCCGGGTTCGGGCTGAACCCCGGTCGCCTCCGGTGACGTCGTGGACGGTGACGTGGTGTCCGGCGATGTCGCGGCCGGCCGCTTTGCGTCCGGTGACGCGGTGGCCGACGAGGGGGCGGACGGGGGTGGTTCGGGTCGGTGGTGAACCGGCTGCGCCGTGTAACCGGTCTTCTCGACCGTGGCGATCAGATCCGCGAGGCCCGTCCCCGGGCCGAAGGCGACCTTGGCCTTCTCGGTCGCGTAGTTGACGGTGGCGGTGACGCCGTCCATCCGGTTGAGCTTCTTCTCGACACGGGCCGCGCAGGAGGCGCAGGTCATGCCGCCGATCACGAGTTCAGCGGTCGAGCCCTCCGCCGCCCGGGTACCGGCCTCTGTGGCGCTGTGCATGTCCGAACTCCTGAAATGCCGACCGGGCCGTTCCCCACCAGTATCTGCTGGTCGGTCCGGCCCGGCGGCAAAGGGGGTGATGCCGGTGCATCCGGCGTATCGGGGCGTGCCCCGACGGTGTTCAGGCCCGGCCGACGAGCTCGTAGCCCGCCTCGTCGACCGCGGCGCGCACGGCCTCGTCGGCCAGCGGGGCCGCGGAGACCACGGTCACCTGGCCGGTGGAGGCCACGGCCTTCACCGAGGTGACACCCTCGATGCCGGAGATCTCCTCGGAGATGGCTCCCTCGCAGTGTCCACAGGTCATGCCGGACACCTGGTAGACGGTGGTCACGCCGCCCGCCTGCGCACCCGCGTCCGCGCTGTCGTGGCAGGAGCCGCTGGGCGAGCAGCAGGAACCGGTGGCCTGGGGGAGCTGGGTCTCGGTGGTCATGGTGTTCTCCTCTTCGACGAGCACAAAAGTTTGCGGCGTCGGAGACCCGGGAGGGCCCGGTGCGCCCGACACGATTCACTGTATACCCCTAGGGGGTATAAATGCGAGCGCCCTGCCGATCGCTTGCTCGAAAGATCCGCGCACTGCGGGCCAACGACCGCAGCCACGCGAGCGCGACGAGCGTGATCACGACGATGCCGCCGACGGAGAAGAGGGTGAACAGGTGCTGCTGCTCGGCGGTGGGGGTCAGGATGTAGCCCTGGGCGAAGAGCGCACGGCTCAGTCCCGTGTCGGTGATCCTGGCGACCAGCCAGATCGCGATGCCGTGCATCGAGTCCCAGAGCGCGTGCAGCACGGCGACGCCGAGATAGGTGCCGATCACGGGCGCGGTGAAGCGGAAGCGTCCGTTCGGCTTCCGGAACGAGAGGAGTACGCCACCGGCGATCGCGGTCCAGAGCCCGTGCCCGAACGGCGCGAGCACCCCGCGCAGCACCTCGGTCTCCAGCAGGGCGCGCAGGTCGATGCCCTTCATGGTGACGGCGGCGTTGAAGGCGTAGCCCGCGCTCTCGAAGGCGGCGAAGCCGAATCCGACCGCCGCGCCGAGCACCAGTCCGGCCCGCACGCCGTGGACGCCGGGGTGTCGGCGGAGTACGAACATCAGCGCCAGGAGCTTCACGGCCTCCTCGATCAGGCCGACGCCCAGGAATATCCAGACGGACGGATGCAGCAGATAGGACTCCATGACGGAGGCGCCGAGCACGCCCAGGATTCCGCCCGTCAGGAAGCAGCCGAGGATGAGGTTCACGCCGAGGTCGCGGCCGTGCCGTTCGTACGCCCACAGGGCGAAGACGGCGGGAACCAGGAAGCTGCCCAGCAGGATGAGGGTCGGCAGCAGGTTGGTGTTGCGGGTGGCGTACGTGACGACCGCGGTCAGCAGCCAGAGCGCGATGCCGCCCCACAGGCACCGCTTCCAGAGTCCGGGACGTGGCTGCTGCGGGGCGGGCGGGCCCTGTGGGTGCGGCGGGGCGGAAGGGGCGGCGGGTGACGGGCCGCCGGGCTCGCTGTGCCGGTTCACGTGGACTCCCTCTATGTCTCGTACATATCTCCTAATTTGTCCGAATCCTATGGTGTGTGGCGTCGTGGGGCATTCGGGCGAGGGCTGCCCCGTACGGGGTACTCGCCGCCGTACGGGGCCGGAAAGGAGGGCGGATCGCGGGAAGGGCGGGCTACGGGAAGGGCAGCGGGGTCACCTGGTTCGGCCCCGAGTGCCAGAGCGCCCACCAGGTGGCCGGGGTGACGCGGCCGTCCGGCAGGAGCGGCGGGTGGTCCGCCTGGAAGCGCTGCACGGCGACGAGCGTCTCGGGCCCGAACGTCCCGTCCACCGCGGACCAGCGCAGATAGTGACGGTTGGCCAGCAGGCACTGCGCCTGGGAGACCCGGTCGCCCCGCTCGCCGAAGGAGGTCGCCCGGTCTCCGTCGTAGAAGGCGCAGACCGGGCTGGAGCCGGGCGGCGGCACCGGGTTGCTCTCGTCGGCCGAGGCCCCCGGCGCGGAGGCGAGGGCGACGGCCAGGGAGACCGTGGCCAGGGCGGCCGCGGCCGACGCCCGGGATGCGGTCGTCCTGCGGGACGCGGACATCTTTCGGATCATGGTGAGCTGCTCCTTGTGCGGTGATGTGGCGTACGGCGGCGGGGCGCGACCGGGGCCGCGCCCCCCGACTTCTCACCGAGGACAACACCGCACGGTGCCGCTACGTCACTTCTCCGGGCCGGTCGGCGTGTCCGGGCGCCCCGGGCCCCCGCAGGAGCGGAGGAACTCCCGGGTGCGGCGGGCGATGGGGAGGGGCTTGTCGGGCGGGCACGGGTACATGTCCTGCTCGACGACGGCGAACAGATCGACGTCCAGCGCGCGGGCGGCGGCCAGCACGGGTTCCAGCGCGGGCACCCCGCCCGGCGGCTCGCACATCACCCCGCGCGCCACGGCCGGACCGAACGGCACCTCGTCCGCCACGACTTGGGCCAGGACCGCCGGATCGACCTGCTTGAGGTGCAGATAGCCGATCCGTTCGCCGTAGGTCTCGATCAGCTCGACGCTGTCGCCGCCGCAGTAGGCGTAGTGCCCGGTGTCCAGGCAGAGCGAGACGAGGTCCGGATCGGTGGCGTCGAGGAAGCGGCTCACGTTCTCCTCGGTGTCGATATGGGTGTCGGCGTGCGGATGGACGACGACGCGCAGCCCGAAGCGGTCCCGCACCTCGCGCCCCAGCCGCTCCGTCTGGGTCGTGAGGTGGCGCCACTGCTCAGCCGTGAGATCGCGGTCCTCCAGCACCTCGCCCGTCCTGTCGTCGCGCCAGAACGAGGGGATGACCACCAGATGCCCGGCGCCCATCGCCCGGGTGAGTGCCGCGATGCCGGCGACATGCGCCCAGGTCCGTTCCCAGACATCCGGTCCGTGGTGCAATCCGGTGAAAACGGTCCCGGCGGAGACCGACAGCCCGCGGCGGCGGGTCTCGTCGGAGAGGCGGGCCGGGTCGGTCGGGAGGTAGCCGTACGGGCCGAGCTCGATCCACTCGTAACCCGCCGCGGAGACCTCGTCGAGGAAGCGCTGCCAGGGCACCTGGCGCGGATCGTCGGGGAACCACACCCCCCACGAGTCGGGTGCCGAACCGATACGGATACGGGCCGGGGCCCCTGCGGAGGAGGTCATGGCGTCCAGACTTCCGGCCGGAGGGGCGGGTGTCAATCATTCGTCCTTATGTCCGGACAAAGCATTGACAGGGTTCCGGGGGAGGGCTAGACCTGGGGGCAGTCACCCCGGACGGCGGTCGAAGGGACGGTCATGCCTGAGCGGTACGACGTCATCACCATGGGCCGCATCGGTGTGGATCTCTACCCTCTCCAGACCGGTCTGCCCCTGGCCCGGGTCGACACCTTCGGGAAGTTCCTCGGCGGCTCGCCGTCCAATGTCGCCGTCGCCGCGGCCCGGCTCGGGAGGCGGACGGCGGTGGTGACACGGACGGGCCGGGACGCCTTCGGGGAGTATCTCCACCACCAACTGCGGGAGTTCGGCGTGGACGACCGGTGGGTGACGCCCGTCGACGCGTATCCGACGCCGGTCACCTTCTGCGAGATCTTCCCGCCCGACGACTTCCCCCTCTACTTCTACCGGCAGCCCAAGGCCCCCGATCTGGAGATCCACACCTGGGAACTTGACCTCGAAGCGATCCGGTCCGCCCGGGTCTTCTGGATGACCGGAACCGGGCTGTGCGCCGAACCGAGCCGGACCGCGACCCTCGCCGCACTGCGCGCCCGCGACCGCCGCTCCGTCACCGTCTTCGACCTCGACTGGCGCCCGATGTTCTGGGACACCGCGGACGACGCACCGGAGAACGCCCCCGCCGCCCGCTACCGGGAGGCCCTCGCCCTCGCCACCGTCGCCGTCGGCAACCTCGACGAGTGCGAGATCGCGACCGGCGAGCGCGAACCGCACGCGGCCGCCCGCGCCCTGATCGGCGCGGGCGCCGAACTCGCCGTCGTCAAGCAAGGACCCGGGGGCGTGCTCGCCGTCCACCGCGACGGCGCGGTGGCCGAAGTGCCGCCGCTGCCCGTCGAGGTGGTCAACGGCCTCGGCGCCGGCGACGCCTTCGGCGGGGCGCTCTGCCACGGGCTCCTCGCGGGCTGGGAGACCGGGCGCATCATGCGGTACGCCAACGCGGCGGGGGCCATCGTCGCCTCCCGGCTCGCCTGCTCGTCCGCCATGCCGTTCCCGTACGAAGTCGAAGCGGCCCTGACCGAAGGCGCCGTCACCTCCCGCCCCACCGGAGCCACTCCATGACGCCCCCGGCCTCCTCCGTCTCCGAACTCGTCCAGTTGCGCATGCGCCACCCCGAGGCCGTCGCCGAAGCCGCCGCGCGACGCCGCAGACGCCCCCTGGTCGGCCGCGGCGGACGGCTGATGATCATCGCGGCGGACCATCCGGCCCGCGGCTCCCTCGCCGTCGGCCACCGCGCACTGGCCATGGCCAACCGCTTCGAGCTGCTGGAACGGCTCCGGCTGGCCCTCTCCCGGCCCGGCGTCGACGGGGTGCTCGCCACCGCCGACATCCTCGACGACCTGCTGCTCCTCGGCGCGCTGGAGAACAAGGTCGTCATCGGCTCGATGAATCGCGGCGGACTCGCGGGCGCGGCCTTCGAACTCGACGACCGCTTCACCGGCCACCGACCCGAGGACCTCGCCCGCCTCCGCTTCGACGCCGGCAAGCTGCTGCTCCGCATCGACTACGACGACCCCGGCTCGCTCGACACCATGCACGCCACCGCCCGCGCCATCGACGCCATGGCAGCGCACCGGCTGCCGGTCTTCGTCGAACCCTTCCTCTGCCGCCGCACCGACGGCCGGGTCCGCAACGACCTCGGCGCCGAGGCGGTCACCACCTCGATCGCCATCGCGTCCGGGCTGGCCGGGACATCCGCGTACACCTGGCTCAAGGTCCCCGTCACCGAGAACCCCGACGACATGGCCCGGGTGATGGAGGCGTCGACGCTGCCCGCCGTGCTGCTGGGCGGAGAGGTGGGCGACGACCTGGACGGGGCGTTCGAGAAATGGCGCACGGCGCTGCGGCTGCCGACCGTCCAGGGACTGGTGGTGGGGCGCTCGCTGCTCTATCCGGCCGACGGAGAGGTGGCCGCGGCCGTCGACACGGCTGTTTCGCTGCTGGAGCCGAGAACAACGGACCAGAGAACAACGGACCAGAGAACAACGGACCAGAGAACAACGGACCAGGGAGGGGCGGGGCACAGAGAGCCGGCTCCGGGAGAGAGGAAGCCGGGAGCATGACGACGGGCGACGACGGATCGCGGTACCACCTGAAGGCCGGGAGCACGGCGAGCGGCCCGTACACCCTCGACATCGACCCGGAGCGGGCCGGCTGGGACCGATCGAGCCTGCGGGTGCTGGAGCTCGCACCCGGTGGAGTCCACACGCTCGTCACCGGGGAGAGCGAGTGGATCGTTCTGCCGTTGACCGGTGGCTGTACGGTGCACTCCTCGGGTGAGATCTTTGAACTGCTGGGCCGGGAAAGCGTGTTCAGCGGGGTATCCGACTTCGCCTATGTACCGCGTGACACCCGGGCACAGATCGCCTCCGGCGCTGGAGGCCGCTTCGCCCTGGCAGGAGCGAAGTGCGAGCGACGACTCCCCGCTCGCTACGGCCCCGCGCCGGAGGTACCCGTCGAGCTGCGCGGCTCCGGCAACTGCTCCCGCCAGGTCAACAACTTCGCCGCCGCCGACACCTTCGTATGCGACCGGCTGATCGCCGTCGAGGTCCTCACCCCCGGCGGCAACTGGTCGTCCTACCCGCCGCACAAGCACGACGAGCACCGCCCCGGAGCCGAGTCCGTGCTGGAGGAGATCTACTACTTCGAGGTGGAGCACGGCGGCCTCGGCTACCACCGGGTCTCGCCGTCCCGGGACGGCGGCACCGACGTCCTCGCCGAGATCCGCGACGGCGACGCGGTCCTGATCCCCGACGGCTGGCACGGCCCCTCCATCGCCCCGCCCGGCCGCACCCTCTACTACCTCAATGTGATGGCGGGCCCGGGGGAGCAGCGGGAGTGGCTGATCACCGACCACCCCGACCACCGCTGGATCCGCGACACCTGGCCCGCGCAGCCGGTGGACCCCAGACTCCCCTTCCACCGGACGGAGGCACGCCCATGAGTACCCGTCACCTCACCACGGCACAGGCCCTGATGACCTTCCTGTCCCGCCAGTACACCGAGCGCGACGGCCGCCGCCGGCGCCTGATCGGTGCCACCTGGGGCATCTTCGGCCACGGCAACGTCGCCGGGATCGGCCAGGCCCTCGTCGAGTCCGGCCGTACGATGCCCTACCTCCAGGGCCGCAACGAACAGGCCATGGTGCACGCCGCCGTCGGCTACGCCCGCCAGTCGGGCCGGCTCTCCGCGCACGCCGTCACCACCTCCATCGGCCCCGGCGCCACCAACCTCGTCACCGGCGCCGCCCTCGCCACCGTCAACCGCCTCCCCGTCCTCCTCCTGCCCGGGGACACCTTCGCGGCCCGGCCCGCCGACCCCGTGCTCCAGCAACTGGAGGTCCCGGCCGCCGGCGACGTCTCCGTCAACGACTGCCTGCGCCCCGTCTCCCGCTACTTCGACCGGATCACCCGCCCCGAGGCCCTGGTCCCGGCCGCCCTCCAGGCCATGCGGACCCTGACCGACCCGGCGGAGACCGGCGCCGTGACGCTCGCGCTGCCGCAGGACGTGCAGGCCCAGGCGTACGACTGGCCGGAGGAGTTCTTGGCCGAGCGCGTCTGGTACGTACGCCGCCCCGCCCCCGATCCGTACGAACTCGACCGGGCGGTACGGGCGGTGCGCACCGCTCGCCGGCCGCTGATCGTGGCGGGCGGCGGGATCCACCACAGCGCCGCCGAGGAGACCCTCGCCGCGTTCGCCGCCGCCACCCGCATCCCCGTCGCCTCCACCCAGGCCGGCAAGGGCTCGCTGCGCCACGACCACCCCGCCGACGTCGGCGGCATCGGCCACACCGGCACCGCGACCGCCGACGAGCTGGCCCGCACCGCAGACCTGGTCATCGGCATCGGCACCCGCTACTCCGACTTCACCACCGCCTCCGCCACGCTCTTCTCGAACCCGGCGGTCCGCTTCCTCAACGTCAACATCACCGGCTTCGACGCCCACAAGCTCGGCGCCCTCCCGCTCGTCGCCGACGCCCGCGCCGCCCTCGAAGCCCTCACCGCCGCGCTCGCCGCCCGTGGCCACCGCGTCGACCCCGCGTACGAGACGGAGTACACCGACGCCAAGGAGCGGTGGGAGCAGCGCGTCACCACCGCGTTCACCGCCGACGACCCGCACGCCCGGCCCACCCAGGCCCAGGTCCTCGGCCTCCTCGACGCCCTCGTCACCGAGGACGACATCCTGATCAACGCGGCCGGCTCGCTCCCCGGCGACCTGCACAAGCTCTGGCGGGCCCGCTCCCCGCAGCAGTACCACGTGGAGTACGGCTACTCCTGCATGGGCTACGAGATCCCGGCCGCGATCGGCGTCCAGCTGGCCGCCCCCGGACGGCCCGTCTGGGCGCTCGTCGGCGACGGCACGTATCTGATGAATCCCACCGAGATCGTCACCGCGGTGCAGCAGGAACTCCCCGTGAAACTGGTCGTCCTCCAGAACCACGGCTACGCCTCCATCGGCGGCCTCTCCGAGCAGGTCGGCGCCGAACGCCTCGGCACCGCCTACCGGCACCGCGCCGCGGACGGCTCGTTCACCGGCCCTCCGCTCCCCGTCGATCTCGCGGCCAACGCCGGGTCGCTCGGCATGCGGGTGCTGCGCGCCAAGACCGTGCGTGACCTGCGCGAAGCCCTCGCCGAGGCGCGCGCGGCGGACCGTCCCACTTGTGTCTACGTCGAGACCGAAACGGCAGACACTGTGTCGGGCCCCCCTCCGGCACAGGCGTGGTGGGATGTTCCCGTAGCCGAAACGGCCGCCCGGCCGTCGGCCGTGAAAGCCCGGGAAGAGTACGAGCGCCACGTCGCCGACCGACGCCACCACCTCTGAAGGAGTTCTGTCATGAAGACCGTCAACCACTGGATCGGTGGCAAGACCGTCGAGGGCGCGTCGGGCAACTACGGCCCGGTCACCGACCCGGCCACCGGCGCCGTCACCACCCAGGTCGCGCTCGCCTCCCTCGAAGAGGTCGACGCCGCGGTCGCCGCCGCCAAGGACGCCTACGCCACCTGGGGCACGTCCTCGCTGGCCACCCGCACCGCGATCCTCTTCCGCTACCGCGCGCTGCTGGACGCCCACCGCGACGAGATCGCCGCGCTGATCACCGCCGAGCACGGCAAGGTGCACTCGGACGCGCTGGGCGAGGTCGCCCGCGGCCTGGAGATCGTCGAGCTGGCCTGCGGCATCACCACCCAGCTCAAGGGCGAGCTGTCCACCCAGGTCTCCAGCCGGGTCGACGTCTCCGCGATCCGCCAGTCGCTCGGCGTCGTCGCGGGCATCACCCCGTTCAACTTCCCGGCCATGGTGCCGATGTGGATGTTCCCGCTCGCCATCGCCTGCGGGAACACCTTCGTCCTCAAGCCCAGCGAGAAGGACCCGTCGGCCGCCAACCTGCTGGCCGAGCTGGCCGCCGAGGCCGGTCTGCCGGACGGTGTGCTGAACGTCCTGCACGGTGACAAGGTCGCCGTCGACGGGCTGCTGAACCACCCGGACGTCGCCGCCGTCTCCTTCGTGGGCTCCACCCCGATCGCCCGCTACATCCACACGACCGCCACCGCCAACGGCAAGCGCGTCCAGGCACTCGGCGGCGCGAAGAACCACATGCTGGTGCTGCCGGACGCGGACCTCGACGCCGCGGCCGACGCCGCCGTCTCCGCCGCGTACGGCTCCGCCGGTGAGCGCTGCATGGCGATCTCCGCGGTCGTCGCGGTCGGTGCCATCGGCGACGAGCTCGTCGCGAAGATCAAGGAGCGGGCCGAGAAGATCAAGATCGGCCCCGGCAACGACCCGACCTCCGAGATGGGCCCGCTGATCACCGCCGCCCACCGCGACAAGGTCGCCTCCTACGTCACGGGCGCCGCGGCCCAGGGCGCCGACGTCGTCCTGGACGGCACCGGCTTCACCGTCGAGGGCTTCGAGGACGGCCACTGGATCGGCCTCTCCCTCCTCGACAACGTGTCCACCGACTCGGACGCGTACAAGGACGAGATCTTCGGCCCGGTCCTGTGCGTGCTGCGCACCGAGACCTACGAGGAGGGCGTCGCCCTCATGAACGCCTCGCCGTTCGGCAACGGCACCGCGATCTTCACCCGCGACGGCGGCGCCGCCCGCCGTTTCCAGCTGGAGATCGAGGCCGGCATGGTCGGCGTCAACGTGCCGATCCCGGTGCCGGTGGGCTACCACTCCTTCGGTGGCTGGAAGGACTCCCTCTTCGGCGACCACCACATCTACGGCAACGACGGCGTGCACTTCTACACCCGCGGCAAGGTCGTCACCACCCGCTGGCCGGACCCGGCCGACGCCCCGGCGGGCGTGGACCTGGGCTTCCCCCGCAACCACTGATCAGCGTCCCGGCCCGACGGCCCGTACGGATGCACCGCGCATCCGTACGGGCCGTCGCCGTGCTCCTCACAGCCGCCGCAGCCCCATGTACTGGAGTCCGGCCATCCCCGCGACCGTGAGGGCCTGGAACACGATCCACACGTTGCCCGCGCCCGTGGCGGTCAGCGCGTCCACGGCCACGGCCACCACACCGGCCACCGCCCACGCCGTGTTCAGGGCGATGATCACGCCGACCGCGCCGCGGCCGATCTCCTCCCGGCGGGCGACGGTCAGCACCCACAGGGCGTACACCGTGAGGAACACTCCCACCGGGTACTGCACCGAGCGCGGCACTCCGAGGAACGGGTCCAGGACCGTGGCGAGCACGAGGTAGCCGATGCCGTTCGCCCCGGTGAGGACCACGTCCGCGACGAGGGCGAACCGGAGCAGACGGTCGGAGCGGGCGGTGTCCGCCGGCCGGACTGCACTGGCGTTCTGGGACGACATCATGAGGTCTTCCTTCCGTTGTCATGCGGCCGCACAGGGGATCGCATGGCTGTACGGGAACGGTAGGAACACGGGGGGTGCCCGCTCAATTACCTCCGGGGTAATCGAGCGGGTACCCAGGTCCGGTCAGAGCGCGGTCCGCGCCGCCTGCCCCGCCTCGACCTCCTCGGCGATCATCCGCTCCATCGGGACCGCGCCCATCCGCCCCGAGACCAGGAACGCGAGCACCATCGTCGCCGACGTGATCACCGTGCCGAGCCACACCATCGTCTCCACCGGCACCGTGTACGCGCCCACGGCCCGCACCACGCACTCGCCCAGCAGCGCCGCACCCCACACCGCCGAGAACCGGATCTCCGCCTGCCGGAACGCCGCCGAGCCGGCCGAGAGCCGCTGCCAGGCGGCGTCCTTGGCCGCGTCCCCCTTGACCAGCACGGGCCGCACCCCCGCGCTCATCATCGGCTGCCCCTTCAGCGCGGCCACCAGGACGACGAGCCCGATGATGCTGCTCACCCCGCTGTCCTTGGCGAGCATCAGCCGCGGATCCCCGACCGCCAGACTCGTCAGCAGGCTGACCGCGTTGACCGACACCATCAGCGCCGCCAGCCCGTTGAGCCGCCGCTCGCGCACCACGCTCCACACGGTGCGCACGGCCGGCAGCACACTGCTCCAGGCCAGCGCGGCGAAGGTGCTCAGACCCGCCGCCTTCAGCGCGTAGTACGAGACGAGCGGCACCCCCACATCCACGAGCAGCGGCGCCATGCTGTCCAGCAGAGCCTTGCGCGGCGCGTACGGAGCGGGGGCGGCCGGAGCATCTGCGACCGGGGCGGTGACGGTGGCGGCCGGGCTGGTCATGAGGGGTTCCTCCCGTATCGGCGGGAGCCTTCGCGGCCCCGCTCTCGATACGTACAGACTGGCCGCCGGGGCCCGGTGCCCGGCAGAGCCGCGTGTACCGGGCTCCGTATGACGAATGTCAGTGCCCGTCGGTGCCAGGCCTGTTCACCATCCTGCGGAGCCCTGGACTCCGGTACGCCGTAAACCGTTCGCCGCGCCCGGTGGGCCGGTGTTCTGATGGGGCCATGACCGCTCCGACCAGGCCGCAGTACGAGATCCGCGCCCAGCACACCGGCACCACCGTCACCGTGTATCAGGCGTACACCCCCTCCCTCGGTCTTCCCGCCGTCCGTGACGGGCGCTTCCCCGAAGCCTGGAAGCGTGACCGCATGACATGGATCAAGCCGAGCTTCCTGTGGATGATGTACCGCTGCGGCTGGGGGCTGAAGGAGGGTCAGGAGACCGTGCTGGCCGTCGAGATCACCCGCGAGGGCTTCGACTGGGCCCTGGAGCATGCCGAACTCTCGCACTACGTCAGGGGAGTCCACCCGGACCGCGCGACCTGGCAGCGGAACCTGCGCCGTGCCCCGGCCCGCGTCCAGTGGGACCCCGAGCGCGACCTGCGCCTGAACCGGTTGCCGTACCGCTCGCTCCAGCTGGGGCTCTCCGGCGAGGCGTCCCGGCGGTACGCGGACGAATGGACGGTGTCGATCCGCGACGTCACTCCGCTCGCCCGGCAGATCCACGGCCTGGTGCGTGAGGGACGGCTCGACGACGCGGCGGCACTCCTGCCCGTGGAGACGCCGTACCCGCCGGGCGGCGTCCCGCTCCCGGCGCGGGGGGCGGCCTGACCAGCGGGAAGGCGCCTGTCGGCCAAGAAGCAGACAGGCGGGCACCGGGCGGCTGGTCAGCACCGAACGATCAGCCCAGCGTCATGCATCGTTCCCGCCCGTGTCCCCGCCGTCGGTGATCTGCTTGACGATCAGCAGCTGCCGGCCGGCCGGCCGCACCCGCCACACCCGTGACCGCGGACTGCTGTCCAGAAGTTCGGTCTGCTCGGGAGTGCCCACGGTGGAGAGCAGCGCCTCGTTGAAAGCGTCCCGCTCTTCCGGCACGGGCGGCAGTCTGGCCCCGGGCGCATGCGCGGCGTCGCGCTCCGCGCATGCTCCGGCGCGTCGGGGCGCGGGTGGTCAGAGCTCCGGCACGTGGTACGGCGAGACGGTCATCCAGCCGTTGCCCGCGGCTCCGTTGCGCGTGCCGCTGCTGCTCCTGGCGAGGGTGTACCAGGAGTCGACATAGTCCGGGTCGTCGGTCCACCAGCTGGTGGGGATGGCGTCGAGCAGCGCGTCGGCCAGGGGGATGTACGCGCCCTGGTCGGTGATGGTGAGCAGGACCGTGGCGATGGCCTTGGCCAGGGCCTGGTAGTTGGTGTCCCCGTCGTCCTCCATCATGACCGCGTCGGCCAGGTCGTACTTGTAGTTGGACCAGTTCACGAGGACCTGGCCCGGGTAGCAGGTCGTGTCCTCCTCGTTCAGATAGGGCATCTCGACGGTGTCGACGCGCGGTTTGCCGTCCTTGCCGAAGCCCGTGACGAGCGTGAAGATCTCGGCGTCGCCCTTGAAGAACGGCTCCTTGACGTCGCCGATCCGCACCGAGTCGATCCGGGTGGTGTCGATGCCCGCGGCGGCCTGGGTGCTGGTCCCGGCGGCCGGTGCGGCGACGCTCAGGCCCCTGGACTCCAGGGCCTTGTCGATGACCTTCAGCCCCTCGGCGACGGCCTTCGCGCCATCGATGTCGACGAGGTAGACGGGCCGGTCGGGGACGCTGTCCAGGGACAGCTCGTGGGCCGCGCCCCTGCTGTCGTACGCGGTGAAGGCCGAGCCGCCGTCGTCCGACGGAGCGGCGGCCACCAGCGGGGCCGTGCCCGAGGCGAGCCGGCTTTGCATCGACGCGTCCGCCAGGCCGAGCCGCAGCAGCGAACCCGCGCCGCTGCCCAGGCCCTTGGCGGCGGCGACGCCCCGGTCGGCCGCGGTGATCCCGGCGGCGAGCTTCCGGCCGGCCGGGGCGGCGGCGTCGCCGGTCAGCTTGCCGAGGCCGACCGAATCCGCCGCCAGGGCGGCTCTGCGGACCTCTCTGCTCCAGTCCGGATCGGCCAAGGACCGGGCGAGGGCGAGCGCGGTGGCGTCCTCGATGCCGGAGACCGAGGAGGAGAAGGAGACCGAGGAGGCGGTGGCGGTGGCAGCCGTGTTCGTTCCGGTCGGTGCTGCCAGCGCGGTGCCCTGGAGCGGGATCAGGGCGGTGGCGGCCAGGGTGACGCCGATCAGGGCCGTGCGCAGCGGTGTGGATGTACTCAAGGGGAGCTCTCCTGCCGACAGTTGGAGCACTACGGGAAGGGCGAGACGACCACCGGCATCCGGTGAGCTGTGGAGGGGGCGATCGCATCGGTCTATGCGAGTAGACCGTGACTGGGTGTCCATGACAAGACCCCCAAGGTCCTGGCCGGACGCCGCCCCGTCGGCCCGGACGATCGGTCAAATGCCGCATCGAGGGCATTTACGCCGATACGCTCCCGAGATGATTCACCATGTCATCCCCCTGGCGGCATCCGGCCTGAAGATCGACTGGGCCAGGATGCCGACGTACAACACGATCATGTCGGTGGCCGCCGGCGCGGGGCTGCTGCTCGTGGTGGCGCTGGGGCGCCAGGTCCTCACGTCCGGACACACCATCAACCCCGAGGGCTGGGTCCTCGCGTTCGGGGCCCTCGGCTTCATCCTGGTCACCACGGGCCTCCACATGACCCTGACCTGGCCACTCGCCGGACAGGGCTTCCCGTTCGACAACATCATCTTCGGTGAACCGGCGCTCGCCTTCGGTGTCTTCCTCTTCGCCGCCTCCTTCTACCTCTGGAGACGCGGAGCCGGACTCAACAGCGCGGACCGCATCGCCAGGTCGGCCCGCACCGCCATGCCCATCTCCGTCTTCGTGTTCGGTCTCGGGCTCGCCTGCTTCGGCATCGCCGCCGCGGGCTGGAAGTACACCCTTTTCGCCGCACCGCCCGAGGAACCCGTCTCGGGCGAGTTCGCGCAGTGGCCGATCCTGGAGGCGAGCTTCATGTCCGGGCTCTACGTCCTGGTGGGCATCGGCGCGGTGCTGTTCCCGTTCGTGCTGCGCCGGCCGTCGAGCTGGATGGCTCCGGTGATCGGCGTCGTCTGGGGCCTGGCCGGTCTGGCGTTCCTGCTCTTCGGCGGGCTCAACTACTTCACCCACATCGGCCTCATCGTCAACACCATGTGAGCCACCCGGTGTCCGGCGGCCCGCCGCATGCGAACGACCCGGCATACCGCGAACGGAGTACGGCGGGGAGCGCGGTACTCCGCGAGGAGGCCGGAGAGTTCACCCCGGGGGCTGCCCGCGCACGGCGGCGGTCCGCTTAGGGTCGACAACCATGGAGACCCCTCTCGCGCGTACGCCCCGGTGGCGGCGCCTGCTGCCCCGCCGGCGCGGCCGGTGGGCCGCGGGCCTGGCGGCGCTCGCCGTGCTGGCCGGTGCCGGCACCTGGAACGCCGCGGCCGACGGCGGCGGGCCCGCGGTGCACCGCCAGGACCGGACGATGAAGGCCGACGGGGTGTCCATCGACACCTCGTACTTCACCGCCGGTGGCGGCGGGCGCCGGCCCGCCGTGCTGATCGGGCACGGCTTCGGCGGCAGCAAGGACGATGTGCGGGCACAGGCCGAGCGGCTGGCCCGTTCCGGGTACGCCGTGCTGACCTGGTCCGCCCGCGGATTCGGGAAGTCGGGCGGCGACATCGGGCTCAACGACCCCGACCGCGAGGTCAAGGACGTGTCCCGGCTGATCGACTGGCTCGCGGGCCGGCCCGAGGTGCGGCTCGACGCCGAGGGCGACCCACGCGTCGGGATCACCGGAGCCTCCTACGGCGGGGCCGTCTCGCTCCTCGCGGCCGGATACGACGAACGCGTCGACGCCGTCGCACCACAGATCACGTACTGGAACCTCGCCGACGCACTGTTCCCCGGCGGGGTGTTCAAGAAGCTCTGGGCCGGGATCTTCGTCACCACCGGCGGCGGCTGCCAGAAGTTCGAGAAGCGGCTCTGCGAGATGTACGAACGGGTCGCTGTCGGCGGAGAGCCGGACGCCGCCGCGCGTGCGCTGCTGACCGAACGTTCGCCGAGCGCCGTCGCCGACCGCATCAGGGTGCCCGCGCTCATCGTGCAGGGACAGTCCGACTCCCTCTTCCCGCTCGGCCAGGCCGACGCCATGGCCGAGGCCATCAGCGGCAACGGCGCACCCGTCGCCGTCGACTGGATCGCCGGCGGGCACGACGGCGGCGACCTGGAGACCGACCGGGTCCAGCGGCGGATCGGCGACTGGTTCGACCGGTATCTCAAGGAGGACAAGGGCACCGGCACCGGGCCCGGCTTCCGCGTCACCCGCACCGGAGGCATCGACTCCACCGACGGAGCCGCCCTCACGCGCGGGGCGAGCAGCGATACGTACCCCGGACTGAGCAGCGGCGCACGGAGCGTCGAGCTGGGCCGTCGTACGCAGACGTTCCGCAACCCCGCCGGGGCGGGCCCGCCCGCCATCTCCGCCGTGCCCGGGGCCGGCGTCGGCCTCGCCCGGCTCTCGTCCCTCGGCGTCGGGCTCTCGATCGACTTCCCCGGACAGCACGCCCGCTTCGACTCGGCACCGCTGGACGAGCCGCTGGACATCACCGGCTCACCGGCCGTCCGGGTCGACGTCGAGGCCGGGCGGGGCGACGCGGTGCTGTTCGGCAAGGTGTACGACGTGTCCCCGGACGGCAAGCAGCAGCTGCTGCCCGCCCAGCTGGTCGCCCCCTTCCGGATCACCCCGGACCGGCAGGGCGAGCCGGTCGTGCTGACCCTCCCCGCCATCGACCACCGGTTCGACGCGGGGCACCGGCTCCGCCTCGTCCTCTCCGCCACCGACCTCGGCTACGCCTCCCCGGCCGAGCCGACGACGTACACCGTGACCCCCGCCGGCCCGCTGACCGTCCCCACCGCCCCCGGCCTGAGGACCGCACCGGCCGGCCTGCCCCGGTGGACCTGGGGGCTCCCGGCCGCCGCCGCGGTGATCGCCGCCCTGCTGCTGCTCACCGCGCGCCGCCGCACCGCCACGCCCGCCCCCGACCCGGCGCTCGCCGGCGTGCCCCTCCAGATCACCGGCCTGGCCAAGAAGTACGCCGGGTCCACCGACCGGTACGCCGTGCAGGACCTGTCCTTCCGGGTCGAGAAGGGACAGGTGCTCGGCCTCCTCGGGCCCAACGGCGCGGGCAAGACCACGACGCTGCGCATGCTGATGGGGCTCATCACCCCCGACGACGGCGAGATCCGGGTCTTCGGACAGGCCATCCGGCCGGGCGCCCCGGTGCTGTCCCGGGTCGGTTCGTTCGTCGAGGGCGCCGGATTCCTGCCGCACCTGTCCGGGCGCGCCAACCTGGAGCTGTACTGGCAAGCCACCGGGCGCCCCGTCGAGGACGCGCACCTGGCGGAGGCACTGGAGATCGCCGGGCTCGGCGACGCACTGGCCCGCGCCGTCCGCACGTACTCGCAGGGCATGCGGCAGCGTCTCGCCATCGCCCAGGCCATGCTCGGCCTGCCGGACCTGCTCATCCTCGACGAACCGACCAACGGCCTCGACCCGCCCCAGATCCGCGAGATGCGTGACGTGATGATCCGTTACGCGGCCGGGGGCCGGACCGTCATCGTCTCCAGCCATCTGCTCTCCGAGGTCGAGCAGTCCTGCACCCACCTCGTGGTCATGGACCGCGGCCGGCTCGTCCAGGCCGGCCCGGTCGCCGAGATCACCGGCTCCGGTGACATGCTGCTCGTCACCACCGCGCAGGAGGTCGCCGAACCGCTCGTGGAGAAGATCGCCGCACTGGCGGGGATCGGCTCGGCGGCCCGCACCGGTGACGGCCTCGGGCTGCTGGTCCGGCTCGACGGCGCCACCCCGGCCGGACTGATCGCTGAACTCGTCCGGCTGGACGTGCCGTTGACCGGTGTCGGACCGCACCGCCGCCTGGAGGACGCGTTCCTCACCCTGATCTCCGGAGGCTCCGCATGAGTGCCGCAGTCGACCTCGCCGGGAGCGCCGAAGCCCCCGGCTACCGGGCCCGGCACACCCTGCCGCTGCGCGTCGAGGCGGTACGCCAGCTGCGCAGGCGCCGCACCCTGCTCATGGGCGGGGTGCTGGCCGCGCTGCCGTTCGTCCTGATCATCGCGTTCGCGATCGGCGGCACCCCGGACTCGCGGGGCGGCGGCAGCGACCGGATCACCCTGATGGACACCGCGACCGCCTCCGCCGCGAACTTCGCCGCGACCTGCCTGTTCGTCTCCGCCGGGTTCCTGCTCGTGGTCCCGGTCGCACTGTTCTGCGGGGACACCGTCGCCTCCGAGGCGAGCTGGTCGTCGCTGCGCTATCTGCTGGCGGCGCCGGTGCCGCGGGCCAGGCTGCTGTGGAGCAAGCTCGTCGTGGCGCTCGGTTTCAGCCTGGCCGCGATGGTGCTGCTGCCGCTCGTCGCACTGGCCGCGGGAGCCGTCGCCTACGGCTGGGGGCCGCTCGAACTGCCCACCGGGGGAGCGCTCGCCGCCTCGGAGACCGTGCCGCGGCTCGCACTCGTCGTCGCGTTCGTCTTCGTGTCCCAACTGGTCACCGCCGGGCTGGCGTTCTGGCTGTCCACGAAGACCGACGCCCCGCTGGGCGCGGTCGGCGGCGCGGTCGGGCTGACCATCGTCGGCAATGTGCTGGACGCCGTCACCGCGCTGGGTTCCTGGCGCGAATTCCTGCCCGCGCACTGGCAGTTCGCCTGGGCGGACGCGCTCCAGCCCGGCATCGAATGGGGCGGCATGGTCAAGGGTGCGGCGATCTCGGTGACGTATGCCCTGATCCTGTTCGCCTTCGCCTTCCGGGGGTTCAGTCGTAAGGACATCGTGTCCTGAGCCCGACGTTCCGCCGGCCTTCCGGCCTCCGTTGCCGCATCGAGATCCATCCGCAATGTCTTCGTCGGCTCCTGGGCGCCGTCCCGCACGTCACATTCACAAGTGCTGGCACGAGGACGTTGGGGGCAGGCGATGGAACGCCGGACAGGCACGTACGCGAAGAAGCACGGGCGGAGATGGCAGGGCGCACTCGGGGTGCTGTTGGCGGGCGGGGTGCTGCTCACCGGGTGCTCCGGGACGTCGAGCGTGAACAAGGCCGCCACCGACGGCCGGGGCGACGGCCCGCGCCAGGCTCCGGAGCCCGCCGCGCCGGGCGGCGCGGCCGACAGCGACGGGACGAAGAAGCGGGACGGGCTGCGGGAGTCCGCACCGCCCGACTACCTCTCCACCTTCGCCCTGGACGTCGACACCGCCTCCTACGGCTACGCCCGCCGCACCCTCGACGACAACGGCCTGCCGGATCCGTCCACGGTGCGGCCCGAGGAGTTCGTCAACAGCTTCCGCCAGGGCTACCGGCGCCCGGCCGGCAACGGCTTCAGCGTGAACGTCGACGGGGCCCGCGCGGGGGCGAAGGGCGGCGACTGGTCGCTGGTGCGGGTGGGGCTGGCCACCCGCGCCGCTCCCGCCCGCGAGGAACGCCCGCCCGCCGCACTCACCTTCGTCGTCGACATCTCCGGCTCGATGGCCGAGACGGGCCGTCTCGACCTGGTGAAGAAGTCCCTGGACATCCTCACCGACGAACTCCGCGACGACGACTCGGTCTCCCTGGTCACCTTCAGCGACGAGGCGAAGACCCTGCTGCCGATGACCCGGCTGCGGGACCACCGCGGCCGGATCCGCGACCGGATCGACTCCATGGAGGCCACCGACTCCACCAATGTGGAGGCCGGTGTCCGCCGCGGCTACGACGAGGCTCTCGACGGCCGCGTCGAGGGCGCCAACAACCGGGTCGTCCTGCTCTCCGACGCCCTCGCCAACACCGGCGAGACCGACGCCGAAGCCATCCTGGAGCGCATCGGTTCCGCCCGCCGGGACCACGGCATCACCCTCTTCGGGGTCGGCGTCGGCAGCGAATACGGCGACGCGCTGATGGAGCAGCTCACCAACAGGGGCGACGGCCACACCACGTACGTCGCCGACGAGGAGCAGGCCCGCAAGGTCTTCGTCGACCAGCTGCCCGCCCACCTCGAACTGACGGCCCGCGACGCCAAGGCCCAGGTCGCCTTCGAACGGGACACCGTCAAGCAGTTCAGGCTCATCGGCTACGAGGACCGCAAGGTCGCCGACGAGGACTTCCGCAACGACCGCGTCGACGGCGGCGAGGTCGGCCCCGGCCACACGGTGACCGCGCTGTACGCCGTACGCCTCAGGGCCGGTGCCTCGGGCCATGTGGCGACGGCGACCGTGCGCTGGCTCGACCCCAGGACCCGGGCGCCGCACGAGCAGCAGGGCACGGTCACCACGGACGCGATCGACGGACCGCTGTGGGGCGGCGACAGCAAGCGCCTCCAAGTGACCGCGACCGCCGCGTACTTCGCCGAAGAACTGCGCGGCGGCCGGCTGCCCGGCGCGCCCGGACTCGGTGAACTCTCCGCGCACGCAAGGAAGCTGGCCGCCGAGACCGAGGACGCGTCGGTACAGAAGCTGGCGATCATGATCGGCCGGGCCGACCGGCTCAAGAACGGCCCGGGAGGCAGAGGTTCCGGGGAAGTGCCGGAAGGCGAACTGGGCTGAACGGGGAGCGGCGGCGCGCCCGCCGAGGACATGATGTGCCTCATGTCCTCCACCCTGTCCTCCCTGTTCCTGGCACTCGCCGTGATCACCACGGGCCTCTACGCCGGATTCATGCTGACCTTCCTGATCGCGATCATGCCGGGCATCGGGGCACTGCCCGACGAGCGGTTCACGGCCGCCATGCGCCGCTTCAACGAAAAGGTGCCGGGACCGGCCTTCCTGGTCCTCTTCCTCGGTGTGATCGCCTTCCCGGCCGCCGTGGTCGTCGGCGGCGACGGCGGCCCGGACCGGATGCTCGCCGTCGCGGCACTGGTCTGCGCCATCGCCGGCCACCTGATCACGATCGCCGGAAACATCCCGCTCAACCAGGCACTCGCAAAGTCCGAGGGCGGCGACGACAGTGCGGCCCGCGCGGCGTTCGAGTCCCGCTGGAACCGGCTCCACCGCGTCAGGACGCTGCTGTCCCTCGCCGCGTTCGCCCTGCTGGCCGTGGTCGGGGCGGAGTTCTAGGCCTGCCCGGCCCTGATCCGCCGGACAGGACCCGGCCGCGCGGACACGGGCCGGAGGGGACCGGCGGGCCGCCGCCGCGCGGGGCAGGCGGAGCCGGACAGCGCTCCGGCGGGAGCCGGAGTCGTCATGGCGGGCATCCCGCCGTTCAACTCCGGCCACGGCGATGGGATTTCGTCATCCGGGGTTCGCCGGTCGTTCGAGTGGCAGAGCTGTAACGGTCGCTTCCGGGAGGCAACCGTCGCGCGCCGAGGCCTGTCTGATTCTGCACAGCGCCGGTGCTCCACCGACGCACCGCACTGTCCACCCGAACCTTCCGAAATCTGAACGAAGGAGTCCACGTGGCATCCCGTGTCCTAGGAACCACCGTGGTCCTCGCCATCGCCGTGGCGACCGCCGTGACAACCTTCCCCACCGCCCAGGCGTCGACGCCCGACCGCGCCACGTCCTCGGTGTCGGCGTCCGCGAACGGGGCCGTGCCCGCACCGGCCCCGCGACGCGACGACTTCAACGGGGACGGCTACCCGGACCTGGCGTTCACCGCGCCCGGTGCCACGGTCGACGGCAAGGCCAAGGCCGGATACGTGGGCGTGGTGTTCGGCTCCAAGAACGGACCGCAGACCTCCACCAAGCAGGTCTTCACCCAGAACTCGCCCGGAATACCGGACGACGCCGAGACCGGTGACGCGTTCGGCAGCTCGATGGTCTCCGCCGACCTGGACAAGGACGGCTTCAGCGACCTCGTGGTCGGCGCGGGCAACGAACAGACCGGCACGTCCAAGCAGTCCGGTTCGCTCACCGTCATCTGGGGCGGCGCGCAGGGACTCTCCGGCGGCGCGACCCTCCTGAACGGCGAGGAACAGTACGCCGGGGTCGGCTCCAAGACCGCAGTCGGCGACTTCGACGGCGACGGCGCCATGGACGTCGTCACCTTCTCGGGGGGCGACATCCGGGTCCTGTCCGGCCCGTTCAAGCGCGACGGCAGCGCGGCGGCCCCCGTCCGGAAGATCCCCGACATGGACGATCTGCGCTTCATGGACATCGCCGCGGGCGACTTCAACGGCGACGGCCGCGACGACCTGGCGGCAGTCGTCCACGACGGCGACGAGTACGACGCCCGGCGCATCATCGTCCGCAACGGCGGCGCCACCGGCCTCGCCGAGAACTACACCACCGTCAACCGGCCCAACGGCTACCGTCTCCAGGGCGGCGAGACCATCGCGGCCGGCCACATCAACGGTGACAAGTACGCCGACCTCGTCGTGGGCCGCACGGTCGAGGGCTACGACAGCGATCTGGACTATCCGCTCGCCCTGGGCGGCATGATCACCTACGTGCCGGGCAGCGCCACCGGCCCGCGCGGCGACCGGGCCAAGGTCTTCAACCAGGACAGCGCCGGTGTCCCCGGCGCCGCCGAGGTGCACGACGGATTCGGCAGCTCGCTGTCGATCGGCGACATGAACGGCGACGGCTACGGCGACATCGCCGTCGGCGTCCCCCGGGAGGACATCGGCACGAAGAAGGACGCGGGTTCGGTCCTGGTCCTCCCCGGCACCGCGTCCGGCCCGACCGGGACCGGCACGGTGGGCTTCAACCAGGACACGACGGACGTCCCCGGGGCGGCCGAGGCCGGCGACCTGTTCGGCGCCGCGGCCAAGCTGGTCGACGCCAACCGCGACGGCCGCAGCGAACTGGCCGTCGGCGCCCCCGGCGAGAACGGCAACTCCGGTTCCCTGTGGGTCTTCCCGACCACGGAGAAGGGCCTGACGGCCAAGGGCTCGTTCACCTTCGGCCACGGAGCGCTGGGCACGGTGGGAACGGCCGCGACGCTGGGATCGTCGTTCAACCGCTGACCTCGCGTCCAGGCCCCGGGGGTGGGGCCGGCCCCACCCCCGGAAGTCGGGCAGCGGGTATGTCCCCGCCCCGGGGACCGCCTCCTACGGTGAGGCCATGCACCCCCGCACCGTGTGGCAGGCCCTGCCGTCGCCCCGCTATCCGCTGTCCTTCTGGCCCTGGCGGTCGGCCAATCACCTGATCAGCGGCGCTCTGGCCGGTATCACGCCGGTGTCGCGACCCACGCACGATGCCGGCTACAAGCTGACTGAGGCTGACTTTGACCTTGCCGCTCGGATCGATGCCATCGCGGCGGCACACCAGTCCACGCCTCTCGACTGAAACCGGGCGCACAAGAACCGCCCCCTGCACCGGCCGAGGCCAGGCAGGGGGCGTGTCATGGGTTACGACTGTTGTGCACTGAGAGAGCGGGCCGGAACCGGGCATTCGACCATCATGGAGCCGCCGGCGGAGGGGGTGCACGCGTTGCCTGTCACCCGCCGATGACTGCGCAGCCCTCTTACGGGGGCACGGCGCACGGTCTGCGCCCCACGGTGGTGGTGGGCCGTTACAGGACGGCTACGGTGAACGGCCGGTCTGCGCCCTTGCCGCTGCTGTCGCTGGTGACGATGGTGATGGTGTTGGCGTCGTTGCCACAGTAGGAGTGCGGCGCACCGATGGCGGTGATCTCTCCTCGGAAGTTGTTGAGCGTGGCGACGATCGCCGCAGTGGAAAGGTCGCTCACGGCACGGGACGGGACCTTGATGCAGTAGACGCCAACGCCGCTGCCCCGGGTGACCGACTGGACGTTCTTGCCGCCCAGGAGCGTGGCGTTGCCGGCCACCTTCGCGGCGGCGCGGGCGTAGGGGGCGTCGATGTCGGCAGCCGAGGCGGTGCCGGACAGAACGGTCAGAGACGTCGCTGCGCCGAGAGCGAGCGCGAGGACGCGGCTGGTACCTCGAGTTGTGGTGCGCATTTTCTCTTTCACAGCCCTTTGCTGTCGAGCGATTACAAACAGCGACAGTCTGGGGGTCGCGGGCAGCCGTTTGTGAGCACTACGGCACATACCCCCCAGGCGAAGGAATGTCGCACCTCCTGGTTGACCATGCCTTCGTCGACGGGCAGCGCCGATCGTGGCTGGCTGCCGATCGCAACGCGATTACGTTCCCTTCCGGAGCGGCAGAAGCGGAGCGAAACCCAGAGGTCAGGAGCGGCGACGGTCGGCAGGCAGGCCAGCGACAGTCGGGGACGGTGAGGAGTCCGGGCTACTCGGTCCGGCGACACATCAGTCCGTCCGGATCGCCGGCGGCGGCCGGAGCGAGTCTCCGTCGGGGCAGGTCTGCGCCGTCACGCCCGTCGGCGCCGTTGGCCCCATTCTTCCCGTCCGCGCCTGCTGGACCGGGCGGCCCGGTGGCCGTCGCCCATGCCGCTCCCGGCGGACCAGACGGGCCGGGTACCGGTGTGGGCGTCGGCGCGTCCTTGCCCGCCGGACCGGTAGCACCCTGCTCACCGCGGGGACCAGCCGGGCCAGGGATCGGAACCGGGGCCTGCGCCCGGTCCGGTAGATCCGCCACTGCACGGCCAGGATGCGGCGCTGCAGGTGTCTCGCCCTTCGCTTTGATCTGAGCGCGCAGCACCCGCACGTCGCCCGTCAGTGTCGACACCGCCGACCCGCGTCGGTTCGCCTCGGTCGCGAGGTCGTCAGCGCGGCGGGCGGCAGTGTCGATCCCATGCTGCCCGCTATCGTGGGCAGTCGAGGCGCTTGGCGCATAAGCGATGTGCTTCGCGCCAAAAAGAAGCCTCACCGGCGTTTCCGCAGGTGAGGCCATGTGTGCGCCCCCGGCAGGACTCGAACCTGCGGCCAAGCGCTTAGAAGGCGCCTGCTCTATCCACTGAGCTACGGGGGCCGGGTGGTGGCCTCGGCGGCCTGGAGCCCTGGGGCCGGGCCGGTCGGTGACCTGCCGGGACAAGGATAGGGCTCCGATCGCCTCGACCTGGTTGCTTCACCTGCGTGGCACGATGTGGAGGTTCGGTGAAGCGAACCGATAATCGCAGGTGGGTGGGATTTGCGCAGCGCTTTTCGCGCCTCGCGCCCCGGGTGTTGTGCACTCGTTATGCCTGCGCCCCACTCGTCCCCTCTGTCCCGACTTCGTCCCTGAGGGAGAACCGGCGCGCAGGGGTGGCTATACGCTTCAAAAAGGCTCCAAAATTGGGCATTCTTCGCATGTGGTGACCTTGGACGTACGGCCTCAGCTCATCGACGCACTCTCCGCCCTGCGCGACCGTGTCGCCGCCGTGCGTCTTCCACTTCCGCTGCCCGGGGCCGCGCGCGCCCGGCAGACCCGGGGAGAGCTGCTCGCCCAGCTCGACGACTATCTGCTTCCCCGGCTCAGGGATCCCGAAGCACCCCTGCTCGCGGTCATCGGCGGATCGACCGGGGCGGGCAAGTCGACGCTGGTCAACTCGCTGGTGGGCCGGCCGGTCAGCGAGGCCGGGGTGCTGCGGCCGACCACCCGGACACCCGTGCTCGTCTGCCATCCGGATGATCACCACTGGTTCGCCGGGGTACGCATCCTGCCGCAGTTGACCCGGGTCTGGCTGCCGCCGGAGGAGTCCCGGGCGCCCGGCCGGCGCGAGGACCTCGACAGGCTCGACGGGTGCGAGAAGGAGGACGGGACCGCCTTGCGGGTCGAGACCTCGCCCGGACTGCCGCGCGGGCTCGCGCTGCTCGACGCCCCCGACATCGACTCGCTCGTGGTGCGCAACCGGATGCTGGCCGCCGAGCTGATCTGCGCCGCCGACGTGTGGGTGATGGTGACCACCGCCTCCCGGTACGCGGACGCGGTGCCCTGGCATCTGCTGCGTACCGCCAAGGAGTACGACGCCTCGCTCGTCACCGTTCTCGACCGGGTGCCGCACCAGGTGATCGCCGAGGTGTCGCGGCAGTACGGGGCGCTGCTCACCCGGGCGGGTCTCGGCGAGGTGCCGCGCTTCACCATTCCCGAGCTGCCCGAATCGGCCGGCGGCGGCAGCGGGCTGCTGCCCACTACGGCCGTCGCCCCGCTGCGGGCCTGGCTCACCCACCGCGCCCAGGATCCGGCGGCCCGCCAGCAGGCGGTGGGGCGCACGGCGGCCGGGGTCATCGACTCGCTGGACGTACGGATGCCAGAGCTGGCCGGGGCCGTCGCGGCGCAGTACGCGGCGGCCGTGCGGCTGACCGGCGTGGTCGAGGACGCGTACCGCACGGAGGGCGCCCGGGTCCGGCGCAGGCTGCGCAACGGCGGCGTGCTCGCCGGGGACGCCCGCACCAGATGGCGCGGATACCCGCTGTACAGCACCTCCGGCGAACTCCTCGAAGCACTGGTCGAAAGCCTTTCCGCGCTCCTCCGGTGCGCCGTGGCCGCCGCCGACGAACAGATCCGCACGACCTGGCAGCGCGAGCCCGCGGCCGGGAATTTCGGCTTCGAGGGCATCGGCCGGGAGGCCGGGGGCTGGGGGCCCGCCGAGGACATCCGGGGCCGGATCACCATGGCCGTGCGGCGGTGGTGGCGGGTCCTGGAGGAGCTGGCCGAGGAAGAGGTGCGCAGCCTGGAACGCAACGCCGCCCCCGACGCCGAGACCGTGGCCGCGCTGCTGGCCGCCGCACTGCTCGGCGGGCGCCGCGCCCGGGGCGCCGGGGAGCAGCTCGCCGAACGGATCGGCGCCCAGGGCGCGCTGCGGCTGCGCGACAAGGGCGGGGCGCTGCTCACCGACTGCCTCGACCGGGTGCTGAACGGCGAGCGCGACCGGCGGCTCGCACCGCTCGACGCGCTCGACGTGGCCCCCGAGCCGCAGGCCGAACTGATCGCCGCGCTGTCCGTACTGCAGAAGGAGAGGAGGCAGCGATGACTGCCGTCACTGACGAGGGGCCCGGCCGGGTCGTCGGTCCCGCTTCCCACGAGGAACCGGACGGGCCGGGTCAGGTCCCGGACGCGGGCCGGATCCCCGAGGCGGGCCGGGAGTGGAACGACGGGCTCATCGCACGGCGGGCGAAGGCCAGGGCGGCGGATCCCGAGCTCGAAACCGCTCCGGACGACGACGTACGGCCGCCCCAGGTCGAGGCCTACGTGCCCTCCGGCGGACCGCTCAGGCCGCGGCTCGACGCGCTGCGCGAACTCGTCGGGCTGTCCAGGGCCCGGCTCGACGGGGACACCCTCGCCGAGGCGGGCCGGGTGCTGGACGAAGCGGCGGCCCGACAGCGGCTCTCCTCCCGGCACACCGTCGTCGCCATCGCCGGGGCCACCGGCAGCGGCAAGTCGACGCTCTTCAACACCCTCGCCGGCGCCCAGATCTCCGACACCGGGCTGCGCAGGCCGACCACCGCCGCCCCCCTCGCCTGCTCCTGGACCGACGGGGCCGCCGGACTGCTCGACCGGCTCGCCATCCCCGGCCGGCTCAGGCGCAGGCCGCAGCAGGGCGGCGCGGACGCCGACGAGGCCCTCCGGGGGCTCGTCCTCGTCGACCTCCCCGACCACGACTCGGCGGCGACCGAACACCGCGAACAGGTCGACCGGGTGCTCGGGCTGGTCGACGCCGTGATCTGGGTCGTCGACCCGGAGAAGTACGCGGACGCGGCCCTGCACGAGCGCTATCTGCGGCCGCTCGCCGGGCACGCCGAGATCACCTTCGTCGTCCTCAACCAGATCGACCGGCTGCCCGGCGACGCCGCCGACCTGGTCCTCGACGATCTGCGCCGGCTGCTCGACGAGGACGGCATGGCCCTCGGCGAGCACGGCGAACCCGGCGCCACCGTCATGTCCCTGTCCGCGCTCACCGGCGAGGGCGTCGGCGAACTGCGCGAGGTGCTCGGCCGGTTCGTCCAGGAGCGCACCGCGGCGGCGCGCAGACTCTCCGCGGACGTGGACGCCGCCGCGGCCGGGCTCCGCCCGGTGTACGTGGCCGAGGGGCGCCCCGGTCTCGGCGAACGGGCCCGCGAGGAGTTCGCCGACCGGCTGGCGGACGCCGTCGGCGCGTCCGCGGCGGGGCAGGCGGCCGAGCGCGAGTGGCGCAGGAACGCAGGACGGGCGTGCGGCACGCCCTGGCTGCGGCTGTGGCGCTGGTACGAGTCCACCCGGCGGTCCGGGAGTCTGGAGCACCCGGCGCTGCCCGATCCGCCCGAGGAGCAGCTCACCGCCCGCCAGTGCGTCGAGCAGGCGGTACGGGCGGTGGCGGACGAGGCCTCCGACGGGCTGCCGGGCCCCTGGGCGCAGGCGGTCCGCGAGGCCGCGGTGCAGGGTGCCGAGGGGCTGCCGGAAGCGCTCGACGCGCTGGCGGAAAGGGCCGGCGCGGAGCAGGTGCCGGACGGTGCGGCGGTCGTGGTGACGGGGGTGGCCGGGGCCTCCGGTGCGGCGCACAGCGGCCGGGTGGGCGGGAAGCCGCCGCGGCCGAGGTGGTGGCCCGCCGCGGTGCTGGCGCAGGCGTCGATGACGTTGCTGCAGATCTTCGGCGGTCTCTGGCTGGTCGGCCAGATCGTCGGCGTACTCGAACCGGGGTACCTCACGCCCGCCCTGGTGATGATGGCAGGGATCGTCGGCGGCCCCCTGGTGGAGTGGTCGTGCGCGGCCGCGGCGCGTGGGCCGGCGCGACGGTACGGGCAGGAGGCCGAGCGGCAGTTGCGCGAGGCGGCGGCGGCCTGCGGCCGGGCCCGGGTGCTCGATCCGGTGGCCGCCGAACACGTGCGGTACCGCGAGGTGCGGGAGAGGTACGCGGCGGTGACGGAGATTTCCACAACCGGCGGGTAGTCCACAGGCGCCGGCAGGATTTCCGCCTCCCCTTCAACCTGGGACCAGTGACCGCGTGGACGCGATCGCTGATCCGAAGGCCGAAGGGGAGGCGGAGTCATGAACGACACCTTGGTGACATTGGTGGGCAATGCGGCAACGGGCGTGGAATTCCGGGAGACCGCGACCGGAGGAATGGCGCGATTCCGGTTCGCGGTGACGCCGCGCCGCTGGGACCGCGAGAAACAGCTCTGGACGGACGGGCACACCAGCTTTTACACCGTGTGGGCCTGGCGGACCCTGGCCTTGAATCTGGCCGGTTCCGTTTCGGTCGGGGAGCCACTCGTCGTGCACGGCAGGCTGAAGGTGCGCGAGGAGGAACGCGAGGGGCAGCGGCGGACGTTCGTGGACATCGAGGCGGTCGCGGTGGGTCACGATCTGACACGGGGGACCGCCGCGTTCCGACGGGTCATGCGGGGGGACCCCGCGCTGACGGCGCGGGTGGGGAGCGCGGACAGGCCGGACGAAAGGCCGGGCGACGGGCCGGGCGACGGGCCGGGCGATCCCGGGGGGCCCGGGGGAGAGGCGGAACGTTCCGGGAACAAGCGGTCGACGGGGCGTCAGAAAGCCGCGCAGGAGCTGGTGTCGGTGCCGTGACAGGCCGACAGTGGCTGAAAAGGGGCTGAAAAAGGGCCGGAAATAGACTGGGTTGGGCCGGGGTGGCGAACGCGAGTGATACCGGCGATAACGATTCCGATTCGGAATGGTTGTACGACGGTACGACGGGGGACTGTTCATCGCTTCGTCCTTAGGATTCCCCAGTACTCACGGGGCACTTGAGTCGACTGGCGGGGCAGTCCCCACACGCGCATCAGGCGCGGAAGGTCCCGCCCGGAGGGGAATTCTGTGTTTTCTGCTTCTTCAGCGACCGCTTCGTCGTCCTTGGAGACGACGGCCAGTTCTCCGAGGCGGCGCGGCATGGCCCGGCTGGCCGCATCAGTGGTGGCATCGGGTCTGGTCATGGCAGGCGCCCTCGTCGGCGCGGGCGGCGCGGTCGCAGACGAGACGCCGCAGCACCAGGGCGGCGCGGCAGCGGTGCTGGACGGGTTGAAGACCTTCGACCGCGCCGTGCTGCACGCGGACGGCAGGAACCAGGAGCTGCCCGCCGGCCTCTTCGAGATGACCGTCGACGGCGGCGGCAAGCTCAAGACGTACTGCATCGACATCCACAACCCCACCCAGGACCAGGCGAAGTACCTGGAGACCCCCTGGAACCAGACCTCGCTCGGCAGCAACAAGAACGCCGGCAAGATCCGCTGGATCCTGGAGCACTCCTACCCGCAGGTCGACGACCTCGCGGAGCTCGCCCAGAAGGCCGGCACCGGGCCGCTCACCGAGAAGACCGCGGCGGCGGGCACGCAGGTCGCCATCTGGCGCTACTCGGACAACGTCGACATCGAGGCCAGCGACAGTCAGGCCGAGAAGCTCGCCGACTGGCTGGAGGACAGCGCCGTCGATCAGGCCGAGCCCAAGGCGTCCCTCGCCCTGGACCCGGCCGCGGTCTCCGGCAAGTCCGGTGAGCGGCTCGGCCCGGTCACCGTCCGCACCAACGCCGGCCAGGTCTCCGTGACCCCGCCCGCCGACGCCGCCAGCGGTGTGAAGGTCACCGACAAGGCCGGCAAGCCCCTCACCGCCGCGGCCAACGGCGCCGAGCTCTACTTCGACGTGCCGGAGGGCGCCGCCGACGGCACCGCCTCGCTGACCGTCCAGGCCACCACCTCGGTGCCGGTCGGCCGGGCCTTCGCCGGTGTGACCAAGAGCCAGACCATGATCCTGGCCGGTTCCAGCGAGACCACGGTCTCCGCGGTCGCCACCGGGACCTGGGCCAAGAAGGGCGCGATCCCGGCCGTCTCGGCGAAGAAGAACTGCGCCAAGGGCGGCGTGGACGTCACCGCGTCCAACGAGGGCGACGAGGCCTTCACCTTCGAGCTGGCCGGTGTGAAGCACACCATCGAGGCGGGCAAGTCCGAGACGGTCACCGTCCCGGTCGCCGAGGACCAGGCGTACGACTTCACGATCACCGGCCCCGGTGGCTTCACGAAGACGTTCAAGGGCGTCCTGGACTGCAAGACCAGCGGCAGCGCCACGGGCGGCACCGAGACCCAGACCGGTGGGGACAAGACCCCGGCCACGTCCGGCGGCAGCTCGACCGGCGGCTCGGGTGACCTCGCCGAGACCGGTGGCTCCAGCGCCACCCCCGTCATCGCGGGCGTCGCGATCGCCCTCGTCGTCGTCGGCGGCGGCGCGGTCTTCCTCCTCCGCAAGCGCAAGGACCAGACCTCCGCACAGTGATCCCGCACCGTCGCCCCGCAGCCGGATCCAGGGGGTGACGAACAGGAGCGGACTGCCACGTCCGCCTGCTGAAGGCCCCGGTACGCCGACGCGCACCGGGGCCTTCGCATGGCGGCCGCACCCCTGTTCTCGCCGACCGACGGCGGTGCCTGGGTCCGCGACGATGCGGGGATGGCCCCCTCGGTCCTCAACACCGCCGACGGGCAGGTCCGCGGCACCTACGAGGCCTCAGTGACCGGCGGCGACGGCCAGTGATGGATCCGCCACGAGCGGGGACGGTGAAGGGGCAGGTCGCAGGCCCCCGGTGAGACTGGTTTCCGTAGAGAGGCGGCCGTCAGGCAAGATGGGGTGTATCTGCCCACACATCGATAGCCGGACGGTTTCTCTTGGCTGAGTACATCTACACCATGCGCAAGACGCGCAAAGCGCACGGCGACAAGGTGATCCTCGATGACGTCACCCTGAACTTTCTGCCCGGCGCGAAGATCGGTGTCGTGGGCCCCAACGGTGCCGGTAAGTCCACGGTGCTGAAGATCATGGCGGGCCTGGAGCAGCCCTCCAACGGTGACGCGTTCCTGTCGCCCGGATTCAGCGTCGGCATCCTCATGCAGGAGCCGCAGCTCGACGAGGCGAAGACGGTCCTGGAGAACGTCCAGGACGGCGCCGCCGAGATCATGGGCAAGCTCAAGCGCTTCAACGAGGTCGCCGAGCTCATGGCGACCGACTACTCCGACGAGCTCATGGACGAGATGGGCAAGCTCCAGGAGGACCTGGACCACGCCAACGCGTGGGACCTGGACGCCCAGCTGGAGCAGGCCATGGACGCCCTGGGCTGCCCGCCCGGCGACTGGCCCGTCGTCAACCTCTCCGGTGGTGAGAAGCGCCGCGTCGCCCTCTGCAAGCTGCTGATCGAGGCCCCCGACCTGCTGCTCCTCGACGAGCCCACCAACCACCTCGACGCCGAGTCGGTGAACTGGCTGGAGCAGCACCTCTCGAAGTACGCGGGCGCCGTCGTCGCCGTCACGCACGACCGCTACTTCCTGAACAACGTCGCCGAGTGGATCCTCGAACTCGACCGCGGCCGCGCGTTGCCCTACGAGGGCAACTACTCCACGTACCTCGACAAGAAGGCCGCCCGCCTCAAGGTCGAGGGCCGCAAGGACGAGAAGCGCGCCAAGCGCCTCAAGGAAGAGCTGGAGTGGGTCCGCTCCAACGCCAAGGGCCGGCAGACCAAGTCCAAGGCCCGACTCGCCCGTTACGAGGAGATGGCGGCCGAGGCGGAGAAGATGCGGAAGCTGGACTTCGAGGAGATCCAGATCCCGCCGGGCCCGCGGCTCGGTTCCATCGTCGTCGAGGTCGAGAACCTCTCGAAGGCCTTCGGCGACAAGGTCCTCATCGACGACCTGTCGTTCACGCTGCCGCGCAACGGCATCGTCGGCGTCATCGGTCCGAACGGCGCGGGCAAGACCACGCTGTTCAAGATGATCCAGGGCCTGGAGACCCCCGACACCGGCTCCATCAAGATCGGTGACACGGTCAGGATCTCCTACGTCGACCAGTCCCGCGCCAACATCGACCCGAAGAAGACCCTCTGGGCCGTCGTCTCGGACGAGCTGGACTACATCAACGTCGGCCAGGTCGAGATGCCCTCGCGGGCCTATGTCTCCGCGTTCGGCTTCAAGGGCCCGGACCAGCAGAAGCCGGCCGGCGTCCTGTCCGGTGGTGAGCGCAACCGCCTCAACCTGGCGCTGACCCTCAAGGAGGGCGGCAACCTGCTGCTCCTCGACGAGCCCACCAACGACCTCGATGTCGAGACCCTGTCCTCGCTGGAGAACGCCCTCCTGGAGTTCCCGGGCGCCGCGGTGGTCATCTCCCACGACCGCTGGTTCCTGGACCGCGTCGCCACGCACATCCTGGCGTACGAGGGCGAATCCAAGTGGTACTGGTTCGAGGGCAACTTCGAGTCGTACGAGAAGAACAAGGTCGACCGCCTCGGCGCGGACGCGGCCCGCCCGCACCGCGCCACGTACAAGAAGCTCACGCGAGGCTGATCGTCTTGGCTCGTCACATCTACAGCTGCCCGCTGCGCTGGTCGGACATGGATGCCTTCGGCCATGTGAACAACGTGGTCTTCCTCCGCTACCTGGAGGAGGCACGCATCGACTTCATGTTCCGGCTGGCGCCGGGGGACGGTTCGCCGTCCTTCTCGGGCGGCTCCGTCGTGGCCCGGCACGAGATCGACTACGTGCGTCCGCTGGTCCACCGGCACGAGCCGGTGACCGTCGAGTCGTGGGTCACGAAGATCGGCGCGGCGTCGCTGACGATCGCGTACGAGATCAAGGACCCGGACCAGGTGTACGTACGGGCGTCGACCGTCGTCGTGCCGTACAACCTGGCCGAGGAGCGGCCCCGGCGGATCTCCGCCGAGGAGAAGCTCTACCTCCAGCAGTTCCTGGCCGAGGAGCCGGCCGCAGCATGACGGTGCCCGTACGGTCGCTGGAGTTCGCCGACCCGAGGGAGGCCGCGGATCTCGCGGCCTTCCTCGGCCGGCTGCTCCACTACGACCGGGCCGCCGCGGTGCGGATGCAGGCGGGCGGCGGTGCGCTGGCCGTCTTCGGCAGGCCGCCGTCGTTCGAGGTGCTGGCGATCCGGGCGGCGCGGCTGGCCGTGCCGGACGACTTCGACCTCACCGTGTCCGCCGGTGAACTCCTCGAATCCCTCGGGGAGTCCACCGACGCCGGAGTGATCCCGGCACCCGTCACCGGGCCGCCGTGGACGGGTGTCCTCCCGCCGCGCGGCGGCTGGCACGAACTGCCGGGCCTGCCCGGCCCGGTCTCCCTGCGCACCGCGGTCACCGCCGCGGTGGCGGAGTTCCGTTCCCGCGACGAGGCCCTGCCCGAGGAACGCCGCACCCGGGCGGAGCGGGACCGGATCGGCCGCGAGATCTGGTCGCGCACGCTCGCCGGTACCGGACTTCCGCTGCGGGCCGTGCACGCCGCCCAGTCCCTCGGCTTCCTCCGCCCGGCGCCGGACTTTCCGGTCGCCCTGCTCGCGGCCGGGTCCTGGCTGCGGCTGCGCACCCCGTTCGGCTCGATCGCCGTGCGCGGAGCGGGCAGCGGGCTCGGCACGCTCGCCGTGACGGTGGGCGCGGGCTGAACGAGAGGCCCGCGACAGGAACCGTCCGGACGGACCGGGAGGACTGAGGCAGGTCCGCCCCCGGTCCGCCCCTGATCCGCCGGAGGGGCCTAACCGGTCAGGGCCCTGTCCACCAGCCGGAGCGCGGCCAGGTTCTGGGCGTCCTGTGCCGGGTCGCCCATCCGCAGGGTGAACGTGGCACTGGTCGCGGCCCGCGCACCGTCCGGCGTCACCCCGCTCTCGGAGACGATCCCCAGATGGGTTCCGCCATGGAACCAGATCCCGCCGTCGCTCCCCGCCACCGGGCGCCAGGCGATGCCCAGTCCGTAACGGACCCCCGGCGCCGCCACCCAGTCCTCGGCCACGACCGTCTCCTTCATCGCGGACAGCTGGGCCGGGCGCAGCAGCCGGCCGCTCATCAGGGCGCGCAGGAAGACCCCGTGGTCGTGGGTGGTGCTGATGACGGAGCCGTCCGCTCCGCCGCCGAAGGCCAGCGTCGTGTCGGTCGGCCGGGCGCAGCCGGGGAACCAGGTGTACGCGGTGGCCGTGGGCCGGGGCAGGTACGGCGAGGTCCCCGGTGTGAACGTGCGGCGCAGGCCCAGGGGTTCGATGATCCGGTCGTGGATCTCCTGCGCCCAGGGATTGCCGGTCACCTGCTCGATGATCAGGCTCGCCAGCACGTAGTTGGTGTTGGAGTAGCCCCAGCGCCGTTCCCGGGCGGGGTGTTCGGCGTCCGGTACCCACAGGGGCGGCCGGCTCAGGGCCGCCTTCAGCTGGTTCTCGGGGGTCGTGGGTCGGAACCGCGCCCGGCGGTAGCCGTCCGGGGTGAACGCGTCGGCCGCGTCCGGTGAGACGGCGAGATAGTCGTTCAGCCCGCTGGTCTGGCGCAGCAGGTTGGCGATCGTGATCCTGCGGCCGTCGTTGCCGTTGCCCCGCACGGCGCCGGGCAGCCACCGCTCGACGGTGTCCGTGAGCGCGAGCCGCCCCTCGCCCGCCAGCTGGAGGGCGAGCGTGGCCGTGAAGGTCTTGGTGTCGCTGCCGATCCGGTAGGAGGAGTCCCAGGGGACCGGGTGGTGCGGTGTCCGCAGGCCGGCGGTTCCGGCACGGGCCGTCGTGCGGCCGTGGGCGCTCTGGACCTCGGCCAGTACGCCGGTGGCGCCGGTGGCCAGGATCGCGTCCACATCGCTCTGGAGACGGCCGCCGATCCGGTCGGCGCGGTGGGGTGCGGCGGCCTTCGCCGCGGGTCCGGACGCCCCGGTGAGCAGGGCCGCCGCCGTGGCCGCCAGGCCCGTACGTCTGCTGATCACCGGCCCTCCCCGGTGCGGGAGCAGGTCAGGTCGGCGCCGGGCAGCGTGCCGTCGCGCAGGTAGCCGTTGACGGCCTCGTCGGCGCAGGGGACGGGGGTGAGGCCGTCGAGTCCGCGCCCGTACACCCCGTGCGAGCGGATGTCCGCCGTCACCAGCCGTGAACCGGTCAGCCGGCGGTGCAGGGCCAAGGCCCCTTCGTAGGGGACGTTGTTGTCGCGCCGGGCCTGGAGCATCAGCACCGGTACGTCGTTGCCGATCACCGTGGCGGGCTCGCGGGAGGTGCTCGTCCAGAACGCGCACGGGGCCACCATGCTGTTGACGAGCGGGCCGAAGACGGGCTGGGTGGTGCGGCTGCGCTCCATGTTCTGCCAGTACGTCTCCGGGTTCCTCGGCCAGCCACCGGCCGGCCAGCCGCTGTCGCCGCACATGAAGAGGGCCCCGCCCAGCATGCTGTCCGCCAGCTCGGGCGAAGCGAGCAGTTCGAGCATGGCGGCGAGCTCCGGGCCGGGCTCGACCGGCCTGCCCGCGGCGGCGTCGGCCAGGTCGCGCACCGTACCGGCGAGCGCCGGGTCGTACTCCTCGTGCTGGATGAGCTGCCTCAGCACCAGGCGCAGCAACGGCGCGTCGAGCCGGACGCCGGAGACGGTGACCGGGCGCCGCTCGGCCCCGTCGAGCAGGCGCTGGACGCTCGACCGCACTTCGGCCGGCGTGCTGCCGAGCCGGTAGGTGCCGTCCCGCCGTGCGGTCCATCCGGCCCAGGCGTCCAGTGCCTCTTCGAGCGGCCGGCCGGCCCGCTGGAAGAGTTCGTACTGGGTGGCCGCCGGGTCGGTCGAGGAGTCGATGACGATGCGGTCGGCGCGGCGGGGGAACATCTGGGTGTAGACGGCGCCCAGATCGGCACCGTACGAGACGCCGTAGTACGACAGTCTGCGCTCGCCCAGTGCCGCGCGGATCGCGTCCATGTCGCGGGCGACGTTCCTGGACGTGGCGTGCGGGAGGAGCCGTGCGTTGTCCCCGTGCTCCAGGCAGCGGCGCGCGGTGTCGCGGGCGGACCGCACCGACTGCTCGAAGTCCTCGCGGCGGGTCGTGGTCGGGCCGGGCGCGGGTGCCGGGGCGGCGGGTCCGCAGGCGATCGGAGTGGACTCGCCGAGGAATCGGGGATCGAAGCCGATCAGGTCGTAGCGGTCCGCGACGTCCTTCAACGCGGGGCGCAGATAAAGGGTGTTGGCGAGCCCGGTGCCGCCCGGACCGCCCGGGTTGGACAGCAGGACGCCCCGCCGCCCGCCGTGCTCGGTGCCGGCCTTGATGCGGGAGACGGCGATCTTGATCGTCGGACCTCCGGGGTCGGCGTAGTCGAGGGGAACGGTCACCTTCGTGCACTGCGCGCCCGCCTCGTTCAGCTCCTGCTGCCGGGGCGGGCAGGGGCCCCAGACGAGCCGCTGGTGGACGGGCGCGGCGGGCGCGGCGGGGGTGGCCGACGCGGGCACACCGCCCGCGAGTAGGCCGGTCAGGCCGATGCCGGCGGTGAGCAGTGGGGCGACGCGCATCGTGCTCCTCGGATCAGGTGGATGACTCCCGCACGACGCTAGGGGCGTACGCGGTGCGAGAACATCGGGTCACCCGGCCGAAGCGACCTGGGGCCAGCCCCACCAACATCCGTCACGGGTGCGGCTGTTCGTCCGGCCAGACCCCGATGTGGTCGTGCTCCAGCTCCAGCATCACCCGGTGCTCCATCCCGAGCGCCTCCGTGTAGTCGGCGGGCAGTTGCAGCCGGCCCGCCCGGTCGAGCATCGCGTACTCCCGGGCCACCTGGGACTCCAGGCCCGTGGCGGCGTCCACCTCGGTGCGGCGCAGCACCTCGGAGGAGGTACGGCCGTCGCGGATGGCGACCGTACGGCGGACCTCGTCGGCCACCGCCTGGTCGTGCGTGACGATCACGATGGTGGTGCCCAGCTCCTCGTTGGCCCGGCGGAACGCCGCGAAGACCTGCTCGCCGGTGGCCGAGTCGAGCTCGCCGGTCGGTTCGTCGGCGAGCAGCACCGACGGATTGTTGGCGAGCGCGACCGCGATCGCCACCCGCTGCTGCTGCCCGCCGGAGAGTTGCTGCGGGCGCCGGTCGCGGCAGTCCGCGACCTCCAGGATCCGCAGCAACGACTCGGCGCGGGCGGCCCGTTCGGCACCCCGGATCCGGCCCCGGCCGCGCAGTTGCATCGGCAGGGTGACGTTCTGGACGGCGGTGAGGTACGGGAGCAGATTCCGGGCGGTCTGCTGCCAGACGAAGCCGACGACGTCCCGCCGGTAGCGCAGCCGCTCCTTCGGCCCCATCGACAGCAGGTCGCAGCCGGCGACCTTCGCCGCCCCCGCCGTCGGCACGTCGAGGCCCGCCAGGATGTTCATCAGGGTCGACTTGCCGCTGCCGGACGCGCCGACCAGGGCCATCAACTCGCCCTCGGTGACCAGGAGATCGAGGCCCTGGAGGGCCTGCACCTCCACCCCGTCCGCGGAGAAGATGCGGACCAGCCGGTCGCAGGCGATCAGCGCGTCGTGCCCGTACGAGGGCCGGTCGCGGCGCGCGACGGCGCGCTGTTCGAGCTCGGCGAGTGTGGTGTCGGGCGAGGTCATCGGGGGTCTCCTGACCTGAGTTCGGTGATCGGTCGGCGGCGGCCGGCCCACCACGCCTGGACGGCGGCCACCGCGCCGGTGAGGACGACCACGCCGAGCGCCGGAAGCGTCAGCGACCACGGGTCGGCCCGCAGCGCGGCGGTTTCGGGTGCGGTGGGTCCGGGCCCGGCGGAGAGTGCGAGGCCCACCAGATCGACGCCCGGTGCCAGCAGCACGATCGTCGCCCAGCCGACCAGCACCCCGCCGAACGCCGCCGGCAGTGCCTGCGGCAGTGATTCGAGACCGAGCAGCCGTCGGCCCTGCCGGGAGGTGAGGCCCATGGTCCGCAGCCGGGCCAGCAGCGCCGTGCGCTCCGGCGCGGTCCGCAGCAGCGACAGCAGGACGGCGAGCAGGGCATAGCCCGCGCCGGCCACGATCGCCGCCGCGTAGATTTCCCAGGCACCCCGCTGCAGGGGGGTGTCGACGAATGCCTCGCGCTCCTCGGAGCGCAGCCTCACGGAGAGGCCCTCGCCCGCGCGGTGTGCCGCCGCCCGCAGCGCCTTCGCGTCCGGGGAGGCGCCGGTGACCAGCAGGGCGGTGGTCTGCCTGCGGGTCAGCGACGCGGAGTCGACGATCAGGAAGTCGCTGTCGGGGACGGCGGCGGTGCGCGCGACGACGCCCGCCACGCGCACCCGCAGGTCCCCGGCAGGCGTGGAAAGCTCGCGCGGCCCGTCGCCGAGCTCCGCGGCGACGGACGGCGACGCGATCACGGGCAGCACCGCGTCCTTCGACGGGGCGGACCCCTTCGCCGCCGCGCCGCCCGTGGCCCTCAACCGGTCGGCGGGGAACGGGCCGAGGCCCGTCGACCGGGCCAGCCGCGCGTACGCCGCCGGCTCGACGCCCAGCACGGCGGCGCTCTTCATGCGGCTGTTCCCGGCCGGGTCGGTGGGCAGCGGCACGCTGTACACCACCTGGACCGCCGCCACCTCCCGTACGCCCTTTGCCGCCCGTACCTCCCGGATCAGGCGGTCCGGCAGCGGCACGGCGTCGAGCAGGCCGCTGATCCGGGCGTCCGCGCCGACCGCGTGCAGGGCCGCCCGGTCCCGCGCGTCCGCGACACCCGTGAGCACCGAGCCGCCGAACGCCGCCGTGGTCAGCGCGAGCAGCAGCGCCAGCAGCGGCAGCGCACCGCCCGCCGAGGTCCGTCCGGCGCGGGCCAGCGACAGGAAGCCGACCGCACCGCGCCGCCGGGCGACGGCCCGGGAGGCGAGACGCAGCGGCAGCGGCAGGAGCCGTACCAGGACCAGGGCGGCGATCAGCCCGACGAGTACGGGGGCGGCACTGACCAGCAGGTCGCCGCCGTCGCCGCCCGTACCGCGCCGGCGCAGAGCGACGACCGCGGCGACGGCCAGCACCAGTGCGGTGAGTTCGGCGACCGTGCGCCGCCGTGACGGGCGGGCGTCCATCAGATCCTCGCGGGCCCCGGGCGGTCGCGGCCTGCGGTGCGCCGGCACCGCACCCAGCGGCTGGGCGAGGCAGACCAGCGCGGCGACGGCGGCGGGCCCCACGACGGAGGGCCACAGCCGGCTCCCGTCGAAGAACGGCACGGTGATCAGCAGCCCCAGGGCCGCCGCGGGCACCGCGATCACCACCGTCTCGGCGAACAGCCTGCCGCAGATGCCGCGCATCGACCCGCCGCGTGCCCGTAGCAGCGCCAGTTCGGCGCGGCGCCGCCCACCGATCAGCCCGGTGGTCATCAGCAGGACGACGACGGCGACGGCCCCGATGCCCACCGCGGCGACCGTGACGACGGGGCCGATCGCCGTACGGACCGTGTCGTACTCGGTGAGGACCGTGTCCAGGTCGGTCGCGAAGGTGGCGTTGGGGCCGGCCACCGCGCGCATCCGCACCAGGCCGGGGCCGCCCTCCAGCGAGGCGATCGACGAGCGCAGCCCCGCCACGCCGGAGGTGGTGAGACCGGAGGGGTCCGGTGCGAACCGCCAGAACATCTCCGGCTCGCCCGTCGTGGCGAGCAGTGCGGGCGCGGCGTCCGGCGGCAGCAGGACGGCCGCGGTCCAGTAGTGACGCGGGGGGATCAGATTCGGCTCGGGGACCAGCGCCGGGGTCCGGAGCAGCGGCTGGGTCGACCAGTAGACCGTCCGGGGGTGCTTCGGGGCGACGATGCCGGTGATCCGGACGGTCAGCCGCTTCCCGTTCTGGGTCGGTACGGAGATGGCCGCACCGGGCTTCGCCCCCAGGGCCTTCGCCGTCTCCTCGGTGACCGCGCCCTCCACCTCGGGGGTGTTCTCGGAGACCTCGCCGTGGACGGCGGGCCACTTCCCGGCGCGCAGGGTGGCGTGGTCCGGGAGGGCGGACAGGGTGGAGTAGCTCAGCTGGGGGTCGACGCGGTCCGGCCTCGGCAGCCAGCCGTCCGGGGCGGGGATCGGTTTGCCGGTGCGGAAGCCGTATGCGGAATCGGCGGTGCCGGGCCGCACCTCGGCGGGCAGCGCGGACCGCAGCTGCCGGTGGACGGACGCCAGCGCCGCCTCGCGCACGGCCTCCTCGCGATGTGCCTGGGGGAACTGCAACTCGGGCTGCGGACTGCTCAGTTCCAGAACACTGTGCCGGGGGTCCGCGGCGGTGATGTCGTGGCGCAGCCCCTCGTTCTCGTGCTGCTCGACGGCGCGTGGGAAGGCGGCCGCGAGGAACGACGTCAGCAGGACGAGCAGCCCCAGCGCCCAGGCCGTGCCGGGAGCGGTGCGCAGCCGGGTACGGACCCAGGGCGCGGCGGCGCGGGCACCGCCGTCCCGGCCGGAACGAGCGGGGCGAGCGGAACGAACGGAACGCTCAGTCATGTCAGTTGTCCCCCTGGACACGCAGCGAGGTCGCGGGGTCGGCGCCGCGCAGAGCCAGCGCCACGACGCTCACCAGCGGCAGCGCGGCCACGCCTGCCAGCAGCGCCGCGATCTGCCCGGCCGGCAATTGCACCAGCACCCCGGGCACCGGCGCGGTGGCCTGTCCGGTCAGTACGACGAGCGGTACGACGGCGCGGTTCAGCACCGCCCCGAGCACGGCCCCGACCAGCAGCGCGATCGCGATCAGCACGCCCTGCTCGGCGGCGATCATCCGGGTCAGCCGTCGGCGCGGGGTGCCCAGCGCCCGCAGCACGGCGAACTCGGCGGCCCTTTCCCGCTGTGCTCCGACGGCGCTCACCGCGAAGCCGACCGCGGCCAGGGCCGCCGCGACCACCGCCACCGCGGGCAGTGCGGACTGCGGTCCGGCGCCCAGCGGATCGCCGACCAGCTCCCGCGCGACCTCGTCCCGCACCAGGACCTGCGCCGGATCGGTGTCGGGCAGCGCCCGCAGCGCGGCGGCGGCCTCGGCGGCCTTCCCGGGGGCGGTGCTCAGCCACCACTCGTTGGCGGTGAGCACGGCGTTGGGGCGCTGCGCGAAGACCCGGCCGACGGCCCCGAAGTCGAGCAGCAGGGCTCCGCCGTCGCGGTCCTCCTCGACGCGCCCGGCAGCGGAGTCGTCCGCGCCGGTGCCGGTGGTCGGCAGCCGGCGCACCACGTCCACGATCCTCACCCGGACCGTCTCGCCGGCCAGGGTGACATCGACGCTCTGGCCCTTCTTCGCTCCGGCGGCTTTCAGATACGCGTCGGTGACAATGGCCTTCGGCATCGGCGCCGTCGGGCGGGGCACGGTGACCCGTACGGAGAAGGCCGGCGTGTACTCCCACATGTTCGGGGCGGAGCCGGGGTCGTACTCGAAGGCCAGCGGGCTCTTCGCGGAGGCCGTCGTCTCCACCGCCCCGCCGGGCTCCGCCTCGCCACCGGATCCGGTGCCGGTCAGCTCGGCCTGCCAGCCGAAGCCTGCGGGGACCGGGACCGGCCGCTCCGTGCCGTCGGCCGTCACGGTCCGCAGGGCGCCGATGCCGAGCCGGTGGGATCGGCTCGGGCCGGTCGGCCGGTTGCCGCTCAGCTCGAACCCGGCCACGGCGAGGTCACCCGAGGCCGCCACCGCGAAGTCGACCGGATGCGTCTTGCCGTCCACGGGCACGGTTCCGGCCGGCACCCGGTAGGGCAGACCGTAGCGGTCCTCCAGCAGCACGGCGAGGGCCGGATCGTCGGCCGTCCCCGGGTGTGCCCCGGCCGCCGTGATCCGTACGTCGAAGCGGAGCCGCTCGCTGTGCTCCGGCAGCACCAGCCCTGCCCGCGCGGTCCTCGGCGGGTCGAGCGGGTCGAACAGCCGCTCGCGCGGCCGGTCGCCGAGGTCGTCGCGGATCAGCATCCGCTCGGTGGCGTGCGCGGTGTCCAGGGCGAGCACCGCGGCGGTGCGGTCGCCCGAGAGCTCCGTGGTCGTGCGGAACGCGGGCGCGGCCTCCCGTACCCCCGGCAGCCGTGCGTACCTGCCCGCCTTCGCCGGATCGTCGTCGGCGCCGGTCGTCACGCGCACCGACGCACCGGTCCTGAAGTCCGCCTGGTCGCTCTGCGAACGGTCCCAGGAGGCGCGCTGCCCGACGGCCAGCATGCCCATCGCCACCGCGAGGACCAGCAGCAGCACGGGCCCCGCGTTGCGCAGCGGGCGCCGGCTGAACTGCCAGCCGGACAGGGCCGCGATCAGCCCCCGGCCGCCCGCCGCGCCGCGCTCCGCGAGCCGGGCCGCGGGCGGCAGCAGCCGCAGCGTCAGTACGGTGCCCGCGAGCAGCAGCAGCGCGGGCGCCGCGACCAGCAGCGGATCGACGCCGAGCCGGCCCTGCCGGTCCCCGCTCAGCGCACCGCCGCCGACGTCCGTGGCCCGGCGGTCGAGCTGCCAGTACGCCACCGCCGCGATCACCAGCAGGCCGAGGTCGGCCCCCGCCCGGAGCGGCGCGGGCAGCGATGCGGCCCGGCCGGCCCGGCGCTCCCCGGCGCCCGCGGCCAGCGCGGGCGCCACCACGGCCAGCGCGCAGGCGAACGCGGTGACGACGGCGACCAGCCAGACGGTGGGGGTTGCGCCGCCGTCGAGCCGCAGCCCGGTCCGGGACAGCGACCCGCGGCTCGCGAGCAGCCGGGTGAGCGGCCCGGCGAGCAGCGGCGCGACGAGCGCGGCGGGCAGCGCGAGCAGCAGTGCCTCGATCGCGGCGAGCGCCGTGATACGGCCGCGTGATCCGCCCCGGGCCCGCAACAGGCGGGTCTCGCCGTCGCGTTCGCTGCTCAGCAGCCGGGCCACCAGCAGCAGCGCGTATCCGGCGAGCAGCACCAGCTGGACGGCCACGATCATCAGCGTCGAGCGGGAGACCAGCAGGGCGCGGTCGATCTGCTCCAGCACCCGGGGGAGCGAGGTCCGCGCGGTGGCACCGCTCTTGAACTCGGGGGCCGAGGTCACCGTCTTCGGAGCGGCCGTGGCGGCGCTGTGCAGGGCGTCGATGCGGTCCGTGGTGACCGTGCGGAAATCAGCGGCCGCCAGCCAGGACACCGTTCCGGAACTGATCCGTCCGGAACCGCCCTGGCCGGGGCCGGTGAGCAGCGGACCGTAGGTCGTGAAGGCGAGCTTGCGGACGCCGCGCCCGCCGAGCTCGTCCAGCTGCCAGTACGGATCGGCCGGGTCGGACGCCTCGTACACGCCCGTCACCAGGACATGCAGCGGCTTGTCGGTCAGCCGGTCGGTGACGGTGATCCGTGAGCCGGGCTTCAGCCCGAGCACCTCGGCGGCCTGCCGCGGCAGGGCGACCTGGACGGGCCCGGCGGACTTCCCACCCGGCTTCCCGTCGGCCGCCGCCGGCATGCGGCCCTCGGTGATACGGACCCGGCTGCGGTCGATCGAGGCGAAGTGGGTGAGATCGGGTTCGCCGCCCCGGGCCTGCGGGGCCCGCAGCTCGCGCGGCAGCGCGTACGCCCCCGACGTCTCCAGGGTCCGGACGGTCACCGGAAGGCCGTCGAAGGCCTCGCGGGCCGCTTTCCGGGCGATCGCGTCGGCCGCGTCCCGCTGCGCGGGCGCCACCTGAGCCGACATCACGAGGGAGGCGGCGGCCGCCGAACGGTGGGTCAGGGCCTGGCGGAGCGCCGCATCGCCGACGGAGCCGGAGAAGGCGGTCAGCGCGGCCAGCACCGAGGTGGTCAACAGCACGGCCAGGAGGGCCGCGGAGAGCAGGAGCCGATGGGCCCGTACCCGGAGAAAGACGAACCCCGTCACTCACGCCCCCTGGCCCTCATCACACACACGCCCCCCGGCGTTCTTCGGATGCTTTCAAGGCGCATGCGCTCTTGGAAACCGCTTGCGTCCGTACTTGATCCGATTGTGACCGTATATCGGTGATGGAGGACCGCATTCCGTATTCCGGGCCTCCGGAGACGGCGGGAGAGGGAAGAGCGGAGAGCTCAGTCCTGGGTGTTCACCATCGAGGCCGCGGCGTACGTCAGGTAGTCCCACAGCTGCCGGTCGTGCTCCGGCGCCAGCCCGAGCTCGTCGAGGGCCACCCGCATGTGGCTCAGCCAGGCGTCGTGCGCCGCCCGGTCCACCCGGAACGGGACGTGCCGCATCCGCAGCCGGGGGTGTCCGCGCCGCTCGCTGTAGGTACGGGGCCCTCCCCAGTACTGAATCAGGAACAGCGCGAACCGGTCCTCGGCCGGGCCCAGATCCTCCTCCGGGTACATCGGCCGGAGCAGCGGGTCCTCGGCGACCCCCTGGTAGAAACGGTGCACCAGGCGCCGGAAGGTCTCCTCGCCGCCGATCTGCTCGTAGAAGGTCTGCTCCTGCAGCGTGTCGCGCGGAATCTCAGTCACCCGTCCATCGTCGCAGACGCACCGGCCGAGTACCGGGGGCCTAGGACCACCCGGCAGCTCCCGGCGGCTCCCGGCAGATCAACGGCTCGCCCGCCCGGGTTCCTGGCCCCCGGGACCTCGGCGCAGGAAGGTGGAGGTATGGACGCACACACCGACCGGTTCGCCGTGGCCGCCGCCGAGGAGCGGTGGGCGATGGTGCGCTCCATCGTGGCCGGCGGGGCGCTGGGCGATCCCGACTGGCGGGCCGCCTTCGAGGAGGTGCCGCGCCATCTGTTCGTGCCGTACTACTTCGTGGCCGGCGGCTACGACCGCCTGTGGTGCGAGGACCCCGACCCGGTCCGGCGGGCCCGCTGGCTGCGCGGGGCGTACCAGGACGGGCCGCTGGCCACCCGGATCAAGGACGGTGAACTGATCTCGTCGAGCAGCCAGCCTTCGCTGATGGCCCGGATGCTCGAAGAACTGGACGTACAGGACGGCCAGCGGGTCCTGGAGATCGGCGCGGGCAGCGGCTACAACGCGGCGCTGCTCTCCCACCGGCTCGGCGACGACGCGGTGACCACCGTCGACCTCGACCCGGAGATCACCGAGTCGGCCCGCAGGCACCTGGCGGCGGCCGGGTACCACCCGACGGTGATCACCGGGGACGGGACCCGCGGCTGGCCCCGGCGCGGTCCGTACGACCGGATCATCGCGACCTGCACCCTGTCGTGCGTACCGCAGCCCTGGCTGGAGCAGTGCGTACCGGGCGCCCGGATACTGGCCCCGTTCGCCACCGGACTGATCGCGCTGCGGGTACAGGACGGGGCACACGGCAGATACGCCGAGGGCCGGTTCCTGCACACGGCCGCCTACTTCGTACCGCTGCGCGGCACCCCGGGGCGGGCGGCACGGCGCCCGCCCACCGGCACGGTGCCGAGGCGCTTCAGTGAGAACGATCTCTTCCGGTTCATGCTGGAGCTGACCGAGGGCTCCCTCGATCCGCACGAGGCCCTCTCCCTCTGGCGGCGCGAGCAGCGCCCCGAGCGGGAGAGGTTCGGCATCACCGTCCGGGACGGGCGGCAGTGGGCCTGGCTGGACGACCCCGAGGGGCCGTACGCCTGGCCACTGCCCACCGTGTGACGCGGATCAGCCGACGGACCTCAGTCCCGGCGGATCGTGATCGTCGTCCACGCCCCGACGTGCACCCGGTCGCCGTCCTGGAGCGGGACGGGGACATAGGGCTGGATCGGGTCCTCGGCGCCGTTGATCGTGGTGCCGTTGGTGGAGTTCTGGTCGACCACGGCCCAGCTGCCGTCGGGCTGCTGCACCAGCACCGCGTGCTGGTGCGAGACGCCCGGGTCCTCCGGCGGCACGGACAGATCGATGTCGGGGGACTCGCCGGTGCTCTGCCGGCGGCGACCGACGGTGATCTGGTTGCCGGAGAGCGGAAGCTGCTGCTCCGGGGAGTACGCGGGCAGGTTCAGCCCGGTCGCCTCGGGGCCGCTGCGCTGCATCATCGCGAGGAAGTACTCACGGTCCGGGGCGATGACCGCGGTCCAGCTCGCGGGCGGCTGGTTCTGGCCCTGCCCCGGGAACGGCGGCTCTTCCTGCTGCGACGGGGCCGGCTGCTGCTGCGGGGGCTGGGTGCGGGACGGCGGCGACAGCATCCAGTCGTCGTCGCCACCCTGCGGCCCCTGCGGCGGGGCCGGAGGCTGCGGTCCCTGCGGCGCGGGAGGCTGGGGGGCCGGAGGCTGCGGGGCGGGCGGCGCCGACTGCTGCTGGAACGGCGGCGGCGCGGACTGCTGCTGGAACGGCGAGGGCGGCGCGGACTGCTGCTGGAAGGACGGCGGAGGCGGCGGACCCTGCTGGAACGGCGGCGGGGGCGACTGCGGGCCGGGGGCCGGGGGCACCTGCGGGCCCGGTCCCGGCGCCGGGGGACCCGGAGGGTTTCCCGGTCCGGCGGAGAGCGGCTCGGCCGGGCGGTTCACCTGCGAGGGCCGCGAACCCTGGTACTCGAACGGATCGCTCGGCTGCGGGGCCGGCGGCCGGTGTGCCTGGAAGCCGGGCGGCAGATTGAGGCCGGGCGGCGGGCCGGGTACGCCGTGGGCCGGGGCCAGCGGCGTGTACGACGTCGCGGTGCTCGTGAGGAAGTTCCAGCGGCACTCCTCGCAGAACGGCGCCATCGCCTCGCGGGGCGTGCGGCACTGCGGGCAGAGCTCCGCCTGCTGGGTCGCGTCGGCTCCCGGGCCCGGCGGGTAGCCGTGTCCGGGCGCGGGCGGCGGAGGCGGCGGCGGGGGGACCGCGCCCGCAGGCGCGCCCGCGCCGGTCATGCGATGGCCGCAGACCTCGCACCAGTCATCGGAACCCGACTGGTGTCCGTTCGGGCAGGTCGGCATGTCGGCGCTTCCCCCTCTCCTGGGCCGGCCCCGGGGCCGGCGTATTTTTCCTGCTCTTCGCCCCCGGCGGAGCATTCCGCCGGGGGGTTCGACTATGCGGCTCTGTACTTTTCGCTGTACGGCTCGGTGGTCACTTCTTGACGCGAACGGTCTTGGTCGAGCGCGTCTCGAGTGTCATCTCGTCGGCGTCCGCGACCTTGGCCTTCAGTCGCACAGTACCGGTCGCCGCGTCCACGACGTCCACCACCTTCGAAAGCAGTTTCGCAGTGTCCTCGTTTCCGGACGCCGACGCCAGCTGCACCGCGCGGCCCAGTTTCGCGGTCGCGCCGTCGAAGTCTCCCGACTTGCGGGCATCGAGTCCCTGCTGGATCACCTGTGCCAGTTCCGCCTGGCCGGTGTAGTGCGCGACCTGCGGATTGATCGAGGTGGACGCCGCCATGTCCTCGGTCCACACGGCCCTGACCAGGCCCTGCGAAAGCGTCTGCGGAGCCCCGCCCGACGGGTCGGGGAGGATCAGCGAGACCCTGGACGCCAGCATCTCCTGCCCGATCCCGGCCTGCGGCACCTGCACGCACACGTGGTAGTCGCGGGACTCGTCGCCCCAGGAACCCGTGGGGTAGTCCCCTGCGCGAGGGCCCGCCCCGGTGCGCCGGCCTGTCAGATCGACCACCGTCGGTGCGACCTGTTTCACAAATTTGATCTCGACCCCGACGGGCGTCCAGAGCCGCAGCGCCACATCCGCGACCTCCTTGCCCATCGCGTTCTCCATCATCCGCGTGAAGTCGGCGGCCAGCCCCGCCGGGTCGGCGACGATGTCCGCCGTGCCGAGCAGCGCGGAGGCGATCGCTGTGACCTCTTTCACCTCCCAGTCGGTGCCGACACCGCGGGCGTCACAGGTGAAGCGGCCCGCGCAGGAGTCGAGTGCGGCCCGCAGGTCCTCCGGGGCCTCGTGCTCGTTGCGGCCGTCGGTGAGCAGGATGCCGTGCCGGATGTCCACGTCGGCCGCGCCGAGCAGCCGGTCGGCCAGCCGCAGCCAGGTGCCGATCGCCGTACCGCCGCCGGCGCCGAGCGCGCGCAGAGCCTCCTTCGCCTGGGCCTTGGTCCGCGCGTCGGCCACGGCGAGCCGGCCGTTGCCCGGGTAGACCTCCTTGGCGACATGCGTACCGCCGACGACCGCGAACGAGGTGCCGTCGCGCAGGGTGTCGATGGCCGCGGCCGTCGCGTCGCGGGCGTTGCGCATCTTCGTCGGCGGATAGTCCATCGAACCGGAGCAGTCGACCATGATCACCACGGCGGCCCTCGGTGCCTGTCCGGAAGCGCGCGCGGGCGTCACGCCCGCACCGGACAGCGGGACCCCGCCGGTGGTGCCGCCCCCGGTCGAAGTGACCGTGACGATCGCGTTGACCTCGCGTCCGCCTTCCGGCAGATATTCGTTCTGGTACACCTCGACGGAGAACTGCGGCACGTTCGACTTGGCGAAGTTGGCCATCTGGTCGGCTCCTTGGGACTCCAGGTGTCGGATGAAGACAGCTGTGAGGGAAGAAAAACGGGCGAAGGCGGCGGTCGCGCGGCGGACGGTCGGAACGGGAACCAAGCGTTACGGAACGGGACTCACGGCGTACCGCACGCCGATCCTGCCCCCTGCGGCTCCACGGCGAACGGCAGCAGAGCCACTGTTACGTTGTCGTGGCCCCCGCCGTCGAGCGCGTGCCCCACCAGCACCTGGGCGCCGTGCAGCGGCCGTTGGTGCGCGTCGGCCGGCACCGCCGCGGCCATCTCGGCCGCCGACTCCGCGTAGTTCCACAGGCCGTCCGTGCAGACGACCACGAGACCGGACCGGTCCGGCTTGAAGGAAGCGGTGTGGGGTTCCAGCTCGTACGCGTCGGCGCCGAGCCAGCCCGTGATGGCGTGGGCGCGCTCGTCCGCGTACGCCTCGGCCTCGTTCATCAGCCCCGCCGCCACCATCTGCGCGGCCCAGGAGTCGTCCTCGGTCAGCCGGGCGGGCGGGTTGGCGCGGTCGTCGGGCACCCAGTAGACACGGCTGTCGCCGACCCAGCCGACGACCAGCAGGCCGTCCGCCACGACCGAGCCGACCAGGGTGCACGCCGGGGCGTTCTGGTGGCGGTGCCGCTCGTGCTCCATGGCCCGGCCGGGCTCCTGCGCCAGCGCGTTGACGGCCTCGGCGGCCGCGAGGATCGCCTCGTGCATCGCCTGCTGCGGATGGATGCCGCGCGGGAGCGACTCCAGCAGCGCCTCGTTGGCCGCGCTCGCGGCGGCCGCCGACGCCTCGTCGGGGCGGCTGGCCGATGAGACGCCGTCGCAGACGATCGCGACGACGGCCCATGAACCGTCGGGCAGGGCGGTGGTCGACACCGCGAACGAGTCCTCGTTGCGGTGATGGCGCAGCCCCCGGTCGCTGACGGCGGCCACCGAACCGAGCTCCTGCTCCATGTGGTCGCGCTCGCGCGGCTGGGCGTGACCGCAGTTCTCGCAGTAGCCGTCGGTGTCGACACTTCCGGCCCGGCAGGCCACGCACACCCGGGTACCGGCCGGCGGCGTGGCCGCCAACGGCTCCGCGGCGGGCGTACGGGGGTCGGGCGCGGACGCCGGGGCGGCGGCCGGCGGCGCGGGCGCGGCCAGCTCGAAGTCCCCGGACTCGCCCGGCGCTCCCGATCCGGCCGACCCGCCGGACCCGGCCGGTCCACCCGGTTCCGCCGGTTCGTCCGACGTGTCCCGCCGGTCGAAGCGGACCTCCGCCGCGCCGGCCTCCGTACCGCTCTCTGCCGGCACGTTCAGGGCGATCGTCGGGTGGTCCTGCGGGGCGGCGGGCACGGCCGACAGGTCGTACCCGCACGCACCGCAGAACAGGTCTCCCGGCTCCAGCGGCTCCTCGCAGCCGGGACAGTTCGACAGGGCGGTCCCCTGGGGCTTCTGCGACATTTTCACACCCACGTCCGGGGGCGGAAACGGTTGGCCCGCTCCACCAGTTCGATCCTCTCATCGCCGGGCTCCGCAAGCCTGGCGAGCACCCGGTACGAACGCTCGAGCCCGAAGCGCAGGCCCCGCTCGTCCAGCTCACTGCCGAGCAGCGTTCTCGGCCCGGTCGGCCCGGCAGGCGCGGGCGACCGGGCCCCGGGGCTGCCCGAGAGCACCCAGTCGAGCGCCGTGCCCAGCACCTCGGTCGACAACTGCTCCCGGCGCACCGCGTCCAGCCCGAGACCGGCCAGCCCGGAGACCTGGTCGGAGGCGGCCATCAGATCGGCGATCAGCGGCTCGTCCGGGGCCCTCCCGCGCAGCCGGGCACGTACCGCGGCGACCCGGGCCGCCGTGTAGTGGATCGATGCCTCCGGCACCGACTCCAGTGTCCCGACGGCCCCGGCCCGGTCCCCGGCGGCGATCTGCACCCGGGCCAGCCCGAAGGCGGCGCTGACGAAGCTCGGGTCGGTCGTCCACACCAGCCGGTAGTACTCGGCGGCGTTGTCCAGCTGGCCCAGCACCTCCGCGCAGATCCCCAGCGCCAGCTTGGGCGCCGGCTCGCCGGGGAACGCGTCGTACACCGCGTCGAAGGAGAGCGCCGCGTTCTCGTGGTCACCGGTCACCAGCGAGGTGATACCGCGGCACCAGACGACCCGCCAGTCGTCGGGGTACTGGCCCTCCAGTGCCGTCAGGGTCCGCCCCGCGGCACCGAGTTCGTTCATCTCCAGGCGGGCGCGCAGCTCACGCAGCCGGGTCTCCAGCGAGGCCACGGGCACGGCGTTCAGCGCGGTGATCAGTTCGGACGGGGCGGTGGTCATCAGCCCGGCCAGGAAACCCGCGTTGGGGTCGCTCGCGTCGACCCGGGGCACCGGCAGTGCGAGCGAGGTGGACCGTACGTCGAGCCCGGTCGGCCGGGGGCCGTCCGGAACGGGGAGCCCCGACGGCGCGCCGGGGGCGCCGACCGGGACCCGCGGGCCCGGAATCGCGGCCCGGGCCTGCGTGTGCGCGAGGGACTCGCCGCTTCGGGCCGGCGCGCCGCCGGCCCGGACATGGGTGGGCGGCGCGGTCAGCGCACCGGCCCCCGGCTCGGCGTACCCGGGAACGGGCGGGGCGCCCGCGGGCAGCACGCCCGGCGCGGCGGGCACCGCGGCCGGGGCGGCGCCTCCCGTCCCGCCCCGACGCCCGGAGCGGCCGGACGCGGTGCCCCGGGCCCCCAGCCGGGACACATCGTCCGTCAGCTCGGGGAACAACTGCGTGTCCGTGACCCGTACTTCCGTACCGAACAGTGTCGACAGCGCCGGGCGCGGCCGTCCCGTCTGCAGCGACACCACCTCGCGCAGCACACCCGTCAACTGCTCCGCCATCTCCGCCGCCGAGGCGAACCGCCGCGCCGGATCCGGGTCGGTGGCCCGCACCAGCAGCCGGTAGAACGACTCGTAGGACCGGAACACCTCGATGTTGTCCGGGTCCGGCAGCGAGTCCACGAAGACGTTGGTGTAGCCCTGGAAGTCGAAGGTGAGCACCGCGAGCGTCCGCGCGACCGTGTACAGGTCCGAGGCGACCGACGGGCCGACCTCCGCGACCTCCGGCGCCTGGTACCCCACCGTGCCGTAGATGGCCGACTCGTCGTCGTCCATCCTGCGGACGGCGCCCATGTCGATCAGTTTCAGCTGGTCCTCGGTCTGGATCGCGTTGTCGACCTTGAAGTCGCAGTACAGCAGGTTGCGGCTGTGCAGATGACCGAGCGCCTCCAGCGCCTCGATGCCGTACGCGCACGCCTGCTCCACCGGCAGCGGATCGCGCTTTCCGGCGGCGGTGCGGCGCTCGTTGGCGATGTCCTTGAGCGCCTTTCCGCCGACGTACTCCATCACGATGTAGCCGTCGAGCGAACCGGTGCGCTGGTCGAGGTGCTCGACGAAGTTGTAGATGCGGACGATGTTGGAGTGCTCGATCTCGGCGAGGAAGCGGCGCTCGGAGATGGCGGCCGCCATGGCGTCCTGGTCACCGGTGTCGAGCAGGCCCTTGAGCACCACCCAGCGGTCGGAGACCGCGCGGTCGACCGCGAGATAGACCCAGCCGAGCCCGCCGTGCGCCAGACAGCCGGCCACCTCGTACTGGCCGTGCACGATGTCGCCCTCGCGGAGCTTGGGCACGAACGAGTAGGGGTGACCGCACTTGGTGCAGAACCCCTCCGTGCGGCCCACCCGTTCACCGCGGGAGCGGCCGACCGGGGCCCCGCAGTCGGACCGCGAACAGAACCGCTTCCGCTCGGGCACCTCGGGGTTCTCCATCACCGCCGAGCGCGGATCGGGACGCGGCACGTCCGGCACCTGCACCAGGCCCACACCCAGCCTGCTCCGGGCGGAGGCGCCCGAGGACGAACCGGAGGAGCGCACCGAGACGGAGGGGGCGGTGGCGGAGCCGGACAGCGAACGCGAGAGCCGCCCCGACACCGAACGCCGGGAGGTCGACGAGCGGGAGGAGCGGGACGAACGCGAGGACGCCCGGGAAGAGGACCACGAACCGCTCCTGCTGCCCGCGCCGGCGACCGCGATTCCGGTGGGCGGCGAGCTCACCATCCCGTCCCCGGGTTCCCGGCCCCGCTCGACCGGTGACACCACCGGAGCCAGACCGCAGGTGTCGCAGTACAGCTCACCGCCGCCCATGTCCTCGTAACTGCCCTCGCACGCGGGGCGCTGGCACTGCGTACTCATCGTCGGTCCCCCTGATCGCCCCGCCGCCGAAGCGGCCCTTCCGCCTTGCGTGCACCTGTGGTCATCGCCGGTCCTCCGGCCCCGGCGCCCGGTGCTGGGAGAGCAGTTCGGCCGCCGCCTCCTGGTAGCGCAGCACCGCCTGTCCGGCGACCCGCAGATCGCACGGCGCGCTCCACAGCATCCGACGCGCCGCGTCGTACCGCTCGATCAGCAGCGGGTCCTCGGCCAGACCGTGCCGGGCGACCTTCGCCTTGTACGCGTCGAGCCTGCCGCGCAGCTCCGCCCGCACCGCCAGCGGGGCCGTGACCGCGGTCAACGACTCGCGGGCCCGCAGCAATTCCTCCTCGGCCTCCCGCTCCAGCGTCTCCAGGAGCGGGGACAGCCGGTGCCACTGGGCACGTCTGCGGTACTCCGAAGCGGCGACCAGCCGTTCCTGGAGCACGGTCGCCGGGCCGCTGACCGCCGGCACCTCGGAGGCCGCGATCTTCGCCAGCACCTCGCCGCGCGCCGCGCGGGCCTCGGTCAGGGTGCGGTCCGCGCGGGAGAGGACGTCGCGCAGCTGGACCAGGCGCTGCTCGGCGTCCTGCCGGACCGCGAGCACCGCCTCGATCTCACGGCGCACGTCGTCCAGGGCGCGGGCCGCCCGGTCGTAGCGCGCCGTGTCGGGGCGGCCGCCGCCGGGCGCCGAACTGCCGGGTCCGGACAGCCAGAAGGCGAGCGGATCGGAGATCACCTGCACCCGGAGCGTGGCCAGTTCGTGGGTGATCGCCTCCAGGTCGTCGCCCGCCGGGTGCTCACCGGGCCGCACCCCCACGGAGTGCGCCAGCGAACGGGTGCGGTGCAGCTCTGCGGCGAGCAGGTCTATCCGGGCGGGCAGCGCGGACCATACGGAGTCGGAGGCGACGACCATGTCCAGCGAGCGGGCGTACAGCTCGTTCATCCGGGCGACCAGCTCCTCCAGCGTGAACCGCTCGGAGAGCTTCGCCGGGCCGTTGACCGAGGGATCGGGGCGGGCCGCCGCGTGCGCCACGGTGACGCCCTGGCCGCGCAGCAGCTCGGTGAGGGCCACCAGGTCGTCCCGGTTGGGAAAGCGGCGGCGGGCCCGCACCGCACGTGCCTGGGCGAGCGCCCCCGAGTAGGCGTCGAAATACCCCCACAGCAGCGTGATCGCCTGATCGGTCGAGGCCCAGCGCTCCCTGGTGACACCGGTCAGCTCGGCGCCCTCCAGGAGCCGGCGGCCCGCATGGTCCTGGAGGGCGAGGAGCGAGGTCTCGATCGCCTCGTGCTCCGCGCCGAGCCGGGCCAGCGCACGGTCCGCCTCGTCCCGGTCCATGACCGGGACGGGGGGCCCGGCCGCCTGGCCGGGAAAGGGGCCCGCGACGCCCATCGATCACCTCTCCGCTCTTCCTGCCGGGACGGGCCCCGGCAGGATCAGTACCACTGTCTCTCCGGCGGGTCCGCTCCCTTGCGCCCACCCGGCCGGCCCGGCGTCAGTTGCTCCGGTACTTGGGGGCCGGCGGCGACTTCATCCCCGGCAGACCGTCCTCCAGCCAGCGCTGGTACGACTGCATCCAGCGGCTGTTCGCGCCACCCCTGCGGTAGTCGACCAGCACCTGGTTGACCCGGGCCACCAGATCGTCGGCGCCGAGCTTCGCCGCCACGCCGTAGTACTCGGTGGTGAACGGCTTGCCGCCCTTGAGTTCGACCGCCGGGTCCTGGGCGGTCTGGCCGGCTGCCAGCGCGTTGTCCGTGACCACCGCGTCGACCTCGCCCAGTTGCAGCCGCACCAGGCAGTCCAGCTGGTTGGGGACGGTGAGCTGGTCCTCGTCCGCCTCGGTGCCGTCGTGCGGGTCCTTGAAGACCGCGCCGAACGACTGCTTCTCCAGCGCCTCGTACGCGGTGGAGCCCTCGGCGGTGCAGACCCGCTTGCCGGTCAGGGACTTGTCGAACCCGGTGATCGTCGAGTCCTTCGGTGCGAGGACCTGCTGCCCGGCCTGGAAGTAGGCCGTGGAGAACGAGACCTGCTTGAGCCGGCTGCAGTTGATGGTCATCGTCCGGACGACGACATCGACCTTCTCGTTCTCCAGGGCGGCGATCCGCTGGTTGGTGGGGATGGCCCGGAAGATCACCGCGTCGCGGTCGCCCAGGATGTTCTCGGCGATGGCCCGCACCAGATCGATGTCGAAGCCTTCGAGCTTGTCCTTGCCCTCGCCGGCCGCCGGATTGCGGTACCCCCAGCTGAAGCTGTTCTGGTCGACGCCCGCGATCAGCTTTCCGCGCTTCTTGATCTTCTCGATGTTCGGACCGCTGCCGGAAGACGGCGGAAGGCTCGCCTCCGGGTCCGTGCAGTTGTCGGCCGTGATCTGCACGGCCTGAGCGGTGCCCGGCCCAGCGGCATCCCCGCCGAGGACCTCGGCGCCGCCGTGGGAGAGCGGCAGCAGGGTGAGCGCGGCCGTCATCGCGCAGGCCGCGGCCATGCCCGTCACCCCGCCCCAGCCGCGGAGCCTGCCGCGGGCGGACCACCGGCCCGCGCCCTTCCTGGTCATCGCTCCCCCTCTCACCGGTACTCCGAGAGCCTGCGGTTGACTCCGACGATCGCGGCCACGGCGGCCAGCGCTGCCAGCGCGGCGGCCCCGGTCGGCAGCCCGCCCAGCGCCCCCTGCCCGTTCTTCGCGGCCCGGGTGAACTCGCCCTGCTCATGGGCGAGTGCCTGCTTCAGCGCGTCGTCCACCCGCTCGAAGGACTCACCCGTCGAGTCCTTCGGACCGATGATCAGCGTCAGCGCGCCCTCGTAGTCGCCGCCGTCGTCGGCCGAGCGGGCCGTCCGGTGGCGGCCCTGCCACTCGGAGACGGCGTCGACGGCCTTCGCCACCGGTCCGCTCCCCTGGTCGTCGTCGGCAAGCTTCCCGGCTCTCCGCAGCTCCTCGCCGAGGGCCTTCATGTTCGTGTTGTAGTCGGTCTCGTACTTGTCGTTCCTGCCGTCCGCGGTGAGCACGGCGCCGCGGGCGACCAGAGTGAGGTTCTCATTGGCGCGCGCCTTCAGCGAGTCGATCCGCGCGTGATTGAGGACGTCGAGGGACTGCTGCCCGTTGACATCGGCGGCATGCAGCTCGGCCCGCGCCACCGTGTGCCCCACCGCCAGCCACAGCAGCAGCACCGTGGACGCCGCGGTCGCGACGAGCAGGCCGTGGTTGAACACCCGGTTCGTCCTGCGGTAGTTGCGCCGCTGCGCCCAGACCAGCCCGGTCAGCGCCACGACCCCGAGCCCGAGGGAGAAGAACGGCCAGGCCCTGGCCGAGTCGCTGTCCTCGCCGAGCCGGCCGGTCTCCGCCGCGTACAGCCGCTCCGCGGCCGGCAGCAGCACCTTGCTCATCTGCTGATTGGCGTACCGGATGTAGGCGCCGCCCAGCGGCAGGCCCTGCCGGTTGCCGGCGCGGGCCCGCTCGATCAGACCCGTGTACCGGGGGAGTTGCTCGTTGAGCGTGGTGATCTCCTGCCCGGACTTCGTCGACGCGTCGGTGTTGGCCGCGGCCTTCACCAGGAGGCGGGACGCTTCCCGGATGTCCTTCTCGTACCGGTCGTGGACATCGCGCGGCTCCTGCGCCCCGGCCAGGAAACCGCTTGCGGCGGCGGTGTCGGCGTCCGCCAGCGAGCGGTAGATGGCCGCCGCGTCGGCGCTCAGCGGCTGGCTGCGGCCCACCACGTCGTCGGCGGCGGACGCCCGGTCGGCGATCTCGAAGGCCGTCACCGCCCCGAACGCGACGACGAGCAGGGCCAGTACGGCCCCGATGATCTGGAGCCTGCCCGGCTCGGTGGTGGCCGCGGCCCGCACCTTGTCGGCCGTCACGGACAGAACGCCGCGCTGCGACGGAGCGGGTACGGTCGCGGCCACGGGCGGCTGTGCCCGCTCGTGCTCCGGCGCCGTGTGCACACTCGGCGGGTATGTCACTCGACCTCCCCCTCGGTCACTGACGGTGGCCCGGCCCCGGCCGATCGGGGACTGGTGCCCGGCCATGAAGTATGGCCGCAGGGACCGACATCCACACCAGGAAGTCCGGATCCTGCATCGGCCCACGGACGCGCTCACACGCATTCGATCAAGGCCTGCGCCGCCGATCAAGCCGATCGACGGACCAGTACCCGGAGCGGACCGATCTCCCCACCCATGAACACGTCCGGGACCACGGAACGGTTCCCGTACGCGAGGGTGTCCCGTGGCGCGAGAACGCGACGGATGCGCGAGGGGCGTCCCCCGCGCGAATACGCGGCGGAACGCCCCTTCGGATCCTGACCGACGTGTCAGCTGTACTGAGCACGCAGCCTTTCGTGCACCGCGGCCGCCGCGCCCGTGTGGTCCAGGCCGAGCAGCGCGGCCCCCAGCACCGGCGGCTGGGTCACCACCCGGAGCACGGCCTTCGGGGCGCGCACCGCGAGGAGTTCGGTGATCTTCGCGTCCAACTGCGGGTGCCGGGCCGCCAGTACGCTGCCGCCCAGCACCACCGGCGCCTCCTCGTCCAGCAGGTCCAGCCTGCCCAGCGCGACCGAGGCCATCGCGACGACCTCCCCGGCCAGCCGGTCCACCAGCGCACCCGCCACCCGGTCCCCGGCCGCCGCGGTCGCGAAGAGCACCGGAGCCAGCTCGTGCCGGCGCTCGAACCCGATCCGGCCCAGGTGCAGCGCCTCGATCAGCTCGTACATCGAGCCCAGCCCGAAGTGCCCCGGCAGCGTGCGGACCAGCTCGGTCGGCTCACCGCGGCCGTCCTCGGCCCGCGCGGCGAACCACATCGCCTCCTCGGCCAGCCCCGAGCCGCCGCCCCAGTCACCGGAGATCCGCCCTATGGCGGGGAACCGCGCGGTCCGCCCGTCCGGCACCATGCCGACGCAGTTGATCCCCGCGCCGCAGACCACGGCCACACCACGCGGCTCGTCCACCCCCGCGCGCAGGATCGCGAAGGTGTCGTTGCGCACCTCGACGGTGGCGCCCCAGCCCCGCGCAAGCAGCGCCCCGGCCAGCTGCTCCTCCTCCACCGGGAGGTCGGCGTTGGCGAGACAGGCGGACACATGCGCGAGGGGGCCGGCCGGTCCGCCGGCGAGCTCCAACGCCCGGCCGACGGCCGCGCCGAGGACGTCGACGGCCGCCTCCACGCCCACGGCCGGCGGCTGGAAGCCACCGCCCCGGGCCGTCGAAAGCACCGTCCCGTCCGCACCGATCAGCGTCACGTCGGTCTTGCTGTTCCCCGCGTCGATCGCGAGGACCGAAACGTTCACGCCCACGCCAGGTGCTCCCGGTTGTGCGCGATCAGCTTGTCGGTGAGCGCCTCGGCATACTCGAACTGGCCGATCAACGGGTGTGCGAGCAGCGCCTTGAAGACCCGGTCGCGGCCTCCGCGAAGCGCCGCCTGAAGGGCGAGATCCTCGTACGCCGTCACATTGGCGATCAGTCCGGCGTACAGCGGGTCCAGCTCCGGAACGGCGAGCGGCGTCGCGCCCGTGCCGTCGACCCGCGCCTGCACCTCGATCACCGCGTCGTCCGGGAGGAACGGCAGCGTGCCCTTGTTGTACGTGTTCACCACCTGCACCGCGGAGCCGCCCGAGCCGAGCAGCGAGGACGCCAGGTCCACGGCCGCCTCCGAGTAGAAGGCGCCGCCGCGCTTGGCGAGCAGCGCGGGCTTCTCGTCCAGCGCCGGATCGCCGTACATGGCGAGGAGTTCCTTCTCCATCGCGGCGACCTCGGCGGCCCGGGACGGCTTGGTGCCGAGCTCCCGCACGACCGCGTCGTGCGCGTAGAAGTAGCGCAGGTAGTACGAGGGGACGACGCCGAGCCGGTCGACGATCGCCCGGGGCATGCGCAGATCGCCCGCGATCGTGTCGCCGTGTTCGGCGAGCAGCCTCGGCAGGACGTTCTCGCCGTCGGGGCCGCCGAGACGCACCCCGAGCTCCCAGGTCAGGTGGTTGAGCCCGACATGGTCCAAGTGCACCTCGCCGGGGGTGACGTCGAGCAGCCGGGCGAACTTCCGCTGGAAGCCGATCGCCACGTTGCACAGGCCGACGGCCTTGTGGCCGGCCTGGAGCAGCGCCCGGGTGACGATGCCGACCGGGTTGGTGAAGTCGATGATCCAGGCGTTCGGGTTGGTGCGGCGGACCCGCTCGGCGATGTCCAGGACGACCGGCACGGTGCGCATCGCCTTCGCGAGGCCGCCGGCGCCGGTGGTCTCCTGGCCGATGCAGCCGCACTCCAGCGGCCAGGTCTCGTCCTGGTTGCGGGCGGCCTGGCCGCCGACGCGCAGCTGGAGCAGGACCGCGTCGGCGTCGGCGACGCCCGCGTCGAGGTCCGAGGTGGTGATGATCCGCCCCGGGTGGCCCTGCTTGGCGAAGATCCGCCGGGCGAGGCCGCCGACGAGTTCCAGACGGTCGGCCGCCGGATCGACGAGCACCAGCTCCTCGATGGGCAGCGTGTCCCGCAGCCGGGCGAAGCCGTCGATCAGTTCAGGGGTGTAGGTGGACCCGCCACCAACTACTGCGAGCTTCATAGGTCAGCCCTTTACTCCGGTCAGTGTGACGCCCTCGACGAATGCCTTCTGTGCGAAGAAGAAGACGAGGATCACGGGGGCCATGACCAGTACGGTCGCGGCCATGGTCAGGTTCCAGTCGGTGTGGTGTGCGCTCTTGAAGGACTCCAGCCCGTAACTGAGGGTCCAGGCGGCCGGGTTCTCCGAGGCGTAGATCTGTGGGCCGAAGTAGTCGTTCCAGGCGTAGAAGAACTGGAAGAGGGCCACGGCGGCGATGCCCGGCTTCGCCATCGGTACGACGACCCTGAGCAGGGTGCGCAGCTCGCCGCAGCCGTCGACCTTCGCGGCATCGAGGTACTCGTTCGGGATGGTCAGCAGGAACTGCCGCAGCAGGAAGATGGAGAACGCGTCGCCGAAGGCCATCGGGATGATCAGCGGCCAGAGCGTGCCGGACAGGTCCAGCTGCTTGGCCCAGAACAGGTACATGGGGATGACGACGACCTGCGGCGGCAGCATCATCATCGAGATGACGAGCATCAGCGACAGCTGCCGGCCGCGGAAGCGGAACTTGGCGAGCGCGTACGCCACGGGCAGCGACGACACGACCGTGAGGACGGTGCCGAGGCCCGCGTACAGCAGGGTGTTGCGCCACCAGATCAGAAAGCCGTCGGTTTCGAAGACCTGCTGGTAGTTGCTCCACTCGAAGGGGTGCGGCCACAGATCACGGGTCAGTGCCTGCTGGCCGCTCATCAGCGAGGTGAGCAGCAGGAAGACGAACGGCAGCACGAAGAAGAGCGCGGCGGCGACACCGAGCGAGTGCACGGCGATCCAGTTGAGCAGCGCCTTGCGGCGCGCCCTGCGCCCGGCCGGGGTGTCAGGGGTGCCCGGGGCGGCCTCGGGGGCCGTTTTCCTGGGGGTGTCGAGAACCTGCGCCACGTCACTCACCTGCCTGGATCAGCCCGCTGCGGCGCCGCATCAGCAGTGCGGTGAACGCCATGGCGAGTACGAAGAGAACGAGCGCGACCACGCAGGCGGAGCCGTAGTCGAAGCGCTGGAAGCCGAGGTTGTAGACGAGCTGCGGAAGCGTCAGTGTCGACTTGTCGGGATAGCCCGGTTCGAACTGCTGCCCGGATCCGCCCATCACGCCCGAGGCGACCTTCCCGGCCACGAACGGCTGGGTGTAGTACTGCATCGTCTGGATGATCCCGGTGACCACCGCGAACATGATGATCGGCGAGATGTTCGGCAGTGTGACGAAGCGGAACCGCTGGAACGAGGACGCCCCGTCCAGCTCCGCCGCCTCGTACTGCTCCTTCGGCACGTCGAGCAGCGCGGCCATGAAGATCACCATCAGGTCGCCCACCCCCCACACCGCGAGCGCGGTCAGGGCCGGCTTGGACCAGGCGGCGTCGGTGAACCAGCCCGGCGCGGGCAGCCCCAGCTCGCCGAGGATCGAGTTGACCGGCCCGGTGCCGGGGTTGAGCAGGAAGACGAAGCTGAGGGTCGCTGCCACGGGCGGGGCCAGGTAGGGCAGGTAGAACAGGGTGCGGAAGACCCCGGTGCCCGTCTTGATCTTCGTGATCAGCAGCCCGATGCCGAGGCCGAACACCACCCGGCAGCTGACCATGACCACGACCAGCCAGAGCGTGTTGCGCAGCGCCGGCCAGAACAGCGGGTAGTCGTTGAAGACGAACGACCAGTTCTTCAGCCCGCTGAACTCCGGGGGCGTGAAACCGTCGTAGTCGGTGAGGGAGAAGTAGACCGTGGAGACCAGCGGGTAGGCGAAGAAGACGCAGAACCCGATCAGCCACGGCGACATGAAGGCCGCGGTCCGCAGCGCCGAGCGGCGGCGCCTCGTGGCGAGCGTCGAGTGACGGCGCTTCGGACGGAGCGTGTGCGTGCTCATCGCGGTACTACTTCGCCTGCTCGATCGCCGCGTCGATCTCCGCGGCGGTTTTCTTCAGGCCCGCCGCGATGTCCTTCTGCCTGCCCTTCTCGATGTCGAACCCGAGGTTCTGCAGGGACACCAGGTACGCGCCGCCGTTCACCGAGGGCGGGGTGGTGGTGCTGTTCGGGTTCGCGGCGATGTCCAGGAAGGTCTTGAAGCGCGGGTCGTACTTCAGCTTCGGCGACTTCAGCGCCGCCAGGGTGGAGGGCACGTTGTGGATGGCGTTGGCGAAGTTCACCACCGCATCGGTGTCGGTGGTCATGAACTTCACCAGCTCCCAGGCCGCGTTCTGCTTCTGCGAGGTGGCGGTGATGCCGGCGATGGTGCCGGTCAGGTAGCCCCTGCCGTAGGTGTCTGCCTGGTCGTCGGCGACGGGCATCGGGGCGACGCCGATCTCGAACTTCGGCTTGGTCTCCTCGGCCATCCCGAGCCGCCACTCGCCGTCCAGCTGCATGGCCACCTGGCCGGTGTGGAAGGGGTGCTTGGCGCCCCACTCGTCGCCGAACGAGGTACGGAACTTCTCCAGCTTCTCGTATCCGCCCAGACCGTCGACCAGCTTCTTCTGGGTGCTCAGCATGTCGGCGAAGGAGGGGTCCTCGGCGATGTTCGACTTGCCGTCCGCGTCGAAGTACTTCGGGTTCCAGCCGCCGAGGTAGTGCTCGGTCGTCGACTCGTAGCCGTGGTAGTTCGGCATGAAGCCGAGCTGCTCGTACGAGTCGCCCTTGGGCTTCGTCAGCTTCTTGGCGACCTCGGCCAGCTGGGACCAGGTCCGCGGCGGCTCGGTGATGTGGGCCTCCTCGAACGCGTCCTTGTTGTAGTAGAGCCCGTACGCGTCACCGAGCAGCGGCACGGTGCAGCGCACCCCGTCGAACTGCGTGTACTCGTTCATCGCCTTGGGGAAGGTCTTCTCCGGGTCGATCCCGTCCTTCTTCAGGAACGGATTCAGATCGACGAACGCCTTCGACGAGCAGAACTTGCCGACATTGTTCGTGGTGAACGACGAGACGACGTCCGGGGCGTTCGAACCGCCCGCCCGCAGCGCCTGGTTGATCTTGTCGTCGGTCATGTTGCCGACGACCTTCACATGGATGTTGGGGTGCGCCTTCTGGAAGGCGTCGACCGTCGCCCGGATCGCCTTCACCTCGCTCGGGTTGTTCCAGCCGTGCCAGAAGTTGATGGTCGTCTCCTTGGACGGATCATCGTTGGCACCGGAGTTGCTCTGGGCCGTACAGGCCGAGGCGAACAGAGATATGGCGGCGGTCGCGGCGAGTGCGACGGCCGACTTCCGGCGGTTTCCGGACATGGGGGCGTCTCCCGGTGAAGGATGGGGGCGGGGGAAGGGACGAGCGGGTCAGCGGGACGTGTCGAAGACCTCGTCACGGGTGGTGATGAGGGCGCTCTCCAGCGCGCCGCGCAGCACGGGACGGTGCGTCACCTCACCGGCGATCAGCCGGGGCCGGGAGGCGGCCAGTTCGGAAAGCTCGGCCTCCACCCGGCAGCGCAGCGGCTCGCCGCCGGCCGCGATGACCTCGCCGGACAGCACGACGACCTCCGGGTCGAGCACCGCGGTCAGGGAGGCGAGACCGGTCGCGATGCCGGTGGCGAACAGATCGAGGAGCCGGGGGTACGGGCCGTCCTCGCCCGCCCGGGCGGCCTCCGCGGCGCGGGCGACCAGCCGGGCCGCGACCTCGTGATGGGTGCCGGGGGTGCGGATCAGCTCGTCGTCGATGCCGAGCTGCCGGCCCAGCCGGGACAGCACCTGAGCACCCGCCAGCTCCTGGAAGCCGCCCGCGTTCACCTTGGTGACCTGACGGACCAGCGGGACACCCGGCACCGGCAGGAAGCCCACCTCGCCCGCGCCGCCGGTGAAGCCGCGGTGCAGCCGCCCGTTGATGACGAGGGCGGCACCGAGCCCCTCCTCGTTCCACAGCAGGACGAAGTCCTCGTACCCCCGCGCCGCGCCCAGCCGCTGCTCGGCCACCGCGACCAGGTTCACATCGTTCTCGTACTCCACCGGCATCGGCAGAAAGGCCGCCAGCTCCTCCAGCAGCGTGGGGGAGTGCCAGCCCGGCAGGTGCGAGGCGTACCGCAGCCGCCCGGTACCGGGGTCGAAGGCGCCCGGGGTGCCGATGACGACCCGGTGCACATCGCAGCGGGTGAGCCCGGCGTCCTTCACCGCCCCGTCCAGCGCCTCCGCCACCTGCCGCACCACACCGTCGGCGCGCCGCCCGGGGGTGCGCAGCTCGAACTCCCCGACGGTCTCCCCGGTCACATCGGCGACGGCCGCGACGATCCGGCGGGCGTTCACATCCAGTCCCGCGACATGGGCGGCCCGTGCGTTCACCCCGTACAACTGGGCGTTGGGCCCCGGCCGCCCGGCCACGGTCCCGGTGGCGACGACCAGCCCGGCCGCCTCCAGCCGCGCCAGCAACTGGGAGGCGGTGGGCTTGGAGAGCCCGGTCAGCTTCCCGATCCTGGTCCGCGAGAGGGGGCCGTGCTCCAGCAGCAGATCGAGGGCGGCCCGGTCGTTCATGGCCCGCAGAACGCGGGGGGTACCCGGTGTGGTTCCGGCCATGAGTGCTGCACCTGCCCTCTGTTAGGAAAGTTTCCTATTCGGTGAGAGGACGGTATGCGCGCGTCACCTGGCCGTCAATGGGCAGTGCCGTGGTGGCAACCAAAGCGTTACCCGGAAGACTTCCGGAATATCCCGGTCCGTGGTGATGCATGCCCAACCGCTTCGCCGGTGAACCGGGTTGAGGCCGCTTCGGCCGGCCGGGCGACTACGGCTTCGAGATGTTCGGCGGCGTGATCGGGGCCGTGGCCAGGGACTGGGGGGAGGTGGCCGAGGCGTAGGCCGAGGGGGCGGCCACGGAGGCTGCCGGGTCGGCCTTGGAGGGTTCGTCCGTCTGGGCCGGGACACCGCCGACGATGCGGATGCCCGCCTCGTCGAAGGCGCGCTTGATCCGCCAGCGCAATTCGCGCTCGACGCCCAGCGCCTTGCCCGGCATCGTCTTCGCGCTCAGCCGGACCGTCATCGAGTCCAGGAGCACCGAGTCCAGGCCCAGGATCTCCACCGGACCCCACAGGCGCTCGTTCCAGGGGTCCTCCTTGGCCATCGCCACGGCGGCCTCGGTGATGACCGTACGAACCTTGTCGAGGTCCTCCGTGGGGCGCACCATCACATCGACGCCGGCCGTCGACCAGCCCTGGCTGAGGTTGCCGATCCGCTTCACCTCGCCGTTGCGGACGTACCAGATCTCGCCGTTGTCGCCGCGCAGCTTCGTGACCCGCAGGCCGACCTCGATGACCTCGCCGGAGGCGACGCCCGCGTCGACGGTGTCGCCCACGCCGTACTGGTCCTCAAGAATCATGAAGACACCGGAGAGGAAGTCGGTGACCAGGTTGCGCGCACCGAAACCGAGCGCCACACCGGCCACCCCGGCGGAGGCCAGCAGCGGGGCCAGGTTGATCTGGAACGCGCCCAGGATCATCAGGGCGGCAGTGCCGAGGATCAGGAACGACGCGACCGAGCGGAGCACCGAACCGATCGCCTCCGAGCGCTGACGGCGGCGTTCCGCGTTGACCAGCAGCCCGCCGAGCGCGGTGCCCTCCACGGCCTGGGCGCTGCGGTTCATCCGTTCGATGAGCTTGGTGAGAGCACGCCGGATCGCGATCCGCAACGCGATCGCGATCGCCGCGATGAGGATGATGCGCAGACCGGTGTTCAGCCAGGTGGACCAGTTCTCCTGCACCCAGCCCGCGGCGTCGCCGGCCTGCTTGGCGGCTTCGTCCAACGAGCTGCCGGGCTCGGGTGACGGGGCTGCGGCCAACAGGGCGGACAGGGACACGGTGGAACCTCCAGATGGACAACGGCGGCCCGACCACACTAACGGGGCATCGGGAGTGCTCCATTGCCGTGACCGGGGGGAGAGACGCGTCTCACGAGGGGGCATCGAGGGCGGGGAGCAGCAAAGGGGCGGGGTTGCAGCGGCTGTCTGTGGCCGATCGCACATCGCGCGCGGGCCGCTGCGGCAGCGGGCCGGAAGCGCCCCTTCCGCCGGTGGCCGCGGTGCGAGCGGCGGGCGGCCGGGTCGAAAAATCCTTCCGGCCCGTTACCTGCACGTGGTGGCGCTTCCGCCAGGCAGGAGTAGAGACTGAGATCGGATCGTCCCGGCGCGAGCCACGCGCCGCCGGCGTACAAGGAGGCATCCACCGTGCCGCATGTCCTGGTTCTCAACGCGTCGTACGAGCCCCTCGGCGTCGTACCGCTCCGCCGCGCGCTCGTCCTCGTCCTCGAAAACAAGGCCATCTGCCTAGAGGAGTCCGGCGCCTTCATGCACAGTGCCACCCGGGCCGTCCCGGCCCCCAGCGTCGTCCGCCTGAAGCGGTTCGTCCGCGTTCCCTACCGGGGACCCGTACCGCTGACCCGCAGGGCGCTGTTCGCCCGGGACGGGGGCCGCTGCATGTACTGCGGCGCCACCGCGACCAGCGTCGATCACGTGATTCCGCGCAGCCGCGGCGGACAGCACGCCTGGGACAACGTGGTGGCGGCCTGCCGCCGCTGTAACCATTTCAAGGCGGACCGGCACCTGCCGGAGCTCGGCTGGCGGCTGCACCAGCAACCCGCCCCGCCGACGGGCCTGGCCTGGCGGATCATCGGCACGGGACACCGCGACCCGCGCTGGTTGCCGTACTTGCAACCGTTCGGCGCGGACGACGTCATGGCCCGGATCGACGGCATTTCTGCCTGAGGGATCCGGGCCTTCGTCGTCCCGGCGCGGAACGGGCCCGGATCGTTACTCCGTCGCGGCGACGGCGTACGCCTCCACCGACCAGAGCGAATAGCCGAACTCGGTGCCCCGGGCATCGCCCTGGACCCTGAGGTAGCGGGCGTCCTTCGCGTCCATCCGGACCGACTCGCGCCCGCCCCTGCCGTCCCGGACCGTCGCGGCCGTGCGCCAGTTGCGGCCGTCCGGGGAGACCTGGACGCGGTAGCGGGTGGCGTAGGCGTCCTGCCAGTGCAGCACCACCCGGCCGATCCGGGCTGCCTGCGGCAGTTGTGCCTGCCACCAGGCGCCGTCCTCGGCCGGTGAGGACCAGCGGGTCTCCGGATCGCCGTCGGAGGCGGCCGCCGCCGGGAAGTCCGGGGTCTCGTCGCCGGACGAGGACGCGGTGGCGGTGCGCAGCAGATCGGGGCCCGCGGTGCGCGGGAACGCCCGGACGGTGAGCGTGCTGCGTTCGTCGCCGAAGCTGAGCGGCACCTCGTACTCCCCGGCCGGGGTGCCCGCCGGGACCGTGATCTCCACGGGCACGTCGGTACGGGAACCGCGCGGCACCCGCGTCTGCTTCGGGACGTCCACCTTGATGCCCCTGGGAGCCTTCGCGGTGAGCGCGCCGCGCACCTCGGCGGGGCGGCGGGCGGCGAGGCGTGCTGCGACCCGCTGCGGCCCGCCGCCGATCTCGGCGTCCGTCTCGCCGCGTGCCAGATCGAGCCGGGCCGCGGGCTCGTCGCCGAACCAGGGCACGAGCGCGTGCACCCGCGGACCCGGTACCGGGGCGCTCTTGGGGGCGGCGCCTCCCGGGGCCATCGGTGCCACCGTGCGGGAGACGACCGAGGGCATCGCCGGGCCGCCCGCGGGCCAGCTGATCCGGATCGCGTCGGCACGCAGCCCCTTCACCGCCGTCTGGGTCCAGCCGCTCGCCGACAGCGCGCCCAGGCGGCGCCAGCCCTCGCCGGGCACATGGGCCTCCAGCGCCGCGCCGGCCACCGTTTCGCCGCCGGGCAGGGTCATCGCCGTCACGGCGTCCACCGGGCGGGCCCGGTTCAATCGGACGGTGTAGCTGCCCGGAGCCTTCGTCACCGTACCGGCGTCGCGGTCCGCGCCCGTCCAGGCATCCGCCTCCCGGCGCACCCGGTCCAGGAACGGGCCGAGGACCCCCTTGCCGACCGTCACGCCGCCCGCCTTGGCGGCCTTGCGCAGCGGCTCCAGGGCCAGCGACGCCTTCCAGGCGGCGTCGCCGTCGCCACGCGACTGCGCCTGGAGCAGATCGACGGCCAGCTCGCCCGCCCGGCCGTACCGGGACAACTGCTCCGTCCACGGCCGCACTTCGTCGTCCAGGCGCCCGTCCGCCAGGCCCTTCAGCCGCTGCGGGGCCTGGCGCATCACGGTGAACGCCTCCCGCAGCCTGCGCGCCGCCTCGTCCCGCTCCGTGGCGTCGTGCGCCGCGCGGGACTTCCAGAACGCGGCCAGCAGCGGCCGCAGATACGCGGACTCGTCGCCGCCCAGCACGGACGTCGCGCTGTTCCCGGCCAGCGCCCGCAGCGCCTCCCTGGTGCGTGCGTCACCGCCCGCCAGGTCGTCGATCGCCGCCTGCCAGGACTCCTGCGGCCGGTAACCCCTCGGGTTCCAGGCGAAGTCGGCGGCGGTGAAGAGCGGAATGCGGGACGCCGACGGCTGCTCCATCGCATTGGCGAGCAGCGCCGCGGACCCGGTGGCCACCGCGGGGTCCCGGCCGGTGTACGGGCCGAGGAATATCCGGTCCTGCGCGTAGTCGTTGACCGGGTAGTTGTCCATCGTGACCAGCGGGTGCCCGAACGCGGCCCGGGCACCGGCCAGCTCGCCGCCGGTGATGGTCCTCGGCACGACCCCGACACCGGTCCAGGCGATCTGGACCCGGTCGTCCAGTTCCTCGGCGAGCGCCTTGCGGTAGTCGGTGGACCCGTCCTGGTAGAACTCCGTCGGCATCACCGACAGCGGCTGCGAACCCGGATACCGGTCCGCGAGATGCCGCGCCACCTCGCCGGCCACCCGCGCCTGTGCCCTGGCCGCCGCCCGCGGGCCGCTGCCGAAGGTGTCGGCGTCGCTGTCGCAGTGCCATTCGCTGTAGCTGACGTCCTGGAACTGGAGCTGGAAGGCCCGCACCCCCAGCGCCCACATCGCGTCGAGCTTCTTCGTCAGTGCCTTCACGTCGTCGGCCGAGGACATGCACATGGCCTGGCCGGGGGCGACGGCCCAGCCGAGCGTCACGTGCTCGGCGCGGGCCCGCTCGGCCAGCGCCCGGAAGTCGGCGCGCCGGCCGGCCGGGTACGGGTCGCGCCAACGGGCCTGGCGGTACGGGTCGTCACCCGCCGCGTACAGATACCTGTTCTGCTTCGTGCGCCCCATGAAGCCGATCTGGGCCAGCCGCTCCTCACGGGTCCACGGCTGCCCGTAGAAGCCCTCGGTCATGCCGCGTACGGCGGTGCCCGGCCAGTCCCTGACGGTGACTGCGGCGACGCCCCCGTCCCGGATCAGCTGACGCAGTGTCTGCACGCCGTGGAAGAGGCCGTCCTCGCCGACACCGTCCACGGCGACGGTGTCCCGGCCCGCCACCCGGCCGACTGCGATCCGGTAGCCCCCGGAGGGCAGATCGCCCCGTTCGGGGGCGTGCAGGGTGCGCAGCGCGTCCCGGGCGCCGTCGCCGCCGAGCCTGATGACCGGGCCGCGGCCGGGCAGCGCCTCGTGGACGGTCCGTACGCCCGCGTCCCGCAGGATCTGCCGGAGCGCGTCGACCGCGTACGGATCGGCGTGGGCGCCGGCGACGAGGGTGGCCTCGGCGGAGAGCGGCACGGACGCTCCGGCGGCCTCGATGGAGTGCGGCCGTGGCCATACGGCGGGCAGCGCGGCGTCGTCCGCGCGGTCGGGGTTGGTGACGGTGGTGGATCCGGGTGTGGAAGGGGCCGCGACGGCCGGGGTGCCCGTGGAGAGCAGTCCGCCGAGCACGGCGACCGCGATGGCCGTTGCCTGCGTTCCGCGCCTGAGCCGCATCGCTCGTCTCCCTCGTTCCCGCTGCTGGGCTCCGAGCCCACCACCCGCGCGCGAGGGTGTCAATGCGCGTGGGTGGTGTGCCGGAAATGCCCGGGGCGGCAGACGGGGCAGGGGGAGGCGGGCCAGGGCCGCAGACGCCAAAGACGACGCCGGATGGCCGAAAACAGCGGACAACTTACGGAGAACGGGCCTGCGGGGAACGGAATGTGACCCAGGGCACGTTGAATTCGTTGTGATGACGCCTACGCCAGGGGCCGATCCCGCCGGGTAGGCCTGCTGTGTCCCGTTTCCTCACGGCCAGGAGGCCGCCATGCCCGCTGTCGTGCAGCGTCCGCTCTCCGCCCTCCCCGAACGGGGACCCGGTCCCACCGCGCCGCCGTTCCCCGCGCCGCAGGTTCCCGCGCCCGGCCCCGGCCCGCTGACCAGCGAGCCGCCGCTCGCCGATGCGATACCTCTCACCAGCGAGCCGCCGCTCGCCGACGCCACCCCCCTGACCAGCGAACCCCCGCTCGCCGTCAACGCCCCGCTGACCAGCGAACCAGCCATGCCCGGCGCCGCGTGGGGCACGGAGTTCCCAGGAGTCTGAATGGGCTTGTCCCGGCTCGCCGCACTGCACGGCGTCGCCACCTCCTACTCCTCGTCCGCCGACGTGACCGTGTCCGTCCCCGATGACACGGTCGTCGCCGTGCTCGCCGCGCTCGGTGTGGACGCCACCACGCCCGAAGCGGTACGGGAATCGCTCGCCGCCGCCGAGTCCTCGGCCCGCTCCCGGCTGCTCCCGCCGACGGTGGTGGTGTGGACCGGCGAGCCGCTGCCCGGCGCCCTGACCGCGCTGCCGCCCGGCACCACGCTGGAGATCTCCCTCGAAGACCCCGGTTCGGCTCCGCCCCCGCCGATGCGTATTCCGGCCGACCGGCCGGATCCGGCCGTTTCGCCGCGGGACGCCGCCGGCGGACGGGGGAACCTGGTGGGCGCGGTGGCGGACCCGGCCGACGCGGAGGGGACGGATGCCGGTACGGAGGCGCCCGCGGCCCCCGCCTGGTGGACCGAGCCGCCGCTCGGGGTGCACCGGCTGGCGGTACGGGCGCCCGGCGGCCGGAGCGCGGCCGGCACGCTCGTCGTCGCCCCGCCCCGGGCACCCCGGCCGCCGGCCCGCAGCCACGGCTTCCTCGTCCAGCTCTACTCCCTGCTCTCCGCCCGCTCCTGGGGCATGGGCGACCTGGGGGACCTCGCCGACCTCGCCGCCTGGTCCGGGCGGGCCCTCGGTGCCGGCTTCGTCCAGCTCAACCCGCTCCACGCCGCCGTGCCCGGCCGGCCCACCGACCCCTCCCCGTACCGCCCCTCGTCGCGGCGCTTCCCCGACCCCGTGCACCTGCACATCGAGTCCGTCCCCGAGTACGGGCACGTGACGGACCGGGCCGCCCTCGACGACCTGCGCCAGGACGCCGCCGCGCTCAGCGACACCGTCCTGAACAAGGGCGCGCTGATCGACCGCGACGCCGTCTGGGAACTCAAGCGCCAGGCGCTCGAACTCGTACGACAGGCGCCCCTCACCCCCGGCCGCCGCGCCGCGTACTGCGACTTCCTCGCCGAGCAGGGGCAGGCCCTGGAGGACCACGCCCTGTGGTGCGCCCTCGCCGAGATGCACGGCCCCGACTGGCACGGCTGGCCCGCCGGGCTGCGCGACCCCCGTTCCGAGGAGACCGCCCGCGCCCGCGGCGCACTGCTGGACCGGGTCGACTTCCACTGCCGGCTCGCCTGGCTGACCGACGGTCAGCTCGCCGCCGCCCAGCGCGCCGCCCTCGACGCGGGCATGGCCGTCGGCATCGTCCACGACCTCGCCGTCGGTGTGCACCCCGGCGGCGCCGACGCCTGGGCCCAGCAGGACGCCTTCGCGCACGGCATGTCCGTCGGCGCGCCGCCGGACGCCTTCAACGCCCGCGGCCAGGACTGGGGCCTGCCGCCGTGGCGCCCGGACATCCTCGCCGCCTCCGGCTACGCCCCGTACCGCGGCCTGCTCCGCGGGCTTCTCGCCCACGCGGGCGCCCTGCGCATCGACCACGTCATGGGCCTCTTCCGGCTCTGGTGGGTGCCCGAGGGGCGCCCGCCCACCGAGGGCACCTATGTCACCCACGACGCCGAGGCGATGCTCGCCGTCCTCGTCCTGGAGGCGCACCGGGCCGGCGCGGTCGTCATGGGGGAGGACCTCGGCACGGTCGAGCCGGGGGTCCGCGAGGCGCTGGCCCGGCGCGGCGTGCTCGGCACCTCCGTCCTCTGGTTCGAACGGGACTGGGCGGGCACCGGCCGCCCACTGGCCCCCGAGGCCTGGCGCGAGGACTGCCTCGCCACCGTCACCACGCACGATCTGCCGTCCACCGCGGCCCGCCTGACCGGCGACCATGTGACGCTGCGCCACCGCCTCGGCCTGCTCACCCGCCCCCTCGACCAGGAGCTGACGGCGGACGCGGCCGACACCGCCGAGTGGCTGGCCCATCTCGCCAGGCTCGGCCTGCTCCCCGAGGGCGAGGGCGACGAGGAGGGCGCCGTCCGTGCCGTGCACCGCTTCCTGCTGCGCACCCCCGCCCGCCTGACCGGCGTCTGGCTGCCCGACGCACTCGGTGACCGCCGCCCGCAGAACCTCCCCGGCACCTGGGACCAGTACCCCAACTGGCGCCTGCCGGTCGCCGATGCGGAGGGCCATCCGGTCACCCTGGAGGAACTGGCCGTCGCACCCCGCCTGCACCGGCTGATGGAGGTCTTCCGCCCGCGCGCGGACCGCCCGGACCCCGCCCCGGAAACCCACCGGAGCACCCACCCGTGACCCCGCCCCGACGCCATCCATGACCCCGGCCCGACCTCGTACGGCACCCCCGGGCGCGCGCCTCTCGCGGGCGTTCGCTACGTTTGCACCGTGGACAAGAAGAACGCTATGCGCACCGGCGCCGTCGCGGCCGGCACGACGCTGATGATGCTGCTCATGTCGTCCCCCGCGCTCGCGCTCACCCGCGACGACGGTGACGACCCGGGGCCCGGCCTGAGCGCGATGGAGACCATCGGCCTCTACGTCGTGGCACCCATCGTCCTGTACCTGGTCATCACGGGCCTGGTCATGGTCCTGGACAAGTCCAAGAAGCAGGCCTAGTACCCACACGCACCTCCCGTGTGCGCCGCAGGTGCTCCCCGAGTACCGCGCGGCGCACACGCATGTCCGCGGCCGGGCCTCGTACCCGGCGCCGGGTAGGTTGCGGCCATGACCGAGTGGGACGTCAAGAGGCTCCGCATCCTGCGCACCCTGCGGGACCGGGGCACGGTCACCGCGACCGCGCAGGCCCTGCTATGACGCCCTCCTCGCCGACGACGTGAAGTGGGAGGAGATCGTCCCGCCGACCCCCGTAAGCGGCCACGCCGCCAACGGTTTCGGGATCACCGGCGGCCGCCGCAGGAAGGGGCGCCTCCACCACGGGAGGCGCCCCTTCCTGTGTCACCGGTCAGCGCGTCACGCCGTGGCCGCCGCCGCGTCCGCGGTCCGGGCCTTCAGGGCGCGCTCGATGCCCGAGCGGGACTCCGAAATCAGCCGGCGCAGGGCCGCGCTCGGCTCCGTCGAGGAGAGCCAGGCGTCCGTGGCGTCCAGCGTGGCCTGCGAGACCTGGAGGGACGGGTAGAGGCCGACCGCGATCTGCTGCGCCATTTCGTGGCTGCGCGAGTCCCAGACGTCCTTGACCGAGGCGAAGAACTTCTCGGTGTACGGAGCCAGCAGCTCGCGCTGGTCGGTCTGGACGAAGCCGTCGATGACCGCCTCCTGGAGGGAGTTCGGCAGCTTGTCGGACTCGACGACCGAGGCCCAGGCCTCCGCCTTCGCCTCCTCGGTGGGGCGCGCCGCGCGGGCGGTCGCCGCGTGGCGCTCGCCCGCCGCGGTCTTGTCGCGCTCGTACTCGCCGGCGATCTCGTCCTCCTCGAACACACCGGTTGCCGCGAGCCGCTCGACGAACGCCCAGCGCAGCTCCGTGTCGACGGCCAGGCCCTCGACCGTCTCCTTGCCGTCGAGCAGCGACTGCAGCAGGTCCAGCTGCTGCGGGGTGCGGGCCGTGGCCGCGAAGGCACGGGCCCAGGCCAGCTGGTGGTCGCTGCCCGGCTCCGCCGCACGCAGGTGCGCGAGGGTGGCCTCGGTCCACTGCGTCAGCCCGGCCTCGCGCCACTCCGGCGCCGCGTACAGGTCGAGCGCCAGCTTCACCTGGCGGTGCAGCGACTGCACGACGCCGATGTCCGACTCCTTGCCGATGCCGGAGAGCACCAGGGCGAGGTAGTCACGGGTCGCCAGCTCGCCGTCGCGGGTCATGTCCCAGGCGGAGGCCCAGCACAGGGCGCGGGGGAGGGACTCCGTGAAGTCGCCGAGGTGCTCGGTGACGACGCGCAGCGACTCCTCGTCGAGCCGGACCTTCGCGTACGAGAGGTCGTCGTCGTTGAGCAGGATCACGGCGGGGCGGGCGGTACCGGCCGGGAACGGCACGGTCGTGCGGGCGCCGTCGACGTCCAGCTCGATGCGGTCCGTACGGACCAGCTTGCCGTTCGCGTCGAGGTCGTAGCAGCCGATCGCGATGCGGTGCGGGCGCAGCGTCGGCTCGCCCTTCGCGCCGGCGGGGAGGGCCGGGGCCTCCTGGAGCACGGTGAACGAGGTGATGTGGCCGTTCTCGTCGGTGGTGACCTCCGGGCGCAGGATGTTGATGCCCGCCGTCTCCAGCCACGCCTTCGACCAGGTCTTCAGATCGCGGCCGGAGGTCTCCTCCAGGGCGCCCAGCAGGTCGGAGAGCCGGGTGTTGCCGAAGGCGTGCGCCTTGAAGTACGCCTGGACGCCCTTGAAGAACTCGTCCATGCCGACGTACGCCACCAGCTGCTTCAGGACCGAGGCGCCCTTGGCGTAGGTGATCCCGTCGAAGTTGACCAGCACGTCGTCCAGATCACGGATGTCCGCCATGATCGGGTGCGTGGAGGGCAGCTGGTCCTGGCGGTAGGCCCAGGTCTTCTCGGAGTTGGCGAAGGTGGTCCAGGAGTTCGGCCACTTCGAGCCCTGCGCGTACGCCTGGCAGGCGACCGAGGTGTACGTGGCGAACGACTCGTTCAGCCACAGGTCGTTCCACCACTCCATGGTGACGAGGTCGCCGAACCACATGTGCGCCAGCTCGTGCAGGATGGTCTCCGCACGCCGCTCGTACGCCGCGTCCGTCACCTTCGAACGGAACACGTACTGGTCGCGGATGGTGACCGCGCCCGCGTTCTCCATCGCGCCGGCGTTGAACTCCGGGACGAACAGCTGGTCGTACTTGGCGAACGGGTAGGCGTAGTCGAACTTCTCCTGGAACCAGTCGAAGCCCTGCCGCGTGACGTCGAAGATCTCGTCCGCGTCGAGGAACTCGGCCAGCGACGGGCGGCAGTAGATGCCGAGCGGGACCGTCTGGCCGTCCCGCTCGTAGCTGCTGTGCACCGAGTGGTACGGGCCGGCGATCAGGGCCGTGATGTACGACGAGATGCGCGGGGTCGGCTCGAAGGACCAGACGTCGTCCTGCGGCTCGGGCGTCGGCGAGTTCGAGATGACCGTCCAGCCCTGCGGCGCCTTCACGGTGAACCGGAACGTCGCCTTCAGGTCCGGCTGCTCGAAGCTCGCGAAGACCCGGCGCGCGTCCGGCACCTCGAACTGGGTGTAGAGGTACGCCTGCTGGTCGACCGGGTCGACGAAGCGGTGCAGGCCCTCGCCCGTGTTGGTGTACGCGCAGTCGGCGACGACCCTCAGCTCGTTGGAGCCCGCCACCAGGTGCGGGAGCGCGATGCGCGAGTCGCGGAACACGGCCGCGACGTCCAGCGCCTTGCCGTTCAGCTCGACCTCGTGCACGGCCGGGGCGACCAGGTCGATGAAGGTCTCCGCACCGGCCTCGGCGCAGTCGAAGCGCACGGTGGTCACGGACCGGTAGGTGCCGCCCTCCTGCGCTCCGGAGAGGTCGAGATCGATCTCGTACGCGTCCACGGTCAGCAGGCGCGCCCGCTCCTGTGCCTCTTCGCGGGTCAGATTGGTGCCAGGCACGCGGTCATCTCCTTGGTATGTGACGTTTTCCGGTCATCCTTCCACGTCACACGCTCCGGCGGGGGTCCCGGTCCGCGTCGGCGCACCCATACGAATGGGCGGCCACCGCACCCGGTGGCCGCCCCTCTCCGTGTCCGTCCGGCGTCAGCCGTTCAGCTCCGCCGCGACCAGCTCCGCGATCTGCACCGCGTTCAGCGCCGCGCCCTTGCGCAGGTTGTCGTTGGAGACGAAGAGCGCGAGGCCGTTCTCCACGGTCTCGTCGACCCGGATCCGGCCGACGAACGAGGCGTCCTTGCCGGCCGCCTGGAGCGGGGTGGGGATCTCGGAGATCTCGACGCCCGGCGCGTCCTTCAGCAGCTCGTACGCGCGCTCCACGCCGAGCGGACGGGCGAAACGGGCGTTGACCTGGAGCGAGTGGCCGGAGAAGACCGGCACCCGGACGCAGGTGCCGGACACCTTCAGCTCCGGGATCTCCAGGATCTTGCGGGACTCGTTGCGGAGCTTCTGCTCCTCGTCGGTCTCGAAGGAGCCGTCGTCCACGATCGAACCGGCCAGCGGCAGCACATTGAAGGCGATCGGACGCTTGTACACGCCCGGCTCGGGGAACTCGACGGCCTCGCCGTCGTGGGTGAGCTTGTCGGCGTCGGCGACGACCTTGGACGCCTGGCCGTGGAGCTCGGCGACACCGGCCAGACCGGAGCCGGACACCGCCTGGTAGGTGGCGACGGTCAGCGCCTGGAGACCGGCCTCCTCGTGCAGGGGGCGCAGCACGGGCATGGCGGCCATCGTGGTGCAGTTCGGGTTGGCGATGATGCCCTTGGGCCGGTTCGCGATCGCGTGCGGGTTGACCTCGGAGACGACGAGCGGGACCTCGGGGTCCTTGCGCCAGGCGGAGGAGTTGTCGATCACGACGGCGCCCTGCGAGGCGACCTTCTCGGCGAGTGCCTTCGACGTCGCGCCGCCGGCCGAGAACAGCACGATGTCCAGCCCGGTGTAGTCGGCCGTCGAGGCGTCCTCGACGGTGATCTCCCGGCCCTGCCACTCGATCGTCGAGCCCGCGGAACGGGCTGAGGCGAACAGCCGCAGCTCGTCGGCCGGGAACTTGCGCTCGGCCAGGATCCTGCGCATGACTGTGCCGACCTGACCGGTGGCGCCGACGATTCCGACCTTCACAGGGACTCCTTCGAACGTACGAACTGAGACGGTTGCCGTTCCATGATGCGTATGTTCACGGCTTTCTTGTCCAATCCATTGTCCGAGGTACGGACAGTGCCCGCCCGGCCGGGCACACAGCAGTGGGGCGGGAGCTCCGTCGAGCGCCCGCCCCACCGCCGTACCTGTCGTACGGATCACAGGGTGACCGTTACGGCGTGACCTTCTCGATCACGACGCTGCCGGTGCCCGCGGCGGTGCCGCGGCCGTTCACCAGGTGGACCTCGCCGAAGAACTGCCGGCCCTCGGGGGCCGCCCCGGCGACCGCGACCTCGGCACCGATCTGCGCCGAGGCGCCGTTGGCCAGGTTCACGGCCTTCGACTCGTCGACCTTGATCGTGCCGAGCGACGGTGCGTAGTACACGTCGCGGTAGTCGTACGTGGTGGTACCGGCCGGGACGTCGTAGCCGTCGATCAGGACGGTGTACGTACCGGCGGCCGGCTTCGCCAGGCTGACGGACTCCTCGGAGCCCGCCGTGGTGGACTTTCCGACCTCCGTGTCGCCCAGGTAGACGTACAGGTCCAGGTCGGCGTTGGCGTCCGCCGTGCCGCCGATGGCGACGTCCAGCTTCTCCACGCCCTCACCGATGGTGACCGTGTACTCCTGCTGGTCGCCCGTCCTGATCGACGGCTTCGCGACCTTGGCCGAGCCCAGCGAGCCGCCCTTGAGCGCGCCCTCCAGGTCACCCGCGTTGTTGGTGACCTTCCAGTTCACCGCGGCCGGCGTGCCGACCTTCGCCTCGGCGATGGTCTGCACCGCCGGGTCGAAGGTGGCACCGAGCAGCGAGACATCCAGCTTGTACGGGTTGTCCAGCAGCGGCGAGGTACGCCGTGCCTCGACCTCGATCTCCCAGACGCCCGGCTGCGGGTCCTTGTACGAGCGCACGTCCGGACGGCAGGTGTTGGCCGGGTTCTCGTAGTTCGGGTAGCAGAAGATCGTGGAGCTGTCCTCCATCTGCACGCCGTACGGGTGGATGGAGATGAAGCGGGTCTGGCTGCCCGAGCGCAGCGCGCCCAGGGCGACCTCAAGGGTCTTGGCACCCTCCGGGACGGTCAGGAAGTACGACTTGCTGCTGTTGCGCTGCACCGAGCCGGACGCCTTGAACGCGTAGGCGGGCTTCACGAGCTTCGTGGAGACGACCACCGTGGTGAGGATCTGCTGGTCCACACCGACGGTCCTGCTGTCGTCCACCTTCAGGATCGCGCTGTGCACGCCCGCGCTGCCCGGCTTCGCCTGGACCTTGACGGTGACCGGCTTGCCCAGCGGCAGGGAGACGGTGGACGGGCCGGCCAGCTTGAAGGTGCCGTCGTTGTTCTTCCACGACAGCGTGTGCTTGACGGCCTTGTCCGGGCCCGTGGTGCGGGTGACCGTGACGTCGTACGACTTCGTCCGACCGGCCTTCAGGCCGCCCTCGCGGTCGTACAGGCCGGTGCCGAAGCCGGGGGTCTTCAGCGCGAAGTCGATCGCGGTGTCGACCGGGGCCTTCACCGAGTACTCGTGCGCCGGGGCACCCTGCTTCTCGATCTGCTTCCAGGCGCCGACGATGTCGATCAGACCGGATCCCTGGGCGTGCGCGGGCACACCCTTGATGTGGGTGGCTGTGCTGGTCAGCGCGGTGCGCAGGTCGGCCGGGGGCAGCTCGATGTGCTTCTGCTTCGCGGCGGACAGCAGCAGCGCGGTCGCACCGGCGGCCTGCGGCGAGGCCATCGAGGTGCCCTGCAGCATGGAGTAGCCGGCCGGGAGCGAATAGCCCGCCTCCTTGACCGGGCCGCCGGGCAGCCAGGTCTGGGTGGTGTTGATGGACGCACCCGGCGCCGTCAGGATCGGCGCGAAGCCGCCGTCCTCACGCGGACCGCGCGAGGAGAAGGGCAGCATGTCGTACTTCTTGGTGACGTTGGAGCCGTAGTTGGCGGCCCAGGTCTCCTTGGAGATCGACGCGCCGACGGAGATCACGTGGTCGGCGAGGCCGGGGTCACCGATGGTGTTGACGCCCGGACCGTCGTTGCCGGCCGAGATGACCAGCTGGACGCCGTAGATGTCGATGAGCCGCTTGTAGAGCTCGGCGCGCGCGTTGTTGCCGTCGTTGAGCGGCGGCAGGCCGCCGATCGACATGTTGACGACGTCGACACCGCGGTTCACGACGAGGTCGATCATGCCCTCGGTGAGCGCGATGTTGGTGCAACCGCCGGACCAGGTGCAGGCCCGCGAGGAGACGATTTTCGCGCCCGGCGCGGCACCGTTCATCTTGCCGCCGAACAGGCCGTTCGCGGCGGTGATGCCCGCGACATGGGTGCCGTGCTCGCTCTCGATGACACCGATGTTGACGTAGTCGGAGGTGTCACCGGCGGCGTTGTGGACGACGTTCTTGCGGGTCTCGACGACGAACGGGATGCGCTCGGCGACATCGGTCCGCGGGTCGTCCTTGCCGAAGTAGGAGACCTGGTGCTTCTCCTTGTACGGCTTGAGCACGGTGTCGTCGGAGAAGTCCGCGTTGTTGTTCAGGTCGACGCGGGTGGTGCCGGTGACCGGGTCGTAGAGCACGGCCCAGACATCGGTGGTGTCGCCGTCGCGGTTCAGGTCGCCCGCCATGTCGCCGCCCCTGGTGGCGGCCTCGGCGAACAGCTTGATCCGGTAGTCGCCCTCGGGCGCCTTGTACGTACGGTCCTTGTACGTGAACGTCGGGCCGGACACGGCGTCCGTCATCCGCAGCCAGGTGCCGTCGGCGTCGCTGACCGGGTCGGTCGCGGTCACCCAGTCGACGATCTTGCGCTCGCCGGTGGTGGTCTTCTGCAGCGCCGGGTGGCCGAGGTCGACACCCGAGTCGAGGACACCGATGGTCACCCCGCGGCCGTCGGCCTTCGGGTGCTGCTGGACGAAGTCGACCGCGCCCGTCTCGAAGGACGGGTTGTACGGGTTCTTCGCCGGGGTCTTCTTGCCGGGCGCCGGGTAGGAGCCGGTCGCCCTGACCGAGGCCTTGGCCCCGGCCGCCCGGTCGGCGGCGGGCGTCGGGTCGTCCAGCTCGATCTCCTGCTTGAGATCGATGCCCTGGACGGACGACAGCTTGGACGCCGCCTTGATGGTGGCATCGGCGGTCGCGGTGGGCACGGTCGCCCGTACGTAGCCGAGCTTGTCGTACGTGCGTCCCAGCACGGAGCCCTTGACGGCGTCCAGCTGATCGGCGACCTGCTCGGTCGCACCGGGAGCGGTCGCGACCATCATCGTGATGTTCTTCTGGCCCTTGGCCTTCGCCTTGGCCAGCAGCTGCTCGTCATGGGTGCCGAGCTTGTTCGCCGTGGCACCCTCGGCGGCCGACTTGACGGGAGCGGTGTCGGGCGTGTCTGCGGCGAAGACGGGGGCGACGCCGGTGGCGGCCAGCGCGGCCACCAGACCGGCGGCGGCCGCGACTCGGGCCACGCGTCTCGCCCCGGGTATGGAACTGGGGGATTCGGAGGTCATCAGCATCCCTGGATATGAAAGAGAGAGTCCGGAATTCGGTACCGGATGACCGCTCACCCTTTCGTAAATGACAGGGGTTTGTGGAGAGTTGAAGTGGGCGAGATGTGGACATGGCAGAATCCCGCCACTGGTGCTGATGCGCCATCAGGGACGAAGTGACAGATAAGTGACGCCTGTGACCCGCTCCGCCGTTCCTCGCGCTCTCAGCGGGGCGTGATCATCACATACGCGGCCGGTTCGCGGTCGGCCGCCGCCATCAGCGCCGTACGCACCACGACCGCCTGCTGCTCGCTCGCGTCGCGGAGTCTCTTCGGCGAGAGGCGTACGACGGTGACGCCGAGCCGCTCCAGATGCTCCCGCTCCGCGGCGTACCCGGACCACCACTCCCCGTCCCGTCCGGGTGCCCTGGTGTCCAGTGCCACGGCGACCGCCTGCTCGGGCCAGTAGGCGTCCACGCCGCCGAGGCAGGGGCCGCCGGGCAGCCGCAGATCCACGTTCCACAGCGGCTCCGGCAGGCCGTACGCCCGCACCATCTCGTACAGCCGGCTCTCCGCCACCGCCCGCCCCTCGGCGAGGAACGAGTCCACGGCCTGCACCACCTGCGGCCGGTCCAGCAGCTTCGCGCGGCTCAACTCGCGCACCACGGCAGCCGGTTCGCAGTGGCCGCCGCGCACCGCCTCGATGAGCAGCCCGCGCACGGCCAAGGGGTCCTGGAGCCCGGCGACCGCGTCCGCGAGCGCCCGCTCCACCGGGGCCACGGGCAGGCCGCCCACCTGCTCGGCGCGGGGCGTCGCGGAGGAGCGCACCAGGCACACGAACCCGACCGAACGCAGCCGCCGGGTGCGCGGCACCAGCACGTCGATGCTCGCCGCCGACGCGGGCGGCGGCACGGCGGCGAAGCCGTGCAGGGCGAGGGCGGCGAGCCCGGTGAGCACGGCCTCGCCGTACCAGGGCTCCGGCCCGGTCTCCCGTGCCGGCTGCGCCGGTACGCCCCGGCGGCCGGAGGCCGGTGGCCGGCCGGCGTACAGCAGCGCGGAGACCAGTCGTTCCTCGCCGGTGGGCGGCTCCGGGTGCAGGACGTACACACCGGGCAGCGGCTGCTGCCACGGCCCGCCGGCCGCGCAGTGCGCGGCGGCCTCCGCGGCGGACACCCCCCGTTCCCTCAACTGGGCTGCGGACAGCACGCGTTGGCGGACATCGCCGGTGGTGCGGGGGTGACAGGGGGAGAGGGGCGTGTTCTGGGTCATGTTCCGGGGTATCCCGCAAGCCGGCGCGGCGCTAACCCGTGTTACATGCCCGTCGACAAATCAGGACAACACCGCACTAAGGTACGCGCGTTCGGTGACCGAAACGGTCCGGCTCGGCCCCTTCCGGCCACCCGCTCCGGTCCAGGACGTGCCGGGGCCGCCCGGCCCCGGCACGTCCGGCACACGTCAGATCCCGGCCGCGCCCGCGTCGCACGCCTGCGCCCGCAGCGCCCGGGCCAGGTCGTCCCGGGCCTCCAGCACCAGCCTGCGCAGCGCCGGCGCCGCATCCTCGTGGGCGGCCAGCCAGGCGTCCGTCGCGGCCAGTGTCGACGGGCCGTCCTGAAGCGCCGGGAACAGGCCCTTGACCACGATCACCCCGATCTGGATCGACCGCTCGGCCCAGACCCGCTCGATCGCGTCGAAGTACTTGCCCGTGTACGGCGCCAGCAGCTCCCGCTGCGACGGCTGGACGAAGCCCGCGATCGTCGCCTCCACCAGCGCGTTGGACAGCGCGTCCGACTCCACGACGCCCGCCCAGGCCTGCGCCTTCACCGCCGCGGAGGGCCGCGCGGCCAGGCATCGCACCTGGTGCCGCTTGCCGGACGCCGTGTCGTCGCGGGCCAGTTCGGCATCGATCACCGACTCGTCGGCCACCCCGTGCGAGGCCAGCGGGGAGAGGAACGCCCACCGCAGCTCCTGGTCGACGTCGAGCCCGTCGATCCGGGCCGAGCCGTCCAGCAGCCCGGACAGCAGCTGGAAGTCCGCGTCCGAGTCGGCGACCGACGCGAAGAACCGCGCCCACGCCAGCTGGTGCTCACTGCCCGGCTCGGCGACCCGCAGCTCCCGCAGCGCGCCCTCGGACAGCGCCCGGCCGCCCTCCTCGCGCCACCCGGGCACCGCGTACTGCTCCAGCGCGGTCCGGGTCCAGGTGTGCAGCATCTGGAGCACACCGATGTCGGACTCCCGGCCCGAGAAGGCCAGCACGAGGGAGACGAAGTCGCGGGCCGGCATCAGCCCGTCCCGGGTCAGGTTCCACAGCGCCGACCAGCACAGCGCCCGCGCCAGCGGGTCCGTGATGTCACCCAGGTGCTCCCGCAGCGTGGCCAGCGACACCTCGTCGAAGCGGACCTTGCAGTACGTGAGGTCGTCGTCGTTGACCAGGATCAGCTCGGGCCGCTCGGCCCCCGCCAGCTCCCCGACCACCGTGCGCGGCCCCGCCACGTCCACCTCGGCGCGGGCATAGCGCACCAGGCCACCGTCGTCGGCGCGCCGGTACAGCCCGACCGCGACCCGGTGCGGCCGCAGCTCCGGGTGGGATTCGGCCGCCTCCTGGAGCACCGCCAGCTCCGTGATCCGGTCCGCCGCGTCGTACGTGACGGCCGGGGTCAGCGAGTTGACGCCCGCGGTCTGCAGCCACGACCGCGACCAGGCGGTCATGTCCCGCCCGGACGTCTCGGCCAGCACGGACAGCAGGTCGCCCAGCTGGGTGTTGCCGTAGGCGTGCTTCTTGAAGTAGCGCCGGGCGCCCTCCAGGAACGCCTCCCGCCCCACGTATGCCACCAGCTGCTTCAGGACCGAGGCGCCCTTGGCGTACGTGATGCCGTCGAAGTTCAGCTTGGCGTCCTCCAGGTCACGGATGTCGGCCGTGATCGGGTGCGTGGACGGCAGCTGGTCGGCGCGGTACGCCCAGGACTTGCGGTTGTTGGCGAAGGTGATCCAGCCGTTCTCGAAACGGGTCGACTCCACCATGGAGAACGCGCCCATGAAGTCGGCGAAGGACTCCTTCAGCCACAGGTCGTCCCACCACTGCATGGTGACGAGGTCACCGAACCACATGTGCGCCATCTCGTGCAGGATGACGTTGGCCCGGCTCTCGTACGCGGCCTGCGTCACCTTGCCGCGGAAGATGTACTCCTCGCGGAACGTGACACAGCCAGGGTTCTCCATCGCGCCGAGGTTGTACTCCGGCACGAAGGCCTGGTCGTACTTCCCGAACGGGTACGGGTAGTCGAAGTGGTCGTGGAAGAAGTCCAGGCCCTGCTTGGTGATCAGGAAGACGTCGTCCGCGTCGAAGTGCCGGGCGAGACCCTTGCGGCACATCGCGCCGAGCGGGATCTCCAGCGTCGTACCGTCCTCGAACGTACGGCTGTAGGAGTCCGTCACGTAGTGGTACGGACCGGCGACGACCGCCGTGATGTACGTGGAGATCGGCTTCGTCTCGGCGAACCGCCAGACCCCGCCGTCCCGGGACTCCTCCGCCCCGTTGCTCCACACCGTCCAGCCCTCCGGCGCCGTCACCTGGAAGCGGAAGGGGGCCTTCAGGTCGGGCTGCTCGAAGTTGGTGAAGACGCGCCGCGCGTCGGCCGGCTCGTACTGCGTGTAGAGGTAGACCTCGCCGTCCTCCGGGTCGACGAACCGGTGCAGGCCCTCGCCGGTCCGGCTGTACGCGCACTGCGCGTCGACCACCAGGACGTTCTCGCCCTCCGGCAGCCCGTCCAGCGCCACCCGGGTGCCGTCGAAGACCGTGGCGGGGTCGAGCGGCCGGCCGTTCAGCGTCACCGCGTCCACGGCCGGCGCCACCAGATCCGCGAAGGTCGACGCCCCGGCCCGCGCGTTGCGGAACCGGATCGTGGTCACCGAGCGGAAGGTGCGCGGACCGGCGTCCCCGTCCCCGTCGGGCCCGCCGACGGCGGAACGCAGATCGAGCTCGACCTCGTAACCGTCGACGGTCAGCAGCTCGGCCCTCTCGCGGGCCTCGTCACGGGACAGGTTCTCACCGGGCACGGGCACACTCCTTTGTGTCACGTTCGAATGGTTTTGATCCTCCCATGCTGCTGCTCGGCCCGGCGCTCGGGAATGGCGGGCGCCTCCGGGGACGTTCAGCGCACAGATGCGATCGCCCTTATAGAGGAGAGACGATGCCCGACAACAGTACGGCGACCGGCAAGACCCCTGTCGATTTCTGGTTCGACCCGCTCTGCCCCTGGGCCTGGATGACCTCCCGCTGGATGCTGGAGGTGGAGAAGGTCCGCGACGTCGAGGTCCGCTGGCACGTGATGAGCCTGTCCGTCCTCAACGAGGACAGGATCGACGAGCTGCCGGAGGAGTACCGCGATCTGCTGGAGAAGGGCTGGGGCCCGGTGCGTGTGGTCATCGCCGCCCAGCAGAAGCACGGCGACGAGGTCGTCGGCCCGCTGTACACCGCGCTCGGCACCCGCTTCCACAACCGGGACGAGGGCCCCACCCGCGAGGCCGTCCTCGGGGCGCTCCAGGACGTCGGCCTGCCGGCCGAGCTGGCGGACTTCGCGGACTCGGACGTGTACGACGCCGAGCTGCGCGCCTCCCACAAGGAGGGCATCGACAAGGTCGGCCAGGACGTCGGCACCCCGGTCATCGCCGTCCCGGGCGCGGACGGCGAGCAGATCGCCTTCTTCGGCCCGGTCGTCACCCCCGCCCCGAAGGGCGAGGAGGCGGCGAAGCTGTGGGACGGCACGCTGCTGGTGGCGTCGATTCCCGGCTTCTACGAGATCAAGCGGACCCGGACCCAGGGCCCGATCTTCGACTGACCTGCCGGGCGCGATGCGGGTCCGGGCAGCGGTCCGGCCCCGCACCGTCCTCGTCCACCGCTCCCGCGTCCCGGCGCCCGGCCGCGGCCAGGGCCAGGGTGACCACGAGCGAGGCCGCCGCCATCACGGTCATCGCCGTCGCGGGGGAGGTCCACTGGGCGACGGTGCCGGCCAGCGCCGCCGCGACGCCCTGCATGGTGAGCATCCCCGAGGAGTGCAGGCCGAGCGCTTGACCGGTGAACTCGTCCGGGGTCAGGGCCATCAGCCGCTCCTGGAACAGCAGACTGGCCGAGAACCCGATCGAGGCGAGTACTGCCAGGGCGAGCGCGAGGGGGAGCGCCGGGCGCGCGGCGAAGAGCAGATACGGGGCGGCCAGGAGCAGTTGCAGGGGCGTGGCCAGCCGCCTCCGCCACCGCGGCGCGATGAACCGGCCCGCCACGGTGTCCCCGACGAGCATCCCCAGCGCGGCGAAGGCGAAGAGGAGCCCGGCGTGCCCGGGGGAGTACGGGACGAAGAGCGACTCGCAGCCGACGATCAGCCCGTTCGGCACCCAGAGCGCGAGGTAGACCCGGCGGCGCGGGCCCGAGGACCACAGCAGGGCGTTGATCCGCCAGGTCTCGGCGGCCGACGGCCGCCCGGCGGCGCGCGGCTTTCTGCGTACCAGTCCGAACCGGGCGACGGCCGCACCCGTCAGATACAGGGCGGCGGCGACCAGCAGCGTGCCGCGCGCGGACAGCGTCGCCACCAGGAGCCCGCCGAGCGCGAACCCGCCGATCTGCATCAGGCCGGAGCACATGTTCAGTACGGAACGCCCCAGCAGGTAACCGTCCTTGGGCAGCACCTCGTTGAGCAGCCCGTACCGCACCCCGCCGCCCACGGCCGCGACCACCCCCTCGGCCAGGATGATCGCGAAGACCACCGGCAACGGCAGCCCGGGGACGGCGAGGACGGCGGTGGCCAGCCCGAAGGCCAGCGCCAGACCGGTCATCGCGGCCCGGGGCGGCAGCCGGTCCGCCGCCGACATCAGCAGGGTCGCCCCGATCATCTGGGCGAGCGAGGAGCCGAACATGGACAGGGCGGCGAGCAGCGGCGAGTCGGTCGCGGCGTAGACGAGGGTGCCGAGGGCCAGGCCGCTCGTCGTCGAGGCGGCGACCTGTACGGCACTGGTCGCGAAGAAGGGTCCGAACTGCGGCGTACGGAAGAGTTCCCGGTAGGTGCGCATGCGGGGAGTCTCGGAGCGGGCGCGCGGCGACCGTTACAGTTTCGCGCGGAGGCGAAACGACATGGGTACGTGGCAGATCGACACGGACACGCTCGCGGGGAGCCGGTTCGTCGTCTCGCCGCTCGCCGAGACGGTCTCCGCCCTGAACTCCCTGGAGCGGGGCCGGCCCGAGCACCCCGGCGAACGGGCCTGGCTCGACGCCCATCTGCCCGCCTACCGCGCCCGGCAGGCCGCCGACCCGGTCGCGGCCCTTCTCGTACCGGCGGGGCTCGGAGGCAGCTGGAGCGCGGACTTCATCACCCCGACGCCGACGGGTGAGGGCGCCCCGACCTTCGAGGATGAGGTGGCCCCCGTCCGGGCGGCCACCGCCGAGCGCGCTCGGGCGGACCTGGCGGTCGCGCTCGGCGGCGGTCCTCTGCCACCGCTCCTGGACCGTGACGATCTGGCCCGGCGGGCCGCCGACGTCCTGCACTGGGTCTGGCTGCACACGGTCCTGCCGGACTGGCCGCGCCGCCGCCGGATCATCGAGGCGGACATCGTCGCGCGGACCGGCCAGCTGAGCCAGGGCGGCTGGGCGGCCGCCCTGGGCGGTCTGTGCCCGGGGATGCGGTGGCTGGGCGGGAGCCGGCTCCAGATCAATGCGCACGACTATCCCCCGAAGCAACTGTCCGGCGTGCAGCTGCTGTTCGTCCCGGTCACCCAGCGCTCGGGCTGGGCCTCCTGGGACGACGACGCCGAGAGGTACGCGCTCGTCTACCCCTGCTCGGGCACCCTGGCCGACGCGGACCGGGCCCGGGTCCCGGACAGCCTGTCCCGCCTCCTCGGCCCCGCGCGGGCGTCGGTCCTTGTCCTCCTCACCAGCCCGAAGAGCACCACCCAACTCGTCGCCCTGACCGGCCAGGCCCTCGGCTCGGTCGGCCGCCACCTCAAGATCCTCCTCGACGCGGGTCTGGCGGACCGCCGCCGGGCCGGCCGGTCGGTGCTGTACTTCCGCACGGAGGCGGGCGACGTACTGGTGGGGGCCCGGCGGGGTCACTGAGGAGGTGCCACCGGGACGACTTTCGCGGTCACTTTCCCTGTCCGTCGCCGGCGGTGTCGCACAGCGCGCGGTCGACGAGGCCACTGGCGGCCTTGTGCTGCCGGAGCGTTTTGCCGGGGTCGTTGAAGCTGGTGGACATGGAGACGGTGACGGTGCGGCTGCCGTCGTCGGTGGCGCCGTTCAGGGTGATGTAGCCGGCTTCGCCTCCCTCGTGGCTCCAGTAGCTGCCGCCGCAGGTCAGGGGGCGGCTGACCAAGCCGAGGCCGTAGCGTCCGCCGGGCCAGAACATCTCGATCCGCTTGTCGACCGGGACGGTGTCCTGCATCTCGGCCATGCGCGCCTCGGACAGCAGCTTGCCGCCCAGCAGTCCCCGGAAGAAGCGGTTGACGTCCGCCGTGGTGGAGACATAGCCGCCGAGGTCGGGGACGATCTGTTCGGTGACGTCGGTCCGTTCGCCGGAGGTGAAGACCTGGTAGCCGTCGGCGTGCGGGCGACGAAGAGTGGACGTGGTGCCCGGCAGATAGGTGTGGTGCATGCCGAGCGGTTTCAGGATCCGGCGCTCGACCTCCTCCTGCCATGGGCGGCCGGCGGTCTTCTCGGCGATCATGCCGAGGACGACGTAGCCGGTGTTGGAGTAGCTCCAGCCGGTGCCGGGCCGGAAGTCCGGGTGGTGCTTCATCGCCCGGGCGACGATCTGTTCGGGGGTGTAGGTGTCGTGGCGGTGCTGGTAGTACGCCTGCGGGGTGTCGAAGCCGGGAAGGTCGTCGTGGAGGCCGCTGGTGTTCTGCAGGAGCTGACGTACGGTGATCTTCCGTCCGTCGTTGCCGTTGCCGTCGATCACACCGGGCAGCCGGCGGTCCACCGTGTCGTCCAGCGACAGCTTGCCCTCGTCGGCCAGTTGCAGGATCACCGTGGCCATCAGTGCTTTGCCGGTGCTGGCTATCCGGAAGTAGCCGTCGCGGGGGACCGGGCGGTTCGTGCCCGCCACGGCGACGCCGGCGGTGGCGACCAGATCCCGGCCGGAAACGGTGGTCACCCGCGCCTGAACGCCGGTGACCCCCGGTGTCCGGATGGCATCGGTGTCCAGGCGCAGGTCGCCCTGCCGGTAGCCGGGCGCGGCTGTCGCGGCCGTGCCGTCCGAGGGCTGGACGGCCATGGCCACACCCACTGCGGCGAGTGCGGCCGCCGCTACGGCCGGCCACCCTCGGCCGATCCGGCGGTGACGCTGCTGGGACGGGCGGTGCTGCGGCGCGGAGGCCGGAGTCGTGGATCTCATGAATCCCACGCTAGGTAACCGCCGAATCGCACGTCGCTACCGCAGGTGGCCGATCGAAACCTACAGGTGGCTGTAGTGCCGCAGGGGCGCCCGGCACGTACAGTGACGCGTCCGAAGGCCGCTCCCGGCCCCGTACGACAGACGAAGGCGAACCAGTGCACGGCGTGATCGGTGAGACCCGCGCACGGTTGGTCCGGACCGGGCGCAGCGGACGCTACCTGCTCGGCACCCTGATGACCGCAGCGGTGACGCTCGTGGCGGCGCCACTGCTGTGCATACCGTCGCTGGCAACCCCCTGGGCGGAGCGCCACCGCCGGCGCGCCGGGGCGCTGCTGGGCCGACCGGTGGAGCCGCGCCCGCGCGCCCTCCGCCGCGACCTCGCGTGGCTCGCGACCCAGGTGGCCACCGGCCTGCCCGCGGGCGCTCTCGTCCTGCTGTGCCTGGGTAATCTCCTCCTCACCCTTGTCGTCACCGTGGGATGGTGGGCCTTTCCCGCGTCGGATCCGCCGCGGCTGCTGCTGCTCGATGTCCGTATCGACGGCTGGGCCCCCGCACTGACGATCAACCTGGCGCAATTCCTGCTCCTGGCGGCGCTGGCGACCGTCGCCCTGCCACCGCTCGCCCGGCTGCACGCGCGGTGCTGCCTGGCAGTCCTGGCACCGTCTCCCGCGGAACAACTGGCCGCGCGCGTCACCGAGCTCACCCGGACGCGCGCAGACGTCCTGCAGGCGCACGGCGCGGAACTCCGCCGGATCGAACGCGACCTGCACGACGGCACCCAGGCCCGGCTGGTGGCCCTCGCCATACGGCTGGCCGTGGCCGGGGAGAGCCTTCCCCGGGACCCCGACACGGCCGCCGTGCTCGTACGGCAGGCCAAGGCCGAGACCGAGGAGGCCATGACCGAGCTGCGCTCCGTCATCCGCACCATCTACCCTCCGGTCCTGGCCGACCAGGGCCTCGCCGGCGCGCTCGGCACCCTGGCCACCAGGGCCGGCGTGCCGACCCGCCTCGACATCGGCGAGCTCGGTGAGGTCCCGGCCGCGGTCGGAGCGGTCGCCTACTTCGCCGTCACCGAGGCGCTGGCGAACATCGCCCGGCACAGCCGGGCGACCAGGGCCGCCGTCCGCGTCACCCGCAACGGCGCGATGCTGTCCGCAGAGATCACCGACGACGGGACCGGTGGGGCGGACGCATCCCGGGGCAGCGGCCTGGACGGAATCCGCCGCCGCGCCGCAGCCCTGGACGGCACCATGAAGATCAGCAGCCCGCCGGGCGGGCCGACCGACATCACCGTGGAGCTGCCGTGCGTGTAGTCATCGCCGAGGACAACGTCCTGCTGTCCTCCGGACTCGAACTCCTGCTGAGCTCCCAGGGTTTCGAGGTTGCCGCGATCACGGACGACGCCCCCGGCTTCCTAGCCGCCGTCGAGGCCCACCGCCCGGACGTCACCATCGTCGACGTGCGGCTGCCCCCGGACTTCCGCGACGAGGGCATCCGCGCCGCCCTCCGGGCCCGCCGCGACCACCCCGGACTTCCCGTCCTGGTCCTGTCCCAGTACGTCGAGCAGGAATACGCGGGCCGCCTCCTGTCCGACACCCGCGGCGGCATCGGCTATCTGCTCAAGGACCGGGTGAGCCGTATCGCAGAGTTCACCGACGCACTGCGCCGGGTGGCCGCCGGCGGTACCGCCATGGACCCCGAGGTCATCTCTCAACTCCTCGCCGTCCGCGGCGATCCCGTCGACGCCCTCACCCCCCGCGAACGCGAGGTCCTGGCTCTGATGGCCGAAGGGCACGACAACACCACCATCGCCCAGCGGCTTTTCGTCACCGACAACGCCGTCCACAAACACATCGGCAGCGTCTTCCTCAAACTCGGCCTGTCGGCCGGCGACAGCGGCCACCGCCGGGTCCGCGCCGTCCTCGCCTACCTCCGCCGCCACGGCGGCACCGAACTCGGCCCCTGAGTTGTGATCAACAGTGTCGGGTTCGGGCCGGTAAGGGGCTGTGGGCTGGGAGAGCACTCCGTGGGGTGCGACGCGCTGTCATGCTGCCCGCAGGCGCCGCACAGCCCGGCGGACCGCCGTCGGAAGGAAGCCCGCACCGACGCTGACTGCGGTCGCCGCGACGGCCAGCAGGGTCGACCGCCAGGGCCAGG
>NZ_BMTF01000029.1:0-65180 GCF_014649535.1 Streptomyces gelaticus
CGGACGGACTCGACCTCGACCCGGCCGAACTCCGTACCGCACTGCTGCGCCTGTTGCGCACCTTCACCGACTGACCTCCGCACTGCCGTCCATGGGGCGGAATCTGCCGCAAGACGGCTCCAGAACCTGGCAAGAACCCAATAAAGAAGGCACTTCATGGACCCCGTACTCATCGCCGGAGCAGGCATCGGCGGACTCACCCTCGCCGCCGGACTCGCCGGCCGCGGCATCCCGGCCGTCGTCCTGGAACAGGCCGAACAGCTCGCCCCTGTCGGAGCCGGCCTGACCGTGCAGCCCAACGCGCTCATGGCACTACGCCGTCTGGGCCTGGCCGCGCCCTTCGAAGCCGTCGGCGCGCGGCTGTCCACGGCCGCCGTCTACGACGCTCGCGGCCGCGTGTTGCTGCAGCCGAGCCCCGCTCAGGCCGACGCCCTGCTGGCGGAGATCGGCGCACCCACCCTGGGCCTGCACCGCGCCACCATCCACCAGGTGCTGGTCGGCCAGCTCGGCACCAGCGAGCTGCGGCTCGCCTCGGCCGTCACCGCCGCCGACCCCGATCAGGCCACCGTCACCCTCGCCAATGGGCAAGAAGTACGCGGCTCCGTGCTGGTCGGTGCGGACGGCCTGCGCTCCACCGTCCGAACCGCGCTGCTGGGCGCCCAGGCACCCACCTACAGCGGCTACTACTGCTGGCGCGGCGTCACCGACGCCAACCCCCTGCCCAGCGACTGGATCGGAGAGATATGGGGAGCGGGCCGCCGCTTCGGCGGATGCGTGATCGACGGTGACCGTTTGTACTGGTTCCTGTGCGCCAACGGCCCCGCCGGTGGCAAGGACAGCGATGTCCGTGCCGCGCTCACCCGGGCCACGGCCGAGTTCCCCGACTATGTCCGCCAAGCCGTCAGGGACACCCCCGTCAGCGCCGTCCGACGCGACGACATCCGGGACCGCCCGCCGGTCACGCAGTGGGGCCGGGGCCGCACCACCCTGCTCGGCGACGCCGCCCACCCCATGACCCCCAATCTGGGCCAGGGCGCGTGCCAGGCCATCGAGGACGCTCTCGCCCTCACCGACCTGATCACCGAGCACGGCCCCACCCCCGACGCCCTGCGCCGCTACGAACGCTTCCGCCGGCCCAGGGCCAACGCCGTCGTCAAGGCCGCCCACCAGCTCGGACGCATCGCTCACTGGAGCACCCCCACACGCACCCGGGTACGCAACACCCTCGTCCGCCTGATCCCCGCCTCCGTCCTGGTGCGCCAACTGCGGGCCTCCTGGCGGCTGCCCGAGACCACGAGCTGACTCCCAGAGGCACCCCTCCACCCGCGCCGATTCACCGGAAGCGAGCACAAGATGCACGACCTCGACGCCGACACCGGCCGTGTCCCCCTCTCGGTCCTCGGCCTGGGCCTGATGGGCCAGGCCCTCGCCGCGGCCTTCCTGGGCCGAGGCCACCCCACCACCGTATGGAACCGCACCCGCGCCAAGGCCGAACCCCTTGCCGCGCAGGGCGCGCAGCTCGCCTGGACCGTCCGTGACGCCGTCACGGCCGGCCCGCTCGTGGTCATTTGTGTCTCCGACTACGACACCGTGCGTGACATCCTCGAACCCGTGAGCCGGGACCTGTCCGGCCGCACCCTGGTCAACCTGACCTCGGGCACCTCACAAGAGGCCCGTGAGACGGCCCAGTGGGTGATCCACCAAGGCGCCGTCTACCTCGACGGCGCGATCATGGCCGTACCCCCGGCCATCGGCACCGCGAATGCCACCGTCCTCTACAGCGGTCCGACCACCGCATTCGACCGGCACCAACAGGCACTCAGCAGTCTCGGCAGCCCCGTGTACGTCGGCGCGGACCATGGCCTGCCGTCCCTGTTCGACGCGGCCGCACTCAGTTTGGTGTGGAGTACTCTCAACGGCTTCCTGCACGGCGCTGCCCTGCTCGGCAAGGCGGGAATCCCCGCGACCGCATTCGCCCGCCTCGCCAAGACGGGCATCGAAACCGTAGCCGACTGGGTGCCCGGCTATGCCCAGCAGATCGACGACGGCACCTACCCCGCCACCGAATCCACCGTCAACACGAACCTGACCGGAATGAAACACCTCCTCCACGAAAGCCACGCCGCCGACATCAACACCGAACTACCCGAACTCCTCGCGACCCTGGCCGAACGGGCAGTAGCCAAGGGACACGGCAACAACAGCTACGCAGCGATCACCGAACAGCTCCGTCACCCCTCGCCGTAACTGAACAGCCACCAGCGGCTTCTGACCGGTAGTGATGCGCTGATTGCTTGAGTGCGTCTTCGTTCGCCGGCCGGGTTGTGGACCTCCTCCAAGCATGGCCGAAGCCCGTGCGAGCGCGGCGGGCACGAAGGGCTTTCCCGGCGGCGAGGAAGCCGGGGCATTGTCAGTGGGGCCGTCTACTGTGCCGGCTATGTCTGACCATCTACGGAGCGGTGGCCTGCGGGCTGAACCCACGACTGCGGATGAGCGGTCGTCGGATGCAGGGCCGCCGAAAGCGCAGTTGGAGCCCGGCGGGGGGAGAGGGGCAGCCATGTACGGGGCCACCGGCTGGGAACCTCTGCCGGAGGAGTTCGACCGTCGGTCACGGGCCGGGGAGCCGGAGTTCGCGGACCTGGCACAGGCGGTGCGCTGGAGGACCGCGCGCCGGGCGGCGATCGATCACGTGCTCGCTCTGATCGCCGGATCCTGGTGGAGCGACAGTCTGGTGCTGCGGGGCAGCCTGCCACTGCAGGCATGGGCCGGTGAGCGGGCCCGGGAGCCGGCTGATCTCGACTGGGTGGTCGTTCGCGACATGGTCAACGAGGGCTGGCCGTACGGAAACCTCATCGATCTGACTCGCACCTGGCCCGCCGTGGCGGACGCGATGGAGCCCGCAGACGATGCGCACGGCATTCATGGGACCTGGGATGTGAGGAGTCCTTCGCCGGACCTGGACCGGCTGCTGGAGGCCGCCTCGGCGGACGAGGACGCCGAATCGCCATACATGGACCTGCTCGACCGGATCAGGGAACGGCCCGAGGCACCGGGCGGCGTGATGCTCGACGCCGATCAGGCGTATGCGGAGTCGAGCGACGGGGGATGGTCCTACCACGGGCCGGGGGTGCGGCTGGAAGTGCCCTGGCGGGCATCCGGGTTGCCGTCCGGCCGGATACGCGTGGACTTCGCCACCGACGACATGTTCTCCGACCCGCCGGAGCCGGCGGTGTTGCCGGTCGGCTCCGGCCGGCCGCCTGCGGTCGTCCTGACGGCCGGCCGGGAACTCTCGCTCTCCTGGAAGATCCTCTGGTTGCAGGTCGAGTCCGAGGAGGACGGCGGTGCCCAGGGCAAGGACCTCTACGACGCCGTCCTCCTGGCCGAGGACCGCCGTACCAGCCTGTCCACAGATCTCCTGGAAGACGTGCTGTCCGGCGGCGACGCGCAAGGCTTCCACCCCGACCAGGTACACCAATGGTCAGTGGCATGGGAAAAGTTCCAGGCCGAGTACCCCTGGGTGCAGGGGAGCGTGAAGGAGTGGTTGTCCCGATTGTCCGGGGCACTCACTTCGATGTTCGCGGCGGTGGTCCCCGCCATGGCCGATATCGAGGTCGGCGACTCGGTGACCATCAGCGGTGGCCCCTTCGCCACTCTCCAGGCGACTGTCAACGAGGTCTGTCCCCAGTCGAGAAGGGTCAAGGCTCTGGTCCATTTCTTCGGCCGGGAGACCCTGGTCGACCTCTCCTTCGACCAAGTGCGGAACAACTGAGGAGCAGTTGGGTGAGCGGGGCCGAGCATGCCCGCGCCGGAGCCGCTGAAGCCGCGTGAGGAGGCCGGTACCGTCGCGGCGGCCCGAACCGACTGCGTGTCGATGAGTCCTGCCGTGGGCCCGGCCTCACGGCCTTGGCGTCCATGGATCGTTTCCCGCAGCCGATCGTGGAACTCTGCGATCAGCCCGTGCCCGTGCCCGCGCCAGCGGCGGAAGACACGAACGTCGTGGAGGCCCCCTCGACCAAGTCGCTACAGGGGCGCCGACGTGGCCGCGCAGGCCGTCGCCGAACCCGAATTCGCCGGACAGGCGCGGTCCCCTGATCGATGAGTCGGGGTAATGAATGGATGAGATCATCGATCTTGTTCGGCCCCACAAGGGGGTGGTGATCTGGCCATATGAAAAGTACGGAAGCTCTCACACCCTCCACAGCCGACAGCGGCGTACCTCGCTGGTCACCCGTCATCGCCGTGGCACTCAGCACTTTCACCGTGGTGTCCTCCGAAATGATGCCGGTGGGCCTGCTGACGCCCATGTCCAAGGCGCTTTCCGTCTCCGACGGTGTCACCGGCCTGTCCCTGACGATCACCGGGGTCGTCGCTGCGGCCGTCTCCCCGTTTGTTCCAGCGCTCATCGGGCTTCGCGACCGCAAGGAAGTGCTCGTCACCTTCATGGTTCTGCTGTCAGTGGCGAATGCGCTGACCGCGATCGCGCCCAATTTTCTGGTTCTGGCTTCCAGCCGAATCCTTCTCGGTATTGCGATGGGCGTCGTGTGGGGACTCGCTGCAGGACTTGGCCCGCGACTCGTCGGCGGACCACGAGTCGCGCTTGCCACCACGCTGATCTTCTCGGGCGTCTCCATCGCCTCGGTTCTCGGGGTGCCGCTGGGTACCCTCCTTGCGGCGCTCATCGGCTGGCGTGCCACGTTCTGGGCACTCGCACTCGTCGGTGCGGTGGCCGCGGGCGTCCTGGTCCTCACGCTTCCGGCCCTTCCGGTTCACCGGCGGAGCCGCCTCGACGGAACCATCGGCGTGTTGAGGAACCGCGGTGTCGCGGCCGGGCTGGCCATCACGGCGCTGATCGTGCTCGGTCACTTCACCGGCTATACGTACGTGCGCCCGGTCCTCGAGTCGGACGCGGGCATGAGCGCCGGCTTGATCGCGAGCTGTCTGCTGGTCTACGGCCTGGCCGGCGTCGCCGGCAACTTCACCCTCGGCCCTCTGGCGGGCCGGTACACGAAGGAGGCTGTGACTATCGCTGTGGCGGGCGTCACCATGGCCGTAGCGTTGTTGCCGTTCGCCACCGCGGGCACTGTCACTGTGCTGATCGTGCTCGTCGTCTGGGGCGCCTCGTACGGCGGGGTATCGGTCTCGACGCAGACCTGGGTCCGCACGGCCGACCCCGCGCGTACTGAGGCATCGGCCGCACTGTGGGCCGGCGTGTTCAACGCAAGCATCGCTCTCGGCGCGCTTGCGGGCGGGTTCGTCATCGACCGTGCGGGAAACCGCGCCGTCCTTTTCTCGGCGGCGCTGATCACGGCGGCCGGGCTGGTCATCGCCGCCGTCTCGCGGCCTCGACCGACCGCTCCTCGTACGGGGTGACCGGAGATGGATGCCGCCGGTCATTGATCGGTCCGTCCGCTGCCCTGGGCCGACAGCCACCAATCCGGACGACGTTCGTCCGACGGGCGGATCTGCTCCGCTCACAGCCGGGACAGCAACGTCGTCTCAGCCCACGTTCTCCAGCAAGAGCTCGACGAATCTGTTGGCGAGGCCGTGCTGCTTCCGTTCGCTCTGCAGGACGAGCAGCGTGGTCGGCTCCAGATCGGGAACCGGCAGGTAGCGGATGTCCGGCCGCGGGGCGTACCGGGTGCTCGCTTCGCACAGCAGCAGACCGAGGCGGGTGCTGGCCACGGTCGAGAGCCCCTCCTGAATCGTGCCGGCGGTCGCCGAGTAGGTCAGCTCGATCCCGCTACGTGTCCGCCTCGGCGCATTCACCTGTCGCCAGTAGTCGGGGGCGGCACCGCGTGGCTCGATCAGTGCCATTTCCGACAGTTCGCCGGCAGAGACACTCGACTCACCGGCCAGGCGGTGCGCGGTGGAGACGGCGAGATACATCGGCTGCCGCGAGAACTCCAGCATGGGCTGCAGGCCTTTCTCGCGGCAGGGCGAGAGCACGATGGCCACGTCGATCTCCGCCCCGCTCAGGTCGGAGAACGGGTCCCCCCAGGAAAGTTCGACGAGTTGGGCGGAGCCTTCGGCAAGGCTCGCGATCGCCTTGGCAACCGGCTCGTACACGGCGCACTGGAATCCCACGCGCATGGGCCGGTCCGTTGCCGCGGCCCGGGCGGCGTCGAAGCCCTCGCGAAGCTGGCGGAAGGCAGGCACCACCTGTTCGGCCAGCGCTCGCCCCAGATCGGTCAGCTCGACCCGGCGGCTGGTTCGTACGAACACCGGAGCGCTCAGCCGGTTCTCCAGGCGCTTGATCAGCTGGGAGACGCGTCCCTGGGTGACACCCAGGATTTCGGCCGTGCGGCCGAAATGGAGTTGGTGAACCAGCACGGAGAAACACTCGAGTTCCTGGAGCGGAAGCTCCGGGATTACGGGCCATGGCGGTGTGCGATCCACCTCCGCATTCTATGCCGGTGTCGCGCGGCGCCCGCTCCGGCCAGTGGTGATCCACCCCCACGAGGTGCCGAGGTGAGATCACTGTCGCGGGAAGTCCGGCCCCAGCCGGTCGGGGTGGACGACCTGGTCCAGCTGTCGAGGCAGGTAACGAGCTGGGCGCCGGTGAGCGTGATCCGGACCATGTCGTGCCGTCCCCGCGCTCACCGTCGAGGGGTGGCACTGGTTCGGCGAAGATCGCAGCTCGCGCTGGTATGCCCACGACGAGACCTTCATCCGCGAGCTCGTCGTATCGGCGGTAACGATCCACGCGTGGACCCGGACGCCGCGCCGCAGTGATCAGCCCTCCGGAAAGAACCTTGCGACGGCCGGTCGCAGCCGGGTTGTTTCGAAGTCGTCGATGGGCAGCGCGAGTTGCTCCAGAAGCAGACCATTGATGATGGTCAGCAGATCCGCGGCGTCGGCCTCGGGGTCCGCGGATCCGGCCCCGCGCAGTTCGCCGGCGAAGGCCGCCCGCTGGGCGACTCCCCATGCGTCGAGGCTGGCCTGCAGCTGGTGGCGGCGAGCGACTTCCAGGAAGAACTCGTACCGGGCGATGCCGGAGTCCCGGTCATGGGCCAGGGATCCGGTCACGTACTGCACGATGCGGGTGATCCGCTGCGGGACATCGACGTCCGGCAACCGGTGGAACAGTACGCGCACCTCCTCGATCTGCCGGGTGGCCAGCCGTCGCAGGGCTTCGTCGAGCAATTGGTCGAGGGTGCCGAAGTAGTAGCGGGCGATGCCGTGGGTGGTGCCGGCCTCCGCCGCGATAGCCCGGTGTGTCAGGGCGCGCGCGCCTTCCCGCGCCAGCAATCGGGTCGCGGCGTCCAGGAGAGCTTCGCGGCGGGCGGCCCCTCGGGCCATCTGCGGCTCGCGCATGGGCGTTGTCACGGGGTTCATCGTACTGGCGTGGATGGCGAAAGTTGTTCTCCGTATGGAGAAAAACTGCGCTACGGTATGCCCATCGGACACCGCCGTCAGCCGCGGAGGGAAGCTATGACCAGCACGATCATCACAGGTGGGCGGGTACGCACACTCGATCCGAACGCACCCGAGGCCGAGGCGTTGGTGCTGTCCGGCGGGCGCGTGCTCGCTGTGGGGGACCGGGACGCCATGGCGGAAGCGGCGGGTCCCGATGCCCGCCGGATCGATGTCGAAGGCGGCACAGTGATGCCCGGCCTGATCGACACCCATCCGCATGTCCTGCACTTCGGAACCTTGGCGGGCGGGCTCGTCGACCTCACCGACGCCGTCGATCACGCGGACATCGTGGCGCGCATCCGGGCCGAGGCCGCGAACACGCCACCGGGGGAGTGGATCATGTGCACCCCGGTCGGTGAGCCGCACTACTTCGTGCGCCGTTCGGAGCGGGATCTGCCCGAACGGCGTCTGCCCGATCGATGGACCCTCGACTCGGCGACCGACGCCCATCCGGTGCTGATCCAGGCGTGGGCGCCCCGCATGCCGAACGTGGTCGCGTTCAACAGCGCGGGCCTGCGCGCGGTCGGACTCACCTCCTTCATCCCCGGCCGGGTCTGCGACGTCGAGATCGACAAGAACGAAGCCGGTGACCTGACCGGAATCCTGCGCGGACCTGTCACCAACTACTACACCTACGACCCCTTCTGGGGGCAGATCCTGACCAAGCTGCCGAAACCGAGCATGGAGAACGCCGTCGCCGGTACGACCGCGGAGTTGGCGCGCTACGCGGCGCAGGGCGTGACCACCGTGTACGAGGGGCACGCGATGGAACCGGAACACATCGCGCTCTACCGACAGCTGCGCGCGACCGATTCCCTGCCCCTTCGCGTGATGGCGACGCTGGACGCCGAGTCGGTCATCTTCTATCCGTTCGACCCGCTCCCGCACGGCGAATTCGCCGCTCGCCTCGAGCAGCTCGCCGACCAGATCTCGGACGACGGCGACGACATGCTGCGGGTCGGCGGGCTCACATTCAGCCCGGGCGGCCCTTGCTTCTCGGGATACTTCGCGACCTACGAGCCCTACGCGGACCCCTTCGGCAAACCCACCCGTGGCGTGCGATTCCTGTCCCTGGACAAGGAGGAGACCTTCATCAGGTTCTGTGCCGCCAACGGCATCCGTGCGAACCTGTGCCTCGGTGCGTATCGCGAGCACGACGAGTTCCTCGACATCGCGGAACGCGTTGTGCGGGAACACGATTTCCGTGACCGGCGCTGGATTCTCCAGCATGCCATGACGATCACGCCGAAGCAGGCCCGCCGATACGCGGAACTCGGTTTCCAGGTCACCACCAGCGCGGGATTCGCCTGGGGCAAAGGTGCGATGTACGGCGAGCGCATGGGGACTCACCTCTGGCGCGACCTCGAGCCGCTGCACCGTCTCAGCGATATCGGGCTTGATCTGGCGGGCGGTTCGGACTGGGGGCCGAAGAATCCGTGGGAGCAGATCGAACTGGCGCAGACCCACCGCTTCGCGGGCAGCGATCACCGCAATGACGGGCCTGACCAGAAGCTTTCGCGCATAGAGGCGCTGCGCATGTGGACGACGGGGGCGGCGAAGGTGCTCGGCCGGCCCGAGATCGGCTCGCTCGCGCAGGGAAGCCACGCGGACCTGGTGATCGTGGATCGTGATCCGGTGACCTGCCCGGTGGAGGACCTTCGAGGTACCAGGGTGCTGCGGACGCTGCTGGGCGGGAGGACCGTCCATGACAGCGGCGAGCTCTCCTGCCCGGCCGAGGAGACGCAGGCGGTGGCGTCATGACCGCCGACCGGTCGAACCGGGTGCTCGCCCGCATCGACAGCATGCGCGAGGAGATGGTGGCCACGCTGGCCGAGGCCGTCTCCATCCGAAGCGTGAACCCGACCTGTCCGGATCAGGACTATGACGATCTGGTCGGTGGTGAAACGGAGGTCTCCCGGCTGCTGGCGACACTGTACCGGCAGGCCGGCGCGGAGACCGAGCTGTTCGGCGAGGTGCCGGGCCGGGACAACGTGGTCGGCGTGGTGCACGGTAGTGGCGGCGGGCGCTCGCTGATCTTCAACGGCCATGTCGACGTCGTACCGGCGGACGACTCCGTGCAGTGGACCCACGACCCCTTCACGGCGTTCATCGACGAGACCCATGTCTGGGGCCGGGGATCGGCGGACATGAAGAGCGGACTCGTTGCGCAGGCCTTCGCCGCCAGAGCACTGACCGAGACCGGGACACGGCTGCGAGGCGACCTGATCCTGCAGGGCTGGTCGGCGAGGAGAACCTCGAACACCACCTGGGGACCTCCGCCGTCCTGGGTCGCGGCTTCACCGCCGACGGGGCGATCATCGCCGAGCCCACCGGCGCCGACCGGCCGTTGACCGTCATGCCGGCCACTCCCGGCGTGCTGGTCATGCGCATCGCGGTGACAGGGCGCAGCGCGCACGCGTCGATGCGCTCGCGCATGCGCGCCCAGGCGGGGGTTGACGAATACGCCGCCGACCCCGTCGCCGCCAGCGCGATCGACGCCGCTGTGCTGATCCACGACGGGCTGCGCCGGCTCGAGGCCGAATGGGTCGAGAGCCGGACGGACCCACTGTTCGAAAAAGGCCAGTTCACCATCGGTCTGAACGTGGTCGATGGCGCCGCGCACGGCAGCCGCAACGTCGCGTTCATTCCCGACAGTACGACCCTCGAATACGCGATCTTCTACCCGCCCGCGACGGACGTGTACGAGATCCGGTCGGAGATCGCGCGCACGGTGCTGGACATCGTGCGGCAAGACCCCTGGCTGCGCGTCAACCCTCCGCGCATCGACTGGCCGATGCACTATCCGGGCGGTCGGACCGACCGGGATCATCCGCTCTGCCGGACAGTGCGCGCCGCTCGCGAGCAAGCGGCCCTCGGTACCCCGTACGCCGGCCCGGGCGATGTGCTGCCGTTCCCCTCGGCCACCGATCTCACCTGGTTCACCGCCGTCGGCATCCCCGCCGTCGGGCTGGGGCCGGGCGCCCAGGTCATGGCACACGCTGTCGATGAGCGGTGTGCGATTGACGAGATGGTCGATGCCGCGAAGGCATACGCGGTGGCGGCGATCGAATGGTGCGGTGCAGCATGAACAACGACACCGCCGAACTCTCGGCGATCGCACCGTACACGGCGATCGGATTGTCGATCGCACTTCCCCGGGAAACGGCGACCCGGACATCGTCGCGGCCCTTGGGCAGCAGCCGAGCTCTCACCGTCTTCGTCCATGAGCGTGGTCGAAAGGAGGCGCGATGACTTCTGCGCACGGCAAGCCCTGCCCGGCCGCCGGCATTTCGGGGTCGAGCGCGTCGTAGCTCGGTATCGTGACGCTCCGGGCGGCGGCCGAAGCAGGGGCTGTGGAGATTCACTTGGTCATCTCGCACGGCGCTCGACGGTGCATACAGCTGGAGACCGATCTGAGCGTCGCACCACCACGAAGCCACAGGCATGCACGGCGTCACCGGCAGGACCTGGCCGCACCCGGCCAGGTCCTGCCGGCGACGCCGACTCGGTTGTACGGGACTCTGAGGGCGGCGGCAGCGCTGGATCCATCGGACGCGGCCATGGTGAACGGGCGCTGTCTGTCTGTCGGTCCGGGCCGCCACACGGACGGCCGGAGTGATTCCGGGCCCTGGGATTGACCTGCCTGACGGGGTGGCGACCGCGTACCCCGTATCGCGGATTCAGCAGATCGTGTTGTTCGTCGGCATCTTGGCCGTTTTACCGATCTCGTCCGCTCACTATCGGGGGACGCCCGGTTTCCGTTCTGGAGGAACGTGCCCGTGATCTCCGGCATGCCTGGCCGCATGTACTGCCCGACCAAGAGAAATGGCTCATCGTGCATTTGACTCCGCATGAGCAAGAGCGTCTGCTGATCCATGTCGCAGCCGACGTTGCGCAGAAGCGCCGCGACCGCGGGCTGCTCCTCAACCACCCGGAAGTCGTGGCCCTGTTGACGGTGCACGTCTTCGAAGCGGCGCGCGACGGCAAGACGGTCAGCGACATCATGGACTCGGGTCGGCGCCTGATCAGCCGGGCGGAGGTGATGCACGGCGTCCCGGAGATGATCAAGAGCGTCCAGGTGGAGGCCACCTTCCCGGACGGGACCAAGCTGGTCACCATTCACGATCCCATTCCGGAGGCCGCAGAGGAGCTCGAGATCCATCCGGGCAAGGTCGAGCATCCCCAGCCGCCCCGCACGCCGGGCTCGCCGGTCGACTGCGACGACAGCGGCAACTCATCCGTGGGCTGCGACGAGTACGACGACACAGCCTCCCGGTACGACGCGATCTACTTCAACGTGCACCTCGACGGGGACACGCAAGGCGACAGCCTGCAGAAGAACGCCACCACCTTGCCGGGCCCGGGCAAGACGAAGATCAAGGTGAAGAACGAATCGGACCGTCCCATTCAGGTCGGTTCCCACTATCACTTCGCCGAGGTCAATCCAGGACTCAAAGTCGTCGGCATCGAGATCCCTGCCGGTCAGACAGTCCCGAGCGACGGCAGTCTCTGGGACTGCGATGCGGCGAAAGGCCGACGGCTCAACATCGCCGCAGGCACGGCCGTGCGCTTCGAACCAGGTGACGAGTGCTGCGTGGAGCTGGTGCAGATCCAGGGGGATGTCACGGCCGACAGCGGCAACACCAGCGACCTCACCAAGATCCAGGGACTGCGCGAAGGAATCGTCCGATGAGCAACCCACGGGGACAGGGCCACAGCCAGGCGTCGAAGCCCGTGAAGGGCCGGCCGAAGCCGAGCAACGAGCTGACACGACCGGACTACACCGCGCTGTACGGACCGACCACCCGGGACCGGGTCCGGCTCGCCGACACCGACCTCACGCTGGAGATCGAGGCCGACTGGAGCGGCGGCCCTTCGTACAGCGGCAACGAGATGATCTTCGGCGGCGGCAAGGTGATCCGCGAGTCGATGGGAATGTCGCACCTCGCCAGGGACGGGAGGAACAGCGAGGGCCATGCCACGGACCACAGGCCCGTGGACACCGTCATCACGGGCGCGCTGATCCTCGACTGGTGGGGCGTGGTCAAGGCCGACATCGGCATCCGCGACGGCGAGATCGCGGCCATGGGCAAGGCGTACAACCCCGAGACGATGAACCCCGTCCCGAGCGACAGGTTCGAGATGCCGAACCGCGCGACGAAAGGCAATACGGAGCCGGTTCCGGTGACGCCGGTGAGCTTTGCGGTCGGGCCGAGCACCGAGGTCATCTCCGGCAACGGGCGGATCCTCACCGCGGGTGGCGTGGACACCCATGTCCACTTCATCTGCCCCGGGGAGATCCACGAGGCCCTGGCCTCGGGTGTGACCACGCTGATCGGCGGCGGCACAGGACCGGCCGAGGGCAGTACGGCCACCACCGTGACCCCGGGCGCCTGGCACATCACGCGGCTCTTCGAGGCACTGGACGAGTTCCCGGTCAACATCGGCCTGCTCGGCAAGGGCAGCACGATGAACGAGCACGAGCTCAACGCGCAGGTGGACGCCGGCGTCTGTGGCTTCAAGATTCACGAGGACTGGGGCGCCACACCCGCGGTGATCGACCGGGCGCTGGACGTCTGTGAAGAGCGCGGTGTCCAGCTCGCTCTGCACGCCGACTCGCTGAACGAGTCGGGGTTCCTGGAGAGCACACGAGAGGCCTTCACGGGCGACGGAAAGGACACAGCGGGAAAGCGCACGAAGGAGAAGGCACGCCCCATCCATATCTTCCACGTCGAGGGTGCCGGTGGCGGTCACGCACCGGACATGATCGAGCTGGTCAAGGAACCGAACGTTCTACCGGCCTCGACCAACCCGACGCGTCCCCTGACGGTCAACACCGTCAAGGAGCACGTCGACATGATGATCGTGTGCCATCACCTCAACCCCGAGATTCCGGCGGACATGGCCTTCGCCGACTCCCGGATCCGGCCATCCACCATGGCCGCGGAGGACCTCCTCCACGACATGGGCGCCATTTCCATGATGTCCTCCGACGCCCAGGCGATGGGCCGCATCGGAGAGATGATCATGCGTACCTGGCAGACCGCGCATGTCATGAAGTGCCGCTACGGAGCGCTGGCGGAAGACCGCGAAGCCGCACACATCCGCGGAACCACCGAGGACACGACACACTCCTTCAACGAACAGCAGCGGCTGCCGAACGACAACTTCCGGGCGCGCCGCTACGTCGCCAAGTACACCATCAACCCGGCGATCACGCACGGCATCGACAGCCACGTCGGCTCCGTGCAGACCGGGAAACTCGCCGACCTGGTGCTGTGGGAGCCGCAGTTCTTCGGCGTCCGGCCTCACATGCTCCTCAAGAGGGGCCAGCTCGCGTACGCGCAGGTCGGTGACGCCAACGCGTCGATCACAACGCCCCAGCCCTATCTGCCGCGCCCGGTATGGGGCTCCACCGGCCGCTCACCGGGACGCAACTCGATGAACTTCGTGGCTCCGGGCGTGGCCGGCAAACTGAACGGAGACGGCACCAGCGACAATCCGGGCCTCGGTCTCGACAAGGAATTCGTCGACATCACGAGTACCCGGCACATCACGAAGGCCGACATGAAACTGAACGACGGCACCGCGCTGACGAGCCTCGAAGTCGACCACAACAGCTTCGAAGTCACCATCGGCGGTGCGACCACGACCGACGTCCGCACCGAACTCAACGGTGCGACCGTGCCGCGCTCCTACGTCAACGAAGTACCTCTGGCACAGCGGTACTTCCTCTTCTGAACCGCCACCTGCCCGGCCGTCGGAGCAACAGCATCGCGGCCGGGCCCCCGGGGCCGGTACACCATGACCCGCCCGCGCCCGGCACGACTTCCGACCCTGCGAAAGGCAGCCGCTCAACCATGAGCCGTGCAGCCCTGCTCCTCCTGGCCGACGGCCGCTTCCCCGCCGGAGGGCATGCCCACTCGGGTGGCGTCGAAGCCGCCGTCGCCCACGGAGCCGTTCACGACACCGAAAGCCTGGAGGCATTCTGCCTCGGCCGTCTGCACACCACCGGCCTGACCATGGCCGGTCTGGCCGCCGCGGCCGCCGCCGGGCATGACCCGCTGCTGCTGGACGACGCCGCCGACGCACGCACCCCCGTCCCCGCGCTCCGCGCCGTCGCCCGTCGGCTCGGCCGTCAGATGATGCGCGCGGCCCGAGCGACCTTCCCGTCCGAAGACCTGGAACTGCTGGCCGCCGAGCGCCCCCGGGGCGCCCACCAGCCGCTCGTGCTGGGCCTCGCCGCCCGGGCCGCCGGACTCACCGCTCTGGACGCCGCCTACGCCACCGCGTACGAGAACGTCAGCGGCCCGGCCACCGCGGCAGTGCGCCTGCTGAGCCTCGACCCTCTCGACGCCTCGGGGCTACTGGCCCGCCTCAGCCCCGATATGGACGCCGTCGCCACAGCTGCCGCCCGGGCCGCGGATCGGGTCACGACCGAGGGGGTCGACGCCCTCCCGTCCGCGTCCTCTCCGTTGCTGGACATCATCGGCGAGCAGCACGCCGCCTGGACCGTCCGGCTCTTCGCCTCCTGAAACCCTCCCTTCCCACCTGGAGTTCTCCGTGCACCTCGACCCCCCTGCGACCATGCCGCAGCGCCACACCCACAGCGCCGGACCGCTTCGCGCCGACGGCAGCCGCCGGGCGCTCCGTGTCGGCCTGGGCGGGCCCGTCGGCTCCGGCAAAACAGCAAGCGTCGCCGCGCTCTGCCGCACCCTGCGCGACCGCTGGTCCATCGCCGTCGTCACCAACGACATCTACACCCGCGAGGACGCCGAGTACCTGCTGCGCGAGGCCGTGCTGCCGCCCGAGCGCATCACCGCGGTGGAGACCGGCGCGTGCCCACACACCGCGATCCGCGACGACATCTCGGCCAACCTGGAGGCCGTCGAACACCTGGAGGAGACCCTCCACCCCCTCGACCTCGTGCTCATCGAGTCCGGTGGCGACAACCTCACCGCCACCTTCTCCAAGGGCCTCGTCGACGTGCAGATCTTTGTCATCGACGTCTCCAGCGGCGACGACATCCCCCGCAAGGGCGGCCCCGGCATCACCACCGCCGACCTCCTCGTCGTCAACAAGACCGACCTCGCCCCGCACGTAGGCGCCGACCTCGCCGCCATGGCCGTCGACGCCGAACGGCAACGCGGTGACCTTCCCGTCGTCTTCACCAGCCTCACTTCCGACGACGGCATCCGCGAGGTCGCCGACTGGGTCACCGCCCACCTCTCCGAGTGGCGTGTCAAGGCGGCCGTATGAGCCACGCCGCACAAATCGTCGATGACCGAGCGGCGTCGACCGGATCCCTCTCCGGCGCCGAGGAGCCCGCCGGGCACCCGCACGGAGTACGGGCCACGGCCCGCATCCGCGCCACGTACAACGGACGTGCCACCACGCTTCCACAGCTACGCAGTGACGGCCCGTTCCACCTCCGACGCATGCGCACCGACGGGAACTCCGCCAAGGTGGGGATCATCGGTGCCATGAGCGCCCCACTCGGCGGCGACCGACTCACCATCGACGTCACCGTGGAGGACCGGGCCCTGTTGGAGGTCACGACAGCCGCCGCCACACTCGCCCTGCGCGGCCCCACCGCCGCGCCGGCCACGTACGACGTACGGCTCACCGCCGGGGAGCACGCCGGCCTGCGCTGGCTGCCCCGGCCGCTGATCAGCGCTGCCGACAGCAACCTCAGGCAGACTTGCCATGTCGAACTTGCCTCCACCGCCCGGTTGTTACTGAGGGAGGAGCAAATCCTGGGCCGGGCCAACGAGGACCCGGGCCACCTCGTGAGCAGACTCCTGGTCCACCGTGCCGGGAGACCGCTGCTCGACCAGCAGACGGCATACGGGAATCCGGAGCCTGGCTGGGACGGTCCGGCCAGGCTGCACGGACACCGCGCCGTCGGCCAACTCCTGCTCGTGGACCCGAAGATGGGCACTCGTCACGACCCTGTCCTTCTCCGCACGGGATCCCGGGACGGGTGCGCTGTTCTCACACCGCTGGCCGACGGCCGGGCACTGCTCGCGACCGCCGTCGCACCGACCTCCTCAGTTCTGCGGGAACTGCTCGACGAGGCCCTCGCACACGCGCTGCGAGGGTAGCGCGGGCCACCTGCAGGCCCCGGCCGTCACAGGCCGGACGGACCTCGGTGCGACGAAGGGGGAGAACCGCTCGGCGGGGGTTCCGCATGGCGGATCCGTGCCGGGGTCAGGATGTGGGAACGGGCCAGGGGATGTCGGTGGCCACCGCGGCGGTGTAGTCGACGCCCGGCACGGAGAATCCGTACAGGCGTTGGACCTCGGCGTGGAACCAGTCGAGGTCGGCGAGACCGGCGATGGTATCGGTCGTGGCGGCCGCCCAGCGTTCGGTGACGGCCGTCTGGACGTCTTCAGCGAGTTCCCAGGTGTCCAGGCGGATCCGGCCTTCGTCATCCAGGGCGAGCGGGGCGGCACCGGTGAGTTGGTCCCACAGGGCGGCAAGTTGATGTACTGGCGGGACCAGGTCCTCTCCAAGGACGCCGCGCAGCAGGCCGGTGTACAGGGCGATGCCGGGGATGGCGGTGGAGGACTGGGTGACGGCGGCGCCGTTGACAGAGGTCACGGCCCGCCCGCCCACCGTTTTGTCGAGCCGCTCGCTCAGGGTGCGGGCGGTGGCCTCCAGGTGGGCCTTGGCCGCGCCGATGGTGCCCTGCCGGTAGATCGCCGCTGTCAGCGGCGATCCGATGTACGACAGCGCGACGGTAGCGAAGCCCTCGGCGAGCAGTCCCCGACCGGCCAGGTGCTCGATCCAGCGTTCCCAGTCCGCACCGCCCATCACGGCCACGGTTTGCTCGACATCATCGCCCTCAGCCGGCCCGGTCTCGACCTCGCGCACCTCGGGAACGCCCTGGTCGTCGAAAACAAGGGTCTTGGTGCGGTTCGCCCGGCCGATCGGCTTGAGGACGGAGGCGTACGTGGTGCCGGTGGCCGGGTCGGTGCGTCGTGGCGCGGCCACCGAGTAGATCAGGTAGTCCAGCCTGCCGCCGAAACGCTGTTCGATGAGATCGGCGACCTGATTCTTCATCGTGTCGGAGAACGCGTCGCCGTTGAGGAAGACCAGATCCCGCCCGGCGGTACGGGCGATGTCGGCGGTGGCGGCGGTGCGGTACCAGCCGGCCGTAGCGGTACGCCGTTCGGTGGGGGCCTTCTCGAAGGAGACCATGATGCCGCGGATACCGGCGCGCTTGAGTCCGGCGACAGTGGCCGCCAGGCCATATCCGGCCGAGGAGCCGATGATCAGAGCCACCGGTCCGGCACCCTCCGGCACGTCGGCAGAGTCGGGGCATGCCTGCCACATGTCGGCCACCAGCCGCTCGCAGCCCGCCGGGTGGGAGTCGAGGAAGAGGAAGCCCCGGTTGCGGGGGATGAGAACGCGCTCGCTCACGATTGCAGTCCTTGGGTCGACTGAGCCAAAAACGCGGCAACCAGCCGGGCCGCCACGTTCTGCAAGTCTGCGACAGGACGAACACTGACAGTGGACCCACCAGGGACAAGGATCAGGAGCCGATCTTGGAGTGTTCCCCCACTTCCAGCAGGGCAAGAAGCAGCTGCGACCAGGCTCAGCACCGTCCGGCACTTCGCCCGCCCCCTGATCCGCTGCCGGCCGGACGAACCGCCCGGGCCGCCCTCAGCGCCGGGCGTCCCCGGACAGGCCCGAGCGGGCCTGTCCGGGCGACAGCTTGCCCCGATCGGGAAACAGCGGACGCGGGGCACCCGATCGCGGGATCGGGCCGATGCTGCGCGCGGAGGATCCGCTATGGCCGTACCGCGACCGCGTCCACCTCGAACAGCATCCCCGGCAGCGCGAGCGAGGCCACGCCGCTCAGTGTCTGGGCCGGCAGCCTGTCTCCAAAACGGGCGTGCAGCGCCTTGCCGAGGATCTCCAGCTTGTCGAGGTCGTGGTCGACGATGAAGGTGCCGAGTCGGACCACGTGCTCGTAGCCAAGGCCGACCCCCTCCAGCGCCGACCGCAGCCGGTCGAACGCCAGGTCCACCTGGGTCGCGAAATCACCGGGGAGAGGAGCACCGGTGGCGTCGGAGGCGTACTGGCCGCCGATGAAGACGGGTACGCCGGGCGCCGAGACGGCATGGCTGTAGCCGAATGGTGCCGGGTCATGGAGGGCGGCTGGGTTGGTGATCGTGCGCTGATCGGTCGTCATGCCTGATTCAACATTGCGCACCGACCTGGCATTCCAACGGCAGCCGTCACGGCCACCCCGCCCACGACCTTCCGCGACGACGCGCGCCCACACACCGAACCTTGCGTCGCCACCGCCGCGCGCTCACCGTCTCCCACCCCGCGTCCCATGAGCCACCGCCGAACCTCGTACTGGGCGGCCTCCGGTTCAGTCCAGGCGGTCGTATGCGCCCGGCTCCCGCACGGCGACCAACGTCAGCTCTTCCGCGTCCCGGTACGCTCCGGCGCCGCAGAGGTGGCCGGCCACCCGTTCTCCACCTGATGCGCGTCAGCCACGGCTGCGCGGGCACCAGCTGCTCCCATCCGTGCCGCTGCGCGGATGATCCAGCGTCCGAGATCTTCGCGCCCAGAACGCCCCGCAGGTCCCGGCTGAGTCAGCCGTGAACGAGGGCGGCTTCCTTCTCCACCACCGGCTGGTGGCAAACGCGGGCCACTCTCGATGGGGTCCGGGCGAACCGCTACCTTACGGGGCCAAGGAGTTTGATCGTTCTACCTAGTGTGGGGTGTCTATGGTGGTCATCGGTGATGGCGAGCCGGCGGCCGACGCGGTGCGGGCAGCCGCGGGCCGGCTGCGCGGCGGCGACATCGGTCCACGGCGGGACGCCGTGGCCGAACTGGCCCGGCTCGGCGACGAGCATCCGGACCTGCGGCCGAACGTCGCGGAGGCGGTCTGCGCGTTCGTCCGAGAGCATCTGGCCCGGGACGAACACCCGGCGGACGGCGGCAACGATCCGGCCGGGCCGGAGGTACGGCGGGCGGCGCTCGGCATGCTCGCCGACCGGCTGCGTCCCGTACCGGACACGGCCGGGCCGGACACCGCCCGCTGGGACGGCATCAAGGTGGACCTGACCGGCGCGGTCGTGGACAGCATCGACTTCACCGGCTGCCGGTTCGCCCGGGCGACCTTCGCCGACTGCCTGTTCCGTGGCGATACCACATTCGAGGGAACGCGTTGGGAGCGCGAAGCGGTGTTCGCGCGCGCGGTGTTCGCCTGCGACGCCCGGTTCGCCGGTGCCCGGTTCGGCATGGAGGCCGTCTTCGGCCGGGCCCGGTTCCACGGCCGGGCCCGGTTCGACGATGCCCAATTCGACGGGCTCGCCTGGTTCGGATTCGGCGAGGAGGGTGTCTGGGAGGAGGAGAGCTGGGAGGATCTCGACGACGACGCCTTCACGGAGATGCTCGGGCCGGCGACCGCGATCCCCTGGTGCGAACCGAACGAGACCGACCCCCACTGGCCCGATGCGTACCTGATGGGTGAGTACCAGACCTGGGAGGAGGGCGGGGACGGGGCGCTGTTCCGCGATGCCGCGTCGTTCCGCGGCGCGCACTTCCGGGACGCCGCGTGGTTCTGGAAGGTGCGGTTCGGCGCGGCGGCGATGTTCCGCGGTGCGCGCTTCGACTCGCAGGTGTACCTGGACCAACCCGCCGCCGACCTCACCGAAGCCCGCGCTGCGGCCACCGACCTCGAACAGCGGTGGCCGTTCGGCTGGGCGACGGTACCCGCGGACGACGGCCCGGCACGCCTGGCAACCGACGCCGCCGTCGCCCCGTACGCACACCAGTTGGCCGCGGCCGAGGCGTCAGGGCGGCTGGCCGGGCTGCGGATTCTGGATGCGCTCGGCGACGTCCGACCCGAGTTGCGCGCCGAGATCGTCACCGCGGCCTGTGCGTACCTGCGGATGCCGCTGCCGTTCCCGGTCGGCGCCGCGGACCTCGACGACGAGCAGCGGGCCGAACTGGCCGTGCGGCAGGCGGCGCAGAACCTGCTCACAACGCACCTGCGACCGGCGGAGGCCGACCGGTTCTGGCCGGACGCGGAGCTGCCGCTGTCCGGTGCCACGCTGGTCGACCTCGACCTGAGCGGCTGCCGGCTGGCGTACGCGGACTTCACGGGCACCCAGTTCCACGGCGTCACGCGGCTCGACGGCGGTCTGTTCACCCGCGCCGCGCTGTTCCGCCTGCCCGACGGCAGCGGCTTCGCGACATTCCACGGGCCGGTGAGCCATGACGGAGCCGACCTCGGCGAGGAGCACCTCGCCCTGTCCGGACTGCCCCGTCAGCACACCGCCCGCGCCACGCTCGAATCACTGCTCGCGGCCAGCCCCGCGCCGTGACCACGCTGCCGGTCCGGCGTCGTACCAGCGGACCGACGCCCTGCCCGCACGGCGTGGCGGTCCCAGGGCCGCTTGTACGGGCCCGGGCTCTCAGCCGGCGTCATGCTTGCCAGGCTGATGCCGCCCGGGCACTGCACGATCCGACCGTTGGCGACCTCCTCGAAGCGCTGCCCGGACCGACCGGGCAGCGCTCCGCACACATCGAAGTGTGCTTCGCAGTCTGCTCCGGTGACCGGGCCGAGGGGTCAGGCGTGATCCACGAGCTGGGACTCGGACAGGCCCTTCGCACGTGCGCAGTGTGCGCAGCAGAAGAACTGTCCGTCGGCTTGCATGCCGTGACCGAGGATGCGGCACTGGCAGTTGACACAGATCGGGGCGATCTTCTGGGCGGCGCACTCGATGCTGTCGAAGACGTGGACCGCCCCGTCCGCGACACGTACCTCGAACGCCAGCTCGTATTCGTTGTGGCAGACCTCGCACACGGCCATGGACGATCATTCCTTGCTGCCGGAATCGATGAGCTGGGGCACCTGCACGTTCACTCGCCGGTGAAAGCGCGGTGCCCTGGACACTAGCGGAAGGGCGCACCGATCCTCCGGCAGCGCGTGCACTGCTGCCCGACCGTGCTGGCGGAATCACTCACACAGCGTCCTCGCGCCCAGCGCGGCAATCACGGAACCGTCCACCGGGTGGTGGTGGCACACCATGACCCGCGACTCAGGTCCGCAAACGGAGAAGACTGCCCCCACTCGCCCCCTCCCGGCACCCCCGGCCAAAACTGCTCGTCCCCTGCGCGCAGGACTGGACGCCCGAGCCCGCGGCCTCCTCACTGGCCGGGGCGGCAACAGCGCAAGCCGGTCACCCTCCCCTTGTGCGGCATACGGCACGGCATACGTCGAACGCCGACATCCTCAAGGACCGACCGCCAGGCCCGGCCGGGAAATGCCCGAGGTCATCAAGGGCGCGTTGTTCCTGCTGCGGTGAAGTACGAGGCGCTTGAAAGACGTTGTTGCGGCTCCCACCGGCTGCCCGGCTGTGTGTCAGGTTGTCGTGCTGACTTCGTTGCTGGTTCCTTGCTCCGCGGTGAAGCCGTGGAGGTGGAGGTCGCGAAGGACGCCGATTTCGGCGCCGTGGTGAGCGGCTTCGTCCAGGGCGTGGAGAGCCAGGAGCAGGTAGCTCTCGTGACCGTAGGAGCCGGCGCGGGGGCCCATGGGCTGGAGAAGACGGTCATCGCCAAGGAGTTCGACGCGGGTTCGGAATCGGGACCAGTCGGTGACCAGCATCTGGACGCCTTCGGCCGCCGTGCCCGGCCACAGGTGCTGGTCACCGCTCGGGGTTTCGTCGTCAAAGAAGCGGCCGTAGCCGCGCAGACAGTCTGCCCCGATGTGCCAGATACGCCACGCGATCGTCGTGAACGGTGCCGGACGGACATCGCCGGCGGGCCGTGGATCGGCACGGAACACACCGTTCTCATCCGCCCGGAGCGTCATGCACGAGGCGACGGGCTCCCAGAGGTACTCGGCGTCGGTGAGGCCGTCAAGGCGGGCGAGGGTTCTGGAACGTACGTCGTCAAAGGTCTCGAGCAGATCTCGGGTGACAGGGCCGGGCGAGGTCATTGGCTGCTCCGGGTTCGCCGACAGGTGAGGCCACCGTTGATCACCGGTGTGCGAAGACGGAAGATCACGCAGTGGCTGCGGGGCAAGCGTAATCTGCAATCCGCAGAGGACTTCGGTTTGCGCACGGTTGGGGACCGACTGCCGAGGGGGGCGTGTGCCGCGTCGCGCGCGGTGGGGGATTTGTCATGGGCCGGGCTCATCGTCTGGCTGATCGCCTGCTACTGACCCTGCTGCGCCCATCGGGCCCGTCACCGGAAGAGTGACGGGCCCGACTCAGTGTCTCGCGGCCTCTGGGTGCTGCGGAGGAGGCTCATCCCGTACGAGGCTCAGCTGCGATGATCTTCGCGTCGCGGTCGCACCATACCGTTGAAGTGCTGCCAGAGGCAGCCCAGTTGCCGTAGTGCCAGTACCTGTACTTCCTGGCATCCAGCGTCTCGCACCTGATGGCGAGGAAGAACGATCCGCCGGTGCAGGAGATCCTCGCCCCCTTGTGACCGCCGCTGCCGTCGATGATCTGCGGATAGCTCGGACAGATGAGCCCTGTGGCCCCGGCCGAGGCCGGCGACGCGAGGCCGAGCATGCCTGCGCCGGCCAGTGCGATGGATGTAGCGACGGCTGCGACCCGAGAACGAATGGACATGCTGTCCTTTCCTGGTGGTCCTTCGGCGTACGGAGGGAAGGAGGCTAGCGGCCCCGGTCACGATTCGGTAGGGTCCGCGCGGGGTGGAGGGGTCACTGACCGCTGAGGGCGCACGGCACGCGCGACGCCTGGCCGGTCGGGAAGCACCCGGCCACAGCCGACTCCATCACCGTGGCGAACACTCGCCGGGCCTACGACACGGCGCTCGGCAAGGTCGTCCCGAGCTCGGCGAGGGCCGGTACCTGTCGGCTGTCGCCAACGACGAGAACCAGGTTCTCGAACAGCTCTGGGGCACCGCCGTCAGTGCCTGGACGCCCGTCCCTGATCCGGCCGGCCCGGTTACGGAAAGCGCGACGTGCCGGCTTGGCCCGGGTGAACAGCGAGCGCAGGGCGACAAGTTGGTCGTGACGTCGGTCGCCGTGCAGTGCCTTGCCGGGGCTCAGCGCGAGCGCTCGACGCGTCGACGGAGCGCGAGGGGTTCCGGGCGGCGGCGGGCAGAGGGCGGAAGGTGGAGTCAGGGCGGGCGGTTCACCCTTGTCGACAGCGCTCGGGGTGGGCGGTTCACACCGTCGGCAGCACGATCGTGAACGTCGTCCCCGTCCCCACCGTGCTCTCCACGTCGATCGTCCCCTTGTGGTCCGAGACGATCTGCCGGGCGATCGACAGGCCCAGCCCACTGCCGCCCGTCTCCCGTCCCCGGGCCGCGTCGGCGCGCCAGAAGCGGTCGAAGACGTGCGGAAGGTCATCCGCAGGGATGCCCGTGCCCGTGTCGCGGACCTGGACGATCGCCCGGTCGCCGTGGTGCACCAGGCACAGCGTCACGGTGCCGCCCGCCCAGCCGGCCGACGAGTTCCGCGGACCGTGCCCTGTATCGCGCCACCGATGCCATCTTGATCTCCTCGTAGCCGCGCACGGTGTCGGGCAGTGAGGCGATCTCGACGGCCAAGCCGTGGCAGCCCTCGTCGAGATTCCGGCAGACCTCGCTGATCGTGGCCTCGTACTCGACGACCAGGGCCCGTTCCGTGCGCCGCACGCGTGCCGCTCCGAAGGGGTCCAGGCGGGTGCCACGGAGCCTGCGCATCGCGGCGAGTGCCTGGAAGGCGGGCTTGAACCAGGGGCCGAGTTCGATCTTGCGAGTCATTCCGAGTGCCCGCAGTACGGGCGGATGGAGACGGTAGGAGATCCGCGCGCCGTCCCCGAAGCGGGCCTTCACCTCCCGCTCGACCTCGGGGTCGAGGGAGAGCCGGGCCACCTCGTACTCGTCCTTGTACGCCATCAGCTTGTGCAGGTTCCTGGCAACGGCCTCGGTGAGTGCGGTCGAGCCGGGGACGCTCTCGCCCTCTGCTCGACGTACCTGTTCGACGAAGCGTGCGTACCTCGCTGCGTAGGCGGCGTTCTGGTACGCGATGAGGTCCGGTACCCGGACCGCCAGGAGCCGGGCGAGCTCCGACTCGGGGGCGGCACCGACCAGTTCGAGGGTACGCCGGGCCTCGTCGGACAGACCGCGCTCCGGCTTGGGTGAGGCGGCCCGCCCCTCCAGGAGATCGGCGAAGGCCTCGGGGTCGGCGACGGCCTGGCGGCCGAGACGGAACGCCTTGAGGTTGGCCTCGACTTTCACACCGTTGAGGGTGATCGCCTCCTCGATGGCACGGGCCGGCAGCGGCAGCCCGCCGGTCTGGTAGGCCGCGCCCGTGAGCAGGAGATTGGCGAACTGGTCCTCGCCCAGCAGGTCGTTGGCGAGCCGGCGCGCGTCGAGGAAGACCGCGTCCCTGGACTCTGTCCGGATCCGTTCCTTGAGAGGTCCGACGGGCGGGAACGACACCTCCGGGTCGATCACCATCTGTCCGGTCGGGACCTCTGCCGTGGAGACGACCGCCACTGTGCGTGCCGGGGTGGCCGTCGTCAGCTGTCCGGGATCGGCTGCGACGAGCAGATCACAGCCGAGGTAGAGATCGCACTCGTCCAGGGCCGCTTTACCGGCCTGATCCGTCGTCTCCTTGGTGATCTTGATGTCGGAGACCACCGCGCCGCCCTTCTGGGCCAGGCCGGTCTGGTCCAGGGCCCGGACGTGCCGGCCCGCGAGTGAAGCCGCGGTGCTGAGGATCTGGGCGAGCGTGACCACGCCGGAGCCCCCGACACCGGTGATCCGGGTGGTGTGGGATGCCGGTACGAAAGGCTCCGGATCGGGCAGAGCAGCGTCGTCCGGCATCGGGACGGGGACGAAGGCGGGCTTTTTGCCGACGGGGACGACGGTGAGGAACGAGGGACAGTCCCCCGCCAGGCAGGCGTAGTCCTTGTTGCAGGAGGACTGGTCGATCCGGGTCTTGCGGCCGAACTCGGTGTCGACGGGCTGCACGGAGAGGCAGTTGGACTGCTGTCCGCAGTCGCCGCATCCTTCGCACACCCGCTCGTTGATCACCACGCGCTCGGTGGGTTCGGGCACGAGGCCGCGCTTGCGCTTGCGTCGGAGTTCCGTCGCGCATTCCTGATCGTGGAGGAGCAGGGTGACGCCGGGGGTCCGGGCGAGCACCTCCTGGGCCTCGGCCAGGCGGTCGCGGTGCCAGACGACGACGCCCTTCGGAAGCGTGATCCTCCGGTAGCGCTTGACGTCCTCGGTCGTGACGATGATGCGCTTGACGCCCTCCGCCAGGAGGCCCTGGACTATCGCGGGCACGGGCATGACGCCGACGGGTTGCTGGCCGCCGGTCATCGCCACCGCCGAGTTGTGGAGCAGCTTGTAGGTGACGTTCACTCCCGCCGAGACCGCAGCGCGGATGGCGAGGCTGCCGGAGTGGTGGAAGGTGCCGTCACCGAGGTTCTGGATCAGGTGGTCGCGTTCGAGGAACGGCTGCATGCCGATCCACTGGGCGCCCTCGCCTCCCATCTGGGTCATGCCGATCACGTCCCCGGCCTGGGAGGGGGCCATGAGCGTGACCATGGCGTGGCAGCCGATCCCGGCCCCGACGGCGGCTCCCTCGGGTGCCTTGGTCGAGAGGTTGTGAGGACAGCCGGAACAGAAGTAGGGGGTGCGGGTGAGCAAGGGCAGAAGCGGCAGGCTCTTGCGCCGGGTTGTTGCCCGAATATTCTCCAACCAGCTTTGCACGGTGAGGAATTCACCCAGTTCGTTCAGGCGGGGTGCGAGCCGTGCGGCGACGGTGTCGGGATCGAGTTCTCCGTCGAGGGGAAACAGGGCCGAGCCGTCGGGTGTGCGCTTGCCGGAGACGGACGGCTGGTCACCCTGGCCGTAGAGCAGGTCCTTGAGAGCGGTCTCGACGAGTGGGCGCTTCTCCTCCACGACAACGATGTGGCGCAGTCCGCTCGCAAACCGTTCGACGACCGTGGGTTCCAGAGGGTGGATCATGCCGAGGTGCAGCAGCCGTACACCGCGGCGCCCCAGTTCCGCGTCGTCGAGTCCGAGGATGCGAAGGGCCTGGCGGAGGTCGAGGAAGGTCTTGCCCGCCGCGACGATGCCGATGCGGTCGTCGGGACCCGTTCTGGTGATCCGGTTGAGGTTGTTGGCGGCGGCGTAGCGACGGGCGATCTCCAGACGGGCGCCGTCCCGGCTGCGTTCCAGATCGCCGAGGGCCGGTTGCACCATCCGGCTGCCTACGGTGTGGCGGTACGACACCCCGTCGACCGCGAGGTCCGGAACGACCGGTGACACCCGTCCGGCGCTCACGTCGACGGTGCCGGAGCCGTCGGCGACGGCCGTCACGATCTTCAGCGCCACCCACAGTCCGGACGCCCGGGACATCGCCACACCGTGCAGCCCGAAGTCGAGGGCTTCCTGCGGGTCGGACGGGTAGAGCGTGGGCAGACCCAGATCTGCGAGGAGCAGTTCGGAGGCGCCGGGGACGGTCGACGACTTGGCGGCGGGATCGTCGCCGACCAGGGCCAGTGCGCCGCCGTCCGGGTGGGTGCCCATCAGGTTGTTGTGCCGGATGGCGTCCGAAGCGCGGTCGAGGCCCGGGGACTTGCCGTACCAGATGGCCGTGACACCGTCGACGCGCTTGTCCGGCTGCGCCGAGGCGAGTTGGGTGCCCTGGCCGGCCGTCGCCGCGAGTTCCTCGTTGACGCCCGGGCGGAAGACGATGTCGTACTCGTCGAGAAGGGAGCCGCAGCGCGTGAGTTCCATGTCGTATCCCGCGAGCGGCGAACCCTCGTATCCGGAGACGAATCCCGCGGTGCCGCGGCCCTCGCGACGGTCGGCGCGACGGATGTCGAGCGGCAGGCGGGCGAGGGCCTGGATGCCGGTGAGGTGAACGATGCCTTCTTCGCGTACGTATCGATCCTGAAGCGTGGGGCGGGAGCCGGTTGCTTTCTGGGGGGTCACCACTGCGTTCCTCCGGGTGGGGCATCTGTGGCCGTCGGGGCGGACGAGGAGTCGGGCCGGTACGGCAAGGGCGGGCGCCCGAAACAGCCGTGCCTGCGAGGCGCGGCCATGGTGCGCGTGTCGGTACTGGGGGCTCTGGTCGCCGGACGGGCCGTGCCACCGAACGGGACAAGAGGCCGGGAGTGAGGGCCGGGAGAGTGCCGGGCACGCGGCCCGGCGCCCCACAGACGCTCCATGCCGGGCCAGGCCCTGTCCGTCGGACTGCTGTCTGCCGCGCGGTGTCCGGCATGCACGCTCGCGGCGTTGCCGAAGTGGCCCAGTAGCTCTGCTACGAGGCCGTTCCGGCGCTTGGCGGTCGCACGCACCGGGACGCCGCGCGGCCGCTCTCCGGGGCGGCGACGGCAGTTCGACGACAGGACCTAGGCGGGCTGCTCAGTGGCGTTGAGCAGGGCGGCGAGCGCGGATGCAGGGGATGATCCCTCGGCGCTGTGCCACGCGATGTGACCGTCCGGCCGGACGAGAAGGGCTCCGTTCTCACGGATCCCGAGCAACTCGGGGCAGTAGCCGTCCGGGCTGGTGACGTCCCGGCCGATCACGACAGTTCGCTTCGCCACGCCCTCCCCGGTCTCCGCGAAGGCATCGGCCCAGTCGGCTCCCTCGGGCCCCGTGATGAGGGTGAAGCCCGGTATGAGGAGGTCGTGCGTGGACACCCGTTCCCCGGCACGTTCGATCCAGGCGTGCGGAAGTCGTGCTCCGGGGGCGGCGATCGGTGTGTAGTCGGTGGCCGAGAACGGGGCACCGTCGTCGTGCCGGGCCGCTCCGTAGACGTATCCGATCTCTTGGTTGAGCGCGTCGAAGTGCGGGCGCTGGGGAGGAATGGCGTCCGCGATCCGTCGGCGTTCCGCCGCGGCGACTGCCGGGTCGGGGCTTTCGAGGCGGGCGGCGATCCTGGTCGTTTCGGGCCCGATCCCGACCTCTGCCATCTTGATGGCGTTGAGCATGCTGTGGCGGGCGTTGTCGACGGCCACGGGACGGCGTTCGCGCTCGTACCCGTCGAGCAGGGCGTCGGAAGCACCACCCCTCAGAACGGCGGCGAGTTTCCAGCCGAGGTTGTCCGCGTCGGCGAGGCCGCTGTTCATCCCCAGGCCGCCTGTCGGCGGGAACTGGTGAGCCGCGTCGCCCACGAGGAACACACGGCCGCTGCGGTACGTCTCGGCGGTCCGGGCCGCCATGATCCACGGCCCGACGGAGCGGATGTCCACGTCGAGTTCGGTGGTTCCGACGGCCTCCTGGATGATTCGGGCACACCGCTCGGGCGGGTAGTCCTGCGGTGATTCGACAGCCGGGTCGAAGCTCCGCTGGAAGGTCCACCGGCGAACGCCGTCCATCCCGATGAGGAGTCCCGGGGAGGCGCTGTTGATCAGCCAGACCAGCAGAGCGGGGTCCTCTCCCATCCAGGGGGAGAGATCGGCGTGGAAATAGATGTTCAACTGGTGGCCGAGAACCGGGGAGTCGTCCATCTTGATGCCGAGCGTGTCGCGCAGGCTCCCGGTCGCCCCGTCCGCCGCCACGGCGTAACGGGTGCGCAGGATCTGCCGCCCGCCCACGCCTTCCACGGTGACATCGACGCAATCGCCGAGGTCCGTCACCTCCACGACGGTGGTGCTGTAGTGCACGGTGGCCATGCCCTGGGCGAGGACCGCGTCGAGGAGATGTCGCTGTACACGGTCCTGGGCGCAGGAGGTGAGCTGCTCGGCCGAGGCGTGGATCCGGTGCAGGAGCTGGTCCTCCGGGCCTTCGACGAGGTCGATGCGGCCCAGTGGTTCCCCGGCGAGGGTCTGCTTCCACAGGATGGTGCCGGCCCAGGCCGGGTCGGCGGCGTCCGCTCGGACGGCATCCGCGATGCCCCAGGTGCGGAACAGTTCCATGGACCTGGTGTTGACGACATGGGCCCGGGGGTGCGGATTGATCCCGTCGTACTGTTCGAAGACCACGCTGCGGACGCCGTGCCGGCCCAGGACGAGCGCGGTGGCGAGCCCGACGGGGCCGGCTCCGACGATGACGACCGGGGCGTCGATGTCGGTCATGCGCGCCTGACCAGTTCGGCGAAGGGCTCACCCGCGTCGAAGCGGCGCACCAGATCGTCCGGGTCGAAGGCGACCCCGATCGGATTGGCTTCGAAGGCTCCGGACCGGAACCACTCGTCGAGGGCTTCTTCGGTGGCGAAGTTGTCGATCTGGAGCTCGATGTGATTGCCGTCGGGGTCCTCGAAGTACATCGAGGTGGTCGGACCGTGGTTGATGCACCAGAAGGGCAGGATGCCGTCCTTCTTCAGCCGCTGGTACGTGCCGAGCAGATCTCCGAGCGTGGTGTAGGTGAATGCTGCGTGGTGCAGACCGGTGTGCGCGTCCGTCGGACGCTCGGAAGCCCCGGTGGCGACCAGCGCGACACGGTGGTGCTCGTCGTCGTAGGTCAGGAAGGCGAGGGCCTCGTTGGCGAAGGTGACGCGGCCTTCGAGGACGCGTACGTACCAGTCGGTCATGGGCGACAGACGGCCGGTGCGCAGGACGATGTGGGCGAGTTTGCCTGGAGAAGCCATGGAGTGGCGACCTCCTTATCGAGGGCATGACAGCCCTCTTGGCTGCCATGCAAGAGAACCTTAGGTGGGCTCTTGTATGGCAGTCAAGAGATCGGTGTCAGCGTGCCGCCGCGACGGCCGTCAGCGCCTCCATGAGGAGGTCGATGAACTCCCCGGTCGGTCGGTCCAGCCCCCGGGCGCTGACCAGAAGCCCCTCGAAGAGCACATGTGCCATGTCCGCCACGGGTGCGACGTCGACCCCCTCGGGCAGCCGGTTCGCGACGGCCGCGAGCAGGCGTCCCTCCAGCCATTCCCGCATGTGGGAGTAGACCTCGGTGAGGGCGGGCGACTCGTCCATACGGTCATACGCCTCCCGGTGCAGCCCGCGATACGCCTCCAGGTCGGCGAGGAACGTCACCAGTTGCCGCTGCGGATCCCCTCCGATCGCGGGATCCGTCTCCACGCGCTCCCGCTCGCGCTGGAAGAGGCGGTCCAGTGCGGCGGCGAACAGGTCGTCCTTGGTCGGGAAGTACCAGCGCACGGCGTTGGCCGCGACGCCGGCCGCCTTTCCGACCTCGGTCAGGCTGGTCCCCTTGTATCCCTTGACGGCGAAGAGCTCCCAGGCGCTGTCGACCAGGACGGCCTCGCGCTCGGCTTTGGGGATCTGTTGGCGGTTCCTTGGCATAGCAACCCAGCCTAGGCGGCACATCCCCGCCCTCATCGGCTGCACCCGGGAGCGGTGACTCGGTGGCCGATGAACTCTTGACTCGGAAACAAGAAATCTCTTGACTTAGATGCAAGAGAACATGTCCCCAACACGCGGGAGTCCGTGATGCGCCTGTACAGCACAGCCCTGGGCATCGCCAGGGAGGAGAGCCCCGGCGAGCTCTCCGTACTCGACCTCCCCTTCGCAGACCTGGGCGCCCTCCTGCGCGGACCGGGTGTCGACGCCGCGCGCGCCGCGGCGGTCGTCCGGCGGGTCGCCCTCGGCGAGGTCCGGGTGCACGCTCCCGTTCCCCGGCCCGGGAAGATCCTGATCGTCGGCCTCAACTACCGCAGCCATGCGGAGGAGGCCCTGGAGATGTTCGCCGCGATGGGGCGGTCCGACGTCATCCTGCCCGCTGAGCCGAATTTCCAGCTGGTCGCCGGATCCGCGGTCACCGCACCGGGCGACGACATCCGCCTCCCGGCCGTCGCGGCCGACCGGGTCGACTACGAGGGTGAGGTGGCCGTCGTGATCGGCCGGTCCGCGAGCGCGGTCTCCGCCGCCGAGGCTGCGAGCCACATCGCCGGCCTGACCATCGCCAACGACGTCTCCGCGCGCGATATCCAGCAGCGTGCGATGTCGGGCGATCCGACCGTGTCCCTCGGTGTGGCCAAGAGCTTCGACACCTTCAAACCGCTCGGCCCCTGCTTGGTCACCCCGGACGAGTTCACCGCGCCGCTCGACCTGCGGCTGCGCACCCTGGTCAACGGTGACATACGCCAGGACGACCGCACCAGCAGCTTCATCCACGGCGTGACCGAGCTGATCTCCTACCTCTCCCGTTATCAGACCCTCGAACCCGGAGACGTGATCCTCACCGGAACACCGCGCGGCGCCGGCGTGTTCTCCGGTCGTCATCTGCGGCCCGGCGACGTCGTCGAGGTCGAGGTCGAGCACATCGGCACGCTCCGGAACCGCGTGAGGGCCGCCCCCGGGGGCGCGAGCGCGGGTGCATGACAGCCGGGACGCACCGGACGTCGGGCGGCGGCGATGTACGGGACCTGCGGCATGCCGGGAAATGCCCCCAGGCGCCACAGGGCCACGGTGACGGCGCGGGCCGGGTGTCCGCGAAGAGCCGGTACGCATTCGCACCGGCACCGCGAGCACCCGCGGTCCTCCCGCGAGCACCCACGGTCCTCCCGTGAGCACCCGCGCCGCCGACGCCCACGCGCCATCGGCGACAGGGCGAACGGTCCCTGACGTGGCACTGAATGGCTGCTTTCGAGGGGCCGGTGAGCACAGCAAGGCGCGGCGACCCGCCTGTCCCAGCCTGACCGGCCGATTCCATGGGATCGGCCACGTACATGGGGCGCTGACCTGGATGTGTGATGTTGTGGCGCCATTTCAGGCCCTTCGCGGCTTCGCCCCACAGCTCGGCGAGCTCAGACGGCTCGGCTGCCATTTGGTGCAGAGCGTCACGGCCAACGTTTGGAAGTCTGCGGGCGAGACCCGTGAGGGAGTTCACCCCCTCGCGCACGGCGGCGTCGAGTGTGACCGTCAGAAACGGTTCAGCCGAGGCTGAATCAGCGAACCGAGCGCCAGGACCACGACCGGGTCCGCAGGCCTCATCCCGCGCAGGTCTTGCCCGAGCCGGGTTCCGACCCGATCGACACCCTGCGCGCCTTGGAGGATTTCGTCGGCCGGCCGGGGCACGGCCGACGAATCACGTCGTCGACAACCTCTCAGGGGATGGGGGACAGGGGCAGGGGGCAGGGACAGGCGGCGTGGCTAACTCGCGTAGCGGGCGTGCCCGATGTGCCACACGTAGGAGGCGGCGACGGCTTCCATCGCGTGAGCGTGATGCGCGAGTGCTTTCTTGTTGCCGGCGGCGAGTTCGGTGATTCGAAGGCGTGCGGTGGAGGCTTGGTCTTCACACATGCGGGAGGCCAGGCGGAACGCCTCTTCGAGGTCGCACTCACGGTGTCGGACCAGCAGGGTTGGCAGGCTCAGAGGAGTCGGGCCACCGCGATCTGTCTCCTTCGCGTACGAGGCAAGGTCGTTGATCCACCCGGCAAGGTCGGCGACGGCCTTCTCCAGTTCCCGCACCGCTGCCGAGGATCGCTGGTCCTCGGTCAGTTCGTATCCGAGCGCGACTTCCGCGGTCGCCATGACGGTCCGGACGAAGACTGTGTGGGGGCGCATCGCGCAGTAGTCGCTCAGGGTGACCTGGTCGGGCCTGTCGAGGTGATGGGCCTCCCAGAGGATGCCGAAGAGGTTGTCCCGCAGGTGCGCGGTGAGCCGTAGGTACTGCGTGGGCGTGGCCCGTTCCCGGAACCGCTGCAGCAGGTCCCGCAGGGCGGCGGTGCAGGCGTCGTCATCGGCCGCTGGCTCGTCGTGGCCGGCCAGCAGATGGACACAGTGACTGATGCGGCGGACCAGACGGGCGGTGTCACGGCCTCCTTCGGCCTCGCCGTGTACATCGTCGAACGCGGTGAGCCACAGAAAGAGATCGGCGCAGAGGAACACGCCGTCCCGGTCCGCTGTGGGCAGGACACGAGCCACCCCATGAGCCGTGATGTTGCAGAGGGCCTTCGCCTCGCCGGGTGAACCGATCAAGGGGAAGGTCCGGAGCCACTGGGCGGTCTGTTCCTCGATGGCGTCGGCATACGGGCTGGTGGCGAAGGGGCCGGGGAAAGAGCCTCGGAGGTCGGGCATCGGCAGGGTACGCGCGTCCGAGGTGCGGGTGTGGCTCATACGGCTGTCCCCGCGACGGTCCGCTGCCTGGTTTCGGCGACCATACGGGGGTCCGACGGATGCACGGTGAGCAGCCCGACAGGCTCCACGGCGGCGCCGGGAACGGGCCGCAGCCGCCAGCGGGAGGCGATGAACGCCGTGATGACGATCGCCTCCGTCCAGGCGAACGCGTCGCCGATGCACATGCGTTTTCCCGACCCGAAGGGGATGAAGGCTCCCCTCGGCGGCTGGGGGCGCTCCGGCAGCCAGCGGTCGGGGTCGAAGCGCAGCGGGTCTGGGTACAGAGCCGGGTCGCGGTGCAGTGCGTAGGGACTCCACAACACCTGCTCACCCGCCGGCAATTCGGCCTGCCCGAGGCGCACGGGCTTGGTGGCCTGCCGGGTCACCAGCCAGCCGGCGTGGTGCAGGCGCAGGGTCTCACTGACCAGTCTGCGGGTGAAGGCGAGTTGGGGGACGTGCTCGGCGGTGATCGGACCCTCTCCGACCACGGAGTCGACCTCCTCGTGCAGCCTGCGCTCCAGCTCGGGGTCGCGGCCCAGCTCGTGGAACAGCCAGGCCAGCATGACTCCGGTCGTCTCGGAACCTGCGGCCAGCAGCCCGATGATCTCCGACAGGATCTCGTTGTCCGGCAGTGGCGCACCGGATTCGTCCCGGGCCTCCAGGAGCAGCGTCACGAGGTCGTCGTGGACGTCGGGCTCGGTCCGGCGCTCCGCGATGATGTCCGCCACTTCGCTGCGCAGCAGGCTGCGAGCGGCCTTGAGCCGCCGGTTGCTGCGGGTGGGCAGCCGTTCCAGCGAGGACACGGGCACCATGGTGCGCCAGATGGCGGCCGTGAAGACCGTGTCGACGGCGTCGAGGATCGCGCGCGCCCGCTCCTGCTCCGCGCGGAAGGAGCACAGCACCGACATGGCCACGTCCTGGGCCATCAGCCCCATTTCGGTCTTCAGGTCGAGCAGTTCCCCCTCGTGCCAGCCCGTGATGGACGGCTCCACCGTTTCCCGCATCGTGTTGACGTACCTGCTGACCTGCTCGCGGTGGAAGGCGGGCTGGAGCAGTCGGCGCCGACGCAGGTGGGGCGCGCCCTCCGCGACCGGCAGGGCCGACTGACCGAAAAGCTTGAGCTTCTCGCCCAGCAATCCCTTGGAGAAGGAGCCGGACCTGCTGGTGAGCATCTCGTGGATCAATTCATGCGAGTTGACCACGGTCACCTTCTTGGGGCCGACCGATATGCGGACGATCGGCCCGTATGTGCGCAGGTGTTCGACGAACTTCAGGCGGTCTTTGACCAGGGGCACAACGTGTCCGATGAGCGGCAGCCGCCCCGGAGCGGTCGGCGGAACGTCCATGCCGGCAGTCACATCTATGTCGGTAGTCACGCGTCCGTCCTTTCCATATCCGCTTCTGTACATGCGGCTGCGCGACGTGCCCGCAGCAACTCGCGCGCAGCGAGCACCTCTGCTTCGATCACTGCGGTGGGCGCATAAAGGGTTTTGTCGTGCCACAGGGCGGGGTGCCGGCGGCTGGCGTGCGAGGCGGCGCGCAGGTATGTCTCGGCGAGGTCCAGAGCCCGGGTGTGCTGTGGCTGCGGCGCGGGGGTGGCGGCGCTCAGCAGGATCTTGACGGCGTATGCGGTTTCTTCGACGGTGCCGCCCCACACGCCCCAGGAGCCGTCGGCGCGCTGAGTGTCAGTTGTCCACGCGGCGGCGCTCTGGACGGCCCTGGACGCCTGGTGGCCGCCGTACTGTGCGAGCGCGGTGACGCTTCGCGCGGTGGCGTAGTACGGGGAAGCATGCCATTTGTCGGTCCAGTGTCCTTCGGGTTGCTGCTGGCCGGTCAGCCAGTCGCACAACTTTGCTGCTCGGGGGCCGTACATGCCGTCTGCGGTCGGGCAGCGCCGCAGGTAGCTCACGAGGGCCTGGAGGGCGTGGGCGTTCGCGGTGACCGATCCGGTGTCCTCGCCGATGTAGCAGTCGTAGTGGCTGCCGTTGTGGAACAGGTCCAGCGGTGCCGGGTCGTACGGCAGGTCGACGAGCGAGGCAACCAGCACCGACATGGCGGTGTCGTCGGCATCGGTCATGAGGCCGGGCGCACCGCGCACCCCTTGGGAGTCGTAGATCTCCTCGGCCCACCTGCGGACAGTGGGAAGAGCGGCGGCGGGCAGGTGGGCGCGCGCCAGCGCGGCGGCGACCCATAGCCGTTCGACCACGCGGAGGGGCGCGGCCTCGGGGAAGAGACCGTCGTAGCGCTGCGCCACTGCTGTGAGGTCGGCGACGGCCTGAGGGGTGGTGGCGGGTGACCGTGCTGCCCGTGCCGCGGTGGCGGCCGGCGAGCTGCCCAGCAGGCCTTCGACGTCGGGGACGAGAGCCGGCGGTATGTAGCCGGCTATGCCTTCGAACGTGTGGTGAAACTTGACGGGCAGGCTGCCCGTCGGCTCATATCGCCTGGCCACGTAAGCAGGTGCCGATTCGTGGAAGCCGCCCGGAACCGGCAGCAGGGGGCCACCGATACCTGGCATGTCCTCGCCGGTGGTCAGGGACCCCAGCTTCTCGTTGATCTCGGCCACCAGGCTGGGTACGAGTATTTCCGCTGCAGCGGTGTCCGGCCACGGGCACACCGGCGGCAGTGATCGCAGTACGTCGAGGCCCCGGTTCACCGCGGCCGTGAGCCGGGCGGTGACCTCTGCGGACGTGGTGCCCCTTTGCAGGACGGCCAGGGCGGCCTCCACCCCGCTGAGTGTCGGCAGGAGCCGGTAGGGCAGCGGTCCCTCCCCCCAACTGCCGTCGGGGGCCTGCTGTTCCAGCAGGTACGTGATCCGCCGTGGCTCCCCGGGCAGCCACGGCGCCGCAGAGAGGACGCGGGTTGTCTCGTACAGGGACGGACCGACGCTTCCCCATCCGTCCTGGTCGGCCCTGGTCACCAGGCTGGTGGCTCGTTCGGCGTAGGACGTGCCGATGGGCGTGCTGATGCTCACGGGGCGACTTCCTCCTCGGAGTTCTGATGACGGTGCGCGGCGATGCTCATGTCTGTCTGGCCGTTGCGTCCAGGGCGAGCCGGCGCAGGGAGGCTGTCGCACTTCCAGGGAAAGGAGCGTTGTCCAGGGCGGCGAGGGCGGTGGCCCGTCGTGCGGTGATCATTTCCTCCACGGTCTTCCGGGCGCCGGTGGAGTTCAGGATCGTGCGGACCGCGGCGGCGTGTTCCTCGTTGAGGTCGCTCCGCCCGACGAGCTCGCGCAGTGTTTTCAGTTCGGCCGTGGAGGCTCGCTGGACCGCGAGCGCCATCAGGACGGTGGCCTTGCCTTCGCGCAGGTCGTCCAGTATTGACTTGCCTGTCTTGGCAGGGTCACCGAAGACCCCGAGCAGGTCGTCCCGCAGCTGAAACGCTTCTCCTAGCGGTATGCCGAAGGCGGTGCAGGCATCGAGTACGGGTGGGGCGGCTCCGGCCGCTGCCGCCCCTATGTGCAGGGGCCGTTCTATGGTGTATTTAGCCGTCTTGTATCGAATGACATGCAGTGCTGTATCCACGTCGCCGGCAAGGCGGCCGGTGGTCTGCAAGTCAAGGAGCTGGCCGTACATGACCTCGCTCCGCATTTCGGCCACCAGGGGCAGCACCTGTGCCAGCCGTCCCGGGCTGAGGTCCGCTGTGCGCAGGAGTTCATCGGACCACACCAGGGACAGGTCCCCGAGAAGGACGGCCGCGCCCAGACCGTGCGCTTCGGCCCTGCTGCCCGGGCCGCCGCTGTCGGTATACGCGGTGGCGAGCGCACGGTGGGCGGACGGCCGGCCGCGGCGGACGTCGCTGTCATCCATCACGTCGTCGTGTACGAGGGCGAACACCTGGAAGAGTTCGAGGCTGGCGGCAGCGCGAACGGCAGCAGTCATGTCGCCTGTTGCTCCAGCGGCCTGCCATCCGTACAGGCACAGCAAGGATCGCAGTCGTTTTCCGCCGGTCAGGAGTCCGCGCAGGGCGGTGGTCAGGTAGAGCAGCTCTTTTCCTGGCGCAGCACGTTCCTTGGCGTCCAGGAATTCCGTCAGAGCCGCGCCCACCTTCTGTCGTAGGGAAGCGAGCTCGGGCAGTCCAGTAGGAAGGGTTTGTGTCACCGGCGGTTGATCCTCTTTCGTTCGAGAACCGTCGTTGCGGTTCCGTTCTTGCAGAGGACGGGCCAACTGACCCGCGTCTCCTTTCCTGGGGCTGTCGCGGTGGTGCCGGCCGGCTCCCGGTCGGCACCACCGCGACGCGACGATCGACGGCAGGTGATACGGCTTCTACGCCTCGGTCCTGCCTGACGTCGGGGCCAACGGGGTGTCCCGCTCGGGGCGGGAGGGGCTCCGGCTCCAAGGGGTGGCCCCGTCGGCGTCGGGGGTGAGCGGTGTGAACCGGGCCGGGAGCGCGGTGAGCGTCCGGTGGACAGCCCCGGGGCGGTAGGTCAGCTTGCCGGCGGGAACGGCCAGTTCGATGTCCGGCAAGTAGGTCAGCAGCCTCTCGATGGCGGCGGTGGCGATCAGTGTGGCGACGTCACGGGCGGGACACGTATGGGGCCCTGCGGCGAAGGCCAGGTGCGCCTTGTTCCCGGAGCGGTAGCCGTCCGTCGGAATGCCCGAATGGGGGCAGGTGTTGGCGGCGGCGTACGACACCATGACGGGCGAGCCTGCGAGGATGCGAGCGCCGTGGAAGGTCACGTCCTTCTTGGGGAGATGGACGCTGTAGTTGGCCAGCGGCGCGTCGTGCCACAGCGCATCATCGATGGCGTGCTGGATGGGCAGGCTCCCGGTGGTCAGGGTGCCGAAATACCGGTCGTCGCTGAGCATGCGGACGAGCGTGTTGGCAATGAGGTTGCACAGTGGCTCGTTCCCGGCCCCGAGGGTGATGAGGATCTGGTTGACGGCCTCTTCCTGGCTCAGCCCATTGGGGTGATCGATGAACCAGGAAGTCAAATCGTGACCGCGCTGTGTCGCTTTGGTCCCGTAGAGGTCTTCGAGGTAGGCGCTGAACGCCTGCCCGCCCGCTGCCTGTTTCTCCGGATCGCTGTCCATCATTGCCTCGAGCGCCCACACGAGCCGCGGGCCCTCCTCGTCCGGCATGCCGAACAGAGCATTGAAGACCATCAGGGGCAACTGCTGCGCGTACTGGCGGACGAGGTCGACCGTCCCGGTATCAGCGAATTCCTGCAGCAGCGTGTCGGCGAAGCGGAATGTCAGGGTGCGCACGTCATTGGGATCCAGGAGACCGAAGCTGTCCGTGATCACACGTCGCAGGTGCGCGTGTGCCTCGCCGTCGGCGAAGAACAGACTCGGCCGCCACTCCACCAGGGGCCGGATCGGGCTGTCCTCCGGCACCTGCGGCAGCCAGTTCCGGGTGTCCTTGGTCCACGTATCGGCGTCCTGGAGGAGGTCGAGGGCGGCCCGGTAGTCGGTGACCAGGTGGACCACGACACCGGGGGCCACCTCGGCTACGCCGACCGGTCCCTGCCTGCGCAGCAGTTCATAGCTGCGCTGCGGGTTCGCGGCGTGTTCGGCCCCGTGCAGGGACACGGGGGCTTCGGCTGGTGTGAGCGTCACGAGGCTTTGACTCCGGCAACGGATATGGAATGGGCGGTCAGTTGGGCGAGGGCGTGCAGGCCGCTGTTCTTCTCTCGTGCGTCACAGGTGACCAGTGGAGTCTCCGGGGCGAGGTCGAGCTTGGAACGGATGAGCGCCAAGTCGTACTTGGGTGAGTCAGGGAAGACATTGACAGCGACGGCGTACGGCAAACCGCGCTCCTCGATGAGTTCCATCACCTCCCAGGAGTCCTTGAGCCGCCGGGTGTCGACCAGGACGAGGGCGCCGAGTGCTCCGAACGCGATGCCTTCCCACAGCGGAAGGAAGCGGCGCTGCCCCGGAGTTCCGTACAGATACAGAACGATCTTGTCGCCCGGCAGCGTCAGACGGCCGAAGTCGATGGCGACCGTGGTGGTGGTTTTGTCGCGCAGGACATCGTGGCTGAGGTCATCGGTGGCGACCGCCGCGTTTGTCATGACCTCGTCGGTGTGCAATGTCGGAATCTGCGACAGCGACTTGACTACGGTCGTCTTGCCGATACCGAGCGGGCCTGCAACGAGGATCTTGATCCTTCGGTGTTCTCCCTCAGGCAGGTAGACGGGAGACGGGCTAGGCGGCAAGGAGAGCGTGGAGTCCACTCAGAACCTCTTCCAGGACTTCTTTCGACGGTCGGCCATCGTTCGACGCGCGGAGGGCGTCCGGAATCGGGACGGTGGCTTTTAACTGTCCGTCAGTGACAAGTTGTTCGGCGAGCACCAGAGTCACGCTGACCGGCAGACCGAGATAGCCGGCCAGTTCGACGACGCTGAGAGATCCGTCGGTGAGCAGCTCGATCACACGCTGGTGCACCGCCGTGTGGTACCTGGCCAGGGGCATGCCGCTGGCACGCAGAGCGGCCAGCGAATCGAGCGTGCCCGAGAGACCGACGCCGGGGCTGGTTCCGGTCGCGAGGTAGGCCGGCAGCAGCCGTCGCTGTTCCTGGCCGCGGCTCATGACGCCCCGTTACTGGTACGGGCGGGAACGGACATGATCTGTTCCCCGAGTTTCATTGCCTGGCGGGCCATGGTGGCCGCGACCACTCCCATGGGCATGTCCTCATCGCCCGCTGCCGCTATCAGGGTGTTGGTTCCTTCGCCGACCGGCATGACCATGTAGATGCCTCGGTCGTTGTGGGAGGTGACGGTCTTGAGCGGAGTGCTTCGAGGGGCCCCCAGAACGGCGTTGGTGGCGGCGCGGGAGGCGGAGTGCAGCGCGGCAGTCATCGCACCGATGCCGTCTGCCTCGTCCTTGGTGAGATCCTCGGAGATGGCCTGGACCATCCCGTCGAGAGTCATGGTCAGGGCATGCCGGACACCGCGGATTTCGGTGATGGGCTTCAGGACCCAGGCGTACGAGCCGGTCTGTTCGTGGGTTTCAGGCATGGTCACAGTGTTGACTCCGAATCGGTGACGGACCGGTCGCCGGTGAGGCCACTTTGGAAATCGCTCCACATGGCCCCGGTGTCTTCCGGGTTCAAGGGGCGGGGCGCTGCGGCGGACTCATCGTTGGTGGCTGTCGCTGAGAAGCGGCGGCGGCGCTGCGGCAGCGCCGCCGCGCCGCTCGGCTCGGGTGAGGGCGCGGGCGAGTCGGCAGCGGTGGGTCGCCTGTGGGCCTGTGGCGCCACGGCAGGTTGGGGAGCCATGACCGAAGGGGGCGTGGCGATTTCGTCGATCGAGGTCAGCAAGTTCTCGGGAATGGACACCACAGCGCGCACCCCGCCATAGGGAGAGGAAGTGTCGATGGAGACATGGAGGCCGTAGTCGGCGACGAGACGGCCGATGGCGGCGAAGCCCATCGACGGCGGATCGCCGAGTTCGAGGAGCATCACTTCCTGCTGTTCACCCGATATCAGACTTCGGCCGCGGGCGAGCGCTTCGGCGGTCATGCCCTTGCCGGCGTCGTCGATCGTGATGCACACACTGCCGTTGCCGGTCTGGATCAGGCCGACCTCCACCATGAGGTCGTCACGGGAGTGCTCCAGCGCGTTGGCCATCAGCTCGGCGCAGACCACAGCAACCGGCTCGGCCGCGCGGCCGACCACGCCGATGTTGGACAGGCCCAGCCGAGACACGATGTTGATGCGGTCGAAGCCGCGCAGTCGGGAGGAGGCGCCACTGACGACCTCGCTCACGTAGGTGTCCTTGCGGACGTGACCCGGCCAGCCTCCGCACACGATGGCGGATTTCTGCGTGAGGCGCAGGTTCTGCTCATTGAGGTGGTCGGACTCGAGCAGGCTCTGCGTCAGACGCGGCGGAGCGCTGAACTCGTGCTGCAGACCCACGATATTTGTCTGCAACCGGTAGGAGAGGGCCTGGGACTCCTGAGTTGCGCCACGCAGGGCCGCCCGAGCCGCGGCGTCGATGCGGCGCCTTTCCTTGAGGACGATGCCGGAAACCGTTTCGGGCACGGCGTCGAGGAGCCGGGCGGCCTCGGACCCTGCGAGGTTCTTGTGCAGGAGTCCGGGAACGGGGTGATGAGAGCTGATCAGGTGCAGTGCGAGAGCGGGAAGCCGATCGGAGACAAGGTGACGCACCTCGTCGAGAATCTCGGCTTCGCGGGTAGTGACTTCCTGCGCGCGGGACTCCGCGGTCTGCCTGTTCTGCACCTCGGTTCGGGCCCGGCCCTCGGCAGCATGCGCGCGGGAATTGGCGGCCTGCGCCTCCGCGGACAAGTCTTTGCCCCGGCGTATGTGGGTGCGGCGCGAGCGTGCCAGGAGCAGCGCCCAGACTGCTAGGAGGAGGGACAAGACGCCGAGGGCAAGGGCGATTTTTGAGGACAAGGTCACGGAGGGGGGTCCTAGGGGGTCGGTCGAGCCTTCGAAGAACGGCGCAGCGGTTCACTCCCCCGCAGGGGTGGTGAGTGCGGCCTCCGGAGAGCTGGCGTACAGGAGAACATGTGGCAATTCGTGAATAGCGCGTGGATCTACAGGGCGAAGAGGTGCCACCGCAGACACACGACTGCGACGCCGAGACAGGGGCCGGCGAATTGCCCGAGCCGGCCAAGGCTCCAGCGGCGCCATCCCATGGGCAGCATCGGCCGTCCGGCCGGCCCTCGCGCAACTCACGGCCCCGGAATCGGATGCAGGGCGGAGCCCGCTGAACACAAATGAACAGGTTCATCAGAGCTCCGTCGAGGACTGCGAACGTCGGCTACGTCGAGTGCTTCCCGCCATCGCACGCAGTCGACTCGCGGCCTTGCCACTTCCTAAAACGCGGTCAGCTTACTGGAGTTGATCTGTGCACGTGGCCCTGGTGGGCCCGCACCGTCACGAACCGGACGATCTTGACTCGCCGGGTTCTCCCAGATCGCACGGCGTGGACAATGGCGCGCTCCGCCAGCTCGCCGTATCGCCCCGTATGGGGTGATCGTCCGCGGCGGTGTCGAGGAGAGCGACACCGGCCGGGAGGCCGCGCTCCTGCGTGAGGTCCGTGAGGAGACCGCGGGTGATACGGACATCGTGTGCGTGCTTCACGGGATGGAGCACGCACACGGGGGAGAGGAGTGCTTCTGAGCGGCCAGGGGCGAGAAACGGGACTTCGGGAGTCGCCGCGGCGGTCTGGCCCCGCACGGGCCGGACCGGGCCCGGCCGCCCGTCGGCCCCAGGCACTTCGGCAGCGCCCGAGCTTCGGTATCTGCTGGAACAGCGAAGGCTTCCAGGGACGGCCCGCCGTACACCCCACCCACCCGGTCGTCGGAGAGCACCAGGGCCCCACCCCCTCGCCTTTCGGGGGTGAGGCCCTTCTCGTGTTCAGCGGGCGAATCGTCGCTGGTCGGTTCAGCCGGTGTTGTCCTGACGCCTGCGGCGCATCCACCACACCAGGGCCGCGCCGGCGGCGACGACCGCCGCGGCGATGCCGGAGATCAGCCCGACCGGGGTGTCGGAGCCGGTGTCAGCGAGGCCGCCGTGCGGGTCCGGCTCATTCGTCGGCGGATGGGCGTTCCCGCCGGTCCGGGTCGGGTCCGGGGTCGGGGTCGACGGTTCGTCACCCGGCTCGGACGGGTGGGAACCAGGCTTCGTGGGGGTGGGGGTGGGCTTGGGATCCTCGCCTTCCCCGGCCGCCGTCCTGCCGCCGCCGAGGTAGAGGGTGTCGGTGTCCCGGTAGGAGACGTCATCGGACTGGAGGGACGTCCTGGTAGTGGTGTCCAGGGTGCGGTGTTCTACGTTGAACCGGGTGCGGGAGATGTTCTGCTTGGGCTGCTTGGAGAAATCCACGCCGCCGACGCCCTGGTTGTAGATTTTGCCACCGTACTCCAGCTCGAACCACTCGATGCCCTTCTTGAGGGAGTCCATGTAACGCTTGTGGACGCTCTCGCGAGTCCAGTTCTCATTGGGGGCGCGCAGTGGCCACGCGGAGACGTCGTTGGAGTCGATGGTCTTGTGGAAGTCGGTCGGGGTCTTCGCGTCCTGCTGGCGGATGTACTCGGCGGCGACGCGGGCGGTGTAGACGGCGCGCAGGTCGGCGTAGTCGGGGTCGGTGTTGACCCGGTCCTCCACCAGAGGCATCACGTTCGTGCGGACGTTGGCCTCAATGGCGTGCTTCTGCTCGTCGGTCAGGCCCTTGCACTCGGTGGAGCCGGGTGCCTGCCACTCGACGTCCAGCCACTGGGTGGACACCTTCAGGGGTGCGTCAAGGATGTAGATTCCGCCGTCCTGCTCGCGCACCTGGGCGGGCTTGGGCTCGATCCACATGCGCACGCCGGGGAAGCAGGGCATGCCGTTCTGGCGGGGCGCGGTGTCCCAGTACCGCTTGGCGCCGGCGTGCTTGTTGGGATTGAGGGCTTCGGAGAAGTCGTGCTTCATCTCAAGGTCGGCTTCGAGCAGGACCCGGCCCGCGTCGGTCTTGCCGAACTCGGCGTCCATGACCCGGTCGGGCTCGTCCGGGTTGAGGTTGACCCAGAACTTCTCCGGAGTGAGCGCGAGCCAGGTGAACAGGGCGTCGGAGGAGAGCTGCATGCGCGCCTCGCCGCCGAAGCCGGGGTTCTCGTCCGGGTTGGGCATCTGGTCGGCACGCATGGAGTACTGCATGCCCTTGCCCTTGCCCAGGCCGCCGACGTAGCGCAGTTCCAGGGTGGTGAAGTCGACGCCGCCCGGTCCACCGCGCGGGAGGGTGCCCCGGGTGTCGAGCCGGCGGGCCTCGGCCTGGATTTTCTTGGCCTGTTCCAGGTTCTTTCCGGAGCCGTTGATCCGGTCGTTCAGCGGGCCGCGGGTGCCGCAGGTGGAGGCGGCGGTGAGCTGCATCCTGCCCTGGCCGCCCTGGCCGCCCTGGCCGCCCTGGCAGCCCGGTGCGAACCACCGCTGGTAGTCGGAGTAGCCCTTGATCGGCTTGGTCCGCGGGACGGGGTTGTAGATCCGCTGATTGCCGCGGACCTGGTTCGTCTGGCCGGGCCGCAGCCGGTTGACGTACCGGTTCAGGTTGTCGATCTTATTGCGCTGGCCTGTGGTGAACGCCTTTGCGCCGGTGAAACGGAACTTGTGATCCGGCATGAACCGGGCGATCTTCCGGTCCTTGGCGAGCTGCTTGTTCGTCAGCTCCGAGTTCGATTTGAACTCGTTGAACTCCTTGGTGCGCTGGTTGTAGGCGTCGTAGCGGCGCGTGTCGACGACATTGCCCTGTGCGTCGATGAGTTCGACGGTGACCTCGCACAGCCAGTCCGGTCCGACCAGGCGGAAGTCACGGACGAGCTGGCGTTCGAACGCCGATCCCTTGTGGTTGTTGGTCTGGTTGCGGATGAACCTGTGCTCGAACCAGTGCTCGAAACTCAGGCCCTCTTTGTTGTGGAAGTACCGGGCGTAGATCTCGAACTTGCGGTCCTCCGGGTCACCGGACTTGTCCGCGATCTTCTGCCACGCCTTGTAGTTCTTCTCCGTGTCGTTCGGGACCTTCGACAGGGCCTGCGCCCTGTCGGCGGACGTCGGCGGCCTCACCCCGTCGTACGCCTTGCCGGGCAGGTCGTAGTTGAAGTTCTTCGGGTTGCCCTTCCAGGCGGAGAAGTTCGAGCCGGTGGGGTCGTTGGGGAACCCCGAGTTCTTCGGAGTGCTCTGGTACTTGTTTCCCAGGTTCTTCACATCGCAGCGCTTCGCGCCGGGCTTGATCCTGGCCGCGACGGCGCGCGGCGCGGCGGTCGCGGTGTCGGTCTCGATGCCGGGCAGGCCGGTCACGGTGATCGCCGAGGCGATCCCGAAAGCGGCCAGAACGCGGCCTGCCAGACGCCACCGTTCGGGTATGCGCAGTGCTCTGTTCAAGTGTGATCTTCCCTCATGAGTGGGGCCTTGAGGGGATAGGGGCGGCGCGCATGGGCCCCCGTGACGTGTACACGCCGCTCTTTGATCCTAGGCCGGTCCACTGCCGCGCAAGAAGCGAATGAGTGCGTGTCGGCGTGGCAACCTGAATGAATTTGTGGTGAGTTGATGAATACTCAGCCAGTGAAGTAAAGGCTTTCCATGCGGCTGGTCGCGTGCTCGCTGTGCCGCACCCGCAGTGAGGAGGCGTCCAGATCGGCCCTTCCCCGCGGGTCCGCGTCCCCGAGGCAGGCCGTGGCGAGGGCACCCCAGTCGTTCTGGTTCGGCTCGTCGTCCAGGTCGAAGTACACCTCGAGGTCTTCGAGGGCTTCCGTGGTGATCCCGAGGATGGACATCACCGCCTGCGGGTCGCCGGTCACGACGAACGGTTCGTCGCCGGGCCAGCCGCAGGCATGGAACATGGTGCCGTCCGGCAGCCAGACGAGGTCTTCGGTGTGCTCGGCGCCGCAGTGCACCTCCACCCGGCCCACGATCCGCGCGTCGGGGAAGCGCTCGCGCAGCCGGGTGGCCTCCGCGAGCAGCGGCCTGTCGTTTCCGTCGTCCGCAAACGCCGGATCGGAGACCGACATGACGTTCCCCCACGCCCCCACCTGGACGATGTCCAGATCGGACCTCGTGGCGACCGTGACCGAGTCGCTCTGCCTACGTTGACCGAGGTCTTCGATCACGTCGTCGACCGTTTCCAGGGAGCGGGCGAACTCCTCCGCCCGGTAAGGAGCGTTGGGCGGTAGATCGCCGGCGTCCACGGTGAACGGCGGGTGGAGGACAGTCAGTTCGTGGCGGCTGCCGCTGCCCTGGGTCATGCGGTCGGCAGGCAAGGTCCAGAAGTCGGTGTCAGACATGCCTGTCACCGTAGCCGGGGCCTGGTCCGGACGTGTCCGAGCGTTACGGTCCGTGGGCCACGCTCCGCACCTGACCGGTGGGCGGCGGACGGCACATTCGAGTGGATGCTCCGGGGCCCCGGACGAAAGCGGACGCAGTGGGCGACATCGAGTGGCTGGTGTCGGTCTTCCCAGAACATGATTCCACCTCAGGAGTGCGGCGACTGAATCGCGTCGCCGGGCCGGGTTGTCCGTGTTCGCACTCGACCGGATGCTGTCAGGTGTAGGTATACGGAACCGGGGACGTGGCCGAGGCGCCGGTGGAGGTCGTCACGACCACGGCCACGGGGCCGGCTGTGGCCCTCGCCGGGGTGACCGACTGGACCTTGACGGCGGACATGACCTTGAACGAGAGCGCCGGGATGCCGCCGAAGATGACGCTGTTGACCTGGGACAGAAAGGTGCCGTTGATGTTCACGACGCGGCTTCCGGTACGCGGTCCTGAAGTTGGGCTGATGCTGGTGATCGTGGGGGCGCCCACGTAGGTGTAGGAGAGGCTGGTGGAGACGCCTCCTGGGTTGACCGCGTAGACAGGGACGCTGCGGGCGAGGGGCGATGGCGGGACGGTGACGGTGAGCTGGGTGTCCGACAGGACGGTGGCGACAGCCATGACGGTCCCGAACCACACATACTTGACACCGATGAAACGGGATCCGGTGAGGGTGAGGACGTTTCCCCCGTTCATCGATCCGAGCGATGACGAGATCTGGTTCACGACGGGCTGCCGTCGGTAGAAGTAGTGGCCGATGATCGCTGTTCCGCCGCGAGCGGTCACTGTGATCGGTACGGCTGATCTGATCGCGGAAGGGGTGATGGCGGTCAGCGTGGTGTCGCTCACCACGGCGAAGCTCTTGGCCTGCCGAATCCCGAAGAGGACGGCGGTGGTCCCGAGGAAGCCCCGGCCTTTGATGGTCACAGCCGTTCCGCCGCCACGGGTGCCGCGGTTGGGCGAGATGCTGGCCGGCCTTCTCTGGATGCTCACCGTGTTGTCGCCGTGGTCGACGACATAGACGTAGCCGCCGTCCGGTGTGGTCGCCACCTCGTGGGGCTCGACGAATCCCGGGCGCGTTTCGGTGACGTTGTTGGAACTCGGGTTGATCACCGTCACCGAGCCCGCCGCGGGCATGGTCGCGTAGACGAGCGTCCCGTCGGGGGAGACGGTCAGATGGACGGGGCTGGTCGCGACGGTGATGGTGTCGGTGACGGTGTTGGTGGCCGTGCTGATGACGCTCACCGTGTGGGCACCGGAGTTCGCCACGTACACGTGGGCCCCGTCGGGGGTGACGGCCACGCCCTGGGGCACGTTGAAGCCGGTCACGGTGGCAGCGACGGTGTTGCTGAGCGTGTTGATCACGCTCACCGTGCCGTCGGCGGAGTTGGTGACATAGGCGCGCAGTCCATCGGGACGGATCGCGATGCTCTCGGGGCTGTTCCCCACGGTGATGGTGCCGGTGACAGTGTTGGTGGCCGTGCTGATGACGCTCACCTTGTTGGTGCCGGAGTTCGCGACATACAGGCGGGCCCCGTCGGGCGTGACGGCCAGCCCGCGCGGCGCGGTGAGGCCGCCGACAGTACCGATGAGTGTGTCGGTGGCGGTGCTGACGATGCGGACGGTCCCGGAGCCGGGCTCCGTCACGTAGACGAAATGGCCGTCGGGGGTGATCGTCACGTCCCACGGGCCGGCCCCGACACCGATGGTGGTGGCGGCACCGGCGGCGGTGTCGATCACGCTCAACGTATCGGCACCCGAGTTGGTCACATAAGCGCGCAGCCCGTCGGGCCGTATGGCGATGGAGCGGGGTCCTGGCCCTACCGGGATCGTGTCCACGGCGGCCATGGCGCCGGACGGTGGACTCCCGAACTGCTGGACAGCCGACGGGCCTTTCAAGGCGGACATGCTGGCTCCTCTTGGCCGGACTCCCGGATTCGGTGAGTATCAGAGCGAGTTGAGGATTCCATGCCCTGAGATTCAATCATCTGCAGCTCATGATTCAGGAGTCGATTCCAGATGCTCCCTGGATCGTCCCATCCAGCACGGCTCGCCATAAGAAGGCATCCGGGGCACTCGGGCGCACATTTCGCCATCAGGGATTAATTCATGAAATAGTATTCACTACTGGGTCCATGATATGAGCCCTACTTCATTCGCAAACTGCCTGGTTCAATTTTCGTACAAGGGATGCCTTGCGCGAGAATCCGCCTTCACTGGTATGGCGCCGACGCCCATAGGCCCAGTTGTACTCCCGCATGCGGGGCCGCCTTTCCCGGAGAAGAAAGCACGCGGACCGAAGGAGAAGCGTCGTGGTCACACTGAACCCGAACCAGGGACCCACCTCAGGTGGTAACCAAGTCGTCATCACCGGAACGAACTTCACGGGCGCCACCAGCGTGAAGTTCGGGACCAAGTCGGCCAGTTTCGTGGTCGACAGCGCCACCCAGATCACCGCTGTCGCACCCTCGAACAATGCCTCGGTCCAGGTCACCGTCACCACGCCGGGCGGCACGACATCCCCGGTCTGGTACTACTACATTCTGTTCCCGTCCAAATCGAGCCTCAGCCAGACCGCGGGGCCGCTCGCCGGCATCCCCGTCACCCTCACCGGCTCAAATCTGACGACCGCCACATCGATGTCCTTCGGCGCCAACACCGCGGTTCCCACGGTGGTGAACGACACCACACTGAACGTCACTGTGCCGGCCGTGGCCACCCCCCAGACCGTCGGGGTCAGCGTCACGACCGTTGGCGGCACCACCAACGGGCTCACCTTCACCTACGTGGGCGCTCCGACGGTGACCGGCATGGACCCCGTCTCGGGACCGGACTACGGCGGCACCGCCTCCACCATCACCGGCACCAACCTGAGCGATGTCGTCGATGTGTCGTACGGCCCCGACTCAACCGCCTACAACATCATCGACGACTCCACCATCGTCGCCTACTCCCCGGGCGGCACGGGCACGGTGCCCGTCACCGTCACCAGCGTGGGCGGCAGCGACTCCTCCCGGTCCTTCACGTACACCGTCACCCCCGGCTGAGCCTGCCCTCTGCCCTCGCCCGGTCGGTGCTCTTCGCTCATGTGCTCGCCGGGCAGAACCGGATGCGGCAGTGCTCCACTCCGAATCCGGTGCCGTCGTCCTCCGGCAGGGCAGCTGCCTCTGCCCGGCCGGCACAGCTGACCCGGAACCGCCGGGAGCCGCCGGAGCCTGCCGGCGCGATGACGTCGTCCAGCCGGCCCGTGTGCATGGACCAGACCGCCAGTTGTCCGCTGGTGGGCCTGAGATCGATGTGGCCCTGGCCGTCCCTTGGACCTCGCGGGGCCAGGGCTGTTCGCCGGGCTTGACCTCGATCACGGTTGAGGTTGTTGGGTGGGGATGGCGGCGATCGCAGCCGTCACCTGAGCAATTCGGCACGGAGAAGGGCACGTTCATGACGAGCGACATTCTTGTGGTGGGGACGATTTCGCCGGAGACCCAGGCCGCGGTGACCGGTGTGGTGAAGGGCCTGGAGAAGGCTTTCAACGCGAAAGACCCGGTTGCGCTGGGCGAGCAGTACACCCAGCACGCCTCCTGGACCAACGCCAGGGGCACGCGTCTTGACGGCAGGGAAGCGATTGCCGAGTTCAGCGCTCCGGCGATGAAGAGCTTCCTGCGTGACTCCTTTGCCCGGTACGACGTGGTCAAGATGTTGGAGATAGCCCCCGATGTGATCGCTGTGAACGTGGTGCAGACGCCCACCGACAGCACGGGCACCCCTGTCGACGGCCCGCGGGGAGCGACGCTCTATGTGATCGCCGAGCAGGCGGACGGTTGGCACATCGCGGCCGGCCAGAACATGGCCGTCGCCCCACAGGCCGTGTGATGCCTGGCTCAGCGCTCGTTCCGTTACCTCACTCGCCGAGGCCGCGGCGGATGGCCGCGAACAACCGCGCCTCGGCCCCGGGTTCCCCCGATGTCCGGTACACAGGCACGGTCTCGGAGGTTGCCCACAACTGGTCGAGATGGTCGGCTCCTGGAAAGCAGGCGATCACCAGGGCCTCGACGACGCATGGACCACCGCCGACGTCCTGCCAGGCCTCGGCTCCCAGCGGGGCCGTACGTCACCAACCTCGGCTTCGCCGCCTGAACAACAACCCCCTGCCGCCCCGGGCTTTCGAGGCCCGGGGCGGCTAAGGATCCAGGACACTAGGAGCGGGTGGCGGTCACGCAGCTGTTGCCCGTTCCCGTCGTGCCGTTGCTCGTGTCGATCCGCTTGCTGCGGTCGTACGGATCGACGTGATGGGCCTCGTCGGCGGGCTCGTCGGCCGTGCCGAAGGGGGGCACGAAGTAGCCAGTCGGGGCGGAGCAGCCGCCGTTGGTCATGTCGAGCGCGTACGAAACGAGGGACATCGTGCCCGGTTCGGTGATGACCTCGGCCGGGTCGTCCCAGCTCATCACCACCTCGCGCCGCACGATCGTACGGACGACCTCGGCGTCCCGCCCGTCGTCGCCCGCCGGGGTGACCGGGTACACAAAGGTGACGTCCGCCGCAACCTCGACCGCCCCGTGTTTCCCCTCCCGGTACGTGAGCCGACCGCGCGTCTTGACCACGTCACCGACCGGCCGGGACTGCTCCGGTTGGAAACGGCTGAACAAAAGCAGCGGGTCGGTCTTGTCCGTGGGCGCCGTCGACGACAGGGCGGCACGGAGATACTCCTGGACGTCCTTCTGGTGCGGGTTCAGCAGTGCGATCGCCTTCGTGGGCCGCTCGCCGCGCAGCACACGGGAGTTGAGTCCCGCGTCCACCAGGAAGTCCCGGCTCTGCCGCAGTGCCCGCTCGACCTGGGCGGCGTCCATCCAGCCGGTCGCCTCGGCCGGTGGCACCGTGATCCCTGCCGCTCCGTCGGCCCAGCGGGCGGCAGGCGAACCCCGGAAGGGTTCGGCGAGGGTAGGGCGCAGATCCGGCTCGGCGCCGGGTGCCTCCCGCGGGCTTTCCGACTCGGCGGCCAACGGCGCCTCGTCCTGCCTGTCGTCGTTGCCACCGAACCAGCCGACGACCTGGTGCGGGAAGAGTGCCACGACGAGGAGGGCCACGACCGCCACCAGCCCGGCCACGTACCAGCCTGTCCTGCGCCGGGGCCGGGCCGGTGAGTACGTACGCCAGCCTTCCGGCTGCCCGGAGCTCTCCCGCAGCCGTCGTTCCACCTCACGGGCGCGTGCCGACGGCTCCACGGGGGCCCCGGCCGCACCCGCCACCGATTCACGGAGGAACCGCTCCCACTCTTCCTCGGACACGGACGACCCGTCGGACGCCCCGTCCTGCCCCCCAGCCGCGCTCACATCGCACTCCCGTTCCCGCTCGATTGCTCGATGCCAGATGGCTCGATCGCTCGACCGTCTGATCAGTTGACTGTGCACCGGTCCGTCGAGAGCCGCCCGTATGATCGCATGAGCAAGCCGCCAACCTGCCGGGACGGTGGGTGAAGTGTCAGGTCGCCGCTCTGTCCGCCGGTATGGGCGTGGACGCGATATTCGACGACAGGGCCCAGTGCCGCATCAGGCGACGTTCGCCCTGGCCCGCGGCGGCCGCTCGCGTGCCCGTCGGCTCAGGCAAGCCGAACCGCTTCCCGGATCTGCCTGAGTGCCGCGGTGAGTACGTCGATGTCTGGTGTGGCCAGTGCAAGCCGTATCGCGTTGGGTGCGTGCCGTGTTGCTGCGAAGACTTCGGCTGTGGAGACGAGGATCCCGTTTTCGGCGAGACGGTGGGCGACGATGTCGCTCCTGAGCTCGTCGGGCAGGGGCAGCCAGCCCCAGTAGGAGCCGGGGTGGCTCATGAGACCGAGGTCCGCGAGCTCTCGGCGAGCGATGGCCTGGCGCCGGCGGGCGTCCTCACGTCGCGTTCTCTCCATGCGGGCGACGGTTCCGTCGCCCAGCCATCGCGTCGTGAGGGCGGTGACGATGCCGGGCACTCCCCAGCTGGATGCCCGAAGCGCCCGGGTGACAGTGGACAGGTGCTGTCGCGGTGCGACGATGTGTCCGGCGCGCAGTCCGGTGGAGAGGTTCTTCGACAGGCTGCCGATGTAGAAGGTGCGCTCCGGGGCCAGGGCATGGAGAGGCGGTGGCGCGTCCGGGACGAGGAAGCTGTAGGTGCCGTCCTCGACGAGGACACAGTCGTACCGACGGGCGATTTCGACGATCCGGTTCCGGGCCGCGGTATCGAGTGTGAAACCGAGGGGGTTGTGCAGGTCCGGCATCACATAGATCGCCGAGACCGGGCGCTCTCGGCAGAGCGCCTCAAGTCCGTCGGGGTCGCTGCCGACGGGACCGCAGGGGAGCGGGGCGAGCTCGATACGGCGGATTCCGGCGAGGAGCTTCACGCCGGGATACGTCAATGCGTCGACGGCCACGACTTCGCCGGGCGAGGCAATGCTGCTCAGGACAGTGTCGAGGGCGTGCTGGGCCCCGCCCGTCAGGAGCACCTGCGCAGGGGGGACGTCGATTCCACGGTCCAGCAGGTACGTGGCCACGGCCGCCCGGTCGGCACCGCGTCCGCCCGGTGGCTGCTGGGAGAGAAGCGCGCCCAGGTCGCCCTCAGTCGCGAGCTCACGCAGGGCGTGACGGAGCTGATCGCTCTGGTCCGGTGCGAGTGGCTGGTTGAACGAGAGGTCGGCCAGCCGGGCCCCGGCGGGCAGGCGGCGGGGGTCGGTGCCGCCGAAGCCACTGATGTCACGGACGTAGGTACCTCTGCCCGCCTCGCCCACCACGAGGCCGGCAGCCGCCAGCTCCCGGTAGACCTTCGTGGCCGTCGCCAGTGCGATGCCGCGCTCCCGTGCGAGATCCCGATGAGTGGGCAGCCGAGTGCCCGCCGGGACGGTCCCGGCGCGGATGGCGGTGGCGATCTCGTCCGCGATGGACCGGAAACGTTCGACCCGCACCGTCACCATCCCTGTAGCTAGGACAATTCCTTGATTGCATCACTCTACGGTCCGTACCGTCCGGAACATCCGTCGAGAGCCAACGAGAATCGAGGAGTTGCGCCCGTGCCCGGATCCGACGCCGCACTGCCGGTGCTGGCATACCTGCGCCGTAAACTCACGGGGACGCTGCGGCCGGAAGACCGGACCCACATGCGGTACCCGACACCCATCTCCGAGCTGCTCGGCTTCCACATCGTCGATGTCGGCGAGGGGACTGCGTCGGTTCGTGTCGAGGTGGACGCGGTCTTGCACGGCAACCAACAGGGCACGGTGCACGGCGGATTCCTGGTCGAGCTCGCCGACGCGGCGATCGGGACGGCCCACTCGACCCTCATGAGGATCGGTGAGTCGTTCACCAGCATCGACATCCGCGCCGCGTTCCTGCGCCCGGTGTGGTCGGGCGGCCTTGTCGCGACTGCCCGGCCCGCACACTCCGGACGGACGATCACACACTACGTTTGCGACATCGTTCGAGCCGATGGCAAGCCCGTCGCGACGGTGACCAGCACGGTCATGACGCTGCGTGGCGAAAGCGCGGCGGGACGCTGATCAGCGGCCCGCCCTGTCGCTGCCCGAGGCTGAAGATCAAGCTAATTCCTCCCCCTCAGTCCGTCCAGCACCAGGTCCGTCAAGCGCTCCGGCAGGTCCGGCTCGATCGGGTGGTGGCCGAGCAGAGAGCGGGTCTGTAGCGGGGAGCAGAGCAGTTCCAGCGCCAGGGCCGCGTCCGTGTCCGCCGGGAGCTCCCCGCGTTCGACGGCACGGCTGACGATGGCGCCGGCCTGATCGAGGCGGGACTGCCAGAAGGTCTGCCAAGCCTCGGCGAGGTCCGGGTCGTCGGAGCTGAGCGAGGCTGCCCGGGCAACTGAGCGGCCGGTCGGGGTGGCCAGGTACTCGGCCAGCGCGTGGGCGAACGCGGCCAGGTCGGTGCGGACGGCTCCGGTGTCGGGGACGGGGATGCCCTCGTCACTGCCGGCCAGCATGGCGTCCAGCACGAGCTTCTCCCGACTGCCCCAACGCCGGTACACCGTTGTCTCGTTGACCCCGGCACGGGCCGCGACCCCGGCGATGCTGAGCCGCGCGATGCCTTCCTCGGTCAGCACCTCCATGGTGGCCGCCAGAACGGCCTGGCGGACGCGCGCGGCGCGGCCACCAGGGCGGCGGCGGATCGGCTCCGGTTCTTCCTCGGTCATGTGTCGATCACCTCGATCACCACCTTAACGCAGGAGTACTTGCAATAAGTGCCGCCCGGGCGCATAGTCGCTAATGCAAGAGTTCCGGCTTTAAGTGCAGCAGGAGGCATCGCCATGTCCTTCACCTGGCCCCTGGACCCGCAGGACCTGTTCGTCGAGCGCTACCCGCAGATGACCCTCGGCCTCCCCGCCGATGAGGTGGACGCGGTCCGCGCCGCCATCACCGAGATGTGGCCCGACCGGCCCGGCAGCTGGGTGTACGAGTGGTCCGCCCTCGCCGCCCGGTACGCCGAGGCCGGGCGCCACCGCCTGGCCGCGCAGGCGTACGGCTGGGCCAAGTTCCCCTCGCTGGCCGACGACCCGAAGCGCACCGCGCTCGCCCGCCAGGTCGAGCAGTACGCCCTCGCCGCCCCCGGCTTCCCGGTGGAGTTCGAGCGCCGCATGCTCACCGTCCCGTACCGCGGCGGCGAGGCCACCCTGCCGATCCACCTGATAGCCGCCCCCGGCCTGCCCGCAGACGCGCCGATCGTGCTGGCCAGCGGCGGGGTGGATTCCTGGAAGACCGACCTGCACGGCATGTGGGAGCAGCTCGCGCTCGCGCTGCCGGCACGGTTGCTGCTGTTCGACATCGTCGGCACCGGCGAGACCGCCCACCTGCCGATGACCCCGGACGGCGGGGCCGAGGTGATCGCGGGACTGGTCGCCTTCGCCCGCACGATCGGCAACGGGAAGGTCGGTCACTTCGGCATCTCGATGGGCGGTTACTACTCTGCCCGGACCGGACTGACCGGGGCGGTGGACGCCTCTGTGGTGCTCGGCGGCCCGGTGGAGCGCTCCTTCGCTCCGGGCCGCGGCTTCGCCTTCGGCATGGACGGCATCGTCGGCAACGCCCTGGGCTTCGACGCCATGCCGAGCACGGCCGAGCGCGAGGAGGCCTTCGCGGCCTTCGACCTGCGCCCGCTGCTGGATCAGAATGCCAACGGGCCGATGCTGGTGGTCAACGGCACCGACGACGTCCACGTCCCACTGGACGACACCCTGGTGTTCGAGGGCCGCCGGGACACCCGGGTCGAACTGATCCCGGACACCGGCCACTGCGCCATCTCACGCTTCGGCGAGGCGATGGCCGTGATCGCCCCTTGGCTGAAGGACACCCTGATCGGCTGATCCGACAGTCCTGTCGCGACACGAAGCCGAACTCCACGTCTACCCAGGGGGAATCCACGCCGGCGAGCTACTCGCCCCCGACGCCGAACTCAGCGCCCGCATCACCAACTACCGCATGACCGCACTCAACCGGGCCCTGCATTCCTCCCGCTCACCGGGCGGACCTCGATAGCCCGACCAACACGGGCTGCACCGCGCCCCGTGCGGGAGCCGACGGCACGCTGCGCGGTGCGATCGCCGGCAGCGAGGCACGGCCTCCACCGCATGGCCCAGGCCACCACCCCGATGCACAACCTCGCTCTGGCCGAATGAGCCCACAGGCCCCCCGCCCGCAGCTCGCACCCCGTCCCGGGCTGCCCGGATCACGGCCTTCTGCGACACTCCGCCGGCAACTCGACCCGCACGAGGAGGCCGCCGGCCTCCCGAGCTCGCACCGTCACGGTGCCGTGGTGGCCGCGTGCGACGGACCGGACGATCGCCAGACCCAGACCGTGGCCGCTGCGGTCGCTGGCCACGCGGGGGCGGGCCCGGTAGAAGGGCTCGAAAAGGCGGTCCACCACCTCGGGGTCGACCGTCGGGCCAGTGTTGACGATCTCCACGACGATCGCGTCGTCCACGCGGTCGACGCGTACATCGACCGTCCCGCCCGGCACGTTGTGCGTACAGCCGTTGTTCAGGAGGTTCACCACAAGCTGCCGCAAGAGCGTCTCGCTGCCCATGACACCGCAGGGTTCGAGGGTGTCGATCGCGACGGTCATCGTCACGTCGTCAGCCCCGGCCCGCTGCTCGGCGACGGCCTGTTCCGTCAGTTCGGCCATGTCCACCGGCTCGGTGTCGTGGGTCTCTTGCGCCGCCGCGAGCCGCAGCAACTCCTGAACGACCCGGATGTTGCGCTCGTTGGTCTCGCGCAGCATCGGGAGCAGCTCGGCGAACTCCTCCTTCGACGTGTCGCCGTCGGCCATCTGCAGAATCGCGCGGGTCGTCGCGAGCGGTGTCAGGAGCTCATGCGAGGCGTTCGCGGCGAACCGCTGATGTGCCGCGAACGACTCCTCCAGGCGCCCCAGCGTCGTGTCGAAGGTGTCGGCGAGCTGCTTCAGTTCGTCCTTGGGCCCTTGGGCGTTGATCCGATATGCCAGGTCGCCCTCGCCGGCCTTGGCCGCCGCCTGACTGATGGTGTGCAGCGGCGCGAGCAGCCGTCGGGACAGGAGCCAGCCTGCGCTCAGGCCGATGCCGAGGACCACGACCACGCCGCCGATGGCCAGGGCGAGGACCGTCGCCCACACATCCTCCTTGTCGCGGATCAGGCCGGAGGCATCGATCGTGTCGCCCCGCTTCGGTGGCGGATCCTGGATGTGCGGCTCGTGTTCCGGCGCGACGTGGGTCGGGCCGGCCTCCTCCTGCGGTACGACGATCGGCGTTGTGAAGTCGTATGTCGGCAGATAGCGGATCCCGGTGTAGATGATGGCCACCATCATCGCCGAGCAGGCCGCGAGCGCGGCGCCGAAGCCGAGGAAGAGCCGGGTGTGGATGCTCAGCGTGCGCGGCCTGTACACGCGGCCCCGACGCCGCCTCACTTCGCGCCCAGGTAGTAGCCCGCGCTGATCGCGGTGTGCACGAGCTGCGGTTCGCCGAGCTTCTTGCGCAGCGTATGCACCACGAGCCGGACGGCGTTCGTGAGCGGATCGGCGTGCGCGTCCCATGCCTTGTCGAGCAGGTACTCCGCGCTCAGGACCCCGCCGTCGGCGCGCATCAGCAGCTCCAGGACGGCCCTTTCCTTCGGCGTGAGTCTGATTTCCGCACCGCCGCGTACCACCCGGCGTCGGTGCGTGTCGAAGGTCAGGTCGGCGAACGTCAGGACCGGGGAATGCGCCATGGGACTGCGCCGATACAAGGCCCGCAGTCGTGCGACCAGTTCGGGGAAGTCGAAGGGCTTGGCGAGGTAGTCGTCCGCGCCGAGGCCCAGGCCTTCCACTTTGTCACCGAGCCGCCCGGCAGCCGTGAGCATCAGCACGCGGCAGCCCATGCCCATCTCGACGATGCGCCGGCACACCTCGTCGCCATGCACACCCGGCAGGTCACGATCCAGGACCACGGCGTCGTAGTCGTACACCGTGACCCGCTCCAAGGCCGTCGTCCCGTCGTGGACGACGTCGACGGCGATGGCCTCGCGGCGCAGCCCGAGCTCCAGGACGCGCGCCATGTACTGCTCGTCCTCGACCACCAGAACCCGCACGTGCGTCGCCCCTTTCGTCGTTCCTGAGAATTGCCTGAATATGCGGGCCGCGGCCGAAGAGGTTCCGTCCGTTTCCCGGCGTTTCTGCCACGTCTACCAGATGCTGTCTTTGATTCGTGTATGAGGGGGCGCGCGAGACGCCCTTCTCGCAAACGCCGCTCAAAACACCGGCTGCATAGCGTGCCGTCCATGAACCTATGCAAACGTGCCTGGTGGCGGCTCACCGGCGCCCCGGGCAAAACGCTGATGCTGGTCGGCTTGTTCTTCGTCGTCTGCACCCTGGTGCTGTCCGGCTTCCTGATCCGGTCGGCGGCGGCGCGCGCGGCCGACAGCGCCAAGAACCGTGTGGGCGCGGTGGCCACGATGCAGCTCGACGTGAACGGCTTGCTGGCGTCGGGCAAGAACAACGGCAGCGAGGGCAGCGGGCAGAACCCCGGCACCATCGGATCCGCCGGCGACCTGAGGCGCGACCTGGTCGACAAGATCTGCAAGTCGTCCGTGGTCGCCGACTGCAACTACACCGCGGACGGGGCCGCCTTCCCCACCAAGACCACCAAGCTCTACCAGCCGGTCCCGGTGCCGGCGGGCCAGGACACCACCGGCACCGACCTGTTCAAGGTGGACGGTGTGCGCAAGCTCGGCGAGGTGAGTGCCTTCCGTAACGGTGACTCCAAGACCATCGCCGGGAAGGGCATCGGACCGGACACCAAAAGGAACGAGATCGTCGTCGAGGAGCGTGTGGCCAAGGAGAACAAGCTCGAGATCGGCGACACGGTCAAGCTCAAGATAGGTGAGCTGATGCCGGGCGTGGACACCTCGGAGCACGAGTTCGAGGTCATCGGCATCTACAAGAACGGCACGGCCGACACGGGCCAGTACGTGCCCGCCATGATGGATCCGGCCAACCAGCTCTACACGAGCATCGAGGGCGCCAGCCTGCTCGGCGGCAGGACCACCGACGGCGGCGGCACCCTCAAGTCCGCTACCTTCAAGCTGACCGACCCCCAAGACCTGGACCGGCTCAAGGACGACGCAAAGAAGGCCGGCGCCGATCTCCAGATCTTCCCGATCTCGGTCAACGACAAGCAGTACAGGACGCTCGTCGGCCCCATCGCCAAGACCGCGAACTTCGCGACGGTCACCGTCTGGCTCGTCGCCGTCGCCGGCACCATCATCCTCGCCCTCGTCGTCGCCTCCAACCTGCGCGAGCGCCGCGGCGAGCTGGGCATCCTGCTCTCTCTCGGCGAGAAGAAGCCCAAGCTGCTCGGCCAGCACCTCATCGAGGTAGTCGCCTGTGCCGTCATCGCGATCGCACTCGCCGGAGTGGGCAGCCAGTTCATCTCCGAGGCGATCGGCAACAAGCTGCTCGCCGGTGAGGTCGAATCGGCCAACGAGGAAGCCGAGAACGAGAGTCTCCCATCCGACTACAGCGACACCAGCGGCATGAGCAAGCAGGGCGACGACCAGCCCAAGACCGATCCCATCGACTCACTCGACGTGCACCTCGGTCCGTCCGACATCGCCAAGGTCGGCGCCACCGGGCTCGGCATCGCCGCCCTGGCCACTCTCGTCCCCGGCACCCGCGTCCTGCGCCTCAACCCGCGCGACATCCTCACGAAGGGAAACTGACGTGACGAGCACACCCACCGGCACGCACGCACACGGCGGTACGACCGCGCCGATACTCGAACTCGCCGACGTGAGCCGCACGTACAGCACCGGCAGCCGTCGCCGCGTCGTCCTCAAGTCCGTTTCGTACATCTTCGAGGCCGGCCACATGTACGCCATTGTCGGCCCGTCCGGCTCCGGTAAAACGACACTGCTGTCCCTGGCCAGCGGGCTCGACGCACCCACTTCGGGCAGCGTCCGCTTCAAGGGACGCGATGTGGCCGAAGTGGGCCTCGGTACGTACCGCAACCGGCACGTGGCCACCGTGTTCCAGTCACTGAACCTGCTCACCTACATGAACGCCGTCCAAAATGTCACCTCCGCCATGGAGATCACCGGCGTCAGGAGCGGCAGCAGGAAGCGGCGAGCCAACGAACTGCTCGGGCTCCTCGGCATCGAGCCCGAGGACCGTGCCCGCCGCACCCTCCAACTCTCCGGCGGCCAACAGCAGCGCGTAGCCATTGCCCGGGCACTGGCCTGCGAGGTCGACATCCTCTTCGCCGACGAGCCGACCGGTGCCCTTGACCACGAGGCCGCCGCCGGCATCATCGAGGTCTTCCAGAAACTGGCCCACGACGACGGCAAGTGCGTGATCGTCGTCACGCACTCCAGGGACGTCGCCGCCGCCTGTGACAAGACACTCGTACTCAAGCGGGGAAAGCTGATTCCACAGGGCTGATCCCGGCGGGACACGAGAGGCGTGGGTTCCGGTATCCGTTGTCGTCGCGCGTAAAGCGCTGCAGCCGGTGCGGCGCACGCTTCCCGTACGAGGCGATCCGCCGCCGGTGCCTGAAGTCCGGTCAGCGGTACGCCGACGGACCGCGCCGCCGACCGGCCCCAGCCCGGCGACAAGTGGCATCCGGACGTCCTGGGGCCGTCGGTTACGGGACGCCGAGTTCGAAAAGGGCGTAGCCCGCGTACGAGCCTGAAGCCAGGGCCGCGATGCCGAGGAGCATGAGCTGGTGGGTCAGGCTGAGGCGGCGCAGGGCGAGGGCGAGCGGGAGATAGAGCGGGAAGAGGGGGAGCAGATAGCGGGAGACGTTGGCGAATATCTGCTGGCTGCCCAGGATGAGGACGAGGGTGAGGACGGTGTAGACCATCAGGACGGCCGGGGGACGCAGCCGGATCAGCACCGAGAGCAGTGCGAGCGCGAGCAGGACGACCCCGACGCCGATCAGGTCCGCGAAAGGCCAGGCGGAGAGATAGTCGGAGTGGCCCACCGGGACGGATGTGAGGACGTCGAAGGTGTGCCGGCCGTAGTCCCATTCGTGGGCCCAGGCATCGGACTGAAGCTTGAAGTAGCCGCCGTAGTCGCCCATTTCGTGACCCACCCAGCCGATATAGGCGAGGAGGCCGAGCGGGGCGACGGCCATCGCGGCCACCGGTCGCAGGATGTCGTCCCGGTGACGCCAGAGCTCGAGCAGGGCCGCGACGGCGACGGCGGCGATCAGCGCCCCGGCGGTTGGCCGGTTGAGCCCTGCCGCGCAGGTGAGGAGACCGGCGGTGAGCCAGCGCCGGCTCAGGACGGCATGGCAGGCCCAGACGGCCAGGGCCACGTAGAGGGAGTCGGAGTACACGGCCCACTCCGCGCCGGAACCGGGCCAGACGGCCCAGAGTCCGGCCGCGGCCAGCCCGGCCCTTCTGCCGCCGAGGCGTTCGGTGACGGCGTAGATGCCCAGGGCGGCGACCAAGGAGGCGACGACGGAGACCACCATGCCGGCGCCGTACGAGCCGAGGCCGGTGAGCTCGGAGACCAGCCGCATCAGCGCCGGGTAGAGCGGGAAGAACGCCGCCGAGTTCCCTTCGAGGGTGATCGGGCCGGTGGCGCCGGGGATCGGGACCAGTCGAGGGTCGTACCCGTGCTCGGCGATCTGCTGGTACCACCAGCCGTCCCAGCTGGCCAGGACGTCCCACGGGTGGGCGCCACCGCCGAAGCGCGGGTGTTTCGTGCGGTAGTCCCCGGAGGAGTGCAGCAGCCACATGAAGGAGGCGAAGCCGATGAACTTGAGCGTGCCGTAGACGGCCAGTACAGGGCCGTAGTGCTCGGCTGTGCGGCGCAGCCGGCGCCGGCGGTCGGGGCCCGTGGTGGCGGGCTGCTGCGACAGCTTCGCGTTCCAGCTCGGGGTGCCGGTCGCGGTCGTACGGGCGATGGTCTTGATCATGCGCGGAACACCCACGCTCGGAAGAACAGGAACCGCAGCAGCGTCGCGGCCAGGTTGGCGGCGACGAGTACGGCGAGTTCGACGGTCTGCCCGGCCGAGGGCACCGCGTGGTGCAGGGCGGCGAGCGATCCGCCGGTGAGCGCCAGGCCGATCAGGAGGACGACAAGGCCCCTGCTCTGGTGGCGCAGCACACCGCCGCGGCCGCGGAGGCCGAAGGTGAGCCGCCTGTTCACGGCCGTGTTGGCGACGGCGCAGACCAGCAGCGCGAGTGCGTTGGCGGCCTGGGATCCGGCCACCGGGCGCAGCGCCGCGTAGAGGAGCAGGTATGCCAGGGTGCTGACGGCTCCTACGGCGGCGAAGCACACGAGTTGGGTGGCGAGCCTGCCCGGGGCATCGGCGCCGACGTCGCGGAGCGACCCGCCCGGCGGCAGCGTGTTCCGCGCCAGTGCCCCGCCGATCCTGGCGATGCCGCGCAGGTCGGCCAGTGCCGTGGCGAGGATGTCGACCCGGGTGTCGGGATCGTCCACCCAGTCGACCGGTACCTCATGGATGCGCAGTCCGGCACGCTCGGCGATCACCAGCAGTTCGGTGTCGAAGAACCACTCCGAGTCCTGTATGAGGGGCAGCAGTCGCTCGGCCACATCACGCCGCACCGCCTTGAATCCACACTGCGCGTCGGAGAAGCCCACGGCGAGGACGAAGCGCAGGAGGGCGTTGTAGCAACGAGAGGTGATCTCTCGTTTGGGGCCGCGTACCACCCGGGAACCGGGGGCCAGACGGGTGCCGATGGCGATATCGGAGTGGCCGGAGAGCAGCGGGGCCACGAGCGGCAGCAACGCCGTCAGTTCCGTGGACAGGTCCACGTCCATGTACGCGAGTACGGGGGCCGACGAGAGCGACCAGGCGGTACGCAGCGCCCGGCCGCGCCCCTTCTCGGCCAGCCGAAGCCACTGTGCTTCGGGCAGTTCGTCTGCCAGCCGAGCGGCGATCAGCGGGGTGCTGTCCGTGCTGGCGTTGTCGGCGATGGTGATACGGAACGGATAGGGGAAGGTCTCGCACAGGTGTGCGTGGAGCCGCCGCACGCTCGGCTCCAGATCTTTCTCCTCATTGAACACGGGGACGACCACGTCCAGGACGGGCTCCGGGTGGTGTGTCGCCACCGGCGCGCGGTGCGGCAGTGGGCTTGGGTCCTTCAGGGCAAGTGACCCTTGTTTTCTCATATTTTGTCCTTTTGTGGCCTGGTGCGGGGCAGGCCGAAGACGCTTGGGGCGACGGTGTGCTACAGCGTCACGGGGTGATGGGCGAGGGTGAGGTGGTGGACGGCTGGTTCCGCGCGGTCGCCGTACCCGAAGGCGGGGCCGAGGTCGAGGGCGGCGACGCGCTCTGCGTGCTCCCCGGCGGGGACTCGGTGGCCGTACTCCCGGTCGTGCCCGGCGGCATGATGGTGACAGCCCCGTCAGGGGACGCGGGGGCCGTGGAGGTGTCCGAGGAAGGTGTCGTGCTCGGGGACGCGTCGGGTGTCGCGTGCGGGGCGGAGCTCGACGGGCTCGTCGCGGGCTGTGGGCCGGGCCGGCTGGGCTCGGCCCGGGGCACAAGGCCTGGCAGCAGGAACAGCCCGACACTGAGGCCGACGACGGCCAGGACGGAGCCGGCTGCCCTCTGTGCGGCCCGTCTCCGACGGCGGACGCGCACCCCTGCCCAGAGACGTTCCCGGTGCTTCGGCTCGAACGGTGCGGGCGCCTCGGTGTCGCGCATCATCTGTGCCAGCTGCCGCTCGAAGTGATCCATGGGGTTCTCCTTCACTGCACCGGCTCGGTCACATTGCCCAGGAGCTGCCTCAGCCGCGCCACTCCGCGTGCGGCGTGGGACCGGGCCGTGCCCACCGGGCACCCGAGTGCCTCCGCCACCTGTCCCTCGGGCAGGTCCTGGTAGTAGCGCAGTACCACCGCCACTCTCTGCTTCGGCGACAACTGGGCCAGCGCGGCCTCCAGTCGGGAACGCTCCGCCACGTCTGCGGAAACATCGCCGGCCATCGCCGCCTCCGGCAGCTGTTCGACGGGGCGTTCACCCCACCAACGCCGCTGCCCCGAGCGTGCCGCCGCACGCATCATCACCTTGCGGACGTACGGCTCCGGCGCGTCATCCGCGACCTTGGGCCAGACGAACCAGAGCTTGACCAAGGACTCCTGCAACAAGTCCTCGGCCCGATGCCGATCGCCTCCGACGAGCAGACGGGCCAGGTGGAGCAGCACCGACCAGCGGGCAGCCACGAACTCGTCGAACGCATGGGCTCGACTCTGCTCCATCCGCACTGTCCTTGTTCTCGCCGATCGCCTACACCCTGTAAAAGGCACTGGCGTACGACCCACGATGCACCTGAGGCCCGTGATCTGGATCACATGACATGTTGGCGACAAGCGCGACATCCGGACGCCACGGCTGCCTCATCGTGACGGCCCGGAAGAGGAACCATTCGTGAAGGCGCCAGGTCGGGAACGGGTAGCGTGTCGTGGCCTGGGTCACCTTCGCAGTCAGGTGCCAGGTGCCAGCTGCCAGGTGCCAGGTGCCAGGTGCCAGGTGCCAGGTGCGAGGATGCTGTCGTGTTGGATGCGATCGACGCGGTGGACTGGGGTGCCATACCGGGCCATCCCGACTGGTACGAACCGGCCCGTGCCGCTCGCGGTCTGCGGGCCCTGGCCGATGCGGCGAACCTGGTGCAGGCGGCGGAGGCCGGCTCGCTGCTCGGCGGCGGCGGAATCGTTCATGGCCACAGTGCCGCGGTGTTTCCGGCGGCTGCGGTCGCGACCCCTCTGCTCCTGGACATCGCTCAGCAGGGTCACCCGGCGGCGCGGGACACCGCGTTGGGGCTGGTCGATGAGGCCCTGTCGTCCTGTCCCCACGCCGAGTACACGCGGGTGACGACGTCCTACGGCGCATCAGTACCGATCTGCTGCACCATCGCCCACCATCTGCGAGCCCGCACAGCTATCCTCGCCGGACTGGGCAAGCGGGGCAAGGCGCTGCTTGCCGATGCGGCCGAGCACTGGCGCTTCGAGGTCCGAGAGTGCGTCGCCGACGGCAATGACACAGCAGCCTTCGGGGTCCTGGCCGGCTGTTTCCCGGGCGGCGTGCACGCGGTGGAACTGCACCTCGTCGGTGAGATCGTCGTGCTGGACGAGGCTGCCCTCGAATACCACCCCGTGGAGGGGGCTCGTGAAGCGTGCCTGCGGGTGATGGGACGGCGTCCGGGCGAACTGCCGCCCGGCGCCGTCCTGTTTCCGGCGGAGTGCGGTGAACGCGTGCACTGACCGGCTTCTATGGTTCACGAGACTGCGATGCAGGGCCCTCTGCTGTCCGTGGCGCAGTGAGACGCCTCCAGCAGATGACGACGCATCCCGGCCGGCCTGCCTTGCCGCGAGCGACGGCGCCGCCAACCGCCCGTCGGCGATGTCTCCCAGACGACGTAGCCGCGCCCGGCTCGTGCCCCGGAACGGTGCCAGGCACGGACCGGCTCCTTGAAGATCAACAGCAACGACTGCGGCTGAAGACCCCAGGCGAACATGACGAAGCCCTTTCCCGGTGGAGGGAAGGGCTTCGTGAGCGAGCGCTGGGCAGGCCTTGCACCTGCATTTCCCCGCGGGAAGCGGGGCGTCTTTC
>NZ_BMTF01000029.1:65216-84035 GCF_014649535.1 Streptomyces gelaticus
CACCAACGCATTGTCAGTCACCGCAAGTTGCGGCGGACTGCCAAGATCAACTATAGCGCATGCGATCCTGATGGGGTACAGCGCCGGCGAGGCACGGCAGCGTAGGAGCCAGGCCGATCAGCGTGACACCCCTGCCGGCTCGACCACGGTCCGCACCCGGATCCCATCCTCGCTGTTGACCTGTGCCGGCGAAGGCTGACCGTTCGTGGGGTTGATCCCTGTCCCGTCTCAGCGCCCGCGGCTTGTCGCACCGCCTGTCAGTGGTGGTCGCCGTTCATGGGGATATGGCCAACCCGAACCTGACCACGGGCGGTATCTGGCGGCTCCACCGCGGCGACCACCCGTTCTCAGGTTGCGGCGGGGGCGTGAGGAACGGGCTGCACCAGGCAGGAAGGGCACCCACAATGTTCTGGGCGTGTCTCAGCGACCTGGCTCCAAAGGCAGAGGTGGTTGAAGTTCAGCCCTTCACTGGTCACGCAGTCGAATCGGGACAAGATCAGGGCTCGAAGCGAACACGGGAGTTCTTCTCGGCTGGTCCATGTCTGTCGCAGACGATCCACAGTGAGTGAGGATCAGCCGGCATGCAGACCAAGTCCTCGTCGCCCTCATCGGCGTCCCCGCCACCGTTACGGAGGGATGCCGCAGCAGTCCCGCACGGGTCCTCGGTCATGGTGGGAGCTGCCCGACGGCCGTGCGACGTTCACCGTCGCCGTCGAGCTCGGCCGCGCCGCTGAAGGTGGGCTCGGCTCACGGTCCGCGCCAGAGGTTGGCGAAGGCCGCGTTCTCGATGGTCCGCCGCTGGCGTACGGCCTCCAGTTCCATCACCGCGTCGTGGACGGCGGCCACCACGGTTGTCACCGCCTCGTCATCGAGGCCGGTCTCCTCGTCGGATCGTTCGTCGTCGATGCCCACGACCGAGGCGAGGGCTGTCAGGACGGGTTCCTTCTCTTTCCAGCGGTCGGTTGCACGGCGGCGCGCGGGCGTATCGACCGGTTCCACGCGTTCCGAGCCGAAGGACAGTCGGCCGCTTCGCTGCGGCTTCAGTTCACCGTTCTCCTCCAAGGCGGCCTGGTACGCGGCCGAGAGGTCTCGGCCCCGGCGCCACAGCCAGTCCTCGATCCGCTCGTAGGGCGCCTGCCGAGTGAGCGCTGCCGCAGCCTCGTCCATGAACCGATCGTCCAGCGTCGGCGGTCCACCCGGCACGATGCGGTCTCCGTCCACGGCGACCGCCTCCGCACCGATGAGATCGATCAGCTCGGCTCCCGCGAGTGCGAGGGACAGGTCGCCCTGTCCCACGGAATGCTTCAGGTCCATGGCGATGATGAACAGGTCTTTCGCCGTGGTCATGAACGGCTCCCCTCATCGACAAAGGTGCGTTTCCACCGACCGGGCCCGCGTCCGAGGCCCCCGGCGGCGGGGTGACTGTCACGATCAGTATCGCCCCGCCGAGCGTCCGAAGCCCTTTCGCAAGGCGGGAGCGGCCTGCCATCCGGCGACTTCGTGCCGGCGATGGAGTAGTTCCTTGGCGGCTCGGCCGGCTTGCCACCGGCCACCGTGACCCGGCTGACCGCCCAGTCGCAGGGCGACCACGCTGCCTTCCAGCAGCGTGACCTGTCCGGCACCGACTACATCTACATCCGGGTCGACGGCATCCATCTGCGCATTCGCCTGAACGAGGCCATGGCCGCCGTCCTCGTGGCAGTCGGTGTCCGTGCGGACGCACCGAGGAACTGGTCGCTATGGCCGACGGCTCGCAACACCGACGAGTCGGTGCACGAGCAGGACTCGCCCGTCCTGAACGATGACGGCAGCAGCGACCGCCAGCTTGGCCTGACTGGTCACGGAGATTTCCTTCCGAGCGTCATCATCGCGTCGCGCTGACGTGTGTCTCAGCCTTTGGTGAGCAGTTCCCCGGCCGCGTAGCAGGCGTGCAGCGCGGCTTCGCTGCCGAAGCCCAGGGCGGTCATGACCCGCTGGAAGCGCGCGGAGCGCAGGTCGCCGGCCACGATGATGCGGGGTGCTGGTCGGGAGGCGGGCAGTATCCGTCCGCTCTACGGCTCGATCCTCTGCGTCGGGCATGCGTGCGAAGAGGGGCTTGCCGAGCAGTTCCCGCGGGACGGGACCCTGCTCTTCTTCTACTTCGATGGTCAAGCCGACGAAGACGCCTTCGTTTCCCCTGATGACCCTGAGACGTGGGCTGGGGCCCAGGTGCTGTACGTCCCGGAGAACCGTGCTCGCGCAGCTCGGCGACCAGTTGATGAGGTCCTGGAGGCTACGGCCGTAGCGGTCGGGCGAGGGGACGACAAGCCCGCGTCGTCCGCCAGATCCTGATGAGTCGTCACGGCCATGGATCATGTCAGAAAACGGTTGTCCGGGGTTCTTGAGCGGCCCAGGTTTTGAAGGCTTTCTTTCAGACTCCAGGGGGCTGGGCAGCCTGTCGGGAGGGATCTTCTGAAAACGAAGGTTCCTTGAATAGTGTCAGAGCTTGTTCGTGCCTGGGGCTTCACTCTCCAAGCAGCTCAGCGCCTGCATGGCCTCGCGCTCTATGCGTGAAAGATCACGGAGGACGATGCCTGCCTGTGCGAGGCATGGTGCATCGGCTGATTCACCGGCTTTTGTGATCAGTGCTGCTGCTTCCGTCCACAGGGTGGCCGCTTCGGTGTACAACCTGTGGCCGGTGCGCAGCAGGCTGCTGTCGAGCAGTTGGGTGCATTCGGCGAGGAAGTCGCGGTAGAGGTTTCGGAACAGGGCACCGCCGGTGCCGCCCTTCTCCATCAAGAGGGCAGCCTGTGGCAGGTCCCGCTGCGGGTTGTCGGTGCGCCGGAGCCATGTGCGTACCAGCTTGCTGGCCTTCTCGATGCCTCGGTGACCGAGGTTGGCGATGGGCGGGTTGAGGAAGGCGTCGGCGCAAGCGGTGATGGCGGGGACGATCTGTCCTTGTGGGGAGGGCAGGTTTCTCGGAGCGGTGAGAGTGAAGGAGCGGTGCTTGGCGGTCATCGGGCCGCGCGCGCCTCTGGCCTGGGCGAGGCTGGTCAGACTGGTGGACACCGCTCCTCCTTGCTGGGTGGTGTCCACCAGGTAGGCGTTGTGGTCGTCGTAGCCGTACATGGCGACGACATGACCGCCGAAGTGCACCTTCGACCCGAAGTAGTCGAGGTAGTAGCTGTCGAGCTGCAGTCCGACGGGGCGACCGGCTGCCACGGTGACTGCCACGTTCTCCCATGCCCTGTGGGGGGAGGTGGTCTCCTGGACCAGGAGTTCCAGTTCGAGTCTGGTGGCCAGGTTTCTCGTGAGCTCGAAAGGCTTGACCCGCCCCCGAGGAAGGGAAAGCCCATGTTCTTGCTGTCCCAGTAGATGAAGGACAGACCGGAGCCGAGGCCGAAAAGCACAGGCTCGGACAGATCGAGTCCCTCGTGCCGCAGCAGTACCCCCAGAGCTGTCGTTTCACAGTGCTGCGTACCGCGGGCATTGATGTCTCTCACCTTTGTCATGCCATGCTCTCCTGAACGGGATGATCAGCCGGGTCATCAATTCTTCTTGCGGTACCTCTGTCGGCCCGACGAGACAGGCCTCCCGTACGGGCGCTTGCGGGCGCAGTCCGCGCTCGTGGATGGCTGCGAAGAGAGCGTTGTAGGCCAAGGGGAGCTGGGTACAGGGCCCGATGTGCACGGTCTCCGCAACCATTCCGCCGGGCAGCGCCTCGAGCCCCAGGCCGGATGGTCCTTGCCCCTCCAGCGTCTGCACCCCGACGGCGATCTCCATCCCCTCTTCCAGATCCAGCGGGTACAGCGCCCATAGCGGCGGCTCCCATGCGATTCCCGCCCTGCCGAGCACGGGCAGCAGTCGGCCTACGCACTCCTCGACCTTCTCCCCGATCCTCGCAGGGGAGCAGTCTGTTCGCACCACCGACAGCCGTCGCTCCCGCTCTCTGCCGATCGTCACCTCGTAGCCGGGCAGGCCGCCCTCCGCCAGCCGCTCCAGCATCTCCAGCCGTGTCTGATCCCTGCTGATCCGCTCGGCCAGCCGGTCCCGTTCAGTGCGCAGGATCTGTGCTCTGGACTCAGGCTCGGCAGCCAGCGTCCGGGCGATCACAGCCAGGGGAAGATCCATCTCGCGGAGCAGGGCGATGGTCAAGGCGTCGCGCGCCTGTTCAGGGGCGTAATAGCGGTACCCGGAGCCGGCGTCCACACGGACCGGAGCCAATAGCCCCGTCTCGTCGTAGTGCCGTAGCTGCTTGACGCTGAGCCGGCACAGGCGGGCGAAGCGCCCGATGGTGAGAAGTTCGTCTTGCACGCCATCATGGTGGACTCTCCCACCGTGGGAGAGTCCACCATGAGCCGCGACATCGTCCTGCTCCTCTTCGCCGCCGTCATCGCTCGGGACGTCCGGGGACGCGCTCGGCGGCCCGATGTGCGGTCGGCCGAGCCGGCTGAAGAGGATGCGGAGCATGGCGTCGGTGTCGGTGGCGGTGCCGACCGTGGAGCGGGGGTCGGAGCCGATCCGCTGCTGGTCGACGGTGATCGCGGTCGTCAGCCCCTCAAGGACGTCGGCAGCGTGCGGCGCAGGGGACTGCGACTTGGGAGTGTGCAGGTACTGAGCCATGCTCGTCGGTCTCCAAGACTGTTGTGCGGCCGAAGTGGCTGTGCGGATCCGTGGCCGTCACCGGTTTCGCGGAGCCGCTGTTGCGCGGTACGTCGGCGCCGACCTCGCCAGGCGGCTCCGGCCTCGGCCTCCGGGCCGGAGGCCGAGGCCGGGTCCGTCAGCGGCTCAGGTCCCGGAACCGCTTCACTGCCAGCGGGAAGAACACCGCGACCAGGGCCACCGGCCAGGCCACCGCGAGGAGTTCCGCGTGGGTCGCGGCCCAGGAGTCACCGACCGCGCCCGGATTGCCGAACAGGCTGCGTACCGCGGTGGCCGTCGCGGACATCGGGTTCCACTCCACGATCGCGCCCAGCCAGGACGGCATCGATTCGGGCGAGGCGATGGCGTTGGAGAGGAAGCTGACCGGCCAGACCAGGATCTGCACGGCCTGCACCAGTTCCGCCTTGCCCGCGACCATCGCCAGGTGGATGCCGATCCACAGCATCGCGAACCGGAGCAGCAACAGCAGTCCCACCGCTCCCAGGAAGGAGGCGAATCCGTGGTGCCAGCGCCAGCCGATCGCGTATCCGATCGCGATCATCACGGTCAGGCCGACCGCTGACTGCAGCATGTCGGCGACGCTCCGCCCGACCAGGACCGCGCCAGAGTTCATCGGCATCGAGCGGAACCGGTCGATGACCCCCTTGCCGAGGTCCTGGGTGACAGAGAGCATCGTCGCCTCAAGACCGAAGGCCATGGTCATGGTGAGCATGCCGGGTACCAGGTAGGACTTGAAGTCCCCCTCGATGCCCTGTCCACCGCCGATCAGGTAGCTGAACATCAGCAGCATCATCACCGGGAAGACCAGCCCGACGACCACCTGCACCGGCTGACGCGCCCAGTGCGCCAGCTCGCGCCTGGTCATCGTCCATGAGTCGGCCGCCGCCCAGCTCAGCTTCAGACCCGTGCCGTGCGCCGTGTCCACACTGTGCGTCGCACTCATGCGGCGACCTCCTTCGTCAGGTGCATGAAGACCTCGTCGAGGGTCGGCCGGCGTACCGCGATGTCCTCCGCCTCGATGCCTGCCGCCTCCAGCGCCCGCACGGTCTCGGTCAGTGCCGCCATCCGGTCGCTGACCGAGGAGCTGACCATCCGTCGGTTCTCGTCCACCGCCACCTCACCGGGCAGGAGCGAGGCGGCGCGGGCCAGCTGGGCCGTGTCGTGCAGGACCACGTCGATTCGGTCGCCGCCCGTCTTGGACTTCAGCTCGTCGGCCGTGCCCTCGGCGATGACCTTCCCGTGGTTGATCACCGTGATCCGGTCGGCCAGCTGATCGGCCTCCTCCAGGTACTGCGTGGTCAGCAGGACGGTCGTGCCGTCGCCGACCAGGGACCGCACCGCGTTCCATACCTCGGTGCGGCCGCGGGGGTCGAGCCCGGTCGTGGGCTCGTCCAGGAAGAGCACCTCCGGCTGGGAAATGAGGGAGGCCGCGAGGTCGAGCCTGCGTCGCATGCCTCCGCTGTACTGCTTGATTGCCTTGTTGCCGGTGTCCGTGAGCCCGAACCGGGCCAGGAGCTCATCAGCCCTTGCGCCGGCGCGGCGTGCGCCGAGATGGTGGAGGCGGCCGAACATCTCCAGGTTCTGGCGGCCGCTGAGCTCCTCGTCGACGGCGGCGTTCTGGCCGAGCAGCCCGATCCGCGAGCGCACCTCTCGGGCCCGGGTCCTCACGTCGATGCCCGCCACCTCGACACGCCCCTCCTCGGGGCGCAGCAGCGTGGACATGGTGCGTACAACCGTGGTCTTGCCGGCGCCGTTCGGGCCGAGAATCCCCTGGACGGTCCCGGCTCGGACCGCGAGATCGAGGCCGTCGAGGGCCTGCTTGTCTCCGTACTTCTTCCGCAGACCTTCGACGACGATCGCCAGATCGTAGTCAGGCAAAACATCCTCCTTCTTTCAGTAATCAAATTTGATTAGATGCGCAAAGTAGGGTGCCGCAGGCGATTAGTCAAACTTGATTACATCGCGAAGCTGCAGGAAGTGTGAGGCTGGTCAAACTTGAACAGAGGTCGGCCGCCCGTCAGTACAGCGACGACACGCTGCCCACCGTCCCGCGTCGCCGTGCTGGCGGCGAGACGGTCGAGCAGATCCAGCCCGGCCTGATCATCCCCACCGGCAGGCGTAAGAGGCAGACCTCGAGCCTGTCCAGCATCTACCGGGTCCTGGCCGAACACGGGAAGCGGATGTCCAAGATCAGGTGTCAAGGCCTCCACCAAGCTGCACCTGACCGTCGAACAGAGGCAGAAGCCCGCGTGATCACCAGGTACGACAAACTCGCGGTCCGCTGCGAGGTCACCGTCCTCGTTGCCGCCATCAACGAGTGGTTGTGACGTGCTGGTCCGACGACAACTCGAACACCCGAACTCGCCGACCGCAGGTGGGATTGACGGTCTCACGGACCGGATGCATCCCGAGTTTGGCGGTGATCCGTTCGGAGGCTTCGTTGCCCACTTGAATGATGCTGACGATCCGCTCCAGCCCTCGCTCTTCGAACCCGAACCGTACAGCGGCCGCAGCGGCCTCGGTGGCCAAGCCCTGCCCCCAGTGGGAACGTCCCAGCCGCCAGCCGACCTCAACCGCAGGCAGTACCTCCGGCAAGAAGCCGGGCACCGAGAGGCCGGTGAACCCGGCCAGCTCGCCAGTGGACCGGATCTCCACGGCGAACAGGCCGAAACCCTGTGACTCCCACTCGCTCTCCCACGCCTGGACCCCGCCGCGAGTCTGCTGTACGTCACGGACGCTGCCGTCACGGATCCACCGCATGACCTCGGGGTCGGCATTGACGGCAGCCATGGGCGCAATGTCTTCCTCGCGCCAGCGACGCAGGATCAGACGGGGAGTCTCAAGCGTGACCATCCAATCATTCTGGATCACAAATGGGCTCTCCGTCATCCTCACCAGGCACTTTCGATACACGCCCCGGCTCGGTCGGATGGTTGCCGCCCTTGCCGTCGAGGCCGCGGTACTGAGGTCGTCTCAAAGCCGGCGGTGCAGCCTCGTTCCGGGCTGCAGGGCGGCCGTGGCTCATCAGCGGCACGACCATCAGCCGCACGACCATCCGCCGCCGGTCTCCGGCTGCCCGCACCGGCCCCTCCCGACACCCCGACCACCCCCAAATGCCCCGGCCGGTGACATCGAGGACGGCCAGGAACACGAGGACGCCGCCGCAATACGCGCCGAGCTGGAACGCGTGCAGCACGAGCTGGTGGTGGGCAGCGCGGGCGGGAGCCGGCGGAGGCGGAGGCGGCGCATCTGAAGGCGCGCTGACGGAGTGCGGCGCGCGCATCGAGGATCTGCAGCGGGTGCCGGCTGCCCTGGTGCCCGTGCTGGAACGGGTCGATCTGACGGGGCCGTTCGTGCCCGCGCAGGGCGGACCATGAGGTCAATACGCCTGTGACGGAACGAAGACGCCGCGGAGGGCCGCCTGTGACTCGGTGCGGAATACAAATACTTCCGACCACATGCACAGCGCTCGTTCTGGGGGAACACCGTGAAGTACACCCGCATCACTGCTCTCGCCGCCATCGGCGTCGCCGCCACCCTCTCGCTCACCGCCTGTGGCAGCGACAGCTCCGGGAAGGACTCGTCCGCCAAGGGCTCCTCGGCCTCGTCTTCTTCGTCCTCGGACGGTGGCTCGAAGTCGGAGGGCAGCCCGGGCTCGGGCGGCTCGGAGGCCAGCGACGCGAAGTCGGGCTCCGGTGAGGAAACCAAGGCAGAGGCAGCCGCGAACGGCGCGACGAAGACCGGCGGCAAGGTCACGTTCTGCAAGACGAAGGACCTGGCCATCGATGCCAGGGACGCCGCACCCGACGAGGAATCCGGCAGGATCGACATCACCATGATCAACCGGGGTTCGACCACCTGCTCGGCGACGGGCTTTGCGGGCGTCGACATCAAGGACGCCGACAACACCTCGAACCCCATCGAGCGCGGCCACGCCCAGCCGCGTATCACCACCCTGAAGCCCGGTGACGCCGCCGTCTTCAACCTCGCCTACGACATCGACAACACCGGCGACAGCCTCGCGTCCCCGACCAACATCCTGGTGACGCCCCCGAACGAGACCCACACCGTGAGCCTGAAGTGGCCCGCGGACGCGGGAGACATCAAGGGCGCCTACACCGACGTTTAGGTCTACCCCACGCACACGACCGAGTAGGCGCGGCGCGCGCGGCCGGCCGGTGGCCAATCGCCGGATCCGGCCAGGATCTTGGCTACCCCGAGTGTGGCCAGCCCGTGTCGGCGCCCACTTGGCATGCCCCTTTCGCAGCAGGTTCCAAGGGGCGCTGTCGGGCGGGGGGTTCAGGTCGCCATGGCGAGGATCGCCCGCTTCATCAGGTTCGTCAGCCACTGCTCCCTGTGCGGCGGACCCAGCTGTGCCCGTTGGGGCGCGTGGCCGTCGCGGGATCGCCCTCACCGGCCGGTGAGGGCGATCTCATGGCTGGCCCGGCACGTCGGGCAGGGGATTGGGCGCGTGCTCGGCTCGGACGGCTCGGGGGTGTCGGAGTACCACGGCTCGGGAGAGCCGCCGGAGGCGAGGCAGCCAGTTGCATTCCTTGTCGACCGCGGGAGCGTAGCCGGCTGCGGTGGGCAGGCGGACCGTCATGTCGTCACCCAGGCGGTAGGTGCGGTTGTCCCAGTCGTCCACCGGCACCGGGATCACGGGCAGACGGCTCCACTGAGGGAACTGAGCGGCGATCAACCGCTTCACCAGCGCGGCGTTGATTCCCGCACGCCCGTCCGGCGTAGCTGTGGGCACCCGCTGCTCCTCACCGGCGAGGTCGTACCAGGCAAGTGATTGACGATACGAGACACATCTGAATGTCTGGAGAACCGTCCTGCTTCGCCTCGTCCGCGAACTTGAGCCCGCTCAGGACGCGCTCCGATTCCTCGCGGCCGTGGAAGTTGTTCCAAGCCCCCCATCGCTTCCGGCCTTGCTCGGCTGTTACAAGACAGCGACAGAGCCCCGATGAACGTCTGCCCCCACTGTGTCGTCGTTTCTAGTGACTACGCCAATCGACATGTAGGTGCCCTTTGGCGCGAAAGGCTGTTCTCACCCTAGAAAGGGGCAGATCTGTGATGATCTCGAAGCGGCACTCCCTGCGCACAGCCGTCGTCGGTGTCCTCGGCGCGGCCTCCCTTGCCGTCGCGGGCACCGCGATGGCGGCCACCCCGGCCGCGAACGTCGGCGTCGTGCAGAAGGCCGTACCCGCCAAGGCGGGCATAACGGCCAAGCCGTCGGTGTCCTCCGTCCGTGCCTGGCAGCTGTTCCGGGTCACGGGCCAGACCACCGGTCTCAAGGTGGGCAGCAAGGTGACTCTTCAGCAGAAGCAGCACAGCAAGTGGGTCAGCCTCCCCGCGTCCACGACCGTCTCGCGGAACGGCTCCTACTCACTCGGCGTCAAGCTCGGCCTGAAGGGCAAGAACGATCTGCGCATCGTCAGCGGCACCACGGCCTCACCGGTCTTCAATGTGACGGTCCGCTGAGACGTGCCGCCACTGCCGTAGAGGTGGGCCGGCTGCCGGCACCGGGGTGGCTTTACCTGCCCCGGTGCCCGGTGCCCGGTGTGCTGGTGGTGATGCGGGCGGAGTCGATGCCACTGATCGTGTCGATGACCTGGTGACCCAGGCCGAGAGCGGCATCGACGCTCGCAAGGCGGCCAGCCGCCCTGGAGCGCCAAGCCGACGGTCCGGCGATGTCCACCTCAGCCTTCCGCTCGGGAGTAATGGCGTAGCCGGAGAGCACAAGGTCCGCACTGCCCCTTGCCGTAGTGCGTCTCGGCGGTGATGCAGATCGTGTTCCGGACACCACCTGCGGCCACGTAGCCGGCCACGGTGAGTGTGCGGTCCTCGCGGCGCTGCCAAGTGGCGCGTAGAGCGTGGGAGAGCAGCGGCAGCGCCTCCGGGTCGTGACCCTGCTGTGCGGTCGGCACCGAGATCGGGCAGCAGGACCTCGACCAGCGGCAACGCGCCCTTGCCCAGAGCAGAAAGCGGGCCCGCGGTCTGGTGGAGGTGTTCCGGGTTGCGGGTACCGGGACGGGGCGCTGGCGGGCGGGGCCGCTCGTTGCCTCGGGTCACGAGGCCAGGACGTGGCCGGCGGCGACAGCCGATGCCGCGGTGCCGCCGATGACGACGGACCAGGCGGCGACGATCGGGACGCGGGTGCTCCAGATGCGCAGCACGGGCGAGGTCGAAGCGCGGGTGAGGAAGGCGTTGCGACCGCGTAGTACTGCAAGGCCGACGCCGGTGAGGGTCAGTGCCATGCCGACGCCGAACGCCGCCACCATCGCGACCGCTGTGCCGACCCGGCCGGTCAGCAGCCCGGTGAGCAGGACGAGGAACGCCGACGGGGAGGGGAGCAGGCCGCCGGATGTGCCGAGGAGCAGGATGCCGTGCCAGGTGAGCAGGGACTTGTATGTCGGGATGTGGTGACTGTGGGCATGGTCGTGCCCATGCCCATGGTCGTGCCCATGCCCATGGCCGTGCCCATGCCCATGGCCGTGCACATGGCTGTGCCCGTGCTTCCGGTTGATCAGGTGGCGCCGGAGCAGGTTGATGCCCACGGCGACCACAACCAGGGCTGCGATCAGCTGCAGCCAGTTCGTCACCGCTGCGACGTTCGGCGCCTGCTTGGCGGCGAGCCACCAGCCTACGGCGAGTACGGCGACCGATGCGGTGTGCATGACGGCGACGATGACGCCGAGCCATACCGCGTCTCGTGGCCTGCCTCCGGCGCCTACGAGGTATCCGGCGGCGAGCGATTTACCGTGGCCGGGGGCGCAGGCGTGGAAGGCGCCCACCACGGCCGAGATGAGAAGGGCCGCTGGGAGTACGACGTCATGGTCCAGCAATGCCGCAAGGTCTGTGGTCCACACGCTCGTTGACGCTGTGGACGCGGTGGTGCCGGGGTTGCCGGTGCCTCTGAGGGTGAGGGTGAGGGTGGGGTTGCTGGAGGTGTGCAGTCCGCCGCCGTTGTCCATTACCGAGATTGTTCGGTAGGCGGGGTTGACGTCGGTCAGCGCGGTGATGGTGAGGGTGACCGTGTCCACGGGTTCGAGGCAGGTGTAGGGCACTACGGCGCCCTTGCTCGCGAGCTGATGGGTGTCCACTGTGCCCAGTCGGCACTCGCGCCCGTCCTGGCCCACGGTGATGTGGGAGCCGAGGTAGGCCGCCTCGTCCCCCTTGGCCGCCCGGTGCAGGACGGCCAGGTCGTCCTTCTGGGACGACCAGGTGATCTCTACGGTGCGGCCTTCGGCCTTGATCTTGGCCACTGGTGGTGTGCCGAAGGGGTGGGCCTCGGCGGTGCCTGCGGCGCTGAGCAACGCCAGTGCGGCGGCCAGGCCGATCAGTACGAGACGGGCGGCGCGGCTGCGGGCGGTGTGGAGGGTGTGCACAGTGGTGGTCCCGTCGAGAGTGGAGCGTCTCGAGTTGCCTCCCCTGGCGGGGGAGGCAACTCGAGGACCGTTGATCAGTGGCCGTTGCCGCGCAGGTGGCGGGCGGCCAGTGCGTGGAGCGAGCCGTCGTCGGTGAGGGCGAAGACGTAGTCACCGCTGACGGAGAGCGCCGAAGTCACGCCGGCGCCGAGGTTGTACTCGGTCAGCAGCTTGCCGGTGGCGCGGTCCAGGACGACCAGGCGGCCGTCGCGGGTGCCCGCGTACACCAGATCCTTGGTGACCAGGGCGTGCATCGCGGGCGAGTTGAGGTCCCCGGTGCACCCCACGGGTTTCCTGCCGGGCTGGTAGCCGACCTTGGTCTCCCAGATCGGCTTGGACGGGGTGGCCGCGCTGGTGTCGTAGGCCCGGATGACGCCGTCGCGGCCGGCGACGTAGGCGGTGGTGCCCCAGACCGCAGGGCTGGTCAGCGGGGCGGGGCCGCTCTCGCCGCAGCCGCTGCCGCCGCCCAGCGGGGCCTGCCACAGCACCGCACCAGTGCTGAGGGCGTGCCCGCGGACGCCGCTGTTCGTCATCGTCACCAGCTCCGGTTCGCCCGTGGCCGGGTCGGTCAAGGCCGGGGAGGAGTGGCTGGCGATGTCGCCGTTGGTGTCCTTCGCCCACATCTGGCTGCAGGTCACGAGGTCGATGGCGACCACCGTGTTGCTGGAACCGGTGTGCAGGTAGGCGATGTCGGAGCCTGGCTGACGGACGGCCGTGCTGTGGAACTGGCCCCAGCTCGTCGCGCCGTTGAAGCCGCCCAGCAGGTCGCCGGTCTCGGCGTCACGGCACTCGACCTTGCCCCAGTTCTGGTGGACGGCGACGGTGCGCTGCTCGGACTTCAGGTCGAAGACGGTGACCGGACCACCGGCCCGGCCGTACCGGCGCACGGTGTTGCCGTGCCGCTCCTCGTCCTCGATCTTCTGCCAGACGACATGGCCGTCCGCGGCATCCAGAGCGTAGATCCGGCCGACGGCGGTGGTCAGGTAGACCTTGCCGTGGTGGTAGGTCGGCGCCGACTCGGCGTCACCGTCCAGGTAGGTGCGCCACATCTCGCGGCCGGACTTGACGTCGTAGGCCAGCATCATGTGGTGCGGCGAGTCGAACGCCCGGGAGGAGACGATCACCTTGCCGTCCACGACGACCGAACCGTTGAGGTTGAACTGCTCGCCGGTGTTGGCCGCCCACTGCAGGTCGAGCTCGGTGCCCGGCTCGTCGGCGCCGGCGGAGCGACCCGCCTCGTCGCGCCCCTGACGCAGCCAGTCCTGGCCGGTCCTGGGCGCGGCGATCTTGCCTTCGGGCACCACCGTGAAGGTGTTGGTGACGGTGGGCCACGCCTTGCCGCGCGTGTCGACCGCGGTCATCTCGGCCGTGTAGATGTCCGGCCGCATGCCAGGGAGACTGCTGCTTACCCGGGTCCACGAGATCCGGGGCTGCGGGCAGGGCTCCGGGGTGCCGCCAGGGGCGGTGTAGCAGTTTTCGATGCCGGTCTTGCGGACCTTGCCGCCGAACTTCATCCGCTCCTTGTGCCAGGCGACGCGGCCGCGCGAGTCGCGGATGGTCAGCGCGGCCGTGGCCGGGGTGCGCCCGGCGTCCTCGGTGTACAGCTCGATCGGGATTCCGGCGCTGTTGCCGTGCACACTGCCCTGGGCGGGGCTGACCAGCGCTACCGCGTCGCGGACGTCGAACTGGCGGTGGGTGCCCATCACATAGCCGGTGTCCTCGTTCTGCTTCGTGTTCGGGTCATCGTAGATGCCCTTGAAGTCGAGGATCTTGAAGTCCGCGCGGGCACCGTCGATGCCGTACTGGCCCTGGTTGTTGATCTCGACCGAACGGTCGAAGGCACCACGGCGGTACTCGGCCTGCTGGTTGTGGCCCGCGGCGAAGAACCGCACGTCGTACTTCGACAGTTCATCGACGGTCGGCTGCATGCCGGCCCCCGGACCCCACTGGGTGAACAGCGAGCGGTGTGCGAAGACGAACACCTGCTTGCCGACGGCGTGGCGCTCGAGGTCCTCGCGCAGCCACTCCAGCTGCGGCTTCAGGCCGCTCGAGTCGTAGTTGTCCTCAAGGACGACGATGTGACGGCCGTTGCGGTCGAAGCTGTACCACTCGGGGCCGAGGTTGCGGCGGTAGTACTCCATGCTGCCGCCGTAGCCCTTGGAGGTGGCGGTGCCACCGACGTCGTGGTTGCCGACCACGGGGTAGAAGGGCATACCGAGCTTGCCTTCGGCGAGGCCCTTGCGCAGGACGTCGTAGCCGCGCTGACGCCGCGGCTCCGCCGCGTAGTCGGTCACGGTGTTGTCACCGGTCGTGATCGCCATGGTGGCGCCGTCGACCTCGGACATCGCCTCGACCTGCTTGGGCCACCACTTCGACGCGCTCTCGGCGGCGGCGTCCGTGGTGTTGCTGACCTCGATGTCGGAGTTCATCACCCACTTCTCGGTGGGGTTGGCGGCGTTCTTGTCCTTGACGAGGGCGAAGTCGATGCCGGAGCCGCCCTCCTCCGGGACCTTGTGGAAGAACTGCGGGATGTAGTCCTCGCGCAGTGCGGGGGTGTAGCCGTTCGGGGAGACGATGCTGACGAGGTCGGTCTCCCGGCGGGTCGGGTCGATCTGCAGGGCGTAGGAGCCGTCGAGGCCCGTCGTCGTCCAGACGGCGCCGTCCGTGATGTCGACCCCGGGCATCGGGACCTCACCCGCGTCGCGCTTGCCGTTGCCGTTGGTGTCCTTGAAGACCGTGCCCGTGACGGTGACCGTGTTCGCGGTCGGCTCGGCGAGCGGCGCCGCCGCGGCCACCTGGGGAGCCAGGAAGGACAGCACCAGCGCCCCGACGGCGGCCGGCGTGAACCGCCCGCTGCCGGCGCGCACCCTGGCGATGAGCTGGGCGATTCGGAGCCGCCCGGTGCGGATCTGCCACACCGCGAGCAGCAGTGCGGCGGCCAGTACGATGCCGAGGGCCACCACTGCCCACGGGAAGGTGGGGAGCGCGTGGGCGCCCGATACGTCGACGACGGGGGTCTGAGCGTTGGCGTTGGACGTGGTGCCGTCGAACTCGGCGACGACCTGGGTCAGTCCGCTCTGCTTCAGCATGGCACTCAGGTCGAGCTTGTCGACATGACAGTTCCACGCGAGCTCGACCACGACGCCGCCAGGAACGCCTCCGGAGTCTCCGGCGACGCCGGCGCCGGTGGCGGGGCAGCTCGACGTGCTCAGCAGGTGCGAGGCCCAGGAGCTCGCGTTCTGCGGTGTCACCACGTCACGGTGGACGATCAGCCGCCCGCTGGTGACGTCGTTCTTGGTGGAGATGACGATTTCGCCGTGCTGCGGCGACACATGCGCCGCGGCGGGCTGCACACAGAAGCCCAGGATGGAATAGAGCAGCGCAAGGCCGAGCCCTGCTGCTCTGCGTAGGAATCTCACGCGCCAGGAGGCTAGTTCGAACAGACTGGTTTCGGACCCCAGAGGGGGCGATCTTCATCGAAGGGTCCCGGGGAATTCATGAGAGGACGCGTGAGGCATCGACCTCACCCCGCAGTCCGGTCCGCAAACCGCCGTACGAGCACACTGATGAACACCGTTCAGCCCTCCACAGCCAGCGAGAGCGGAGCACTCGGAGCGCCCGCGCATATCCGCCGTACGGTCGGGCCCGCCCCCGACCACGGACCCGACCACGGGCCGACGGAGGCCGACCACAGGCCTGACGCGACGACGGCCAGCGTGAGAAGGGCCAGCAGTGCCGCATGCGCGAGGTGCGGCCGGAGCCCCAGCGTGTGCGCCTTGCGCTCGTCGAATACCAACGCGACGAACGGCCGGTAGCCGAGTACGGAGATCATCAGCGCACCCCCGAGGTAGGCCAGGTCGGCCGAACGCACGGCGAGCACATCACCGAAGAGGAAGCCGGTCAGATCGACCGCGAACGACTGCGAACGCGACACGATGATCACGCCCAGCGACAGCATCCCCACGAAGAGCAGGCCGATGATGGTGTCCTGCGACAGGCGAGGTGACCGTCCGACGACGCCCCGGCGGGCGTGAGGTGCGGGAGTGGAGTATTCGTCCCGGCCGGGTCGAGCAGCGGTCCGCGGCCGATGGCGGCCCTCCGGACCGTACTTGCGTATCAACCGCCCCACGCGCTTGCGGTTGACGGAATGTCCGAAGCCGCACAGTTCGGCTTGGATCCGGCGGATCCCGTAGGTCTCCTTGCGTTCGGCGTGGATCTCGCGGATCTCCGTGACCAGCGCGTCGTCGACGCCCTGCCGCTCAGCACGGGCTTTCGCACCGCGATCCACCGGTAGCAGCCCGAGCGTGAGACCTCAAGTACCCGGCATATCCGCCGACCGCCGAAGCGCTCGGCGTGGGCACCGGGCGATCGAGTACGATCGGGAGCGCGGGATCTCGTACTGGACGAGGAACTACTGCACCCCGGTCGAACGCGACGACCCCGATGCGCTGATCGGCCGGGTGTCCACTCCAAAGGATCAGTCTCAGTCTGCAGTCGGCCACTTTCGTCGGACACCGGGATGCCCAGTCATTCGGTGCCTCGCGGTCCTCGTTGGAGAAGGAGAGCGACATGGATGCATCAGAGGCGAGGCCCACTCACCTCGGTTCGGTGGTGAGCATCAATAGCTCGATCATGATGGTTCTCGGTGACGCTGAGATCGCCGCGACGTGGCAGGGAACGACGAACCATGTTGACAGCGACGACGCTGTCCCGGATCTGGAGGACGGCGACAGCGATTGGGCGCAGTGTCTACGAGCGCTGCTCGGAGCAGGTGGTCTGCCCTTCGCGCGAGTGCCTTGCAGCGGCGGTGAGCTGCTCACGATCATGATCGCGTCCGGCGGCTACGTAGAGGTTTTCCGGGCGGGAGAGAGACTGGTGCTCGTGGAGGCGTGCTGGTCGGAGCTCGGCCATCTCACCGATCGCGACTTCCTCGACTATGTGAGCAACCCGTGCAGTGAGGACGCGACGGATGCAGGATTCGTCGAGGTGCAGACGGGCTCGATCGCGTTCCTTCCCTCTCCCTCATCAGGCACGTCGATATCCGGGGCTCTGGCGAATCTCGTACCGGATGGCTCGGCACAGTTCTCGACCGAGGAGTGCGAGACAGCGGTGGTCGTGCAGCTTCCCGCGGGCCGCTACCGGGTACGTGTCGAAGGCGAGGTGAAGCGAGCTTGGGGTGATGGCGCCCGCGCTGTAGTCGAGTTGGAACCCGCGCTACAGGGGTAGCTGTGATGCCTGTGCCTCTTCAGCCCCGACGCTCCGGCCTCGCCGTTTCCCCCGAGAGGCTGAAGGCCTTACCCGCGACACACACCCCGACAGGAGCCTGCCGTCGTTCTCGCTCTGGGACACCGAAGGCCATTATTTCAGCGGTGACGAGCGAGCGCATGGCGGCGAAAGACGGATCCGGCGAAGCCGATGCGTCAGGCCGGGACACGGTCGAAGAGTTCAACCGCGTGGTGCTGGAGGAAGCGGAAGACCCTGCGGAAGCCGGCCAGCGTGCAGGGCGCGGGCGATGCCGAGTGTTCCCTGCTCTGCTCCGACCACACCATCCCGAGTTTCTCCAGCTCGGCCACACGCCCCGCCTCCAGCCCCCCAGCCGCCGTACGAGCGCGGCTGCTCAGCCACCCACTGCCCGAGCGGACATCCGCCGACCCCACCCCAGTCGTTCGGCGTGGTGCACGTACACAGCACCCGCAGCCGGGTGTCCCCGGTCTCCCGCAGCCTCTGGTGGCTTCGATTTCACGCCGCCAGTACGCCCACTCCGGGCTGGTCACCCGTGGCCGTACGAAACGGGCCAGGACAGCGGGGTCGCGCTCCTTCAATCGCAGCACCCTGCTGGTCCTCTGTTCTGTCTCTCGGAGGCGTCCCATCAGGGCCGGCGGCCAGCCACTGTATGGGCCGAGTGGTGGGTGTGATGGTGCGTGGCTTTGTCAGTGGAGTCGGATCCCCGGAGTGCCGGCCGAGGTTGAGATGAGTTTGGTTCCCAAGGCGGTGGTGTGTCGCACCGTGCTTGTCGGAGGCTGATGACCAGGCCGGCGTCTCGTAGTGCGGTGACGTGTTCCGAGGCTGTGGTGGGAGAGATGGCATGGCTCTGGGCGAGTTGTTTGGTGGTGTGGCCGGCGGGGGGATGCCAGGGCGGCCGCGCGACGAGGTGCCGCCACGCGGGCCGCGCCCGAGGCCCGTGATGGCAGGCAGAATGCGGCGGAGGAGCTGGCCCGGCTGCGGGCGTGGAACGCACGGCTGCTCAAGCTCGGGCAAGAGTGGTAGCTGGAACGCGGGATCCTGCGCCGGGCAGCGGCCTGTTTCGCGCGAGAGGTGAAGTGAGCCCCACCGCTGGTACTTCATCTCCAACAACCGCCGCACCGACTTCGGCGTGCGGCGGATCTACCGGGTGCTGGGGCGTCCTGTGCCGACTACCCGCATCTGGCCACCGAGCAGGCCCGAGCCGAGCGCCGGGCCGAGGAGAAGCGGACCGTGAGAGAGGTCCGTGCGGACCCCGAAGGCACAGACTCGGTTGGAGCTGTTCTGCCGACTGTCGTACTGCAACCGGCGCCGTCGGCACTCCGCGCCCGGCCACCTCACACCAGCCGGGTTCGAACAGAAACTGACCACATCACGTACGCTGTCACTCGTCGCATGAAACCCGGTGTCCACTCCTGGGGATCAACCTCAGGGATATTCTTGTGGCCGGGGACGGACGAGAATCCCGGCCCGATTACGGCGGGCCGGGATTCTCTGGCATGCGTAT
>NZ_BMTF01000030.1 GCF_014649535.1 Streptomyces gelaticus
ACATGTGGATCATGGGTCTGGCCTTCTCCGGCTTCGGCACGATCCTCGGTTCGGTCAACTTCATCACCACGATCATCGGCATGCGCGCCCCCGGCATGACGATGTTCCGCCTGCCGATCTTCGTCTGGAACGTGCTGCTGACCGCTGTGCTGGTGCTGCTGGCCTTCCCCGTCCTCGCGGCGGCCCTGCTGGTTCTGGAGGCGGACCGCAAGTTCGGTGCGCACGTCTTCGACCCGGCCTACGGCGGCGCACTGCTGTGGCAGCACCTCTTCTGGTTCTTCGGTCACCCGGAGGTGTACATCATCGCGCTGCCGTTCTTCGGCATCGTCACTGAGATCATCCCGGTCTTCAGCCGGAAGCCGATCTTCGGCTACATCGGTCTGATCAGTGCGACGATCGCCATCGCGGGCCTCTCCGCGACCGTGTGGGCGCACCACATGTTCGTCACGGGTGCTGTGCTGCTGCCGTTCTTCTCGTTCATGACCTTTCTCATCGCGGTACCGACCGGTGTGAAGTTCTTCAACTGGATCGGCACCATGTGGCACGGGTCGCTGTCCTTCGAGACACCCATGCTCTGGGCCATCGGCTTCCTGGTGACTTTCCTCTTCGGTGGTCTGACCGGTGTGATCCTCGCGTCGCCGCCGTTGGACTTCCACGTCTCGGACTCGTACTTCGTCGTCGCGCACTTCCACTATGTCGTCTTCGGCACCGTGGTCTTCGCGATGTTCGCCGGATTCCACTTCTGGTGGCCGAAGTTCACCGGCAAGATGCTGGACGAGCGGCTCGGCAGGATCACGTTCTGGACGCTGTTCGTGGGCTTCCACGGCACCTTCCTGGTGCAGCACTGGCTGGGTGCCGAGGGCATGCCGCGCCGTTACGCGGACTACCTCGCCGCGGACGGCTTCACCGCGCTGAACACGATCTCGACGGTCTCCTCGGTCCTGCTCGGCCTGTCGATGCTGCCGTTCTTCTACAACGTGTGGAAGACCGCCAGGTACGGAAAGGACGTCGGTGTGGACGACCCGTGGGGCTACGGCCGTTCGCTGGAGTGGGTGACCTCCTGCCCGCCGCCGCGGCACAACTTCCTCACCCTGCCCCGCATCCGTTCCGAATCCCCGGCGTTCGAACTGCATCACCCCTCGGTCCGCGCGCTCGACGAAGCCCTCAACCGCCCGGACACGGGACTGCCCCGGACCCCGGGAGACGAGCGGGACTGAGCGCGGCGGCAGGCGAGAGGAGGAGCGAGTGGACCCGGAGAAGGAGAGCGCCCGCGGTCTGGCCCAGCTGCAGGGCTACCTGCTGTGGAGCGCCGAGATCGAGGAGGCCCGCCGCCGCGCGGGCCGCTTCACCGACGAGCTGCCCTGGCTCACCACGGCACAGCGCGAGGACGTGGAGCGCGTCTACACCGCCGACCGTCTCGCCGCATCACGGGCGACGCTCGCCCGCATCTCCGTCCGCGCCACCACGCTGCGCGGCGAGTACGAGGCGCGCTACCGCCTGCTCAGGGCACGCTGCGTGGCCGCCGGTGTCGTGTTCGCCGGCGCGGTCGGCGGCACCTGTACCGCACTCACCCTGCTGACCCGCTGACCGGGCGGCGTCGTCCGTCCGCCGTCCCCAGCAGGCGAACTCGCCCAAGGCTCGTGAAGATGGAACGACGGGCGCGTGCGACGGGGCAGGCGAACGGACGACCGTACAGGCCCGAGAAGGGACGAACACTGTGGCACGACCCAGGATCCTCGTGGTGGGCGCCGGATTCGCCGGAGTGGAGTGCGTACGCCGTCTGGAGCGCGGGCTCATCCCCGGTGAGGCGGAGATCGCGCTCGTCGCCCCCTTCTCGTACCAGCTCTACCTCCCCCTGCTGCCGCAGGTGGCGGCGGGCGTGCTCACCCCGCAGTCGGTCGCCGTGTCGCTGCGCCGCAGCCGCCGGCACCGCACCCGGATCATTCCGGGCAGGGCCATCGGCGTGGACCCCAAGGCGAAGATCTGCATCATCCGCAAGATCACCGACGAGATCGTCCACGAGCCCTACGACTACATCGTGCTCAGCGCCGGAAGCGTCACCCGCACCTTCGACATCCCGGGTCTGGTGGACAATGCGCGGGGCATGAAGACACTGGCCGAGGCCGCTTACGTACGGGACCATGTGATCGCCCAGCTCGACCTCGCGGACGCCAGTCACGACGAGAACGAACGCGCCTCGCGCCTTCAGTTCGTGGTGGTCGGCGGCGGTTACGCCGGCACCGAGACGGCCGCCTGTCTCCACCGCCTCACCACCAACGCGGTCAGGCAGTACCCGAGGCTCGACCCGAAGCTCATCAAGTGGCACCTCATCGACATCGCTCCGAAGCTGATGCCCGAGCTGGGCGACAAGCTGGGCCGGAGTGCCCTGGAGGTGCTGCGCGCCCGGGGCATCGAGGTGTCGCTCGGCGTCTCGGTCGCCGAGGCCGCCCCGGAGAAGGTGACCCTCACCGATGGCCGGGTGCTGCCCTGCCGGACCCTGATCTGGACGGCGGGCGTCACCGCGAGCCCGCTGGTCACCACGTTCGACGCGGAGACGGTACGCGGCCGGCTGGCCGTCACCCCCGAGATGCGCCTGCCGGGCTTCGACGGCGTCTTCGCCCTCGGCGACTGCGCGGCCGTACCGGACCTGAGCAAGGGTGACGGAGCGGTCTGCCCGCCCACCGCGCAGCACGCCATGCGCCAGGGCCGCAGGCTCGCCGACAACCTCATCGCAACCCTGCGCCGCCAGCCGCTGAAACCGTACGTCCACAGGGACCTCGGCCTCGTCGTGGACCTCGGCGGCAAGGACGCGGTCTCCAAGCCGCTCGGCGTCGAGCTGCACGGAGTCCCCGCGCAGGCCGTCGCCCGCGGATACCACTGGTCGGCGCTGCGGACCAATGTCGCCAAGGTGCGGGTGATGACCAACTGGGTGCTCAACGCGGTCGCGGGCGACGACTTCGTACGCACCGGATTCCTGTCCCGGCAGCCGGCCAAACTGCGCGACTTCGAGTACACGGACGCCTACCTCACACCGGCGCAGGTCCGCGAGCAGACCGCCTCGCTGCACCCCGGCACCTGAGCGCGCACGGCTCCGCCCCGGCCGCGCCCACCGCAGGGCCGGGGCGGAGAACGGCCGGCCGGATCAGCTGTTGCCCGCGTGCCCGGCCGTCAGTCCGGGATCCCGCTCGACCACCGGGTCCAGGATGTCGTCGACGCCCTTCAGCAGCTCCGCGTCGAGCGTCACACCGGCCGCCGCGGCGTTCTCCGCCACCTGCTCCGGCCGGGAGGCGCCGACGATCGCGGCCGAGACGTTCGAGTTCTGCAGCACCCACGCGACCGCGAGCTGGGCCAGGCTGAGACCGGCGCCGTCGGCGAGCGGCCGGAGCCGCTGGACGCGCTCCAGCACGTCGTCGCGCAACCAGTCGGCGATCATGTTCGCGCCGCCCTTGTCGTCCGTCGCCCGCGAACCGGCCGGGAGCGGCGCACCGGGCCTGTACTTGCCCGTGAGTGCGCCCTGGGCGATCGGGGACCAGACGATCTGGCCGATGCCCAGCTCCTCGGACGCGGGCACCACATCGTCCTCGATGATCCGCCACAGCGCCGAGTACTGAGGCTGGTTGGAGATCAGCGGCACCCGCAGCTCGCGGGCCAGTGCGTGTCCGGCACGGAGCTGGTCGGCCGTCCACTCCGAAACACCGATGTACAGCGCCTTGCCGGAACGGACGACGTCGGCGAACGCCTCCATGGTCTCCTCCAGCGGTGTGGAGTGGTCGTAGCGGTGGGCCTGGTACAGGTCCACGTAGTCCGTCTGCAGTCGGCGCAGCGAGCTGTCGATGGACTCCATGATGTGCTTGCGGCCGAGCCCCCGGTCGTTGTGCCCGGGGCCGGTCGGGAAGTAGACCTTGGTGAACACCTCCAGCCCTTCACGGCGTTCGTTCTTCAGCGCCCTGCCCAGGACGGCTTCGGCCCGGGTCTCGGCGTAGACGTCCGCGGTGTCGAAAGTGGTGATTCCGGCGTCCAGGGCAGCGCGGATGCAGGCGAGCGCTGTCTCCTCCTCCACCTGGGAGCCGTGAGTGAGCCAGTTTCCGTAAGCGATCTCGCTGATGGTCAGGCCGCTGCGGCCGAGTCGGCGGAACTCCATGTGGCTGCTCTCCCTGTGTTGGTGAGGCCGGATCATGTGATGGCCCGGCCATGCTATTGCGCCGGGCCGGAGCCGCTCGGGCAGGCTCAGGACTCCGGGACGGTGCGGTGGACGGCGCGGAGGAAGGCCGCGTTGTCCGGGGTGCGGCGGATCCGGTCGAGCAGTGTCTCCAGCGCGTTCTGCGGGTCCCTGGCGACCGGTTGCCGCTCCGGGCTACCGGCTGACCTCCTGGGAAGGCACCGTCCCGGACGAGCTCGCGCCGACGTTCGCCGCGTCCCGCCGGGCCATGGACGACATGCCCATGGACGACACCGACTTCGGCACGGTCACCTGGGACGTGGACCGGGTCCGCTCCGCGGCGGCGGCCGTCGCGGCGCGCGGCGATCTGCTCCACACGGTCGCGGCGGTCGACGAGTCCGACGCCACGATCGTGGGCTTCACGGAACTGGTCGTCCCGGGCGACGGGAAGGGCGACGCCCAGCACTACGGCACCGGAGTCCTTCCCGAGCACCGGGGCCACGGCCTCGGCCGGTGGATGAAGGCGCGGTCCATCCTCCGGGCCCGCGAGAGCCATCCGGGTCTGGAGGGGCTGCTGACGGACACCGCCGACAGCAATACGCACATGCGGCGCATCAACGACGAGTTCGGCTACGAGCCGACCCACAAGTCGGTCGAGTACCAGCTCGATCTGTAGGAGCCGTCCGTCCGGTGGCCGGGGAGAGGCCCCGGCCACCGGTCTGCTTCCGGATCAGGCCGTGCCCCGGAACGCGGCCAGGATCCGCTCGGCCGCCAGCGTGGCCGTCAACTCGCCGTCCCGGACGCGCCGTTCCAGCCCAGGAGTGAGCGCGCGTACCTCCGGATGGCCGCGCAGACACTCCAGCAGCTCGTCCCGCACCATCGTCCAGGTCCAGTCGACCTGCTGGTCACGCCGCTTCGCGGCGAGTCTGCCAGTTGATTCCAGCAGCGCGCGGTGCTGCTCAAGCCGCTCCCACAGTGTGTCGAGACCGGCCGACTCACGGGCACTGCAGGTAAGGACGGGCGGGGTCCACGCCGCGTCCACCGGATGCATCAGCCGCAGCGCACCCGCCAGTTCACGTGCGGCCGCGCGGGCGTCGCGCTCGTGCGGGCCGTCCGCCTTGTTGACCGCGATCGCGTCCGCCAGCTCCAGCACACCCTTCTTGATGCCCTGGAGCTGATCGCCGGTCCGGGCCAGCGTCAGCAGCAGAAACGTGTCGACCATGTTGGCCACCGCCGTCTCCGACTGCCCGACGCCGACCGTCTCCACCAGCACCACGTCGTACCCCGCGGCCTCCATCACCACGATGGACTCCCGGGTCGCCTTGGCCACCCCGCCGAGGGTCCCGGCAGTCGGGGACGGGCGCACGAACGCCGCCGGGTCCACCGCGAGCCGCTCCATCCGGGTCTTGTCGCCCAGGATGGAGCCGCCCGTACGGCTGGAGGACGGGTCGACGGCCAGCACCGCGACCCGGTGCCCGAGCCCGGTGAGCATCGTGCCGAGCGCGTCGATGAAGGTGGACTTCCCGACGCCCGGCACGCCGCTGATGCCGATTCGCCGCGCGGCGCCGGAGTGCGGCAGCAGCTCGCGCAGCAACTGCTGGGCCAGCGCCCGGTGATCGGGGCGGGTGGACTCGACGAGAGTGATGGCGCGCGCGATGTGCGCCCGCTTCCCGTCGAGCACTCCCTTCGCATAGCTGTCGATGTCGATCTTCGGAGCCATCGGGTCAGCGGCTCACAGCTCGTGACCGAGCGCGGCACCGAGCCGCGTCACCAGGTCGTACGCGGCATCCGGAATCACCGTGCCGGGCGGGAACACGGCCGTCGCGCCCGCCTCGTGCAGCGCCTCGACGTCCTGCGGCGGAATCACCCCGCCCACCACGATCATGATGTCCTCGCGCCCTTCGGCCGCCAGCTCCTCGCGGAGCGCCGGCACCAGCGTGAGGTGCCCGGCGGCCAGCGAGGAGACGCCCACGACGTGCACATCCGCCTCCACCGCCTGCCGCGCCACCTCGGCCGGCGTCTGGAACAGCGGGCCGACGTCGACGTCGAAGCCCAGGTCGGCGAAGGCCGTCGAGATCACCTTCTGGCCGCGGTCGTGACCGTCCTGGCCCATCTTGGCGACCAGGATGCGCGGACGGCGCCCCTCGGCCCCCTCGAACCTGTCCACCAGTGCCCGGGTCCGGTCCACGGAAGGGGATTCACCTGCCTCGTTGCGATACACACCGGAGATCGTACGGATCTGGCCCGCATGCCTCCCGTACACCTTCTCCAGGGCGTCCGAGATCTCGCCCACGGTCGCCATCGCGCGTGCCGCGTCGACGGCGAGGGCCAGCAGATTGCCTTCGAGACCGGGGCCGGGCTCCCGCCCGGCCGCCTCCGTGAGCGCGTCGAGCGCGGCCCTGCAGGCCGACTCGTCGCGCTCCTCGCGCAGTCGGCGCAGCTTCTCGATCTGCTGGGCGCGCACCGAGGAGTTGTCGACCTTGAGCACATCGATCTGCTCATCGGTCTCCACCCGGTACTTGTTGACCCCGATCACCGGCTGGCGTCCGGAGTCGATCCGCGCCTGGGTGCGGGCCGCGGCCTCCTCCACCCGGAGCTTCGGGATACCCGCGTCGATGGCCTGCGCCATGCCGCCCGCGGCCTCGACCTCCTCGATGTGCTGCCAGGCCCGGCGCGCCAGGTCGTACGTCAGCCGCTCCACGTAGGCGCTGCCGCCCCACGGGTCGATGACCCGGCCGGTGCCCGACTCCTGCTGGAGCAGCAGCTGGGTGTTCCGGGCGATCCGGGCGGAGAAGTCCGTCGGCAGGGCGAGCGCCTCGTCGAGCGCGTTGGTGTGCAGCGACTGGGTGTGCCCCTGGGTGGCGGCCATCGCCTCCACACAGGTCCGGGTGACGTTGTTGAACACGTCCTGCGCGGTCAGCGACCACCCCGAGGTCTGCGAATGGGTGCGCAGCGAAAGCGACTTGGCGTTCTTCGGGTCGAACTCCTTGACCAGCTTGGCCCAGAGCAGCCGGGCCGCACGCAACTTCGCGATCTCCATGAAGAAGTTCATGCCGATCGCCCAGAAGAACGACAGCCGCGGTGCGAAGGCATCCACGTCGAGACCGGCGTTCCGCCCGGCCCGCAGATACTCCACACCGTCCGCGAGGGTGTACGCCAGCTCCAGATCGGCCGTCGCACCCGCCTCCTGGATGTGGTAGCCGGAGATGGAGATCGAGTTGTAGCGCGGCATCTTCTGCGAGGTGTACGCGAAGATGTCGGAGATGATCCGCATCGAGGGCTTCGGCGGATAGATGTAGGTGTTGCGGACCATGAACTCCTTCAGAATGTCGTTCTGAATGGTCCCGGCCAGCTTCTCGGGCCCGACGCCCTGTTCCTCCGCGGCCACGATGTACAGCGCCAGCACGGGGAGAACCGCGCCGTTCATCGTCATCGACACCGACATCCGGTCCAGCGGGATGCCGTCGAAGAGCTGCCGCATGTCGTAGATCGAGTCGATCGCCACGCCCGCCATGCCGACGTCGCCGGTCACCCTCGGGTGGTCGCTGTCGTAGCCGCGGTGGGTCGGCAGGTCGAAGGCGACGGAGAGGCCCTTCTGCCCGGCCGCGAGGTTGCGGCGGTAGAAGGCGTTGGACTCCTCGGCGGTGGAGAACCCGGCGTACTGCCGGATCGTCCAGGGCTGATTGACGTACATCGTCGGGTACGGGCCCCGCAGATACGGGGCGATGCCGGGGTACGTACCGAGGAAGTCGAGCCCTTCGAGGTCGTGCCCGGTGTACAGCGGCTTGACCGTGATGCCTTCCGGGGTCTCCCACAGCAGGTCGCCGTCAGAACTGCCGGAGGACTCCTTCACCGAGGTGCGCCACCGCTCCTCGGACACGTCGCAGGCGGCGCCCGGACCGAGCTCGATGCCGCAGAAGTCAGGGATACGCATTACGCCACATCCATACGGTCGAGAAGGGAGGAGAGCACGGCCACCACATCGGAGCCCGCGAAGACGTACTCGTCGACGCCGCTGTACCCGGCGGGCCGGCCGGCGAGGAACACCCGCCGCGCACCCGCCGCAGCCAGTGCTTCGGCGACCGCGGCGGCCTGCTCGGCATAGAGCGCGTCGCTGGAACAGAGGCACGCCACGGTGGCCCCGCTGGCCCTGAAGGCGTCGGCGGCCGAAGCCGTGTCGACCGAGACCGGGTCGTGGACCGGTTCGATTCCGCCCGCCTGGAAGAGGTTGGCGGCGAACGACGCGCGCGCGGTGTGCGCCGCGGCGGGGCCGAGCGCGGCGAGGAACACCTTCGGCCGCTCCCCGGTCGCCGTCAGGTGGGCGTCCGACCGGGCGCGCAGCGCCTCGAACGCCTCGTCGCGGCGGACCCTGGGCAGACCGCCCGAGGCTTCGGCCGGTCCGGGCGGGACCGGTTCGCGCTCCACCGGACGCTCCGACAGGTGCGGGAACTCGCTGACCCCGGTGACCGGCTCCTTGCGGCGCGCCAGATTCTTGCTGCGCGCCGCCCAGGTGGCCGCGAGTCGTTCGCCGACCATCCCGGAGCGAAGGGCGGCCCCCTGGCCGCCGGAGCGCTCGATCTCCTGGAAGAACGACCATGCGGCGTCGGCGAGTTCGGCGGTGAACCGCTCCACGTACCAGGAACCGCCGGCCGGGTCGATCACCCGGGCCAGGTGCGACTCCTCCAGCAGGATCGTCGAGGTGTTGCGGGCGATGCGCCGGGCGAACGCGTCCGGCAGGCCCAGCGCGTGATCGAACGGCAGCACGGTGACGGAGTCGGCGCCGCCGACACCCGCTCCCAGACATGCCAGCGTCGTGCGCAGCATGTTCACCCAGGGATCGCGCCGCGTCATCATCACCGACGACGTCACCGCGTGCTGGCGCTGGGCACCGGACCCGGCGGCTCCGCACACCTCGGCCACCCGGGACCACAGCCGGCGCGCGGCCCGCAGCTTGGCGATGGTGAGGAACTGGTCGGCGGTCGCCGCGTACCGGAACTCCAGCTGCCCGCAGGCGTCTTCGACCGACAGCCCGGCATCCGTCAGCGCCCGCAGCAGGGCGACACCGGTCGCCAGCGAGGCGCCCAGCTCCTCGGCCGCCGAACCGCCGGCCTCGTGGTAGGGCAGCGCGTCGACGGTCAGCGCCCGCAGCCCGGGAAACTCCTGTACGCACCGCTGCGCCCAGTGGACCGCGGCCGACGGATCGGGCTCGGCGCCGGTGCGGGCGGCCAGCCCCAGCGGGTCCGCGCCGAGGTTGCCGCGCACGCTCCGTGCGTCGACGCCGCGCTCCGCGCAGACCCGCAGCAGCTCCGTCGCCGCGGCGTCGGTCTCGCCGCCTGCATCGAGCACCACGGGAGCCAGATCGAGGTAGACACCGTCCAGGGCCCCCGCCAGCGCGGACACCGGAACACCCGAGGCACCGCCCACGGTCAGCCACAGCGAGGTGACGCCGTTCTCCAGATCGGCGAGCACCGCCTCGTTGAGGCGCGCGGGATCCGTGAGGGCGTGCCGTTGCCGTACGTCCCAGCCGCCCGCCGCGTTGCCCTCGGGCTTGCTGCCGCGGGTGAAGGGGGCGAAGCCCGGATATCCGGCATCGGGCGCGCTCTCGCGCGAGGTGTAAAGGGGGCGGGTGATGAGCCCGTCCTCCACCGTGGTGGACAGCGCTTCCTCGGCGGCCGAACCCTCGGCATCCTTGCCCGACTTGCGCAGCACACCTTCGACGAGGCGTTGCCAGTGCTCATGGGCGGGGGCAGGGAACTCGGCGGCCAACGAAAGCCCGTCGGCAGGCAGGACCGTCATGCCCAGATGCTAGGTCAGGGCGCTCGAGGGCAGCATGGGTTCCACTTGTGACCTTGCCCTCTCCGGAGCGCACTTGATCCTTCACCCACCGTCGCGTAGGCGGCCGGCTCCGTGCGCGTGCGAGCATGCGCGGGACGGGCCCGTCCCGCGCCCGGCGCGAATCGCGGGGCCGGGAATTCATGGGCCTTCCTGCCGGTCCGCACATCGTTCGGCGTTGCCCTTCGGGTGGTTTTCCGGAGAGGATTCCGCTATTGGCGTGGTGCGCCTCTGACCTGGGTGTGAGCGGTTGCGATTTCATATTGCCCTTGCCTTCGTCGGTGCCCCCGATCGATTCCGCCCGGCGTTTTACTTTGTCGATTTCCCACCTGCGTGCGACGTTTGATCCGGCCAGGCCGAATGAATTCGGACACCTGTTGGGAAGTGGGGAAGTTCACCGTGCAGACCGCCAGAGCCGTCCCGGCATCCACCGTCCTCAATCTGCGTGACCTCGGCGGCATCGCCCTGGGCCCGGATCGCCGGGTCCGGCCGGGTGCCGTGCTGCGGTCCGGGCAGCTCAGTGCCCTCGACGCGGCGCAGGACTCGCAGGTGGCCGTGCTCGGCATCCGTACCGTCGTCGATCTGCGGACCGCCGACGAGCGTGCCGCGGCACCCGACCGGTTGCCTCCCGGGGCCCGGCTGTTCGTCGCCGATGTGCTCGGGGACAACCCGGGCGTGGCGCCCGCCCGGCTGCGCGCGCTGCTCACCGACCCCGTCGAGGCGGAGCGGACGCTGGGGGGCGGGAAGGCGGAAGGGCTGTTCGCGGACACTTACCGGCAGATGGTGCTCTCACCCGGCGCGTCCGCCGCCTACCGGGCCTTCGTCGAGACGGTCGCCGACGACCGCGCCCGCCCGGTGCTCTTCCACTGCACGGCGGGCAAGGACCGTACCGGCTGGGCCACCGCCCTCCTCCTGATGATGATCGGCGCATCGCGCGATGTCGTGCGCGCCGAGTTCCTCGCGGTGAATCCCGTGCTGCGGGTCGCGTTCGCGCCCTACGTGCAGGACTTCCTCGACGCGGGCGGCGACCCGGAGATCGCGTCCGCGATCACCGAGGTCCGCCCGCGCTACCTCGACACCGCGCTGGACGCCGTGGAGGAGAGGTGGGGCGGGCTCGACGGCTATGTGCGCGACGGGCTGCGCATCCCGGAGGCGGCGGTGGAACGGCTGCGCGACGGACTGGTGGTGCCCGCCTGAGTGCCGATCCGGCCGGCTCTCCCTCCCGCGCACCCGTGAGGCGATGCCGCACTCCGGGGTTGACTTCATACCCCCAGGGGGTATGTTGTGTGCGTCGGGAAGCGCTGCCTCCCGGTCGACCCGATGGAGGAAACCGTCATGAACAACGCACTGAGGATCACCGCCTTCGCCGCCGCGCTCGCCGCGACCTTCGGAACCGCGTACGGAGTGGGCAGGGGAGTCGACCCGCTGGTGACCGCGGAGGGCCGTCCGGCGGGGCAGCACGGCGGTCACGGCGGGGGAGGGGAGGGTGGGGCGAAGCCGGCGGCGGACCACGCGCCCGGCGGACTGCAGGTGTTCGAAGGCGGTTACACGCTGGTCCTGGAGACGCCGACGGTGCGGGCCGGGGACCGCACGGAGATCCGGTTCGCCGTGAAGGACGACAGCGGACGCAAGGTCACCGCCTACCAGCGTGAGCACGGCAAGGAGCTGCATTTCATCCTCGCCTCCACCGACCTCACCCAGTACCGCCATCTGCACCCGGTCCGGGCGGCCGACGGCACCTGGTCGACGCCGGTCGACCTGCCCGAAGCCGGTGGCTACCGGGTGTTCGCCGACTTCACCCCGGCGGCCGCGGGTGCCGAGAACCTCACGCTGGGCGCGGATCTGGCCGTCTCCGGCGCCTACCGCCCCGCCGCTCTCCCCGCCCCGGTCGCCACCGCCGAGGTCGACGGCTACCGTGTCACGCTCGGCGGCGAACTCCGCGCCGGCCAGGCCGGTGAACTCAAGCCGTCCATCAGCAGGAACGGCCGCCCCGTCACCGATCTGGAGCCCTACCTCGGCGCGTACGGGCACCTGGTCGTCCTGCGCTCGGGCGACCTGGCGTATCTGCATGTGCACCCGAACGAGGGCGGCCCGGGGCCGGTGGTCTCCTTCACCGCGACGGCGCCCAGCGCGGGCATGTACCGGCTCTTTCTCGACTTCAAGCACGAGGGCAAGGTGCGCACCGCGGCGTTCACCGTCCGGGTGGCGGAGCCGGGCGACGACGGCGCAGCGCACCAGGAGGGCGGGTCCGAGGCGCCTGCCGGACACACGCACTGAAGCGGGCGCTTCGCGCCCCGAAGAGGCCCTGCGGCTGGGTGTGTTGCCCGATGGCGGATGAGCGTGCGCCGGATGCCGCCTCGGGCTCTGGGTATCGTGAGAGGGCCGGATTTCGAAACCTCTGAGAGGGGCGTACGTTGACCGAGCGCAAGCCTGCGGGTGTCAGCTTCGAATCATGGGTCGACAAGCAGATCCGGGAGTCCGAGCAGCGCGGCGACGTCTCGCAGTTGCCGGGATTCGGCAAGCCGCTCGAAAGTCTTGAGGCCCCCTACGACGAGAACTGGTGGATCAAGCGGAAGATGCAGCGCGAGGGGGTGTCGGTGCTCCCGCCGGCGCTGGCCCTGCGCAAACAGGCGGAGGACGCGGCCGAAGCCGTGTCCGGGGCGCGGACGGAGGCCGAGGTGCGGCGGATCCTGACCGAGGTCAACGAGAAGATCCGGGCAGCCCTCAGGCGGCCGCCTGAGGGACCGCCGCTGAACCTCAAGCCCTTCGACATCGACGCCGTGGTCGCCGAGTGGCGCGCGGCGCGCGATCCCTCATAACCCTCGACGGACTCGCGAGTGGGCGCCCGGCAACCGGATGCGTAATACTCCACTCATGAGATCGGGTATTACGCGCCGAAGCGGCGGGGTACGTCGGGAGGCCGTGCGCATCAGGCGGGCCGCCGCCCGGGACGCGAAGCGGCTCACCCGGCTGGTCAGGACGTCACGCGCCTACGAGGGGCCGTACGCCGCCATGGTCGCCGGATACCGGGTGGGCCCCGACTACATCGAGACCCATCGGGTCTTCGCGGCCGTGGAGCCCGGCACCGAGCAGGTGCTGGGCTTCTACTCGCTCGTTCTCCAGCCGCCGGAACTCGACCTGTTGTTCGTCGCCGACGACGCGCAGGGACTCGGCATCGGTCGCCTCCTCGTCGGGCATCTGCGCGGTGAGGCGGAGCGCGCCGGCCTCACCGGTGTCCGTATCGTGTCGCACCCACCGGCCGAGGGGTTCTACAGGAGTGTGGGCGCCCGGCGGACCGGCACCCTGGCGGCCAACCCGCCCGCGGTGATGTGGGACCGGCCCGAGCTGCTGCTTCCGATCACCTGACGCGGGACGGCGGGGCCGGCCGGGACGCGTGCACGAGCCCCGGCCGAACCTCCCTCTCAGGACGTCCTGTTACGACGGAAAGCCGCCGTACGGGCGCGTGATGATCTCCATGGCGTGACCGGCGGGATCGAGGAAGTACACACCCCGGCCGCCGTCGTTGTGGTTGATCTCGCCCGGATGCTTCCTGTGCGGATCCGCGAAGTACGCGACCCCGAGATCCTTGATCCGGGCGAACGCGGTGTCGAACTCCGCTTCCGAGATGAGGAAGGCGTAGTGCTGCATGGTGATCGACGCTTCGGGAATGGTCGCGAAGTCCAGCGTGACTCCGTTCGCGGTGGTGACCGGGATGAACGGGCCCCATTCCTCGCCGATTTCGAGCCCCAGTATGTCCGCCAGGAACTCGGCGGACTTCCGGTTGTCCCGGGAGTGGACGATGGTGTGATTCAACTCGACTGACACTGTGGAATGCCTCCAACGGGCATCTCACGGGCACCTCCACGCCTCACCCGGCCGGTGACCGACGCGCGATGCCGTACTCAAGAGCGTAGGTGAGGACGCAGTGGCCGTCGAGGTCGGGAGAACGATCCGGCCACCACCCCGGCCGGTGTGACCGGTTACCGTGGGGGAGGGGAGAAGGTGAAGTACTCCGGGTATTGGGACGGAGGCTCCCGGTGACCTCGACAGCACGTCTTCCCGACAGTCAGGGCCGCGACGGCGGCCGCCACGAGACGCCCGAGGAACGCGCGGACCGGCGGTGGATCGATCTGCTCCAGGAACTGCGCGTGGCCCAGACCGGCGTCCAGATCCTGTTCGGCTTCCTGCTCGCCGTCGTCTTCCAGCCCCGCTTCGTCGAGCTCTCGGACACCGACCGCATCATCTACGTGGTCACCGTGATGCTGGGCTCGGCCACCGCCGGCGCCCTGATCGGGCCCGTGACGTACCACCGGCTGCTCACCGGCCGGCGGCTCAAACCGCAGACGGTCACCTGGGCCTCGCGCATGACCGTCGTCGGGCTCGTCCTGCTGTTCTGCACCATGTGCTCCGCCCTGCTGCTCATCCTGCGGGTGGCTCTGCACAACTCCCTCGCCCTGTGGCTGGTCGGCGCCATGGCGCTGTGGTTCCTGGTCTGCTGGTTCGTCTTCCCGGCCTGGGCGCTGGCCCGCTCCTCGTCCGCGCACGGGAAATGACCACGGTCCGCGCACGTGGAAAGCGGCCCCGGGCCGGGGTGATGGCGCGGGTCAGCCGGGATCGCCCGCCGTGAACCCCTGGACGTCCGTCACCGTGAAGAGCCCGCCGTCCGGGTCCAGCAGGGTCGCCTCGCTGCCCCGGTCCAGCGTGCGCTGCCGGACCAGGCGGCCGCCGTTCTCCCTCGCCGCCACGACCGCGGCCGCCACATCGGTGACGGGGAAGTACACCTGCCAGTGCGGGCGGATCATCGGGTCCGGTGCCGCCTCCACCGCGCCGGAGCTGATCCGGGCGAGCCGGCGCCCGTCGCAGTCGACGATCACCTCGTCCTTCTCGTACGACACCTCGCAGCACCCCGGGTGCCCGCTCGCCCAGCCGAGCACTTCCCCGTAGAAGATCGCGGCGTCGAAGGCATTCCTGGTGTGCAGACGCAGCCAGGCGTGCGCATGGCCGTCCGGGGCGGGGGGCGGGGTCGCGGGCTCGGTCCGCTCCCAGATGCCGAACACCGCACCGTCCCGGTCCGCCGCCAGTGCCCCGCGCCCCGTGCCGAGAGCCATCGGCCCCACGGCGACCGTGCCGCTGCGCTCACGGATGCGTGAGGCGGCCGCGTCGGCGTCGTCGACGGCGAAATAGGGCATCCAGGCCACGGCCATCCGGTAGGCGGTCGCCACCGCGCCGATCCCGGCGACCGGTACGCCGTCGCGGCGTGCGACCGAGAACTCCTGCCCCAGCTTCGCCGGACGGAAGGACCACCCCAGCACGGCGGCGTAGAACTCCTGCGCCGATTCCAGATCGCGGGTCACGAGGTTGACCCAGCAGGGCGCTGCGGGTCCGGACAGCGGCGCCGGTGACGGCGCCCTCCCCGGGTGGCTTCCGGTCATGGTGCTACTGCCTTCATCGGTTGCGGGATATGCGTCCGCCCGTACCCGTCGGGCCCTCACCAGACTCACCGGGAGCAGCCGACCCCGCAACACGCGACTGCTTTCCCGGAGGACCGCTGCCGCGAGAGGTCCGCGGGGTCAGTCGCGCTGCTCGTCGGTCTCGCGGTGGATGGGCTCGTTCCCGTGGTCACCGAGCTCATAGGGCGAAAGGCCCCGGCGGTCGGGCGGGAAGTGGTCGTCGCCGTGCACATCGCGTTCCTCGACGTGGCTGCGGTGGTCCGGCCGTGGTGGCTGCTCGTCGGGTCTGGGTGGTGGCAGTTCCTGGGCCCGGCGCCGCATTCCGAGCCAGACCGCGCCGATCAGCACGGCCACCAGCACCACTCCGACAATGCCCATCACCGACCCGGTCGCGTCCCGGCCGTCGGCGAAGGTGAGGGCCAGCGAACTCAGGTCTGCGTTCGAAACGTCCATGCTTGGCGGATACCCCGAGGCAGATCCCTCACTCAGTAATTCTCATGAATTCATGTTTTAAGTTGATATGACCTAAAAGGCGTTTCGCTCCGAGGGTTCGCGATCGGCCCGAATGCCGGCGGCCCCGTGTCGCCGTCGCCCAGTCACGGGGCGAGCCTGGAGACATCCCCGAATCGCCCCGGGGGCACCGAGCGGAAGGAACCGCGGTGAACACCATCAAGGAGAAGCAGACGGAGGACAGCGGGTACGCCCAGGAGGTCTCCGTCGTCATCAGCGGGTGCGAGAAGGCCGACGCGCGGATGGTCTTCGACGTGCTGCGGGCCGCGTTCACCACCGACCGGGCCTCGGTCGACGTACCGCAGGACGTCGCGGGCAGGCGTCCCACCGTGTGGGTGGTGACCGTCGACGTCACCGAGGCGAGGGTGGTCTCCGGGCCGGTCGCGCTCGGTGCGCCCGTGAGCGTGGACGTGCAGGGCGGTTACTGGGCGGTGGAGCGGCTCCGCCAGAGCCTGGCGCACGCCTTCGACGTCACGGTCGTCGGGACCGTCTCCGGCGACCAGGAGGAAGAGGTGCGGCTGCGTCTGGCGAGCCGGTAGACCGAATGGGCCGACCGGTCCGGAGCGCGGCCCGGTGGCGGAGCAATGGGGCAGGAAGCCATCGCACGTCTGGTAGAAAACGGGCAAAAGACCACCCCTGAAAGGTGCGAGTGCGTGGACCCCTCTCGCGGGCGGGACGACGGTGTGCGACAACCGGGGGCGACCGGTGACCGTTCCACCCTGACACTGCAGATCAACGGAACCGAGCGGACGCTCACGCTCGATCACCGCACCACCGTCCTGGACGCCCTGCGCGAGCACCTCGGTCTCACCGGGGCCAAGAAGGGCTGCGACCACGGACAGTGCGGGGCGTGCACCGTCATCGTCGACGGGCGGCGCGCCAACAGCTGCCTGCTGCTCGCCGTCGCCCACGACGGCGCCGCCATCACCACCGTCGAAGGTCTCGCCGACGGTGACCGGCTCCACCCCCTCCAGGAGGCCTTCCTGGACCGTGACGCCCTCCAGTGCGGCTACTGCACCCCCGGTCAGCTCTGTTCGGCCGTCGGCATGCTCGGCGAGGCGGCGGACGGCTTCCCGTCCCACGTCACACCCCGGCGCGCACCCGTATCGGCCCCGGCGCCGCTCGGCGCCGACGAGATCCGTGAGCGGATGAGCGGCAATCTGTGCCGGTGCGGCGCGTACCCCCGTATCGTCGAGGCGATCGAGGACGTGGCGCCGTGAAGCCCTTCGCCTATCTCCGCGCCCGGTCCGCAGACGAAGCGGTCCGGGAGAGCTCCTCCCGCCCCGGCGCCGTGTTCCTCGGCGGTGGTACCAACCTCGTCGACCTGATGAAGCTCGGGGTCGAGGCCCCCGAGCTGCTCATCGACATCAGCCGGCTGCCCCTGGACCGGGTGGCCGACACCGCGGACGGCGGTCTGCGGATCGGCGCGACCGTGCGCAACAGCGACCTGGCCGCCCATCCCGCGGTACGCACCCGCTACCCCGCCCTGTCCCAGGCGCTGCTCTCCGGCGCCTCCGGGCAGCTCCGCAACACCGCCACTACCGGCGGCAACCTGCTGCAACGCACCCGTTGCCCGTACTTCCAGGACACCTCCAAGCCGTGCAACAAGCGGGAACCCGGCACCGGCTGCCCCGCCCGCGACAGCGCCCAGCGCGACCTCGCCGTACTCGGCCACTCCGAGCACTGCGTCGCCACCCACCCGTCCGACCTGGCCGTCGCCCTGTCCGCCCTCGACGCCGACGTCCAGCTGCACGGACCGGACGGCGGGCGGACGGTGTCCGCCGCCGCGTTCCACCGCCTGCCGGGCGACACCCCCGACCGGGACACCGAGATCCGGCCGGGTGAACTCATCACCGACGTGGTCCTGCCACCGCGCCCCCACGGCGCCGCCTCCCTCTACCGGAAGGCCCGCGACCGCGCCTCCTTCGCCTTCGCCCTCGCATCCGTCGCCGCCGTGCTGAGCGTCCGCGCGGGCCGGATCGAGCACGCCGCGCTGGCCTTCGGCGGACTCGCCCACCGGCCCTGGCGCGCATGGGCCGCCGAGGACGTGCTCCGGGGCGCACCGGCCACCGACGAGACCTTCGCGCGGGCCGTGGACGCCGAACTCGCAGCGGCCCGGCCGCTGCGCGAGAACGCGTTCAAGGTGGGCCTCGCCCGCAACCTGGCCGTCGACGCACTGGCCGAACTCGCCGCCGACAGCTGAGCAACCGCACCCACGCCGCCCCCTGCCGTGAGGACCCCGTCATGAGCCAGGCCCCGCCACCACTGGGCACCCCCGTCCTCCGCCACGAGGGCCGGGAGAAGGTCACGGGCACCGCCCGCTACGCCGCCGAACACACCCCGCCGGGGTGTCTGTACGGGTGGCCCGTCCCCGCCACCCTCGCCCGCGGCCGCGTCGACGCCATCCGCGCGCAGGAGGCACTGGCCCTGCCGGGTGTGCACGCCGTACTCACCCATGACAACGCCCCCCGGCTGAAGGAGCCCGACGACCCGGTCCTCGCCGTCCTCCAGAACGACCGGGTCCCGCACCGGGGCTGGCCTGTCGCGCTCGTGGTGGCCGACACCCCGGAGGGCGCCCGCGCCGGGGCCGAGGCCCTGCGGATCACGTACGAGACCGCCGGGCACGACGTCCTGCTGGGCGAGGACCACCCCGGCCTGTACATCCCGGAGACGGTCAACGGCGGCTATCCCGCCGTCCGTGAACGCGGCGACATCGAACGGGCCTTCGCGACGGCCCCCGTACAGATCGACGCCACTTACACCATCGGCGCCCTGCACAACCACCCCATGGAGCCGCACGCCACGACGGCGCAGTGGGACGAGGGCGGGCACCTGACCGTGTACGACTCCAGCCAGGGCTCCACCAAGGTCCGCGACAGCCTCGCCACCGCGTTCGGGATCCGGCCCCAGCAGATCACCGCCGTGTCCGAGCACGTCGGCGGCGGCTTCGGGTCCAAGGGCACCCCGCGCCCGCAGGCCGTGCTGGCCGCCATGGCCGCGCGGCACACCGGGCGCCCCGTCAAGATCGCGCTGCCCCGCCGCCAGATGCCCGCCGTGACCGGTCATCGCGCCCCCACCGTCCAGCACGTCCGGCTCGGTGCCGACCTCGACGGCACTCTCACCGCGGTCGGCCACGAGATCATCACCCACACCTCCACCGTCAAGGAGTTCGTGGAGCAGGCAGCCGTACCGGCCCGGATCATGTACGGCTCCGCCACCAGCCGCACCGCCCACCGGGTGGTCGCCCTGGACGTGCCGAGCCCCTCCTGGATGCGCGCACCGGGCGAGGCCCCGGGCATGTACGCACTGGAATCCGCCATGGACGAACTCGCCTCGGCCCTCGGCATGGACCCCGTCGAACTGCGCATCCGCAACGACCCGGCGAACGAACCGGACTCCGGACGCGCTTTCAGCAGCCGCGGCCTGGCCGCCTGTCTGGAGAAGGGCGCCGCACGCTTCGGCTGGTACGACCGCGATCCGCGCCCCGCGATCCGTGAGGAGGGCCCCCTGCTGCTCGGCACGGGCGTAGCCGCCGCCACCTACCCCGTGTACATCGCCCCGTCCAGTGCCTCGGCGCACGCCGCCCCCGACGGCTCGTACCGCATCCGGGTCAACGCCACCGACATCGGTACCGGCGCCCGCACCGTGCTCGCGCAGATCGCCGCCGACGCCCTGGGCGCCCCGCTGGAGAACGTCCGGATCGACATCGGCAGCAGCGATCTGCCCGATGCCCCGCTGGCCGGCGGATCGTCGGGCACGGCCTCCTGGGGCTGGTCCGTGCACAAGGCGTGCACCCTGTTGCGGCGGCAGACGGGAGAGCGCACCGGCCCGGTACCCGCCGACGGGCTCACCGTCACCGCCGACACCCAGCAGGAGACCGCGGAGGAATCCCCGTACGCACGCCATGCGTTCGGCGCGCACTTCGCCGAAGTCGCCGTGCATTCGAGGACCGGAGAGGTGCGGCTGCGCCGGATGCTCGGTGTCTTCGCCGCCGGACGCATCCTCAACTCCCGTACCGCACGCTCCCAGTTCATCGGCGGCATGACCATGGGGGTCGGCATGGCGCTGACCGAGGCCAGCACCATGGACCCCGTCTTCGGCGACTTCACCGAGAGCGACCTCGCCTCCTACCACGTGCCGGCCTGCGCCGACGTGCCGGAGATCGAGGCGCACTGGATCGACGAGGAGGATCCGCATCTCAACCCGATGGGCAGCAAGGGCATCGGCGAGATCGGCATCGTCGGTGCCGCCGCGGCCGTCGGCAACGCCGTCCGGCACGCCACCGGTATCAGACTGCGCAGCCTCCCGCTCACCCCGGACACGCTGCTGCCGTATCTCCTGTGACCTGGGCGGTCGCCCCCTGTGTTGCGCGACCGATGGTGCCGGGTCACCCTGTGGAGTGACCCAGAAGTGACATCTGCTCACTCTTCGTGTTCGGGGGGTTGTTCAACGGGGCGAAGAAAAGTGAGCCTCGATGTGAGGAGCCTCGACGATGACCGTTCCACTCGACCGGCACTATCTGGTCGAATTCAAGGTTTCGGCAGAGCGTGTGTCCCAGCTGCGGCGAATAATCGCGGCACACCTCCGCCACTGGAGTCTCGAACTCCACATCCGGCCGGTGTGCCGGGGTGTGGAGGAACTGCTGACCAATGTCCACCGGCACGTCGGTGACGACAACAACTGCGTCGTCGAACTCCGCTGGTCCGGGCGGCATCTCACGGTCTCCGTCGCCGACAACGGCTCCGAGATGCCCCGGCTGCTCAGCGCCGGCGGCGGTGGCCTGAGCCGGGTCATGGCCCTGAGCGACAGCTGGGGCACCTGCCGTACGCCCGAGGGAAAGGTCGTCTGGTTCACCAGGTACGCCGAGGAGCCCGACAGCGTCGGCCTGGCGCCGCTCCCGCCGCTGCCCGGTGTACGCGAGTTCCGCAGCCCGCCCGCCGTGGTCGCCGCCCCCGTCGCCGAGCCCGTGACGGCATCCGGCCCCGCTCTCGTCTGAGCCGGGCCACCGGGACCGCAGGCTCCCGTACCGCTGAACACTTCTCCCTCCGGCGCGGACGGCGCCACGCCGCAGGCGCGGACCGCGCCGGCCGGGTGTCCGCCCGGCGGGGCCCGCGTTGCGGCGCGGCGTACGGCGCGGCACGGTCGAAGAACCGAGGCAAGGAGGACACGGCCATGCCCATCGCGACGGTCAATCCCGCGAACGGCGAAACCCTCAGAACGTTCGAAGCACTGGACGAGGCGGGGATCGAGCGGCGGCTCGACGCCGCCGACACCGCGTTCAAGCAGTACCGGACCACCGGATTCGCCGAGCGGGCCCGCCTGCTGAACCAGGCCGCCGTGCTGCTCGACGAGGACCAGCAGGACATCGCGCGCACCATGACCACCGAGATGGGCAAACCCGTCAAGGCGGCCCGCGCGGAGGCCGCCAAGTGCGCCAAGGCGATGCGCTGGTACGCCGCCCACGCGGAGGAACTCCTCGCGGACGAGCATCCGTCCGCCGCCGATGTGGAGGACTCCGGTGCCTCCCGGGCCTACGTCCACTACCGGCCGCTCGGCGCCGTGCTCGCCGTGATGCCGTGGAACTTCCCGCTCTGGCAGGTCGTACGGTTCGCCGCCCCGGCCCTCATGGCGGGGAACGTCGGCCTGCTCAAGCACGCCTCCAACGTCCCGCAGACGGCGATGTATCTGGAGGGCCTGTTCCGCCGGGCCGGATTCCCGGCGGGATGCTTCCAGACCCTGCTGGTGGGGTCGGGGGCGGTCGCGGCGATCCTGCGGGACCGCCGGGTCGCCGCGGCCACCCTCACCGGCAGCGAACCGGCCGGCCGCTCCGTCGCGTCGATCGCCGGCGACGAGGTGAAGCGCACCGTCCTGGAGCTGGGCGGCAGCGACCCGTATCTCGTCATGCCGTCGGCGGACGTCGCCAGGGCCGCCCGCACCGCCGTGACCGCGCGGGTGCAGAACAACGGGCAGTCCTGTATCGCCGCCAAACGGTTCATCGTGCACACGGAGGTGTACGAGGAGTTCGCCGAGCGGTTCACCGTGGGCATGAGCGATCTGATGGTCGGCGATCCGATGCAGGAGTCCACCGACATCGGACCGCTCGCCAGCGAACAGGGCCGCACCGACCTGGAGGAGCTGGTGGACGACGCGCTCGGCCAGGGCGCGAGCGCGCTGTGCGGAGGCGGCAGGCCCGACGGCCTGGCCCCGGAACTGGTGCACGGCTGGTTCTACGCCCCCACCGTCCTCACCGGCATCACCCCCGCCATGCGCATCCACCGCGAGGAGACCTTCGGCCCCGTCGCCTCGCTCTACCGGGTCGAGGGGCTGGACGAGGCCATCGCGCTCGCCAACGACAGCCCCTTCGGTCTCAGCTCCAACGTATGGACCCGTGATCCGGACGAGGCGCGTCGCTGCGTACGAGATCTCCAGGCGGGCGGTGTCTTCTTCAACGGCATGACGGCGTCCCATCCCGCACTGCCCTTCGGCGGAGTCAAGCGATCCGGCTACGGACGCGAGCTCGCCGGGCAGGGCATCCGCGCCTTCTGCAACGCGACCACGGTCTGGTACGGCCCCGAGCCCGTCGACGCAGCGTCCTAGAGCCCTTCGGCTGGAGACATCCATGAGCAACGCCCCCGGTCCGGCAGCTCCGTCCGGCCCGTCCGACGAAGAGATCGCGGCACTCGACGCACACTGGCGGGCAGCCAACTACCTGGCCGTCGGCCAGATCTATCTGATGGACAACCCGCTCCTGACCCGGCCGCTCACCCGGGAGGACATCAAGCCGCGCCTGCTCGGCCACTGGGGCACCTCACCCGGACTGAACCTGGTGTACACCCACCTCAACCGTGTCATCAGGTCCCGCGGCGTCCAGGCCCTGGCCGTCTGGGGCCCCGGCCACGGCGGACCCGCCGTTCTCGCCAACTCCTGGCTGGAGGGCAGCTACTCGCAGACGTATCCCGACGTCGGCCGTGACGCCGAGGGCATGGGGATGCTGTTCAAGCAGTTCTCCTTCCCCGGCGGGGTGCCCAGCCATGTGGCACCGGAGACACCCGGCTCCATCCACGAGGGCGGCGAACTCGGCTACGCCCTCACCCACGCCTACGGGGCCGCCCTCGACCACCCCGATCTGGTCGTCACCTGCGTCATCGGCGACGGCGAGGCCGAGACCGGACCGCTCGCCGCGTCCTGGCACTCCAACAAGTTCCTCGATCCGGTGCACGACGGAGCCGTCCTCCCGGTCCTCCATCTCAACGGCTACAAGATCGCCAACCCGACCGTGCTCGCCCGCCTTCCCGAGACGGAGCTCGACGCCCTTCTCCGCGGCTACGGACACGACCCCCTGTACGTCGGCGGCGACGAACCGCTCAGTGTCCACCGGGCGATGGCCGCCGCGATGGACCGGGCTGTCGACCGGGTCCGCGAACTCCAGGCCGCCGCCCGCACCGGCGGTGACACCGGCCGCCCGCACTGGCCGATGATCGTGCTGCGCACCCCCAAGGGCTGGACCGGCCCGGCGGAGGTCGACGGGGTGCCCATCGAGGGCACCTGGCGCGCGCATCAGGTCCCGCTGCCCGGGGTCCGGGACAGCGAGGACCATCTGCGGCAGCTGGAGGAGTGGATGCGCTCCTACCGGCCCGAGGAACTCTTCGACGCGTCGGGGCGGCCACGCCCTCAGGTGCTCTCCTGCGTGCCCGGGGGCGACGCCCGGCTCGGCTCGACCCCGTACGCCAACGGCGGTCTGCTCCTGCGCGATCTGCCGATCCCGCCGCTGGACGCCCACGCCGTCGAGGTCGGCAAGCCCGGCACCGCGCTGCACGAGCCGACCCGGGTACTCGGCGGTCTGCTGGAAGCCGTCATGGCCGCGACCGCCGAGCGCCGGGACTTCCGCGTCGTCGGGCCCGACGAGACCGCCTCGAACCGGCTCGACGCCCTCTACGGCGCCACCGCCAAGGCCTGGCAGGAACGGATACTGCCGACCGACGAGCACCTGGCCCACGACGGACGTGTCATGGAGGTGCTCTCCGAGCATCTGTGCCAGGGCTGGCTGGAGGGATATCTGCTCACCGGCCGGCATGGCCTCTTCTCCTGTTACGAGGCGTTCGCCCACATCGTCGACTCGATGGTCAACCAGCACATCAAATGGCTCAGGACATCCCGCCGGCTGGCCTGGCGCCGCCCCATCGCCTCGCTCAACTACCTGCTCACCTCGCACGTCTGGCGCCAGGACCACAACGGCTTCTCCCACCAGGACCCGGGCTTCGTCGACCACATCCTCAACAAGAGCCCCGAGGTCGTGCGGGTCTATCTGCCGCCGGACGCCAACACCCTGCTCTCGGTCGCCGACCACGCGCTGCGCAGCCGCGACTACGTCAATGTGATCGTGGCCGGAAAGCAGCCCTCCTTCGACTGGCTCACCCTCGACCAGGCCCGCGCACACTGCGCGCGCGGGGCCGGTGTGTGGCAATGGGCGGGCACGGAGGACGGCAGCCGCGAGCCCGACGTGGTGCTCGCCTGCGCCGGCGACATACCCACACTGGAGACCCTGGCCGCGGCGGACCTGCTGCGCAGGCACCTGCCGGAACTTGCGGTGCGCGTGGTCAACGTGGTCGACATGGCGCGGCTGCTGCCCCGCGAGGAGCATCCGCACGGGATGCCGGACTTCGAGTACGACGCGGTGTTCACCCGGAACACGCCGGTGATCTTCGCCTACCACGGCTATCCCTGGCTGATCCACCGGCTCGCCTACCGGCGCGCCGGCCACGCGCAGCTGCATGTGCGCGGCTACAAGGAGGAGGGCACCACCACGACGCCCTTCGACATGGTGGTCCGCAATGACCTGGACCGTTACCGGCTGGTCATGGACGTCATCGACCGGGTGCCCGGCCTCGGTGTGCGCGCCGCGGCGGTACGCCAGGCGATGGCGGATGCCCGCACCCGCCATCACGCCTGGATCCGTGAACACGGCACCGACCTGCCGGAAGTGGCCGACTGGACCTGGAGCGGCTGACGCCGCCCCGGTTCCCCCGACGTGGGCTCAGCGGCCGACAGCGCGTGCCAGCTGGGCCTTCGTCATGTTCGACCGCCCATGGATGTTCTTCTTCCTCGCCTCTTCGTAGAGCTGGTCGCGGGTCGGCCCCTCCGCTCCGCTGCGGGAGCGCAGACCGCCGCGCCGCGAGGACGACATGTCCTCGACGGAGGTACGGCTCGCCGTCCTCGACTCACCGGCGCGGGCGCGTTCCTTGTTGACCGTACGGGCCGCGATCTCCTCGGCCCGGTCCTCGCTGACCCCGCGCTCCTGCGCGCTCTCCTTGATGTGCTCGTACTGTCGCTGCCGCTTGGCGTCGGATCCGCGTGGCATGGTGCGCTCACCCCTCTCCGCGGGGCCTGCCCCGCCTCCCCGGGACCTGTCCCGGGGCCGGGCGGCCCCCTCCCCAGTCTCCCAGCGACACCCCGGGCCCGCATGCCTGAGGCATGCGGGCCCGGGGCGGCTTACGGCATCGAGCCGGTCGGTTCAGTAGCGCAGGGCCGCCGCGATCCGTCCGTACTCCGCGAGCGAGCCGTCCGGGAGAAAGACCACGTCGGCGCCGCTGTCCAGGGCGGCCTCGACGAGTTCGTCCACGATGTCCTCGCGGACCGTGCCGTCCGTGAGGTCCGCGGCCTCGCCGCTCACCGGTTCCAGGTGCTCGTCCGTCACCCGAACCGTCTGCTGGAAGTGCTCCTCCACCGCGACCAGTCCGGCCCGGCCCTCCCGGACGGCGGCCCACACCTCGTCGAGACCGCCGGCGAAGGCACGGCGGCCGCGGGCCTCGTCCAGCCTGCCGTCGATCTCGGCGGCGAACCGCTGCTGCCGCTGGTCGAGCGCCGGCCGCAACTCCTTGAGCAGTTCGCTCGGTGCCATGTCGGCGGGCGCCCCCTTGGTGACCCGGCCGACGGCCGATTTGGCGCCCTCCCCGACCTCCTCCAGCAGAGCGAGCGCGGGGGCGAGGCCCATCAGGTAGAGGGGGCGCGGGTCCGCGGCCAGCACCGCGCGCAGCTTCTCGTCGACCGTGCGCAGGAAGTTGCGCGTCTCCTCGTCGCTGAAGGTGCTCGGGGTGTCGCCGATCTGCTCCTCGCGCTGCGGGTTGGGCGGCTCCTGCGGAGCCGTCAGCGGGAACCCGCCGTCCTGCTCCTCGCGCAGGGCGCCCGCCGTGCCGCTCCACAGGACGGCCCGGTCGGCCGACACGGTGAGCGCCCAGAACGGCCGGGCCTGCGCCTTCGCGGCGACCAGATTGCGGGTCAGATAGGTGTCGCTGAGCACCACTCGTTCGGGCGCGGTGCGTGGAAGCTGCCAGATCTGGTGCTCGTCGGCGGTGACGAGGAGCACCAGGGCGTCCAGGGCGCGTCGGGGGTCCACCTCGGTGACCGCCCGGTCGAGTTGTTCCTTGAGCGCGGTCCGTGCCTCGCGGGTGACCGCGGGGTCCGCTTCCAGCCGCCCGGTGGCCTCGGCCACCAGGTTGCGCAGCCGAACGGCGTCCTGGGCGTTGTCCGGAGCGCGGCGGTGCGTCGGCATGGTCAGGGACAGGGCCGGATAGGGCTTGACCGCCCGCAGTTTCTGCAACAGGCCGGCGGTCAGGGCATCCGTATCCATCGTTCTCTCCCAGGGTTTTCGGCCGGAATCCGCTCCCGAGCGAAGCGGGTGAATTCGACGAGTCAATTCATACCTTTTGATCCTAATATGAGCGAGTTCTTCACTGTTGTTCCCGGACGGGCATGCGATGTCCGCGCTCACCGTGTGGAAGTTCCAGTCGGCCGAGGGCGCGGAGGCCATGGAGACCTTGCTCAAGTCCCTTCTCTTTTCACGTCCCTGCCTTTGCCTGTCCCCCTTTCCCTTACGCCCTTCCGAGCAGACGGAGCGTCCGTGAACCCGATCAGTCCCCTGCGGCACGCCCTCGGCGGCCGCGCAGTCCGCACTCTGACCCCGGCCGTGCTGGCCGCGGTGATCATCGCCGGCACCGCCGCCTGCGGCGGCTCCGGCACCACCTCGACCGGCACGGCCAGGAGCACCCGAACGGTCTCCCCGGAACCGGCCATGACCCGGTCCGCGAGTCCCACCGGGCGTACTCAGCAGGAGTTCGCCGCCTCGGTCTCCGCCGCCGCCGAGCGCAACCGGCAGGAGGCGGTGAAGCAGCTCGAAGGTGTGCAGGGCCGGGGCAATGCGGTCAAGGACGTCTCGGTGACCGGGCAGCCGGTCGCGAAGTCCGAGGAGTTCCGCATCGCCCTCGTCCGCGTCACCAACCACACGGACAAGGTCGCCTTCTACGCCGTCAAGGTGGAATTCGTCGACGCGTCGGGGAAGGTGCTCGACTCCGTAGTGCTCGGCCTCCCGGACGTCCCGCCGGGACGGACCGTCAGCCAGCTCGCCAACAGCCGGAAGGCGGCCGGTGTCAAGACGTTCCCCCGGATCGCCCAGGCCGAGCGCAGCTGACGGCCGGGTGAGTGCCGCAGCCGGGGCCGTCACCGAAGCCCTGCATGAACTGCACACGCGGTTCACCGGGCTGCGGGACGGCCGACCGGCCGACTACATCCCGCAGTTGACGCGGATCGACCCGGACGCGTTCGGGCCGGTATCTCGGTGCGTGGGCGTGCGGCGCTCGGCGCCCTGTCGGAGCGGTTCGGCCTGCATCTGATGCAGAATCCGGCACTGGCCGGCTCCACCGTCACCCTCGTCGCGACGGCAGACACCGTGCCCGTCGCCGGGGTCGCGCCACCGGACCGTGCCCCGAGCGAACGGGTCGCGGTCTTGGCCGCCCAGGGTGCCATCGACTTCACGGCGGTCGAGCGGGTGCTGTACGCGTTGGACGAGTCGCGCCCTCGGGAGACGGGAACGGTCGTGCTGGACCTGCGGCAGGTGACCGGAATCGGCTGGGTGGCCCAGCCGCTGCTGAGCAGCGGGCTCGGCCGGATCGCGGCGGACGGGGTGCGTACCGCCGTGGCCGACCCCGGGCACCCGCTCGCCCCGCCCGGCCCCGGAGAGCCGGGCGGACCGGCGGCTGTGCGGCGTTTCGCCACCCGCGAGGAGGCCGTGGCGCTGGTGTACGAGCGGCACGGCCCGCTGAGCAGCGCGGCCCGCGCCGTCACGCCGCCGGCCGGGAGGGCTGCGTGACGGGGACCGATACCGGTCCGGCGGATGTCCGCAGACCGTCCGGTGCGGTTCTCCGGATCGGGCCTACCAGATGGACTCGACCCACTCGGGGTGGTCGATGAACGGGTTCCGGTTGTGCTGGTACTGGTCGAATATGACGTCGTTGCGCCGCTTCTCGAAGGCGTCCGGCGGGTCCTCCTGGCTCCACGCCTTCAGCACCGACAGACGGCCGATGTACGGGGCGGAGCCGTTGTTGACCTCGTCGTTGGGCTCCAGGTCGGGGAAGGAGTCGTCGCCCTCGTAGCGCACCGCCATGTAGAGCAGCATGCGGGCGACATCGCCCTTGACCGCGTCGCGCGGCTCGAAGGAGTCGCTGTCGGTGTAGTTGCCCGGCGCGCCGCTGACCGCGCTGCCGCCGTTGTCGAAGTCCTTGTTGCCGCGGATCGAGTTGACGGTCACGTCCTCCGGGCGCAGGTGGTGGATGTCGGTGCCGGGGCCGGTCGCGGTGCCGAAGTCGCCGTGGGACTTGGCCCAGACGTGCTCGCGGTTCCAGTCCCCGACCGACCCGCCGTTGGAGTTCTTGGACTGGGAACGGCCGGTGTAGAGGAGGATCACGTTCGAGCTGTTGGCCGGGTCCTCGTCGGTGTCCTTGAGGGCGTTCCAGACCTGGCTGTACGAGAGCTTCGTCTGGACCTCGATGATGTCGTGCAGGGCGCTCTTCAGCTGGGTGCCGGACTTGCCGAGCGCGTCCTGGTAGTACGTGTCGTCGAGTACCCGCAGCGGTGTCGCGGTGGTGGGCGTGTCCTGGGGCGTGGCGGCCGGTGCGGCGGCGGCCGTGCCGCCGAGCACCGCGAAGGCGGCAAGGGTCGCCAGCAGCGGGCGCCGGTGGCGAAGGTGACGACGGGACATGTGGGGTGTCCTCTCCGGAAAAGCGTGCGCCACGACACCGTCACAAGGTGGGGGTCGGCGCCGCGGCGGTCGTGTGGTACGTGGTAGCCGGGAGCTTTCCACACGCACCGTGACCATGGTGTGAACAGCGTGTACCTATCATGTGCAGGTCAAGTGACGGCTTGATCGTGGCCCCGGGAGCGGATCGCCGGGCCTCGGATGCGGCGCGCCGGGCAGGGGGTGAGAATGACCGAAAGGACGAGGAGGCGGCATGAGCGACGAGCCCGAATCCGTATCCGCATCTCGGGGAGTGACTCCCGACAGCCTCTTGCACACCGGTGGCAGCGACAATCCGTCGGCAGAGGACCTGGTGCTCGCCTCCGGGCGGGACCTGACTCCGAAGAATCTCCAATGGGCGGAGCGCAGGCTCGCCCGGGAGGGCCGGTCGGCGATCGACAAGGCGTTGCCCTAGCGGTACGCAGCGGCCCGGTGGCCCGGCGTGCGGGGAGTGTGCGGGCGGCTCCCCGCGGCTCGGCTAGCCTGGGTGCACAATGAACCGTTTGACGACGTCAGGGGCCGGGTTCGATCTCGCCCGCTACCCCGAGGACCCGCGCGACCCGTTCCGCGCCTGGGACGCTGCCGACGAGTACCTGCTGCGGCGGCTGGAAGGGGCCGACGGCGCGGATCCGGTCGATCTGTCGGGAGCCGTGGTCGTGGTGGGCGACCGCTGGGGCGCGCTGAGCACGGTGCTCGCCGCGCATCGCCCCGTACAGATCACCGACTCCTGCCTGGCGCAGCGCGCGACCCTGGCGAACCTCGACCGCAACGGGGTGGACACGGACGCGGTACGCCTGCTGTCCGCCAGGGACACGCCGCCGGACCGCATCGACGTCCTGCTGGTACGTGTACCGAAGAGCCTCGCGCTCCTGGAGGACCAGCTGCACCGGCTCGCCCCGGCCGTCCACCCGGACACCGTCGTCGTCGGCACCGGGATGGTCAAGGAGATCCACACCTCCACCCTCAAGCTCTTCGAGCGGATCATCGGTCCGACCCGCACCTCGCTGGCCGTCAAGAAGGCCCGGCTCATCTTCTCCACCCCGGGCCCGGCGACGGCCCGCACGCCCAGCCCCTGGCCCTACCGATATGAGCTGCCCGAGGGGATCGGTCCGGTCTCCGGCCGCACCGTCATCAACCATGCCGGGATCTTCTGCGCCGAGCGCCTCGACATCGGCACCCGGTTCTTCCTCGGCCACCTCCCCGAGCGCAGCGGACCCGACCGGGTCGTCGACCTCGGCTGCGGGAACGGCGTCGTCGGGCTGTCCGCGGCGCTCGCCAACCCCGAGGCGACGGTCACCTTCATCGACGAGTCGTACCAGGCGGTCGCCTCCGCGGAGGAGACCTTCCGGGCCAACACCGGCCCGGAAGCCGAGGCCCGGTTCCTGGTCGGCGACGGGCTGGCGGAACTGCCGCCCGCCAGTGTGGACCTGGTGCTCAACAACCCGCCGTTCCACTCCCACCAGGCCACCACCGACGCGACGGCCCGCGCCATGTTCCACGGGGCCCGCGCCGCACTGCGGCCCGGCGGAGAACTGTGGGTCGTCGGCAACCGGCACCTCGGGTACCACACCCGGCTCCGCCGTATCTTCGGCAACTGCGCCACGGTCGCCGGCGACCCGAAGTTCGTCGTGCTGCGCGCCGTCAAGCGCTGACCCCGGCCGCGGCCCCTCCCGTCGGAACCGTTCCGGCCCTTCCGGATTCTTGCAACACGTTCTACTGTGTGCGCCGCCGCACACGGACGACGCGACCGCGAGACTCCCGGAGGGGCCGTGCACCTCGAATACACGCCTGAACAGCAGCAGTTGCGGGCCGAGCTGCGCGGCTACTTCGCCGCACTGGTCCCCGACGACGCGTACACGCGCTACGCCGCCCCCGCGGCCCAGAAGGCCTTCTACCGGGAGACGATCCGCCGCCTCGGCACCGACGGCTGGCTCGGTGTGGGCTGGCCCACCGAGTACGGCGGGCGCGGACTGTCCCCGATGGAACAGTTCATCTTCTTCGACGAGGCCGCACAGGCGGGCGTCCCACTGCCACTGATGGCTCTCAACACCGTCGGCCCGACGATCATGCGGTACGGCACCGACGAACAGAAGGCGTACTTCCTGCCGAAGATCCTCTCCGGCGAGATCGACTTCGCGATCGGATACAGCGAACCCGACGCGGGCACCGATCTCGCCGCCCTCAAGACCCGGGCCGTGCGCGACGGCGACGAGTACGTCATCGACGGGCAGAAGATATGGACGACCAACGGCGACACCGCCGACTGGGTCTGGCTCGCCGTCCGCACCGACCCGGACGCGGCACCGCACAAGGGCATCACCATGCTGCTCGTCCCGACCACGGACCCCGGCTACTCCTGCACCCTGATCAACACCCTCGCCTCGCACGACACCACCGCCAGCTACTACGAGAACGTCCGTGTCCCCGTCTCCCGCCGTGTGGGCGACGAGAACAAGGGCTGGCGGCTCATCACCAACCAGCTCAACCACGAACGAGTCACCCTCGCCGCCCACGGCACCATGGCCATCCGCGCCCTCCACAACGTCCAGCGCTGGGCGGCGGACACCCGGCTCGCCGACGGCCGCCGCGTGATCGACCTCGGCTGGGTCCGCGCCCTGCTCGCCCGCACCCACACCAGGCTCGACGCCATGAAACTCCTCAACTGGCAGATGGTGTCCGCAGTGCAGAACGCGACCCTCACCCCGCAGGACGCCTCGGCCGTCAAGGTCTACGGATCCGAGGCGCGCCGCGACGCCTACGCCTGGCTGATGGAGGTCGTCGGCTCGGCGGGACCGCTCAAGGAAGGCTCGGCGGGCGCCGTGCTGCACGGCGAACTCGAACGCGGCTACCGTTCCGCGGTCATCTTCACCTTCGGCGGCGGCAACAACGAGATCCAGCGGGAGATCATCTCCTGGATCGGCCTGGGGATGCCGCGCGTACGGCGGTGAGCGCGTCGCGACGACCGTCCCCGACCGGCCCGTGGGCCTCGGGCCGGCCGGAGGACGAGGGTGGTCGGGCACTGCGAGTGGTGCAGCAGGGCCTGGGCGACCCGTCGAGCCGGAACCCGGAGCCGTCGTACCGACGCAGGGCGTCGACAGTCATCAGGCATCCGGGCCGACTGGTCACCTCGGACGTGGCAGTCGGGGCCGTTGTCGCTTGTGGCCGTAGCGGATGCTGTGCCGTGCCCCGACCGGTGCTACCGATCGGCCGGAGTGATCCGGCGGCCCGTGAGGCTCGTGGGCCGGATCGAGACCCACATCGCCCGCTCCCCGCCCGCCCATGGCGTGGTGTGGGCGTGCCGGACGAGCTCGCGCACGGCGTCGGGGTCCGTCACGGTGCTCGCAGGGCCGACGGCGAGCACACTCCAGCCCTGGCTCAGGGCGTCGTCCACGTGGTCGACCTCGAAGGCGACCTCCTTGCCCGCAGCCGCCGCGGTCACGGAGCCGGGCGCCGTCCGGAAGACGATGGCCTCGTCGACGACGTCGTAGTTGACCGGGACGACCGCCGGGCGGCCGTCGGGCGCCGACACTGCGACGCGCCCGACGCCGTGCGTGGAGAGAAGGACGCGGCACTCTTCCGGGCCGAGGTCCCGCAGCTGAGGATGCAGCAAGGCGTGTCCCCCGCCGGGCGGGAGGTCGATCCCGCCGCCGCGCAGAGCGGCGGCCGTGGTGCCCAGCGCGTCGGCCAGCCTGACGAGAGTCGCCAGGGTCGGATCCGCAGGCCGTTCCTCGAGGTAGGCGAGGTAGTTGGCCGACATCCGGGCGCGGCGGGCCGTTTCCTCCCGGCTGATCCCCAGCCTCCGGCGCTCGGCGGCCACACGCCGGCCGATGTCCCCGGGGTCGGCCGTCCCGCTCCGCGGGGCAGCCGGGGGCGTGGCCGCCGCCTCACTCGCGCCCGGCTGTGACCCGCGCGAGGATTCGGACCGTTCGTGTTGCATGCGGCGGACGTGTGCGTCGGGCCCGGGGAAGACGAGCGTCACGTCGTCCGTGTCCGACCAGCGCACGTCGTAGGGGGGCGTTCCGTCCTCGTGGTGCAGACCGACGATCTCGCCGTCGCGTCTGGCGGCGCCGGTTGCCGGACTCTCGATGACGAGTCGGTCGCCGAGGTGAGCTCGCATGATTGCCGCCCTCTCCTCAAAATGGTGCTGTATCCAACCTGCCACGCAGGACTCACCGCCGCATGGGCGAGAGCCGCGCGGACGCCGATGCGCGTTCCGTCCCCCTCCGAGAGCGGTTGGTCACGCCAGGCCCCCGGCTGCCGGCGGATTCCAGGGGACGTGGAGGCGAGCAGCCGGACCCGGGAGGCGTAGAACCGCTGGGCGGCCACCCGGCCGACCCGGACCACGAGCGCCCGGCCGAACTCCGGTTTCCCGGCATACACCGCTCGGACCGCCTCTGCATCCAACTCGCCTGGCGCCGCCCACCGGGTGCTTCTCGCCGTGAGGCTACTACCGTGAAGAGATGACCCCGCCGCGCTACGCGGGTCATGACGGAGGCACCGTGGGCGACAACGGCGACAACGGCGACAACGGCGACAACGGCGACAGGCGATCCGGCCGCTGCGGGGAGGCGCGCCGTCGGCTGGGTACGCTGCCGGGCGAACTCCAGGAACGTCTCGACGCCGTGATGCGGGGACCGGCCGAGGCGGCCCTGCTGCTGGACGCGGTCATGTCGGTGGGCAGAGAGCTCGATCTGCCCCGGGTGCTGCGTCGGATCGTCGAGGCCGCGGTCGTCGTGGTCGATGCCGAGTACGGGGCCCTGGGAGTGGTCGGCGAGGGAACCCGGCTCGCAGAGTTCCTGCCGGTGGGCGTCACGGCGGAGCAGCGCGAGGCCATCGGCCCCCTGCCGGAGGGGCACGGTATTCTCGGCGAGCTGATCCGACACCCGGAGCCGTTGCGGCTGGTGGAACTCTCCGAGCATCCGTCGTCCTACGGGTTTCCGCCGAACCATCCCCCGATGCACTCGTTCCTGGGGGTTCCCATCCGGGTTCGTGACAAGGTGTTCGGCAATCTGTACCTGACGGAGAAGCGGGGCGGCCGGGTCTTCGACACCGAGGACGAAACCGTGCTGTCGACGCTCGCGGTGGCGGCGGGAGTGGCCATCGAGAACGCCCGTCTGTACGTGGAGACGCGCGACCGCCAACGCTGGCAGGAAGCCAACAGCGAGATCGTCGCGGCCCTGCTGAGCGGGGTGGACGAGGCGCGCGTCCTGCGGATGATCGTTGATCACTCCTCGCACATCCTCGCCGCGGATCTCGGTGTGCTGGCACTGCCCGCGGATGGCGATCGCCTTCGGGTGGCACAGGCCTCCGGGCTGGACGCCGGGACACATCGCGGTCTGGTCCTGCCGCGGGCGGGATCGTTCGCAGGTGCGGCCCTGGATGCGGGGGAGCCGATCACGAGCCTCGATGTCGAACACGATCCGAGGATCACCGAGGGCCCGCCGAGGTGGACGGGGCTCGGCCCCGCTGTCGCGGTTCCGATGGTCACGGGGGAGCGGACCCGGGGGGTGCTGCTGCTGGCCCGGGCCCGGGAGCATCCAGCCTTCACCGATGCGGAGACCGCACCCCTGCTGCTGTTCGCCGGACAGGCGGCCCTTGCGCTGGAGCTCACCGAACGGCGCGAGTCCGCCGAGCAGATCGCCCTGCTGGAGGAACGCGACCGCATCGCCCGGGATCTGCACGACCTGGCCATTCAGAGGCTGTTCGCCACCGGGATGACACTGCAGAGCGTGGTACGGCTCGTGGAACATCCGCAGGCGAGCGAGCGGCTGCTGCGTGCGGTGGACGATCTGGACGAGACCATCAAGATCATCCGGTCCACCATCTTCGGGCTCCGTGCCACCGGCTCGGGCCGGGCCGGCCAGGGACTGCGAGCGCGGACAGCGGCCACGGTCGAGCAGGCCTCCCGGACCCTGGGCTTTCAGCCGTCGCTGCGCATGGGAGGGCTGATCGACACGGATGTCCCCGCCGAGACCGCCGAACAGGTGATCGCGGTGCTCGGCGAGGCGCTGAGCAACGTAGCCCGCCACGCACGGGCGACGGCGGTGGACATCTCGCTGGTGGTGGGAAGGGGCGAGGTGAATCTGATCGTGTCCGACAACGGTGTGGGCATGCCCAGCCATGTCGGTTCCCGCAGCGGGCTCGACAACCTCGCACGGCGCGCCGAGAAACTCGGCGGCGGGATGAGCGTGGGGGAGTCCGCACAGGGCGGAACCAGGCTGAGCTGGTGGGTGCCGCTGCGACTCTCCTGATGCCGCGCGGGGTGCCTGGCACAACCGTACGGTCAGATCCGATGGCGCCCGGCACCGGGCGGGGCGGCCTCGGTGGCGTGCGCGGCGATCACGGCCGCCTGGATGCGGCGCTCGACACCGAGCTTGGCCAGCAGACGGGAGATGTGGTTCTTGACCGTCTTCTCCGACAGGTAGAGGCGCTTGCCGATCTGGCTGTTGGTGAGTCCCTCGCCGATCAGCGCGAGGACGTCCTTCTCCCTCGCGGACAGCCCCGCCAGCGCGTCGTCCTCCTCGGAGCCGGTGCCGGATTCCTCCTCGCGCAGACTGCTCATCAGCCGTGCAGTCGTCGACGGGTCGAGGGTCGAGCGCCCGGAGGCCAGGGTGCGGACGGCGGTGACGAGGTCCGAGCCCTTGATCTCCTTCAGCACGTAGCCGGCCGCGCCGGCCATGATGGCATCGAGCAGTGCTTCGTCGTCGTCGAACGAGGTGAGCATCAGGCAGGCCAGGCCGGGCATCCGTGAGCGCAGCTCACGGCAGACCGTGATCCCGTCGCCGTCCGGCAGCCGCACATCGAGAATCGCCACATCGGGGCGGAGAGCCGGGCCGCGGGCCAGTGCGTGGTCGGCCGTGCCGGCGTCGCCGACGACTTCGATGTCGGGTTCCGAGTCGAGCAGATCCTGTACACCGCGCCTGACCACCTCGTGGTCGTCCAGCAGGAACACACGGATCGGTTTCTGCGCCGAGAACCCCGTGTCGTCGCTCATGGTGGCCCTCCTCGGCTTCAGGGATTGCGCAGTCCCGCTCCGTCATCGTGAGCTCGTACCAGCGGAACACACCAGGGTCGACCGGTCCCGTTCGCCGGTCCGTTCAGGCCTCAGGAGCCTCGGCCCGGGGGCCGTACAGCTGCAGCAGCCGTTGCCGTGTTCCGTGCAGGCGTTCCGCCACGGTCTCGGCGACGAACCTGTACACCGCCCGGCCGAGCACGGCATCGGCATCGCACAGCGAACGGACGGCGGCGGCATCGAATTCCACGGCCCGACCCGCCTGGATCACATGCGCCCCCAGATGCCAGACGTGCGGGGGGAACAGCCAGGACCATCCCAGCAGTTCGTCCCGGCCCAATGTCTCGACGACCGCCGCACGACGGCCGGGCACATGGAGGTCGACCTCGACCTGTCCGGAGCGGATGACCCAGAAACGGTCGGCCCTTCTGCCTTCCTCGAAGAGCCGCGCGTCGAGGACCAGCGGTACTTCGCGGGCCGCCTCGTCGAGCAGGCGGGCCCGGCTCTCGGGCGGGATCGCGTCGAGCAGACACCTGGCCGTTGACATGGAACCTCCGTTCCCGGCCGACGGCGTGTACCGCCCGCCCGTTCCGAACGATATGCGTGCTTGCGCAGGCACGCTCGGCCACGCGGTGCGAGGTGTCGTCCTCCACCGGTCCTTCGTGGTCATCCGGGCCGGTCAGCGGGCCGGCCGCTGTTCTGCGTGCCCCGTCCACTCCATCGTGTGGCGCCCGGGGCACATGGTGCTTGAGCCGACCGGCCCGGTTCCGCGACCCGGTCAGCCCATACGTGATCGTCATCGGATCCTGCCGGGGTTCGCACCCCATCGGCTCTCCGCCGGACCATGTGACGCATGCGGTCCTGCACCACGCGCACTGCCCGGTCCTCCGCGTACCCCGTCCTTGATTCCTCGGGCAGAGGGAGGACCGGTGCCGCGTTCAGGAGTTCGGCGGGCGGGTGTCCGGGACGACGGCGACGGGGCAGGACGCGTAGTGCAACACCGCGTGGCCCACCGGACCGAGGTGCGGAGCATGGTGCCCACCGGCACGGCGCGCGCCGACGACCAGGAGCTCCGCGTCCCGGGCCTCCTCGATGAGTACCTGGTGCACGGATCCCTGCAGCACGGAACGGTGGACATCGGCTTCGGCCCCGGTCCGTTCCAGTACGGCCAGGACGTCTTCGAGATGATCCTCGGCCTGCTGACGGTGTGCGGACGCCGGGGAACCGGCGAGCAGCGGATGATCCGTGGTTTCGTGGGCGGGGCAGCGCCAGGCACGTACGGCGGTCAGCTCGCCGTGGCGTGACACCGCCTGGGCGAGTGCGAAACGGGCGGCCGCAGACGGTCCTGCGGCGTCGCCGATTCCGACGACGACGCGGCCCGGTCTCGGCTGAGCGTCGGGTGCGGCCGTCGGGATCACGACAACCGGACAGTGGGACCGGCCCGCGACGGCGAGACTCACGGACCCCAGGAGCATGCGGGCGATCCGGCCGCGGCCACGCGAGCCGAGGATGACCAGGGCTGCCTCATGGCTCTCGCGCACCAGCGCGTTCACCGGATCCTCGGGCTGTACGTCGGCGATCACCTTCATCTCCGCGTGGAGGCGGCGCACACGTTCCTGCGCGGACGCGACGAGGTGCTCGGCGAGGATCTGTTCGGCCGGACGCCCGGTGTCGAAGGTGGGACGTATGCCTTCGTAGTGCTCCCACAACGACGCATGGACGACGCGCAGGGGAAGCCGTGAGCGCGCCGCTTCCGCCGCGGCCCAGTCCAGGGCCCGGAGACTGCCCTCCGACCCGTCCACTCCGACGACTATCGGGAACTGCATGGCTCCCACCGCCTTTCCTGCTCGGACGGCCGCCTGCTGCGATGTATGCGGTCACGGTTCGCTCAGGGCTGTCCTTCGAGCCGGCAGTCCACGCCGACGACGCCCTCCACGGATTGAGCGAGGCGGGCGGCGACGGGAATGAGGCCGGCGTCGGGGACGCGACCGGTGAGCGTGGCCATACCCCGGGTGACGCCGACCCGCACGTCCCGGTGCGAGTCGGGGAACAGGCGGTCGACGGCCTCGCGGCGTATCTCGGCGGCGAGGTCGTCGTCGGGGCGCAGGAAGATCTTGAGGAGATCGGCGCGGCTGACGATGCCCCTGAGCCTGCCGTCGGCGTCGACGACCGGCAGGCGCTTGATACGCCGTTCGGCCATGAGCCGGGCGGCCTGCGGGAGGGACGCGCCGGGCTCGATCGTGACGGCCGGGCGCGTCATCAGCTCCTCGGCCCGGACCGATCCGGCCTTGGCCGTGTCGCCGAGGCGGCGCATGTGGTTGATCATGCCGAGCCGGCGGTCGTGAAACTCCTCCTTGGGGAGCAGGTCGGCTTCGGAGACGACGCCGACGACTGTCCCCTCGTCCTCGACGACAGGTACGGCGGTGACCTTCCACCGCTCCATGGCGTCGGTGATCTCCTTGAATTCCGTGTCCGGAGTGACGGTGACGACGGTCTCCGTCATGACGTCGTTGACGGTGTACCGGGTGGAGGTCATGGCAGGTTCCTCGATGAGCACGGGCGAGCGGCCGATCGCCGCCGTGGGCGAACAGGGACGGACGGGTCCGACGGGGCCGCGGCGTCGGACCTGCGACGGGCGAGGACCCCGCGGCACGCACGGTGTGCCCCCCGTCCTTCATGCACAGCCTCGTACCGGCGGCAACGTGCCGGCAGCGTCTTCACCCTCACATCCCCGTGACCGGGACGGGAGGGGCCCGAAAGGTCCGGGCGGGGACCGACCGGCCCATGCGGATCGGGCCCGCGCCGGGTCAGCCTGGGGGAGAACCTCACCGGGGGACACAGGAAGAGGGGCGGCATCGTGAAGGCACTCGTTTTCCAGGGTCCGGGACGGATTGCGTGGCGGGACGTTCCCGACCCCGTGGTCAAGGACGCCGACGATGCGGTGATCCGCGTCGACGCCGTCACCATCTGCGGAACCGACCTGCACATCATCGAGGGAGATGTGCCCGAAGTGACTCCCGGCCGGGTGCTGGGGCACGAAGCCGTCGGCACGGTGGTCGAGGCCGGGGCCGGCGTCCGTACGGTCCGGCCCGGTGATCGTGTCCTGGTCTCGTGCATATCCGCGTGCGGCCGGTGCCGTTTCTGCCGTGACGGCCGCTACGGGCAGTGCCGGGGCGGGGGCGGCTGGGTGCTCGGACACACCGTCGACGGCACCCAGGCCGAATACGTACGGGTACCCTTCGCGGACCTGTCCGTGCACCCTTTGCCGGCCCCGGTCGACAGCCATGACGGCGTACTGCTCGCCGACATCTTCCCGACCGCCTACGAGGTCGGGGTACTGAACGGCGGCGTACGGCCCGGAGACACCGTCGTCGTGGTCGGGGCAGGCCCCATCGGACTCGCCGCCATCATCGGCGCCGGCCTCTACAGCCCCGGGAGAACCATCGCCGTCGACCTCGTCGAATCCCGGCTGGCCACCGCACGCTCCCTGGGCGCGGATGCGACGGCGGGCGCGGCCGAGGAACCCGGACAACTCGTCGACGACCTCACCGAGGGGCTCGGCGCCGATGTCGTCATCGAAGCCGTCGGCGTTCCCGAGGCCTTCGAGATGTGCACCCGGATGGTCCGGCCCGGAGGCCGCGTCGCGAACATCGGCGTCCACGGCAGGCCGGCGACGCTCCACCTCGAAGATCTGTGGATCAAGGACATCACCATCACCACGGGACTGGTCGACACGTACTCCACGCCCATGCTGCTGCGCATGCTGGCCGCCGGGCGGCTTCCTTCGTCCTCGCTGATCACCCACCGTTTCGAGCTCGGGCAGATGGAGGAGGCCTATGACGTGTTCTCCCGTGCCGCGGACACCGGTGCGCTCAAGGTGGTGCTGGGAGGACCGCAGCACACCGAGATCATCGCCCCGGCCCAAGCATGAGCACAGCATGCGTGTGGAACTTCACCGGCTACGACCCCAAGGCGGAGCGGACGGTAGAAGCCCTGTGCACGCTCGGCAACGGCAGATTCGCCACCAGGGGCGCCGCGTCCGAGTCACCGGCTGACGCCGTCCACTCTCCCGGCACCTACGCGGCCGGGTGCTACGACCGCCTCTTCTCGGAGGTCGCGGGAGAACGGGTCGGCAACGAGGACATGGTCAACCTGCCCGACTGGACGCGCCTGCGCTACCGCTGCCTGCCGGACGACGGACCGGCGGGGGAATGGCTCACCACCGACGACCCGAGTCTGCGGCGCCACAAGGTCTCGCTCGATCTGCGCGGCGGTGTGCTCACCCGCCACCTGCTCTTCCAGGACGGCCACGGCCGCCGGCTCGGTGTCACCCACACCAGACTCGTCCACATGGGTGACCCGTATCTCGCCGCCCAGAGAACCGCCTTCCACGGCTACGGCTGGAGCGGCACCGTCGAGGTCGAGTCCGTCATCGACGGTGACGTCACCAACAGCGGTGTCGAGCGGTACCGGGGGTTCGACGGACGTCATCTCACCGGCCACCGCGCCGGAGTCGAAGCGGACGGCGTGGCCTGGCTGTCCTGTCGGACCCGGTCGTCCCGGACCCGGATCGCCGTCGCCGTGCGAACGTTGTCGCGGCCCCTCGTCGCGGTGGCATCGAGCTGCACCGGAACCGGAACGGTCCAGAGATTCAGGCTGCCGGTCTCCCGCGGGCGTTCTGCCACCGTGGTGAAGTGCGCCGCGTTGTACACATCGCTGGACCGCCCCTCGGGCGACCCCCTCCCACTCGCCGTCGGGCGCGCGTTGCACGCGGCGGCGTTCGAGGCACTACTGGCCTCCCACCGTGCCGCCTGGGAACGCCTGTGGAGCCAGGGCGAACTGCGGGTACCCGGTGAATCGGGACGTATCCTCCGGCTCCACCTCTTCCATGTCCTGCAGACTCTGTCCCCGCACACGGCCGAGCTGGACGTCGGAGTGCCCGCCAGGGGACTGCACGGCGAGGCGTACCGGGGGCATGTCTTCTGGGACGAGTTGTTCGTACTGCCCTGCATCACCCTGCACTTCCCCGAAGTGGCACGGGGACTCCTGATGTACCGGCACCGCCGCCTGCCCGCGGCCCGTGACGCGGCCCGCCGGGCGGGTCTGCGAGGGGCGATGTTCCCCTGGCAGAGCGGCAGTTCGGGCGACGAGGAGACGCAGGCCCTGCATCTCAACCCCCGCTCGGGCCGCTGGCTTCCCGACCACTCGCACCTGCAGCGCCACGTCGGATCGGCCATCGCCTGGAACGTGTGGCGGTACGGGCGGAGCACCGGCGACACCGGATTCGTCGAAGGGCCCGGGGCGGAGCTGCTGCTCGGCATCGCCGGCTACTGGGGCAGCGTGGCCACGTACGACGCCGGTCGCGAGCGCTACCGCATCCGCGGTGTGGTGGGCCCGGACGAGTACCACGACGCCTACCCCGGGGCCTCGGTTCCCGGGATCGACGACAACGCGTACACCAATGTGACCGCGGCCTGGGTGCTCGCACGCGCACTGGAGGTGTTCGGCGGGCTCCCCGAGGCCCGTCGACGGGAGCTGGCCGAGCAACTCGGCCTGGACGACGGGACGCTGAACCTCTGGGAGGACATCTCCCGTCGACTGTACGTGCCGTTCCACGGCGGTGTCATCGGCCAGTTCGAGGGCTACGGCGAGCTGGCCGAACTGGACTGGGACGCCTACCGCTCCCGTTACTGCGACATCCGTCGGCTCGACCGGATCCTGGAGTCCGAGGGGGACACGGTCAATCGCTATCAGGCGTCCAAGCAGGCCGACACACTCATGCTCGGCTATCTCTTCCGCCCGGCCGAGTTGCGGTCCCTGTTCGACCGTCTCGGATACCGGCTCGACGACGAAGTGTGGCGCGCCACGGTCGGCTACTACCTGGATCGCACCAGTCATGGTTCGACCCTCAGCAGCCTGGTGCACGGCTGGGTGCTCGCGCGGGAGAGAGGTCCGGACGCCTGGCGGTACTGCGAGGAAGCCCTGCTCAGCGATGTGGCGGATGTTCAGGGCGGCACCACCGGCGAAGGCATCCACCTCGGTGCCATGGCCGGCACCCTCGATCTCGTCGAACGGGGCGTCGCAGGTCTGGAGGCAGGCCCGGACGGGCTCCGTGTCGAGCCCATGCCGCTCAGGGCGTTGCCGCGCTGCACGTTCACGTTCTGTTACCGGGGACACAGCGGCATCCGTGTTCGGCTGCTGCCGGGCCGACTGGGGATTCGCGTGCCCCGCTCGCGGCCGGCCTCCCCGCTGACCTTGTGCCTGCCCGGCGAACGGATAGTGACCGTGGCCGCAGGGGAGGAGCGCTGGTTCCGCCTGCCCGTGCGCTGACTTCTCGCGGGGCCGGCGCGGGTCAGCAGGGCCGTCCGGACCGCTTGACCGGCCCTTGGCCTTCCCTCGATCGAGCACGGGTCGCAGTTCCCAGGCCTCACCGGGAGCCGACAGCTCGCCGGGGTCGTTCACGACCACATCGGCGCCATGGCGGCGCAGCCCGGCGTGCGCGTGCGGCCCTCGGTCCCGAGGTGAGCGTTTGCCGGACCTGCCGGCCGGCGTCAGGCTGGGAGCGTGGTGGGCGTACCGGCTTCGGAAGCGCTGACCGGGTGGGCCGTGGGGAGCCCCGGTCCGATCGGGGACGGCCCGCTGGTGCGTGTGCGGCGGGCGATGCCCTCACCGGGCTCCGGTGAGCTGTTGCTCACGGTGGAGGCATGCGGTGTGTGCCGCACCGACCTGCACCTTGCCGAGGGTGATCTGCGCCCGCACCGGGCGTCCACCGTTCCCGGCCATGAGATTGTCGGCCGGGTGGCCGCCGTCGGAGAGTCCGTCACGGGATTCCGGGCCGGCGACCGGGCCGGTGGGGCGTGGCTGCGCAGCACCTGCGGGCACTGCCGCTACTGCCGGGCCGGCCGCGAGAACCTCTGCCCGGCCTCCCTCTACACCGGCTGGGACGCGGACGGAGGTTTCGCCGACATCGCCCTCGTGCCGGCCGACTACGCCTACCGGCTCCCGGAGGACCAGGACGCCGCGCAGCTGGCGCCGCTGCTGTGCGCCGGGATCATCGGCTACCGCGCCCTGCGCCGCAGCGCCCTGCCGCCCGGCGGCCGGCTCGGGATCTACGGCTTCGGGGCCTCGGCCCATCTGGCGGCGCAGGTCGCCCTGTCCGAAGGAGCGATCGTGCACGTGCTGACCCGTTCGGCACGGGCCCGTGAACTCGCCCTCGACCTGGGCGCCTCCTCCGTGGGCGGCGCCTACGGCCATCCGCCCGAACCACTGGATTCGGCGATCCTGTTCGCACCGGTCGGTGATCTGGTGCCCGTGGCACTGGAGGCACTGGACCGTTCGGGAACGCTCGCCGTCGCGGGCATCCATCTCACCGACATCCCCGTGCTCAATTACCGGCGCCACCTCTTCGAGGAACGGAACCTGCGCAGCGTCACGTCCAACACCCGGCAGGACGGCCGCGACTTCCTGGACACGGCCGCACGGATCGGCATGCAGGTCACCGTCAGTCCCTATCCGCTGAGCCGCGCCGACCAGGCTCTGACGGATCTGGCCGCCGACCGGGTCAGCGGCGCCGCCGTCCTCGTGCCGGGATGAACAGGATCTGCATGCCCGCTCCGGTCGGCACACTCCCTCCGGTCGGCCCATGCCTTGCTGAAACCCGCAGTCACCGCACCTACGGCGGAGGGCATCATCATTCGTGAGCGATTACGGCGACGGGCGCGGTGGAGTGGTGGAGGATCGCGTGAGCGATCGGGCCGATGTGCATGCCGACCGAGGACCGCCGGATGCGACGGCCGACGACCACCAGACCCGCTTCGGAACCTGCTTCCAGGAGTTGCTGGGAGGAGGGCCCGACCGTCGCCTGCGCGTCGAGGTCGACAGCCGGATACATGTCCCGCCACGGCCTCAGCATGTCGTCCAGGCCGTTTCGCTCGGTCCGGGCGATCTGGGCATTGACTTCACGGCTGTACGCGAATCCGGACCCGGCCAGCGGGGGCAGCATCCAGCTGTGCAGCGCATGGAGAGTGCAGCCCCGCCGTGATGCCTCGTCGAACGCGAAGGAGAGCAGGGCGTCGCACGGCCGGCCGGTGTCGACGCCCACGACCACGCCGCGGTCCAGGTGCCGCCCCTGGTCGTGCGGCAGGGTGTCCTCGGCCGCGCGTACCAGGACGACGGGCTGCTCCACCGCGTGGATGACGGCCATGCCGACGGAACCGAGAACGAAACCCCTGAGTGTGCCCAGTCCGCGGGAGCCGAGCACCAGCATGCTCGCGCCCGCTGTGGCGCGGGCCAGTGAGGGGGCTGGTTGTCCGTCGAAAGATTCGGCGCTGATGTCCAGTCGCGGGTGTCTGTCCAGCAGTTCGTCGCAGGCGTCACGAAGGAGGGTCCGAGCCGCTTGGCGGCGCTCCTCGGAGCGGGCCGCGGGAACGCCGGGGCGCGGAGACCATGTTTCGGCGTGGACGAGATGGAGGGGCGCACTGCGCATGAGCGCTTCCCGCGCGGCCCAATGAGCTGCCGCGACACTTTCTGCGGATCCGTCGAGGCCGACGACAACACGCCGGTTCATGATGGCCCTCCTCGGGCAGGGGCTGCTTCGGGTCGGTGAAGAACTCGCGTACGTGTCGGCGGGTCAGACCTTCTTCTGCTGCTGCCGGGTGTCCATGCGTACATCGCCGGCCGTGTCGTCCTGCTCGTGACCGAGCCGGTCGATCACGTCCACGACTCCGTCGACGCTCTGGCACAGACGCAGAACGATGGGGACGAGGCTTCGCCGGGGCACGGTGCCACTGAGGGTCACGACACCATCGGCGACCTCGACGGTCAGCGACGAGGGGCTGAGCCGCAACGTGTGGGTCAGGACGTCTTCGAGGATCTCCTCCTGGATGGCGTGGTCCCTGCGCAGGAAGAGCTGCAGGAGGTCGCTGCGGCTCAGGACCCCGATCAGCCGGCCTTCGCTGTCGATGACAGGGAGCCTCTTGATCTTGTGCTTCTCCATGACGCGGGCGGCGCGGACAGCGCTCCACCCGGGAGCTGCGGTGATCGCCGGATGACTCATGAGATCGGCGGCCGTGTTCCCGGTGTCGTGCCGACGGAGCAGGTCGGCCTCGGAAACGACACCCATGGGGCATCCGTTCTCGTCCACGACGGGCACGGCGGTGATACCGAACTCGTCCAGGAGCCGGGCGATCTCCTTGAACGTGGTGCCGCGCTGGACACTGACGGCTGCGGGCGTCATGAGGTCACAGACGCTGCGATGCCTCATCGTCGCCCTCCAATCACGCGGGAACTTCGGACTCGAACCGGGCCGAGACGTCCACGACTCCCGGCACCGTGCACGCGATACGCACCAGCACGTCACCGAGTGACGGTTCGGGGACGGTGCCGCTCAGACGGACGATGCCGTCGGACACATGGACGTCCACGGTCGCGGAGCCCTCGGGGATCAGCTGAGTCATGATCAGCTCGCGCAGTTCCTGGGCGATGTCCTGGTCCGGACGGAGGTAGATCTTGAGCAGATCACCCCGGCTGACCACGCCCACGATGTGTCCGTCGTCGTCGACGACTGGCAGCCGTTTGAGGTGGCCGCGGGCCATCAGCCGGGCAGCCCCCGCTATACCTGCGTTCCGGGGCACCGTCACGGCAGGGACGGTCATCAGCTGACCGGCGGTCACGGCGCGGTACTCGTCTGCGCCCTGCGCCTTGAGCAGAAGGTTCGCTTCGGAGACCACGCCGACGACCCGTCCCTCGTCGGAAATGACGGGCAGGGCACTGATCCGCCATTGCCGCATGGCCTCCACGATGTCCTTGAACGGCGCTCCGCGGTTGACCGTGATGACGGCGTGCGTCATCACGTCGTCGACGGTACGCAGATGTTTCATGGTTCCTCCAGGAATGTGAGGCCCTGTACCTCTGGGCGTCGGCACCGTCGATGCCCTCCGGCAGGACCCCGGGGTCCGCCGGGGACGACTGCTCGGCCCTGTTGCCCCGGCGCGAACGCTCAGGGGCTGTCGGTGTCATGCGCCAGAACCGTGCTCCGGCCGCAGATCGTCCACGGCGTATGCGAGGGACTGGTCGACACTGACGACCCCGTCGACAGAGAGGCACAGGAGTTCGATGATCGGAATGAATGAGCGTTCTTCCACAGTGCCGCTCAGGGTGACGACTCCTTCCTGGACGGTGACCGTCACGCCGCCCGGTGTCAGCCGGAGCATCCGGCCCAGTACCTCGTCGACGATTTCTTCGTGTATCGCCTCGTCGTGGCGGAGCATGGGGCGCAGCAGATCCGAGCGGCTGACGATGCCCACGAGCGTGCCGGTGTCATCGATCACCGGAAGGCGTTTGACGCCACGCTCGTTCAGGAAGCGCGCCGTCTCGACGATGCCCCACGAGGGTCGGGCCGTGAGCACGGGAGTGGACATGAGATCAGCGGCGGTGCGGGCCTCCATGGTGCGGTGGTCCACGGCCGCCGTGCCGTGTGGTTGGTCACCGCCCTCCGCTTCCGGCAGACCCGCCTGCCTGCGGAGCAGGTCGGCCTCGGAGACGATGCCGATGGGGTGGTGGTGGGCGTCCACGACGGGCAGGGCCGAGACGTCGTTGCAGGCAAGGCTCCAGGCGATCGTCCTGAGTGATTCTTCGGGGCCGGCCGTGGCCACGTCCCGGGTCATGACTTCTGCAACAGTGCGGTGCATCATGATCCGATCTCCCTTTCGTGCAGGGACCTGCTGCGACGGGCGGCGATTGGCAACGACACGGCCTCACCGCTCGGCGGACGGACCAGGTGCCACCTCCTGGAGGGAGGTGGGTACGGGGCCGTTCACGGGTGCGGTCACATGGCTCACGACCGCGACCACCCCGTCGAGCTGTTCGACGAGGTAGGCCAGGATCGCGATCTGGCCACGGCTCTCCAGCCGGCCTTCCAGGGTGACGACACCGTCGACGACGTGGACGGTGACCGTGTCGGGTCCGAGCCCCATGGTGCGCACCAGCACGTCCTGGATGACGCGTCCTCGTATCTCCGCGTCGGGTCGGAGGAAGAGACGCAGCAGGTCCCGGCGAGTGACGATGCCGACGAGCCGGTCCTCGTCGTCCACGACCGGGAGCCTCTCCACACCGCTGCGCGTCATCAGCCGGGCGGCCTCCGGCGCGCTCTCCTCCGCGTGGACGGTCACCGCCGGCGTCGACATGATCTCGGCAGCGGTGGATTCCGCTCCGGACGGGGCCGTGCCACCGGCATCGGGATTCCGTGCCGCCTGTCGGCTCAGCAGATCGCTCTCGGAGACGACACCGACCACCCGGTCCTCCTCGTCGAGGACAGGCAGTCCACTGATGTCGTGCTGGGCGAGCAGCTTCGCGACCTCCTTGAAGGAGGTGAGCGAGACGACCGAGACGACCTCGTCGGTCATCAGGTCTCCTACTTTGATGTGCTTCATGGCGGCACCCCCTGCCGTCTCGCAGAGATTCACCCGGACGCGATGCCGGAGGCTGTTCACCGACCACGATCCTTCGGGCCGTACGGGGACAGGAGGGCCGAACGGGGCGTGGCAGGGACCGGGCGGACCAGGCTCGCGCATCCGGGCCGCTCGGGGGTCGCCGGCGGTGCCCGAAGGCGGCGTCGGGCCCCGTCGTGGACAGACCGCTCTCCGGGAAACCTCAGGCAAGCTCCATGCGTACGTCCACTACGCCTTCGACCGCGCGAATGGCCCGAGCCAGAAGGGGTACCAGAGAACGGTCCCGCAGCGGGCCTCGAACAGTGACGACACCGTCCAGCACAGTGAAGTCCACCCGGTCCGGAGGGGACAGTCCGGCGACCACAGCGGATCGGATCTCCTCGTCGATCTCATCGTCCGGCCGCAGAAACACCTTCAAGAGGTCGCTGCGGCTCACGACGCCTTCCAGCATGCCGAGGCCGTTCACGACGGGCAGTCGTTTCACGTGCTTGCGTGCCATGATGCGGGCGGCCTCGGCGAGCGTGGCGTCGGGGTGGACGGTGACGGCCGGACTCGACATCAGCTCCTCGGCCAGCACGGCGTCGGCTTTCGACGCCTCCTCCGACTGACCGGGCAGCCTCGGTTCGTCCTGCCGGAACTCCTCCTTCGGCAGCAGGTCCGCCTCGGAAACGACCCCGACGACGCGGCCCTCGCCTTCGAGGACCGGCACGGCGCTGACCTGCCACTGATGCATCAGCTCGACGATCTCCTTGTACGAGGCCTCGCGGCCGATCGCCACAGCCGTGTGGGTCATGACGTCGCTGACGGTGTACGGAGATGCAGCCATGGGGTGCTCCTCCGGAGTGACTGACGGGTGGTGACACGGCGGCGTACTCACACGAACCCGCCGCTGCCATGAGGGGCGTAGAGATCGAGCAGACGGATCCGGGTGGCCTGCAATCGGTCGGCGAGGACCTGCCCGACCCAGTGGCCGACGGCCGAACCGAAGGAGGGGTCCGCGTCCATCGTCATGAGTACGGTCTCCGCGTCGAATTCGTGGGTGCGGACGGGGGTCATCGCCTCCGCTCCGAGGTGCCATATGTAGGGCTTGAACAGCCAGGCCCAGCCGACCAGCTCGCCGGGTCCGAGGCTCTCTATCACCACCGGGGCGCTGCCCGGTACGCGAATGTCGAGCGTGACGGTGCCCGAACGCAGGATCCAGAAGCGGTCCGCGTGGTCCCCTTCCCGGAAGAGACGGACACCCTCGGCGAAATTGACCTCCCGCCCGATCCCCATCAGACGGGCACGGTACTGGGCGGGCAGGGCCGCGGTGATACGAGTCGGAGAACCGCTCATCGGTGGCCTCCTCGGTGGTCCCCGGTGTCAGCATCGCCGGGCAGCCGGTTCACGGTCATGGGCCGTCCGGCCCTGCCGCAGGTCCGCCCGGTCCCTCCACTATCGCCTTCCAGGCATCGCGGGCCAACCGGACGCCGGGGCGGCGACGAGGACATCGGCCCCTGTCGTGCCGTGCCGAAAGCACGTCGTGCATGCGGTCCGGCCGGGCCACGAAGAGGGTCGAACGTTCCCCGTCCGGGCCGAACCGGCCCTCACGGCGGACCCGCTCCGGTGCCACCGTGAGAACGGACGCTCTCCCTCCAGCGGGGCGAACAGAAGGCGGTGGGAATGATGGAGCTGCCCCTGGTCTCAGGTGTGGACGGGTCGGAGAGCAGCCTGAGGGCGGTCGACTGGGCCGCCGATGAGGCAGCCCTCCGCGGCCTTTCGCTGCGCCTGGTGTACGCGTCCAGGTGGGAGCAGTACGAGGGCGCCGCGCTCGCACGCAGCCTGGGGCGTCCTTCGGAGCGGGCGCTCGCCGGCCGCATCGTCGAAAACGCTGCTGAGCGGGTCCGCCGCCGCCGTCCGGATGTCGACGTCTCGGCCGAGGCGACGCCCGAGGACGCGGTGACCGCCCTGTTGCACGAGGGGCGCCATGCCGAGGCGCTGATCACCGGGGAGCGAGGCCGTGGCGGGCTCACCGGACTGCTGCTCGGCTCGGTCGGTCTGGCCGTGGCCGCGCGTGCCCCGTGTCCCGTCGTCGTCGTGCGTGGTGACAGGGTCGGGATCGAAGGCCTGCACGGGCGGATCCTCGTGGGCGTCGGGGAGCCGGGGGAGGCGTCGGCGGCGGTTCGGTTCGCCTTCCGTGAGGCCGGGGTGAGGGGCTGCGAACTGGATGCCGTACGCGCCTGGCGCTGTCCCTCGCACGATCGCGCGGACCATCCGCGTACCGTCGACGAGCCGCACCTCTACTACAAGGAACGTGCGGCGACGCTGATCGACGAAGCGGTGGCCGAGACCGTACGCGAGAACCCGACGGTCCGGCTGCACTTGGCGGCGGTCGAGGGAAAGGCCGCGAGGGTACTGGTGCAGCGCTCCGCCGCGGCGGACCTGATCGTCGTGGGAGCACATCGCCACCGGGGCCGCCTCGGACTCCAACTCGGCCGGGTCGCCCATGCGCTGCTTCACCACGCCGACTGTCCGGTGGCCGTCGTACCTCTCGCGGCCTGATCGTGCGACCGCCCGGTCTCACTTCCCGAGCCGCGACGCGTGGTCGGGGACGTACGTCTGAAGGTCTCTCGGCGGTCGTTGGTAGCCGGTGGCCGGAGGCCGCGGGGGCAGTTCGATCACGGGCGGATCGACCCTCTCGTACGGGACGGTCGACAGGAGATGGGCGATCATGTTCAGCCGGGCCCTGCGCTTGTCGTCGCTCTCGACGACGTACCACGGAGCCTCCGAGATGTCGGTGTGCACGAACATCTCGTCCTTCGCCCGCGAATAGGCCTCCCAGCGGGTGATCGATTCCAGGTCCATCGGCGAGAGCTTCCACCGGCGGGTGGGATCATGGAGCCTGCGCCGGAACCGCTCCTCCTGCACCGCGTCACTGACCGAGAACCAGTACTTGCGCAACAGGATGCCGTCCTCGACCAGCATCCGCTCGAAGATCGGGCACTGGTGAAGGAACCGCTGGTGTTCCTCCCTGGTGCAGAAGTCCATGACGCGCTCGACGCCGGCGCGGTTGTACCAGCTCCGGTCGAACAGGACCATTTCCCCCGCGGCCGGCAGGTGCTCGACATAGCGCTGGAAGTACCACTGGCCGCGCTCGCGCTCGGTGGGCTGCGGGAGCGCGGCGATGCGCGCCACCCGGGGGTTGAGGCGTTCGGTGACGCGCTTGATGGTGCTGCCCTTGCCCGCCGCGTCACGTCCCTCGAACACCACGACGAGCCGTGCGCCTTCGGCACGTACCCACTCCTGGAGCTTCACCAGTTCGGTCTGGAGCCGGTACAGCTCCCGCTCGTACAGCGGGCGCGGCAGCTTTCCGGGCGTACTCGAGTTCTTCTCGTCCGACATGGGACGACGTTACGGAGGTGACCACGCCCGAAGTCAAGCGTCGGCGCCGGACGGGCTCCGCGGCGGCCGTGCCGGGGCCGGCATGCGGCACCAGCAGATGTGCGGTACTCCTCGAATGAGGAGAAGCCGGGCAGGACCCGCTCGCCCCTGTTCCGGTCGGCCCTTTACGAGGCTGTTCGAGACTCACGAGACGGAGACAGTCGCCATGGAGCCAGTCGTCACCGTGGGCCTCGACGGCTCACCCGAGAGCCTCGCCGCCGCCCGCTGGGCCGCCGAGGAAGCCGAGCGCCGCAGGCTCACGCTGCGTCTGCTGCACGCGTGGCCGCTGCTGCTGCCGGAGTCGGCCCACGTCCCCGCCGAGATGGACCAGAACTACTGGGCGCGGCGGATCGTGCACAAGACGCGGGCGGAGCTCCAGAAGCGCCACCCGGGCCTTTCCGTCGTCGGCAGCCTGATCGCCGACGACGCCCAGCACGCGCTGCTGCAAGCGGCGTCGGAGTCCGAGATGACCGTGCTCGGTTCGCGCGGACTCGTGCCCGTCGAGAGCTTCTTCCTCGGAGACATCAGCATGCCGGTCGTGGCGCGGGCCGACGGGCCGGTGGTGCTGGTACGCGCCGGGGCGGGCGGACCGGCGCCGCACCCCGCACCGGCCGCGGAGGGCGGGGTCGTGGTGGCACTGAAACTGCACGGCCCCTGCGACCACCTCCTCGCATTCGCCTTCACCAGCGCCGCGGCGCGAGGCGTGCCCCTCCGGGCCGTCCACGGCCAGAGCCTGCCGGTGGCCGCCTACGCCCCCTGGGGGCTGGATCACGACGTGGCGGACGAAATCGCCCGGGACGCGCGGAAGCAACTCGATCAGGTCCTCCGCCCCTGGCGGGACAAGTTCCCGCACGTGGAGGTGGCCGACGGCATCGTTCTCGAAAGCCCCGCCAAGGCTGTCGTGAGCGCCGCCCACGGGGCCGGGCTGCTGGTCGTCGGCCGGCGCAAGCACCGCCCCGTCCCGGCGCCGCACCTGGGCTCCGTCGCCCAGGCCGCCATTCACCACGCCCGCTGCCCGGTCGCCGTCGTCCCCCACACCTGAACCGGCACCGGCACGGGCGCGGCGCAGTCCGGCGTGTGTCCCCGGACCGGACCTGTCCGCCGAGCTGCTGCGGCCGGCGTGACCCATGGACCGCCCTTCCGGGCAGCCTCCGCCAAGACCCTGCGAGGTGTCGGCGCCCGCACGTATCCTTCGCGTACGTACGCCGCCGAGCGGGAGGGTACGAACAGCATGGTGGACGCCGACCCCGGGCTCTTCGGGCCCGAATCCGTCACCTGGCAGATGCACGGCGACCCGATGATGTGGGTCGCGGGAGTGCGGGCGCTCTACCTCCAGGCGCTGCACCCGCGCGCCGTACGGGGCGTGATGCAGAACTCCGACTTCCGCAAGGACGCCTGGGGGCGGCTGATGCGCACCGCCGGCTTCGTGGGAACGATCACCTACGGCACCACCGAGGCCGCCGAGAAGGCCGGTGCCCGGGTCCGCAGGATCCACCGGCTCATCAGGGCCACCGACCCGGAGACCGGGGAGACCTACGGAATCGACGAGCCGGAACTGCTGCTGTGGGTGCACTGCGCGGAGGTCGACTCCTACCTCCAGGTCGAACGCCGCTCGGGCTTCCCGCTCACCGACGCCCAGGCCGACCGCTACATCGACGAGCACCGCCACAGCGCCCGCCTCGTCGGCCTCGATCCCGCGGACGTACCGGCCACCACCGCACAGCTCGCCGCCTACTTCGAGCGGGTGCGGCCCCGGCTCGCCGCGTCTCCGGAGGCGGCGGACGTCGACGACTTCCTGCGCCGTCCCCCTGTCCATCCGCTGCTCGTACCGGCGCGGGCACTGCTGTGGCGGCGCGTGGCGCTGCTCGCCTACCAGTCCCTGCCCCCGTACGCCCACGAGCTCTACGGCAGACCCGCCGCCCCGGCGCCCACCGTCGACCGCCGCCTGCGCACCGCGGGGACCGCGCTGCGCTGCATCCCCGCCCGGCTCCGCTGGCAGCTCCCGCCCGGTCACATTCTGAACGCGATGGCCCGGCTCGGTCCCGGAAGCCGCCCCACCCCGTACAAACTGCGCAGCCGGGCCGCCATACTGGACGGGCCGGGGAGGGTGCGGAAACAGGCGTGACGACGGGGGCGACAGCAGGCGATGGCGGACACCAGGCTGATCCAGAGCCGGTACCGGCTGCTCGATCTGATCGGGCGCGGGGGCATGGGCGAGGTGTGGCGCGCCCGGGACGAGTCGCTCGGCCGCCATGTCGCCGTCAAGTGCCTCAAGCCGATGGGACCCCAGCAGGACCAGTCCTTCACCCGCGTCCTGCGTGAGCGCTTCCGCCGCGAGGCCCGGGTCGCCGCCTCGCTCCAGCACCGCGGCGTCACCGTCGTCCACGACTTCGGCGAGCACGAAGGCGTCCTCTACCTGGTCATGGAGCTCCTCGACGGCCGCAACCTCAGCCAGCTCCTGGAGGACAACAAACAGCATCCACTGCCGGTGCCCGACGTCGTCGACATCGCCGAACAGGTCGCCGACGCCCTCGGCTACACCCACCAGCAGGGCATCGTGCACCGCGACCTCAAGCCCGCCAACATCATGCGGCTGGCCGACGGCACGGTGAAGATCTGCGACTTCGGCATCGCCAGGCTCGGCCACGACATCGGCTTCACCTCCCGCCTCACCGGTACCGGCATCGCCATGGGCACCCCGCACTACATGTCGCCCGAGCAGATCAGCGGCGGCCAGGTCGACCACCGCAGCGACCTCTACTCCCTGGGCTGTGTGCTGTACGAGATCGCCACCGGCGCACCGCCGTTCGACCTCGACGACGCCTGGGCCGTACTCGTCGGACACCGCGACACCCAGCCCCGGCCGCTGCGCACCCACCGGGCCGAACTCCCGGGCTTCTTCGACCGCGTCGTCCTGGAACTGCTGGCCAAGACCCCCGAGGAGCGGCCCGTCGACGCGGGCGACCTGCGCCGGCGGATCGTCGTCGGCCGCACCGGCGAGCAGCCGCATCTGCCGCCCACCGGGCAGGTACGGCTCGCCCCGCCCGTTCCCGTCGCGCTCCCCGAGCAGCAGCTGCCGGCCTGGACCCGCTCCATGACCACCGGGCACAAGGCGGCCGGCGCCCGCGCCGGGCTCGCCCTGCCCGACCACTCCGCCGGTCTGACCGGCGAGTGGACCACCGGCACCGACCGGCACAGCCTCACCGACGGACTGCCGCCGGCCGGGCGTCCGACCCCGTCGCCGGAACTGCTGTCCGTCCTCGCCGGCCGGCACAGCGCGGGCCTCAACCTGAGCCGGCTCGGCCACTGGGAGGAGGCCGGCGAGGTGCACCGCGCGGTCGCCGCCGAACGCGAGCACGCCCTCGGCCCCGACCACCCCGACACCCTCTCCAGCCGCTACGAGATCGGCTTCACCCTCAGCCGCACCGGACGCGCCTCGGACGCGCTGCGGGAGTTCGAACGCGTCGCCCGGGGCCGCGAGCACACCCTGGGCCCCGACCACCCCGACACCCTGGCCGCCCGCCAGGAAGCGGCGTACGTACTGGGCCGGCTGGGCCGGCACTTCGAGGCCCATCAGGTGTACGCGGAGGTGCTCGCCGCCCGGGAACGCTCGATGGGCCCCGACCACCCCGACACCCTGCGCTGCCGCCACAATCTCGCCTTCAACCTCAGCAGGCTCGGCCGTCTGGAGGACTCGTACCTGATGGCCAGGGACGTCGCGTCGGCCCGCAGCCGGCTGCTCGGCGCCGACCACCCCGACACCCTGGTCACGCTCTACGAGGTGGCGTACACCCTGGGCAGGCTGGGGCGCTGGACGGAGGCCCTGCAGACCTACCGGGAAGTCACCCGGGCCCGTTCGAGGTCGCTCGGCCCCGACCACCCCGACACGCTCTCCGCCCGCTACGAGGTCGGCATCAGCCTCGGCCGCCTGGGCCGCAGCGCCGAGGCCCTGGAGCTCTACCGCGCCCTGGTGGAGGACCGGACGAGGACGGGCGGCCCCGCCGACCCCGAGACGCTCCGCGCCCGCCACGGCCTCGGCGTCAACCTGGGGCGCCTCGCCCGCTGGGAGGAGGCCCTCGCCGAAGCCCGCGACGTGTGCGCGATCCGCGAACGGGTCCTGGGCGCCGACCACCCCGACACCCTCGTCAGCCGCCGCGAGGTCGCCGTCGGCCTCGGCTGGCTCGGCCACTGGGCCGACGCCCTCACCGTCTACCGCACGGTCGCCGCGGCCCGCGAACGGCTCCTGGGCCCCGGCCACCCCGACGCCCTCGCCGCCCGCAACGACGAGGCGCACTGCCTGGAGCAGCTCGGCCGCGGGACGGAGGCCGTCGAGCTGTACCGGCAGGTCGCGGCGGTGCGCCGCGGGCAGCAGACGTCGCCGCGCTGAACGGACGCCACGGCCTCTGGCCAGAGCAGAACGTGCCGTGCTACGAAGAGTCATGCCCGCACCCGACAGCTATGACGCAGTGATCGTGGGCGGCGGCCACAACGGTCTGGTCGCCGCTGCCTACCTCGCCCGTGCCGGACAGTCCGTCCTGGTCCTGGAGCGCCTGGCCACCACCGGAGGAGCGGCCGTCTCGACCCGCCCCTTCGACGGCATCGACGCCCGCCTGTCGCGCTACTCGTACCTGGTGTCCCTGCTCCCGCACCGGATCGTCCGCGATCTCGGACTGGACTTCGCCGTACGGAAGCGGACCGTCTCCTCGTACACCCCGACCGTACGCGGCGGCCGTGCCACCGGGCTGCTCGTCGGCGGCGAGCGGACCCGGGACTCCTTCGCCGCGCTCACCGGATCCGACCGGGAGTACGAGGCATGGCAGCGGTTCTACGGCATGACGCGGCGTGTCGCCGAACGGGTCTTCCCGACCCTCACCGAGCCGCTGCCCGGCCGCGAAGCCCTGCGCGAGCGGATCGGTGACCCGGAGGCCTGGCGGACCCTCTTCGAGGAGCCCATCGGGGTCGCCGTCGAGAAGAACTTCACCGACGACCTGGTACGCGGAGTCGTCCTCACCGACGCGCTGATCGGCACCTTCGCCGACGCACACGATCCCTCGCTGCTCCAGAACCGCTGCTTCCTGTACCACGTCATCGGCGGCGGCACCGGCGACTGGGACGTCCCCGTCGGCGGCATGGGAGCACTCACCGACGCCCTCGCCCGGTCCGCCCGCGACGCCGGGGCCGAAATCCGCGTCCGGCACGAGGCGACCAGGATCGAGACCGACGGGGCACGGGCCGAGATCACCGTCCGCTCACCCGAGGGGGAGCGGACCGTCGCGGCCCGCAAGGTCCTGGTCAACGCCTCGCCGCAGGCGCTCGCCGCCCTCCTCGGGGACGAACCGCCCGCCCCGCCCGAGGGAGCGCAGCTGAAGGTCAACATGCTGCTCACCCGGCTGCCCCGGCTGCGCGACCGCTCCGTCGATCCGCGCGCGGCCTTCGCCGGGACGTTCCACATCGCCGAGGGGTACGGACAGCTCGCGGACGCCTACCGGGACGCCGCGGCGGGCCGGCTGCCCGCCGCCCCGCCGTCCGAGATCTACTGCCACTCGCTGACCGACCCCTCGATCCTCGGCCCGGACCTCGCCGCTCGCGGCTACCAGACCCTGACCCTGTTCGGCCTGCACACCCCCGCCCGGCTCTTCGCCGCCGACAACGCGGCGACCCGGTCCGAGCTGCTGGCGGCGACGCTCGCCGAGCTCGACGCGCACCTGGACGAGCCGGTCACCGACTGCCTGGCACGCGACGAGAACGGCGAGCCGTGCATCGAGGCGAAGACCCCGCTCGATCTGGAGCGGGACCTGCGGCTGCCCGGCGGCCACATCTTCCACCGGGACCTCGTCTTTCCGTACGCCACGGAGTCCACCGGCCGGTGGGGAGTGGAGACGGCGCACGCCAATGTGCTGCTGTGCGGGGCCGGCGCGGTGCGTGGCGGCGGGGTCAGCGGGGTCCCCGGCCACAACGCCGCGATGGCGGCGCTGGGCCGGTGACCCGGGGTCCGCTACCGGCCGAAGACGCCCCGCAGCGCGCCGAGCTTGCGCGGCAGGTCGTACTCGGCGCCGCCCTCGTGCCCGTTGTAGCTGAACACCTCGATCTGCGCCGGACCCGCGTAGCGGTGGTAGGCGGCGAACACCGTGGACGAGGGGCAGATCTTGTCCATCAGGCCGACCGAGAACCACGCCGGGACCGTCGCCCGTGCCGCGAAGTTGACCCCGTCGAAGTAGGACAGGGTCTCCATCGCCTCGTCGATCCGGAAGCGGTGCCCGGACAGCCAGCGGGCGATCTCCGCGTACGGTCCGGCGTCCGTGATCTGCGAGGCGCGCCGGTAGTGGCAGAGGAACGGCACATCGGCCACGGCCGCCGCGATGTCGTCCCGCAGCCCGGCCACCGCCAGCGCGAGCCCGCCGCCCTGGCTGCCGCCGAGCACCGCCACCCGCGAGGCGTCCACCGCCTCGTGGGCCTTCGCCGCGTCCACCGCCCGCACCGCGTCCGTGATGAGCCGCCGGTAGTAGTGGCGGTACGGGTCCTCGATGCCCCGGGTCAGGAAGCCGGGGGAGGAGGAGCCGTGTCCGTCCGGGCCGATGTCCGGGGTGTCCGCGGTGTTCTTGCCGCCACCGCCCTGGCCCCGGTTGTCCATCACCAGATGGGCGTACCCGAGCGCGCTCCAGGTCAGCCAGGAGTACGGAATGCCCCGGCCGCCGTTGTAGCCGATGTACTGCACCACGGCGGGCAGCGGGCCCGAACGTGTCTTCGGCACCAGCAGCCAGGCCTTCACCGGTTGCCCGCCGAAGCCCCGGAACGTCACGTCGAACACGTCGACGGTCGCGAATCCGGCGTCGTACGGGACGAACGCGGCGTCGAGGTCGTGGCGGGCCGTCTCGGTGAGTGTCTTCTCCCAGAAGGCGTCGAAGTCGGCCGGCTCCTCGGGCTCCGGCCGGTAGTCGCGCAGCCGGTCCAGGGGCATGTCGAACAGCAAGTGTCTAGCTCCTCTTCAGGGTGAGGTTGAGGGTTGCGCCGTGGCGGCCGGTGGTGTCGGCGGTGATCCGGATGCCGTTGCCGGTGGGTGCGGCACTGACGCCCGGATCGGCCCGGACGACGGTCAGCCCGCGCTGTGCCAGGTCCAGGACGACCGATGACCGCAGCTGTGTCGGGTCGGACAGCGACACCTCGACGGTCCTTCCGTCCGGCTGCACCAGCACCGAGGCGGGGCCGTCCGAGGTCAGGTCCTGCGCGGTGCCGGCGGTCCAGAAGTTCGCGGCGAGCAGCCCGTCCGCGCAGCGGCGTACCGCGTGCACGGCGGTGGAGCGGGCGATCAGCTTCACCGGCGGCGCGGACGACCACTGCTTCGTCCGCTCGGCCGAGGCCGCCGGGGCCTGGAGCCAGTAGTAGCCCGCCCCGTCGGGCGCGGTGCCGTGGTCCTGCCAGAGCGTCAGATACGGGCGGGTGACCGGGGTGTCCGTGCCGTACTTGAGGTTGATCTCGCGCCAGGTCGCCGTGCGGTTCTCGCGCAGGCCCCGGAGCGTGACGGGCTCGGGGAAGACATAGCCGCCGGTTCCGGCCACATGCAGCCACCGCACCTGGTCGAGCCGTGCCGACCAGCCGGCGTCCGCGGGCGTCGCCGTGCCGTTGACGAGCAGGGCCGCCCCGGGGTCGCTCAGCTTCCGGTTCTCCACCACGGTCTCGGCCGTGCCCGCGTCCGCGCCGATGCCCGAGCCGACGCAGGCGATCACGTCGTCCAGGCAGAACCAGCTCTTCAGCCCGTGCAGTGAACTGCCGTACGCGCGCAGCTCCATGCCGTACGCGCCGAGCGTGGTGCCCGGCAGCGCGGTGCCGCCCGCCCAGTCGGACGTGCTGGTGGTGCGCTGGCCCGCCGCGTCCGCGGGGCGCCCGGCGATGACCGTGGTGCCGGGCAGCCGGGCCGGGTCGACGGTCGGCCAGTAGTCCTCGCTGTAGTGCCCCAGGTCGTCGGTGTAGAGCAGGACCATGCCGTCGGAGAGGTGCCAGGCGTGCAGGTTCTCGTTCTGGATCGACTCGTAGTTGTAGATCCGGGAGGAGTACGCGGAGATGCCGAGCGAGAAGGACGGCCGGCGGTGGGCCGCCTTGTCCATCCGCGGGTGCTGCTTGTGCGCGACCAGCGGCCCCCGCGCCGGCACCGGGGAGGCGATGACCTGCCGGGCGGCGACCAGCGAGGCCAGATCGGTGACGGCCAGGAAGTCCCGGTAGGTGTCCTCGGCGATCCACTGCTTGACCAGGGCGGTGAACCGGTCGGCGGTCTCGCCCGGGAAGCTCGGGATCAGGCGCACCACCGCCTCGATGACCGTCTGCGCCGACACATGGCCCTGTTTGCTGGGGCGGGCGATCTCGCGCCCGCACACCGACGCCATCACGTCGCCGCGCACCAGCAACGGGTCGAAGCCGTCGTCGACCCAGCCGCGGATGTTGTCGAGGTCGGGGTCGGTGACCGTCCACGTGGTGCCGGCGAGGAGGTTCAGCAGCCGGGAGAGATTGTTCAGCAGCTCCTTGCCGTACCCGCCGTTGTACGGATGCTTGTAGTGCTGGAGGAACGAACCGTCGGAGTAGAAGCCCTCGCCGGTGCCCTCCGCCGCGGCGCTCGCGTCGTTGAAGGCGAGGACACTGTTGGCGCCCGAACCCTCGACGTCCGAAAGAGCGTCACGGACCCGGGCCAGATCGTCGCCCGTGCCGCTGAGCACCGCGTTGACGGCGACCACGGTGGAGATCCACACCCGGTTGGCGCCGGTCGCGATCTGCCGGTCGGCCCGCCAGAGGTTCGGATCGGGCGTGTAGTGCCGCACGGCCCCGGTGATCCGGCCCAGCCGCTCCGTCCCGAGCGTGTCGTACAGCAGCACGGCCGCGTCATTGAGGGCGAGCGCGGAGCCGATCTCCCAGTCCCAGTCGTTGTCGAACCGGGTGTGGCCGGGGCCGTAACGGTTGGTCAGCATCCAGTCGAGGCCGGCCAGCAGCAGATCGCGCAGCGCGGTGTCGCCGTACTGCGGGGTGCCGGGGACGGCCCACGCGGTCGCGACCGTGGCGAGCCGCTTGAACGACGTCGTCACGTGGTTGGAGAGCGTGGTGCTGGTCAGATCGGGGAACAGCCCGTCGGTCCGGGTCGGGTCGAGTCCCTTGACCGAGGTGGTCGCGGCCTTGCCGATCCTGGCCACGGCCGCGGCGATCTGCGGGTCCGTCAGGTCGAGGCCGGGGCCGCCGGTGAGCAGGGTGTGCCAGCGGATGCGCAGGGCGGCGGCGTCGTCGATGACGGCGGGACCGTCCGCGGCGTGCGCGGTGCCCGTGCTGGCGGCGAGCGTCAGCGGCAGCGCGGCAGCCGCGCCGAGGGCCGCCGCCCCGGCGAGAACGGTGCGCCGGGTGGTGCCCGAAGTGGTGCCTGGGTTCGTCATACGTCCCTCACAGGAGGTGTCGGCGGTCGACGGCCGCTGCCAGCGCGGCATGACCGGAAGGGTTGGGGTGGAGTCCGTCGCCGCTGTCGTACGCGGGCAGTAGCAGCGACGGGCGGTCCGGGTCGCGCAGGGCCGCGTCGAAGTCGGCGACGGCGTCGAAGACCCGGCCGGTGCGCACCGCCGCGTTGATCCGCTGCCGTACCGCTTCGAGCTCGGGCGTCCAGCGGGTCCAGCCGCCGAACGGGGCGATGGTCGCGCCGACCGTCCGCAGCCCGGCGTTGCGGGCGCGCAGCACCAGCTGCCGGTACCCGGCCAGCACGCGCGCCGGGTCGGTCTGGCTCGGTGGTTGCTGGAGGTCGTTGACGCCGAGATGGACGAGTACGGTGCGCAGTCCGGGCAGCGAGAGCACATCGCGGTCGAAGCGGGCCTGTCCGCCGGGCCCGAACCGGGCGTCGTCCAGCAGCAGCCGGTTGCCGCTGATGCCGAGGTTGGCGACGGCCGAGCCCGGCAGCCGTCCGGCCAGCTGGTCGGGCCAGCGCAGATCGGTGTCGTCGGGGGTGCCGACGCCCTCCGTGATGGAGTCGCCCAGCACCGCGACCACCGGCCCGTGCGCGCCCGTCACCTCGACGCCGGTGAGCAGGAACACCGAGGTGGTGCGCTCGCCGTCGACGGAGTGCGAGGCATGGGTGTTGCGGTGGAAGGACAGCGGCCCGGTGGGGCCGGGGAGCCGGGTCTCCACCGTCAGCCGCGCCCCCTCGGCGGCACGCAGTCCGGCGACCGGGTCGCTGGTCAGCGAGGCACCCGCGGCGATCCACGCCTGCTGCTGCCCGCCGAACGTCACCGGCCGGCCGCCCGCCGTCACCGGGCCGATGAGGACCGGGACGGTGCCGAAGGCGTGTCCGTAGCGCAGCCGGACGGCTCCGCCCGCGGACAGCCGCACATGCGCGGTGCAGGTGCCGTCGGTCAGGCCGACGCTCGCCACCGTGTCCGTGGCCGTCGGCGCGGTCTGCGCGGTCGCCCAGGAGGTCGTCCAGCGCGAGGGTCCGGCGCCGCCCTGCGGCCCGGCCGCGTGTGCCTGCGGTGCCGTGGCCGCGACCGCCGCCAGACCGGCCGCCGCCGTCAGTACCCCGCGTCTCGCGGGTCCCCGCCCGGTCACTTGGGGCACGCACCCGTCGGGTCGTACTCGCTGCCGTAGGTGCCGACCGCGTCGCCGCCGGTGTTGCCGCTCATCGTGTTGGTGCACACCGGGCCCTGAGGGGTGCGCATGAATTTGATGCCGCCGCCCGCGTTACCGGTGATGGTGTTGCCGTAGACGCTGGTGTCGATGCCGTCCGTCGCGGTGTCACCACCGAGCCGGATGCCCGCGCCGACGTTGTCGTGAATGGTGTTGTAGCGGAAGATGTTGCCGCTGCCGCGTGCGTCCAGGCCGCCGGAGCTGGAGTCCTTCTGGCCACTGCAGTCGTTGTACTCGACGTAGTTGTTGGTCGAGTTCTCCTTCACGTCGACGCACTCGTTGCCCTGGGTGGCGATGGTGTTGTGATGGATGCGGTTGTTCCTGCTGATGTCGGGGGCGGCGTCCGGGGCGCCGTTCGCCCCCTGCTGCTCGGGGGCGGTGCCGAGGTAGATGCCCTCGCCGTTCTTGCCGCCGCCGCCGAACTTGAAGTCGTTGACCCCGCAGTTGGTGATGGTGTTCTCGGAGATGTCGGCGCCGGTCACCAGATAGCGCACCCGCAGGCATTCGTCGGCGGCGTTCCTCAGCGTCATCCCGGTGATGCGCAGCCCGCCCACACCGTTCCCGGGAGTCGTGCTCATGACATAGATGAGCTTCAGCCGATACCCCGACACATCGGTGGACGACCCGTGCAGCCCGTCCACGGTGAATCCGCTGAGCGTCGTCGAATCGTGCTGCACCTGGATGATCCGGGCGTCGCCGGCCCCCTTCACGACGGCGTTCGACGGGCCGGTGATGGTGACCCCGGCACGCTTGGTCACGACGTCCTGCTTGTACGTACCGGCGGCGAGGTTGACCACCCCACCGGCCGGTGCCAGATCGACCGCCTTCTGGATCGTGGCGAGCGGGGCATTCGCCGACGTACCGGTGTTGGAGTCGCTGCCGGAGGGTGACACGTAGTACGCGGTGGCTGCCTCGGCGGCCACGGACGGCGGGGGGAAGACGAGCGGGGCGCCCGCGGCCAGCGCGGCGACGAGGGTGGTGCGCAGTACACGGCTCATGGGGTGTGCCTCCTGGGGTCTGCGAAGGACAGTGCGAGCAGTACGGGGATGCTGGGGCCGAGGAGCAGGGGGCCCAGCGGTACGACGAGCGAGAGCAGCGCGGCGGAGATCACCGCGCCGAGCAGCGCGGTGCCACGGGCAGCCGACCCGAAGCCGAGGGCCAGTGCACCGCGCGACCAGGTACGGACCGTTCCGTGCGGAGACCGGCCCGCCTCGGCCGCGAGCGCCACATGATGAATGGCGAGCGCGGCCGCGATGCCCACCTGCGCGGCGAGCAGCACGAAGGTCCACGGTTCCGGACGGCCCAGCAGATGGACGATGTTGGCGGCCAGGACGATCCCCGCCGCCGTGGACACGAGGGAGTGACGCCACAGCGCGCGCCAGTAGCGCGGGAAGGCCGTGAACGCGTTGGTGAAACAGCGGCTGTCACCCTCCGCCCGCCACCGCTGGAGGGCGTGCCCCATCGCGGCGAGCGCCGGAAGCCAGGTGACGACACCGAGCGACAGCACGGTGAAGGCGGCCCCGGCGGCTGCCGGGTAGGCCACGAACTCCAGCCGCCGCAGCAGCGTCGGCCAGCCGGACGAGAGGGTTGCCTGCATGTTCAGCCGACCTTTCCTGTGTACGGCTCCGGGACGTCGAGCAGCACGCGGCCGTCCAGCACCAGCCGGGTGGCCGCCACCACGTACGGGGCCGAGCCTTCGGCCCCGAGCAGCACCGCCGCCGCGTCGGCCGACACCGCGGGGTTGCGGATACGACGGGCGACGGGGGAGAGGAGCACGGTCTCCTCGCCGAAGCTCACGCCCTGGCCCTCCGCGCACCCGACCCGCTCGACGGGGCCCGGAGCCGTGCCGGGGACGATCGCGGTGAGGAAGAGCGCCTCCGTGGAGCGCGCGGTCGTCGCACGCAGCGTGTGCAGCGTGCGGGTGAGCCGCAGCTCGGGCGTGCTCGACGTCGGGTTCGCCTCCACCTCGGTGGCCTCGGAGACGACCTCGGCGTCGAGCGGTGCGAACCGCCGTACCAGGGCGGAGGCCGCCCCGGACCGGATCAGCCGGCCGCCGCCCGGCCCGGGTTCGGTGGGCCGGTCGGTCTGGAGCAGGAACGACCACTCCCGCTCCGTGTCCGCCTCGGCGAGATCCAGCAGTACGAGCCGTCCGGACGGGGTGAACACCAGCGTCCGGTCCAGCCGCCGCACCCCGAGCGCGGGGTCGTACATCGCGGCGATCTCCGCCGTGGCGTGCGCCCAGCCGCAGTCGGCACCGGCGAGCACATCGCGCTGCCGGGCCTGCCGCTCGTACGGGATGCCCTGGTACACGTGGTACCGGTCCTCGTCCGCGTACCCCTGGCCGTCCACCAGCAGCAGATTGTGGTGCGCGGCGCGCTTGCGGTTGCTGTACCCCTCGTCGACCGCGAGGAAGGCACCCTGCGAGACCAGCACGAACGAGCCCGAATCGGGGTGGTGGTGACCCTGGTCGAGGGTCTCCCAGCCCTTCTCCGCCCGGTGCTTCGCGGAGGTCTCCCACGCCTTGTGGCCACCGCCGGGGCTCGCCTTGAACGAGACGAGGGTGGCGTCGTCGTCCCAGCCGGTGCGGGCCGCGAGCAGGCCGAGATCCGGGAAGAACGCCCGTGTCTCGGTGGGCGGGGCGGCGGCCACGGACGGGTCGTACCAGAGGTATTCGAGATAGGCCTCCGGCAGGATCCCCGGCCGCACTCCGCTCTGTGCGGCCTCCTGCCACAGCAGTTCACCCGAGGCGAGATCGCCCAGCCACTGCGCCTGGGCAATCCCGTACTGCGCCGCGAGACGGTAGTACAGGCCGGCGCTGTGTCCGCTGCGCCGGTCGTGGCAGTCGCCGTGGTCGACGTTGAACGCGAAGCCGGGAGCCAACTGGTGCAGCCGGTAGCGGAAGGTGTTCGCGAGGAAGCCGCCCCGGCCCCACCAGTCGATGCCCTCCGCCTCCTGGAGGAGATCCAGGTGGACGGCGAGGAAGGGCACACCGTAGCGCCAGTAGACGACGCCCTCGGCATGCGAACCGTCGTCCGGCATCAGATCGAGGACCGTACCGAGGTTGTCCTTGGCGCGCTCGGTCCACTCCTCCTTGCCCAGTACGTAACCGGCCGTCGCCAGGCCCGCGTAGCAGATCCAGTTGTGGTTCTGCCAGTACGACGACGACCACCAGCGGCCCTCGCCCGCCACCGCGAACTCGTACATCCGCCGCCCCTGGAGCAGCAGCTTGTACCGCAGCAGCGCCCGCACCTCGTCCGGGAGTTCGTCGCCGATCCACCGGTGGGCGAGCGACAGGTGGTGCAGCAGCCAGCCGGCGTCCAGATCATGGTCCGGCATATGGGCCCTGCCCCAGTGCGGCAGCCGCACCGCGGCCTCGATCCAGCGCCGGCTCTCCGCCAGTTGGGCCGGATCGCCACTCACCCGGTAGGCCAGCGCCGGGTTGGAGGCCGCGGGACCGAGCCAGGTGATGCTGGCCAGGGGGTGCGTACGCGGCGGGGTCAGCCCGCGGTGGCGGGCCGCCTCCTCGTACAGCCGCACCTGCTGCGCGGGGCGCGGGCCGGGCGGCGGGGTCGCCGACAGCAACAAGGGTCAGTCCTCCGTCCGGAACCGTGCCGTGCCGCCGTCGGTCAGCGAGACCGTCAGCACCCCGTCGCCGTCCAGCCGTACGTCGGTCACGGCGGGTCCGGCCGACGCCGCCTGGTACACCGAGGCGAAGACGACCCGGTCCGACTGCGCGGTGAAGTCGACCCGGGTGCGTACGCGCTGCGGATCGTCGGCCGGCCCCGGCCCCGGCCGGGAGACCGGACGCACCGTCGCACCGGGGGTGTGGGTATGCCAGCCGTGCAGGGTCTCGTCGCCGTACCAGGTGGTGCGTACCTCGCCCGAGGCCTGGAGCTGGACGTCCAGCGCGACACCGGGGCGCAGCTGTGCGGTGAGGCGCCGCTCGTCCTCGGCCCGTACCGTCAGCAGGTCGACCAGATAGCTGTCACCGAGCACCACCCGCCGCACCGCACGCACTCCCTCGTACGCCGTCGTCACCTCGGCGGTCACGGACGAACCGTCCGAGCCGAGCAGCCGCCCGGTGCACTCGGCCTGTTCGGCGCCGTTCACGCGGAACGCCGGATGAGCCTCGGTCGATGCGTACAGATCACGGAACTCGGCGTGTGCATAGGGCACTTGACCGGGATCGGGCTGCCACGGGGTGGTGTCGCCGTACAGGTACAGCGACAACTTGTCGCGATGGCCGTGCGAACCGCCGTGCGGGCCGAAGTCCAGCAGCGCGTGGATGCCCGCGTGGTGCAGCACCGCGTACCCGGCGGCCGGGAACACCGTCACCGGGCCGGGCGCCGGGCGCTCGGGCAGCGGTGGGCCGGCGAACCAGCCGCCCAGCTCCCGGTCGAGCCCGTCGTCCTGTGCGCCGAGCTCGGACCGGGCCCGCCCGGCCACCGCCTCCAGCGCCGGTGAAGGCACCAACTGCTGTGCCAGCGCGACGAGTTCGAGCCACTCCAGGGCGAGTGGGCCACGCAGATACGGGCCGTCGTGCAGCGCCGGCAGGATGCCGCCCGGCGTGGCGACGGCCGCCAGCACGTCCGTCATCCCGGCCAGTACGCCCACCACATCGGAGGGAACGGACGCGGGGTCGGTGCCGCGCAGCGCAAGCAGTGCGGCCCGCAGCACGAACCCGTGGTAGTAGGTGCTGCCCTCCCACTCCCAGCCGTCATCGGCGACCGCGACCCGCAGGTGCGCGTACAGCCCGTGTTCGCCCTCCAGCCACTGCTCCGCACCCTCCCACTCCCTGCCGCGGGCCGCCGCCGCGCCCCGACTCGCCGCCACACCGGCCGCGTTGAGCCACGCGGTGTAATTGGAGGCCAGGTGGCCCTGACCGGTGAGCACGTCCCGGGCGTCGAGAGCGGCCCGCTCCAGCGCGTCCAGCAGCGGCAGCACCGGGGCCAGGTCCTCGGTGGACTGCTCGGCGAGCGTGATCACGGTGTGCCCGACGTTCACCGCCCAGATGGCATCGGTCAGCGCCTGGTGGAAGAGCCGGCCGCGCAGCATCCAGGTCTGGGCCTCGCCGTGCCGCTCGGTGGCCAGCTCCGCGTACAGCCCCGCGTACTCCACGAGCCGCGACACGCATTCGGCACGCTCCTTGCGGTGGGCGAGCACCCGCAGATGCCGCGCCCACGCCTGGTGCGAGAGCACCAGCCAGGCACCGCGCACCGCCTCGTCGTCCACCCGGCAGCCGTACGCACACCGCGCACCGCCCTCGGGGAACACCCCGGCGAGCAGATCGCCGTGGTCGAGCTCCACGCCGTGCGCCGGGCAGACGTACGCGTGCCACCAGCCGCCCCGCTCCCGGGCGATCCGCCTCAACGCGGCCACACGCCACCGTCGATGTCCACCGTGGTGGCGGTGAGGAAGCCGGACGACGGCGACGCCAGGTGGACGACCGCGGCGGCGACGTCCTCGGGGGTGCCGGCCCGGCCGACCGGGATACCGGCCTCCATCGCCTGCTGCGCCTCGGGCGCGGTGAACGTGTCGTGGAAGGCGGTGCCCTTGATGAAGCCGGGCGCCACGGTGTTGACGGTGATGCCCGTACCGCCGAGCTCCTTGGCCAGGCCCTTGGTGAAACCGCGCACCCCGGCCTTCGCCGCCGCGTAGGCGACCGAGCCGGGGCCGCCGCCGTTGTGCGCGGCCAGCGAGGACATCGTGATGATGCGTCCGGCCGAGGACTCCTTCAGATGCGGAAGGGCGGCGCGCACGGTGCGGAACGTGGAGGTCAGGTTGGTGGAGAGGACCTGGTCGAAGTGGTCGTCGGACATCTCGGCGATGGTGGCCCGGCCGATCAGATGGCCCGCGTTGCAGACCAGCACGTCCAGTCCGCCGAGGCAGCCGGTCGCCTCGTCGACGAGCCGGTCCACATCGCCGGTCACCGTGACATCGGCCTTGAACGCCTTCGCCCGGCGGCCCAGCGCCTCGATCGTGGAGACCGTCTTCGCGGCCTCGTCGGCGGAGGAGTGGTAGTGGACGGCGACATCGGCACCGGCCTCGGCGAGCGCGACGGCGATCGCCCGGCCGATTCCGTGGCCCGCCCCTGTCACCAGTGCGCGGGAGCCGTTGAGATCAGCAGACATGGAGTGAGTACCTTTCGAAGTGCGGTCGTTCGGGCGAAGGACGGTCACTTGAGACCTGCGGTCGCGAAGCCCTGCACGAAGTAGCGCTGGCCGATGAGGAAGAGAATGACCATGGGCAGGGTGGCCAGCGTGGTGCCGGCCATCAGGAAGTGCCACTGGGGGCCGTTCTCCGTCTTGAAGACGGAGAGCCCGACCTGGATCACCCGCAGACTGTCGGTGCGGGTCACCAGCAGCGGCCAGAGGAAGTTGTTCCACGACGACTCGAAGGTCAGCAGCGCCACGGTGGTGAGTGCGGGCTTGACCTGCGGCGTCATGATCCGGGCGTAGATCCGGAACTCACCCAGACCGTCGAGCCTGGCCGCCTCCTCCAGTTCCACCGGCAGGTCCAGGTAGAACTGGCGGAAGAGGAAGACCGCGAAGGGCGTGACGGCACCGGGAACGATCAGCGCCCACCAGGAGTCCAGCCAGCCGCTGCCGCCCTGGCCGAAGATGTCGTTCCCGCCGGCCAGCGGCATGAAGCGGACGATCAGGAACTCCGGCAGCACCTTGGTGTACGTGGGGATCATCAGCGCGGCGATGAAGAGGCAGAAGATGACCTCGCTGCCCCGGAACCTGATCCGCGCCAGCGCGTACCCGGCCATCGACGCCACGACCACGTTGATGAGGGTGTGACTGAACGCGATGATGAAGCTGTTGCGTGCGTACGTCGCGAACGGCGCCGCCTTCAGCGCGTCGACGTAGTTCCCGAACTCCCAGTGTTCCGGGAGCAGTCCGGCGTCCTGGGAGGCGATCTCCACCGGGGTCTTGAGCGAGGTGAGCACCATCCAGACGAACGGCACCACCATCAGCAGCGAGACGACGGTGAGGGTCGCGTAGAGCGCGATCCGGCCGACGGCGACCGGCTTGCCGTTCCTCCCCGGCCGGGGCTTCTTCGCGACCCTTGGCGCGTGCAGCTCAGTTGTGGCCACGGGTGCCTCCCATGATCCGCCGGTTGACCAGGGTGAAGCCCATCAGCAGCACGAACAGCACCAGCGACTGCGCGCAGGCGTAGCCGACGCGGAACTCCCGGAAGGCGGACTTGTAGATCTCGTACGTCATCATCGTGGTGCTGTTGGCGGGACCGCCGTCGGTCAGGATGTAGATCTGGTCGAAGGACTGGAACGCGCTGATCATCGACGTGATGAGGACGAAGAACGTCGCGGGCTTCAGCAGCGGCAGTGTGATCGAGAAGAACTGCCGCACCTTGGAGGCGCCGTCCACCGAGGCCGCCTCGTACAGCTCCTTGGGCAGGGACTGCAGCGCGGCCAGATAGATGAGCATCTTCATGCCGATGCCCTGCCAGATGCCGACCAGGATCACCGAGGGCATCGCCCACGAGGTCGACGCGAGCCAGGCCGGTCCGTCGATCCCGAGGAACGACAGGAGTGTGTTGAGCAGCCCGTTGCCCGGGTTGTAGATCCACAGCCAGACCAGTGCGATCGCGACGGTCGCCGTCACCTGAGGCAGGAAGACCGCGGTACGGAAGATGCCCCGGGCCTTCAGGCCGGTGTGCAGCGCCAGGGCGACGAGCAGCCCCAGCATCATGCCGAACGGCACGGTGAAGAAGGTGTAGACGACGGTGTTGACGACGGACCTGCGGAAGACCGCGTCGCCCATCATCTCGCTGAAGTTGTCCAGACCCACGAACTGCGGCGCCGTCAGTACGTCGTACTTCGTGAAGGCCAGGACCACCGACGCGACGACCGGCAGGCCGATCCAGAGCGAGGCATGCAGCAGCGCGGGCGCCACCATCAGCATGCCGGCGCGCTGCCTGCGGCGCCCCGGTCCCGTCGGCACCCGGCCGGTGCGCTTCTTCGCGACCGGGCGTCCGGCCGGGGCGGAGGGCGGCGCGGGGCGCGCCTTCAATACGGATGTCGCTCCCACAGTGACGGGTCCTTACATCCGGCCGATGGCGGCCTCGGCGAGCCGGCCGAGTTCCGCGATGGCGTCCTTGGCCGACTGGGTGCCCACGATCGCGGGCTCCAGCGTGGGCTTGATCTTCTCGCGGATCTCCATCCAGGCGGGGGTGCCGCCCTCGGAGCACGCGTCGCCCATGCTCCGCAGGGAGAGTTCGACGAACTTGTTCTCCTTCACGTACGAGCTGTCGCTGAGGTCCTTCAGGCCGGGCACCGAACCGCGTTGCTTGGCCGCACCGAGGATCGACTCGGGCGAGGCGAGGTACTCGACGAGCGCCCGGGCCGCCGCGGGGTGCTTGGAACTGGCGGACTGCGTGACGAGCGTGCCGCCCTGGAGCATCGCGGGCTTGCGGTTGGCGAGGATGAACGCCCCGAGCTTGTCGTCCTTGAGGAGGTCCGGCGCCTGGTCCCCGACCTGCTTCCACAACGCGCTGGTCGTCATCATCATGGACGCCTTGCCGGTCTGTACGTTGGTCGGGGCACCGAGCTCCGTCTTCTTGGCGTACTCGGCGGAGCCGTCCTTGACGAGGTCCTTGAAGAACTGGAGCGCCTCGACCCCGCGGGCGTCGGTGAACAGCACCTTCTTGCCGTCCGCGCTGAACAGCTGGCCGCCGTTGGCGAAGAGGAAGGTTTCCCAGCACTGGCGCAGATCGATGGAGAACGGGTCGAATCCGACCCGCCCGTTCTTGGTCAGCTGCTTGGCCACGGCGCGCAGCTCGGCCCAGTTCGCCGGGGTCTTCTTGATGCCGGCCTCGGCGAAGTGGTCCTTGCGGTAGACGACGATGCGGGTGTCGAGGACGACCGGCAGCGCGTACAGCTTCCCGTCGTACCGGGAGGGCTCCAGCACCCGCTTCTCGTAGTCGTGCGCGGTGGCGAACTTCTCCGGCAGCTCGGCGATCGCCTTCTTGGCCGCGAACGGCGGGATCCAGCCCACCCCCATCATCATCACGTCGGGCAGCAGACCGCCCGCGAGACCGGTGGTGATCTTCTCGTTGAGCTGGTTGTACGTGGTGTAGTCCACGTTCACCTCGACGTCCGGGTACTTCTTCCGGAAGCCGCCGAGTATCTCCTTCTCCAACAGCGTCTTGCCGTCGGCACCTTCGTAGATCGGGGTGAGCAGAGTGATCTCACCCTCGGCGGGGCCTTCGGCGGAGCCGGCCGTCGAAGTACCGGTACCGCACCCGCTGAGCGCGGCGGCAGCGGTTCCGGCGCCGATGGCGGCAAGCAGCGACCGTCGGTTGAGTTGCATGGGACACCCCTTTTGAGGTGGAGACTGTGGATCGATCCAGCGATGGGTCCCGGCCATGGCTGGGAAGTGCTGGTAAATCGATGCACTGATGCTAGGAACGCCGTGAGAGGGACGTCAACAGCTGATGCACATGAATTTTCTGGCGTGTTAACAGGTGTACCGGTAAACGAAGTTCAGTAAATCGATACACTGGTAGGGTCAGACGAGTTCCGAACCGGAGGTGGCATGAGCGGGGTAACGATCCATCAGGTCGCGGAGGCCGCAGGGGTCTCCGCGAGCACGGTCTCCAACGTTCTGAACGGACGTACCGACCGTATGCAGCCGGCCACGCTGGCCCGCGTGGAGCAGGTGATCGAGCAGCTCGGCTACCGGCCCAACCGCGCTGCCCGGATGCTGCGCACCGGCCGCATCAAGGTCATCGGGCTCATCGTGCCGTCGGTGGCCAACCCCTTCTGGGGGGCGCTCGCCCGTGAGCTGGAGGCCATCGCACTCGCCGAGGGGTACCACGTACTGCTCTGCAACAGCGAGCGCGACGCGGCCCGCGAGCTCAAGTACGGCGAGGAACTGCTCGCGGACGGGGTGAGCGGAGTGGTGCTGTGCTCCTCGCTTCCCTCGCTCGACCATGTGACACCGCTGCTGAGCCGCGGGCTGAAGATGGTCGCCTTCGACCGCACCGCCCAGGCGGGCGATCCGCCGTCGCTGGCCTCCATCAGTGTCGACAACGCGATGGGCGCCGAGATCGCCACCCGTCATCTGATCGAACTCGGCCACCGCCGACTGGCGTTCGTCTCCGGTTCGGTCAACAGCGTCAACCGCCGCGAACGGCTGCGTGGTTTCCGGGCCGCCCTGGAAGCGGCGGGCCTCGACCCGGCCGACGCGATCGTCTGGCCCGGCGCCGACGCCACCGAGTTCGGCGACAAGGACGCCGCCGAACTGGGGCGCAATGCGGCCAGGGAGCTCCTCGGCGGCCCGCGCCCGCCCACCGCTTTCGTCGCCATCAACGACATGTGCGCGATCGGGATCTGCCGGGGCGCCAAGGACGCCGGGCTCAGCGCCGGACAGGACGTCTCCGTGGTCGGCTTCGACGACATCCTCCTCGCCGACCTCTTCGAACCGCCGCTCACCACGGTCCGCCAGCCGCTGCCGGAGATGGCGGCGGAGACATTCCAGCAGCTGCGGGCCCGGATCGACTCGGCCCCCGCGGCCGGACGTTCCCTGCTCATCCGCCCGAGGCTGGTCGTCCGGGAGTCGACGGCCCCGGCACCGTCCGCCGCGACCGCCGAGATCCCGGCCCCGGCGACGGAAGTCCCGGTATAGGGCGACGACGCGGGGGAGCGGGCTCCGGGAGCAGGACGGCGCAGCCGATGACGGTCCGCCGGTGGACACGACACCTGTGCCGTGCCGTCGGCGACTGTGCGGCCGGCGAGGACGGCCCCGGCGGCCTTCGGATCTTCTGCGGTCACCAGGAGATGAAGAGTCAGCCGCTCAGAGGCGATTGACGCGGTACACGTCCCGTACGCAGAGATTGAGGACCGTGGTGGCCACGATGGCAGCGGCACAGACCAGGAGTACGGTCCGTTCGGCCCAGGCATGCGCGGCGAGTGCGGTGACGAGGTAGCCGAGCGGGATGGCGATCCGTTCCCCGACGCCGTTGAACGAGCTCATCCGGCCCAGCTCCTCCTGGGGCACGTGCTGTTGGAGTGCGGTGGTCCACGTCACGAGTGCGACATCGAGCCCGATGCCCGCGAGTACGGTGGCGAGCAGCACCCAGGGGAGGGGCAGACCGAGGCCGAGTGCCGTCAGTGGCAGGCAGAGTCCGGCGCCGGTCATCACGGCGACGGCCAGCAGCCGGTTCGGCTTCCAGCGCAGGCACACCACCGTCCCCGCCAGCAGCCCGAACGCGAACGCGCCCTGGACGAGCCCCCAGGAACGCGCCCCGGAGTAGTACCCGGCCGCAACCACGGGCCCCAGGAGCTGGAATCCGGCCAGCCACGCGGCGACCACCACTGTGCCCGCGGCTGTGTACGTCCACAGCCAGGTGCGGGACCGGAACCCGGTCCAGCCCGCCCGCAGATCGGCGAGCGCACTGCTCGTCGTGACCGGCGCGCCCAGCCGCAGACCGAGCAGCAGGAGCGCCGCGACCAGGAAGCTGAGAGCATCCCACCACAGGGCCCACGCCGGGCCGCCGACCGCGATGATCAGCCCCGCGGCCACGGGGCCGAGCACCTTGACGGCGTTGCTCGGAAGCCGGACCAGCGCATTGGCCCGCAGCAGCTGCTCCGTCGCGACGAGCTGCCCCACCACGCCCGTCGCGGCCGGCCCGGTGAAGGCCACGGCGACCCCCGACACGAAGCCGCACGCGGCGATCGAGGTGACCGTCGCATGGTGCGTGGCCACCAGTGCCGCGAGCACCCCCTGAGCGAGTGCGGCCAGCAGATTGCCCAGAAACAGAATCCGGCTGCGTGAGAACCGGTCGGCGAGGACGCCGCCCGCGAGCGTGAGGACAATGACCGGGACGGAGTTCGTGGTCAGCACGACACCGAGCGACCCCGCTCCACCGCCCTGCCCGATCACCGCGTAGGCGAGCGCGAGAGGAGCCATCGCGGAGCCGGACGCGGAGACGAGACCGGCGAGGACGAACCGCCGGAAGGCGGGAATCCGCAAGGGTGTCAGGCCGGTCGCCGTCGCTTCGGCAGTGGGTTTCACGCCTCTTCCGTGACCGGTGCGCCGGTGGCCGCGGGGTCGAGGTCCTGCCGGTCCTCCGGCGAGGATCGTGGAAGTTCCGACAGACGCTGCACCTGCGGTCCGTCGACCAGGAGCACCGAGTACCCCGGCAGGAACTGCCCGTCCCCGATCGCGGCGAATCCCGCACTCGGGCGGCGCAGGGCCGTCGGGTTGTCGCCCCGCAGGGCGCTGCCTGTCCGGTCGCTCTTCCAGTCGGAGATCACCGCCGGAACCTACCGCGCCCTGCCCGTCTCCGGGTCCGTCACAGGCGTTGTTCGGCCAGATCCATCCAGTGCTCGACCTCGCCCGGGGCGAAGTGGCGGACGGCCCAGTCGGTCATGCGCAGACTCATATGGGCCCAGCAGGGACGCAGGACGTCCTCGGGCAGGGCGTCCAGGATGCCGTCGAGGCGACGGACGACCCCAGGCGGCTGCTCCTGCGCGTGCAGTCCGAAGCGCAGGGTGACCAGGTCGAACCTGCGGTCTCCCCGCCCGGCGCCGTCCCAGTCGATGACCCCGGTGACCGTGCCGTCCACGGCGAGCAGATTGCCGTGGTGGAAGTCCTGGTGCACGACGTGGTCCCCGGCCAGCCGGGGCGGGTGATCGGCGCCGAGCGACCTGATCCGGTGCTCCAGGGCGGCGCCGCGCCGACTGTGCCGGCGCAGCGGCTCGTGGAGACAGTACCCGGGGCCGTCGTCGAGCAGATGCAGGTTCATCGACGCGATGTCCGCGCGCCCGGCCAGCAGCCCCGACTGCGACTCGTTGAGGGCGAGTGCCTGATCCAGTCCGTGGTGGTCCAGCAGCTCCAGCGGTGCGCCCGGAAGGAGCTGCTGGACCAGGACCGCCGCACCGTCCACCTGGAGTGCCAGCTCCGTCGACGGACAGGGATACCCGCGGGCGCCCAGCACCTCGCACACCGCCAGCGGACCCGCCCGCAGCTCCTCGATCCGGGCGCCCGGCCGCGACTTGAGGACCGACCGGCGGCCGTCGGGCCACCGCACGTACGCGGCACCGACCTCACCGCCCGCACAGGGCCCCTCGACCACCAGCCGCACGCCGGTCCGGGCGTGCACCGCGGCTGCCGCCCGGTCGGCGTCCAGGCGCTCGGCGCGCATCCAGTTCTGCGGTGATGTGGTCACCGGAGCATTCTCCGGTACGGCGGGCGACGCCGTGACCGGCGGCCCCCGGGGCCGCCGGTCACGGCGCGACGTCCCACCGGGCCCACCAGGCGCGGCTCAGTCCGCCGAAGCCGTCCAGCCCAGGGCCTCGATGCGCGCGGCGTCGCCGGGCCGGCCCTCGTCGAAGACCGTACGGTTGCCGTCCTCGACCCGGACGGCGTCCACGTATGCTCCCCGCCCGACGTACAGCTGATCCGTCGTGTACCGCCACCTCAGCCGTACCTCCTTGCCGCGCCAGGCGGCGAGGTCCGCGTCGAGGCGGTGCCACACCCGGCCGGACCAGCCGGAGACCGCGCCGGTCGGATGCGGCTCGGGCTCGGGGCGGGGGTTTTCCGAGGTTGGGACGGTGGTGAACGGGACCGGCTGCCAGGTCGCCGCGGCGTCCGCCGAGGCCTCCAGGAAGAGGGAGTCGGAGCCGGGCTCGGTGTCCCACCACAGGGCCGAGCTCAGCCGGGCGTGCGAGGAGGCAAGGCGCAGCGCGGGCAGCGTGAGCGTGGCGGACGTGGCGTTCGCCATTCCCGAGAACCACGCCGTACGGCCGCGCACGGGACGGACGGCGACGGCGCGCGCCATCCGGTTGGCCGCGGCAACGCGCGGTGCGCTGCCGGAACGCCAACTACGCACCGGATGCACCGAGTTGCCGAGCACGATCAGAAACGAGTCGGACGTCGGGTCCAGTACGAGACTGGTGCCGGTGAAACCGGTGTGGCCGGCGGTGCGCGGTGTGGCCATCGCCCCCATGTACCAGTGCTGGTAGAGCTCGAATCCGAGACCGTGCTCATCGCCGGGGAACGCGGCGTTGAAGTCGGTGAACAGCAGCTCGACCGATTCGGCGGAGAGGATCCGCGCACGGCCGTAGACCCCGCCGTTGAGCAGTGTGCGGGCGAGGACCGCCAGGTCCCAGGCGCAGGAGAAGACTCCGGCATGACCCGCCACCCCGCCCAGGCTGTACGCGTTCTCGTCGTGCACCTCGCCCCAGACCAGTCCGCGGTCCAGTCCGGACCAGGGCAGCCGGGCGTCCTCGGTCGCGGCGATCTTCGGCTTCCAGGAGGCCGGGGGGTTGTACCGGGTGCGGTGCATCCCGAGCGGAGCGGTGATCCGCTCACGGAGCAGGACGTCCTGCGTGCGACCGGTGATCTTCTCCAGGACCAGCTGGAGCGAGATCAGATTGAGGTCGGAGTAGAGGTACACCGTGCCGGGCTGGTTGGCCGGCACCTCGTCCCACAGCAGTTGCAGCTTCCCCTCCCGTGTCGGAGCCTTGTACAGCGGGATCCAGGCGCGGAAGCCCGAGGTGTGCGTGAGCAGCTGACGGATCGTGATGTCCTGCTTGCCGCCGCCGGCGAAGTCGGGCAGGTACGAGGCGACCTTCGCGTCGAGTTCCAGCGTTCCGCGCTCGATCTGCTGCACGGCCAGTATCGAGGTGAACAGCTTCGAGACCGAGGCCAGGTCGAAGACGGTGTCCTCGGCCATGGCGATCTGCTGGTCGGGCGGGAACTCCACCCCGGTGTCGGTCTTCTCGTCGTAACCCGCGTAGCGCACGGCCTTGCCGATCGGCCGGTGCAGGGCCACCGTGCCGCCCCGCCCGGCGAGCAGCACCGCCCCCGCGTACCAGGGGTGCTTGGGAGAGGCGGAGAGGAACTTCTCCGCGTCGGCGACCAGCTGGTCCAGCGGTTCCTGCAGCAGCCCGGCGCGGGCGGCCGGTCCACGGCGCAGCGTCGGCCGGTCCTGCCCCGACGTGGCGCTCCCGAGGGCCCCTGTGCGCATACCCGGCGATCCCGTCCCCGACTCCATGGCCGACGCCCGCCCCGCGAACGGAATGGGCGCCAGGGCGAGTGCCCCGCCCAGGGCCAGCATCCCACCGCCCAGCCTCCGTCGGCTGATCCCTCTGCCCGCCGCGTCCTCGGTCATCCGGAACCCCTTCCCGCTGCGCGAAAGTAACTTTCGAAATTTCGTCAGACAATGAAACTTCCTGCCGCCGCAGAGATTACTGTCACCCCCGCCGACACGGAGGCCCCCTGCGTCACAAAGAATCTGACACTGCATCAGAAAATCTCTTCCCTCGGATGACCGGCTGCGGCATCCTGCGGCTCATGGAGACGGAGCTGAGCAAGAAACTGGGAGTCGAGCACGCCATCTTCGGCTTCACGCCGTTCCCCGCGGTGGCCGCGGCCATCACCCGGGCCGGCGGATTCGGCGTACTCGGCGCGGTCCGATACACCGCCCCCGACGACCTCGCGCGCGACCTCGACTGGATGCAGGAGCACACCGACGGCAAGCCCTACGGCCTCGATGTGGTCATGCCCGCGAAAAAGGTGGAGGGGGTGACCGAGGCCGACGTCGAGGCGATGATCCCGGCCGGACACCGCCAGTTCGTCCAGGACACCCTCGCCAAGCACGGTGTCCCCGAACTCCCCGAGGGCGAGGCGTCCGGCTGGCGCATCACCGGCTGGATGGAGGAAGTCGCCCGCAACCAGCTCGATGTCGCCTTCGACTACCCCATCCGGCTCCTCGCCAACGCCCTCGGGTCACCGCCCGCCGACGTCGTCGCCCGCGCCCACGACCGGGGCGTGCTCGTCGCCGCCCTCGCCGGGAGCGCCAAGCACGCCCGCCACCACGCCGACGCGGGCATCGACATCGTCGTCGCCCAGGGGTACGAGGCGGGCGGCCACACCGGCGAGATCGCCTCCATGGTCCTGGTCCCGGACGTCGTCGACGCCGTCGGACCAGTGCCCGTCCTCGCCGCCGGCGGGATCGGCAGCGGCGAGCAGATCGCCGCCGGACTCGCCCTCGGCGCCCAGGGTGTCTGGCTCGGCTCCCTCTGGCTGACCACCGAGGAGGCCGATCTCCACTCCCGCGCGCTGACCCGCAAACTCCTCGCGGCCGGCTCCGGCGACACCGTCCGCTCCCGCGCCCTCACCGGCAAACCCGCACGTCAGCTCCGTACCGAATGGACCGACGCCTGGGACGACCCGGCCGGGCCCGGTGCGCTTCCCATGCCGCTCCAGGGGCTGCTGGTGGCCGAGGCCGTCTCCCGCATCCAGAAGTACGAGACCGGTGCGCTGCTCGGCACCCCCGTCGGCCAGATCGTCGGCCGGATGAACAGCGAACGCAGCGTGCAGGCCGTCTTCGACGACCTGACCCGCGGCTTCGAGCGTGCCGTGGACCGGATCAACCGCATCGCCGGACGGAGTGCCTCATGAGTCAGCCGCCCAACGGCTTCTGGGCCCAGGCCACCGCCGACCCCGACCGCACGGCCCTGACCGCTCCCGACGGCGAGAGCTGGACGGCGGGCCGACTGCACGCCGCCGCCAACCGTCTCGTCCACGGACTGCGCGCGGCCGGGCTGCGGCGCGGCGACGCGTTCGCGGTGGTGCTGCCCAACGGCGTCGAGTTCTTCACCGCCTACCTCGCCGCCTCGCAGGCCGGCTTCTACCTCGTACCCGTCAACCACCACTTCGTCGGCCCCGAGATCGCCTGGATCGTCGCCGACTCCGGCGCCAAGGTGCTCATCGCCCACGAGCGGTTCGCGCAGGCAGCGACCGAGGCCGCCGACGAGGCGGAGCTGCCGGCGAGCCACCGCTTCGCCGTGGGCACGGTCGACGGCTTCCGCCCGTACGCCGAACTGCTCGAAGGGCAGCCCGAGGACGCCCCCGAGGACCGCACCCTGGGCTGGGTCATGAACTACACCTCGGGCACCACGGGCCGCCCGCGCGGTATTCGCCGGCCGCTTTCCGGCAGGCTCCCCGAGGAGAGCCACCTCGGCGGATTCCTCGGTATCTTCGGCGTCAAACCCTTCGACGACAACGTGCACCTGGTCTGTTCACCGCTCTACCACACCGCCGTTCTGCAGTTCGCGGGCGCGTCGCTGCACATCGGACACCCGCTGGTGCTGATGGACCGATGGACGCCCGAGGAGATGCTGAGGCTCATCGACACCCACCGCTGCACCCACACGCACATGGTCCCGACCCAGTTCCACCGCCTCCTCGCCCTCCCCGACGAGGTGAAACGGCGCTACGACGTCACCGCCATGCGGCACGCCATCCACGGTGCCGCGCCCTGCCCCGACCACGTCAAACGCGCGATGATCGACTGGTGGGGCACGTGCGTCGAGGAGTACTACGCGGCCAGCGAGGGCGGCGGCGCCTTCGCCACCGCCGAAGACTGGCTGAAGAAGCCGGGCACGGTCGGCAGAGCCTGGCCGATCAGCGAACTCGCCGTCTTCGACGACGACGGCAACCGGCTGCCGCCCGGCGAGCTCGGCACCGTCTACATGAAGATGAACACCGGTGGCTTCAGCTACCACAAGGACGAGACCAAGACGAGGAAGAACCGCATCGGCGACTTCTTCACCGTCGGTGACCTCGGCATCCTCGACGAGGACGGCTACCTCTATCTCCGCGACCGCAAGATCGACATGATCATCTCCGGCGGGGTCAACATCTACCCCGCCGAGATCGAGGGCGTCCTCCTCGGCCATCCGGCTGTCGCCGACGTCGCCGTCTTCGGCATTCCGCATCCCGACTGGGGTGAGGAGGTCAAGGCGGTCGTCGAACCGGCCCCGGGACACGATCCGGGCCAGGCGCTCGCCGCCGGGATCCTGGGCCACTGCGAACAGCGTCTGGCCGGGTACAAACGCCCCAGAAGCATCGACTTCATCGATGTGATGCCCCGTGACCCCAACGGCAAGCTCTACAAGCGGCGGCTGCGCGATCCGTACTGGGAAGGACACACACGGGCCGTGTGACCCGCCGTCCGGCCGCCGCCCGACGAGCGCCCGGGTTCCGGCTCTGGCAGGGTGTGGCCCATGAACGCGCTCGCGACGGTCCGGACACTGGCGACCCGGTGGACGGTGGTCGTGCCGATCGTCGCCGCGCTCGCGCTGGTCTTCAGCTGGGGACGGGAGCTTCCGGCGTTCGCCGTCGCCGTGGTCGCCCTCTGTCTCGCGGGCGCCGTGCTGGCGGCCGTCCACCATGCCGAGGTCATCGCCCACCGGGTCGGGGAACCGTTCGGCTCGCTCGTCCTGGCCGTCGCCGTCACCGTGATCGAAGTGGCCCTCATCGTCACCCTGATGGTGGACGGCGGCCCCAAGACGTCCGCGCTCGCGCGCGACACCGTCTTCGCCGCCGTGATGATCACCTGCAACGGCATCGTCGGACTGTCCCTGCTCGTGGGCGCCGTCCGCAGCCGCGTCGTCGTGTTCAACGCCGAGGGCTCCGGGGCCGCCCTCGCGACCGTCGCCACACTCGCCACCCTCAGCCTCGTCCTGCCGACCTTCACCGTCGGCAAACCGGGCCCCGAATTCTCCGCCGCCCAACTGACCTTCGCCGCCGTCGCCTCACTCTTCCTGTACGGGCTGTTCGTCGCCGTGCAGACGGTGCGGCACCGCGAGTACTTCCTGCCCCTCACACCGGAGGGCGCGCTCAAACCGGAGGAGCACCAGGCCCCGCTGCCCGGCCGAGGCGCCACCGCCCTGAGCCTGGCGATGCTGCTGATCGCGCTCGTCGCGGTCGTCGGCGACGCCAAGTCCGTGTCGCCGACCATCGAGTCCGGGGTCGAGGCGGCCGGAATGCCCCAGGCGGTGGTCGGTGTCGTCATCGCGCTGCTGGTGCTGCTGCCGGAGACCCTGGCGGCGGTGCGGGCCGCCCGGCGCGAACGCGTCCAGACCAGCCTCAACCTCGCCCTCGGCTCGGCGATGGCGAGCATCGGCCTGACCATCCCGGCCATCGCCCTCGCCTCGGTCTGGCTCGACGGCCCGCTCCATCTCGGCCTCGGCGCCACTCATATGGTGCTGCTCGCACTCACTGTGGTGGTCGGCGCGCTGACCGTCGTACCGGGACGGGCCACCCTGCTCCAGGGCGGCGTCCATCTGTCGATCTTCGCCGCGTTCGTCTTCCTCGCGATCAGCCCCTGACCGCCCGCCGCGCGGACAGGGGCCGATCGCATCGCAGGTGACCAGCGGCGTTCGTGGACCCGCACGACCCGCAGCGCGGGCGAGCGCAGGATGTCCTTCTCGCAGAACCGGGACGTCACCCACCGCTCACCCGAGTACAGCTCGGTCTGGTCGCTGTATTGCGGCGAGTGAGGGTTGGAGGACTGGGAGTACGTGAGCAGGGTGCGCGCCACCGGGCACTTGTGATCCGGCGGGCGAGGTTGTCGATGCGGCACGGGGTGGTTGGGGTGCCTTCTCCCCCGCCGATCCGGTCGGCGCAAGGAACGCGCCCGCATCCGCAGTGAAAAGGCATCCGCTGGGGCGGACGCCCCCTCAACACCGCAGCCTGATCAACCGCGAACCGCAGCCCCGGAGCGCCGAACGGGGCAAGTTCAGGAGAGGGACGGCGCCGGAGAAGGATGACTTAGGAGGCGGACGGCTCGATCTCCCCCGCGAAGACGATGACCTGGTCGATGAGGCTCCGCCGCAGATGGACGACGTCCGTTCCCGCCAGGCGGGGGCCTCCATCCGGCGTGGTGAAGACCCACTGGTACCGGGCCCACTCGTTAGGCATGTCCACCGCTGAGCAGCGCACCATCGTACCGGTCCCTGCCGGGTGGCGCCTGATGTCCAGCACGAACCGCTCGACCGCCTCGATCCCTTCGCTGCGACCCAATGGCCCCCAGAAGACCACGTCTGAGGTCAGGGCCTGGGAGAGCAGGACAGTCACATAGCTGTCGTCCGAGGCGTTGAACGCGGAGATGAACGTGTCGATTGCGGAGCGCGCGGTCTCTTCCTGCATGCCCCAGTAATACCAGACCGTTTCGCGTGCGCTCGTCCCGTGAGCCGCCTTCCGATCACGATGAACCGTCCCGGTCACAGCACTAGCTAGGCCAAGGGCTCCACAGCTCTGCAACGACCCGCTAGTTTGTAGCTCCGCGTGACTGAACGTCAGTTACCGGGGCTCTTGCTGAAAGTCCCGGTGTTCACGCCGGGGATGAATGCATCTCAAGACTGCTCTGGCCCGCGGGCTGGAGCGGGTGTTTTTGTTGCTCGATGTACTGGCGGACGATCGCCAGTGGTGCTCCGCCGCAGGATGCGGAGAGGTACGAGGGCGACCACAGGTGCCCGTGCATGATGGCGTGGTTGTTGTGGCCGGTGAATTCCTGGCGTATCCGGCGGGCGGAGACGCCCTTGAGGCTGTTGACCAGCTTGGAGACGGCGACCTTGGGCGGGTAGTTGATCAGCAGGTGGACGTGATCGCGTTCGCCGTTGAACTCCTCTGCAGCAGTCCCTTCGGGACCTCGACACCGCCTACAAGAACTTCTTCGAGAGTTTGAAGAGCAAGCGGCAGGGCCGGAAGGTCGGGGCGCCCCGGTACAAGTCGAGGAAGGATACCCGGCAGTCGATCCGCCTCAACACCAACGCCTTCTCCCTCCAGGACAATGGCACGGTGTATGTGGCCAAGATCGGCGGTCTCAAGGTCAAGTGGTCCCGTCGGCTTCCGGTCGCACCTACGTCGCTGACCGTCACCAAGGACAGCTCGGGCCGGTACTTCCTCAGCTTCGTGGTGGACACCGAGCCGGACATCCTTCCCGAGGTGGAGGCGGAGTCGGGCATCGACCTCGGTCTGTCCGCCTTCGCGGTCCTGTCCGACGGCCGGAAGATCGACAGCCCCCGCTTCCTGCGCAGGGCGGAGAAGAAACTCAGGCGCCTTCAGCGGCAGCTGTCCCGCAAGGCCAAGGGATCGAAGAACCGTGCCAAGGCCCGTATCAAGGTCGCACGCCGGCATGCCAAGGTCGCGGACCGGCGCCGGGACTGGCACCACAAGGTATCCACACAGATCATTCGCGACAACCAAGCGGTGTATGTGGAAGACCTCGCGGTGTCCGGTCTCGGCCGTACCCGGCTCGCCAAGTCCGTGCGTGACGCGGGGTGGTCCGCGTT
>NZ_BMTF01000031.1 GCF_014649535.1 Streptomyces gelaticus
GGAAACTCGGGTCACCGCTGGTGTCCGTGCGCAGGACCAGAGTGTTGACGAAGAAGCCGACGAGGTCGTCGAGCGCCTGGTCCGTTCGGCCGGCGATCGGCGAGCCCAGCGGGATGTCGTGGCCCGCACCCGAGCGGGAAAGCAGCGTGGACACCGCCGCCTGGGCCACCATGAACACCGAGGCACCCGACTCGCGCGCCAGCTCGGCGAGCGAGGAGTGCACGTCCTCGGAGAGGTGCACGGTGTGGGTGGCGCCCCGGTAGGAGGCGACGGCCGGCCGCTGCCGGACGGCGGGCAGGGTGACCTCCTCGGGAAGGCCCGCCAACGTGCTGCGCCAGTAGTCGAGTTGGCGGGCGGCGACGCTTTCCTGATCCGCCGGGTCGCCGAGCACGTCACGGTGCCAGAGCGCGTAGTCCGCGTACTGGGCGGGCAGCGGCTCCCAGGCGGGGCGCTCACCGCGCGAGCGGGTCGCGTAGGCGGTGCTCAGGTCGCGCATGAGCGGCTGGTAGGACCAGCCGTCGGAAACGATGTGGTGCATCACCACCAGAAGTACGTGGTCCTGCTCGCCCAGACCGAACAGCCTTGCGCGGAAGGGCAGATCGGCCGACAGGTCGAAGAAGCGCTCGGACTCCTCGATGAGCAGCGCGGCGACGCCTTCCTCGGTCGCCGGAGTGACCGGCAGCTCCACCCGGACGCTGTCGGCGGGCAGGATCCGCTGGTAGGTCTGCCCCTCGGCCTGGCCGAACACGGTGCGCAGGCTCTCGTGCCGCCCCGCGACATCGGTGAACGCGGACTCCAGGGCGGCGAAGTCCAATTCACCCCGAACCCGGACGGCGAGCGGGATGTTGTAAGTCGCCGACGGTCCCTCCAACTGGTCGAGGAACCAGAGGCGTTGCTGCGCGGCCGAGAGCGGCAGCGGCTCCGGGCGCTCCTGGGCGGTCAGCGCCGGACGGGCGGACTCGCCGCCGCCGGTGGCGACGTACTCGGCGAGCAGTGCGACGGTCGGGTACTCGAAGAACTGTCGCAGCGTCAACTGGATGTCGAGGACGGTGCGCACCCGGCTGACCAGCCGGGTCGCCAGCAGCGAGTGGCCGCCGGAGGTGAAGAAGTCGTCGTCGATGCCGATCGACGGCAGGCCGAGGGAGTGGGCGAACAGGCCGCAGAGGACCTCCTCGACGGGGTTGCGCGGGGCCCGGCCGCCCGGCGTCGCGCCGACCCGGGGGGCGGGCAGTGCACGCCGGTCCAGCTTGCCGTTCGGGGTCAGCGGCAGGGTTCCCATCGGGACGACCGCCGAGGGCACCATGTACTCGACGAGCTCCTCAGCCGCGTGGCGGAGGAGTTCCGCCCCGTCCAGGACGCCTTCCTCGGCGGGTACGGCATAGGCGACCAGGCGCTTGTCGCCGGGCCGGTCCTCGCGGACGATGACGGCGGCCTGGGCGACGGAGGGGTGGCGGACCAGTACGGTCTCGATCTCGCCGAGCTCGATGCGGTTGCCGCGCAGCTTGACCTGCTGGTCCGCGCGGCCCAGGAACACGATCTCGCCGTGCTCGTTCCAGGCGGCCAGGTCGCCGGTGCGGTACATGCGGCTGCCGGCCGGTCCGTACGGGTCGGCGGTGAAACGCTCCGCGGTCAGGGCGGGCAGCCGGCCGTAGCCCTGGGCGAGGTGCGGCCCCGCGACGTAGAGTTCGCCGGTCTCGCCCGGGGCGGTGTGGCGCAGCTCGGCGTCCAGGACGTACATGGCGGTGTTCGCCATCGGGATGCCGAGGTGCAGCCGGTCGAGGGTGCGCACCTCGGGGGTGAAGGCCTGGTAGCTGCAGAAGACGGTCGCCTCCGTGGGACCGTAGACGTGCACGAACGTGGTGTCCGGGCAGTGGTCCAGGGCCCGTTGGAGGGCGGTGGCGGGCAGCACGTCGCCGCCGGTCCAGATCTCGCGCAGCTGTGTGAGGGCGTCGATCGCCTCGCTGGCCATGGCGTCGAAGAGGGCGGTCGTGAAGTAGGCGGCGGTCGCCCCGTAGCGGATGATGGCGTCGGCCAGCTCGCCGATGTCGACCTTCGGGGCGGACAGCACGACGGCCAGTCCGCCGCGCAGCAGCGGCACCCACAGCTCGTAGGTGGAGGAGTCGAAGGGCAGCGGCGAGTAGGCGAGCACCCGCTCGTGGGCCGCGGCGCCGAAGCCCGGGTCCAGGGCCAGTTCGACCACGTTCCGGTGCGTGTTGACGACGCCCTTGGGGGTGCCGCTGGAGCCTGAGGTGAACATCATGTACAGCGGCTGGTCCGGGTGGACCGTGACATCGGGTGCGGTGGTGGCCGTGTCCGCCGTGGCGCTCGTGTCGTCGAGCCGCAGGGCGGGCAGCTCGCCCGCGAAGCCGGTCCCGTCGGCCGGGCGGTCGGTCACCAGGAGGGTGGCCCCGGTGTTGCCGAGGATCCAGCCGAGGCGCTCCTCGGGCTGGCGGGGGTCGAGGGGGACGTACACCCCGCCGCTCTTCATCACGGCCAGGACGGTGATGACGTAGGCGAAGGAGCGGTCGAAGAGGAGGCCGACCGCGTCGCCGGGCCGTACGCCCTCGGCGACGAGCCGGTGTGCGAGGGCGTTGGCCGCGCCGTCCAGCTCCCGATAGGTCAGACGGCGGTCCTCGCGGACGAGGGCGACGGCCTCCGGGGTGCGGGCGGCCTGCGCGGCGAAGAGAGCGTGCAGTGCGCCCACGGGCAGGTTCTCGGCCGTGTCGTTGTACGCGGCGACGTGCGCGGGAACGCCGACGCCGGGGGAGAGAACTGGATCGGTTTGCGGCTGGAACATCTCGACACCTTCTCGGTAGCTCGGATCTCGTGGTCTCGCGGCGTGCCGGGAGACCGACGGAGCCACGGTGGATGACGTGCAATGGGTGCGAAGCGGAGTGGTGGAGCGGGGGGATCAGCCGGTTCGGGAACCCGTCGCGGCGTCGGCCGGCAGCAGGACGTCGTCCGCTTCCAGGGCGTTCACGTGGTACTTGCCGACGGAGCTGATCAGCAGCCGGATTTCGAGGGCGATGGACTCGGCCAGCCGGACCAGTCCGGCCTCGGCGTCCTCGTCCACGGCGAGCAGTGCGGCCCGGCCGAGGCCGACGGCGCGGGCGCCGAGCGCCAGCGCCTTCACGGCCCTGCTGCCCTCCCAGATCCGCCCGCTGGCGAGCAAACAGTGATCGGTGCGGCCGATGCGGGTGAGGCACTCGCCGAGCGGGAGCCCGACCTGGCCCAGGAAGGCCGTCGGCGCCCAGGCGGTTCCGCCCTCCGCGCCGTCCACGGTGACGGAGTCCGCGCCGGCCGCCCAGGCGGTGGCTGCGGCAAGGGCGATGTCGCGCCCGGGGTGCAGCTTCACCCACACCTTCACACGGGGGAAGTTGTTCCGCATCAGCCGGATCTGCTGGCGCAGGATCTCCTCGGTGAAGGTTCCGGGGCTGCTGATCCGCAGCACCGAGTCGCTGTCGGCGCCGAACACCTCGTCCATGGCGTACTGTTCGGCGACCCGGTCGCCGGCCTCGCGGCCCAGGACGGTGAGACCGCCGAGCCCCGGCTTGGCACCCTGGCCGACCTTCAGCTCGAAGGCGAGCCGGCCGGTGGCCAGCAGCGGCTCGGAGACCGGGTCGCTGTAGACCAGGTTCCACACCTCGGCGTCCGCGTCCTCGGTGGACTGCTGCACCACCACACCGCCGTGCTCGTCGTCGGCGGCGGCCGTGTAGGCGGCGATGCGGCCGAGCAGTGGGGAGACCGCGGCGTCGGCGGCGGCGCGGTAGCCGTTGACCGGCACCACGTTCTCCCCGATGACCATCGGGATGCCGAGCTGTCCGGCCTGGCGTCCGGCCGCCTCGCCCAGGTCGTGGCTGGCGACCTGGGTGGAGCCGAACGCGGACACGTAGAGCGGCAGCCGGGAGGTGAACCCGCCGAGCAGTGTGTCCAGTTCGACGTCCGGGTACAGCGGTTCACGGGCCAGCTCGATGAGCTTCTTCAGCCGCTCCGGCATGAACACCGGAGGTACGATCCTGGCGCGTTCCAGCAGGTCGTACGGGTCCTGGCCGGCCGGGACCGCGCCCAGCACGCTGCTGCCGTAGGACTCCAGCGCGGGGAAGACCGCGGCCGCTCCGGCCCTGGCACGGTGCCGCACCTGTTCCTCGGGGAAGCCCGCGGCGCTCAGTACCGTGCTCATGCCGACATCACTCCGGGGAGCTTCGGGTAGGCGCTGGCCTCCCAGGCGGCGGTGCGGCCGGTGACGTACCGGGTGAAGCGCTCCAGGCCGATGCCGAAGCCGGAGCTGGCAGGGATGCCGCGGCGGGCCAGGTCGAGGTACCAGCCGTACTTCGCGGGGTTCTCGCCCGTCTCGCGCATCCGGGTGACCAGGGCCGCGTAGTCGTGCTCGCGCTCGCTGCCGCTGGCCAGTTCGCCGTAGCCCTCCGGGGCGATCAGGTCGAAGTTGCGCAGGACGCCGGGGCGGTCGGCGTCCTCCTGGTCGTAGAAGCCGCGCGAGCCCTTGGGGTAGTCGACGACGAAGAACGGGCGGCTGGTCTTCGCGGAGAGGATCTCCTCGCCCTCCCAGTCGATCTCGGCGCCCGGGTCCTGCGGGTGGCCGAGCGCCACCAGGCCGGCGGTGGCCTCCTGGTGCGTGGTGCGGTCGAACGCCCCCTGGACCACCTCCCGGAAGGCGTCCCGGTCGCGGCCCAGGAGCTCCAGGTCCCCCGGCATCTCGCGGACCACCTCGTCGACGACGTGGGCGACGAGCCGCTCGGCGAGCTCCATCGCGTCCTCGCGGCGGGCGTCGCGGATCTCCACGTCGATCTGGTGGAACTCGGCGAGATGGCGATGCGTGACGGCCGTCTCCAGTGGTTCCAGGCGGACGTTGGGCGCGATGTAGAAGATCTTGTCGAAGGCCAGCAGCGATGCCTGCTTGTAGAGGATCGCGCTGGTCATCAGCTTGTACTTGTGGCCGTAGAAATCGACGTCCACCTGTTTGGAGCCCCGGATGCCCGGGTCGGTGACCGGTCCGATGACCGGCGGCAGCAGCTCCTGGAAACCCTGCGCGGTCAGGAAGGCGCGGGTCGCCGCGAGCATACGGCTCTGCACGCGCAGTGTGGCACGGGTCGGCTCGGCGATCAGGTGCTGGTCGGGAGAGGCCGGGAACGAGGGCGCGACGCGGCCGTGGGACTCGGCGATCGTGCTGGTCATGATGCTACCTCCTGGGTGTGCTGCCGATGGGCTGCCGGGAGACGGGCCGCCGTGGGGAGCGAGGGGCGGGAAGCGGACGGGGAAACGGTGCGGTCGTGCCGGCGCTGTACGAACGACAGGGCGTCGAACAGCCCGGCGGCGGTGAGCCGCCGGCCGCGGTCGCGGACGGGCCCGAGAGGCATCGCCCCGATCTCGGACCAGGTGAGGCGGCCGGACCCGTCGATGTGGCTCCGGGTGCGGCCTGCGTTGTCGGGGTGCAGGCAGTAGGGGACGTCCAGGTATCCGCGGGCGAAGGCCTTCAGCAGGGCCTGGCCCAGGTCGTCGTCCAGGTTCAGCACGGCGTCCACCAGGGCACGGGCCTCTGCGTAGACGGCGTTGTCCGCGGGGTCGGTGTGCGGGACGGGGGCGCTCCCGGAGCGGTCGCCGATCGCCGAGCGGTGCCGGGCGGCGGCCCGCGCGGCGACCCGCAGGGCCTCGACGTTCTCCGCCACGGTCGGGATGCGGTGCGCCTCGGCCGCGGTCTTGACGATCAGCCGGGCCGCCCCGGTCTCCACGGCCAGTTCGGCCGACCGTTCCAGGAGCTCCAGCGAACCCTGCCGGGTCTGCGGGTAGAGGCCCATGTAGGTGTAGAGGACGATGTGCCAGTCGGTGTCCGGCAGGAATTCGCCGGCCAGGCGGTGCAGTGCGCGCATCGCGTCGCGGTCCTGGTCCGCGTTGGTCTGCTGGGCGTAGCTGAGCGAGATGCTGCGCAGCCCCGCCCGGTGGAAGAAGAGCGCCTCCAGCGCGCTGATGGCGACGAGCAGTCCGGGCGGGCAGAGCTGGCCGAGCATGCAGCCGCCGAAGGTCTCCAGGTGCGGTTCCGCGCCGGTGCCGCGCAGTGCGGCCAGGACCTCGCAGGCCTCCTGCCAGTTGCGTACGGAGTCCAGGAGCGGGGTGCGTCCGTAGGGCAGGCAGTAGGAGACCGGTCCGCCCTCCGTCGCGTCCAGGCCGAGCCGGGCCAGCGCGGACACGATGCGCTGGGGGCGGGCCGAGCCGTGCCGGATCTGTACCGGGAATCCGGCGTCCCGGACGCCGTCGAGGACCCAGCGCGAGGTGTGCGGGCTGTAGGAGGTGATGGGGAATCCGTTGAGCGGGACGCCGCCGTTCAGGGCGCGGGCCGCGGACGCCTCGTCGTTGACCCGGGTGTAGCTGTCGATCGTCATGGTGCCGACGACCGCGTCGGCCGCTCCCTTGGTGGCCAGCAGGCCGGCCCTCATCAGCGCGGGGTCGGAGAATCCCATGCGGGGCTGGACCACGAGTGTTCCGCGGGCCCGCGCCCCGGCGACGAAGCGGCCGAAGGAGAGCGGTCGCCGGTGCACCGTGGTGCGGCTCCCGGGGGCCGCCTCCTGGACCGGCGCGGTCATCGTTCCACCTCCTTGGGGAGCGAGTCGACGTAGGACTCGAAGGCGGCGATGTCGACGCCGTCCTGGAAGACCGCGTCGAACCCGGCCCTCATGAGGGCGTCGGCCTCTTCCTCCCCGTCTCCGGACACGCCGAGCTTGCCGCCGATGACCGCGGGCAGGCCGGCGAGCTCCCAGCGCGAACGGATGGCTCCGATCAGCGGCTCGGCGTCGTGGAAGCCGTGCCCGTTGACGCTGCTGACGACCAGCAGGTCGGGCTGGAACTTGCAGCAGGACTCGACGATCTCGTCCTCGGGCACACAGGAACCCAGATTGACGACCTTGTGCCCGAGGTCTTCGAGCAGCAGTTGGATGTAGATGAGATTCCAGGTGTGCGCATCGGATTGCAGTCCGGTGACAACAACATCCAGCGGCCCGGATCGATGACGAGCCGCCCATTCCGCAGGCTTCATTGTTCGCTTCGTCCACATCATTGGATGACAAGGGGAGAAAGAGATCCAGGCTTTCCCGGAACTCCCTTTCGGCCACAACCGTAGATTCGCTCCGGAGGCGTTTCCGGCGTGAGCGGCGGCAACTGGGCGGCAGCAGAGGAGCAGTTGACCGCGAGCCCGGTGCCGGGCGGCCGGCGGGGCGTGAGACTGGCGGCACTGCACCCGCAGAATTCAGCGCCCGGCCCCGTGTACACCGCCGGCGAACGACCGAGGAGTCATGACATGGCAGAGACCGGCCACAGCGTCCGTGCGGCGGATGTGCTCGCGGACGTCCTGGCGGAGGTACGGGAACGGGTCGACCGGCGGGAGGCGCTCGGCGAGGCCCAGGTCGCCGTGCTCGAAGCCGCGGTGAACATCGTCCGTGCGGGCCAGCCCGGGTTCGAGGTGATGCCGGTGGAGCGTTCGGAGCTGGTGCGCGAGGCGCTCGGCGCGGTGCGCGCGGCCACCGTGGCGACCGGGGTCGCCCTCACCTACGCGCACCGGACGGCCCGCGTACTCACCTGAAACCGCGGTCCGGGATGCCGCCCATCTGCCTGGACTTCTGCCCGGTGGACCGGCCCGCGGCTCCTAGCATTTGATGCAGCCGAAACACTCAGAAGCACCTGACGACATTCACGTACGACATCGTCCAACCGAGGTGGAAATCATGGCAACCAACCCGTTCGAGGACTCCCAGGGCCGCTATGTAGTGCTGGCCAACGAAGAGGGTCAGTATTCGCTGTGGCCGGCCCGGATCCAGCAGCCGGCGGGCTGGGAACTGGTGAAGGACGAGGGCAGCAAGCAGGAGTGCGGAGAATTCATCGAGGCGAACTGGACCGATATGCGTCCGCGTTCGGTGGTTGCGGCCATGGGTGGCTGACCCCATCGGTTGTCCCGTCCCCCGGAGGGCGGGTGCGAGGCGCAACGCATACGCCCCGCACCCGCTCTTTTCCGTGCCCGCCTCCTTCGTACAGGGAACGGGGCGGCGTCCGTACGCCGGATAGCAAAGGCTCCTGGCGGACATGGTGTCTCGGCATGAACCCATGTCTGCCAGGAGCCTGTGCTGCGGTGATCAGGTGATGCCGGTGGCCGCGGTGAGGGCCATGAGGCGTGCGGGCGGCCGCGGTGCGGGGATCAGTCCTGGATGCCGCGTACGCACCACTCCAGGACGGCCGCGGCGGCGGTCATCTTGTGGTGGGCCTGCCGCCAGGCCCGGCTCGACGGGCCGTCGAGCACCTCGTCGGTGACCTCCTCGCCGCGGACCGCGGGCAGGTCGTGCAGGAAGACGGTGCGCGGGCCCGAGAAGCGGTCCAGGAACGCACGGTCGATCCGGAAGCCGTCGAAGTCCTTGAGCCAGTCGGGGTTCTCCTTCGTCACCCCCATGGTCTGCCACCGGCTGGTGTACACCGCGTCGACCGGCCCCTCGACCTCGTCGGCTGTCACGACCTGGCTCACCAGGGCCTTGCCGCAGCTGAGTTCGGCCGCCAGGTCCAGGGTCTCCTTGGGCACCTCGTATCCGGCCGGGCACAGCAGGGTGAGGCGCAGGCCGGGGGTGAGGGCCGCGGCGAGCGCGAGGGCCGCGCCCGAGCTGTTGCCCTCGCCGACGGCGAGCAGGTGCAGTCCGTCGAGCGATCCGAACTCCTCGGCCAGGGTGGCGAGATCGGCGATGGCCTGGGTCGGGTGCTCGTCCAGGCTCAGGGCGTTGACGACGGCCAGGTCCTCGCTGCTGCCGAGCCGGCGGATCTCCTCCACGTCCCCGTTGGTGCGTACGACGAGGGCGTCCAGGTACTGCCCGAGCACCCGGGCGGTGTCCTCGACCGTCTCACCGGTGGTGAGCTGAAGCTCGTTCGGGCCGAAGGTGATCACATCGGCGCCGAGCCGGGTCGCCGCGCTCCAGAAGGACGTCCGGGTCCGCGTCGAGGACTTGCGGAAGTAGAGACCTACCTGGCGTCCGGCCAGCGGCTTCGGCACGATGCCGTCGCGGCCGAACGTGACGGCACGCCGGACGAGGTGGTCCAGCTCGGCGGGCGTGAGGTCGGCGAGGGAGATCAGGTTGCGCATGGGTGAGGTGCCTTTCACGAGGACGGGAACAGGGTCGGGCGACAGAGCGGGAAACGAGAGGCCCCGGGTGACGCGGTGGGGCGGGAGGGACACGGAGGGAGGCGCGAGGGATGCCGGCCGGGAAGCGCGCGAGCCTGCCCGCACATCCCGGCGGGCCGGTCGTCATTCGGCCAGGGCGGCGGCGAGAGCGGCGGGCGCCGTCTCCTGCTCCGCGTCGAGCACCGCGCGGACCAGGTTCAGTACGGTGAAGCCGACCGGGTCGCCCGCCGTCGTGGGGAGCCGGCGGATCAGGCCGCGGACCAGCAGGGCGTGCACATCACGGGCCGTCTCGGCCAGGGAGGTGCCACAGGCCCGCGCGGCGCCGTCCACCGTCCACGGGTCCTCCAGCGTCGCCAGTGTGCGCAGCAGATCGGCGGCCTGCGGGTCGAGCCCGGTCACGGCGGCGGTGAGCCGCTCGCCCAGGGTGGGGCCGGCGGCGGGATCGGCGGGTGTGACCCCGTCGAGCAGGACCAGCGGTGTGGTGCGGGCGATGTCCAGGAGCTGCTGCGGGGAGTACAGCAGCAGCCACGAGGCGGCGGCCTCCAGTGCCTGCGGCATGCCGTCCAGGGCCCGGCAGATATGGGCCACGGTGGTGACGACGGAGTCGGTGGGGAGGAAGTCGGGCCGCATGTAACTGACGTGGGAGAGCGTCAGCTCCAGGGCGTGCCGGTCCGCGACGAGGGAGCCTCCCACCGGCTCGGCGGCGAGATCGGCGGCGGTCGGCACCGCGAGCGGAGCCAGTGGCAGCAGCCTGCCACCGGGCAGCTGGACCGGCCGGTCGGTGGTGGTGAGTATTTTCAGGCGCTCGCAGGCACGCAGCAGACTCAGCAGGCGAGGGGTGACAGATGGTGACGCATCGTGACCATCCAGCACGATCAAGGTCGCCTTGGACCCTATGAGCGCGGCGAGTTCCTCGAATTCCTCACCGTCGCGGACGAGTGCGCGCACCCACCCGGTCACGGTCGCCTGCGGATTGTTGGGGTCCGCCGCGGCGGTCTCGGCGGTGTCGTCGAGGGAGACCCACAGCACCGGAACCCGGTCCCGGGCGTGAATCACCGAGGCGGCCTCCTGGGCGAGCCGGGACTTTCCCACTCCCGGCAGACCCACCAGGGTCAGCAGCCGCTCGTGGTCCGTGCGCAACCGGGCCGTCAGCGCCTCCAGTTCGGGGCGCCGGCCGATCAGCGGGCGCAGCGGAGGCGGTGGTGTGGCGAGGTCCGTTCCGTAGATGTCCTGGAAGACGCGCCCCGCGGCCTTTGCATCGACGGCGAGTTCCAGCTCGACACGCCGCGCGTCGCTCAGCCTCATGGCATTGGCGAGCAGCTTCAGTGTTTCCCTGCGCGGGTGCTGGACCCGGCCGAGTTCCAGGTCGCGAATGGCTCGCACGCTCACTGTGGAAAGTCCGGCGAGCTGTTCCTGAGTGAGTCCCGCCCGCCGGCGCGCATTCTGCAGCAGAAAGTCGAGCCCGGGTGCGGGCTGGGAATTCATCATTGTCTCCTCGGTCTCCACATGCTCAGAAAACGCAATGGCCGGTTACCCGACCGCCCGTGACTGTCCGGAACGCATGGTCCGGGCCAGGTTCTTTCCGGTCCGCTCACGCTCCGTACGCTCCGCACTGTCCGTGGCAGCGAAGGCCTGCCGTCGATGAACAGACTCCATCGAGCCATTCCCGAACTCTTCCCGGTGCAGTACCGCCAGTTCCTCCCGCAGCGGATACGATCGCTTCGCGCTGGTGAAGCGCTGCGGCTGCGCAGAGTTGAGGGGGAGGATGCGTGTCAACTGCAGAAGAGTTTCGGCTGCGCTTCAACATTCTTGGCCCGATAGAGGGGTGGTCCAACGGGACGCGTCTTCGACTCGGCGGTGTCATACAAGAGCGAGTTCTGGCCACTCTGCTTCTGGAGCCCGGAAAAGTGCTTCCGGTTTCCCGGCTGGTCGAGGCGGCCTGGGACGAGGAACCTCCGACGACCGCACCCCACCAAGTACGCAAGGCAGTCGCGGATCTCCGAAGACGGATACCCGGAGGTGCCGATGTCCTCGTCACCGACGGGCCGGGCTATCGCGTGGCCCAGGAGCAATGCGAAATCGACGTGGCCGAATTTGGCCTGCTGATACGTGAAGCCAAGCACGCGGCGTCCGAGGGCCGCACGGCCGAAGCCGCCGAAATACTGCGCGGCGCCCTCGCGCTCTGGCGGGGCCCCGTCCTTTCGGGCGGCGGCGGGCCGGTCATCGAAGCGGCTTCCACCTCCATCGAGGAGCGCCGGCTGACCGCGGCGGAGCAGCTCTTCGAACTCCAGCTCTCGCTCGGCGACGCCGCCGAACTCATCGTGGAAATGCGGGAACTGGCCCAGCAGCACCCCCTGCGCGAGTCACTGCGCGGCCAGTTGATGCTCGCCCTGTACCGGTCCGGGCGGCAGGCCGAGGCCCTGGACGAGTACGGCAAGGTACGCGAACTCCTCGCCGAGGAACTGGGCATCGACCCCGGCCCCAACCTGACCAAGCTGTACGAGGGAATCCTGCGGGAGAGCCCCGAACTGGCCGGTCCCGATCCGGCCCCCGCCGCCCCCGTCGTCGCCGTGGCGCTGCCCGCCGAACCGCCCAGCACCCTCCCCTACGACCTCACGGACTTCACCGGGCGGGACCGGGAACTGGCCGAGATCCTGCGGGGCGCCGGGAGCGGCGGCGAGCAGGGCCCCCAGATCGTGGCCATCGACGGCATGGGCGGCTGCGGCAAGACCTCGCTCGCGGTGCGTGCGGCGCACCGCCTCGCCCCGGACTACCCGGACGGCCAACTCCACATCGACCTGCGTGGATACACACCGGGCGACCAGCCGGTGACCGCCGGAATCGCGCTCGACACCCTGCTGCGGGCGGTCGGTGTGCCGGGCAACCTCATCCCCGACGACGTGCCCGCCCGCACGGCCCTGTGGCGTGCCACCCTGGTCGGCAAGCGGCTGCTGATCCTCATCGACAACGCGGGCGACGCCGCCGCCATCCGTCCGCTGCTGCCGCTCTCCCCCGGCTGCCTCGTCGTGGTCACCAGCCGGGCCCGTCTGGTCGATCTGGACGGCGCGCAGTGGATCTCCATCGGGGTGATGGAGCCCGAGGACAGCGCGATGCTGGTGGCCGAGACGCTCGGTGCCGAGCGCGTCGCCGCCGAGCCCGAGGCGGCCGTGGAGCTCGCCCGGCTCTGCGGCCACCTCCCCCTCGCCCTGCGGATCGCCACCGCCCGGCTGCGCAACCGCCCCCGCTGGACACTCCAGTACCTGGCGGAACGGCTGCGCGACGAGACCCGGCGGCTCGACGAGCTCAGCTCGGGGGCCCGCAGCGTCTCCGCCACCCTGCGCCTGTCCTACCAGGCCCTGGACGAGGAGTGCCGGAACGCGTTCTCGACGCTGGCCCTGCACCCGGGCAGCGACATGGACGTCCACGCGGCCGGTGCGCTGCTGGGCTCCTGCGCCCGGGACGCGGAGGACCTGCTGGAGATGCTGCTCGACGTCCACCTCGTGCAGCAGCCGGAGATCGGCCTGTACACCTTCCACGACCTGGTCCGCAGCTTCGCGCAGAGCCTGCTCGTCGAGGCCCCGGAGGACTCCGCGGCGGTGGAGCGGCTGCTGGGCTACTACCTGACGGCCACCGAGGTGGCGTGCGATCTCCTCTACTCCGGGCGGCGTCGGCGCAGTACCGGGATCGAGCCCTCCACGGCCGAGCTGCCCGACCTCTCCGCGCCCGAGCAGGCACGGAAGTGGTTCCTGCGCGAGCAGACGTCGCTCCTCGCGGCCGTCACGCTCGCCGAGCGCAGGGGTCACGACCGCTATGTGGTGTGTCTGGCCCGCAATCTCGTCTTCCAGCTCAACGACCTCGGACTCCTGGAGGAGTTCGGCGAGCTGAGCCGGGTCGCGGTCGCCGCCGCCGGCCGGTTGGAGGATCTGGCACTGCTGGGGGTGAGTCTGTCCAACCTGGGCGTCGCCTGCTGGAAACTCGGCCGTCTCTCCGAGGGCCTCGAAGCCGCCCGCAAGAGCCGGGACGTCGCGGTCCGGCTCGGTGACCTGCACACCCAGGCGCACAGCGAGAGCATCCTCGGCCAGTTCAACAGCCTGCTCGGCGATTTCTCCGCGGCCCTGGGCCACATGGAGACGGCGATCGCGCACGAACGCGACCTGGACATGCCCCGAGCGGAGGCCGAGAGCCTCACCATCCTCAGCACGCTCTACGAACAGTGGGGACGGTACGAGGAGGCGCGGGACGCGGCCCAGCGGTCGGCCGAACTGAGCCGAAAGCTGGGGCAGCACGAGGGACTGCCCGGCGCCATCACCGATCTCGCCTTCGCCCACGTCGGCCTGGGTGCTTACGAAGAGGCCGACCGCTGCCTGACGGAGGCCCGCGCACTGTACGGGGACGCGGGCAACGAGGTGAACCTCGCCCTGACCCTGGCGCTGTCCGCCGATGTGGAGAACCGGCTGGGCCGGCCGCCCCGCGTACCGGACCAGGCGGAGCTCGCCCTCGACATGATGCGGACCAACTCCTCGCCGCTGCGCCGGGCCAAGGTGGAGAACGTGGTGGGCCGGCTGCGCCGCCGGCAGGGCGACGCGACGGGGGCGCTCGCACTGCACACGCATGCGCATGAACTCGCCTCGTCCCTCAGCTACCGCATCGAGCAGGCCTACGCGCTCGCGGGCATGGCCGACGCGCTCGGGGACACGCCGGACGCGACCCGTTACCGGGCGGAGGCCGAACAGCTCTTCACCGACATGGGTGTGCCGGCGGAACACCGGCGCAGCTGACGACCGCCCGCGCCCGACGTACGCCGGAACAGTACGTCTGCACCCGCGGCCGCCCGGCCGGTCCGCCGTCCCTGGACGCACAACAGCGAGCCCCGCACCGTGACTCCGGTGCGGGGCTCGCGTGCAGGGGCGAGGGATCACATGACGGGGGACGTCGGGCCCTTGTCGTCGTCGGTGCCCAGCGTACCGACGACGGTCGGGCCCTTGTCGTCGGCGAGCACGTGGGTACCGATCACCGTCGGGCCCTTGTCGTCGTCGGTGCCCTGCGTGCCGATGACCGTGGGGCCCTTGTCGTCGGCGACAACCTGCTGAATGCTCCGGGAGTCGTTCGACTGCCCCGCCTCGACCGCCGTGCCGATACCGAAGGCCAGCGTCGCGGCGGCGATCCCGAAGATTCCAGCAAGCTTGCGTCCCATGTCCCGCCCCTAAGTGGTGTTTGTGAGGTTTCGCGGTGTTCCGCTTCCTGACACCACTGATGTTGCTGATCGGCGTTCCCGGTCCGTTCCTGCCCCGATACCGCCGCTGGGAACTGCCGCGGGAACGGACCGGCAACGGCTATTCCACGTCGAGCTGACAGGCGGCGACCCGCGGCCCGAGGGGGGTGAGCACCACACGCGTACGGGCCGTTCCCGACTCGTGACCGGCCAGGTCGAGCAGCGATCTGACGAGGGAACGGAGCACCGCGCGTTCCGTCTCGTCCAGGACCGCCGGGCCGGTGCCGGCACCGGGCGGCCACTCCACGATCCCGGCCACCGTGTGCATGCCGTTCTCGGTTCTGGTCTCGACGCTCACCTGGGGCCCCTCCCAGGACTCCGGCGCGGTGTACGGATGGGACTGGACACCGGACGCCACACGCTCGGCCCACCGTTCCACGGTGGACAGGTCCTGGAAGGCCTGGCGGAGTTCCGTCCCGTCGGGCGAACGATCCCTGGGGTCCTTCACGTGAGTACTCCTTACTGCAGACAACTACGGAACGAGCCTTGCCTGTCCGGCTCCCGGTTCCCTCCCGTTCCGTTCCCGCTCTCTTCCCGTTCCCTCGTTCGCCAGGGGAACGCAGCGGTAATCGATGGCCGCATGATGACCCCCGTTCGACTCAGGCAGGGATCCGTGGTGATCCGCAGAGGATGCGACATGCTGGGGGATTGAGGCGTGGCAACCAATCGATTCGACGGCTCGGGCACGATGTGCCGGATGCCGGTGCACAAGGGATCCGGATCCTGATGGGCACCCGGATATCAACGGACATTCCCGGTCGCTTCTCGGGAATGGGGCCCTTCCTCCTCGTCTGGTCCGGTCAGGCGGTGTCCCTGGCGGGCAGCGCAGCGGTGCGGTTCGCCTTCATCGTCGAGGTGTGGGCGTCCGGCGGGAAGGCGACCGCCGTCACCGTCCTCTCGCTCTGCGCCATGCTGCCGCAGGCCGTGTTCAGCCCTATTGCGGGTGCGATCGTCGACCGGATACCCAAGCGCACCGCGCTCCAACTTGCCGACGCCGGCGGGCTCCTCGTGGTGGGCACGCTGGCCCTGCTCCACTACCTCGGCGCATTCCACGCCTGGCAGGTCTATCCGGCCGCCGTGCTGCTCGGAGTCTGCGCCGCCTTCCAGTTCCCGGCCCTGTCCTCCGCCGTTCCTCTGCTGGTCCGCAAGGACCAACTGGACCGCACCAACGGACTGTTGGCCGGAGCGAAGAGTGCCGCCGGAATCGGCGGCCCCGCGCTGGGCGGTCTGCTCGTCGCCCTCTTCGGGATCGGCCCGACGCTCCTGGTCGATGTGGCGAGCTACGCGTTCGCCCTCATCGGCATCCGGATCGTGCGGTTCAACGGCGACCGGGTGACGAAGGAAGCCGGCGCACCGCGCAGGCGGATCACCGCCGATGCCGTCGAGGGGCTGCGCTATCTGTTCCGGGTGCCCGGCCTGCGTGATCTGATCGTCAACTTCTGCGTCGTCAACCTCGTCATGGTCTTCGGTTTCGCCCTCATCTCGCCGATGGTGCTGATCCGGGACGGCAACGGGGCGCTCGCCGCGGTCAATACCGCGGTCGGCATCGGCGGAGTGGCCGGCGCCCTGCTCATGGCGGCCTGGGGCGGGCCCGCGAACCGGGGCCGGGGCATGATGCTCGGCGTGGTCGGCATGTGCCTGTCCGCCCTGGTGGTGATGAGCCTGGTGGACGGGGTGACCGGCTGGTGCCTGGCCATTCTGGTCGGCGCCCTGCTCATGACGGTGGTCAATGCCTCGATGCAGACGATCGTGCAGACCAAGGTCCCGCACGAATGGCAGGGCCGGGTCTTCGGCGCGGTGATGTTCCTGTCGCAGATCTCCGTGCCCGTGGCCATGGCGGTCTCCGGACCGCTCGCCGACCACGTCTTCGAACCGCTGGCCGCCCGGGGCTCCGGGCTCTTCACCGTGCTCGGTCCCCTCGTCGGCGACGGTCCGGGCAGCGGCATGGCGGCCATGTTGTTCCTCGCCGGCATCGGCGGGACCGGGGTCGCCCTCTGGGGACTCGCCAGCCGCTCGATCAGGAACATCGACGACCTGCTGCCCGACCTCGACGCCCCGCAGGAGCCGGCCGGGCAGAGCGAGTGCCGAGGAGGTGAGCGCGATGAGGTGCGTGCATGAACTGTTCGAGGAGCAGGTGGCACGGACACCCGGCGCGACGGCGCTGATCCACGAGGACGAACGGATCGACTACGCCGGACTCGACGAGCGGGCGGCCCGGTTGGCGGGTCTGCTGGCCGCGCGGGGCATCCGGGCCGGTGACACGGTCGGGGTGTACCTGGAGCGCTCCACCGCGCTCGTCGTGACGGTGCTCGGCATCCTCAAGGCCGGAGCCGGCTACGTGATGCTGGACCCCGGCTTCCCCGCCGAACGCCTGCGCGTCATGGCCGAGGACGCGAAAGCGGCCGTGGTCGTCTCGGCCCGCGACGCCGCACCCGGGATGCTCGACATGGCGCAGGTGCACATCGAGGACGTCCACGGGGCGCAGCCGCTGCCGCGCGGCGCGGTCCCGGTCCGGCCCGACGACATCGCCTGCGTGATGTTCACCTCCGGGTCAACCGGTCGGCCGAAGGGCATCGCCTCGTCGCACCACGCGATCGCGTCCACCCTCACCGGGCAGACCTTCGCCACCTTCGGCCCCGGCTCGGTCTGGCTCCAGTGCGCTCCGCTGTCCTGGGACGCGTTCGCCCTGGAGCTGTGGGGGCCGCTCATGAACGGCGGGACCTGTGTCCTGCACCCCGGACAGCGCCCCGAACCCTTCGTGATGGCACGGCTCGTCGCCGAGCACGGCATCACCTCCATGTACTTGTCGGCGTCCCTGTTCAACGTCGTCGTCGACGAGTACCCGCGGGTGATGGACGGACTGCGGGAGCTCGTGGTGGGCGGCGAGGCCCTGTCCGCGCCGCATGCGGCCCGAGCCCTGGAGCGCCGGCCGGCGCTGCGGCTGAGCAACGGCTACGGACCCGTCGAGTGCATGGTCTTCCTGACCGTCCACCCGGTGGCCCTCGCCGCGCTCGGCGAGGGCCCGGTGCCGATCGGCCGTCCGCTGGCGGGCAAGCGGCTGTACGTCCTCGACGAGGAGCTGCGTCCGGTTCCGGACGGTCGCACCGGTGAGATCTACGCCGCCGGGGCGGGCCTCGCCCGCGAGTACCGGGGACGTCCCGCGCTGACCGCCGAACGCTTCGTCGCCGCCCCGTCCGGTGAGCGCCTCTACCGCACCGGCGACCTCGGGAGACGGCGTGCCGACGGAGTCCTCGAATACCTGGGCCGGGCCGACAGCCAGGTGAAGATCCGGGGCTTCAGGGTGGAGCCGGGTGAGGTCGAGAGCGTACTGACCCGGCACCCCGGCGTCGACCGGGCGGCGGTCGTCGCCCATGAGCACCCGGCGGGCGACCGGCAGCTGACCGCGTACGTCGTACCGAGCAGCGGTGCCCGAGGGGGCTTCTCCGAAGCGGAGTTGCGTGCCTACGCCCGCGGTGTGCTGGCCGACTACCTGGTCCCGGCGGTCTTCGTACCGCTGGACGCGCTGCCGCTCACCCCCAGCGGAAAGCTGGACCGGGCCGCCCTGCCGGAGCCCGGAGCCGCAGCGGCCCTTCCCGGCCGGGCAGCGGCGAGCAGTACCGCGGCCGCGTTGTGCGAGCTGTTCTCCCAGGTGCTGCGCACCGGTCCGGTCGGCCCGGACGACGACTTCTTCTCCCTCGGCGGCCACTCCCTGCTTGCCGCCCGGCTGCTGGGCCGGATCCACACCGTGCTCGGCGCCGAGATCGACATCCGCGGGCTCTTCGAGGCACCCACCCCGGCACTGCTGGCCCCGCTCGTCGACACCGCTCCCCCGGCTCCTGCCGCGACTCCCGCCGCGCCCGGCACCGCCTCCGGCGCGCTCCCGGTGTCGCACGCGCAGCACCGGCTGTGGTTCCTGGACCGGATCGGGGCGGGCGCCGCGTACAACCTGCCGATGCTGGTCCGGCTGCGCGGCACGGTCGACGCGGACGCGCTGGAGGAGGCGCTGGCCGCGGTGGCCGGCCGGCACGAAGTGCTCCGCACCGTCTTCGGGGAGTCCGACGGCGCCCCCGTACGACGGGTAGTGAGCGGGGAGGCCGCGCGGCCTCCCTTCCGCCACCTGAGGGTCGCCGGGGACTCGATGCAGCAGGAGATCGAACGTGAGGCCCGTCGCCGCTTCGACCTGCGGGCCGAACTCCCGGTGCGGGCCACGCTGTTCACCAGTCAGGAGCGGCCTCAGGAGCATGCGCTGCTGGTGCTGGTCCATCACATCGCCGGGGACGGGTGGTCCCTGCGGCCGCTCTTCCGCGATCTGTCGCGCGCCTACCGGGCGCGGGTGAGCGGCGCGGACACGGCGGGGCTCGCCCCGCTCGCCGTCCCGTACGGGGAGCACGCCCGGCACCAGCTCGACCGGCTCGGCTCACCGTCCGATCCGCACGCGCTCGCCGCCCGCCAGCTCAGGTACTGGCGCAAGGAGCTGGACGGACTGCCGGCCGGCGGTCCGTTGCTGCCCCGCCGTGCCGGGCGCCCCGCCGTGCCCGGTCCGGCCGCGCGGGTGGTGGTCCGCCGGCTCGGTGCGGCGGCCCACGCCCGGGTGGTCGAAGCGGCCCGCGCCCGGGGCGCCACCCTCTTCATGGCCCTGCACGCCGCGCTGGCCACCGTGCTGGTGCGGGCCGGGGCGGACGAGGACCTGGCGATCGGCGCCCCGGTGGCCGGGCGCGCCGCAGACGGCAGCGTCGAGGACGTCGTCGGGTTCTTCGTCAACATGCTGGTGCTGCGCACCGATCTGTCCGGCGACCCCACCGCGGCCGAATTGCTCACCCGGGTACGGGAGACGGACCTCGCCGCGTTCAGCCACCAGGACGTGCCGTTCGAGGACGTGGTCGACGGCCTCAACCCGCCCCGCTCCCCGGGCCGTCAGCCGTTCACCGATGTGGTCCTGGCGCTCCAGAACAACGCGCGGGCCGAGGTGACGCTGCCCGGTGCCGAGGACGGCGTCGAGATCGTGCGCACCGGCGCCGCCCGGTTCGAACTCCTGGTGGACGTCACGGACTCCACCTCGGAGCTGGGCGCGCCGGACGGGCTGACGCTGACGTTCGAGTACCGCGAGGAGGCGCTGGAGGCGGACTTCGTCCAGTGGCTCGCACACGCCCTCCCCGAGGCCCTGGAGGCTGCCGCGGCCGCCCCCGGCACGCCCTTGTCCCAGCTGAATCTCACCGCGCCGCCCCGGCGGGCCGGCGAGGACGACCGGATCGCGGCACCCAGCCGGCGCCGGGGCGCCGCCCAGCGCCCGATGACCGCCCTGGAGCGGGAGATCGCCGCGGTGTGGCGCGAGGTCCTCGGCGTACCGGTCACCGGCCCGGACGACGACTTCTTCGCGCTCGGCGGCAACTCCCTGCGCGCGGTGCGGACCGTGGCCCGGCTCGGCGCCGACAGACCGGCAACGGTGGCCCAGCTGTTCGCCGCGCCCACGGTCGCCGCCTTCGCCGCCGAGCTGGAACGGGCGGTCGCCCGGCCCGCACCGCCCTCCGTGTCCGCCATCCCGCGCCGCCCCAGGGTGCCGCGCCGTCCGCAACCCCAGACCCAGCCCAGCAGAAAGCAGGAGGAGTGGCAGTGGACCTCAGTGTGATGTTCTTCGGTGCGGACAGCACCACCGGCGGCGGGGCCCGGCACACCGAGACCTACGAGGACATCCTCGCCGTGGCCAGGACCGCCGACCGGCTCGGCTTCCACGCCGTCTGGACCCCCGAGCGCCACTTCCAGCAGGTGGGGCAGGTCTTCCCCAGTCCGCCGGTACTCAGTGCGGCGCTCGCCGTCGCCACCGAGCGGATCGGGATCCGCGCGGGCAGCGTCGTCCTGCCGCTCCACCACCCGCTGCGGGTGGCGGAGGACTGGGCCGTCGTGGACAACCTGTCGCACGGGCGGGTGGGTCTCTCCGTCGCCACCGGCTGGCACTCCAAGGACTTCACGCTGGCCCCCGGGAGTTACGCGGACCGCCGGCGGACCGCCCTGGAGACGATCCCGCGGCTGCGGTCGCTGTGGGCGGGCGAGGCCGCCGAGTACCCCGACGGCACGGGCACCCCGGTCTCCGTGACGCCCCAGCCCCGGCCCGTACAGGACACCCTGCCGCTGTGGCTCACCACGTCCGGCAATCCGGAGACCTGGGAGGCGGCCGGACGGATGCGCGCCGGGGTACTCGGCGCGACCGTCGGTCAGAGCCGCGACGAGCTGGCCGAGAAGATCGCCCGCTACCGCGCCGCCTGCGCGACGGCCCCCGACCAGCGGGGCACCGACGCACACGGCCGGGTCACTCTGATGGCCCACACCTACGTCGGCGCCGACGACGCGGAGGTCCGCCGGATGGCAGGCGCGCCGCTCAGGACCTATCTCGCCTCGTACGTCCGCCAGACCGCGGCGAACCGCTCCGCGGACGCCACGACGGCGGCTCTCACCGACGAACAGACCGCGATGCTGGCCGACTTCGCTTTCGAGCGCTATCTCGGCTGGGGCAGCCTGCTCGGCTCCCCCGGCCACTGCGCCAAGATGCTCGCCGATCTGGCCGAGCTGGGCGTCGACGAGGTCGCCTGCTTCATCGACTTCGGCATCGGACGCGACGACGTACTGGCCGGTCTGCACCGGTTGGCCGAACTGAAAGAGAACCTGTGATGAGCGCCCCCACCGTTTCGCGCCCCGTCCCGGGTGCCGCGTCCCCTTCTTCCATGGCCGACCGGTTCGGCGCACTCGGCAGGGAGCAGCGCATCCGTCTGATGCGCCGTCTGCTGGAGGCCGGGCGGGCCCGCGAGATACCCGCCGTCATACCCCCGCGCGACCCTGCCCGCCGGGTGCCGCTGAGCCCCGCGCAGCACGACCTGTGGGTGTACGACTCGCTGTATCCCGGCACTCCCGCGCTCAACCTGTGCGCGGCGTACCACTTCGATCAGCCCGTCGACCCGGCGCATCTGGAGGCGGCGCTGTCGCTGATCCAGCGTCACCACGACATCCTGCGGACCCGGATCGTGACGGACCCGTCGGGCGAGCTGCACGTCGAGTTCCACGACGAAGCGACCTTCGACCTGGAGCGCGAGGATCTGCGGGGCACCGCCGGGACGATCGACGAGGCCTTCGAGACCTTCCGCAGCCGCCCCTTCGCCCTGGGCCGGGACAAGCTGATCCGGGCCCGGTTCGTCCGGGTCGACGAGCAGCGTTCGACGCTGATGCTGAGTCTGCACCACACCATCAGCGACTGGTGGTCGTTCGACGTGCTGCAGAACGAGTTCGCGCAGGCGTACGGCGCCCTGCGCGACGGCCTGGAACCGCCACTCGTCCGGCCCGCCGTCCAGTACGCCGACTTCTCGTCCTGGCAGAGCGAGCTGGAGGAGTCCGGGGTCTTCGCGAGCCGCCTCGACTTCTGGCGCCGCTATCTCGCCGACCCGCCCGGCCCGCTCACCGTGCCGGGCGGCGCCGCCGCCGTCACCGAGGGCGACGGGATCGCGCAGGTCCCCTTCCACATCGACGCGCCTACCACGGCCGCCGTGCGGGCCCTGGCCCGGGAGCGCGGTGCCTCCGTCTACGTCGTCCTGATGGCCGCCTTCGCCGTGCTGGCCCACCGGGTCAGCGGCGCCGACGACCTGGTGCTCGGCACCCCCATCGCCAACCGCGCGGCCAAGGGCCTCGATCAGGTCATCGGGTACGTCATGAACGCCGTGCCGACCCGCTGGAAGGTGACACCGGAGCGGTCCTTCGCCGATGTGCTCGCCGCCTTCGCCGTCGACTTCCCGGATCTGATGGCCAACTCGGACGTGCCCGTGGGCCGGATCGTGTCGGCCGCCGCTCCCGAGCGCAGCGCGGGCCGGGCGCCGCTGTACCAGTGGGTGTTCATGCACCTGACGCAGCAGCCCAGCGTCTCGGTGATGAAGGAGTTCGCGGAGCCCGAGCGCATCCACACCGGCGGCGAGCACGACCTCGTCGGCGTGGTGAAGGACAGCGGTGACGGCATGGAGGGCAGCTTCGGGCTGCGTACCGATGTCTTCAGCCCCGAGACGGTGGCCCGCTGGACCCAGTGCTACGTCGAGCTCCTGCGGCGGATCACCGCCGACCCCACCGCGCTCATCGGGGACATCGACCTGGTGCCGGGTGCCATGCGCGACGAGCTGCTCGCCGGATCCGCCGGGCCCGCCGCCCCCGCCCCTCTCTCGCTGCCCGAGCTGGTGGCGCGGCAGGCGGCCCGCACACCGGAGGCACCGGCCGTCGAGTCCCCGGGGCAGACCCTGAGCTACGCCGGACTGGACGACCGGGTGGCCCGGTTGGCGGGCAGGCTGACGCGGCTCGGTGCGGGCCCCGGGCAGGTCGTGGCCCTCGCCCTCGCCCGGGGCAGCGACTGGCCGGTGGCGGCGCTGGCCGTCCAGCGGGCCGGCGCCGCCTATCTGCCCCTCGACCCCGCCCACCCGGCCGAGCGGCTCCGCCGGGTCCTGGCCGAGGCCGCGCCCGTGCTCCTCGTCACCGAACCCGGCGCCGCTCCCCTGGAGACCGGACTGCCGACCCTGGTCCTCGACGAGGACGCCTGGGCCGGGGAGCCGCTGCCGCCCGGCGGCCCGGCCCCCCATGATGTCGCCCACGTCATCCACACCTCCGGCTCCACCGGCGCCCCCAAGGGCGTGGTGGTCACCCATGCCGGGGTGGCCGCGCTCACCCGGAGCCTGGTGGACGGCATCGGGCTGGACGCCGACAGCCGGGTGCTCCAGCTCGGGCCGCCCTCCTTCGACATCTCCGTCGGCGAGCTGTGCCTGGCCTTCGGCTCGGGCGGAACCCTGGTGCTGCCGCCCCCGGGTCCGCTCGTGGGCGAGGCCCTCGGGACGGTGCTGACCGAGCGGCGGATCTCCTGCGCGTTCGTCCCGCCGTCCGTGCTCGCGACCGTACCGGCCGGAGCCCACCCGGATCTGCGGGCCCTGGTCGTCGGCGCGGAGGCCTGCCCGCCGGAGCTGGTGGCCCGCTGGGCCACGGCGGGGCGGCGCTTCCACAACGTCTACGGGCCGACCGAGTCGACCGTCGTCTCCACCGTCTCGGGACCGCTGGACGCCGACGGCACGGCGCCGCCCATCGGCGCACCGGTGGCGGGCACCACCGCCTATGTCCTCGACGAGCGGCTCCGTCCGGTGCCGGCCGGGGCGGGCGGCGAGCTGTACCTGGCGGGTGCCGGGCTCGCCCGTGGCTACCTGGGCCGTGCGGCGCTCACCGCCGAGCGGTTCGTCGCCGACCCCTACGGTCCGCCCGGCAGCCGGATGTACCGCACCGGCGACCTCGCCCACCGCGACGACCACGGCCGGACGTACTACCTCGGGCGCGGCGACGAGCAGGTGAAGCTGCGCGGGCTGCGGATCGAGCCGGGCGAGGTCGCCGCCGCGCTCGTGGAACACCCCACCGTGGCAAGGGCGGTGGCCGTCGTACGCCGCGACCGGGCCGGCAGCGCACAGCTCGTCGCCTACGCGGTGCCCGCGCCGGGAGCGGAGATCGACGAGGACGCGCTGCTGCTGCATGCCTCCGGGCGGCTGCCCGCGGCCATGGTCCCGGCCGCCGTGGTGGCGCTGGACGCACTGCCGCTGTCGTCCCACGGCAAGCTCGACCGGGACGCCCTGCCCGCGCCCGCGCCACGGACCGCGGACACCGTCCGGCTCCCCGGATCGGCGCGTGAGGAGATTCTCTGCGGGCTCTTCGCCGAGCTCCTGGAACTCGAACAGGCCGGTGCCGACGACGACTTCTTCCGGCTCGGCGGCGACAGCATCATGGCGATCCAGCTCGCCGCCAGGGCGCGGGCGGCCGGTCTCGTGCTCTCCCCGCACGACGTGTTCACCGTGCGCACGCCGGCCCGGCTGGCCGTGCTGGCCCGCACGCCCGACGGAGACGCTCCGGAGCGGGAGGACACCGGAACCGGGCGGCTGCCCCTCACCCCGGTGATGCACTGGTGGCGCGAACAGGTCCGGGACACCTCCGTGTTCACCCAGTCCATGCTGTTCCCGCTGGCACCCGGCACCGGACTCGCGGCGATCCGGGCGGCCGTCGCCTCGCTCGTCGAACGGCACGCCGCGCTGCGGATGCACCTGGTGCGCGGGGACGACACCGGCTGGGAGCTCCAGGTGCCCGAGCAGAGCCCGCCCGCCGAGGCGGCGGCCGTCCGGCTGGCCGTGCCGCCGGACGCGGATCTGCAGTCCCGGGCGACGGAGCTGGCGCGCACCATCGCCCTGCGGCCCGAGCACGGCGAGATGGTGCGGGCGGTCTGGCTCGACCCCGGGCCCGGCCGGCCCGGCGCCCTTCTGCTGACCGTGCACCACCTGGCCGTGGACGGCTACTCCTGGCGGGTGCTCGGCCAGGAGCTCGCGGCGGCGCTGGACGGCGACGCCGAGGGCGACCCGGCGCCCGCCCAGAGCGCCTCGTTCACCCGGTGGTCCCGGCTGCTCTCCCAGGAGGCCGGGCTGCGGCTCGGTGAACTCCCCTGGTGGGAGCGGCAGCTGGCGGACGACACGGCGAGCCTGGCCGACGGCCTGGGGTCGGACGGGCAGCGGGAGACCTTCACCTTCGAGCTGGACCCGGGGCTCACCCGCGGTGTGCTCGTCACCGTGCCGGGCGCCTTCAACTGCCGTCCCGACGCGGTGATGCTGACCGCGCTGACCGCGGCGGCCGTCCAGCGGCGGGGCACAGGCTCCGCGCTCGTCGTCCATCTGGAGGGCCATGGGCGCGAGGCCGTCTCCGCCCAGGTCGATGTGTCCGGCACTGTGGGCTGGTTCACCACGCAGTACCCGGTCCGCCTGGACCTCGGTGCCGCCCCGGTGACGCCCGGCGGCCGCCCCGGAGAGGCCCTGAAGTGTGTCAAGGAACAGCTGGGCTCGGTGCCTTCCGGCGGACTCGGCTGGGGTCTGCTGCGCTACCTCGACCCCAGGACCGGCCCGGCGCTCGCCGCGCTTCCGGTCCCCGACGTCCGCTTCAACTATCTGGGCCGGTTCGCCGCGGGCGACGCGGCGGGCGGGCGGCTGCTGGAGCCGGGCCCGGACGCCGTACCGCTGGCGCACACCCTGGAGGTGGACGTGCTGGCCCGTGAGGGGAACGGCGAGCCGGTGCTGGAGGCGAGCTTCTCCTACCCGTCGGGGGTGCTCACCGAGGACGAGGTGCGGGCCCTGGCCGGGGCGTGGACCGAGGCGCTCGGCGTCCTCGCGGACCACTGCGGGCCGGACGGCGGAGCCGTCCACGATCCGGCCGACTTCCCGCTCGTCGACCTCACCGGCGACCAGCTCGAACTGCTCGGGCAGGACATGGACTTCGGCGACCCCGACGCCGGCTTCGACGGTGCCGGCTCCGCCGACGGCGAAGGGGAACGACGATGAACGCGCGCATCGCGGACGTGCTGCCGCTCTCCCCGCTCCAGGAGGGCCTGCTCTTCCAGGCCGCCCGGCAGACCGAAGGGCCCGACCCCTATCTGGTGCAGGCCCGGTTCCTGATCGGCCCCTCGGTCGCCGCGGAAGCGGTACGGGCCGCGGTCAGCGCTCTCCTGGACCGGCACCCGAATCTGCGCGCCTGCTTCCGGCACGAGCGCCTGGACCGGCCGGTCCAGGTCGTACCGAAGGCGGTCCGGGCACCGTGGACCGAGGCGGACCTGACCGGTCTCGCCCCGGACGCGGTGCGCCTACGGACCGACGAGGTGCTGCGCGAGGACGCGGCGCTCCGCTTCGACCTGGCCCGCCCGCCCCTGGTCCGTGCCACGTTCCTGCGCAACGACACCGGCGCCGAACTGATCGTCTCCTTCCACCACATCCTGCTGGACGGCTGGTCGATGCCGGTCGTCGAACGGGACCTCGACGCCCTCGTGACCGGCCGGCCGCTGCCGCCCGCCGCGCCCTACCGGGACTACCTGGTGTGGCTGGGCGGCCGGGACCGGCACAAGGCGGAGGCCGCCTGGTGCGAGTCGCTGGAGGGTCTGGAGCGGCCCGCGCTGCTGGCCCCCACCGGACCGGACACCGCACCCGACCGTTCGCAGCTGTGGCTGCCCACCGGCCTCACCGAGCTGCTGGTCCGGCGGGCCGCCGCGACGGGCGTCACCCTCAACACCCTGGTGCAGGTCTCCTGGGCGCTGGTCCTGGCCGGGCTGACCGGCTCCCGCGACCTGGTCTTCGGCGCGGTCGTCTCGGGGCGCCCGCACGACCTGCCGGGCGTCGAGTCCATGGTGGGCCTGTTCATCAACACTCTGCCGGTCCGGGTACGGCTGCGGGACGGCGAGCGGGTGGAGCAGCTTCTCCTGCGGATCCAGGAGGAGCAGTCCCGGCTGCTGGAGCACCACCACGCCCGCACCGCCGAGGTGCAGCGCGCCGTGGGGGTGGGTGAACTCTTCGACTCGGTCATCGCCTTCGAGAACTTCCCCAGGGGTGCCGGGAGCGACAACGGCGCCAGCGCCGTCCGCCTGACAAGGGTGACGGACGCGACGCACTACCCGGTCACCGTCGCCGCGGTCGCCGAGGACCGGCTGCTGCTGTCGGTGAGCTGCCGCCGCGGTATCTCCGCCGACGCGGTCACCGAGCGCCTGGCGCACGTACTGGAGCAGCTGGCCCGCTCGCCGCGGACACCGGTGGAGGACATCGACGCCCTGCCCGCGGCGGAGCGGCGGCGACTGCTGGCGCTGGCGGACGGCCCGACCCGGGCGCCCGCCGCACCCGCCACCCCGGCCGGGCGGTTCGCCGCCCAGGTGGCCCGTACCCCGGACGCACCGGCCGTCGACACGGACGGCGAACTGCTCAGTTACGCCGGGCTCGACGCCGCGTCGGACCGGCTGGCCGGCCGTCTCGTCCGGGCCGGTGTGGCACCGGGTCACACCGTGGCCCTGATGCTCCCCCGATCGGCGTCCGTGGTCGTGGCCCAGCTCGCGGTCCTCAAGGCAGGTGCCTGCTGGCTCCCCCTCGACCCGGCGCAGCCGCCGGAGCGGCTGGCCCGGCTGCTGTCGGCGGCGGCCCCCTCGCTCGTCCTCGCCTCGGGGACGGGCCCGGCTGCCGCCCGGCTGCCCGCCGGCACGCCGGTGCTCGACGTCACCGAGGAGTCCGGGGCCGCGCCCTTCGAGGCCGTTGCCGCCGATCCCGGGGCCGCCGCCTGCGTGATCCACACCTCCGGCTCCACCGGGGAGCCCAAGGGGGTGGTGGTCCCGCAGCGGGCGATCACCGAACTCGCCGCCGACGCCCGCTTCGCGGGCGGTGCCCACGACCGGGTACTGCTGCACAACCCGTACACCTTCGACGCCTCGACCTACGAGGTGTGGGTTCCGCTCCTGAACGGCGGGACGGTGGTCGTCGCCCCCGCCGAGGCGGTCACCCCCGACCTGCTGGAGCGGGTGGTCCGGGAACGGCGGGTCACCGCGCTCATGCTCACACCCGAACTGCTGCGCACCGTCGCGGAGATCGCGCCCGGGGCACTGTCCGGGCTCCGCGAGGTGTGGTCCGGCGGCGACGTTCTCGCACCCGACACCGTGCGCCGGATCCGGGAACACTGCCCGGACACGGCCGTCGTCAACGGATACGGCCCCACCGAGACGACCGTCTTCGCGACCGCGCACACCGCGTCGCGGGATGCGGCGGGGCCCCCGGGCGCCGTTCCCATCGGGCGTCCCCTGGACAACACCCGCGCCCATGTCCTGGACGCCCGGCTGCGCCCCGTCCCGGCGGGCGCCACCGGTGAGCTCTACATCGGTGGCAGCGGGCTCGCCCAGGGCTACCTCGGGCGGCCGGTCCCCACCGCGGAGCGGTTCGTGGCCGATCCGTACGGGCCGCCGGGCAGCCGCATGTACCGCACCGGGGACCTGGCCCGCTGGACGCCGGACGGTGTGCTGGAGTTCGCGGGGCGGGCCGACGACCAGGTCAAGGTGCGCGGTTTCCGGGTGGAGCCCGCCGAGGTCGAGGCCGCACTGGCGGGCTGTCCCGGCGTGGCGCGGGCCGTGGTCGGTGCCCGGCGGGACGCGTCGGGCGGCAAGCTGCTGGCCGCCTGGCTGGTGCCGGCCGAACGCGAGGACGGGGAGGAGCAGTGGCAACGGACCCTCGCCCGAGTGCGGGAGCAGACCGCCGCGCAGTTGCCGGCGCATCTGGTGCCTTCCCTGTGGGTCCGGATCGACGAGGTACCGCTCACCCGCCACGGGAAGGCCGACCGGGCCGCGCTGCCCGAGCCCGGACCCGCCCGGGAACCGGCGGCCCACCGGGCGCCGCGCACCGCGCGCGAGCGGGAGCTGTGCGCGCTGTTCGGCACGGTGCTCGGCGTCCCCGCGGTCGGACCCGACACCGACTTCTTCCTGGCGGGCGGCCATTCACTGACCGCGCTGCGCCTGAAGTCGAAGATCGAGACGGTCCTCGGCGTACGGATCCCGGTCTCCGCGCTGTTCGACTCGCCGACCCCGGCCGCTCTCGCCGCCCGGCTCGACGCACCGCAGGCCACGAACGGCCCCGCTCCCAGGACACCGCTGCGCGCCACCCGCGAGCATCCCGCGACGGCGTCCGGCGAACCGCACCACAACAGCCTGGAACCGGTGCTCACCCTGCGCACCGGCAGCGGGCGCACCCCGCTCATCTGTGTGCACCCGGGGCTCGGTCTCAGCTGGTCGTACGTGAGCCTGCTGCCACATCTCGATCCGGCCCGCCCCGTGCACACCCTGCAGAGCCCGGCACTGCTGAACGGTGTCGGTCAACTCCCTTCCACCATGGGCGAGATGGCGGATCAGTATCTGCACCGGGTGCGGGATCTCCAGCCGCACGGACCGTATGTGCTGATCGGCCGGTCCTTCGGCGGCCCGCTCGCCCACGAGCTGGCGGTGCGGCTGCGCCGGGCCGGTGAGGAGGTCAGGATGCTTGCCGTCGTGGACGCCATGCCGATGCCGGAGGAGATCAGACGCACCCCGCTGGACCCCGCCGCGGTGGAGGACGAGATGCTGCGCATCCTGCTCCACTCCCACGCCCCTGAACTTGCGCCCCCGGCCGGGAGGTTGGAGCGGTCCGCAGTGTTCGCCATGGCCCGCGAAGGGGCCTTCGACGGCCTTTCCGCCGCGCGTCTGCACCACCTCGTCGACGCCGGGGCGCACCACACCAGACTCGTCCGGGAGTGGCGCCCGTCCCCCTACGACGGCCGGACGACGCTCTTCTCCGCGACGCACGACGACTGGCCGACCACGGCCGAGAAGACCGCGGCCTGGCAGCGCGTGACCGCAGCGCTCGATGTGCACGAACTGGACTGCGGTCACAGCGACGTACTCACCCCGGGCCCGGCGGCGGAGATCGCCGCGGTCCTCGAAACCGCCCTCCGAGGGGACTGAAACCCATGACCGTCGACGCCGTCGATCTCATCGACCTCTACGCCGCGGAGGGTGCCGGGAACGAGGAGTACGAGTTCCCCGCCTCCGACGCCCAGAGCCGCCTGCTCGTCCTCGACCAGCTGAATCCGGGCTCCCCCCAGTACAACGTGCCGGTCGCCTTCGCGGTGCACGGGCCCTTCGACACCGCCGCGTTCGGCCGCGCGCTGGACGCGCTCGTCGACCGCCACGAGGCACTGCGCACCGTCTTCCGGACCGCCGAGGACGGCACCCCTGCGCAGCGCGTCTCGGCCGTCGGACGGGTACCGCTCACCGTCCGGCGGGACGTGCCCGCCGACCGTGCGGACGCCCTGGTGCGCGCCGAGGCCGCCCGTCCCTTCGACACCGCCGAGGGGCCGTTGCTGCGCTGCACCGTGTACGCCGTCGACGACGGCAGCCACCGGGTGCTGCTCGTCGCCCATCACCTGGTCTGCGACGGCTGGTCGCTCGGCCTCATGCTGGAGGAACTGTCCGAGGGGTACCGGCACGAGGCCGGGGGCCGGGCCCACCGGCCGGCCGAACTCCCGCTCCAGTTCCCCGACTACGCGGCCTGGCAGCGGGAGCGCGCCGCGGACGGGGCGTTCGAGGCGTCCGTGGAGCACTGGGTCGACCGGCTGCGCGGCGCGCCCACCACCATGGAACTGCCGCTGGACCGCCCCCGCCCGCCGGTCCGCACGGCCGCCGGGGGCACCGAACGCTTCCTGCTCGGCGCCGAGGTCAGGGAACGCCTGGCCGAGGTGGCCGCGGCCTCGGGCGCCACCCCGTTCATGACGATGTTCGCCGCGTACGCCGCGTTCCTCTCCCGCCTCTCGGGCGGCGAGGACCTGGTCGTCGGCTATCCGGCTTCGGGACGCGAGCGGCCCGAACTCCAGGAGATGGTCGGGATGCTGACCAATACCCTGGCGATGCGCGTGGACCTGTCCGGCGACCCCTCGCTCGACGAACTGACCCGCCGGGTCCGGGCCTCGATGCTGGCGGCCCGGCCCTACCAGGACGCGCCCTTCGAGGCGGTGGTCGACACCCTCGCCCCGGTCCGTGAGACCAGCCACGACCCGGTGGTGCAGGTGGCGCTCAGCTACGAGGACGAGGCCGCGCCGGAGCTGGCGCTGGCCGGCGCGACGACCGAACGGCTCCCGCTGACCCTGGACACCGCCAAGTTCGACTTCCACCTGTTCATGGAGCGGTGGGGCGCCGGACTCGCCGCCCAGTTCATCTACCGCAGCGACCTGTTCGAGGCCGCGACGGTCCACCGCTGGACGGAGAACTTCCGCACACTGCTGGCCGGGCTTCTCGCGGACCCGTCCGCGCCGCTGTCCACCGTGGAGCTGGTCCCGGCCGGGGAACGCCGCCGGATCATCGCCGGCGCCGACCGCCTCGACCAGGCCGCGCCGCTGGACCGCCTGGTGCCGGACCTGATCGCCGACCGGGCCGCCGAACGCCCCGATGCCACGGCCCTGGTCTGCGGGGATCTCCGCCTGAGCTACGCCGAGCTGCTCGCCAGGGCCGACGCGCTGGCCGCCCGGCTGCGCGCCGCCGGGGTGCGGCCCGGCTTCCGGGTCGGTCTGCTGCTGCCCCGCTCGGCGGACCAGGGCATCGCGGCCCTCGCCGTCCTGCGGGCGGGCGGCGCGTACGTACCGCTGGACCGGGCCCACCCGGAGGCCAGGCTCCGCCACATGGTGGGGAGTTCGGGCACCGGACTCCTCCTGACCGCCCGGGAGACCGCGGAGAAGGGGGAGAGCCTGGCGGTGCCGTGCATCCGGGTCGACCGCCCCGCCGTCACGGACCCCGTCGCACCGGGGGCCGTCACGACCGGTGGGGCGCCGCGTCCCGAGGACCTCGCGTACGTCCTGTTCACCTCGGGCTCCACCGGCGTCCCCAAGGGCGTCGCCATCGAGCACCGGGCGCTGGTCAACCTCACCCGGGCGGTGCGGCACTCCTTCCCGGTCGATGCCGACGACCGGGTGCTGCAGTTCGTGTCGTTCGGCTTCGACGTCGCCGTGTCCGACCTCTTCTTCCCCTGGGTGGCCGGAGCGGAGCTGCACATCCCGCGCGAGGACGAGCGGATCGGCGAGGCTCTGCTGGAGCGGCTGCGCGACTCCCGCATCACCTACGTCTTCCTGCCGCCGTCCGCCGCGATGCTGCTGCCCGACCTGACCGGACAGCTGCCCGAGCTGCGGACCGTCGCGGTCGGCGGCGAGGCGTGCCCGGCCGAACTGGTCGAGCGGCTCAGCGCTCCCGGACGCCGGATCGTGAACGCGTACGGCCCCAGCGAGGTGACCGTCTACGCCACCACCGGGGACCTCACCCCCGGCGAGCCCGTAGTGCTCGGCGGCGCCGTGGCCGGGGCCCGGGTCTACGTACTCGACGAGCGGCTCCGGCCGGTCCCCGCCGGGGTCGCCGGCGAGATCTACGTGGCCGGTGCCTCGCTGGGGCGCGGTTACATCGGCCGGCCCGGCCTGACCGCCGAACGGTTCGTCGCCGATCCGCACGGCGCGCCGGGCACCCGGATGTACCGCACCGGCGACCTCGGCCGGATCGACGCACGCGGTCTCATCCACTACCTCGGGCGCTCCGACCTCCAGGTCAAACTGCGCGGCGTGCGCGTCGAACTCGGCGAGATCGAGACGCTGCTGGCGGGGGCGCCGGGCGTCGCCCTGGCGGCGGCCACCGTCCGCGGCACGGGTACCGCCCAGCGGCTCGTGGCGTATGTGGTGGGCCGGGACGGAGCGGCGCCGCCGGACGCGGAGCTGCGCGCCCATCTCGCCCGGCGGCTGCCGGGGTCCATGGTCCCCGAGGTGTTCGTGCGGCTGGACGAGATGCCGCTCAGCAGCAACGGCAAGGTCGACCGGGCCCGGCTCCCGGAACCCGCCACCGTGCGGTGCCGGCCGGACGGCTCGACCACCGTCGCGGGCACCGCCACCGAGCAGTTGGTGGCCGCTCTGTGGGCCCGGGTGCTCAATCTCGAACTCGTCGCCGTCACCGACCACTTCTTCGATCTGGGCGGCAATTCGATCCGGTTACTGAGCGTCCTGTCCGCCCTGCGCGAGCTGGGGACGTACGGCGAACTCAGCCTGGTCGACCTGTTCCGCCACCCGACCGTCAGCTCCCTCGCCGCCTTCCTCGACCGGGCGGCCGCCGGGACCTCCGCCGGGGCTCCGGCCATCGAACCCCCCGCCGGCACGGCCGCCGCGCGCGGCGGTGACCGGCACGCACGACGCACCGCCGCTGCCCGACGACTCAGCTACCGGAAAGGCTCCACACGATGACCGAGAACGCCAGCGCCGCCGAGCCCCTCGCAGCCGACTCCGCGATCGCGGTCGTCGGGATGAGCGGCCGTTTCCCCGGCGCACCCGACCTGGACACCTACTGGAAGAACCTGCTCGGCGGGCGCTGCTCGGTGACCGATTTCACCGAGCAGGAACTGATCGCCGACGGCGCCGACCCGCAGGAGGTGCGCGGTCGCGACTACATACCGGCCAAGGGCCATCTTGCGGACGCGGACCGCTTCGACGCGGAGCTGTTCGGCTTCAACCGCACCGAGGCGGCGGCGCTCGACCCCCAGCACCGGCTGCTCCTGCAGACGGCCTGGTCCGCGCTGGAGGACGCCGGCCGCAGCCCGCGCGGCGGCACGGCGCGTACCGGCGTGTACGTCGGTGGCGGGCCCACCGAGCACATGCTGGCGGCGCAGACCGACCCGCGGCTCGCCGCGTCCATCGGGGCGCTCCAGGTGCGCATCCTCACCGACCGTGAGTTCCTCGCCCCGTGGATCTCCTACCGGCTGGGCCTTCAGGGCCCGAGCCTGACGGTGCAGACGGCCTGCTCGACCTCGCTGACGGCGGTGCACCTCGCGGTGCAGTCCCTGCTGCTCGGCGAGTGCGACACGGCCCTGGCCGGAGGGGTCGCCGTGGACACGGTACGCAAGCGGGGCTACGTCCACCAGCAGGGCGGCATCTACTCGCCGGACGGCCGCTGCCGCCCCTTCGACGAGCGGGCCGGCGGCACGGTGCCGGGCAACGGGGTGGGCGTGGTCGTGCTGCGCCGGCTCTCCGACGCGCTCGCCGACAACGACCCGATCCGGGCGGTCATCCGGGGCAGCGCCGTCACCAACGACGGCGCGACCAAGGTCGGGTTCACCGCGCCCGGCGTCGACCAGCAGACCGCCGCGATCGTGGAGGCGTGGGCGGCGGCCGGTCTCGACCCGGCCGACGCCCAGTATCTGGAGGCGCACGGCACGGCCACCGCCCTCGGCGACCGCATCGAGGCGGCGGCGGCGAGCGCCGCGTTCAAGGGTGCGCTCGGCACCGGGCGGATCGGGATCGGCTCGGTGAAGTCGAACATCGGCCATCTGGACGCCGCGGCGGGGGTCGCCGCGCTGATCAAGTCGGTCCTCATGCTGGAGCACGCGACCCTGGTGCCGAACGCCGACGCCGGCCGCCCGCACCCGGAACTCGGCTTCGACGACTCGCCGTTCCACCTGATCGAGCGGCCGGCCGCCTGGCCGGAGCCCGAGCACGGTCCCCGGCGGTCCGGGGTCAGCTCGGTCGGCATCGGCGGCACGAATGTGCACGTGGTCCTGGAGGAGGCGCCCCGGCGCACCGATGCCGGGGCGCCGGACGCCCAGGGCGCGGCGGAGGTCCTGCTGCTGTCCGCCCGCACCCGGGAGGACCTCTCCGCGCTGGCCGGCCGGCTGGCCGGGGCGCTGCGGGCCGCGGGGGCCCCGTCCCTCGCCGACACCGCGTACACACTGCACCAGGGCCGCACCCCGATGGCCGTGCGCGGATATGTGCGGGCCGCGGACCGGGCGGGGGCGGCGGAGCTGCTCGCCGAACTGGCCTCGGGCGGTGGTGCGGTGGGGCTGGGCGGGCCCGACCCGCTCGGGGAGGCCTGGCTGGCGGGTGAGCCGGTGGTGCGGGAGGGCGGCGGCCGGCGGGTCTCGCTGCCGTCCTACCCCTTCGCGGGCGAGAGCCACGGCGCGTACCGCCTCGGCCCGGTCGCCCCGGTCGAGGAACAGCCGGAGCAGGGCGGCGGTTTTGCCGACCTGGAGCAGGGCGTACGGGCGCTGCTCGCCGAGGCCCTGGGCCTGGCGGACGCCGACGATCCGGAGATGACGTACTTCGCGGCCGGCGGCGACTCCCTGACCGCCGTCCACCTGGTCGGCTGCCTCCGGGACGACTTCGGTCTCGACGTTCCCATCACGCTGTTCCTGGAGCAGCTGACGCTGCACGAGATGGCCCGCCGGATCGTGGCGGCCAAAGAGGGCGACGACTCCCTGGACGCCCTGCTCTCGGAGTTCGAGGCGGAGTGAGTTTCGAGGCGGAGTGAGTGAGGCCGCGACACAGGGCTTGGGCCCCGACCCGGAAGGGCGGGGCCCAAGCCCTGTGCGGTGTGTGCTCTCAGGCGACCGTGCGGGCCGTTCGACCGGGCGCATGCGCGGCGACGAGCTCCGCGACGTACGGCAGGTGGTCACTCAGGAAGAAGTGGCCGCCGGGCAGTACATGCCGCTCGAAGGTGCCTTCGGTCTCCCGCTCCCACGCCTGTACGCCCTCGACGGAGACCCGGGGGTCGCTGTCACCGGTCAGCGCGACGACCGGGCAGTGGAGCGCCGGCCCGGGAACGTAGGTGCGGGCGGACAGCATGGCGTAGTCGGCGCGCAGCGGCGGCAGTGCGAGTTCGAGGATCTCCGGGTGGGTCAGCAGCGACTCGTCCGTGCCGGACAGCAGTCGCATCTCCCCGATCAGGTCGTCGTCGCTGGGCGGTTCGGGCAGCCGCGAGCGGCGCGGCAGCGAGGGGCCCTCGCTGCCCGAGACGAACAGCGCCGCAGGCGCCCGCCCTTGGGCTGCGAGCCGCCGCGCCGTCTCGAACGCCAGGAGCGCGCCCATGCTGTGTCCGAACAGCAGGAGCGGCCGGCTCCCGCTCGGGGGGAGCGAGGCCAGCACCGCGTCCACGACAACGCCGAACCGTTCGGCGAACGGTTCGGCGATGCGGTCGTGGCGCCCGGGGTACTGCACGACCAGTGCCTCCACCGTCCCCGCGACCTCGGTCGCCAGCGGGATGTAACCACTGGCCGAACCACCTGCGTGCGGGAAGCACAGCATCTGCGCGCCGGCCATGGGGTCCGGGCGGAAGCACCTTGTCCAGTTGTTCACGACATCCCTTCTCTCGTGATTCTCGGTCCGGTCCGTGACCGAATCCGTGAACGTCTCCGCTCACCGTTCGGCGGCGATCCAGCTCTCCAGCTGTTCACGGGTGGTCGCCGGGTCCGCGACGAGAACGGCGAGTTCGTCGTCGCGGGGTTCCAGTGTCGTCAGGGCCGGGCAGCGGTGGCAGGCCTCGACACCGACCTGGTTCCACCACTTGCAGTGCGGGCGGAGGTGGCACCGTGGCACGGCCGCCGGACCGGGCTCGGCCGGTACGGTCGTGATCCGCTCGATCAGCCCGCAGGCCTCGCCGACCCGGTTCGCGCAGTCCGACACGCAGTGCGAGGCGAACCGGAGCACCCGGTTGGGGGCGATCCCCTCCGGAATGCTACCGAGAACATCGGCGGCGGGTACGGGTTCGGCCAGGTAGACGACCTGATCGTGCTCCCCGGACCGTACGCCGAGGACGACGGTCTCCGGGCGGCTCGCATCGCCGCTCGGGCACCATCTGAGGGGGCTTTCCCGCCCGTCCCGGGCGCGGTCCGCAGTGCTGTCCACGGTGCTCACCTCCGAATCGTCAGCAGGAACGCGGGGTTGACGAGTTGACGACCATGCCGCCGATGACTCCGTCGGTGACGGCCCCCTTCTGCTGCTCGGCGGCGACCGCCCGGGCGATGCTTCTGGCGAGCTGCTCCTGGCCGGTGATCCGCTCCGGACGCTCGGCGGCCGCGGCACCGGTGGTGCCGCCGACCGTGACGAGACCGGCAACGAGGGCTGCGGCAGCGGCCGCCGTACGCATGCTGTTGTTCATCCCTGTCCTCCATGGCGTCGGTCATTGCTTGCAGGAGCCGACGCTAGAGTCCGTGCGCCGACGCGATCGGCAGTTCCGGCGGCGGCTTCGGGGATGTATCCGCGACGACGTCCACCGCGGCGAGTTCCGCAGCGACGACCCGTATGCGGCGACGATGCAGATCCTCGTGGTCATCGACGGTCCGGGCGCACACGCCGGCACCGGGACCGGAAGCCACCCCGAGGTCGTCACGCGCATGGCGGTCAGCCCGGCCGAACGCGAACTCGGCCTGGAGAACGGCACACTGACCAGGCGTGCGGCCGCGCTCGGTGTCAGTGGTGCTTCATAGACTCCGGCCATGAGTGAACTCGTGAACGAGGATGCGTCGGACCGCACCGGATCCCGCACCGTGGTCGACACGCCGTTGCCCATCGACATGGCGGTGGCCCGCCGGGCCGCCGAGGCGATGCGGGCCGCCGCGTCCGAAGCCTGCGAGGCCGCCGGGGTTCCGGACACAAGCGGCTGGCTCACGGATCTCGTACGACCGGAGTTCGGCAGTTTCCAGGAGTTCGTCACCGAGCTCCGTGACGACGCCGATCCCGATCACGTGCCGCTGATACCGGCGTTGTGCGCAAGGATTCTCGGCGACGGCGCCCGTACGGACCGCACCCTGGCCGGTGACCAGCGGGTGGAGAACCCGTTCTTCCACCACGGGGATCTCGTGGTGCAGGGGCATCTGGACATCGCGGCCCCGTTCGTGGTCACCGGTTCCCTGACCGTCGAAGGCTGCCTGGCCGACTGCGGCCCCGACTCCGTCGTCGCGGTCGGTGACGACATGACGGCTCACGCCGTGCACACCGACGGCGAGATATCCGTCGGCGGCGACATCGCGGCCGAGGTGGTCTACGGCCACTACAACGACCAGACACTCCAGGCGGCCACCATCCGCGCCCGGCTGGTCATCGAGGACGAGCACTGCACGATCGCCGCGGTGGAGGCGGACACCCACTTCGACCTGGACGACTACCAGCAGGGTTACGGCGAGGGCGTGCAGGAGCGGCTGCGCGAACTGCTGGTGGACGAGGTGTTCGGCGACGAGGAGGACGAGGAGCAGTTGGACCGGAGCCTCCTGTTCGGCCGGATGCGCGAGGGGCTGCCGGTCTTCCGCGCCGACGACGCGTAGGGACGCGGCGGCTCGCCGGCCCCGGAGCGGTGGCGCCTACGGGCACAGCGCCGCCACGACTCTGCTGCGGAGCAGTTCGTACTCCTCGCGCAGCCGCACGATCTCCGGGGGCCGTACGATCACGTCGCCGCCGACGACCCGCTCCTCGGGGCCGAACTGCTCACGGGTCAGATCGACTTCGATCCCCATGCCCAGACGGTTCCACCAGTGGTAGTCCACTCGCTCGCCGTCGACATGGACCTCGCCGCGGATCAGATCACCGCCCAGCAGATCGTGCACCACCAGGGCGGTGACACCGCACTGGTCGCGTGCCGGATTGGCCGGAGTCCAGTCCGGACGGTGCTCGGGCGTCGTGGTGTCCGCGCCCCAGCCGTTGCGAATGGCCCGCTCGAGGTCATTGAAGCTGCTCAGTGTCATGGCACTCAGCCTCGCAGACGCCTCTGACATCTCCCCCCTCGACCGCTCATGCCGGTGCCCGGATCTGCCGATGACGGTGTGGTCGTCGTCCATCCGCCGTGGTACTCCGCCGCGGCACCGCCCAGGGGCTTTCGGGAGAAGTCTCCCGGCGTTGAACACCGGGGTCCCACCGCGCGTACCCCTGAACGACGACCGAAGTCGTGAACACTGTGGAAGGGAAAGCCGGTATGAGCACATCGCAGAACCACGAGGGACGTCCCGGGCGCCGGGCCGTCGTCGTCGCGGCCGGAGCGGCCTCGGTGGCCGCCGCACTCACCGCCTGCACCAACCAGGGGGAATCGGGCGGTTCGGATGTGGTCGAACCGGCCGCCGGCGACGGAACGGACACCCGCGGCACCGCACTGGCGAGGACCGCCGACATCCCCGAGGGCGGCGGGAAGGTCTTCGCCGACCAGGGTGTCGTGGTGACGCAGCCCAGGGCCGGTGAGTTCAAGGCGTTCTCCTCGAACTGCACCCACCAGAGCTGCGCGGTGTCGCGCGTCGCGGACGGCGCCATCCACTGCCCCTGTCACGGCAGCATGTTCGACGCGTCGACGGGCGCCGTGGCGCACGGTCCCGCCACCCGGCCACTGCCCGCCAGGAAGATCACGGTCACGGGCGACTCGATCACACTCGCGCCCTGACCTGCTCGTCACCGGGCAGTGCCCGGACCTCTGTCGACGAGCTGCCCGCGTGCGCCGGAAGGCGGTCCACGACACCGCCGTGGCAGCGTTCCTGGCCGCGGTCGACGCGCCGCGGCGCGTCGACCGCGCCCGGCGCAGGCGGCGTTGCGGCCGGGCGCCGTCTCCGGATCACACTTCAGGAACCGCCCCCGCTGGGCGTCCGGCCCAGCCAGCAGCGCAGTACGTCTTCCGTGTCCGCGATGGTGGCCACGAGGGCGAGCGTGTTGCGGATCATCACCGGGGTGTAGTCGGCCGGCACCCCCGCGATGGCGTCGGACGGCACCACGGCCGTGTAGCCGAGATTCACCGCGTCGAACACGGCATTGGGGACGGCCACATTGGCCGAGACTCCGGTGACGACGAGCGTCCGGCAGCCGAGATTGCGCAGCAGGGCGTCCACCTCGGTGCCGGCGATGGGCGAGAGGCCGTGCAGTCGGCGTACGACGAGGTCCTCGTCGGCCACTTCGATCGGCGCCGCGATCCGTACCGCGGCCGTGCCGGTGTGCTGCTGCACGGGCAACCGGCCGGCGGCCCGGAAGAGCCGGGCGTTGCCGCCGGCCCCCCGGCCGTCGGGGCGGCGTTCGGCCACCGCGTGCAGCACCTGGACCCCGGCCTCGTGGGCGGCGGCGACCAGCCGGGCGACACGGCCCAGCGCGCCGGACGACCTGGCCTCCTCGGCCAGTTCGGGCAGCGCGCTGCCGGGGCCGACGACCCCCTGCTGGCATTCGACCGTGAGAAGCACGGTGGTGGCGGGATCGAGCTGCTCGGCGAGCTGACTCCTCGACGGCACGGCTGCCCCTTTCTGCGGCGGACCGGGGCGCGAGAGGCTAACCGCCATTGCGTGACGAGGGAAGAGACCCCATGCTTTCTGACATACAGTCAGCAAACTGGAGGGGGCGCACGATGACCGCCACTCAGCGACGGGGCCGTCGGATCATGATGACGGACGCCGAACGCGACACCTATCTCACCGAGCAGCGCACCTGCCGGGTGGCGACCGTGGCCGAGGACGGCCGCCCGCACATCGGCACCCTCTGGTTCGCCTGGGACGGAACCTCGCTCTGGCTGTACTCGATCACCCGCAGCCTGCGCTGGTCCCAGCTGCGCCGCGACCCGAGGATCGCGGTGGTGGTGGACGACGGGGTGGAGTACGGGGAACTGCGCGGCATCGAACTCTCCGGTGAGGCCGTCCCGATCGGCGAGGCGCCCCGCACCGGCGAGCCGTGCCCAGGACTCGACGCACCGGAACGGCTGTTCGCGGCGAAGTACTTCGGCATGGACGCCATGCCGCACGACGGCCGACACGCCTGGCTGCGACTGACTCCGCAGGCCATCACCTCCTGGGACTTCCGGAAGCTCGCGGGGTCTTTCACAGCCTGAGAGACGCCCTGCGGCGTGCCCGGTCCAACCGCCGGAGCCGTTCACGGCCTGAGGCACGCCCCCACGCCCGCGGCCGGCCGGGCCGCGACGGGCGTGTTCGGCAGTGGCCTCACGGGCGCCTGAGCAGCCCGCGCTCCATGGCCACCACCACCGCCCGCGTCCGGTCGCTCACGTCGAGCTTGGCGAACAGGCGCAGGAGGTGGGTCTTGACCGTGGCCTCCGCGATGACGAGACGTCTGCCGATGTCGGCGTTGGTCAGGCCGTCCGCCACCGCGTTGAGCACATCGGTCTCACGGGCGGTGAGCGGCTCCTGGGCCGGGCGCCGCATCCGCGCGAACAGCTTCTCCGCCACCCGGGGCGCGAGGACCGTCTCCCCGCGCGCCGCCGAGCGGATGGCGTCGGCGAGCTGTTCGCGGGTGGTGTCCTTCAGGAGATAGCCGATGGCGCCCGCCTCCACCCCGCGCTCGATGTCCTGATCGGTGTCGTACGTGGTCAGGATCAGCACCCGGGTGCGCGGGTACCGGGCGACGATCTCGGTGGTCACCCCCACCCCGTCGAGCACCGGCATCCGCAGGTCGACCAGGGCGACGTCGGGGTCGTACCGCTCGACGAGGCCGAGTGCCTCCCGGCCGTCCCCCGCCTCCCCGACGATCTCGATCCCGTCCTCACCGGCCAGCAGGGCCACGACGCCCGCCCGCATGACGGTGTGGTCGTCCACCACGACCACCCTGATTCGTCCGCCGGTCATCGCGTCCCCTCGCTTCCCTCGTCGCTGTCGCCGGGCGCCGGTTCCAGCGGGATCACCCCCAGGATTCTCGTGCCGTCGCCCAACGAGCTGGTGACCGTGAGCCGACCGCCCAGTTCCGCCAGGCGTTTGCGCATCCCGTCGAGCCCGAAACCCGTCGATTCCTCCGGAACGAATCCGGCGCCGTCGTCGGTGACCTCCAGCTCCACCCCGTGGGGCCGGCGGCTCAGCATCACGCCGACCGTGGAGGCGCGCGCGTGCTTACGGACGTTGGCCAGGGACTCCTGCGTACACCGCAGCAGTGCGATCCGGGTCTGCTGGTCGCACTCGACGTCCGCCAGCTCGCCGGCCACCGTGAGCCCCGTGTCCTCCGCGAAGCGGTCCAGGATGCGGCGCAGTGTCCGTGCCACCGACCCGGCCGCCGCGCCGCCCTGCTGCTGGGCCGAGCCCACCAGTTCCCGTGCCTCGGCGAGGTTCTCCCGGGCCGTCGACTCGATCGAGCGCAGCTGCTGGGCGCTCCGTGCCGGCTCCGAGTCGAGTCCCGCCCTGGCCGCTTCGGCCAGCACGACGATCGACGCGAGGCCCTGCGCGAGGGTGTCGTGGATGTCGCGCGCCATCCGCTCCCGTTCGTCCGCCGCCCCCTGGCGCTGGTGCGCCTCGGACAGCTCCGCCTGGGTCCGTTCCAACTCGACGATCAGCCGGGCACGTTCGGTGCTCTGCGCGACCACCGAGTGCGCCCACAGCCCGATCAGTACCCCCACGGCGACGACGATCAGGGTGGACACCATGGTCTCGCCGAAGAACTGCAGCGACCAGCCCTGCCGGTACCAGCTCCCCGTCAGCGTCGCCGCCGTCGCCAGCCCCAGGAACCCCATCGAGGCCCTGGGAGTCCGCCCGAACATCCAGTAGTGCGGCAGTGTCACCATGAACAGCGCCGCGTAGCTGCCGCCCAGCTCGGCGAGCCCACCGAGCGCGAGCACCAGCACGGAGAGGTAGACGTGCGGCCGTACGACGGGGTTGCCGGGGAAACGGTCGAGGAGCGCGTAGCAGAGCACCACGCAGCCGAGCAGCACCAGCGCCGCGTACCTGCTCCCGACGGACCCGTCCATCGTGGCGAGCCCAACGGCCATAGCGACGAACAGCACCCAGCACACGGCGTTCCAACGGCGCAGCGATGTGGTCCAGAAGCCGTCGGCCGAGGGCCCGGCGAGAGCAGTCATGCCGATCAACGTACTTCGGCCAGTGGCTGGTCGCGGCGGGTCCGGTCCGATGCGGCCGGGACGGGACGCGACGGCCACCAGGTCGCCTCGCCCAGCAGGAGCAGTGCCGCCGGCAGGATCATGATGCGGACGACGAAGGCGTCGAGCAGTACTGCCACCGCGAGCACGAAACCGATCTGCTTCATCTCGATGATGTGCAGGAGGACGAAGCTCACGAAGACGGTCGTCATCACGACCGCGGCGCTGGTGACCACGCCCGCCGACGTGCGGATCCCGTCGAGGACGGCCTGCCGCGTGGGGACACCGGCGAGCACGGCCTCCCTGATCCGGCTCACCACGAACACCTGGTAGTCCATGGAGAGTCCGAAGAGGATCACGAAGAGGAAGAGCGGGACGCGCGACCCGATCGAGCCCGTGGAGTCGAAGCCCAGCAGCCCCTCGGCCCAGGTGCCCTGGAAGACCAGGACGAGCAGGCCGAGCGCGGCCGCGGCGGAGAGCAGGTTGAGTACGACCCCGATCAGGCCGAGCACCACGGAGCGGAAGGCGTACACGGTCATCGCGAAGGTCACCAGCAGCAGTGCCCCGAGGACGAGCGGAATCCTGCTGTTCTGATGGGCGGGATAGTCGGCGTACCGGGCGACGTCCCCGCTGACGCCGTACTCCGCGCCCTCGATCCGTCCGACGGTGGCGGGCAGATACGTGTCGCGCAGGTGGTCGAGGGAGTCGCGGGCCCGGGGGGAGTTGCCGAGGTGCGGCACCTTCAGCCGCAGCACGCTGATCCGGTGGTCGGCCGAGGTGTCGATGCGCGGGCCACCGGCGAACAGCGGGTCCTTGTCCGCAAGCCGGGCCAGTTCTCGCAGCGCACCGGTGACCTCCCGGCTGCGCGAGGCGTCGGCGCGCACAACGACGTCGTGCGTCACCCGCTGCTCGGGAAAGGCCTCGTTGAGACGGTCGTAGACCCGCATCGCGGGAATCTCCCGGGAGTGCGTGTCGCGGCTCATCTCCGTGATGTTCAGTCCGGTCAGCGGCAGGGCGAGCGCGACCAGGGCGAGGACCGGAACGCAGAGCGTGGCGAGGGGATGCCGGGCGGCGGGCCGCAGCAGTGCGGTCCAGATCCGGCCCGCGCCCTCGCGGCGGGTGCGGGGGGCGGGCTTCCCCCGCACCGCCCGGCGCCGTGAGCGGCGTTCCGCCCGCTTGCCGAGCACGGACAGCAGTGCGGGCAGCACGGTCAGGGAACTCGCCACGGCGACCAGTGTGACCACGATGGTGCCGGTGGCCAGCGAGGAGAAGATCACGTCGGATGCCAAGTACAGCGTCGCGGTGGAGGTGACGACCGCCAGCCCCGACACCACGACCGCCCGGCCCGACGTGGCCGCGGCCAGTTCCACCAGTACCTCGGTGCTCAGCCGGCCATCGCTGCGGGCCCGTTCCTCGCGTTCCCGCTTGAGATAGAAGAGCGTGTAGTCGACACCGACGGCGAGACCGATCATCAGGATGACGTTCGTGCCGACTCCGGCGTCCGGAGAGAGGTGCGAGACCACCATCGACAGGCCGATGGCCGCCGCGATCGACGAGAGCGCGAGCAGCAGCGGCACCGCGGCCATCACGACCGATCCGAAGACGACGAGCAAGGTGATCAGCGTGACCGGAAGGGTGATCTTCTCGGACAGGGCCAGGTCGTCGCCGCGCTGCTGGTCGACCCCCTTGCTGATGACGGGGCTTCCCGTCTCCTCCAGCAACAGCCCGGGCCGGGACTGCTGAACGGCCGCGGTCTGCGCCGCCAGTGCGTCGACCTTGTCCTTGGCGTCCCGTTCCTCGCCCTTCAGCGCCACCTCGACCATGAGGATCCGGCCGTCGCCCGACCACAGCGGCGCGGCCACGTCCGCGACCTGAGGCAGCCTTCTCATGCGGGCCGTGAGGTCCCGCGCGGCCGATTCGGCGGCCTGCTCGTCGGGGGCTCCCGACCGGGTGGATATCAACACCTGCTCGGTGGAACGGCGCTCCAGGTGTCCCTCGGCCGCCATGGCCTCGGCCCGGCCAGCCTCACCGACGCGATAGTCGGCCGTCCTCGCGTTGTTGGTGCCGACGGCTCCGCCGACGACCAGGCACAGCACCACGAACACCAGCCAGCCGACAACCGCCCGCCAGGGGTGCAGCGCGCTCCGGCGCGCCATGCGCACAGCGAATGAGTTCATGCCCGAAAGCCTTGTTGAACAGGGCAGTTGACGGACAGAGGTGTCAGGTTGAACCTCTCGTCCACCGATCGGTGGACCCAGGTGCTGGGGACAGCCCCCGCACGCCCCGCCGGCGCTCGTGGCTCACGGTGCGTCCATCTCCCGGCCGGCCGCGCGCAGCGCCCTCACCGCCGCCCTGATCGAGGGGCGCCGGTCCGCGTCGGTACGCCACACGGCGTGGACGTGGCGCCGCATCCTCTGCCGTACGGGAACGAGCCGCACCCCGTCGGGTACCGGTCCGCGGCCCAGCCTCGGCGCCACACAGACGCCCATTCCGGCGGCGATCAGGGCGAGTTGGGTGTGGTGTTCGCCCGCCAGGTGCGCGATGCGCGGTTCGATGCCCTTCGAGCGGAGGGTGAACATCAGCCAGTCGTAGCAGAACTCCCCCTCGGGCCAGGACACCCAGTCGTCGTCGGCGAATTCCTCCAGGTCCACCTCGGCCCGGACGGCGAGCCGATGACCGGCCGGCATCGCGATGTCCGGGGCGTCGTCCAGGAGTTCTGCCTTGGCCAGGCCACCGGGCACGGGCAGCCGTTTGTTGCTCCAGTCCAGCACCACCGCGAGGTCGGTGTCACCCCTGAGCACCGCGCGGATCCCGTCCTCGGGCTCCAGCTCCCGGGTATGCACGCGGAGTTCGGGGTGGTCACTGCGCAGCGCTCGGAGCACCGCGGGGAAGAGGCCGCGGGCCGCGGTGGGAAAGGCGGAGAGCCGGATCTCGCCCACCACCTCGCCGCGCTGCGCCTCGATGTCGGACTGGGCCAGCTCGACCTGGGACAGGATCCGGGCCGCATGGTCGGCGAGCAGCCGGCCGGCGTCGGTGAGCCTGACCCCGCGGCCGTTCTTGGCCAGGAGCTGCTGCCCCACCTCGCGCTCCAGTTTCGCCAGCTGCTGGGAGACCGCCGAGGTGGTCACGTGCAGCCCTTCGGCGGCGCCGCTCACGGAACCGTGCCGGGCCAGTGCGTCCAGGGTGCGCAGGCGCTCCAGATTCAACATGTAAGCAATGCTACGCAGACCTTCACACAAAGTCTCGCTTGTTCTAATTGGTTCGCTTCGTCATCGTTGGGCTCATGACCGTCGCCGCCACATCCAGGACCACACCTCCCGCCAAGCCCTCCGCCCCGGCTCCGGCCCCCTCCGCCCGCCCGGCGGCGGACTGGCGGATCCGGTTCGGCGCGCTCGCGCTCATCTGGGGGTTCAGCTTTCTCCTGATCAAGGTCGGCACCGAGGGGTACGCCCCGTTGCAGGTCACCCTCGGCCGCCTGCTGTCCGGCACAGCGGTCCTGGCCGTCGCGATGGCCGTCCGGCGCGAACGGCTGCCCCGCGGCGCCCGCACCTGGGGGCACCTGGCCGTCGCGGCGTTCTTCCTGAACGCGCTGCCGTTCTCGCTCTTCGCCCATGCCGAGCTGACCATCCCCTCGACACTGGCCGGCATCTGCAACGCGACCTCGCCCCTGTGGGGCATGGCCCTGTCACTCGTCGCACTCTCCGAGGACCGGCCGACCCGGCGCCGGGTCGCCGGACTCGGGCTCGGCTTTCTCGGCGTACTGACCGTGCTGGGCGCCTGGCAGGGCTTCTCCGGGCTGGACTTCGGCGGCACGGCCATGGCCCTGCTCGCCTCCCTCAGCTATCCCATCGGCTGGATCTATGTCCGCAGGACGCTGGCGGGCAGCAGCTCCTCCACGCTGGCACTCACCGGCAGCCAGCTCTTCCTCGGCACGGCGCAGATCGCCCTGGTGACCCCGTTGTTCACCTCGGCCCCGGACGGTTTCCCGCTGCTCCCGACGCTGGCCGTGGTGGCCCTCGGGGCGCTCGGCACCGGCCTCGCGGTCCTGATGCAGTACGGCCTGGTGGAGGAGGTCGGACCGACAACCGCGCAGATGGTCACGTACTTCATCCCGGTCATCGCGACAGCCGCCGGGGTGGTCGTGCTCGGTGAGCAGCTGAGCTGGAACACACCGGTCGGAGCCCTCGTGGTCCTGGCGGGCGCTGCACTCACCCAGAGCAGACCCCGTCCCGGCCGGACCTCCGGCGGCCGGGACGGCCGGGCCGCAGCCGGGGATCACCCGTAGTTCAGCGGCTTCACCGGTCCCACCGCTGCCGCCACCGCATCCGCCAGCGGCTCGATGTCGGCCTCGGCGAGCGTCGAGACGGTGAGCCGGATCCCCTGGGGCGCGGTCATCCGGAACCGCGCTCCCGGCGCCACGGCCCAGCCGGAGTGCAGCAGCCTCGCCACCGCGCCGGTCTCGTCACCCACCGGCACCCACACATTCATCCCGCTGCGTCCGTGCGCCTCCACGCCCCGCTCCGCCAGTGCCCGCACGAGACCGTCCCGCCGCATCGCGTACGCCCGCGCCACCCGGCCCGGATCGACAGCGCCCGAGGCCCACAGGTGCACCACGGCCCGTTGCAGCAGTCTGCTGACCCAGCCGGGGCCCAGCCGCTGCCGCCCCGCCACCCGGTCGGCCGTGACCGGGTCGCCGGTCAGCACGGCGACCCGCAGGTCCGGCCCGTACGCCTTGGCCACCGACCGCACGAAGGCCCAGCGGTCCGTGGCGCCCGCCAGCGGATGGAGCGGCAGGTCCACGATGCCGTGACCGTGATCGTCCTCGATCAGCAGGACGTCCCGGTGCCCGGCGAGGACTCCCTGCAACTCGAAGGCACGTCCGGCACCGATCGCCGCGCCGGTCGGATTCTGCGCGCGGTCGGTGACCACGAGCGCGCGGGCACCGGTGTTCAACGCGTGCTCGACGGCGTCGGGCAAAGGACCTTCGTCATCGACGGCGACGGGCACGGGGCGCAGCCCCAGCGCCGGTACGAGGTCCAGCAGGCTGCCCCAGCCCGGGTCCTCGATCGCCACCGCGTCACCGGGTCTGAGGTGCGCGACCAGCACGCGCTCGATCGCGTCCAGCGATCCGGAGGTCGCGACCACGGGCCCGGCCGGCACCCCGTCGGCGTCCAGCGCGGCACGGGCGAGCACGGCGAACTCCGGGTCCACCGGCGCCTGCCCGTACATTCCGGGTCGCCGGGCATACTCCCCCGCGACCGCCGCGAAGACTTCCCCCAACGCGGGCAGCAGGCCCGGATCAGGGTTGCCCGCCCCCAGATCCCGCACGCCGGCCGGCGCCTCGACCCGGAGCGAACCACGCGCCGTGCTCGCGGGGCGCGGCCGCACCCTGCTGCCCCGGCGCCCGGCCGTCTCGATCACTCCGCGCTCGCGGAGCGTGCGGTAGGCGGCTGCCACCGTATTCGGGTTCACCCGCAGCCGATCGGCCAACTCCCGCATGGGAGGCAGTGCTTGGCCCGGTTCGAGCTCACCGGAGCCGACTCCGCTCTCCACACTGGCGGCAATCTCCGATGCGCGCCGCCCGACAATCCGATACTCTCCTAGCACAAACGAGATTATGCACTAGAGCAATGGAGAACGCAATGTCGGACACCGCATCGCCGCAGACCACGGGCCCGGAAGCCGCAGCAGGATACGAGCCGACCGAGCGCACCGTCCCGACCCGCTCCCGGGAGCGGGCGGCCTACGACCGGGAGATGGTGCACTCGATACTCGACGAGGCGTACGTCTGCCACCTGGGCTTCGTCCGCGACGGCGCACCCGTCGTCCTGCCGACGCTCTTCGGCCGGGTCGGCGACCGGCTCTACGTACACGGCTCGACGGGCTCCCGGCCGCTGCGCGAGGCGGGCCGTACCGACCCCGGACTGCCCGTGTGCCTGACGGTGACCCATGTCGACGGTCTGGTACTGGCCCGCTCGGCCTTCCACCACTCGATCAACTACCGCTCCGTGGTGGTCCACGGCGTCGCGCACACGGTCACCGACCCGCAGGAGCGGCGGACCGCCCTCGACGCCATCGTCGACCACGTGGTGCCGGGCCGCTCCGCGGACTCCCGGCCCGCCGACGAGAAGGAACTGGCCGCGACCGCGGTGATCAGGCTGGACCTGCGGGAGGTGTCCGCCAAGATCCGCACGGGCGGCCCCAACGACGACCCCCGCGACCTCGCACTGCCCCACTGGGCGGGCGTCGTCCCGCTCGCCCGCGGATATGCGGCGCCGCTCCCCGCGGACGACCTCGCCCCCGCGATCGGGGTACCCGCCTACATCACCGAGCTCTGACGCGCCCCGGTGGCGGACGGATTCGCCACCGGACACCGAGTCCATGCACCTCGGCGGCCGACGCCGCGGCGCACCGCTCGGGCCGGTCTTCGTCGTCACGGCCGGCCTTCGCCCTCACATCGCAGCCGGTCCCGCCGTCACGTCGCGGCGCGCCCGGAGGACAACTCCCCCTCGGCATCCGCGCAGCCGTCGTCCGGCCGTTCGGCCACCCCCGTTCCCGGCCCCGAGGCGACGGGACCGGAGGGCGTCCGCGGCGTCGACGACTGGGCGATGAAGGCACCGATCAGCACCATGGCACCGCCGAGGAGCTGGGGCGCCGACAGGTGCTCGCCGAGCATCACCCAGGCGAGCACGGTGGCGATGACCGCCTCCAGGCAGGCGACCACGCCCGCGACCGCGGGAGAGAGCAGCCGCACCGAGATCACTCCGGTGACGTAGGCGATCACGGTCGCCAGCAACACGATCCAGACGAGCAGCAGCCAGGCCGGGACATCCGTGCCGTCCATGGCGGCACTGCCACCCAGGACCGACCAGTCCATGCCCCAGGGCTGTGCAACCGCGGTGAGCACGAGTGCGCCGATCAGCAGCCCGTAGGCGATGACACCGACCGGATTCGGCGGTTCGACACCGTCCGCCCCTTCAGTGCTCCCCTGGTCCGACAGGACGAAGTAGCCGACCTGACAGCAGGCGGCACCGAGTGCGAGCAGCAGTCCGACCACGTCGAAGCTCAGCCCCGACCAGACCTCGACCACGCACGTCAGCCCGCCCACGGCCAGCACCACGCCGACCGCGGCCCGCCTGGTGACCGGCCTGCGCTGGACGAACCGGACCCAGCCGAGGACGAGCGCGGGCGCCAGGTATTCGACGAGCAGGGCGACGCCGACGGGGACGCGCGAGATCGCCGCGAAGTAGAAGGCCTGCACACCCGCGACGGCGAGCAGCCCGAAACCGAGCAGCAGGACCGGCCGACTGCGCACCAGGTCCCGGTGGCGCCAGGCCACCGGCAACATGACCAGGGCCGCACCCGCCACCCGCAGCCACACGACATGGAGCGGATCGAGCCCCGCCTCGATCAGCGGCTTGGCCGCAACCCCTGAACCACCGAATGCGAACGCCGAGGCCAGGGCTAGTCCCAGGCCGGCGCTTCTCCCCTGAGACGCGTGCATCGGCCCATCATGACAGCTGCGGTCAGCAGCGTCACCCCGGTCACCCCTGACAGACTCGCCCGTGGGTATGCGGCTCCACCACGGCCTTCCCCGTCAGCTCGGGGAGCCGCTCCGGCCGCCCGTGCGTCGGTCGCTCAGCCCCCGATCTCCCCCACGGCCCGGCCGGAAGCATCCGCGAGCCGGGCGGCGAGCCGATCCGCGTCGATCCCGCCGCGTACCAGCACCTCGACGGCCCGGCACTCGTGATCCATGGCCAGCGCCGCAAACAGATCGAGCCCTCCGGCCCGTGCATCGCCGCGCTTCTCCGCCCGGTCGAGCGCTCCGGCCATCGCCGCGGCGGCCGAGGGCGACCAGCCCTCCGCCTCCCGAACGGCGGAATGCGGGTCCGGGACGACCGGGAGCGCGCCGGAGTCCTCCACCGAGCCCTGCCAGCGAAGCCCGTACCCGATACTGCGCTGGACGAGATAGCCGAGCACCCTGGCCAGTTGCGGCCCGCCCTCGAAGGCCGCCCGCACCGCGGGATCCGATTCGATGAGAGAGTGCAGCAGATGCGCGGTGTCGATCTGCCGGTCGCCGTCGCGCAGCGCACGTCTGCGGGCGCCCGTCACCACGGCGGCCAGCTCCACCGTGAGTCTGGCGTCGAGCTCGGCGCGGTTCGGTACGGGTTGCTGAGGAATCCGCGGCATCCGGTTGTGCACGCCTCCCACCCCATCAGGCACACAGCGCCGATGCATCCCCGCAACGACTCATCCAGGCATCCCACGCAAGTTGGGCACACCCGAACGGTTTCTCCTCCTTGCGGATGAGATCTCGTCATTTCCGGATCCGATCGGAGCAAGGGGCGCGCGCCGCCTTGCCACGCGCTCCCTCGGCAACCGGAATCCGTTCCCCTACGTCCCACACGCCATACCCACGCGACAACCGGAAAGGGAGACCGCGGACATGTCCTGGTTGGTCGCCCTGCAGGCACTTGACGGACGGGAGTACGTGTACCGGGTTCACGCACCGGCCGACGCACTGCGCGCCGACCTCTTCTGGGCCGCGTTCCACTGCCACGACGAGGGCCCTCACCCGCGCGCCTGCGACCGGTTCGACGCCGCCCTGATCTGGCGCGCGGGAGGGGAAGGAACCGACCAGATAGATCTGACGGTTCATCAGTATTGAATGTTCCGGCCACTGCGGCTACGTTCCGCAACACCGTAACCCGCCGAGAAGGGGTGGTCGCATGGCCGAAGTCAGCGCAGAGGCACGCATCGAAGCACCGGCCGAGAAGGTGTGGGCCCAGCTGACGGACTTCTCCGCGTACGGCCGGTGGAACGCCACCCACACCAGCTTCCCCAAGGGCGGCCCGGAGACGCTCGAACTCTCGGCCACCTACGAGGAGAACATGAAACTCATGGGCTTCCCGGCCGAGGTGACCTGGACGGTGACGGAACTGGAGACCGCGCGCCTGCTGACGACCAAGGGCAAGGGCCCGATGGGCGTCAACCTGGCCATGCGCTACTCACTGACCCCCGACGGGAACGCCACCACTGTCCGCATCGACGGGGAGTTCACCGGCGCCGCGGTCTCCCTGATGGCGGGAAAGCTCAAGGATTCGGCGACGGCCGCGCTCGTCGAATCACTGCGCAAGCTGGGCGGCCTCATCACCGCCTGACGCCACCCGCCCGACGGAAAGGGCCTCGCGGCCCGGCCGCGAGGCCCTTGTCACCTCACCCCCGGACACCGCGTCCACGGGCTCAGTGTTCGTCGGCAAGGATCAGGTACAGCTTCTTGCGGGCCTCATTGACGACCGAGAGAGCCTTCTGACGCTGATCGGCCGAGCCGGTCTTCCAGACCTGGCCGAACGCCTCCATCAGACCGAAGCCGGCCTGCCGGATCTCGTTGACGCTCTCCCAGTCGACGCCACGCCCGGCTTCCTCCCAGGGCGCCTCGGGCCCCGAATCCGCCTCGGTGCGGCCGCTGTCGGTGAGCGTGAACAGCTTCTTGCCGCCCTCGCTAGCACTGACGATCAGACCCTCGTCCTCCAGCAGCTGAAGGGTCGGGTAGACCGAGCCCGGACTGGGCCGCCAGACCCCACCGCTGCGCTCCCCGATCTCCTGGATCATCTCGTAGCCGTGCATCGGCCGGTCCTTGAGCAGCGCCAGGATCGACGCGCGTACGTCACCACGCCGCGCCCTCCCCCGGCCGCCGCCCCGGCCACGCCCGCCACCGAAGGGTCCACCCCCGAAGGGCCCGCCCCCGAACGGCGGCCCGAACTGCCCGAAGGCCGCCCGCCGCCCCTCGAAGTCGCCACGCCCCTGATGACCGGGCCCGCAGTGCCCGCGCCCATACCCGAACTCATGCTCGTGTCCATGTGAACGCATCGCCACACTCCTTCCATTATTGATCTGTCGCGATGCGTCAACGATATATCGGAATCAGTCGCCCGACAATCCCTTGTCCGGCAACCGCCTGCGGTCATGGGAGCAACGCACCTCTATGGACCGGTGCGGGGCCACCCCGGTGGCAAGCCGGATCAGCGCCGCTGCCTGGGCGACGGCCGCAACGGTCGGCACGGTGCCGCACACCCTCGGGCCCCAGGCGCCGGGGTCGTGGGCCATCTCGTCGTACAGACTCGCCGAGCCCGCCGCGCCGCTGGCCCCGTAGTCGCTGCCATTGGGCAGCAGCCGGTCGAGGCCCACCGCGTCCTCGGGGAGCCCGGCGGTGTTCCCCGCTCCTCGGCCCGCCCCCGCCGAAGGTCCCGTTCAGCGCGGAGGATCACCCGAGGTACAGCGGCAGCTTCGCGGCCAGTTCGCCCAGTTCGGCCATCTCCTCGTCGGTCGTGGCACGCCGGCCGGTGCCGACGAGGAGGGCGGCCCGGTCGGAGAACGACGCGGGAAAGGCGGCCCCGACGATCCTCTCCAGCATCTCGCGGGACCGGGCGAGTCCCTCCGCGGGCGGCCCGGCCGCGTCCGGGAGGTGTGCGACCAGGTCGAGGTGGTGCAGCGTCCACTCCAGGACGTATGCACGGAGGTAGTCCCCCGCGGTGAGCACCTCGCCCCGGGTGCCGACCCTGAGGCCGGGGGCGGCGAGTCCGGCAGCCCGGCCGGCGGCGGAGCCCACGTCGTCGAGGTGGAACTTGAGCAGTCCGGGCTCCTCGTACGCGGCAGCCAGCCGGACGGTCAGCGCGTCCAGCGGTTCGTCACCGGTCGGCGGTGTCGCGGCGATGTCCCAGTAGGTCACCGCGTCGCGGGTCGGTTCCGCTTCGGTCGGGGTCACGAGGGTGATCAGGACGTCCTGGGCATCGATGACCAGATGACACACCAGGTCCCGTACGAGCCAGCCGGCGCAGCCGGACGGCTTCGCGAAGTCCTCGTCCGGAAGCTCGGCGACCGCCGTGCGCACGGCCGCCCAGGATCGTGAGAAGAGATCCACGTCGGCAACGTAGTGCGGTGCCCGGGGACGGACAAGTACATCGGCACGGCCGGCCCGCGAGGACGGCGCCAAGGGCGGCCGGACCTCACGACGCCGCGGTCGGGGCACCGCCCGGACGCGGTCCGCACCGGGTTCCGGCGGCGCCGTTCACCCCTCGGCATTCCAGGTCCAGTGACACCGGATCGGCCTTGGCCCCCGGCTCCGCACCGTACGTAAGGTCGCGCCATGAGGATTCGTATCGTCGACACGTTCACCGACCGCCCCTTCACCGGCAACCCCGCGGGAGTCCTGGTCCTGGATTCCGACACCTTTCCCGACGCCGACCGGCTCCAGCGGATCGCCATGGAACTGAACCTCTCCGAGACGGCCTTCACCCACCCGCTGCCGCCGGGCGGCGAGGCGGAGTGGGCGCTGCGCTGGTTCACCCCGACCACAGAGGTCGACATGTGCGGGCACGCCACCCTCGCCACCGCGCACATCCTGCACACCACCGGCACGGCGAGCGGTACGATGCGCTTCGCGGCGCGGTGCGGGATCCTCACCGCGACCACCCGCCCGGACGGCGCCATCACCCTCGACTTCCCGACCGCCCCGCTGACACCGGAGACCGCCCCCGCCGGGCTGGCCGCCGCCCTGGGCGCGGAGCCGCTGTCCGTCCACGACACCGGCCCGCACATCGGCGACCTGGTCGTCGAACTCTCCGACGAGGCGACCGTACGAGGGCTGACCCCCGATCTCGTCACGCTGGCCGATGTCTCCCGGCGGGGCGTCGTCGCCACGGCCGCCGCGCAGGACCCGTCCCGCGGCTACGACTTCGTCTCCCGCGGCTTCTTCCCACGCGTCGGGATCGACGAGGATCCGGTGACCGGCAGCGCCCACACCGCGCTGGCACCCTTCTGGTCGGCCCGGTTCGGCCGCAACGAGCTGACCGGACTACAGGCCTCCGCGCGTTCCGGCCTGGTCCGGACCTCGCTGCGCGGCGACCGCACCCTGCTGACCGGCGAGGCCGTGACGGTCATCGACGGCGAACTGCTCACGACGCTCTGAGCCTGCACGCGGCGCGGGAGGCCGTACAGGCCTCCCGCCGCTCCCTCACGGCGTGGGCAGCCAGCCCACCTTCCCCGCAAGCAGGGCATATCCGACGAACGCCCCGATGTCCAGCAAGGCATGTGCCGCCACCAGCGGCCCGACCCGCCCCCAGCGCCGGTAGAGCAGCACGAAGACGACGCCCATCACCATGTTGCCGATGAAGCCGCCGATCCCCTGATACAGGTGGTACGAACCCCGCAGCACCGAACTGGCGACCAAGGCGGCCATCGGCGTGCACCCCAACTGTCCCAGTCTGCGCAGCAGATACCCGACGACGATCACTTCCTCCACGACGGAGTTCTGGACCGCGGACAGGATCAGGACCGGGAATTTCCACCACACGTCGGGCAGTGACTCAGGGACCACGGTCAGATTGAATCCGGCCGCCCGGACCACCAGATAGAAGGCGAGTCCGGCGCTTCCGATGCCCGCCGCGACCAGCGTGCCGCGCCCCAGGTCCGGCCACGGCCTGGTGCGGTCGAAACCGATGACCCTCAGGCCCGCACCTTCCCTTGTCAGCAGATGCGCGACCAGCGCGACGGGCACCAGGGCCGTCGCGATACCGAAGAGCTGCCAGGCGAGATCCAGCCATGGACGCCCTGGCGCGTACGAGCTGTTGAGCGTCGCGGCCTGATCCTTCAAACCCCCTGGTTTCGTCAGTGATCCGACAAAACTGATCAGGGCAGACACCCCGCTGGCACCCAATGAGAGAGCCAGCACGAGGACCGTTTCGGACCGCAGAATCCGTCGCGGAACAGCCTCTTGGGGGAAAGAATCAGCCATAAGCCCCGCCTCCACCTGTACACCTGCCTTCAGTTGTGCATTCGTGCCCCATCCTGCTCCCCGTCCGACTAGGGTCTCGAATGCAGGTACGAAAATCATGCGCGAGAGGCCGGGGGACAACCACCATCGCCGATGGTGCGGTCCCCCTTTTCCTTGTTCATCCTCAAGGAGGGGCACCACCGACATGGGACGTCACAGCTTGCCCGACGAGCACGCCGGAGACGGAAGCGGGGACGGACCACCGCCGCGCCGCCGGCGCACCGTCGCGATCGCGACCATGCTCGTGCTCGCGGTGGCGGCGGGAACGGCCGTCGCGGCCCAGGGCGGCCTGCTGTCGTTCTCGAAGAGCTGCGAGGACTCGGCCGTACGGCTGTCCATGATGGCCTCGCCGGACATCGCACCGTCCATTCGCGCCGTCGCCGACAAGGCGCGCAAGGACGAGGTGCGTTCCGACGGTCGCTGCCTGTACGTGACGGTGGTCGCCCGCGACTCCTACAAGGTCGCCGACGCCCTCTCCAGCAACGCCCGCACCCCGGACTTCCAGGTCTGGCTGCCCGACTCCGACCTCTGGGTCGACCGGGCCAAGGGTTCCGGTGACGGCGTCCCGGTCGCACCGGGCGATTCCGTCGCGTCCTCCCCCGTGACCCTGGCCATGGTGCCGTCCGCGGCCAAGAGCCTCGGCTGGCCGAAGAAGAAGTACTCCTGGGCGGAGTTGACGGCCGCGGCCACGGAGTCGGACAAGGTCCGCCTCGGCGCGGCCGACCCGGCCCGCAGCGCCACCGGCCTGCTGGCGCTCGCCAGCATCGGTGCGTCCTCCGAGAAGCAGGGAGGAGACAGCGACACCAGGGTCGCGGCGACCGCAAAGCTGCTCGCGCAGCGCATGTCGGACGGTGACACCCAGGTCCTGGAGACACTGGCACAGAGCGATTCGGGTACCGAACAGGGCAACCCGGTGCGCAACCAGGCGGTCCTCCTCTCCGAGCAGGCCGCGTTCGCCCACAACGCGGAGTCGACCGGCGGCGGAAAGCTCGACCTCTTCTACCCCGAGGACGGCACTCCGCTCCTCAACTATCCGTACACACTGGTCGACGAGAACCGGATGAGCACGTCCGAGGGCCGGGCGGCGCTGCGGTTCATGACACTGCTGAACGAACCCGGTGCGCAGGACATCCTGGAGAAGAACGGCTTCCGGGACATCGACGGCGCGGCCGGGGAGTCGGTGGTCGCGTCGGCGGGTGGCAGGAAACCCCAGCCGTATGCCACCGCGGCCGCCGCCGCACCGACAGCCGAGGCGCTCCAGCAGACGCTCGGCATGTGGACGATCACGGTGCAGAGCGCTCGGCTGACCACGGTCGTGGATACGTCGGGGTCGATGGCCACGATCGTCCCGGGACGCAATCAGTCACGGATGGACGTCACCAAGGCCTCCCTGATCCAGGCCCTCAACCAGTTCACCCCGAACGACGAGATCGGGCTCTGGGAGTTCGCCACCGCGCTCGACGGCGACAAGGACTACCGCAGACTGGTGCCGGCCACCCGGCTGGGCGCCCCGGCGAAAGGCGGCGGCACCCACCGCGAGAAGCTGGCCGCGGCCTTCGCGGCACTGAAGCCCGTGCCGGGCGGCGCGACCGGTCTGTACGACACCGTGCTGGCCGCCTACAAGGACGCCCAGGCGACGTACGTGAAGGGCAAGTTCAACGCGGTCGTGATCCTCACCGACGGATCGAACCAGGACGACCTCTCCATCTCCCGCAGTGCCCTGATCGCGGAACTGAAGCGGATCGCCGATCCGGAGCGCCCGGTGCCGCTGCTCGCCATCGCTGTCGGTCCCGAGGCGGACCGCGAGGAGGTCAACGAGATAGCGAAGGTGACCGGTGGCGGTGGCTACCAGGTCATCGACCCGGCCGAGATCCAGACGGTGATCCTGCAGGCCATCATGACGGCCGGCCAGAGCGGTCACGCCACCCAGGAGTAGCCCCCGGACACCGCCGGACCGGGAACGGCCGTACCGCACGGGGCGCCGGGCCACGGCATCCGCGGTGTCGGGGTCACGGCTTGGGAGCACCGGTCGGCCAGCTGTGCACGGGCTCCCCGCTGTGCATCAGTTCCGTGTACCGCCGGGTGGTCGCGGCGAGCGCCGCGTGCCTGTCGAACCCTGCCTCCCGAGCCCGGTGGTAGCTGTCCGCCTGCCAGGACGCCCCGTTCACCCGGCGCCTGCAACGCTCCTCGATGACCCCGAGATAGCGGTCGCGGTCCGCAGGCTCGATGTTCCAGGCGTCGAGCCCCGCAGCGGCCAGCGGCAGCAGCTCGTCCCGTACCAGCTTGACGGCCGGCACCCGGGTCAGTCCGCCCGCACGGCCGGGGCGCGGCCAGGTCAGCTCCGCGCCTATGCCCAGGCGGCACGCGGTGTCGAAGTTCTCCGCCGCCGCGGCGAACGGCAGCCTGGTCCACACCGGACGGGACTCCTCGGCGAGCGCCCGTACGAGCCCGTAGTACAGCGCGGCGTTGGCGATCAGATCGGTGACGGTGGGGCCGGCGGGCAGAACCCGGTTCTCCACCCGCAGATGGGGTACGCCGTCGACCAGCCCGTACACGGGCCGATTCCAGCGGTAGACCGTTCCGTTGTGGAGCACCAGTTCCTGCAACCGCGGCACCCCGCCCTCGTCGAGGACCCGCAGCGGCTCCTCCTCGTCGCAGATCGGGAGCAGCGGCGGGAAGTAGCGCACGTTCTCCTCGAAGAGTTCGTACGCCGAACCGGTCCACCCCTCACCGAACCAGGTCCTGGGCCGCACGCCCTGGTTCTGGAGTTCGGGCGGCCGGGTGTCGGTGGCCTGCTGGAAGAGCGGCGGCCGCGACTCCCGCCAGAGCTCCTTGCCGAACAGGAAGGGTGAGTTCGCGCCGAGTGCGATCTGGACACCGGCGACGGCCTGGGCCGCGTTCCACACGGCAGGGAACCGCTCCGGAGTCACCTGCAGATGGAGCTGGACCGAGGTGCAGGCGGCCTCGGGGGTGATCGAGGCGGAGGTGGAGACCAATCGCTCCACGCCCTGGATATCGATGCGGAAATCCTCGCCCCGCGCAGCCACCATTTGATCGTTCAGCAGTGTGTAGCGGTCCACGTCCGAGATGTTCGCCAGGACGAGGTCCTCATGACGCAGGGTGGGCAGAATACCGATCATCATGATCCCGGCATCGACCTCGCCCGCCTTCCGGTGGGCATATCCGAGTCCGGCCCTGAGCTCTTCGGCCAGCTGATCGAAAACACGCCCGCCCAGGCGGTGCGGGACTATGTTCACCTCCAAATTGAACATCCCGAGTTCGGTCTGGAAATCACGGCTCGCGATGCGTGGGAGGACCTCCGCATTCATCATCTTCGGCATGCCGTCGGCGCCCGCGAGGTTCAGCTCGATCTCCACGCCCATGAGGTTGCGCGGCCGGTCGAACCTCTGCTCCGCGAGAAGTCTCTCCAGTCCCTCCAGGCACTGGTGGAGCTTCTTCCGGTACCCCTGCCGATCGGACAGGTCAAAGGCGCCCGCCACGACCTTCTCCCCCATCGGAGCGTCCCTCCCTCAAGTGGGCGGCCCGCGGCCCAGGCCGCTCGCGTCACGATCGATAATGCCCAGGCGAGGTGATCCATAACGCCCACGAGAACGCGGCGGACCCAGTAATCTGAGGGCGAAGCCCGGGGCACATTCCATGGGCATGACGCAGTCCGCGCTTTCCCCACCGGGCACCAGGGAAAAAGCCGAAGCTTTTCAGCCGTCCGCAACCGAGGAAAACCCCTGGCTGCGGCTGCACCGCTGACACGAAATCAGCAGATTCTCCGCATAATAAAGTCTTGATACCACCTTGTAGGCAATGCCTGCGACGGCTAGTGGAATCACCGTGTGAACACGTGTCGTATAAACTCCGCGGACGAGGCAGAGAGTTGACGCACCGGCCCAGTCACCGGCCTCCTCTGGCCCCGCATGCCGACAGCGCCGTCTGCACCCGCCCACGCACCACCGTGTCTCCGAAGTGAGAGGCGACCCACTATGCCGCTGCATGTACCCCCGGCTCCCGCGCCCGCTCTGCGCAGCGTTCTCGCGGCACTCGGTTCACCCACCGCGGTCCGCGAAGCCCGTACACCCTCCCTCCGGTCCGCCGAGGGACCACTGAGCCCGGAACTCCCGCTCCCCGTCCACGTACTGGAGCGGATCGGGCCGAACGGACTCGCTCCCGCCACCCGGCTCGCCGGGTGGCGGTTCCTGATCCGCAGCTCGGAACAGGCCGTCGCCGCGGCGGACACCATGCTCACTCCGGACGGCTGGGCCTTCTCGCACTTCTTCGAGGGCCCCTACATCGCATCGACCGAACTCGCCCTGCGCCAGGCAGAGACGGTGACGCCGCCCTACCAGCCGCGGCTGCTGTCCATCCCGGAGCTCTACATGCTGGCGCTGTGGCTGCACGGCGACATCGAGGCCGACGCCTCCGGCGGGACGCTCGCCCCCGCCGATCTTCTGGTTCCGCTCGCTCCCGCCCCACCGGGTATCGCGGCACACCGCCCGCATCGGGTCGCCGATCTGCTCCGCGTGATGACGCTGCGCATCACCTCCGGCCCCGGCCCCCTGCTCGGATCACCGGCCTGAGAACCGGACCGCGCCCCGTCGGCGCTGTGCCCCGCCGCCGTCCCCGGCCGCGGGGCACTGTGCTGGCGGGTCGCACTCCGCGCCCGTCCGGACTAGCCCGTACCGACCACCCCGAACCACCCGAAGGGACAGTGCAGTTGCGGTGAACCGTCCGCGCGGGTGATGCGTCCTCCGGGTAAGGAGAAGTGCTGCTGCGAAATCCCTGCGGAATGACGCCCGTGGGGCAACACTGGGACCGGACCGATCGATACGGGGGGCGGCCATGAACACCTCATCCAGCCGCAGGACATTCACTACAACGCAGCGAAAGAACCCAGCCATGTGCCAGCACCAGCCACCATGCCCGACCGCCGACTCAGCCGACCGGGAAGCCGCACGCCTGACGGCGCACCACCCGGAACAGGGCTGGAGCCTGCTGTGCAACGGAGTCCTGCTCTTCGAGGACACCGGCGAGCTGCTCCCGGACGGTCAGATCATCGCTCCGCACCGGCCCCTGGGGACCGACCGGGTGATGAAGGCCGCCTGACCGCGGCCGGTACGAGCTGGGGCCGGCACGGAGAATCCTCCGAACCGGCCCCGACGCATGTCCGCTTCACGCGGTCACGCTCATCGCTCAGTTGTCGTACTCGTCCAGCGGCGGGCAGGAGCAGACGAGGTTGCGGTCACCGAACGCTCCGTCGATCCGGCGCACCGGCGGCCAGTACTTGTCTGCGGCCGAGACTCCGGCCGGGAAGACCGCCACCTCACGGCTGTACCCGTGCTTCCACTCCCCGCCCAGCATCGCCGCGGTGTGCGGAGCGTTGTGCAGCGGGTTGTCGTCCGCGCTCCACTCGCCGGAGGCCACCTTCTCGACCTCGCCGCGAATGGCGATCATCGTGTCGCAGAACCGGTCGAGCTCCGCGAGGTTCTCGCTCTCGGTCGGCTCGATCATCAGCGTCCCGGCGACCGGGAACGACATGGTCGGCGAGTGGAAGCCGTAGTCGATCAGCCGCTTGGCGATGTCGTCGACGCTGACGCCGGTGGCCTTGGAGATCGGCCTCAGGTCCACGATGCACTCGTGCGCGACCAGACCGGCCGGGCCGTTGTACAGGATCGGGTAGTGCGGTTCCAGACGCTTGGCGATGTAGTTGGCCGCGAGGACGGCGACCTGCGTCGCACGCTTCAGGCCCTCCCCGCCCATCAGGCGTACGTACGCCCAGGAGATGGGGAGAATGCCGGCCGAACCCCACGGGGCGGCCGAGATCGGTCCGACGCCGGTCTCGGGGCCCGCCGAGGGCTGGAGCGGGTGGTTGGGCAGGTACGGCGCGAGGTGCGCGCGCACGCCGACCGGGCCGACGCCGGGGCCACCGCCGCCGTGCGGGATGCAGAAGGTCTTGTGCAGGTTCAGGTGCGAGACGTCGCCGCCGAACCGGCCCGGCCTGGCAAGGCCGACCAGCGCGTTGAGGTTGGCGCCGTCGACGTACACCTGACCGCCGGCGTCGTGCACCTCTGCGCAGATGTCGGCGACGTGCTCCTCGAACACACCGTGCGTCGACGGGTACGTGATCATGAGCACGGCGAGCTCCTCGCGGTGCTTCTCGATCTTGGCGCGGAGGTCCTCTATGTCGACCTCGCCGTCGTCGGCGGTCTTGACCACCACGACCTTCATGCCGGCCATCACGGCGCTGGCCGCGTTGGTGCCGTGCGCGGAGGACGGGATGAGGCAGATCGTGCGCTGCTCGTCACCGTTGGCCCGGTGGTACGCCCGTACGGCCAGCAGGCCCGCGAACTCGCCCTGCGAGCCCGCATTCGGCTGGATGGAGACCGCGTCGTAGCCGGTGACCTCGGCGAGGCGCTCCTCCAGCTCGCGGATCAGGGTGAGGAAACCCTGCGCCTGCTCGGCCGGGGCGAAGGGGTGCAGCGCGCCGAACTCGGGCCAGGTGATCGACTCCATCTCGGTGGTCGCGTTCAGCTTCATGGTGCAGGAGCCGAGCGGGATCATGCCGCGGTCCAGCGCGTAGTCCCGGTCGGCGAGCTTGCGCAGGTAGCGCAGCATCGCGGTCTCGGAGCGGTACTGGTGGAAGACCGGGTGGGTGAGGATCTGGTCCGAACGCAGCAGGCCCTCGGGCAGCGCGTCGGCGGCGGTGGCGTCCAGCTCCTCGATGTCCCCACCGGCGCCGAAGGCGTCCCAGACTGCGGTGATCTGCGTACGCGTGGTGGTCTCGTCGCAGGCGAGGGAGACCAGGTCGGCGTCGACGAGCCGCAGGTTGACCCCGCGCTCGCGGGCGGCCGCGACGATGTCGGCGGCCTTCCCCGGGACGCGCACCGTGAGGGTGTCGAAGTGGGCGCCGGTCACGACATCGATACCGGCGGCGCGCAGGCCCTCGGCCAGGATCGTCGCGTAGCGGTGGGTGCGCCGGGCGATCGTCCGCAGTCCGTCCGGGCCGTGGTAGACGGCGTACATTCCGGCCATGACGGCGAGCAGCACCTGGGCGGTACAGATGTTGCTGGTGGCCTTCTCGCGGCGGATGTGCTGCTCGCGGGTCTGCAGGGCCAGCCGGTAGGCCTTGTTGCCGTCGGCGTCGACGGAGACACCGACGAGGCGGCCGGGAAGGCTGCGGGCGAACTTCTCGCGTACGGCCATGAATCCGGCGTGCGGTCCGCCGAAGCCCATCGGCACACCGAAGCGCTGCGTGGTGCCGACCGCGATGTCGGCGCCCAGGTCACCGGGCGAGGTGAGCAGGGTCAGGGCCAGCAGGTCGGCGGCGACCGTGACGATCGCGCCCAGCTCGTGGGCCTGCTCGAGGACGGGCCCGATGTTCCGCACTTCCCCGGACGCGCCCGGGTACTGCACCAGGACACCGAAGACACCACGCTCGGCGAGCTCGGCCGGGATGCCCTCGGACAGGTCGGCGACGACGACCTCGACACCGGTCGGCTCGGCGCGGGTCTCGATGACGGCGATGGTCTGCGGCAGGGCGTCGGCGTCGACCAGGAAGACACCGTCCTTCACCTTGCCGACGCGCCGGGAGAGCGCCATGGCCTCGGCGGCCGCGGTGCCCTCGTCCAGCAGGGAGGCTCCGGAGGTGGGCAGCCCGGTCAGCTCGGCGACCATCGTCTGGAAGTTGAGGAGCGCCTCCAGGCGGCCCTGCGAGATCTCCGGCTGGTACGGCGTGTAGGCCGTGTACCAGGCGGGGTTCTCCATGACGTTGCGCAGGATCACCGGCGGGGTGAAGGTTCCGTAGTAGCCGAGCCCGATCATCGGGGCCAGCACCTGGTTGCGGTCCGCGAGCGCGCGCAGCTCGGCCAGGACCTCGGCCTCGGTACGAGCGGCCGGCAGTCCGAGTGCCTCCGTGCTCTTGATGACGTCGGGCACCGCGGCAGCGGTCAGCTCGTCCAGCGAGCCGTAACCGACCTGGGCGAGCATCTTCGACTGCGCCTCGGCATCGGGTCCGATATGGCGCTGCTCGAACGGAATGCCCTGCTCCAGCTGGGAGAGCGGAGTGCGACGGGGGGTCATGGTGGAGGCCTCCTGGTCTGTCACGACCTGCGAGGGGCACCACGGCGCGGGTGCCCGGACGGCCTCCCCCTCTGTCATCTCAACCTGAGAGCTTCACCGGCACGCCCTGCGGCATGCCGACTTTCACCGTCGGTGAGGAAGGGACTCGTACCGGCACTCGGCCGCACGTGACCCGCCCTGCTTTCCAGAGTGACCTCGTCCGTGCGGTACGGGGGCCTGAGAGATTCCGGGGAGGATTTGCTCCTTCGGCGCCTTCGGATCAGTTCCGGAGGACTCTCCCGCACGGGTTCAGCGGCCATGACCAGCCTACCAGCGGGGTTCATGGCTGATTTCTCGAGTGGCCAACCACTCGGATCTGCCCTTTTGTAGTGCTTGTGGAGTAGCCGCGACCAGTGGGAGGGACCGTGCAGACCGACATCGATCCGCGCAGCCTGATCGGCCGCAAGGCGTTCGACCGCAAGGGCACCAAGATCGGGACCGTGGACGAGGTGTATCTCGACGACGCGACCGGAGTGCCCGAGTGGGCTGCCGTACGTACCGGACTCTTCAGCCGGGACGCGTTCGTCCCGCTGGAACCCAGCGAATTCGTGGAGGATTCGCTCCGTATCCCCTTCGACCGCGCGCTGATCAAGGACGCACCGGACTTCGGCGTCGGCCGCCATCTCTCGCCCGAACAGGAGCTCCAGCTCTACCGGCACTACGGTCTGGACTCCCTGTCCGGGCCGGCCGGCCCGGACAGCGACTTCGGCAGACTGGCCGGCCAGGACGAGTAGTCCGCCGGATCCCGCACCAGGGGCAGTGGATCGGCAGTCCGGAGCTCCGGGTCGTCGATCCGGAACGTACGCACCCGACCGGGCGCCGACTCGGGCTCCTCGAACCGGACCGTCACCCGGCCGACGCCACTGCCCTGCACCCAGCCGTGGCCGTATGTGTCATGGCATACGTCGTGTCCGGCGGGCCAGCGCCGGGCGGCGCGCTGCTCGGCGGTCTCGTGGTCCTCCGCCCCAAGATCGCCCGACGCCCCGGCCGGCGCGCCTTCCTCGGCCGGTTCCTCGGTCGCGGTCTGCTCACCGGCGGCCTGGGCGAAGAGATCCTCCTGCGTGTAGTCGGCGAGCCCCGTCACGCCCACTCCCAGGAGCCGCACGCCCCCGGTGGTGTCCACGGCCTCCAGGAGGCGTGCGGCGGCCTCACGGACCACCGTGGGGTCGTCCGTGGGCCCACGGAGCGTCTCGGACCGCGTGAGCGTCGAGAAGTCGTACCGGCGCACCTTCAACACCACCGTCCGCCCGGACCGCCCCGCGCCCCGCAGCCGCTGGACACACCGGTCGGCCAGTCGCTCGACCTCCGTGCGGATCCGCACCCGGTCGTGCAGGTCGGCATCGAAGGTGTCCTCGACCGACACCGATTTCGCGTCCCGCTCCGCGACCACCGGCCGGTCGTCGTGGCCGAGCGCCATGCGGTGGAGCGCGCTGCCGTGCGCCTTCCCCAGCAGGCGTACGAGCTCGTCCTCACCCGCCTCGGCCAAGTCGTCGACCGTGGTCATCCCGGCACGGCGCAGATGGTCCGCCGTCGCCGGCCCGACACCGGGCAGGATCCGCACCGGCATGGGTGCGAGCAGGGACCGCTCCGTGCCCGGCTCTATGAGCAGCAGGCCGTTCGGTTTCGCCTCCTCCGAAGCGATCTTGGCCAGCATCTTGGAACCGGCGAGCCCGACCGAGCCGGTGAGCCCGGTGACCGCTCTGATGGCCCTACGCAGCTGCTCACCGATCTCCAGCGCCGAAGCCGCGTCATCGGCCGTCCCGCCCGCCTCCAGGTCGACGAAGGCCTCGTCCAGGCTGAGCGGCTCCACCAGCGGGGAGAGCCGCGCCAGCAGCTCCATCACCTGGTCGCTCACCGACCGGTACAGCTCGAAGCGGGGCACCAGATAGGCCGCGTTGGGCGCCAGCCGCCGCGCCTGCGCCGTGGGCATCGCCGAATGCACCCCGAAGTGCCGCGCCTCGTACGAGGCGGTGGCGACCACTCCGCGCGGCCCCAGCCCGCCCACCACGACCGGCTTGCCGCGCAGGCTCGGCTTCGCCGCCTGCTCGGCAGAGGCGTAGAAGGCATCCATGTCCAGATGCAGGATGGTGGGCGCGACTCTCACATCAATCGATGCTGCCCTACGGCACTGACAACCGCCGCGCCCCAGGACCTGCCCGGCGGGTCATCCGGCGCGATTGCGCCTTCGCGCGAGCTCATCGGTGGGGTTGTTCCCGATGAGGGTCTCGCCGGTGTCCACCCGCTCGCCGTGGAGCTGCGAGAGGGCGGCGTCGACGTCCTGCCACACCACGCCCACCGCGATACCGAAGACTCCCTGACCGCCCTGAAGCAGGCTGACGACCTCATCGGGCGAGGAGCACTCGTAGACCGTCGCCCCGTCGCTCATCAGCGTCATCCGCTCGAGGTCCTGGAATCCCCGGGCGCGCAGATGCTGAACCGTGGTGCGAATGTTCTGGAGTGCCACACCCGTGTCCAGGAAACGCTTCACGATCTTCAGCAGGACGACATCCCGGAAGCTGTAGAGCCGCTGCGTGCCGGAGCCGTACGCGGGACGCACGCTCGGTTCCACCAACCCCGTGCGCGCCCAGTAGTCGAGTTGCCTGTAGGTGATCCCGGCAGCCGCGCAGGCGGTAGGCCCGCGGTAGCCGATGTCGTTGGCCGATGTCACTGCGCCCCCCGCCACCGCCGGTTGAACCGGTTGCATGATGCTGTGGTCGGCTTTACTCCCCTGCTGCGGATACGGCCCACCCGCTGCCGTACCGTCGCCGCTGCTTCTCACGCCGACCTCCGTCCTTGACCTGCCATCTCGAAGGTAGGCAGTCGCCCGGGGTGCGTCAACGATCGCCACACTCGGCACGCCGAGTGATAATCACCCTGAGGGTGGTTTCCCGTGCCTCATGAACGGGAAAGGCTTGCCGGATGCGCTGACGGCGGCCCCGGAGAACGGTCACTGGCTGTTGGTACCGAAATCCTCCGGAGAGATCTGATCGAGGAACTCGCGGAATTTCTCCACCTCGTCCTCCTGCTCGTCCGGGATGGCGATGCCTGCGTCGTCGAGCACCCCGTCACTGCCGTAGATCGGCGTTCCGGTGCGCAGCGCGAGCGCTATGGCGTCGGACGGCCGTGCGCTCACCTCGACCCCGCTGGCGAAGACCAGCTCCGCGTAGAAGACCCCTTCCCGAAGATCCGTGATGCGGACCTCGGTGAGCTCCTGGCCGACGGCCTCGAGCACGTCCTTGAAGAGATCATGGGTCAGCGGCCTGGCCGGAGCCATGCCCTGCTGGGCGAAGGCGATCGCGGTCGCCTCACCAGGACCGATCCAAATGGGGAGGTACCGGTCGCCTCCCACTTCACGCAGGAGCACGATCGGTTGGTTGGAGGGCATTTCCACCCGGACACCCACAACGTCGAGCTCGTTCACACAGCAACCCTAGGACGTGCCCGGCAGGTTTGGGTAGTCGGGCATCCGACGTGATCAGTGGAGCCGGACGTGCAGGGCGCTCTGCACAAGGGCCGAATGAAGCCTCAAGGACAGCTCCGCGAGCTCTTTCGCAGTTGCCTCCGCATGGGCTCTGGTCTGCGGATTCCGGTGCCTCCGCAGGGGCGCGACCACCTGCTCGATGAGCCCGACCTCGCGATCCGCGGCCGCCCGCACGGCCCGCAGATGGCGCGGCTCCAGACCGAACCTGCCCAGATCCGCCACAAGCCTGGCGACGGTGACCATCTCGGCGTCGTAACCGCCCTCGGCGGTCGGAGTGACCAGGCCGTACGACTCCCACTCGTCGAGGTCGCTCTCGGTGACCTCGGCGGCCGCCAGCAGCTCGGCCCGGCCGATCCGGGCGGCGGTGGCCCGTCCGGTCTCCGTGTCCCAGCCACCGTCGGCCAGGTCCCGCGGGCCGCCCCCGGAGGGCAGGGCGGCCTGTTCACCACGGGCAAGGGCATCCAGATGCTCACGGATGACCTTCAGCGGGAGGTAGTGATCCCGCTGCATGCGCAACACCTGAGCCAGCCGCTCCACATCGGCACCACGGAACTTGCGGTAGCCGGAAGGGGTCCGCTGCGGCTCGACGAGCCCCTCGGCCTCCAGGAAACGAATCTTGGAGATCGTGACCTCGGGGAACTCGTCCCGCAGCCGCAGAAGCACCGTGCCGATGCTCATCGGGCGGTCGTCGGCGGTGGCGGTGCCGGCCACGGCACCGCCCGTCGGTGTTCTCAGCATGGACCTTCCCTGACGGGTCAGATACCGCGCTGGCTCGCGTAGAAGACCAGCCGGTACTTGCCGATCTGCACTTCGTCGCCGTTGGACAGGGCGACGGAGTCGATGCGCTCCCGGTTGACGTAGGTGCCGTTCAGGCTGCCCACGTCCCCGACCGTGAAGCTGCCGTCGGGGCTCCTGCGGAACTCCACATGCCGCCGCGACACCGTCACGTCATCGAGGAAGATGTCGCTCTGCGGATGACGGCCGGCCGTGGTCAGCTCACCGTCCAGCAGGAAGCGACTGCCGGAGTTCGGACCGCGACGCACCACCAGGAGCGCCGAGCCGAGCGGAAGGGCATCGACGGCGGCCTGCGCCTCGGGCGAGAGGGACGGAAGAGCCGTCTGCCCGGTGGCCTCCGCGTCGTATGCCTCGAGGCCGGAGATGGAGATGGTCGAGGTCGTCTCCGAGGCACGCTCGGGAATCCCGCCCCTCAGCGGCGCACCGCAGTTGGAGCAGAAACGACTGGCCTCGGCGTTGCGATGCCCGCACCTCGTACAGACCGGCATGGACGAACCCTCCTGCCTGGGGGCGAACTCTCCACCCGTACTCGAGGTCGACGATTCTCCGAAACCTATGCGGCCGGGACCGGCAGGGTCAACAGACGACGCGCCGGATGCTCCCGAATTGTCACTGCCCGTACCCGACACCTGATCACGGAAGAGCGGGCGCTCCGTCCCCTGCTCGTCTCCCTGGCCATGGCGCGGTGCGCGATGGCGCGCAGCCTCGTCGCGAGCGCTCTTGCCGAACAACTTCCCAAACAACTTCACGGGCGATTCCCCTTGACCGAAATAGACCCGCCCGTGGGGCAGGACGAACCCTGAATGAACACACCTGCCGACCCGGACATCTTTACAACGTCCGTATCCACTCGACAGTTTCCACCACGTGCCACCAATACGATGCGGCGACCCCCCGCAAGCTCGCACCCGTGTCCTTCGTCCCCTTCACGCCGTGGCTTCACGGGGACGACGACCGAGCGTAGTCAGGCTGCTTCGCCGGTCGCAAGGCGTCCACGACAATGTCGTCGACCTGCTCGACCTGCACGGTGGCCTGCTCCTTCTCCAGTGTCTGCACCACACCGCCCGGGATGTTCAGCGCCGGCTCCAGATCCTGGGGCTTGCCGATCACCTTGAAGACGTACGGTGCGGTGATCTTACGATCGTCGACCCTGACATTGCCGCCGTCACCGGAGAAGTACGTATTGGCAACCACACGCACCCCGTTGACCTCGATCGCCTCGGCGCCCGCTGCCCGCAGCTCCTGGAGAGCGTCGAGCAGCATGTCCGCCTTCACGCCGTCCCCGGGGTCGTTGACGGTGAGCGTGATCCCGGGGCCGTGTGCCGCCACAGTGCCCGCGAGCACACCGAGTTGCCGCTCCTTCTCCACCGTCTGCCTACGTGCCTCCTCGGCCTGGTCGGAGCTGTTCTCCAGCTCCGTGCGCTGAGCGGCCAGCCGCTGCTTCTCGTCCTCCAGACGCTGTGTCCGGTCGTCCAGCTCGTCGAGGATGCGGACCAGGTCCTCCTGCCGGGCCCCCCGCAACGCGCTGTTGTCGCTGGTGGACCTCACCTGAATGGCCAGTCCGAGACCGAGTACGAACAGCAGCAGCGCGACGACGAGTTGGGCCCGAGTCACCCGCGGCGGCCACAGCCCGGCGACCAGCCGCTGACGGCCGGTGAGTTCATGGGTGGTGGAGCCGGGCGTCTGCGCGTCGGCGTGATCCGGCTCGCCGGGACGTTCTTCGTTGCTCATCGGCGTCAGGCCCGGAAGACGTGCCGACGGATGGCCGCGGCGTTGGAGAAGATCCGGATCCCGAGCACGACCACCACACCGGTGGACAGCTGCGCTCCGACACCCAGCTTGTCGCCCAGGAACACGATCAGTGCGGCCACCACGACGTTCGAGAGGAACGACACGACGAACACCTTGTCGACAAAGATCCCGTCGAGCATGGCTCGCAGACCACCGAAGACTGCGTCGAGGGCGGCCACGACGGCGATCGGGAGATACGGCTCGACCACGGCCGGCACCTCGGGCCGGACCAACAGTCCGACCACGACTCCCACGACGAGGCCCAGTACGGCGATCACGATGTGCCCTTCCCTGTGTCTGCCGCACCACTGCCGGTGTCTGCGGCCTGATAAGGCTCTGCTGTACGTACGATCAGGCTCGGCGCGACCGGGAGGCTCACCTTCTGCTGCACGGACATGCTCGTGCGGATGTCGAAGGTGTCCTTGAGCGCCTGCAGATACTGACCGTCGGCACTGTCCTGGAACGCGGTGCCGAGTTGCTTCCCGTTCCCCACCGCCAGCACCGTGTACGGCGGCACCAGCGGTCTGTTGTCGACCAGTATGGCGTCGCCCGCCGCGCGGATCGCCGAGAGGGCCGTCAGCCGCTGCCCGTTGATCGCGATCGCCTCCGCGCCGGACTGCCACAGCCCGTTGACGACCCGCTGGAGGTCCCGGTCGCGGACCCGTCCGGTGTCGGCGAATCCGCTGCTCTCCCTGGGGCCACCGCCGCCCTGGTCGGTGTTCTTGGCGTCGTCGACCACGAGTTTCACGCCGGGCCCCGCCACCGGGGTCGCCCCGGCGAGCAGCGCCACCCGTTCCCCCTGATCGCCGCCGTGCTTCTCCAGCGCCTTGCGCTGGCGCCGGCCCACATCGTCCCGGAGCTTGTCCACCTGGGACTCAAGGGTGTCGGCCGCCGACGTCTCGCCGTCGATGCGATCGATCAGCTCCTGGCGCTCCTTTGCGAGGACCGGCGCGGAGACGCGCGCCTCCGCTGCCCCGAGCGTGACCACGAGGGCTGCCAGCACCAGACATGCGGCGAGACCGAGCTTCGATTTGAGCGTACGGGGCAGGCCCGCGCTCCCGTCGGCCTTGCGACGCGCCGCCGCCTCGGCGTATCCGTCGTCCAGGCTGTGGTCCATCACATTGGTCAGCAGCGACATGGACGCGTCGGGACGCGCGGGAGGCGAGGCGTTACTCCGATCGGGGGGCTGCTGCGACATGCCGCACATCGTCGCACGTCGCCGCCGCTACCGCCGAATGGCCCCACCGGTGTGCCCGCGACCGTCGCCGGACATGTGCGGGCGCACCGGAAGAACCGTCACTGACCTGCGCTGTCCACAACCACCGCCCATTCGCCCAGCAGCGCCTGCGCGGAGGCGTCGTCCGGTCCCTCAGCCCACAGATGGGTGACCGCCTCGGCCCGGTCCGGCAGTACCATCACCCACCGCCCGTCGGCCTCGACCACCCGTACACCGTCCGTGGTATCGACGCTGCGGTCACCGGCGGCCTCCACGACCCGGCGCATGACCAGGCCCTTGACGGCCCAGGGGGTGGCGAGGTCACGGCGCAGGACATGGGCACGGGGGATGCGGGCATCGATCTGGCTGAGGGTGAGCTGGGTCCTGGCCACCAGCCCGAGGAGCCGCACGAACGCGGCCGATCCGTCGAAGACACTGCTGAATTCGGGAACGATGAAGCCCCCGCGCCCGTCTCCACCGAAGATGGCGCCTTCCTCGCGTCCCACGCGCGTCAGATCGTCGGGCGATGTCGTCGTCCATTCGACCTGCGTGCCGTGGTACGCCGCGACCTGCTCGGCGACCCGTGTCGTGGTGACCGGCAGCGCCACCCGCCCGCTGCGCCGCTCGGCCGCCACGAGGTCGAGCATCACGAGGAGCGCCCGGTCGTCCTCGACGATCCGGCCCCGCTCGTCGACCAGGGAGAGCCGCTCACCGACCGGGTCGAACCGCACGCCGAACGCGGCCCGCGCCGACGAGACGATCTCGCCCAGCCGCACCAGTCCGGATCGCCGAGCCTCGGCGGTCTCGGTGGGTCGTGATTCGTCGAGGCCGGGGTTGATGGTCAGCGAGTCGACACCGAGCCGTCCCAGCAGGCTGGGCAGTACGAGCCCGGCACTCCCGTTGGAGGCGTCGACGACCACCTTGAGCCCCGCGTCGGCGATTCCCGCGGTGTCCACGTTCCGCAGCAGCGATCCGGTGTACGAATCGAAGACGCTGGACGGGAAGTGCAGATCCCCGATCTCGCCGGGGAAGGCACGGCGGTATTCCTGACGTGCGTAGACCCGGTCCAGCTTCCGCTGCCGTGCCTGCGACAGATCCGCTCCCCGCTCGTCGAAGAACATGATGTCGACCGAGTCCGGCACGCCGGGGGACGTACGGATCATGATTCCGCCGTCACTACCCCGAGCGGTCTGCTGGCGCGCCACGGGCAGGGGTACGTTCTCCAGGTCCCGGACGTCGATGGCGCTGGCCTGGAGGGCCGAGATCACCGCTCGCTTCAGTGCACGGGCACCGCGTGAGTGGTCACGTGCAGTGGTGACCGTCGAGCCCTTCTTCAGCGTCGTGGCATAGGCACCGGCGAGCCGGACCGCCAGTTCCGGGGTGATCTCGACATTGAGGATCCCGGAAACGCCCCTGGCGCCGAAGAGATGGGCCTGTCCCCGCGATTCCCAGATCACCGAGGTGTTGACGAAGGCGCCGGCCTCGATGGTCTTGAACGGGTAGACGCGGACATTGCCCTGAATGATCGACTCCTCGCCGATCAGACATTCGTCCCCGATGACCGCGCCGTCCTCGATCCGGGCCGCCCGCATGACGTCGGTGTTCTTGCCGATCACGCATCCGCGCAGATTGCTGTGCTGACCGATATAGACGTTGTCGTGCACCACAGCCTTGTGCAGGAACGCACCGCTCTTGACGACGACGTTCGACCCGATGACCGTGTGCTCGCGAAGCTCAGCACCGGCTTCGACCTTTGCATAGTCCCCGATGTAGAGGGGGCCGCGGAGCACCGCGTCGGGATGCACTTCGGCACCTTCGGCGACCCATACGCCGGGCGAGATCTCGAAGCCGTCGATGTCGACATCGACTTTGCGTTCAAGAACGTCGGCCTGCGCCTTCACATAGCTTTCGTGGGTGCCGACGTCCTCCCAGTAGCCCTCGGCAATGTAGCCGTAGATGGGCTTGCCTTCCTTCATGAGCTGAGGGAAGACATCACCGGACCAGTCCACCGAGACATCGGCTTCGACATAGTCGAATACCTCGGGCTCCATGACGTAGATACCGGTGTTCACTGTGTCCGAGAAGACCTGGCCCCAGGTGGGCTTCTCCAGGAAACGTTCGACCTGGCCGCCTTCGTCCACAATCGTGATGCCGAATTCCAGCGGGTTCGGCACGCGGGTCAGGCACACCGTGACCAGACCGCCCTTTTCCTTGTGGAAGGCGATGAGATCGGTGAGATCGAAGTCGGTGAGTGCATCACCGGAAATGACGAGGAAGGTGTCGTCCTTCAGCGCTTCCTCGGCATTCTTCACGCTCCCCGCGGTGCCGAGCGGCTTCTCCTCGTTGGCGTAGCTGAGCTCCATCCCGAGCTCTTCGCCGTCCCCGAAGTAATTCTTGACCAGCGATGCAAGAAACTGGACCGTTACGACGGTCTCATTCAGCCCGTGCCGCTTGAGCAGCCGAAGCACATGCTCCATGATCGGCCGATTGGCGACGGGCAGAAGCGGCTTGGGCATGCTTGAGGTCATGGGGCGAAGGCGAGTGCCTTCGCCGCCAGCCATCACGACGGCCTTCATGTCGGAAACGTCCTCCTTGAAGAGACGACGGTCTGGCCGACTTCGCCCGTCGGGGCACCATCCGGGTCATCCGCGGCGGGCCGGCCACACTGCGCGGCACCGCGTCAACGAGCTCAATCGGCTACTGCATCCGCCTTGACGAGCCGGCGGACCTGAACCACGTAGAGGATCCCTGCCCACCAATAGAGCGTTGTACCCCAACCTGCGAACGCCCATCCGAAAACGGCGGCCAGCGAGGCAAGCCAACCACTTCCGTCACTGAGCAGCAACAAGGGGAACGCGTACATCAGGTTGAACGTGGCCGCCTTCCCCAGGAAGTTCACCTGGGGCGGCGGATAGCCGTGACGCCGCAGGATTCCGACCATCACGAGAAGCATCAGCTCACGGGCAAGAAGCGCCACCGCAAGCCACAGCGGCAGGATCTCCCGCCAGGTCAGGCCGACCAGGGTCGAAAGGATGTAGAGGCGATCCGCAGCAGGATCCAGGAGCCGGCCGAGGCTGCTGATCTGGTTCCATCGACGGGCGAGCTTTCCGTCGAGGTAGTCGCTGATGCCGCTGAGCATCAACACCAGCAGGGCCCAGCCGTCGCTCTGGGGGCCTCCGAACACGGGGCGAAGAATCAGCCACAGGAAGAGCGGAACCCCTACAAGGCGAGCCATGCTGAGGATGTTGGGGATGGTGAGTACCCGGTCCGTCTGAACCCGAGTCTCCTGGACCTCCACCCGGGGGCCTCCTGTGAAGAACGTGCCAATGATGCCCCCTGACCTTACCTTCAGCTCCTGCTGTCAGTTGCACAGGGGTGACGGCAAGAGGGTCGTGAACGCGAAAAAGCCCCGTGCCACAAGGGCACGGGGCTTTCCCGTAAAAGGAGTTCGGCGGCGTCCTACTCTCC
>NZ_BMTF01000032.1:0-15799 GCF_014649535.1 Streptomyces gelaticus
CTTTGTACTCACCCTCTCGGGCTTTCCTCCGGGCTTTTCCCTTCGGTCTTGCGTTTCCGACTCTATCAGACTCTTTCATGTCCGATTCCCGGTCGAAGCGGGTCCTGCTTCGCTTTCCAGGTCCCCGCTTTCGCGTTTCCCTTTCCGGCGTTTCCGACTCTATCAGGCCTTTTTGCTTTCCTTGACCAGTGCCTGCAGGCATGCAGGTGCCGATCCGGGTTAGAGTCAGGGCTTAAAAAGTCGCTGCCGACCCCCGACTCGAAGTCGCGCTGGGGCCAGGCAGGAGTACGACAGTACAGGCCGCCGGGAGTCGAGGCAAATCCTTTCCGGCGTACCTCTAAGGCCGCGAACCATCAGGGCTCGGGCGGAACCGGGACTTCTTATGACTTACGCTGCTGAACAGTACGCCGTCGCCCACAGGCTGTGACGGCGCCGATCACGCTCCACCCCTGGGAGGCTCCCTATGACCACTGTGACGTCCCCTATTGCCGGACGTGCCATCGGACTCGCCGCGGTGCCGGACCCGGTCTTCTCCGGCGCCATGGTGGGCCCTGGAACCGCCATCGACCCTCTGCGCGAGCCGTCGGAGGCCGTCTCACCGGTCGACGGGATCGTCGTCTCCCTGCACCCGCACGCGTTCGTCGTCGTGGACGAGCACGGCCATGGGGTCCTCACGCACCTCGGCATCGACACCGTCCAACTCAATGGCGAAGGCTTCGAGCTGCTCGTGAACAAGGGGGACACGGTCACGCGCGGTCAGGGCATCGTGCACTGGGACCCCGCGGGCGTCGAGGCGGCCGGCAAGTCGCCCGTGTGCCCGGTCGTGGCACTGGAGGCCACCGCCGATTCCCTCTCCGACGTCCGCGAGGACGGCGACGTGAAGGTCGGCGACGTCTTGTTCGGTTGGCAGTGACGAACTCGGCGCGATGACAGCCGACTGGATATCCACCGCGGCGGCACGGACCACCGCACGACCGGAGACGGGTGACATGGAGACAACGCTGCGAGGCGTCGGTGTGAGCCACGGGGTGGCGATCGGCGAGGTGCGTCATATGGGTACGGCGGTGCTCGAACCGCCGGCCAAGCAGATTCCCTCCGAGGAGGCCGAGCGCGAACAGGGGCGCGCCCGGCAGGCCGTGGAAGCCGTGGCGGCCGACCTGATCGCTCGCGGCAACCTGGCCGGTGGCGAGGCCCAGCACGTGCTGGAGGCCCAGGCCATGATGGCGCAGGACCCCGAGCTGATAGCCGACGTGGAACGGCGCATCGCCGTCGGCAGCACCGCCGAGCGTGGCGTCTACGACGCGTTCGCCGCATACCGGGCGCTGCTCGCCAATGCCGGGGAGTACCTGGCGGGGCGCGTCGCCGACCTCGATGACGTGCGCAACCGGATCGTGGCCCGGCTGCTCGGTGTGCCGATGCCCGGTGTGCCGGACAGCGACGAGCCCTATGTGCTGATCGCCCGTGACCTGGCGCCTGCGGACACGGCGCTGCTCGACCCTTCTCTGGTGCTCGGTTTCGTGACCGAGGAGGGTGGGCCGACCAGCCACAGCGCGATTCTCGCCCGCGCGCTCGGGGTGCCGGCCGTAGTGGCGCTCCCCGGTGCAAGTGAGCTCGCCGAGGGCACGGTCATCGCCGTGGACGGCAGCACCGGTGAGATCTTCGTCGAGCCGAGCGCCGAAAAGCGTGCGGAGATGGAGAGTGCCGCTGTGGCGCGCAAGGCCGCGCTGTCGGCTTCGTCCGGTCCGGGTGGCACCTCCGACGGTCACAAGGTCCCGCTCCTCGCCAATGTCGGCGGACCCGGCGACGTGCCGGCAGCGGTCGAGGCCGGTGCGGAGGGCGTGGGGCTGTTCCGTACCGAGTTCCTTTTCCTGGACGACAGCACGCAGGCGCCGTCCGAGGAGAAGCAGGTTGCTGCGTACCGCGCGGTGCTGGAGGCCTTTCCCGAGGGGCGGGTCGTCGTACGGGTGCTGGATGCCGGGGCCGACAAGCCGTTGGACTTCCTGACTCCGGCGGACGAGCCGAATCCGGCGCTGGGTGTGCGTGGGCTGCGGAGCCTGCTGGACCACCCGGAGGTGCTGCGAACCCAGCTGACCGCACTGTCGAAGGCGGCCCAGGGATTGCCCGTCCACCTTGAGGTCATGGCGCCGATGGTGGCGGACCGTGCGGATGCCAAGGCCTTCGCCGATGCCTGCCGCGAGGTCGGCCTGCAGGCGAAGTTCGGTGCGATGGTGGAGATTCCGTCCGCCGCGCTGCGGGCGCGTTCGATCCTGCGGGAGGTGGAGTTCCTCTCGCTGGGCACCAACGACCTGGCGCAGTACACCTTCGCCGCCGACCGTCAGGTCGGAGCGGTGTCGCGCCTGCAGGATCCGTGGCAGCCCGCGCTGCTCGACCTGGTCGCGCTGTCGGCCCGGGCGGCCGCGGCCGAGGGCAAGAGCTGTGGTGTCTGTGGTGAAGCCGCCTCCGATCCGCTGCTGGCCTGTGTCCTGACGGGGCTGGGTGTGACGTCGCTGTCGATGGGTGCCGCGTCCATTCCCTATGTGCGCGCCACGCTGGCGAAGTACACGCTGGCTCAGTGCGAGCGCGCCGCTTCCGCCGCCCGGGCGGCGGACTCCGCCGAGGAGGCGCGGGTCGCGGCTCAGATGGTGCTGTCGGGCGAGTAGTTCGCACGTCGCTCCGTGGTGAAGGGGCTCCCTGCCCGTGGTGGCGGGAGCCCCTTCGGTGTGTCAGTGGTGCGCTTCCGGTTCGTCCGCGCCGAGCTCGAAGCCGGCGCAGTACTCCACGTGCGACTCCGGGGCGACCGGTTCGCCGGTGTCGGCGTCGGTGCAGTAGGCGCTGAAGACCTCACCGGCGCTGAGCGGGACCAAGTTGCCGCGCGTCAGCCGCCAGCCGTGCACCCGGTCCTGGGCGCCGGCGCTGCTCGTACGCAGCACGACTCCCCCGGGCCTTTCGAGGGCGACGGCCACGGCGAGCACCGTGACGAATTCCGCTCCTTCCTCGGATTCGAGTCGGGCGGGGCCCGTGGTGCCGCGCTCGGTGTGCAGGACCGCGAGCAGGTGCTCGTTGTCGGTGGGGGTGCTGCAGACCAGGTGGTGAGTGCCGGGGCCAGCCGTCTCCAGGAGGCGGAGCAGGAGGTGCGAGGCCCGGTCGAAGGCGGCGTGGCCGATGTCCTGGCCGCAGTCCGCGCACTCGCCCAGGCCGGCCAGGAGCGCTGTGCCGTACTCCCAGGTGGCCCGGCGGACGGCCCGGCCGACGAGGAGCGGGATCAGGGTGTCGATGGGCTGTCCGGTGTACGCGACGGTGGCACCGGCCGATGCGATCTCGGCGGTGAAGCGGCTGCGGCTGGCCGGGGCGTCGGGAGCGATTCCCGACTCGGCGCAGAACTCCGCGTACTCCTCGGGGTCGAAGAGAGCGACCCTGGCGTGCGTGCCCCGTGCGGAGAGGGTTTTCAGCAGGCTTTCCACCTGCTGGAGATAGATGGTGTGGTCGTCGAAGGCGAAGGTGCGGTAGCGCCGCATCGCCGCGAAGTCCTGCTCGTCTGCCAGGAGGCCGATGGTGCTGGCTGCTTCGCGGCGCAGCGTGCGTCGCATGGATGCGCCGTGCCTGATGTTCCCGTTGTTCCTGATGTGCGCCATGACTCCCCCAGTGCGCTGTCGATCATTGCTCACTCAGAGTAATCATGGGCACTGACAACGCGGGCGGTCAGTGACGCTTGCGGGCGAGCTCCTCGTAGAAGTGGAGGAGTTCGAGGTTGTCGATCGAGCCAGGATTGACGGCCTTGGCGAGGGGCGTGCCCTGCAGGAGACGTTTGACCGGGACCTCGATCCGCTTGCCGGTGAGGGTGTGCGGGATGGCGGGGACTTCGATGACCTCGTCGGGAACATGGCGCGGGGAGAGGTTCTCCCGGATGGTGCGCTTGATGCTGTCGCGCAGCTCGTCGTCGAGTCGCGCGCCTTCGGCGAGGTGGACGAAGAGCGGCATCCAGTAGCCGCCGTCGGGCTCTTCGAGGCCGATGACGAGGGATTCGCGGATCTCGGGGAGCCGCTCGACGGCCTCGTAGACGTCGGCGGAGCCCATCCGTACGCCCTGGCGGTTCAGGGTGGAGTCGGAGCGGCCGTGGATGACGACCGAGCCGTGTTCGGTGAGCGTGATCCAGTCGCCGTGGCGCCAGACGCCGGGGTACATGTCGAAGTAGCTGTCGTGGTAGCGGCTGCCGTCGGGGTCGTTCCAGAAGCGGATGGGCATGGAGGGCAAGGGAGCGGTGACGACGAGTTCGCCGACCTCGCCGATCAGCGGCCTGCCCGCGGGGTCCCAGGACTGGAGGTCCGTGCCGAGGCACGGGGCCTGGAGTTCGCCGATGTGTACGGGGAGGGTGGGGACGGCGCCGGCGAAGCAGCTGCAGACGTCCGTGCCGCCGCTGACGGAAGCGATCCACAGCTCGTGGTCCACCTCGTCGTGGAGCCAGCGGAAGCCGTCGGGCGGCAGCGGGGAGCCGGTGGTGGCGACGCACTGGACGCGGGAGAGGTCGAAGTCGCGGCCGGGGTGGATGCCGGCCTTGCGGCAGGCCATGACGTAGGCGGCCGAAGTACCGAAGAGCGTGGCTCCGGTCTGTTCGGCGACGCGCCACTGGGCGCTGACGTCGGGGTAGCCGGGGCTTCCGTCGTACAGCACGAGAGTGGTTCCGGTGAGGAGGCCGGAGACGAGGAAGTTCCACATCATCCAGCCGGTGGAGGTGTACCAGAAGAAGCGGTCCTCGGGGCCGAGGTCGCAGTGCAGGCCGATCTGCTTGAAGTGTTCCAGCAGGATGCCGCCCTGGGACTGGACGATCGCCTTGGGGAGCCCGGTGGTGCCGGAGGAGTAAAGCACCCACAGCGGGTGGTCGAAGGGCACCTGTTCGAAGACGGGCTCGGTGTCCGTGGAAGTGAGGGCGGACCATTCGAGGGCGCCCTCGGGGGCCTCGGTGCCCAGCAGCGGGATGTGGACGACGGCGCGCAGGGTGGGCAGTTCGCGGCGCAGCTCGGCGACCGTGTCGGCCCGGTGGTGTTCCTTGCCTCCGTAGCGGTAGCCGTCGACCGTGAAGAGGACGACGGGTTCGACCTGCTGGAAGCGGTCGAGGACGCTGCGGGCCCCGAAGTCCGGGGCGCAGGACGTCCAGACGCCGCCCACGGCCGCGGTGGCGAGGAAGGCGATGACGGCCTCGGGGATGTTGGGGAGGTAGCCGCTGACGCGGTCGCCCGGTACGACGCCGAGGGCGCGGAGCTCGGCGGCGAGCGAACCGACCCGGCGGCGGAGTTCGGACCAGGAGACGGGGACCTGGGTATGGGTCTCGTCGACGTGGAGCAGGGCGGGGGCGTCCGCCCGCAGGGGGTCCTCGGCGGTGCGCAGCGCGTGTTCGGCGTAGTTGAGAGTGGCGCCGGGGAACCACTGGGCGCCGGGCATGGTGCGATCGGCGAGGACGGTCTCGTAGGGGGTGGAGAACCGTACGTCGAACCAGTCGGCGACGGCCTGCCAGAAGGTGGCGAGTTCGGTCACGGACCACTGGTGCAGCGCCGCGTAGTCGCCCTCGGCCGGTGCTCCGTAGCGCTGGGACGCCCAACTCTGGAAGCGGGTGACGGCGGCGGCCGCGATGCGGTCGGGGCCGGGCTGCCAGAGGGGGGCTTCGTGGGCTGCGGCGGTCATGGGGCGGCTCCCTGACTGAACGGGTACGCGGGATGGGCGTGGGTCGCGCACACGTGCTGGGGTGTGCGCGTGAGGCGGCATTTACGGACGATGCCATGTGATCGTCTTTCGCACCAGGGTTCCCCACTCCTGGTCGTGGGTCCGGCCACTGGTCCGGTCCCGGGTGAACGGAAGTTGAACGGAGCCCGCATCGGTCCTGCCGGATGGCAGGGTGAGCCGCATGGACGGTCGTGACCTGGTGCGCTCGGTGAAGATGGTGGGTTCGGTGCGGGGGCTGCGTACGGTGCGCTCCTCCTGGCGGCGCCGGAGTACGGACGCGCGGGCGCTGCCGCCGCGTGGTGCGGAGCGGGCACGGGTGCCCGGCCCGGTGGTGGCGGCGGAGCCGGAGCCGGGTGGGGGTGTGGTGCGGTTCACCCGTTCGGAGTTGCGGGTGCGGGTGGCGGTGGGCGGTGCGGTGTTCTGGGGCTGGGACGGGGCGGAGCCGTTGCCGTCGTACGCGCTGCCCGGTGCGGCGCCGGAACCGGATCCGCGGGCGGTGCTGGAGCCGGACAAGGACGGCGGCTGGCAGGTGGTCTCGGAACGGCTGACTGTCGCGGTGTCGCGGCACGGGGCCGTGGAGCTGCGCACTCCCGGCGGGGTGGTGCTCCGGCGCGAGCTGCCGCCGCGCTGGTGGGAGCCGGTTGCGGGCGGCGGAGCCCGGTGGGTGCAGCGTTCCGAGATGCCGGCGGACGCGCGGTTCTTCGGGCTCGGCGGCCGGGCGTCGGGGCCGCGGCTGCGGGACGGGGTGTACGAGCTGTGGAACACCGATCCCGGCGGGCGGTTCGGGCCCGGGGACGATCCGCTGTATCTGACGATGCCGGTGCAGCTGGTGGTCAGTGACGCGGGTACGCATCTGATGTTCCACGACAACTCCTGGTCGGGCCGGGTGACGCTGCGCGAGGGCGAGGAGGGGGCGGGTTCGGGCCATGACCGGCCGGGGATGTGCGAGGTGCGGATGGACGGGGGGCCGCTGCGCTGCTGGGTGGTGACGGGCACGCCGGCCCGGGTACTGCGGGGCTGGACGGCGCTCACCGGTGCCCCGGCGCTGCCGCCGTCCTGGGCACTTGGTCCGCAGCACGCCCGGTGGGGGTTCGGGAGCGAGCGGGAGGTGCGGCGGATCGTGGCCGGCTACCGGGAGCGTGGTCTGCCCCTGTCCGTACTGCATCTGGACATCGACCACCACGACGCGCACCGGGTGTTCACCGTCGATCACACGCGTTTTCCCGATCTGCCGGGCCTGGCGAAGGAGTTGCGGGAGGGCGGGGTGCGGCTGGTGTCGATCGTCGATCCCGCGGTGAAGGCGGAGCCGGGGAACGCGGTGTTCGACTCGGGGGCGGCGGTCGGGGACGGCGGCGCGTTCGTCCGGGACGCACGGGGGCGTGTGGTGCGCGGGGAGGTGTGGCCGGGCGAATGCGTGTTCCCTGACTTCACCGATCCACAGGTGCGCCGGTGGTGGGGCGGTCTGTACGAGGAGCGGCTGGCGCAGGGGTTCTCGGGTGTGTGGCACGACATGAACGAGCCGGTGTCGTTCGCGGCGTTCGGGGATCCGACGCTGCCGCGGTCGGCACGGCACTCCCTGGAGGGTCGCGGGGGCGATCACCGCGAGGCCCACAATGTGTACGGGCTCGCGATGGCGCGTGCCGGTTATGAGGGGCTGCGTCGGCTGCGGCCCCAGGAGCGTCCCTTCCTGTTCTCGCGTTCCGGCTGGGCGGGGATGCAACGCTACGGGGGCACCTGGTCCGGTGATGTGGCGACCGGCTGGCCGGGGCTGCGGGCGTCGTTGGCGCTGGTGCTGGGGCTGGGCCTGTGCGGGGTGCCGTATTCGGGGCCCGATGTGGGCGGGTTCGACGGGTCGCCGTCGCCGGAGCTGTATCTGCGGTGGTTCCAGCTGGGTGCGTATCTGCCGCTGTTCCGTACCCATGCGGCCATCGACGCGGGGCGGCGGGAGCCGTGGGAGTTCGGGCCGCAGGTGCTCCGGTACGCGCGGGCGGCGCTGGAGGAGCGGGAGCGGCTGCACCCGTACTTCGTCACGCTGTCGCGGCTGGCCGGACTGACCGGTGCCCCGTATGTGCGGCCGCTGTGGTGGCGTTCGCCCGGGGACCGCGCGTTGCGGGAGTGCGAGGACGCGTTCTTGCTGGGTGACGCCCTGCTGGTGGCTCCGGTGCTGGAGCACGGCGTGGATCGCCGGGCGGTGCGGTTGCCGCGAGGGCGTTGGTACGACACGGCGACCGGTGGGGTGTACGAGGGTCCGGGTCAGGTGTTGCTCGATGCGCCGCTGTCGCGGATTCCGGTGCTGGCGCGGGCGGGTTCGGTGCTGCCGGTGCGGGGTGCGGACGGTGGTGTGGAGCTGGAGGTGTGGGCTCCGGCGGCGGGGCGCCGCGGGGGCGGGCCGGTGGTCCGGGATGCGGGGGACGGCTGGGAGCGGGCGGAGGTCGAGCGGTACACGTCGCGGTGGGTGGACGGGCGGGTTCTGGTCGAACGGGAGGGCGGGGAGGCGCCGGTGGGGTGTCCGGTGCGGGTGCGGGGTCTGTAGGCCGGTTCGTGGTGTGTGCGCGGGGCGTGGCGCCGGTCAGCGGTAACCACCGTCGAACCAGGTACGGACGGCGCGGGTGTGCAGGGGGAACGCGAGCCCGGTGGGCGCGCGGAGCAGCTGGAAGCCGGAGGTCTCGGCGGTGGGGCCGGAGGGCGGGAGGGCGGCTGCGGGGCGCGGCGGGAGGAGGCCGAAGAGGAGCAGGTGGCCGTCGGGGGCGCTGAGGGCGTCGGCGAGGCGGACCTCCCGTTCGTCGGCTCCGATGCCGGTCTCCTCGCCGAGTTCCCGTACGACCGCGTGTTTCCAGTCCTCGTCGTGGTCGATGTAGCCGCCGGGCAGGGCGAGGCCGCCGCGATGGGGCGGGATGGTCCGGGTGATCACCACGAGGGCGGTGCCGTCACGGTCGATGACCGGGAGCAGGGCCACGGCGACCGGCAGCGGATTGCGGTAGGCGGTACTGCCGCAGGCGGTGCAGGTGCGGGGCCAGGTGACGGAGGCCGTGTAGGGCGCTCCGCAGCTGCCGCAGTGGGAACCCGCGGCCGGCTTCTCGGGCCGGTTCCCGGACGGGCTCTTCTCGTACAGGCTCTCGGACGTGCTTTCGGGCTTTCTCTTCGGCTCGGACACGCGCGGACTGTACCGGATCGCCCGACGGACTCCCCCGTACTGCTGGATTATGTGCCCATGACAGGTCTCGCTTCCGCTTTCCGTGTCCTGGCAGCCGCTGCCACCACCCTGCTCGCCGTCACCGCCGCCCCCACGGCTCAGGCCGGGCCCGAGCCCAAGGCGCCCGAGGAGTTCGTCGCACTGGGCTCGGTGGATCCGACGATCATCCAGGAGATGCGCTACCCCACCGCCCACAACTTCATGGGCGTCCCGGTGGACGGCTACCGCAAGCCGCTCTGCATCCTGACCCGGCCCGCGGCCCACGCCCTGCACGACGCGCAGACCCGGCTGCTGCGCCGGGGCTACTCGCTGAAGGTGTACGACTGCTACCGGCCCCAGCGGGCGGTCGACCACTTCGTACGGTGGGCGAAGGATCTCGACGACGAGACCATGAAGGGCGAGTTCTACCCCGGGGTCGACAAGACGCGGCTCTTCGCGGACGGCTACATCGCCGAGAAGTCCGGGCACAGCCGCGGCAGCACGGTGGATCTGACGCTGGTGAAGCTGCCCGCCGCGCCGACCCCGCCGTACCGGCCCGGCAACCCGCAGGTGCCCTGCTACGCGCCCGCGGCCGAGCGGTTCCCGGACAACTCCGTGGACATGGGCACCGGATACGACTGCTTCGACACGCTCTCCCACACCGACGACCCGCGTATCCGGGGGACGCAGCGCGCCAACCGGCAGTTCCTCAAGAAGACGCTCTCGGACGCCGGTTTCGTGAATCTGGCCGAGGAATGGTGGCACTACACCTTCAAGCCCGAGCTGTTCCCGGACACCTACTTCGACTTCCCGGTGGCCCGGCGGTCCGTCGCGGGACACTGACGCCGGTGCGCGGAAGCGGCCGGCCGGAACCACCCCCGTGGGTTCCGGCTGCCCGCTTCTTCTTCTCGGACGCGGATCGGCCGTATCCGGTTGCGGTCCGAGCCACTACCGTGCCCGTATGTCACAACAGACGTTCGATTCCTACGAAGAGTTCTGGCCCTACTACGTGGCGATGCACTCCAAGGCCGCGACCCGCTGGGTCCATCTGACCGGCACACTGACCGGACTCGCGGTCACCGCCTACGGTCTGGCGCGGGGGCGCAAGCGGTACGCGGCCGCGCTGCCGCTGATCGGGTACGGGACCGCCTGGCCCGCGCACTTCCTGATCGAGAAGAACAATCCGGCCACCTTCGGGCATCCCGCCTGGTCGCTCCGCGGCGATGTGCAGATGATCCGGATGATGCTGGCGGGGCGGGACCGGGAGCTGGCCGAGACCGCCGCGAAATGGCTCGCCGAAAACGGCTGCCGCCAGGAGTGCCAGGGGGCTTGACGGCCCGCCACAGCGGGAGAGAGCTCCTTGCCCGGTCACGCGACGACTCACGGTCCGTACCCCGGTCGGCGGGGTACGGGCCGTGGCGTTCAGGGCCTGCCCGGCCCCGGACCGCCGGGACGGTCACTACGTCGCGGCGGGCTCACGGACACGGTTCTCGCGTGTCACCGCGTCCTCGACGACGGTCACCAGCACATCCCGTACGGAGCCGCGGTCGCGTGCGTCGCACATGAGCACCGGCACCTCCGGGTCCAGGTCCAGCGCCGCCTGCACCGTCTCGGTGGGGAACTTGTCGGCCCCCTCGAAACAGTTGACCGCGACGGTGAAGGGAATGGCCCGGCGTTCGAAGTAGTCGACCGCCGCGAAGCAGTCCTCCAGCCGCCGGGTGTCCGCGAGTACCACGGCACCCAGCGCACCCTGGGCCAGTTCGTCCCAGAGGAACCAGAAGCGGTCCTGCCCCGGAGTGCCGAAGAGATACAGCACCAGGTCCTCGCGGAGGGTGATCCGGCCGAAGTCCATGGCCACGGTGGTGGTGGTCTTCGCCTCCACCCCCGCCAGGTCGTCCACCGGGCGGCCCGCCTCGCTGAGGCTCTCCTCCGTACGCAGCGGCCTGATCTCGCTGACCGCGCCGACCAGAGTCGTCTTGCCCACTCCGAAGCCGCCCGCCACCAGGATTTTCAGGGTAACGGGCTCCACGGGCCGCTTCTTGCGGCTAGAGCGCCCGAAGGCCATTGATCACCTCGCGAAGAATGTTCACGTCCGGCAGCTCGGCCGGCGGAACGGGACGGGTTACGTGCACCAGCTCGTCCTCGACGAGGTCGCCGACCAGTACCCGGACCACCCCGACGGGGAGGTCCAGGCCGGCCGCGAGCTCCGCGATCGACTGGGGCATGCCACTGCAGAGTTCGATGATCTCCACGTGTTCCGGGGAGAGCGTCTGGTCCCGGCCGGGATCGTCGGCCTCGGGTTCGGGGACGACGATGGCGATCAGGTCGAGCCGATGGCGGGAGGCGCTGCTGGTACGGCCCCGGGTCATCGCGTACGGGCGGACCACCGGCCCCGCCTCGGCGTCGTACCAGCGCGAGGCCTGCGGGTCGGTGGGCGTCGCGGAAGATCGGGCGGATTCGGCGCTCACCGTTCACTCACCCCCCGGCTGACAGACCGGTCGTCCGGGGAGCGTTGGTCAGGTGGGCGCCGACGCGCTTGACCATCAGCGTCATCTCGTACGCCACCTGGCCCACGTCGGAGTCCGCGTCGGCCAGGACCGCGAGACAGCTGCCGTCACCGGCCGCCGTGACGAACAGGAACGCCTCGTCGAGTTCGACGACGGTCTGGCGGACACGGCCCGCGTCGAAGTGCCGGCCGACCCCCTTGGCGAGACTGTGGAATCCGGAGGCGACGGCCGCCAGATGTTCACTGTCCTCGCGCGTCAGGTCCTTCGACGTGCCGGTGGCGAGGCCGTCGCTGGAGAGCACCAGCGCCTTGTGGATGCTGGAGACGCGCTCGACGAGTTCATCGAGCAGCCAGTTGAGCTGGCCGGAGCCCTGGCGTGCGGCGTTGGTTGCTGCGACGTTCGGTGCGGTCATCGACCGTCCCCTCCCGGAGTGGTTCCTTGTGCTGTGTCACCGGGGCCGGTCGCGTCCTCGGCGTTCTGCCGGCGGCCGCGTTGCCAGCCGCGCTGGAGCGAAGCCATGCGGCTGCGCACCTCCTCCGCATCACGCTCGAAGTCCTGATCCGGTTCCGTTCGGGCCGGCTCGATGTCGCGGACGGCCGATTCCTCGCGCAGTTGCGGGGCGAGACTGGCCTGCCTGATACGGCGGGGCAGACCGCCCACGGTCTCCCGGGCGCTCGGGGCCCGGGGGGACGGGGAATCCTCTGGTGTGGCGGGCTCGGTGGGTTTCCGGAAGCCGGTGGACTGCCGGAGTTCGGTGGCCGCCCCGGGACGCGTTCGGTCGGCGTCGGGAGGCGTGCTGCGGTCGGCGGAGCCCGGCGGGATGTCGCGCTCGGCGTTCGCGGGACGGGCGCGGCCCGCCTCGTCGACCCGGCGGCCGTTGTCGGTGATCAGGGTCGGCGGCTTGCGGCGGGGCAGCGGCACCGGGCCGGTGGAGCGCATCGGCCGTACGCCGGCCGCGGGCCCGGCCGCATGGTCAAAGGCCTGTTGGTGCTGTTCGCGGTCGGCCTCGCGCCGGAGGTCGCGGGCGCGGAAGATGCCTCCGCGCCCGCTCTCGGTGTCGTCGATGTCACCGGAGCCGCCCAGCAGGGGGTCGAGGAGCGGATCGAGCACGGGGTCGTTCTCGAAGTCCAGCGCTTCGACGGGTGCTTCGAGCTCGACGGGCCCATCCAGAAGAGCCGGGTCCACCAGGCCCGAGGGCAGGGGGGCGAGGCCCGGGGGCCTGCCGGCGGCCCGGCGGTCCGGTGAGCCGTCCCTGCGGTCCCGGTCGCTGCCGGACACCTCTCCCGCCGCCCTGCCACCACTGCCGATCGCCCGCTCGGCCCGGCGGTCGAGGCGGAAGCCGGTGCCGTGCGTGTCCGGGGCGTCGGTGAGCAGCGCCGCCGGGATGAAGACGACAGCGGTCGTGCCCCCGTACGGAGACTTCTGGAGCGAGACACGGACGTTCTGGCGCTGGGCGAGCCGGCTGACCACGAACAGGCCGAGCCGGTCGGTGTCGGAGAGTTCGAACTCGGGGGTCTCGGCGAGCCTGAGATTGGCGTCCAGAAGGACTTCGGCCGGCATGCCGAGGCCGCGGTCGTGGATTTCGAGCGTGAAGCCGTTGGCGACGCGTTCGCCGTGCACCTGGACCGCGGTGTGCGGGGGCGAGAACACAGTCGCGTTCTCCAGGAGTTCGGCGATCAGATGGGTGAGGTCGGCGACGGCGGGGCCGCCCACACCGATACGGGCCAGTCGGCGGACCTCGATCCGCTCGTAGTCCTCGACCTCGGCGACCGCGGCCCGCACCACGTCCATCAGCTGGATCGGCTTGCGCCACTGGCGGGACGGGGCCGCGCCGGAGAGGATCACCAGGCCCTCGGCGTGGCGTCGCATGCGGGTGGTCAGGTGGTCGAGGCGGAAGAGGTCCGCGAGTTCGTCGGCGTTCTCGGTGCGGCGCTCCATCGCGTCCAGGAGCGTCAACTGCCGGTGCAGCAGTACCTGGTTGCGACGGGCGAGATTGACGAAGACCTCGGAGACTCCGCGTCGCATGTCCGCCTGCTTGACCGCCGCCTCGACGGCCGCCCGCTGCAGTGTGTTGAGGGCCTGGCCGACCTGGCCGATCTCGTCCCGTTCGTACTGGAGGTGGGGGGCCTCCGTCTCGACGTCGACCTGCTCCCCGGCGGCGAGGCGGCGCATCACGCTCGGCAGGCGTACGCCGGAGACCTCGTGGGCGTCCTTGCGGAGCCGGGAGAGGTCCCTGATCAGCTCACGGCCGATACGTACGGAGACGAACACCGAGGCGACCAGGGCGAGGAATCCGAGGACGCCCGCGATGCCGGCCTTGATCAGGACGCCGTACCCGGCGGGCTTGCCGCGGTCCTGGAAGCGGTTGTTCATCTCCGTGGAATCGTTGGCCAGCCGGTCCAGGACCGGCGGGGCCGCCTCCTGCCAGCGTTCGGCGTCGACGGTGCGCGGGTCCCGGGTGGGGCCGCCGTCGATGAGGTTCTTCTCCGCCGTCCGCAGCGGCTCGCTGTCCGGGCTCACCCAGTACTGCTCCACGCGCTGGCGCTCAAAGGCGGGCAGCGCGTCGACGTTGATCTCGTAGAGCAGCTTGCGATTGGCCACGAGGTCGGAGATCTGCCGGAGTTCGGAGGCGGTGATCCGTCCGGCGATCAGTGAAGAGGTGACCAGGGCGTCTTCGCGGGAGAGCATTTCGCGCGCTCGTGAGATGCCGACCAGGGCGCGGACCTGCTTGTCCATCGACACGTTCTCCATCGTGCGGAGGCCGGTCAGAAAGCGGTAGCAGGGGTCGATGAGCCGGGCGTAGAACTCCATCGCCCTGGCCCGGTCGATGGTGCGTCTGTCGACGGACTCGCGGAGCGCGCCCAGGCCCTCGACCGTGCCGAGGATCGAGTTCAGCTGTGCGGCGTCCTCGGAGCTGAGCGCGTCGCGGATGTCCTTCTGCCGGGCGCTGTCCTTGACGCCGGTGAGGACGCGGTCGGTGGCCGCGCGTTGGCGTTGCAGGAGCGGGAGAGCGTCGGAGGTCCTTGGGTCGGCGAGGAAGACCAGGGTCTGGCGGCGTTCGTCCTGAATGGCACGGACGGTGTCCTCAAGAGGATGGCCGACCTTCTCCATGATCGTGCTCGCACTCATCAGGTGGCGAGCCTCGCGCCCCGTCAGATAAGTGGCGAATCCCCAGAGTCCGGTGAGGGAGACGAGCGGCACCAGCAGCAGCGCCACGATCTTCCTGCGGATGGACTTTCCGCGAAAGCGCATGGACTCCCCCAGCTCGACCCCGCGGGGTGGGGTCGTGTTCCGTCAACAAACGGCGCGAGCCTACTACTGACGGGGTAACAACTCGAAGGGTTGTCCGGACGATTTTCAGCCGCGCTATCCTGCGTTGGTCATGGGTTGTCCTGGTATTCCGGGCAATGAAATTCGCGAAAGCGGCAGAAGAGGCCAGCCACGGCTTCATCCTGTTCCATAGCGCAGTTGGCCGGAATTCTTCGCTTCACAACGGCTCGAGGGAATCTTCACGGCTGTTCACTCGTCTCTCTGTACGGGGCAGTGGCAACACGGGGAGAGCCAGGCCCGTTCAGCGGGATCCTGGCCGGGGGTGCCATACCTGATCCGCCGGGCGGGTCCCGCGGTACGGATCCGCGGGACAGGACGTCCGATCCGCCCGCGTGGAAGCGGGGCATGCCGGGCAGCAACCCTGAAGTCGGACACTGGTGGGGAGTTGAGAGGCCTTGGAAACGGAACAGCGTCGGGGGGCGGTGCAGTCGGCACCGGCCGCGACGTCGAGTTCGGCGGCGTACGGGGCGAGGGTCCCGCGCCAGCAGCTGTGGGTGGAAGAACCCGCGGCACGGCGGCGGATGCCGGACCCGGTCCGCGTCTCCGCCGTGCGTGCCGTACTCATCATGTCGCTGACGATCATCCAGGCCATGGTGGCGTTCCTGTGCACGCTCGCCGGGTCCTGGCTGGCCTTTCCGATGGTGCTGAGCAGTGTGGGGAGCACCGTGGTCGCGACCTGGTCGGTGCTGGACGTCTGGATCACCCGGCAGGTCTGGAATCAGCGCAACGGCGTGGTCTCGGTGCCGAGCAGTTCGGCGCGGCAGCTGCGCCGTGAACGACGCAGGGCGCGGCGGGCGGCGCGGGCCGCGCGGCGGGACGAAGCGCGGATACGCCGTCGGGGCGCGGAAAACCTCTCACGGGCCTGAACGCCGGCGGGGCCGGGGTTGTCGTCCTCCGGCCCCGACCCCGCGTGCCCCGCCCGCCCTACTTCTCTTCGGCGGTGTCGACAGGTGCCGTGGTGCGAGCGGTGTCGGGCGGTGTCGTGGCGCGCTTGAACATGCGGGTGGCGGTGATCTCGCCGTGCACCGTCTCGCCGTTCGGGTCCTGTTGCGGCAAGCCGGGGCGCAAATGCTCC
>NZ_BMTF01000032.1:15828-70466 GCF_014649535.1 Streptomyces gelaticus
TCCACGCTGATGTATTTCAGCCCGGCACGCAGATCCGCGTCATTGCGCAACCGGATGACCAGCGGGAATTCGGCGAGCGCCGTGGTGTCGAACAGTCCGGTCGTATAGAGCAGCTGCACGCCCAGGGCGTCCGACACCGCGCGCTGGAGCTCCAGCAGATAGGTGGCGTTGGCGCGGCCGATGGGGTTGTCCAGGAAGAGGGTGCCCGCATGCCGGTGCTGGTGCCGGTCACGGCCCCGGTCGTTGCTGCGCAGCGCGGCCATCGTGCAGTACAGCGCGATGGCCGCGGTGAGCAGCTGGCCGCCGGAGAAGACGTCGCCCATCTGTCCGACCGGGACGCGCTCGGCGCGGAGCACCGCGTCCGGCTTGAGGATCTCCACGGCGATGCCCCTGGGCTCCAGCGCCGCCTGCACACCGCGCAGCAGCAGGGACATGCCGTCCCTGCGCAGATCGGAGTTCTTCTTCAGCGCGGCTCGGGTCGCCTCGTCGACGACCTCGCCGAGCCGCTCGGTGAGCGTCGCCTGGTCCGGCTCCTCGAAACGGATCCGGAGGAATTCCTGACCGGACCACTCTCCCAGTCCTTCGGGGAGCCGGGAGAGCCGCTGGGCGGAGCGGAGGGTGGTGAGCGCGGACTCCACGAGACCGCGGAGCCGGTCGACGATGGAGTCGCGATTGCGCTCCAGCTGGGCCAGCTCGTCGGTGAGTACCCGGAGCCGGGGTGCGAAGGCGGCGGCCCACTTCTCGGCGTGCTCGGGCAGCGCCGCCGCGGGCAGCTCGCGGATCTGCTGACGGGCGGGGGTGCGGACCTGTTCGTAGCGCGTGGAGTTGGCGTGCCGCACGAGGACGTCGCTCGCTTCCCGTACGGCGCTCTCGGCAGCGGACAGGTCGGCGGCGCAGCCGCGCAGGGAGCGGCGGGCCTCGGCGGCGGACTGCCGGGCCTCGTCGAGGCTGCCGGGGTACGGCTCGGGGGTCTCGGTCTCGTCGTCCGCGCCGTGGTCCCTGAGCACGTCGCGCAGGAGGGCCGCGGTCTCGTCGAAGCCGCCTGCCGAGTCCTCCGCGGTGCGGTGGGCGTGCAGCAGCTCGGCGTGGGCGGCGCGGGCGGTGTCCAGGGTCGCGGTGGCGGAGGCCAGCTCGGCCGTGGCGGTACGCAGGAGCGCCTGGGCCCGGTCGGCGTCGGCGGGGACCAGCTCATCGGGGAGTTCGGTGTGGTGGGGCTCGCCGTCGGCCGGAGCCAGGCGCTCGGCCTCGCCGCGGAGCCGGCCCAGCTGTTCGCTCGCCGTGGCGGCCCTGGTCTCCAGGAGCTGGACCAGGGACTCGGCGCGGGCGGCTGCCGCCTGCCGGGAGGGGCCGTCCGCGCCGTCGGTGCCCTCTAGCAGCTGGGCGGCACGGGTGCGGACCTTGTTGGTGAGCCGGTCCAGTTCGGCGAGGGCGGCGCTCTCGTCGCTCTCCGCGCGGGCCTGTTCGGCGCGCAGATCGGCGCCGACGCCGACCTTCTCGTACAGCTGGGAAGCGGCCCGGTACGCCTCGCGCAGGGCGGGGAGCGCGGCGCGCGGGTGGTCGTCCCCGGGCTCCGGGAGCTGCTCGGGGGCGCCGGCGATCTCCGCCCGTTCGGCGCGCAGGGCGCGAGCGGTGCGCCGGGCGTCGTCGGCGGCGCGCTGGGCGGCTCTGCGGTCCTCGTCGGCGGCGCGGGCCCGTTCCAGGCAGACGGTGGCTCGGGCTTCGGACTCGGCTGCCTCGTCGACGAGTTCACGGAGCTTCGCCTGCCAGCCCGCACGCTCGCGAAGCCGGTACGCGAGGCCCGCGAGGGCGTCGGCGGCACGGCGGGCGCGCTGTGCGGCTTCCTGCCGCTCGTCCCGGACACGGGCGGTGTCCGCCGCGGCCTCGTCCGCCTCGGCGCGGACCGTACGGGCTTCGGCGAGCTCGGCCTCGGCGCTCTCGGCGGCCGTGCGGGCGGTGCGGGCGGCCTCGGCGAGCTCGGCGAGCATGCCGGGCGGGCAGTCGGCCCGCCAGGAGCCGATGCGGGCGGCGAGGGAACGGTCGCCGGTGAGGCGGGCCGCGAGGGTGCGGATGTCCTCGTCGCGGGCCGCGGCCCTGCTCCTGAGGGCCTGCCGCTCCTCGTCGGCCGCGTGTTCGTCGTGCATCGCCGGGTTCGGCGGGACGAGGAACACGCCCTCCGTCCCCGCCGCCGTGCCCGTGCCCGCAGCCGGGACGGGGGCGAGCAGCGCGGCAGCGGTGCCGACGGCGACCGCGGAGCGCGGCAGCAGCGCGGCGCCGCTCAGCACCTCGCGGGCGCGGGCGTGCGAGTCGGGGTCGGTGATGACCACACCGTCGACGAGTTCGGGCCGGGCGGCGAGGACGGCCGCGTGGTCGGCGGGGTCGACGGCCTGGGCGAGGTAGCGCCAGCCGGGCAGGGCGGGGATGCCGTGCTCGCCGAGGTACTCGACGGTGGCGAGGACATCGGGTCCGGGCGGCAGCAGTCCGCCGTCGCCGAGTGCGCCGAGGATGCGGGAGTCGTCGGCCGCCGCGGTGCGCAGCTCGAAGAGGCGGCGTTCGGCGGAGGCGATGGACTGGTCGAGCAGCTCCCGCAGTTCGTCGGCGCTGCGGTCGAGCTCCTGGGCGGTGAGCGGCTGTTCGTGGGCGGTGGTCCGTCCGGCCGTGGCGGTGCGGGTGCCCTGGGCCGTGTCGCCGGGCCCGGCCGGCTCGTCCGGGCGGCCGGTCGCCTCCGTGGCGGGCCGTCGGGCGGTGGCGACCGTGCCGGTGGGGTCCGCGTCGTTCGGTACATCCGGGTCCGTTCCGGCCGCGCCCCGGCGGGGCCGGGGCACGCCGGTGCCCTGGGCGGTGGGCAGACCCAGCAGGTCGGCCAGCCGGTGGTCGGCGGCGATCGACTCGGCGGCCCGGAGCTCGGCCTCGTAGGACTGTTCCGCGGCCTGCGCGGCGTCTGCGGCGCGCGCCGCCGCGAGTTCGGCGCGGCTCTCGGCGGCCGTGGCTTCCCTGGCCACGTCGGCCGCCGAGCGGGCGGCCTCCCTCGCGGTGTCCCACGCGGCGACGGCGGAGGTCTCGGCGTCGCTGGCGGCGAGGGCGGCGCGCGCCGGGTCGGCGTCCGGCGCGGTGTCGTCGAGCCAGCCGGCCCGTACCGCCTGTGCCGTCTCCTGCTCGACCTCGGCGAGGCGCTGGCGCAGATGTCCGGCCTCGCTGCGGGCGCGCTGGGCCTCGGTGGCGGCGGTGGTGGCGTCCCGGTGGGCGGTCTCGCCCGCGGTCTGGAGGGTGTCCGAGCGCTCCTCCTCCTCATTGGCGTGCATCTCGCCGGCCTCGGCGGCGGTGTGCAGTGCCTGGACGAGATCGGCGGCGGCCCTGGCGCGGGCGGCGAGTGCGGGCGCGGCGTCCCGCTCGGCCTCGCGGATGGCGGCGGCCACCCGTGCGGAGCGGTCGGCGGCGGCGCGGTGGCGCAGTACCGCCTCGGCGGCCTGCCAGGCGGAGTGCAGGGTGCGCGCGTCGACCAGTTCGCGGCGCTGGGCGGCGGCGCCCTTCTCTGCCGCGGTCAGGGCCAGGGAGGCGTGCCGGAAGGCGAGTTCGGCGGCGATCAGGGCGCTGCGGCTGCGGGCCTGTTCGGCCGTGGTGACGGTGTGCGCGGCGCTCGTCACCTGCTGGGCCAGCTCGGCGGTCCGGCCGCGTTCCTGTCCGGCGCGGGCGGAGAGCCTGCGGGCGAGCGTACGGGTGCGGCGCTCTGCGCCGGCGTGGATGTCCCGGGCGCGGGAGCGGGTGCCTGCGGCCTCCACGATCCGGCCGAGGAGGTCGACCGAGCCGGCGGTGAAGTCGCGTTCGGCGGTCAGTTCGGCGCGGCGGCCCAGCTTGTTGCCGAAGCCGCTCACCAGGTCGGCGAGTCCGTCGGTGTCGCGGGTGTCGGTGACGGCGCGGAGCAGCAGGTCGGTGAAGTCGGAGTCCTTCTTGACCGCGAAGAGCCCCGCCGCCTCGCCCTCGTCGGCGTTCATCTCGCGCTGGTAGCGGAAGAGTTCGGGGTCGAGTCCGAGGCCCCCGAGGTGCTCGTTCCAGCGGTCGTGGATCTCTTCCCAGTGCACATCGAGGTGTTGGTAGAACTTGCCCGCCTCGGTGAGGGCGTCACGGAAGCCCTTCATCGTGCGCCGTCTGCCCTGCGCGCCGGAGACGCCTTCGACCGGCCGGCGTACGGATGTCGCCTCGGCCACCGGCAGGGAGTCCAGGCTGAGGCCGGGTCCGGGCCGGAAGGAGTACCAGGCCTCGGCGAACTTCCGCGGGTCGTTGGATACCTGACGCCCACGCCATTCGCTGACCTTGCCGACGACCACGCACTCGCCGGTGAGGGTGTGCTGCCACTCCAGGGCGACATGCCCGCAGTCGTCGGCGAGCAGGAACTTGCGCAGCACGCCGGAGCTGGCGCCGCCCAGGGTGTTGCGGTGGCCGGGCAGCATCACCGAGAAGATCAGCTTCAGCAGCACCGACTTGCCGCCGCCGTTCTCCAGGAAGAGCACACCGGCGGGGGCGGGCCGGCGCGGAGGACCGACCGGTTCCTCCTCGAAGAACTCCGCCTGGGCCGGCGCGGGGTTGGGCACCGGCTCGCCCACTCCGCGCAGGTCGAGCACGGTGTCGGCGTAGCGCGCGCCGGCAGGCCCGATGGAGTAGAGGCGGACCCGGGACAGCTCGTACATGGCGGCGGACTCTCGTCGTTCAGGCAGCGGGAGGCAGAGGGCGGTGGCGGGGCGGGCCGGTCAGGCGTGGAAGGGCAGACCGGCGTCGGCGGCCAGCTCCAGATCGTCGGCGCCGGGCGGCGGCAGCAGCGTCGCCGTGCCGTCGGTGACCGGGACGATGCCCAGCTCCAGCAGTTCGGCCATGGCGGCACTGCCGGCCATGTCGCGGACCTGGAGCTGGTAGCGGGCGGTGGTGCGGAAGGCGCCCCCGGAGTCGTCCCCGGTGCGCTGGAGGAAGCCGGAGTCGGTGAGGAAGGCGACGGCCTTGCCGACGATGCCGGTGGTGGAGCCGGCCAGCCGCCGGGCGTCCTTGGTGGCGCCGGTGGAGCTGCGCCGGGCGTAGATCCGCCAGGCCGCTTCGAGTCCGGGGGCGTCGGTGGCCGGGTCGGTGTTGTCGCCGTGCTCCTCGGCGCGCTCCTCCAGGCGGTGGCAGGCCTGACGGACGAAGGAGTCGACCCCGTTGACCGTGATCCGGCCGATGTACGCGTCGTCGGCGAGATCCTCGGGGCGGGGAAAGGCCATCGCGGCGACGGCCAGGTGTGCGAGCCCGTGCAGGAAGCGGTCGGCGGAGTCGGACGAGGCGCGGCGGGCGTAGTCGCCCATGCGGACGGCGAAGACGGAGTCCTCACCGGCGGTCACGGCCATGCCCGCGCGGGTGGACACCTCCAGGACGACCAGTCCGAGTCCGGTCGCCACGGCGTCGGCGAGCCGGGCGAACGCGGGCTCCTCCCGGTAGCGGCGGAGCAGTTCGGCGTACTCCGCGTCGCGTGCGGGCAGCAGCTTGGGCTGGAGGCCGAAGGCGACGAGCCGGGCGGCGTCGGCCGCGTCGGCCGGGGTTGCGGCGGACGCGGTGGCCGCGGGGCCCACCGGCTCGGCGGGCCCCGCGCCCTCGGTCGCGTACGCGGCGGCCGGCTCGCCCCACGCGTCGGCGTGCTGTGCGCGGTGGTCGCTCACGACGGTCGCTCCTTGCTGCGGAAACTCTTCGGTACGGGGTGGACGGCGCTGGGTCTCGCGGTGTCCGTCCAGGGCTGCGCGGTCCGGTCCGCGGCATGGGTGCCGACGGGGGCCTGCCCGGTCGGCGGGCGATGTGCCGCGCGCACCGCGCCGGTCATGACGCCTCCGTGCGGTCGGCGGCCATGCCGGCCGCGTCCAGCAGAGCCGTGCCCACGATCAGGTCCGCGCCGCCGAACTCGAAGTCGTCGAGCTGCGTGCCGTCGTCGACGGAGAACAGCAGGCGCTGCTCTCCCTGCCGGTAGGCGGTGCCGACCGGAGGACTCGCGGCGTGCACCGCGAGCAGGGCGACCAGGTAGGGCAGTTCGGGATCGCGTAGCCGGGCCTCGGCGAGGAGGCCGGACAGGCGGCGCGGGGCGTCGTGTTCCAGATCCAGGAGCTCCATGGCGCTCGCGAGCTGCTCCTCGCTGAACCTGCTGTCGTCGGGGGTGGCGATCAGATCGGGCTCGGGCATCTCGGCGCCCAGGTGTTCGCGCTCCAGGGGCGGGGTGAGCAGCATGTCGACGAGGTCGCCGACCCGTACCGAGGTGGGGGTGCGCAGCCCGGTGCCGCGGGCGAAGAAGGCGTCGGTGACGCGGATCGCCTGTTCGACGGGGAGCGGCAGCAGCGGGGCGACCAGTTGGCCGTACAGATCGAGGCCGGCGCGGGCCATGGGGGTGGCGAACGCCTGTCGGTCCTGTTCGGCGCGGAACAGCGGTCCGGCTTCCAGCAGGCGGGACTGCAGCTGGGTGTGGCGGCGGATGCAGTCCTTGACGATGTCGACGAGCTCGGCGGCGCGGCGCTTGTGCTCGGGCTCCTCCGCCTCGTCGCGCGCCTTGCGGATGTTGGTGAGGATCGCGTTCTCGTGGCGGTAGCGGTCGGCGACGTGGTCCAGCGCTTCGGCGATCATGTCGGGCACCGCGTTGAGCCAGTCGACCGCGCGGACGTTGCGCCGGGTGGCCTCCAGCGTCTTGCGGAGGGTCTCCGCGTACTGCACGGTGCGGTAGCGGGCCTGTTCGGCGGCGAGCTGGGCGTCCGCGAGGCGGCCCCGGCTGATGAGGACCTCCAGCTTCACCTCGGCGGCGATCTGGGCGCTGGTGACGTCCGTGTCGAGGGCGCCCACCAGAACGTTGACGGCCTCGTCGGTGGCGCGGAGGTAGACGGTGCCGCCGTGTCCCGGTACTTCTTCGATCAGCTTGAAGTCGTAGTCCCGGCGGACGTACACCCCGTCGGGGCCGAACGTGCCGTACACCACGCGGAATCCGCGGTCCACGCTGCCGACGTTGATCAGGTTCTCCAGCACCCAGCGCGCGACCCGCTCGTGCTCGGCCACGGGGCGGTGCGGGGCCTGGGCGGCGACGCGGGGAAGCAGTCTGGTCACTATCTGGTCGTGGTCGGCGCCCGTGTCGAAGTCCATGTTGAGCGTGACGAGGTCGATCGCGGCGAGGGCGACCTCGGCCATCGCGTAGACCGTGTACTCACCTGCCAGGTTCGCCTTGCGCACATCGAGGTCGTGCAGCGGCGCCGTGCAGGCGAGCGCGCGCAGCCGCCGCGAGAGCCCCTCGTCGGCGGCCGGGCCCGGGGCGGGCCGCGGCCCCGCGCCGAGCTGGGGCGCAGCGTTGTCCGTGCAGGCAGGCGAAGTCACGGTGCACAGATTAGGTCCTCGGACTGACAACGGTCGAAACGGCGCAGAAGCGACCCCCTGGTCCGGGACCGGCCGGCAGTGGCGTCACGGCCGTTCCCCGCCGCGTCGCACGCCGTCGTCGCGGCCCGGCTCCGGGGTTCCGTAGCCCCCGCCGCCCGGTGTGCGCAGCACCAGTACGTCCCCCGGCTCCAGCTCGGCCGTGTCGCAGCCGCGCAGCGGTGTGACCGCCCGGTCGTCCGGGTGCTCGATGTGCTGGTCGCCCCGTGCGCCGGGTTCGCCGCCCGCCATGCCGTACGGCCGGATCCGGCGGTGGCCGGAGAGCAGGGCCACGGTGACGGGTTCCAGGAAGCGGATCCGCCGCTCCACGCCGCAGCCGCCGTGCCAGCGCCCGCCGCCCCCGCTGCCCTCGCGCACCTGGAAGCTCTCCAGCAGGACGGGGTAGCGCCATTCGAGGACTTCGGGGTCGGTGAGGCGGGAGTTGGTCATGTGGGTCTGTACGGCGTCGGCGCCGTCGAAGCCGTCGCCCGCGCCCGAGCCGCTCGCCACCGTCTCGTAGTACTGGACGCGTTCGTTGCCGAAGGTGAGGTTGTTCATGGTGCCCGAGCCCTCTGCCTGGATGCCGAGGGCCGCGTACAGGGCGCCGGTGACGGCCTGGGACGTCTCCACGTTTCCCGCGACGGTGGCGGCGGGATGGACGGGGGCCAGCATGGAGCCTTCCGGAATCCGGACCTCCAGGGGTTTGAGGCAGCCGCTGTTGAGGGGGATGTCCTCGGCGACCAGGGTCCGGAAGACGTACAGCACGGCGGCCATGACCACGGACTTCGGCGCGTTGAAGTTGCCCGGCTGCTGCGGCGAGGTGCCCGTGAAGTCGACGACCGCGCCGCGGGCGGCCCGGTCCACGGTGAGAGCGACCTCGATGACCGCGCCGTTGTCGGTCTCGTAGCGGTAGGAGCCGTCGTGCAGTGCGGCGATGATCCGGCGGACGGACTCCTCGGCGTTGTCCTGCACGTGTCCCATGTACGCGGCGACGGCGTCGGGCCCGAACTGCTCGACCATGCGGCGGAGTTCGGCGATGCCCTTTTCGTTGGCGGCGATCTGGGCGCGCAGGTCGGCGAGGTTGGCCTCCGGGTCACGGGAGGGGTACGCGGCGGTGGTGAGCAGTTCGCGCGTCTCGTCCTCGCGGAATCTGCCGTCGCGTACGAGCAGCCAGTTGTCGAACAGCACGCCCTCCTCGTGGATGGTGCGGCTGAAGGCGGGCATGGAGCCGGGGGTGATGCCGCCGATCTCGGCGTGGTGTCCGCGTGAGGCCACGAGGAAGCTCAGCTCCGGCGGCCCGCCGCCGGCGCCGTCGAACACCGGGGTCACCACGGTCACATCGGGCAGATGGGTTCCCCCGTGGTACGGGTCGTTGATGGCGTACGCGTCGCCGGGACGCATCGTGCCGTCGTTGCGCCGCAGCACCTCCTTGATGGACTCCCCCATCGAGCCGAGGTGGACGGGAATGTGCGGGGCGTTGGCGATCAGGTTGCCGTCCGCGTCGAAGAGCGCGCAGGAGAAGTCGAGCCGCTCCTTGATGTTGACGGAGTGCGCCGTGTTCTCCAGGCGCACCCCCATCTGCTCGGCGATCGACATGAAGAGGTTGTTGAAGACCTCCAGCATGACGGGGTCGACGCGGGTGCCGACGGCCGTGCGGTCGGGGCGCGGGCGGACCCGGGTGAGCAGCAGATGGCCGGTGTCGGCGAGAGCGGCCTGCCAGCCCGGGTCGACGACGGTGGTGGCCTCCGCCTCGGCGATCACGGCGGGGCCGGTCACGGTGTCCGCGGGACGCAGTTCCTCGCGGCGGTGGAGCGGAGTGTCCTGCCACCGGCCGTCGGCGAACATCCGTACGGTGTCGTGCGGTCGGGGTTTCGTGTCCGTGCGGGGCGCAGGGCCGGCCGGGGGCGGCTCGTGCCGGCCCGCCGTTCCGGTCGCCTCGACCGAGACGGCCTCGACGATCAGGGGTTTGTCCATGGTGAACGCGTAGCGCGCCCGGTGCTCGGCGGTGAATGCCTCGGCCATGGCGGGCGCGGTGTCCAGGTCGACGGGCAGGCTCGAATCCGTACCGGCGTAGCGCAGCAGTACGCGGGCACGGGTGCTGATCGCGCTGTCGGGGACGGCGTCGGCGCGCAGTTCGGCGCGGGTCCGGACAGCCAGTTCCTCGCAGAGTTCGCCCACTGCGGTCCGGGTCGCCGCGGTCAGTTCGGCCTCCACGGACTGTTCACGCATCGCGGTGGTGTCCGCGAGACCGATGCCGTACGCGGACAGCACACCGGCCAGCGGCGGTACGAGAACCGTGTCGATGCCCAGGGAGTCGGCGACGGCGCAGACGTGCTGGCCACCGGCGCCGCCGAAGCCGGTCAGGGCGTAGCGGGTGATGTCGTGGCCGCGCTGCACGGAGATCTTCTTGACCGCGTTCGCCATGTTGAGCACGGCGATCTCCAGGAATCCGGCGGCGGTCCCGGCGGCCGTGCGCCGTGTTCCGGTGGCGCGCGCCACGTCCTCGGCGAGCGCCTCGAAGCGTTCGCGCACCAGGTCCGCGTCGAGCGGGAGGTCGCCGTCGGGTCCGAAGACAGCCGGGAAGTGCGCCGGCTGGATCCGGCCGAGCATCACATTGGCGTCGGTGACGGTCAGCGGGCCGCCGCGGCGGTAGCAGGCCGGGCCGGGGATCGCGCCCGCCGAGTCGGGGCCGACCCGGTAGCGCCGGCCGTCGAAGTGCAGGATGGAGCCGCCGCCGGCCGCGACGGTGTGGATGCTCATCATCGGGGCGCGCATCCGCACCCCGGCGACCTGGGTGCCGAGTTCGCGTTCGAACCCGCCCGCGTAGTGGGACACGTCGGTGGACGTTCCGCCCATGTCGAAGCCGATGACCCGGCCGAATCCGGCCTGTTCGGAGGTGCGGGCCATACCGACCACGCCCCCCGCCGGGCCGGAGAGCACCGCGTCCTTGCCCCGGAAGTGGGAGGCTTCGCGCAGCCCTCCGTTGGACTGCATGAACATCAGCCGGATGCCGTCGAGTTCGCCGGCGACCTCGTCGACGTACCGGCGCAGGATCGGCGAGAGATAGGCGTCGACGACGGTGGTGTCGCCCCGCGGTACGAGCTTGATCAGCGGGCTCACCTCGTGCGAGCAGCTGACCTGGGTGAAGCCCGCCTCGCGGGCCGCCTCGGCCACGGCGCTCTCGTGTCCGGGGTGGCGGTAGCCGTGCATCAGGACGACGGCCGCGCTGCACAGTCCGTCGGCGCGGGCCGCCCGCAGCCGCTCGGTGACCGCTTCCCGCTCCAGTGGTCTGACGACCCGGCCGTGGGCATCGATCCGCTCGGGGACCTCGATCACCCGCTCGTACACCGCCTCGGGCAGCAGGATGCGGCGGTCGAAGAGCCGCGGCCGGTTCTGGTACGCGATGCGCAGGGCGTCCCGGAAGCCTTCCGTGATGACCAGGACGGTCGGCTCGCCGCGCCTCTCCAGCAGGGCGTTGGTGGCGACCGTCGTACCGATCCGCACCGCAGCGACCCGGTCGGCCGGGACCGGGTCGGTGGGGCCGAGGCCGAGCAGCGCCCGGATTCCGGCCACGGCGGCGTCGCGGTAGCGGTCCGGGTCGTGGGAGAGCAGCTTGCGGGTGACCAGGTGTCCGCCGGGATCCCGGCCCACGACATCGGTGAATGTCCCGCCCCGGTCGATCCAGAACTCCCAGCGCCCGCTCATCCCTCCATACTGACCCACGGCACGGACAACGGCCCGGACGGCGCGGCCCGCTGCGGGCCGGTCGAGGTGGGCGCCCGTACCGCAGGAGCAGCGGTCAGCCGGCGGCTGGGCAGCGCGATGCGACCCGGGGGCAGTCGGGCAGGGGGAGGGAAGGGACACGTACCGCAGGACAGGGGCGTCGGCATCAAGAGTGCCGGAGACATCGGAGCGGTCCGGAGGGGACGTGGTCGTCGCGCACCGGCGGTGGCCGGGGCGACGCCGAGCGGTTCGTGGCCGCGGCCGGCGAGATGCCGGGCCGTCCGGAGGGTGCACCGGGCCACGCTGTTGACATCGGGCGGGCAGGATTCGGTGACGACGGCACGCAAATTCGTATGGCCGCCATGCCGGGCGTGACCGGGCCGACTTCGATCTTTCCGCCCGGGAACGTCCTGTGAGCGTTTGGGCCGGGCACGTCGGGGCCGCCCGTTCGCGCCGCGCGCCCCCGACGCGCGTCGCTGTGTCTGCTCGGTCAGGCCGCGGGGGTGTCGGGCCCGATCCGGCTGCGTACCGCCGTCTGTACCTCGGCCTCCTCGGCCGGGTCGGCGGCGAGGCGGCGGAGTCGCTCGGCGACCCTGATGTCGCCGGTCTCCGCGTGGAGTGCGGCGACCTCGCGGGTGGTCTCCTCGCAGTCCCACAGGCATTCGACGGCGAAGCCGGTGGCGAAGGAGGGATCGGTGGCGGCCAGTGCGCGGGCCGCCCGGCCGCGCAGGTGCGAGGAGGAGGTCTCCCGGTAGACGTGCCGCAGCACGGGGGCGGCGCAGCCGATTCCGAGACGTCCCGCGCCGTCGACGAGGGTCCACAGGCGTGGTGCGTCCGGCCCCTCGCCCCGTACGGCCTCGCGGAGTGCGCCGAGAACCAGCGGCGCGTCCTGGGCACCGCCCCGGCAGGCGAGCACGCCGGCCGCGGAGGCGCCGAGCGCGTCGAGCCGCCGGGCCCAGCGCCGGGCGCGGTCCACCGCCGCATCGCCGCACATCCGCTCGAAGGCGGCGACGGACGCCTCGGCGACGGTGCGCGAGGCACTGACCGCTCCGGCCTCGATCAGGTCGAGCACGGCCGGGTCCTTGGCCTCCGCCAGGTAGTGCAGCGCGGCACAGCGTGCGCCCTCCGGGCCGCTGCGGGCGGCCTCGATGATCGTGGGCCGGTCTTCGGGGCCCGCGACGGCGGTGAGGCAGCGGGCGGCCGGCACATGGAGGGTGCTGCCGCGTTCGAGTCCCTGCTGGGCCCAGTCGAAGACCGCCTGCACGCTCCAGCCGGGTCGGGGGCCGCCGGGCCGCAGCTGGCGCTGCCAGCGGTCGAAGGAGCCCTGTTCCGAGGCGGCCCTGACCCTGGGGCCGACCGTGTCGCGCGGATCGTCCGCCCAGAGCCGCCAGGGGCGGGGTTCGTAGGCGTCCCGCACAGCGGCGGCCAGCTCGGCGGCGCCCTCCTCGGTGGCCGGGAACCGCCCGAGCACGGGTACGGCGAGGGCACGGAGTCCCGCGTCGTCGTCGCGCAGGGCGAGCTCGTCGAGGGCCCAGGCCCAGTTGGCGCCGGTCGCGGCGTACCGCCGCAGCAGGGCCAGGGCGTCGTCGCGTCCGTACGAGGCGAGGTGGCCGAGCACGGCGAGGGCCAGCCCGGTGCGCGAGTCGTCGGTGTCGAGGCGGTCGTCGGGATCGCACAGGTGCCGCTCGATCTCTTCGATGCCGCCGTCGAGGTCGAGATACAGGCGCGCGTAGTAGAGGGAGCGGTTCTCCACCTGCCAGTCGTGACGTGGATCGCTCAGGACGCAGTGGTTGAGAGCCGCCAGGGCCTCGGGGCGTGGTGCGGCGAGCGCGTGGAGCGTGCCGTCGCCGCGGCCCCTCTGCAGCAGGCCGAGCAGGGTGCCGCTCGGCGCTATGAACGGATCAAACATGGAAAAAGCCTCACATCAAGCTGTCGACGCAACCGGGACTGTGCAGTTCCAAGTGCCGGGTGGGCACTACGCCGCGCAGCAACATGATCGGCCGACCGCCGTCTTCTGCTTGGTGTAGACCATCTTCCTCTGCCTCTCGTCGGTGGCCCGGGGCCGGGCCCGCGACGTCATGATGACCCAGCCATTTCGCCACCGCGACCACATTTACCGCGTACCCGGTCAGCGGGCGCCGAAGAGTTCCAGCAGGTCGGCCTTGCCGAACATGCGGGCCGTGTCGACGGCGGAGGGCGTTCCGGCGGCCGGATCGGCCCCTGCGGAGAGCAGTGCCGCGATCACCGCGTCCTCACCCTTGAAGACGGCACCGGCCAGCGGCGTCTGCCCGCGGTCGTTGGCCCGGTCCGGGTCGGCGCCCCGGCCGACGAGAGCTGTGACTGCGGCGGCGTGCCCGTGGTAGGCGGCGAGCATCAGCAGCGAATCGCCCCGGTCGTTGGTGAGGTTGGCGGGGACACCGGCGTCGACGTACGCGGCGAGCGCGTCGGCCTCACCGTGGCGGGCGAGGTCGAAGACCTTCGTCGCCAGCTCGACCACCTCGGGATCGGGTGTTTCGCTCATCGGACGGACCGCCTTCCATCAATCGGTTTCACCACTGTCGACCTGCCATGGCGTACGCCATGGGGGCCGTACGAGTGAACCGACAGGGTACTGCCCGGCCGGTCACATGGCCCGGCCCACCCGCCGCAAAGGATCACGAATGGTGCGGCGGAACGGTACGCGACACCGGCTGTTCCGCCCCCTCGGGATCACCGGGACGGCCATTCAAGTGAAAATAACGACTTTTCACCCGTTTGCGGCTTTTATCGCATAGATACTTCCGGTGAACCTGGAAGGACTCATGGTGACTGTCCCCCCCAACCAGGAGAACCACTCATGATCCTGTCCATGTCAGGCGTCGTCATCCTCGGCATCATCGTCTTCCTGTTCTTCAGGAAGGACGGCCTCAAGGCCTCGCACGCCCTCGTCACTGCCCTGTTCGGCTTCTATCTGGCAGGCACCGCCATCGCACCGAGTATCACCGCGGGCGGCGCGAGTCTCGCCGGCCTCCTGGGCGGGATCAAGTTCTGACCCTCCGCCACCGTTCCCACCCCGTCAGGAGGCCGACGTGGCCAGGCGACCACTTCCCCGCATTCTGAGCAGCGGCAGCGCCTCGATCACTCGCAGTCGCGAGTTCGCGCGCACGGCCGCCGACAACGCCACGGACGTCCTCCAACCGCTGATCACGATCACTCGTGGGCTGCGGCTGCTGGCCGGAGCCGGACGGCAGAAGTGGGCCGCGACGCCCAAGGACAAGCGTGGCCCCACGCTGTTCCTCGTCGCGGCCTGCGTGCTCGCGTTCGCGCTCATGCCGTACGGGGGCCTGATCGCCCTCGTCACGGTGATGGGCGCAGCCGCCTGGGCGGGGCGGGAGCGCACCCCCGTGAAGACCGGCCCCGACGAGGCGGAGACGGCGCGGCTTCGCTCGCTGTACGAGGCGCTCGTGCCGTACTTCTCGGTGGCCGACGACCCCGCCCCGCTCTTCTCCCACGGCGGCGACTGGGAGAAGGCCTTCAGCGGTTACGAGTTCGACGGCGACGGGCGGCTGACCCGCCTCCAGGTGGCGTACCCCGCCTACTTCACCGACAGCGAGGCCGCCTCCCGCGCCCGGATCGAGCGGCTGCTGCACGCCAAGTCCGGCCGCGGCCGCGAATACCACTTCGCCTGGGACGAGGAGGGCAACGCGCTCGTCATGAGCGTCCTCGGCGCCCTGCCCACCTCGATCGGCGCCCAGCGCTTCGTCACCGCCCCCGGCGAGACCGTCCTGGGCTTCACCGACGACGACGCGGTGCAGCGCACGGTTCCGGTGCACGACGGCGACGCGACCCGCGACGCCCCTCCGGTCGTCTGGCGCACCGGCGCCCGCTCCACCGAGCCGCACCTGCTGGTGATCGGGCAGCCCGGCAGCGGCACCACCACGCTGATGCGCTCCATCGCCCTGCAGGCACTCCAGCACGGCGACGTCCTGATCGTCGAAGGCAGCGGAACCGGCGAATACGCCTGCCTGAGCGGGCGGGACGGCGTGCTCGCCGTGGAGTGCGGGCTGGCCGGCGCACTGGCCACCCTGGAGTGGGCCGCCCACGAGACGGAGCGGCGGCTGATCGCCGCGAACCGGGCCCGGCAGGCCGGCCACCCCGTGCCCGACGACATCAAGCGCCCGCTCTGGATCCTGCTGGACCGGCCCGGTTTCCTCGGACACCTGGCCGCCACCGACGGCAGGCCCGATCCGCAGGAGCTGCTCCAGGTGCCGCTGCGGCACGGCAGGGCGGCCAACGTCACCGTGGTGCTCACCGATCAGTTCGACGGCCTGGACACCCTCGGCGAGACCGTGCGGACGCACTGCAGGGCTCGGGTCGTGCTCGGCCACTGCTCCCGCGAGCAGGTGGAGTCGGTGCTCGGCACCGAGCCGCACACCACCCCGGCCGCCGATGTACCGCCCGGCCGCGGCTACGCCCGGCTCGGCACCGGTCCGGTGCTCCGGCTCCAGGTCCCGGCCACGCCCGATCCGTACGACGAGGCCACCGGCGAGGCGGAGCGGCAGGCGGTCCTCGGACTGCTCCCCGAGCGGCAGGCGCCGGCCGTCGGGGCGGGCGTCCCGGAGCCGGTGCTGCCGCGCTCCATGGCCGTGGCCGTCGACGGCATGGCGGTCACCGACTGAACGGACGCGCCCGCGGGGTGACGGGCCGGCGGCCCGTCACCCCGCACCGTTTCCCGGTCAGGCGACGAACGTCCGCGGCGCCTCGGCCCCCGCGGCCGCCCCCGAACCGACCAGCTGCGCCGCCGCAGCCAGCCGTACCGCCGCCTCGTCCGCGACCGGCCCCGCGACCGTGAACGGCAGCCGCACGTACCCCTCGAAGGCGCCGTCGACCCCGAACCGGGGACCGGACGGGACGCGTACCCCGACCCGCTCCCCGGCCACCGCCAGCCGGGAGCCGGAGAGGCCGCCGGTGCGCACCCAGAGCGTCAGGCCACCGAGCGGAACGGAGAACTCCCAGTCGGGCAGCTCCCGGCGGACCGCGGCGACCAGCGCGTCCCGGTTCTCCCGCGCCTGTTCGCGCCGGACCTGCACGGCCTCCGCCCAGCCGCCGGTGCGCATCAGCCAGTTCAGGGCGAGCTGTTCGAGGACGGGGGTGCCCATGTCGGCGTAGGCGCGGGCGGCCACCAGGCTGCGGATCACGTCCGGGGCCGCGCGCACCCAGCCGATCCGCATGCCCGCCCAGAAGGCCTTGCTCGCCGATCCGACCGTGATCACGGTGGAGCCGGCCGGATCGAAGGCACAGACCCGGCGGGGCATCCGGACATCGGGGTCCAGGCAGAGTTCGTTCATGGTCTCGTCGACGACCAGGACCGTACCGGCGGAACGGGCCGCGTCCACCAGGTCACGCCGCCGGTCGTCGTCGGCCAGCGCGCCGGTGGGGTTGTGGAAGTCGGCCACGACATAGGCGAGCCGCGGCGCCGCGTCCCGCAGCACCTGCCGCCACCGGTTCATGTCCCAGCCACCGAGCCCCTCCTCCATCGCCACCGGCACCAGCCGGGCACCCGCCTCCCGCATCAGCTGCAGGATGTTGGCATAGCTCGGGGACTCCACCGCGATCCGCTCGCCGCGGCCCGCGAAGAGATGGCAGATCGCGTCGATCGCGCCCATCGCACCGGTGGTGACCATGATCTGTTCGGGCATGGTCGGGATGCCGCGCGCGGTGTAGCGGTCGGCGATCATCTGCCGCAGCGCGGGCAGCCCGGCCGGATAGTCGCCGTGCGTGTGCGCGTACGGTGCGAGCTCCTCGATGGCGCCCTGGACCGCCCGGGTCAGCCACGGCTCGGGAGCGGGCAGCGAGGCGCAGCCCAGGTCGATCATCGAGCCGAGGGACTCCGGGGGCAGCGGCTCCAGACCGCGTGCGGGCAGCGGGTTCCCGGCCGGCACGGCGGTCCAGCTGCCGGCTCCGCGGCGGGACTCCAGGAACCCCTCGGTCCGCAGCGCCTCGTACGCGGCTGCGACGGTGGTGCGGCTGACGGACAGGGCGAGCGCCAGTTCGCGTTCGGCGGGGAGCCTGGCGGCGACCGGCACCCGGCCTTCGAGGACGAGGAGACGGATTCCGTCGGCCAGCGCACGATAGGCGGGCGGCCTGCGGGCGCCCGGTCCGACGGGCCGGGGCTGTTGGGCCTGGAGCTGCCGGGCGAGCTGCGCCGCACCCACCGCCGAAGTCCACTGAGCCATGGAAATCAGTCCACCTTCCTCGGATTGGCCATAGTTGGCAGCCAATCCCCTGCCACAGAGTGACACGCGGCAGTCCACCACCACCACACCAGGGGGCCCTCTTGTCCGCCACCGCCACCCCTCGCGGGGCTCACCTCACCCGACGGCTGATCCAGCTGTACGCCGGTCTCGCGCTGTACGGGGCCAGCGCCGCGTTCCTGGTCCGCGCCGGTCTGGGGCTCGAACCCTGGGGAGTGCTGCATCAGGGGCTCGCCGAGCGCACCGGGCTGTCCATCGGGGTCGTATCGATCATCGTCGGTGCCGCCGTCCTGCTGCTGTGGATCCCGCTCAGGCAGCGTCCGGGCCTGGGCACCGTCTCCAATGTCTTCGCCGTGGGCATAGCCATGGACGGCACGCTGGCGCTGGTGCCCGACGTGCACGGCCTCACCGCACAAATAGCCGTGATGGCCGCGGGGGTCGTGGTCAACGGCGTCGCCACTGGGCTGTACATCACGGCACGGTTCGGCCCGGGGCCCCGCGACGGGCTGATGACCGGGCTGCATCTGCGCACCGGCCGGTCCATCCGGCTGGTACGGACGCTGATCGAGGTGGCGGTCGTGGTGACCGGCTTCCTCCTCGGTGGCACCCTCGGGGCGGGCACGGTCGTGTACGCCCTGGCCATCGGCCCGCTCGCCCAGTTCTTCCTGCGCTTCTTCGCGATCGGCGACGGGCCCGCGGCGGAGAGCGGCGCCGTCGAGGAGACCGGGGCCGGGGAGAACACCGTCGCGCCCGCGCCGGACAGTGGCGACACCACCGTCACCCCCCGGACACCGGGGCAGGCCATACTTCCGCAGTGACCTCCGTACGCCATCCCTATCTGGACCATCCCGCGACGATCCCCTTCGCCCACCGAGGCGGTGCGGCGGACGGGATCGAGAACACCACGGCCGCGTTCCGCCGGGCCGCCGACGCCGGGTACCGGTATTTCGAGACCGATGTGCACACCACCTCGGACGGCCGCCTGGTCGCCTTCCACGACGCCACCCTGGACCGGGTGACGGACGCCCGCGGCCGGATAGCCGAGCTGCCGTGGAGCGAGGTGCGGCGCGCCAGGGTGGCGGGCCGGGAGCCGCTGCCGCTGTTCGAGGAGCTGCTGGAGACCTTCCCCGAGGCCCGCTGGAACGTCGACATCAAGGCCGCGTCCGCACTGGTCCCGCTGGTCGGGCTGATCCGCCGCACGGACGCCTGGGACCGGGTGTGCGTCGGCTCGTTCTCGGAGGCCCGGGTCGCCAGGGCGCACCGGCTGGCAGGCCCCCGGCTCGCCACTTCGTACGGCGTGCGCGGCGTGCTCGGCCTGCGGCTGCGCTCGTACGGGATTCCGGCCGCACTGCGGGCGGGCGCGGTGTGCGCGCAGGTGCCGGAGAGCCAGAACGGCGTCCGGGTGGTCGACCGGCGCTTCGTGCGCGAGGCGCACGCGCGCGGGCTCCAGGTGCACGTCTGGACCGTGAACGAGCCCGAGCGGATGGCAGCGCTCCTCGATCTCGGCGTGGATGGCATCATGACCGATCACATCGAGACGCTGCGCACGGTGCTGAGCGAGCGGGGGGCCTGGGCCTGACGCCGGCCGTGCCAGGTCTTCACGGGGAGAGACGAGGGGGTGCGGGTTGAGCGCCGAAACCGCGGAAACCGCTGAGCCGACGGAACCGACTGCGGATTCCGCCGCTGCCGCGAGCCGCAGAAGCGAACAACGCGGCTGGTATTTCTACGACTTCGCCTGCTCCGTCTACTCGACGAGCGTCCTGACGGTGTTCATCGGCCCCTATCTCACCTCCATAGCCAAGGCGGCCGCCGACGCCGACGGCTTCGTTCACCCGCTCGGCATTCCGGTCCGCGCCGGGTCGCTGTTCGCCTACGCGGTCTCCGTGTCCGTGGTGGTCGCCGTGATCCTGATGCCGATCGTGGGCGCCGCCGCGGACCGTACGGGGCGCAAGAAGCCGCTCCTCGCGGCCGCCGCATACGCGGGTGCCGCCGCGACCACCGGCATGTTCTTCCTGGACGGTCACCGCTATCTGCTGGGCGCGTTCCTGTTGATCGTGGCGAACGCCGCGATCTCGGTCTCGATGGTGCTCTACAACGCGTATCTGCCGCAGATCGCCGAGCCGGAGGAGCGCGACGCGGTCTCCTCCCGCGGGTGGGCCTTCGGCTATACCTCGGGCGCGCTCGTCCTGGTCCTGAACCTGGTCCTGTACACGGGCCACGACTCCTTCGGCCTCTCCCAGTCCGATGCGGTACGGATCTGTCTGGCGTCGGCCGGCCTGTGGTGGGGTGCCTTCACACTGGTGCCGCTGCGCCGGCTGCGCGACCGGCGCGTGACGGCGAGCGGCGAGGGGGCGGTCGGTTCGGGCTGGCGGCAGCTGATGGCCACCCTGCGCGACATGCGCCGCCACCCGCTGACGCTCTCCTTCCTGCTGGCGTACCTCGTCTACAACGACGGTGTGCAGACGGTGATCTCCCAGGCCTCGGTCTACGGCTCCGAGGAACTGGGCCTCGACCAGACGACCCTGATCACGGCGGTGCTGCTGGTCCAGGTGCTCGCGGTGGCCGGGGCGCTGGGAATGGGCCGGCTGGCACGGTCGTACGGCGCGAAGCGCACGATCCTCGGCTCGCTCGTCGTCTGGACGCTGATTCTCGTCGCCGGCTATTTCCTCCCCGCCGGAGCGCCGGTCTTCTTCTATGTACTGGCATCGGCCATCGGCCTGGTGCTCGGCGGCAGTCAGGCTCTGTCGCGCTCGCTCTTCTCCCATCTGGTACCGCGCGGCAAGGAGGCCGAGTACTTCTCCGCGTACGAGATGAGCGACCGCGGGCTGAGCTGGCTGGGGCCACTGGTGTTCGGTCTCGCATATCAGCTGACCGGCAGCTACCGGGATGCGATCATCTCGTTGGTGATCTTCTTCGTGGTCGGTTCGGTGCTGCTCGCGAGGGTGCCGATCAGGCGGGCCGTGGCAGCCGCGGGCAATCCCGTGCCGGAACGGATTTAGACGTCGAAGTGAAAGGCCGGTAGTGTACGCCTTTGGCCTGCCCGGAGGACCGTTACTGCGAGCGGAAGCAGCCAAACCGTTGGGTGACAACTTCCGCCATAGGTGACAATCCGGGCATCGCTGGGTACTTGGAACCCTGGGAAACCTGAAAAAGCAGCGGCACGACGGGCGACGCATGACCGGCAACGGGAATCTTTACCGCCGACCGGACGTTGACCGGATGACGACGACAGCGACACCTGTCCTGTGGGCGACAAGCCCGGGAGGCACGATTCATGAGTGAGCGAGCTCTCCGCGGCACGCGACTCGTGGTTACCAGCTACGAGACGGACCGCGGCATCGATCTGGCCCCGCGCCAGGCGGTGGAGTACGCATGCCAGAACGGACATCGTTTTGAGATGCCGTTCTCGGTAGAGGCGGAAATTCCGCCGGAGTGGGAGTGCAAGGCGTGCGGCGCCATGGCACTTCTGGTGGACGGGGATGGCCCCGAGGAGAAGAAGGGCAAGCCTGCGCGTACGCACTGGGACATGCTCATGGAGCGGCGCACACGCGAGGAGCTGGAGGAAGTGCTCGCCGAGAGGCTGGCGGTCCTGCGCTCCGGAGCCATGAACATCGCCGTGCACCCGCGGGACAGCAGGAAGTCTGCCTGACTGACCGCGTAACACCGCAGTACGACAGAGCCGCGGGCCGTGACACCGAATGCGTGTCACGGCCCGCGGCTCTGTCGTGGCGTGTTCCGTCGCAGCGTGGTGGTGACTTCCCCCCGCTCAGGGGGTCAGCGGCGGCCGGGGGGCCTCGTCGGGGCGTGCGCCCGGCTGTGCGCCTTCCTGGCGGATGACCTCGCCCTGCACGATCTTTCCGTCCGGCCGGTGAATGCGGGCCTGCTGGAAGGCGTCGGAGAAGCTGCCGGGGCTCGCGGTACGCATCCGGCGCTCCAGCGACCGCTCCGCGTACCGGCCGAGCCACTGGCGGACCGGCGGCACCAGCAGCAGGAGCCCCGCCGCGTCCGAGACGATGCCCGGAATCATCAGCAGCAGCCCGGCGAGCATCAGGAAGCCGTTGCCCCTGCCGCCCGAGCCGGTGGCCGGCTGGGCGTCGGCCCCGGGCTGTCCCGGCATCTGCTGGAGCGTCTCGGTGAGGTTGCGGAAGGCCCTGCGGCCGGCCCGCTTCATCACGGCGGCCCCGAGCACGATGCCGCCCACCAGGAGCAGCAGCACGGTGAAACCGCCCGCCGCGTCGGCCACGACGGTGAGCAGCCAGATCTCCAGCACCGCCCAGGCGGCGACGGCGAGGGGGGCGAGGGTACGGGCGCGGGAGCGCCTGGGGGCGGTCGGGGGCGGTGTGCCGGTCGTCATGGTCCCCAGTGTGCCCGTACGGCCGTCCGAACGGCACAAGGGGGTGATCACGGGCGGCGGACCGGTGCCCGCCGCCGGCGGCGGATCAGAGCGCCTTGCGGCCCAGGACCCGGTTCGTACGGGAGGTGACGCCCCAGGACGTGACCCGCCAGAGCGCCTCGACCAGGATGTCACGGCTCATCTTCGAGTCGCCGATCTCCCGGTCGACGAAGGTGATGGGGACCTCGACGACGTGGTAGCCGGCCTCGACGGCCCGGCGGGCCAGGTCGACCTGGAAGCAGTAGCCCTGCGAGGCGACCTGGTCGAGGCCGATGCCGTCCAGGGTCTCGGCACGGAAGGCCCGGTAGCCGCCGGTGACGTCCCTGGTCCGCAGCCCGAGGAGGAGCCGGGAGTACGTGCTGCCGCCGCGGGAGATCATTTCGCGGGACTTCGGCCAGTTGACCACGCGCCCGCCCGGCACCCAGCGGGAGCCGAGCACCAGGTCGGCACCCTTGAGCGCGGTCAGCAGCCTGGGCAGTTCCTCGGGCTGGTGGGATCCGTCGGCGTCCATCTCCACGAGCACGCCGTAGCCGCGCTCGGTGCCCCAGCGGAAACCCGCGAGATAGGCCGCGCCCAGCCCTTCCTTGCCCTTGCGGTGCAGCACCTGGACCCGGCTGTCCCCGGCGGCGATCTCGTCGGCGATCTTGCCGGTGCCGTCCGGGCTGTTGTCGTCGGCGACCAGGATGTCGGCGTCCGGCACCGCGGCGCGCACCCGGCTGACGATCGGCGTGATGTTCTCGGCCTCGTTGTAGGTCGGAATGATCACCAGGATTCTGCCGAGCGGGCCGTACCGCCGCTGACCGCCGTCGTTCACTTACTGCCCCTTAAGTCCGTACGCAGGTGCACACCATATCCAGCGGGCAGGGGCCTCTCGCCCGACATGGTCGGACGGGGCCGGCCGACGCCCGGGACAGAAGGAGGGAAGTACGGACAGAAGCCCGGGTGCGCACGCGGACGGGAACTGCGGATGGGGGCCCAGCGCCCTTCGGGCCGACCTGGGACCCGCTGGCTGCGGGTCGACCTAGAGCCGTTGTCTACTGAACGTCCGGGCCCCACCCGGGTCGCACCGCCGCCCGGATGAAACCTTCCCTCGCCCCCGAGGCGCGGACGCTGAACCTGGCTGTCAGTGATGGTGTGCCGGTGCGGCACACCATCCCATGACCCAGCGGCGTTCGACGACTGCGTGGAGGTTCAACCGGTCGGACGTCCTGTGGTGGACTCGGCCGAACCTACCGGCCGGTGGGCGCGTTCTGTCAATAGCCGTCTGACCTGCAATATTTACGAAACTTGCCTGGTCAGTAGCGAAGATCCGCAGGTCGCGGCGGAGCGGGGACCACTCTCGGTGACGATGCGAAATGTTCGCACGTCACTCGTTCGGCCGTGCATAGACAGTATGTCCGAAGACCACGGTCCGCAGGCAGACCGGCAGCTCGGCGCCAGGGGTGAGATCGGGCAGGCCGGGCGTTCCCGACCGGGGGTCGGTCGACCAGCGGGCGACCCGGTCGTCCGGCGCCTGGACCACCAGGTCGGCGGTGCGCCAGACCGCGTAGTCCGCCGGGGCGCCGGGCACCAGGATGCCCGCGTCGTCGCGGCCGACGGCGCGCCAGCCGCCCCGGGTGTGGGCGGTGAAGCCCGCCCGTACGGAGACCCGGTGCTCGGGCGTGCGGTGGAAGGCAGCGGCCCGTACGGTGCCCCACGGGTCGAGCGGGGTCACCGGGCTGTCGGAGCCGAAGGCCAGGGGCACACCGGCCCGCAGGAGCGCCGCGTACGGGTTGAGGGTCCTGGCCCGCTCGACGCCGAGCCGCTGCGCGTACATGCCCTCCTCGCCGCCCCAGGCCGCGTCGAAGGCGGGCTGGACGGAGGCGGTCAGCCCGAGCTCCGCGAACGCGGCGACGGTCTCGGGGGTGAGCATCTCGGCGTGCTCGACCCGGTGCCGGGCGCCCCGGATCCGGGGCAGGCCGAGCGTCTCGGCGGCGGCCCGGACCCCCTCGACCACGGCGGAGACCGCGGCGTCCCCGATGGCGTGGAAGCCGGCCTGCAGCCCCGCCTCGGTGCACGCGGTGACATGGGCGGCGATCTGCGCCGCGTCCAGGTGGGCGGTGCCCGTGCGTCCGGCCGGGCCGTCGGCGTACGGCTCGTGCAGGCAGGCGGTGTGCGAACCGAGCGAGCCGTCCACGAAGAGGTCCCCGGCCGCTCCGACGGCGCCGAGTTCCCCGATCCGGCGGGCGTCCTTCTCGTCGGCGACCTGCTCGGCCCAGTAGCCGAAGACCCGCGGTCCGCTCTCCGCGGCAGCCAGCTTCAGCAGTGCGGCGAAGTCCTCCTCGTCGGAGATGTCGGGGCCGCCGCACTCGTGGACGGTGCCGATGCCGAGCGACGCGGCGTGCCGCAGGGCGGCGCGCTGGGCGTCGGCACGCTGCTGTGGCGACACGGCGCCGTGGGCCGCGGAGCGGACCGCGTGGTGGGCGGCGCCGGTCAGCGGGGCGTCGGGGTGGAAGCCGGTCAGTCCGGTGACGCCGGGGACCAGGTCGAGCAGGGCGGTGGTGACGACCGCGGAGTGCACATCGACCCGGGGCAGGTAGACCGGGCGTCCGCCGGCCGCCGCGTCGAGCTCGCCGCGCGACGGGTGGCGCTGCTCCGGCCAGCGCGTGGCGTCCCAGCCGTGGCCGAGGACGACCCGGTCCCCGGGGTGGGCGGCCACGTACGCGCGCAGCAGGCCGAGCGCCTCGTCGAGGGTCCTGGCGCCGGACAGGTCGAGGCCGGTGAGGGCCAGGCCGGTCGACGTGGTGTGCACATGGGCGTCGGTGAACGCCGGGGTGACCAGCGCACCGTCGAGGTCGATCACTTCGTCGACGCCGCTCGCGAAGGAGTCGGCGGCCCCTTCCGAGCCCACCCAGGCGACATGGCCGCGTTCGACCACCATGGCGGTGGCGAAGGGGTCGGCGGGGCTGTGGACATCTCCACCGCGCAGCAGCACGGTGTGGTGTTCGCTCTGGGGGGCGGTGCTCTCGGTCATGGGACCAGTCTCGCGCCTGCCGGGACCCGCGCGGCCCCCGCCCCCCTCAGACCCGCGGCGGCCGCGCCTCGTACGGCGTGGACAGCACGACCGTGGTCCGGGTGGAGACCCCGGCGAGCGAGCGGATCCGGGTGAGCAGGTGTTCCAGCTCCAGCGGCGTGGCGACGCGGGCCTTGAGGATGTAGTTCTCGTCACCCGCGACGCTGTGGCACGCTTCCAGTTCGGGGACGTCGGCGAGCCGCTCGGCGATGTCGTCCGGCGCGCTCGGGTCGAAGGGTTTCACCGAGATGAACGCGGTGAGCGGCAGGCCGACGGCCTCGGGGTCGACGACCGCGGCGTAGCCCCGGATCACCCCGCGCTGCTCCAGCCTGCGGACACGCTGATGAACGGCCGATGTGGACAGGCCCGTGGCCTTGCCCAGGTCGGTGTAGCTCATCCGCCCGTCCTTGACGAGCAAATCCACGATCTGTCGGTCCAGCTCCTCCATACGGATCAACCTATTGCCCCGGGTCCCTCCAGGCACAGCGGCAGGGGCTCCGGAAGGCGCACCTGCGGCGGTCATGTGACGAATGCCACAGGTTTACGGATGGGTAGCCGTCCACCTCGCGGTTACGGCCGATGCGCGACGGGAAGTGCTTGCTGTGGTCGAGGCCCTGTCGCCTGGTCGGCCCACCTGAGGGGGGAATTTCCCATGCAGAGCCTGAAGCTCACCGGACGTACCGAACCGGATCCCGTCGATCCCGTCGAGGACACCGCTCCCGACGCGTACGACACCTTCGAGATGTACCGGGTGATCTGCCCGGACTGCGCGCAGCCGATCGCACTGCTGGCGGGCGAGGAGGTACTGCCGGAGCACGCGCTGTGCCCGACGCCGTGGAACCCGTTCGTGCTGACCGTCTGCGCGGGTACGGGCCGTGCGGCGTCGCAGTCGCGGCCCGCCGACGATTCGCTCGATGTCCAGGAGCAGGAAACGGGCCTGCTGTTGACGCTCCCTCAGGGGCTCGACTGGAGAATGCAGCCGTTCTCGCACGCCGGCGGCCCCGGCTCCCGTCCGCTGCGCATGCCGCGGATGCAGCGCGACGCCGCCTGACAGCCGCTCCCGCGTCCGCGCGGGACCGGCCCGGACACACGTCCGGGCCCGCCCGGCACATCCGCGCCCGCACCACGACGGCCCGACCGGCGTGGTGCCCGCGACGAGGACCGCCCGGGGACGGGGCGAACGGGCTCTCGATTCGGCCTGACAGTGACCAGGGCCCGCCCCGCGCCGTTGGCCAGGCATGACCCCGCTGCACTCAACGGCTGGTACCGGCCGTCGCCGCCTCGCCGCTCCCCTCGTCGAAGAATCGGTTCCGCAGCCCGGCTCGCAGCCAGTGCCCCGACCCGTACCTCCCCCGTCCGTACCGCGGCCGGTGCCGCACTCCACCGATCCGCCCATCTACCGGGCCCTGCTGCGCCGTTGGGAGAGCGCCGACCGGACCCTGCCGGGCCGCCATGATCAGGAGTGGAACCGGATCATGGCGACGCCCGTGTGGTCGGGCCGGCCGATGTGGGTCAGCGCGTCTCGGGACCCGCGAGGTGGCGCGCGATGACCATCCGCTGGATCTGATTGGTGCCCTCGACGATCTGCAGCACCTTGGCCTCGCGCATCAGCCGCTCGACCGGGAAGTCGAGGGTGTAGCCGTATCCGCCGAGCACCTGGACGGCGTCGACGGTGACCCGCATGGCCGTGTCCGTGCAGAACAGCTTGGCCATGGCCGCCTGGCGCGAGAAGGGCTTGCCCTCGTCGCGGAGCCGGGCCGCCTCCAGGTAGAGCGCGCGGCCCGCCTCGATCTGGGTGGCCATGTCGGCGAGCATGAAGCGCAGACCCTGGAAGTCCGCGATGGGGCGGCCGAATTGCTGCCGTCCGGCGGCGTAGCCGACGGCCTCGCTCAGGGCGGCCTGGGCGACGCCGATCGCGCAGGCGGCGATGCCCAGCCGCCCCGAGTCGAGTGCGGACAGGGCGATCGCGAAGCCCTGGCCCTCGTCGCCGATCCGGCGTGCGTCGGACACCCGTACGCCGTCGAAGTTCAGCTGGGCGGTGGGCGAGCCCTTCATGCCCATCTTCTTCTCGGGGGCTGCCGCGCTGAGCCCCGCGGCGTCACCGGGTACCAGGAACGCGGTGATGCCGCGGGCGCCCTCGGCCCCGGTGCGGGCCAGGACCGTGTAGAAGTCGGCGATGCCGCCGTGGGTGATCCACGCCTTGGTGCCGGTGATGACCCAGTCGTCGCCGTCCCGTACGGCCTTCGTACGGAGCGAGGCGGCATCGGAGCCCGCGGCGGGCTCCGAGAGGCAGTAGGCGCCCAGCAGGCCGCCTCCCAGCATCGCCGGGAGGTGTTCCGCCCGCTGCTCCTTGGTGCCGTATCCGGCGACCGCGTGGCAGGCGAGGGAATGGACGCTGACACCGAGGCCGACGGTGAGCCGGGCGGCCGCGAGCTCTTCGAGCACCTGGAGGTAGACCTCGTACGGCTGGTCGCCACCGCCGTACGCGGAGTCGTAGGGCAGTCCGAGCAGTCCGGAGTCGGAGAGCAGCGTGAAGACTTCGCGCGGGAACCGGCCCGCTTCCTCCTCCTCGGCCGCCCCGGGCGCGATCTCTCGCTGGGCGATGTCGCGGACGAGCGCGACGAGTTGCCTGGACTCCTCGGTGGGCAGACGGCGTTCCACCCATTGCGAAGCACGGTCGGTCATGACGGCGCTCTCCTCCCTGTCGGGCGTTGCGGCGGTCGCGCGCGAGGGGTGTGGGCGGCGCCGCCGGGAACTTCCGGGCGGCGCCCGGAAAAGCACTGCTGCCAGCCGGCGCCGGCCCCCTCGGATTACGAGAGCTGCTGGCCAGCGGCTGTGGCGGCTTGAGTATGCCCGATCGGACGATATCCGTCACGGGGTGACCGGGCGACTCGGCACCGAACGGAACGATCACCGGAGCTGGTCCGAACCATTGACCTGACTGGTCTAGTCCATCTACGGTTCCCAGCGGAACGGCCTTTTCGCGTTCATGTCAAATGTACGCGAACGGTCGACCCACTCGCCCCCACCGAGTTCCCTCCCCCACGAGGAGACAAGATGTTCGGACCGCATCGTCCCCGCGCCCGCTTCCGGGCGCTCGCCGCAGCCGCCTGCACCGCCGCCCTCGGCGCCACCCTGCTGGGTGTCGCGGGCACCGCGTCGGCCGGCACACCCCCCACCACCGCGCGGACAGCGACCCCCGCCCCTGCCGACGCCACCCCCACGGCAGCCGGTGACAAGGTGGTCGGATACTTCACCAACTGGGGTGTATACGGCCGCAATTACCACGTCAGGAACATCGAGACGTCCGGCTCGGCCGACAAGCTCACGCACATCAACTACGCCTTCGGCAACGTCACCGGCGGCAAGTGCGCGATCGGTGACTCGTACGCGGACTACGAGAAGGCGTACACCGCCGACCAGTCCGTCGACGGCGTCGCCGACACCTGGGACCAGGACCTTCGCGGCAACTTCAACCAGCTGCGCAAGCTGAAGAAGCTGCACCCGGATCTGAAGGTCATCTGGTCGTTCGGCGGCTGGACGTGGTCCGGCGGCTTCGGCGAGGCCGCGAAGAACCCGGCCGCGTTCGCCGAGTCCTGCCACAACCTGGTCGAGGACCCGCGCTGGGCCGATGTCTTCGACGGCATCGACATCGACTGGGAGTACCCCAACGCCTGCGGCCTGACCTGCGACACCAGCGGCCCCGCCGCCCTCAAAGGCCTCACCACCGCACTGCGCTCGAAGTTCGGCGCCAACAACCTCGTGACGGCCGCCATCACCGCCGACGGCTCCGACGGCGGCAAGATCGACGCCGCCGACTACGCCGGCGCCGCCCAGCCCCTGGACTGGTACAACGTGATGACCTACGACTTCTTCGGCGCCTGGGCCGCCAAGGGCCCGACCGCCCCACACTCCCCCCTCACCTCCTACGACGGCATCCCACAGGCCGGCTTCAACTCCGCCGACGCCATCGCCAAACTGAAGGCCCAGGGCGTCCCCGCCGCCAAGATGCTGCTCGGCATCGGCTTCTACGGCCGCGGCTGGACCGGCGTCACCCAGGACGCACCCGGCGGCACCGCCACCGGCGCCGCCCCCGGCACCTACGAGGCCGGCATCGAGGACTACAAGATCCTCAAGAACAGCTGCCCGGCCACCGGCACCGTCGCAGGCACGGCCTACGCCCGCTGCGGCACCAACTGGTGGAGCTACGACACCCCGGCCACCATCGCCACCAAGATGAACTGGAAGAACCAGCAGGGTCTCGGCGGCACCTTCTTCTGGGAGCTCAGCGGTGACACCGCCGACGGAGAGCTGATCAAGGCGATCGACTGAGGACCGCCCGCCCCCCGTAACACCGCTTCGAGGCCGCACGGCCGGGCGATCCGCCCGGCCGTGCGGTGTTTCACCGGGAGTGCCATGTTGCATGATCATGCGAAGTGATGCATAGTCTTGCCATGTCCAAAGTCCTCACCTCCCTCCCCGCCGGCGAGCGCGTCGGCATCGCCTTCTCCGGCGGGCTCGACACCTCCGTAGCCGTCGCCTGGATGCGTGACAAGGGCGCCGTCCCCTGCACGTACACCGCCGACATCGGCCAGTACGACGAGCCCGACATCGCGTCCGTGCCCGGCCGTGCCTCCGCGTACGGCGCCGAGATCACCCGGCTCGTCGACTGCCGTGCGGCGCTGGTCGAGGAGGGGCTGGCCGCGCTCGCCTGCGGCGCGTTCCACATCAGGTCGGGCGGGCGCCCGTACTTCAACACCACGCCGCTGGGACGTGCCGTGACCGGCACACTGCTGGTGCGGGCGATGCTCGAGGACGGGGTGCAGATCTGGGGCGACGGCTCCACGTTCAAGGGCAACGACATCGAGCGGTTCTACCGGTACGGGCTGCTCGCCAACCCCCACCTGCGGATCTACAAGCCCTGGCTGGACGCGGACTTCGTCACGGAGCTCGGCGGCCGCAAGGAGATGTCCGAGTGGCTGCTCGCGCACGGGCTGCCGTACCGGGACTCGACGGAGAAGGCGTACTCCACGGACGCCAACATCTGGGGCGCCACCCACGAGGCCAAGACCCTGGAGCACCTGGACACCGGCGTCGAGACGGTCGAACCGATCATGGGTGTGCGGTTCTGGGACCCGTCGGTGGAGATCGCCACGGAGGACGTGACGATCGGCTTCGACCAGGGCCGCCCCGTCACCGTCAACGGCAAGGAGTTTGCCTCCCCCGTCGACCTCGTGATGGAGGCCAACGCGATCGGCGGCCGCCATGGCCTGGGTATGTCCGACCAGATCGAGAACCGGATCATCGAGGCCAAGAGCCGCGGCATCTACGAGGCGCCCGGCATGGCGCTGCTGCACATCGCCTACGAGCGCCTGGTCAACGCGATCCACAACGAAGACACCCTGGCCGCCTACCACAACGAGGGCCGGCGGCTCGGCCGGCTGATGTACGAGGGCCGCTGGCTGGACCCGCAGGCGCTGATGATCCGTGAGTCGCTCCAGCGCTGGGTCGGCGCGGCCGTCACCGGAGAGGTGACGCTGCGGCTGCGGCGCGGCGAGGACTACTCGATCCTCGACACCACGGGCCCGGCGTTCAGCTACCACCCGGACAAGCTCTCCATGGAGCGCACCGAGGACTCGGCGTTCGGCCCGGTGGACCGGATCGGCCAGCTCACCATGCGGAACCTGGACATCGCCGACTCGCGGGCGCGGCTTGAGCAGTACGCGGGCCTGGGCCTGGTCGGCACCGGCCACCCGACGCCGATCGGCGCCGCGCAGGCCGCCTCGACCGGCCTGATCGGCGCGATGGACCGGGGCGGCGCGCAGGCGATCGCCTCGCGCGGCGAGGCCACGGACGAGGAGACGATGCTGGACCGCGCCGCGATGGAGTCCGGCACGGACTGAGACCGGCCACCGGTCGTACGCACCGGGCAGCGGGCCCCGGCGGATTCGGTTCCGCCGGGGCCCGCTGCCGTGCGGCGGTGCCCGCGGCGGCGGACGTCAGCGGGCTCCTCATGCCATGTTCCGGCTGGGCGGAAGCGGCCTCGGCGTCACCGGCGGTTCATCCGCCGCTGGTGAGGTGATCCTCGTCGGTGCTCCGGCCGACCGGATCAAGGAGATCTCCATGCCCAGACAGCGCCTGTCCCGCAGTCACCTGACGGCCACCGGTGCGGTCCTCGTCGCCGCCGCCACCGCCGCGGTCGCCCTCACGGCGACGGCCGGTGCGTCCGGCACGAAGGAACACGCCAAGGACGCCGTCAAGGGCGGCAGGGCGAAGAACGTCATCCTGCTCATCGGTGACGGCATGGGCGACTCGGAGATCACCCTCGCCCGCGACTACACCGTGGGCGCGGCCGGCCGCCTGAACATGGACAGGTTCCCGCTGACCGGCGCGTACACGACCTACGCGGTGCACGCCGACGGCACGCCGGACTACGTCACCGACTCCGCGGCCAGCGGCACCGGCTGGGCGACCGGCGTGAAGACCGTCAACGGGCGGATCTCCAAGACGCCGGGCACCGACAAGGCCGTGCCGACCATTCTGGAGCTGGCGCAGAAGGGCGGCTACGCGACCGGTTCGGTGACCACCGCCGAGCTGACCGACGCCACGCCGGCCGTCCTCGCCTCGCACGCCACCGACCGCTCCTGCCAGGGCCCCGCCGACATGGCCAAGTGCCCCACCGACACCATCGCCAAGGGCGGCCCCGGCTCCATCGCCGAGCAGAGCGTCAATCACAAGGTCGATGTGCTCCTCGGCGGCGGCAAGCAGCGCTTCGATCAGAAGGTGACCGAGGGCAAGTACCAGGGCCTGACCGTCACCGAGCAGGCGCGGAAGCTGGGCTACCAGGTCGTCACCGACGGCGCCTCCCTGAAGACGGTCAAGGCCGGCAAGCCGGTGCTCGGCCTCTTCGCGCCCGGCAACGTCCCCACCGAGTGGACCGGCAAGGCCGCCGCGGTCGGCGGGACCGATCCGCAGCGCTGCGTCACCTCCAATCCGAACCGGCCCGCCGACACCCCGGACCTCGCCGACCAGACCGCCAGGGCCATCCAGCTCCTGGAGGCGAAGCAGAAGCGGAACCACAGCGAGAAGGGCTTCTTCCTCCAGGTCGAGGGTGCCTCGATCGACAAGCAGGACCACGCGGCCGACCCGTGCGGCCAGATCGGCGAGACCGCGGCGTTCGACCGCGCGGTGAAGACGGCCCGCGCGTACGCCGCCAAGCACCCCGACACCCTCGTCGTCACCACCGCCGACCACGGCCACAGCAGCCAGATCGTGCCTCTGGAGGCCCAGCCGCCCGGCCTGAGCTCCACGCTCGTCACCGACGAGGGCCAGCAGATCAAGGTCAACTACTCGACCAACACGCCCGGCCAGTCGCAGGAGCACACCGGCACCGAGGTCCGGATCGCGGCGCAGGGCCCGCAGGCCTACCGCGTCCTGGGTGTCACCGACCAGACCGACCTGTTCACCACCATCCGCGAGGCGCTCCGGGTGCACTGACCGCCCCGGTGACCGGCCCCTGGTCCCGTCCGGCACGAGCGGCCTGCCGGACGGGACCAGGGGCCTGCTCATGCTCAGTGCCGGCCGTCCGCAGCATCCGGGCGGGACGCGTAGTACAGGGTGTGGAAGCGGCCGGCCTGTTCGTGTCCGGCGGGGTCGTGGCCCGCCGCTCGCGCCGCCGCAATGGCGTACCGCTGTTCGCGGGGGTCGGCGAAGAGCCGCTGCGTGTAGGTGCGGGAGGAATCGAGGACGGTGCGCAGCCCGTGTGCGGCCAGCGCCCGCTCGATGGGGCCGTAGGAGACGGTCCGCAGTACGAACGCACTGACCCACAGGGGGCGTCGGGCCTGTTCCAGCAGGGCGGTGAAGGTCCGTGCCGTGATGTAGCTGCCGCCACCGGTCAGGGTGATGAGGCCCGCCTCCGCGAGCGCGCGGCTCAGCCCGGGGCCGGGCGGGCGCTGCTCCAGGTTGTCGGTGAAGGCCGAGTCCAGCAGGCCCACCGCGTGCGCGTACGCCACGGCGGGTGCCGCGATGTCCAGGCCGATCACGGGGACGGCGTCGGGTCGGCGGCGTCCGGCGTAGAACTCCTTGTCCCAGGCAGTGAGTTCGGCCGTCGTCATGGCTTGTGCGGCAGGTGAGGTGTACCGCTCGTACATCTCCGCCAGGGTCACATCGTGATTGAGCAGCGCGGCGTTGATGCCGTACGAGCAGCACAGGTCCAGCACCGCCGGGGTGCCGGGGCGGCCGTCGTCGAAGGCGGCCCGTTCGGCCATGGCCTGCCGGAAGACGGGCTGGGCATGGGCCGGGATCTCGTATTCCAGCGGAGCCAGCCGGGTGAAGTACGCACGCGGATCCGGCCGGTCGTAGATGTCGTCGAACCGCGCCTTGCCGCCGCCCGCCGAGCCTGCGGAGCCCGTGGAACCCTTGGAGTCTGATGCCGTCATGCCGTACTCCTCCTCACGGATCGCTTCTGCACCTCTTGTTCCCATCGTCCGGGGCCTGGTGTGCGTCGGCATGTACGCACGCGGGGCGCACCGGCGCAGCCACCTCCGTGGTGGCCGGTATGCGCCCCCGCTCGGGTTGTGGCGGGCGACGCGGTGATCCCCGATGGATCTTCAGTACTCGGCGATTCGAAACTCGGGCTGCCCGTACGGGGTCCGCACGGCTCGCGACGCAAATGGACCACCGCGACCTTGACGAGCGGCGTGTCCTTTCCCCAGTGTCGCGCAGGCTCGGGCATCGCTCGATCAAGGTCACGGTGGTCGAGTACGGCCACCTCACCCAGGACGGCCGGCAACGCCGCCGTCAGGCGGTCGGGGCGGCCATGGCGCCGCACATGCTCACAGCAGGCCGAACGACTTCAGCACCCGGCGCTGAACCGGTGTCGGCCGGGCGGGCCAGTAGAGGTAGCAGACCCCGCCCGTACCGCTTCTGACCTTGCCGTTCGCGTCGTAGCGCTTGGTGCGGAGCCAGATGTTCTCCCACTCCCGGCGCTTGTAGACCCGGCGCACGGCCTCGTTGCTCGGCGAGGCCGGGTCGTTCGCGATCACGTCGCCGTCGGCGGTGAAGCCGATCACGGTCATCAGGTGGCCGGAGGTCCCGTATCCCGCGCCGGTCAGCTCCTCCTTGAGGAAGGACTGCGACGTTATGACCGGGATGCCCGCGCGGATCAGCGTCTCCAGATCCGTGAGCGAGTTCAGCCGGGTCACCACCGCGCTCATCTCGTCGTACGTCGCGGCGTACGCTGCGTTGAACGGCCAGTTGCCACAGCCCTCGTACTGGTAGTCGTAGGTGAACCGGGCGGCATGGCAGACCTGTGGGTCGGCCAGACCGGGCTTGACCCAGGCGAGGTCCTCGGCGGTGGGCCGGCGCCCCCAGTACTCGATGATCATCTGTGAGGAGGTGGGGCTGCACCATGCCTCGCCGCCGTTGTCGTACTCGGGGTACTCGCCCGCGTGGATGTTCTGCGAGTAGCGCGGCACCAGCAGCTCGCGGGCGAGGCCGGGGGTGCTGGCCGGCACGGTGAAGCGGTCCGGGATGTCGGAGGCCATCGCGCCGAGCCGCCGGACGGTGGGAGTCAGCCGGGTGCCCGGGGTGCGGTGGAGGGTGAGCCGCAGCCGGTAGGAGGCCAGTCGCAGTCCGCTCGCCGGATCGTCCACCGAGAAGGTGTCGGTCCAGACGGAGCTCCTGCCGTCGGTCTGGCCGTCGACGGAGGTACGGCGGATGTCGCCGTCACCGGCGGCCCAGCGGCCCATCACGTACCAGGGCGTCGAGGTGCCGTCCGAGTAGCCGCCCTGGAGCTCGATCTGGATCCAGGTGCCCGCCGGGGTGTCCGCGTTCCAGGAGGCGATCACCTCGGTCGCCGGGACGGTGGATCGGTGGACCGGCGAGGTCCAGGTCGCGTACTCCCAGGTGGCGGTGGTGCCGGTGTGCGGATCGGTGTAGTCGGTGCGCCCCTCGGCGTGACCGATCACCAGGCCTGGGCGGCGGCCCGCGACGACCCGCGTCCCGGCGCCGGAGCCGGCGCGCCAGTCGGTGTAGGTGTGCCAGGAGCTGTTGTCCACGGCGGGGCCCGCCGTGGAGGACGGGTGGGAGGGCGCGGCGGCGGTCGCGGGGCCGGCGGACGACGACACCGCACCGGCGGTGGCCGCTGCCGCGAGTGCGGCAGTCAGCACGGTTCTGCGTGAGGTCGGTCGGTTCATGGGCGAGACCCCCGGTCGTAAGCGGAATGAGGCTTGCAGGTGCACGACAGTGCGCCAACTATTGCGGGTCGTGGCCGGATCCGGCCAGCGATTCGACTCGCGCCGGTAAACCAATATTGGTCTGGTCCACTGGCGTGACCTGCGGCTGCTCCGGCACGGCTCGTAGGCTGATGGGCATGAACGAGCTCTCACCCCTCGCCGCGCGGCTGCATACCCTGCCGCCTTCCTGCGGGCCGGTGCGGCTGATCGCCGTCGACGGCCACGCGGGGTCGGGGAAGAGCACCTTCACCGGCCGCCTGGCCACGGCGCTCGGCGACGCCCCGGTCCTGCATCTGGACGACATGGCCACCCATGAGTCCTTCTTCACCTGGGTGGACCGGCTGCGCGAGCAGGTGCTCGGGCCGCTGGAGCGCGGCGAGTGCGCGCGGTACGCGCCGTACGACTGGACCGCCCGGAGCTTCGGCGCGCCGCGCGCCCTGGAGCCCGCGCCGGTGGTTCTGATCGAGGGGGTCGGGGCCGGCCGTCGGGCGCTGCGGCCCGCGCTGGCCCGGCTGTTGTGGATGGACCTCACCGCCGCGGAGTCCTGGGAGCGCGGCCGGCGCAGGGACGGGCCGGCACTCTCGGGCTTCTGGGACGGGTGGACGGCGGCCGAGGCGGAGCACTTCTCGGCCGATCCTTCGCGTCCCCACGCGGACACCCTGGTAACGCAGTTGCCGGTGGGCTACGCGTTGCTGAAGGGCCCGACAACGACAGCAGGAACGAACCATTCCGTCACCGAACGTGAGCACTTCGCGCCGTCGTCCTGAATGGTGAGAAATCCCCCCGGAAGTACCTCAACTCCGCTTGACCCAGGAGCGGTACAGGTCTTACGTTCTCAATGTGCGGCTTTTCGGAGCCCCCACGGACACGAAGCCCCCGGTTGTTCCCCCGTGATCGGGGGCTTCGTTCTGTCCCCGCACCCCCTCCCGCTTGCCGGTACGACGGATTCCGCTCACCCTGGGTCACGGTCTCCCTTCTGCTGCGGTGCTCTCAGTTGCACACTCCTGCGCAGGTACGATGCTTCTCGGTGCGGTCAATTCCCGTCCGTGACAAAGTGATTCGGCGCTCTTCGATGGGCAGAATCGTGCGGCGGGACATCCCGGGGGCACGGTTTGTGGGGGACCAGATGGACATCGGCACGCAGGGCGCGCAGGCCCCGGCCGACCTCGCCTGGCTGCGTGGCGTGGACGCCTACACCATGGGCGCCTACCCACAGGCCGAAGAGGAGTTCAGGGCGGCGGTTCGCCTCGATCCCGGCATGGCCGACGGCTGGCTCGGCCTCCATGCGCTGAGGGTCGACACGACGACGGCGCTGCTGCGCATGTACCACCACCGCGAGCGCTTCGGCGAGCAGCGCACCCGTCATCGCCGCACGCTCAACTCCTGGTACTGGCTGGGATGGTGGGTGCAGCCGGTGCTGGAGAGCGCCCGCGATCTGCTGCTCGCGCACGCCTCGCACTGGCTGGACGGCCGCCATGTCCCCGAGCTGGACCGGGCGCTCGCGGGGCTGCCACCCGTCGACGCGGACCCGCAGGTGCGTTTCCTGCATGCCTGCCGCTCGTATCTGGTCAAGGACTGGGAGCAGCTCGTACGCAACACCGAGCAGCTGGTGGACGATCCACTGCTCGGCATCGAGGCCGGGCTGTTCGGCGGCATGGCCCGGGTGCGTCTGGAGATGTACGGGCAGGCCGAGCCGCTGCTCGCCACCGCCCTGATGCGCTGCCGCAGCGAGCAGCCCCAGCGCAAGGAGCTGCGCTACTGGCTGGCCCGCGCGCACGAGGGCACCGGCCGCAGCGCCGCCGCCCTGCCGCTCTACCGGGCGGTGCACCGCATCGACCCGGCGTTCATGGACACCTCGGCGCGGCTCGCCGCGATCGCGGACTACGACGGTCTGGACTCCGACGAGGCCGCAGGACTGGCCGCCGTGTCGCTGGCCGGGCCGGGCACGGACGGCACCGTCTCGGAGGCGCAGCCGGACACGGATCCGGTGCTCGGCACCGAACCGGTGGACGGCCGGGAGCCACGGGCCGGCGGTGAGGGGCCCGGTCTTCCGGGCCTCGGAATGCCCCCGCCCTCCGGCGGGACGCGGCGCAGGGCGGCGGTGCCCGGACAGCCGCCGTTGCCGTTCCCGGCGGGGCCCAGCGATCCGGTGCTGCTCGCCGAGGCGCTGGCCGAGCTGGAGCGGATGGTGGGGCTGGAGCCGGTAAAACGCCAGGTCAAGGCCTTGTCCGCGCAGCTGAACATGGCGCGGCTGAGGGCCGGTCAGGGACTGCCCGTGCAGCCGCCCAAGCGCCATTTCGTCTTCTCGGGCCCGTCGGGCACCGGCAAGACCACCGTGGCCCGCATCCTGGGCCGGGTCTTCTACGCGCTGGGGCTGCTCGGCGGTGATCACCTCATCGAGGCCCAACGGGCGGATCTGGTGGGCGAGTTCCTCGGCCAGACCGCGGTCAAGGCCAATGAGCTGATCGACTCGGCGCTCGGCGGGGTGCTCTTCGTCGACGAGGCGTACAGCCTCGCCAACAGCGGCTACAGCAAGGGCGACGCGTACGGCGACGAGGCCCTGCAGGTCCTCCTGAAGCGCGCGGAGGACAACCGGGACCATCTCGTCGTCATTCTCGCGGGCTACCCGGAGGGCATGGACCGGCTGCTGGCCACCAATCCGGGGCTCTCCTCCCGCTTCACCACCCGGGTGGACTTCCCGAGCTACCGGCCGCTGGAGCTCACCTCGATCGGCGAGGTGCTGGCGGCGGAGAACGGCGACGTGTGGGACGAGGAGTCCCTGGACGAACTGCGCTCCATCAGCGGCCATGTGGTCGAGCAGGGCTGGATCGACGAGCTGGGCAACGGACGGTTCCTGCGCACCCTGTACGAGAAGAGCTGCGCCTACCGCGATCTGCGGCTCTCCGGCTGTGCGGCAGTGCCGGACCGGGACGATCTGGCCACCCTGCGGCTGCCGGACCTGATGCAGGCGTACGGCGAGGTGCTGTCCGGCCGCGGGCCGACGGACCGGGGCCCGCAGGAGCCACCGGCCTTCTAGGCCTGTCGTTGGACTGCCGCCTGCCGCCCGACGACAGGGCCCGGGCCTGCCCGGCCCGGATCCGCCCGACAGGCCCGGGCCGGGTCCACGAAGTACCCGGCTGCCGGAGGGACCGGGCGGCGGGCCCCTCCGGCAATCGGTACACCGCCCCCGGCCCCGATCCGCCGGACAGGCCCTAGCGGACCGACGCGGTGAGTTCGCCGTAGCCGGTCGTCGTGCGCGCGGGCTCCGCCGCACGGCGCGGTACCGCCACCCGGTGGGCCGGGTCGCGCACCTCGCCCACGAGCATCTCCAGGACGTCCTCCATGGCGACCAGGCCGAGGATCCGGCCGGAGGCGTCGGCGACCTGGGCCAGGTGCGTGGCTGCCCTGCGCATCACGGTCAGGGCGTCGTCCAGGGGCAGCTCGGCCCGTACGGTCGCCATCGGGCGCCATACGTGCTGGGGGACGGCCCGTTCGCCGTCCTCCAGGTCCAGGACGTCCTTGACATGCAGATAGCCCATGAACGGGCCGCCGCCCTCCGCGCACACCGGGAAGCGCGAGTAGCCGGTGCGTACGGTCAGCTCCTCGATCCGGTGCGGGGTGACGGACGGGTCCACGGTCACCAGCGAGGCCCGGCGCAGCAGTACGTCGGTGACCGGCCTGCTGCCCAGCTCCAGCGCGTCCTCCAGCCGCTCCTGCGCCTCCGGCTCCAGCAGGCCGGCCTGGCCGGAGTCCTCGACCAGCCGGTTGAGCTGCTCGCTGGTGAAGACGGCCTCCACCTCGTCCTTCGGTTCGACACCGAAGATCCGCAGCACCAGCCGGGCACAGGCCCCCAGTGCGGCGGTGACCGGGCGGCAGAGGCGGGCGAAGCCGACGAGGCCGGGGCTGAACCAGAGCGCGGTCTTCTCCGGCGCCGCCATCGCGAGGTTCTTCGGGACCATCTCGCCGATGACGAGGTGGAGGAAGACCACCAGGACGAGGGCCAGGACGTAGCCGAGCGGGTGGATGAGGCCCTCGGGCAGATGGACCGCCTGGAAGACCGGCTCGAGCAGATGGGCGACGGTCGGTTCGGCGACGGCGCCGAGGGTCAGTGAGCAGACGGTGATGCCGAACTGGGCGGCGGCCATCATCTGCGGCAGGTTCTCCAGGCCGTACAGCACCTGGCGGGCCCGGCCCGAGCCGGCTGCCGCGAGCGGCTCGACCTGGCTGCGCCGTACGGAGACGAGGGCGAACTCGGCACCGACGAAGAAGCCGTTCGCCAGCACCAGGAGCGCGGCGAAGAGCAGTTGGACCAGGCTCATCGCACGGCCTCCAGGACTTCCCGGGCCACCGGGTCCCCGGTGAGGGGGATGGTCGGCTCGGCCGTGCGGACGAAGCGGACCTTCTCGGCGCGGTAGTGGCCGACCTGGCGGACGGAGATCCGCCAGCCGGGCAGCTCGGCCCGGTCGCCGGGGGCGGGGATGCGTCCCAGCAGATCGGCGACGAGTCCGGCCACGGTCTCGTACGGTCCGTCGGGGACGTCGAGTCCTATCCGGCGCAGTGTGAGGACCCGGCAGCTGCCCTCGGCGTCCCAGGCCGGGCGCCCGTCCTCCGGGGCGGCGGGGGCCAGTTCGGGCCGGTCGGCGCCTTCGGCGTCGTGCTCGTCCCTGACCTCGCCGACGAGTTCCTCGATGATGTCCTCGAGGGTGACGACCCCGGCGGTGCCGCCGTACTCGTCGACCACGACGGCGATCGGCTGCTCGTTGCGCAGCCGCTGGAGCAGCTGTTCGACGGGCAGGGTCTCCGGGACCAGCAGCGGCGGCACGGCGATCCGTCCGGCCGGGGTGCGCAGCCGGTCCTGGGCGGGCACGGCGAGCGCGTCCTTGAGGTGGATCATGCCGACGACCTCGTCGATCCGCTCCCGGTAGACGGGGAAGCGGGAGAGGCCGGTGGCACGGGTGAGGTTGAGGACGTCCTGCGCGGTCGCCGAGGACTGCAGGGCGCTGACCTTCACCCGCGGGGTCATGACGTGCTGGGTGGTGAGCCCGGCGAGCGACAGGGTCCGTACGAAGAGATCCGCGGTGTCCTGTTCGAGGGTGCCGGCCTCGGCCGAATGACGGGCCAGGGAGACCAGCTCCCCGGGGGTGCGGGCGGAGGCCAGTTCGTCGGTGGGTTCGACGCCCAGCAGTCGCACCAGCCGGTTGGCGACGGTGTTCAGCAGAGTGATCACCGGCCGCAGGGCGGCGGAGAAGCGGTGCTGAGGGCCGGCGACGAACCGGGCGACCTGGAGCGGCCGGGAGACCGCCCAGTTCTTGGGCACGAGTTCACCGATCACCATCTGGACGGCGGAGGCCGCCATCATCCCGATCACCACGCTGATGCCGGGTACGGCGCCGTCGGGCAGCCCGGTCGCGGTGAGAGGGCCCTTCAGCAGCTGGGCGAGTGCCGGTTCGGCGAGCATGCCGACGACCAGTGAGGTGATGGTGATGCCGAGCTGGGTGCCGGAGAGCTGGAAGGAGAGTTCGCGCAGGGCTTCGACGACGGTGCGGGCCCGCCGGTCGCCCTCGGCCGCGGCGCGCTCGGCGTCCGGCCGCTCCACCGTGACGAGCCCGAATTCGGCTGCCACGAAGAATCCGTTGGCGAGGATGAGAAGGAATGCCGCGCTCAGAAGCAGCAAGGGGGTGGTCATGCCGCCGCCTCCGGGGAAGGGGCGGCGCAGGTACTACCGGACGGTCCGTCCATTGCTGGAAGGAGTCACTCCTCGGGTCGCAGGAAAGCCCCGCCGGTCCCGATTCTCCTGGACCTCTGCTGCGGGGCGGGGTGCACAGGGACACCGCCGCCCTCCAGAGTAATCAAGAAGAGGCCGCGCGGGGCAGGGGGCTCAGCCGATGTCCGTTCCGGTGCCGTGGTTCTCGGCGAGGGCACGGAGCGCACGGGCGTCGCGGATGGCCTGCTGTTTGGCGATCCCGGGCTGGATGCCGAGGGCCGGCATGCTGGTTCCGTCGCTCAGGTCGAGAAAGACCCAGGGGTCACCCACGCGCAGGTTGACCCGGACGATCTCCGCCCAGGACAGCCGGCGCGTCCGGGTGAGATTGACCACGGTCACCCCGTCCTCGTTCGCGACGATCTTCGGGCGGCTGAGCAGCGCGAGCACGCCGAAGAACAGCAGTGCCGTGAAGACGAAGCTGGCCCGCTCCCCCGGGCTCAGCTGCTCCAGGGTCATGGCGACGACGGTGATGACGAGGAACATCGCCGCCCCCACGGTCAGCAGGACCACCCTGGTTCGGGTCGGCCGGAACGTGACCGGGAGGGTGGGGAGTTCGGACCGGGGTGCGGGGGCGGACATGATGTTCTTCTGTCTTCCGGGGCGGGGCGCCCGGCCGTCAGAGGCGGCAGGCGTGGATGGCGGTGGTGAGGATGGCGCGGGCGCCGAGGTCGTACAGATCGTCCATGATCCGCTGGGCCTCGCGGGCGGCGACCATGGAACGGACGGCGACCCAGCCCTCGTGGTGCAGCGGCGAGATGGTCGGCGACTCCAGGCCCGGGGTGAGGGCGACCGCACGCTCCAGGTGCTCGACGCGGCAGTCGTAGTCCATCATCACGTAGGAGCGGGCGACCAGGACGCCCTGGAGGCGGCGGAGGAACTGCTGCACCTTGGGGTCGTCGTCCGGGGCGCCGGTGCGGCGGATGACGACGGCCTCCGACTTCATGATCGGCTCGCCGATCACTTCGAGTCCGGCGTTGCGCAGGCTGGTGCCGGTCTCCACGACATCGGCGATGACCTGGGCGACACCGAGCTCGATGGCGGTCTCGACCGCCCCGTCGAGGTGGACGACGGAGGCGTTGACACCGGCGTCGGCGAGGTGCTTGGCGACGATTCCCTCGTAGGAGGTGGCGATCGTCTTGCCGTCGAAGTCCTGCGGGCCCTCGGCCGTGCCGGGCTTGGTGGCGTAGCGGAAGGTGGAGCGGGCGAAGCCGAGCTGGAGGATCTCCTCGGAGTCGGCGCCGGAGTCCAGCAGCAGGTCACGGCCGGTGATGCCGATGTCGAGCCGGCCGGAACTGACGTAGATCGCGATGTCGCGCGGCCGCAGGTAGAAGAATTCGACCTCGTTCTCCGGGTCGACGAGGACGAGTTCCTTGGACTCCTTGCGCTGCTGGTAGCCGGCCTCATGGAGCATCGCCATCGCAGGCCCGGAGAGTGAACCCTTGTTGGGGACGGCGATGCGCAGCATGAGGTCAGGTTTCCTTTGCGAGGAGGGATTCTTCTGCGGACGTGCGGACGTACGTGGTGCGGAGGTGGTGCTCAGAGGTGGGCGTAGACGTCGTCGAGCGAGATCCCGCGGGCGACCATCATCACCTGGACGTGGTACAGCAGCTGGGAGATCTCCTCGGCGGCCGCGTCCTTGCTCTCGTGCTCGGCGGCCATCCAGACCTCGGCGGCCTCTTCGACGACCTTCTTGCCGATGGCGTGGACGCCCTTGTCCACGAGCTCGGCGGTACGGGAGGTGGAGGGATCGCCGTTGGCGGCCTTGAGCTGCAGCTCGGCGAAGAGCTCTTCGAAGGTTTTGTTCGCCATGATGGTCTTAGAGTACGGGGTCCGCGCCCTGCTCTCAGCGCCAGGGCTCGCTGATCGTGCGCAGCGTCGCGGCGGTGGCGACGGCCGCGGTGACCGCTTCATGCCCCTTGTCCTCGTTGGAGCCCTCCAGTCCTGCCCGGTCGAGCGCCTGCTCCTCGGTGTCGCACGTGAGTACGCCGAAGCCGACCGGGACCCCCGTGTCGACGGCGACCTGGGTGAGGCCGTTGGTGACGCCGTGGGAGACGTACTCGAAGTGCGGGGTGCCGCCGCGGATGATCACACCGAGGGCGACGATCGCGTCGTAGCCGCGGCCGGCGAGGACCTTGGCCACGACCGGCAGTTCGAAACTGCCGGGCACCCGGAGCAGGGTCGGCTCGTCGATGCCCAGCTCGTGCAGGGCGCGCAGGGCGCCGTCGACGAGTCCGTCCATGATCTTCTCGTGCCACTGCGCGGCGACGACCGCCACGCGCAGATCACCGCAGTTGCGTACGGACAGTTCGGGTGCGCCCTTGCCGCTCATGTCTCTCCTGTCGCTCGTTTCCGTGATCTCACTGGTTGCCGCAGGTCGACACCGTGGCGGTGTCGAGCCAGGGCAGGTCGTGCCCCATGCGGTCGCGTTTGGTGCGCAGATAGCGCAGATTGTGTTCACCGGCTTGGACGGGCATCGGCTCGCGGCCGGTGACGGCGAGTCCGTGCCGCAGGATGGCGGCCGTCTTGTCGGGGTTGTTGGTCATCAGCCTGAGGCTGTGGACGCCGAGGTCCTTGAGGATCTGGGCGCCGGCCGCGTAGTCCCGGGCGTCGGCGGGCAGGCCGAGCTCCAGGTTGGCGTCCAGGGTGTCGACGCCGCGCTCCTGGAGTTCGTACGCGCGGAGCTTGGACAGCAGGCCGATGCCCCGGCCCTCGTGGCCGCGCAGGTAGACGACGACGCCGCGGCCCTCCTCGGTGATCCGGCGCATGGACGCGTGCAGCTGGGGTCCGCAGTCGCAGCGCTGGGACTGGAAGATGTCACCGGTCAGGCACTCGGAGTGGACCCGGACCAGGACGTCACTGCCGTCGCCGAGGTCGCCGTGGACGAGCGCGACGTGTTCGACGCCGTCGGTGGCGGAGCGGTAGCCGTACGCGGTGAACGGGCCGAAGCTCGTCGGCAGCCGTACCTCGGCCTCGCGGCGGACGGTCGGCTCCGAGCTGCGGCGGTAGGCGATCAGGTCCTCGATGGAGATGATCGTGAGGCCGTGCTTGCGGGCGAACGGGACCAGCTGGGGCAGCCGCAGCATCACGCCGTCCTCGCCGGCGATCTCCACGATGGCCCCGGCGGGCCGCATTCCGGCGAGCCGGGCGAGGTCGACGGCGGCCTCGGTGTGGCCGTTGCGGACCAGTACACCGCCGGAGCGGGCGCGGAGCGGAAAGATGTGGCCGGGCCGTACGAAGTCGCCGGGGCCGGCCTCGCCGCCGGCCAGCAGCCGGAGCGTGGTGGCCCGGTCGGCGGCGGAGATGCCGGTGGTGACGCCGTGGGCGGCGGAAGCGTCGACGGAGACGGTGAACGCCGTGCGCATCGACTCGGTGTTGTGGTCGACCATCTGCGGCAGTTCGAGCCGTTCCAGCTCGTCGTTCGCCATGGGCGCGCAGATCAGGCCGCGGCATTCGCTCATCATGAACGCGACGATCTCGGGGGTGGCCTTCTCGGCGGCGACGACGAGGTCGCCCTCGTTCTCCCGGTCCTCGTCGTCGACGACCACGACGGGCCGGCCGGCGGCGATGTCGCGGATCGCCTGCTCTACGGGATCCAGGCGGAGGTCCTCGGCGGCGTCCTCGTATTCCCGGTGCAGCCAGGTGGGCTGGGCAGTCATGCCGTGGCTCCTTCCAGAGCGGGTGTCCGCGAACGCAGCCACCAGTCGCGCATGCCCCACAGGACGAGGGCGCCGTACACGACGTAGATGAGACCGGAGAAGGCGAGTCCGCTGTGGAAGTTCAGCGGTACGCCGACCAGGTCGACCAGCAGCCAGGCGAACCAGAACTCGACCATGCCGCGGGCCTGGGCGAGCATGGCGACGAGCGTGCCGGCGAATATGTACGCGTCCGCCCACGGGCTCCAGGAGAGCGAGGGGAACGCGGTGAACAGGCCGCCGACCGCGAGGGTGCCGAGTGCGGCGCCGCCCAGCAGGTAGCCGCGCTCGCGCCAGGTGGCGAACCGGACGGCGATGGAGCCGTCCTGGGCCTGCTGCCTGCCCCGGGTCCACTGCCGCCAGCCCCACACGGCCACGGCGATGACGACGACCTGCTTGCCGACGCTGCCCGCCTGGTGCACGGAGGCGTTGGCCGCGACCAGGACGACGCCGGACAGCAGCTGGGCGGGCCAGGTCCAGATCGAGCGGAGCCAGCCCAGGGTCAGCGCGATCAGACCGACGGTGTTGCCGATCATGTCGGACCAGATGATGTGCTGCCCGAAGACGGTGAACGCCTCCGAGTTCAGCCAGTTCAGGGTGGTCACTTCGCCGGCTCCTCGGGCTCCTGCGCGGGGTGGCCGAGCAGCCGCTCGACGTACTTCGCGATGACGTCCACCTCCAGGTTGACCGGGTCGCCGGGCTCCTTGATGCCGAGCGTGGTCAGGGCCAGGGTGGTGGGGATGAGGCTGATGGTGAAGTAGTCGGGTCCGGCCTCCACGACGGTGAGGCTGACGCCGTCGACGGTGATCGAGCCCTTCTCCACCACGTAGCGGGCCAGCTCCGTGGGGAGGGAGACCTTCACGATCTCCCAGTTCTCGGAGATCCTGCGTTCGACGATGCGCCCGGTGCCGTCGACATGGCCCTGGACGATGTGGCCGCCGAGCCGGCCGCCGACCGCCATGGGGCGTTCCAGGTTGACCCGGGAGCCGGTGTCCAGGGCGCCAAGGCTGGACCTGTTGAGGGTCTCGGCCATCACGTCCGCGGTGAACTCGCCGTCGCCGAGGTCGACGACGGTGAGGCAGACACCGTTGACGGCGATGGAGTCGCCGTGCCTGGCGCCCTCGGTGACCACACGGCCGCGCAGGCGGAATCGGGAGGCGTCGCCGAGCTTCTCGACGGCGGTGACCTCACCCAGTTCTTCGACAATTCCGGTGAACACTCAGTTTCCCTTCCGGGCAGGGCCGGGGACGGCGGTGATGCGCAGATCGGGGCCGATACGGACGGTCTCGGTCACATCGAGGCGCAACGCCTCGGCGATGGTGGAGATTCCGGCGTCGGCGAGGGCCGCGGGGCCGGCGCCGAGGAGCACAGGAGCGAGATAGCCGACGACCTTGTCGACCGTCCCCGCGGCGACGAAGGCCCCGGCCAGGGTCGGGCCGCCTTCGAGGAGTACGGAGCGGATGCCGCGCCCGTGCAGGGCACGGAGCAGGGCGGGGATGTCGAGGCCGGGGCCGGTGGCGGCGCGCGGCAGCCGCAGGACGGCCGCCCGGGGCAGATGCCGGGCGTCGGCGTCCTCGGCGACGGCGATCACGGTGGGCGCGCTGCCGTCGAGGACGCGGGCGCCGGGGTGTACGGCGGTGGCGCCGGTGTCGACGACCACCCGCAGCGGCTGCACGGCGTCCTCGATGCCGCGCACGCCGAGCTGCGGGTCGTCGGTGCGGGCGGTGCCGGAGCCGACCACGACGGCGTCGGCCTCGGCGCGCAGCCGGTGGACGTCGGCGCGGGACTCCGGAGAGGTGATCCAGCGGCTGGTGGCGTCGGCGGCCGCGATCCGGCCGTCGAGGCTCGCCGCGTACTTCCACAGGACGTACGGGCGGCCCAGGCGCACCGAGGTCAGCCAGGCCGCGTTGCCCGCCTCGGCCTCGGCCGCCAGGAGTCCCTGCTCGGCCTTGATCCCGGCCGCGCGCAGGGTGCCGGCACCGCCGGTGGCCTGCGGGTCCGGGTCGCCGACCGCGTAGACGACCCGGGCGATCCCGGCGTCGACGAGCGCCCGGGCGCAGGGGCCGGTGCGGCCGGTGTGGTTGCAGGGTTCGAGGGTGACGTAGGCGGTGCCGCCGCGGGCCCTGTCGCCCGCGTCGCGCAGGGCGTGGATCTCGGCGTGCGGTCCGCCGGCCCGCTGGTGGAATCCCTCCCCGGCGTGGCGGCCCGCGGCGTCGAGGACGACGCAGCCGACGACGGGGTTGGGGCTGGTGGAGCCGAGACCGCGGGCGGCGAGCGTGATCGCACGGCGCATGGCGGTGATGTCGGCTGCGGTGTCCACCGGGTCCTCCTGCCTCTTCGGGCACGGACTCCGGGGCCTGTCGATGACGACAGATGAAGCGGGAACGCCAGGAGGAACGCCGGAAATGCCGGAAAGCGCGGATGGATCGGTCGCCCGAAAACCATCCGCCGACGGCGGCGTACCCGCAAAACGGCCCGCCGCGCACTGCCTCCCATCCGGACTTTAACCGTCGGTCCAGGAATCCCACCTGGTCAACCGGCCGCTGGATGCGGACGGGTCGCGGACTATAACCGCCGGTTCGGAATTGCACCGACCCCGGAGTGCGCTGCTGCTGGTACACGATCAGTGTGCCACGCCCGGCGGCGGGCCATGCGGGTGAGGACCTGTGGACTGGCTCACAGGACGACCGCGACGAGGGGTGCGGCCGAAGAAGTCGCCATCCGGGGGTCCAGCCCCGTTGACCCAATGGGTCTGGACCCTTGGATCTCTGCGCCGTCTTCGAGGAGCCCCCCACGGTTATGCGCACACCCGGGGCACCAACACGCCCCGCCCCCTGGCCAGTTGCTCTGCCATCTACGACACCGAGGGCCGGGAGAAGATGGGCGCCGACCACCAGCGGCGGGTCGTCGGATACTTCACCGGTCGACGGACCGGCAAGGACGGCAAGCCCGCCTCCCTCGCCTCCGGCATCCTCTGGGACAAAGTCACCCATTTGAATGACGCGTTCGCCCATGTCGACGGTGGCAACGGGCCCCCGTGGGCGCCGAAGGGCCGGACAACGCCTCGACCGGCTCGCCCTGGCCGGTTGTCGCCGGCGCCGAGATGGACCCGGACCTCTCTACAAGGGCCATTTCAACCTGCTCAACAAGTTCAAGATGAAGCACTCGGGCGTGAAGTCCATGGTGCCGGTGGGCGGTTGGGCGGAGCGGCTACTTCGAAGACAGCGGCAGGCGGGTGGATCCGGGCGGCTTCCACTCGATGGCGGCCGACGCCGACGGCTCGGCCGTGCCCGGCGGGGCCCCACCCGGCGGTTCAGCCGGACGGTGTGAACAGCTCGTCCTGAGCCGCCTCCCGTGCGGTGAGGAGCGCGCCGCGGAGCACAGCCGCGCCGCCGAGCCGTCCGGCCCTGACCTCGGTTCGCAGCGGTGACATCAGGGTGAGCCGCTCCTCGACCCGGGCCGCGAGCGCGTCGCCGCCCGCGTGGCCGACCTCGCCCGCCAGCAGCACGCAGCCCGGGTCGAGGACCGCGGCGATGGCGGCGGCGCCGAGGGCGAGACGGCCGGCGAGGGCGTCCAGGAATGCCTCGCCGTCCCCCTCCCCCGCCAGCGCGGCCCGCACCGCGACGGCCGCGCCCGGCTCCTTGTCCCCCTCTGCGGTACCCGGAGGCACGGCGATTCCGTGGGTGGCGGCCAGTTCGCAGACCGGGGCCGAGCCCACCAGCGCATGGAAGCCGCCGTCGCAGTTGAGGGCCGAGGGCGTGCCGGGAATGCCCGGTACCGGCAGGAAGCCGATCTCGCCCGCGCCGCCGGAGGCTCCGCGGCGGAGCTTCCCGTCCAGCATGACGCCGGCACCGACGCCGTGGCCGAGCCAGAAGAGCACAAAGGTGTCGCGGTCGGTGGCCGCGCCGTCGCGGTGTTCGGCGACGGCGGCGAGATTGGTCTCGTTCTCCACCAGCACGGTCGCGGGCAGCCGCTGCTGGAGCACCCGCACCAGCCGCCGGTGCCAGGCGGGCAGTCCGGTGGTGTCGCGCAGATCGCCGGTGACCGGGTCGATCAGCCCGGGTGCGCCGATGCCGACGCTGTGCAGCGGTCCGGCACCGGCCTCGCGGGCGGTGCGTTCCAGCAGTGCGGCGGCCTGTTCGGCGGCGGCCTCGGTGCCGGTGTCGCCGCTGATGGGCATGGTGGCCTCGGCGAGCGTGGTGCCGAGGAGGTCGGCGACGACGACGGCGACACTGCCGGTGCGTACGTCGAGCGCGGCGAGATGGGCGCGGTCGGCGGCGATCCCGTACAGCCGGGCGTTGGGGCCGCGGCGCTCGGCACCGGCCTCGCCGACGACACGGATCAGACCGGCTCCCTGCAACCGTTCGACGAGGTCGGCGACGGTGGGCCGGGAGAGGCCGGTCAGGGTCTTCAGCTGGGTGGCCGTCAGCGGGCCCTCCTGCTGGAGCAGTCGCAGGGCGAGCCGGTCGTTGATGGCCCGTGCGGTGCTCGGTGATGCGGGCATGCCGGGATCCTTCCAGATCACTGGCGTACGGGACGCACAGGCGCACTATTTATCAGGCAGGGTTCCTGATAGTTTACGGCCCGCACCGTGGAGACGGGCGCCGGGGCCACCGGCAGCAGAGGATTTCCCAAGGGAGGGCACGGCGGCATGACGACGGATTCCACAGACACGGTCTTCGGCATGGAGCAGGTGAAACGGGCCAGGTTCGCCGTCGCCGCCGTCTTCACCGTGCACGGCGCGGTGACCGGCAGCTTCGCCACCCGGGTGCCCTGGATCCAGGATCACGCCGGGATCGGTGCCGGCCAGCTCGGCCTCGCCCTCGCCTTCCCGGCGATCGGCGCCTCGCTCGCCATGCCGCTCGCCGGTGCGATCAGCCACCGCTTCGGCGCCAGGACCGCGCTGCGCGGACTGCTCGCCCTGTGGACGCTGGCACTGGTCCTCCCCTCGATGGCCCCCGACCTGCTGACGCTGTGCGCCGCACTCTTCGTGTACGGGGCGACGGCCGGCATGTCGGACGTGGCGATGAACGCCCTCGGCGTCGAGGTGGAGAACCGCCTCGACAGGTCGATCATGTCCGGGCTGCACGGGATGTGGAGCGTGGGCGCGCTGATCGGTTCGGCGGCGGGCACGGTGGCCGCCCATCTGGGCGCCGATGCCCGGCTGCACCACGCACTGGCCGCCCTCGTGCTCACCACGCTCGGCCTGATCGCCTGCCAGGGCGTGCTGGACCTGCGCAGCGAGCCGGACGAGGAGCCGCCGCCGCGCTTCACCCTGCCGCCGAGGTCGGCGCTGATCATCGGCGCGGTGGGCTTCTGCGCGGTGTTCGCCGAGGGCGCCAGCCTGGACTGGTCGGCGGTCTACCTCCGGGACGTCATGGACACCTCCGCGGGGCTCGCCGCGGCTTCCACCACGGCGTTCGCGCTGACCATGGCGGTCGCCCGGATCGCCGGTGACAAGGTCGTCGACCGCTTCGGCGCGGTCCGGACCGTACGGGTCGGCGGGGTGCTCGCGACGCTCGGCGGGGTGCTCGTGGTCGCTTCGCCGGACGCGGCGCTCGCGATGTGCGGCTTCGGGTTCCTGGGCCTCGGTGTGGCGGTGGTCGTCCCGCTCGCCTTCGCGGCGGCCGGGCGCAGCGGTCCGAACCCGAGCCAGGCGATCGCGGGCGTCGCCACGATCACGTACACCTCGGGGCTGATCGCGCCGTCCGCGATCGGCTCGCTGGCCGAGGCGACCTCGCTGGTCGTCTCCTTCGGCCTGGTGACGGTGCTCGCGTTCGGCCTGGTGCTGGGGGCCGGGGTGCTGCGGGCCGGCGACCGCAGGGCGGTGGCGTCCTCGGACGCCGGTGCCCCGGGCACGGCGGCGGCCGAGCGGCGTCCCTGAACCCCCGCGTCCTGCGCATCGGCCGTGCTCAGGGGCCATGGCCCGGCCGCGAGCACGCCACGGTCCGGCATTACCATGGCGCTGATCATTTCTGCGGCAGCGACGTGCCCGGCGAGGCGCTCGACTCCACACCTACACAACAGGGAGCGACCATGGGCCTCGGCGTGCGCTGGACCTTGCACGGCGACGGGAAGACCCCCGCACCGGGGGCCGTGGTCCGGCCGGACGAACGGCTCTCCTGGCCCCGTACGTTCGGACTGGGCGCCCAGCACGTGGTCGCGATGTTCGGCGCCTCGTTCGTCGCCCCGGTGCTGATGGGCCTGGACCCGAACCTGGCGATCATGATGTCGGGTGTCGCGACGGCCATCTTCCTGCTGGCCACGCGCGGTCAGGTGCCCAGCTACCTCGGCTGTTCGCTCTCCTTCGTCGGGGTCGCGGCGACGATCCGGGCGAGCGGCGGCGACAGCGCAGTGGTCACCGGCGCGGTCTTCGCCGTCGGCGTGGTGCTCTTCCTCGCCGGTCTCGCCGTGCAGCGGTTCGGCGCCCGGATCATCCACGCGGCCATGCCGCCGGTCGTCACCGGTGCCGTCGTCATGCTGATCGGTTTCAACCTCGCTCCGGTGACCGCGTCGACGTACTGGCCGCAGGACCAGTGGACGGCGCTGCTGGTCATGCTGTTCACCGGACTGGCCGTAGTGTGCCTGCGCGGATTCTTCTCGCGCATCGCGATCTTCCTCGGCCTGGTCTTCGGGTACGCGCTGTCCTGGGTCCTCGACCGGATCTTCGGCAAGATCCACTCCCCGGTCGGCGGCGCCGAGGCCGTGGACCACTGGCGGCTCGACCTGTCGGGTGTCGCCAAGGCCGACTGGATCGGGCTGCCCTCCTTCCACGCGCCGAGCTTCGAGTGGTCGGCGATCCTGGTCGCCCTGCCGGTGGTCATCGCGCTGATCGCGGAGAACGCCGGACATGTGAAGGCCGTCGGCGAGATGACCGGCGCCTCGCTGGACGGCAAGCTGGGCACCGCGATCGCCGCGGACGGCGCCGCGTCGATGCTGTCGACCGCGGTGGGCGGTCCGCCGAACACCACGTACTCGGAGAACATCGGCGTCATGGCTGCGACCCGGGTCTACTCCACCGCCGCGTACTGGGCCGCCGCCTGCTTCGCCCTGCTCTTCGGCCTCTGCCCCAAGTTCGGCGCGGTCGTCGCCGCCATCCCCGGCGGTGTGCTCGGCGGCATCACCGTCATCCTCTACGGCATGATCGGCCTCCTCGGCGCCCAGATCTGGCTGCACGCCAAGGTCGATCTGCGCAACCCGCTGAACCTGGTGCCGGCCGCGGCGGGCATCATCATCGGCGTCGGCGGGGTCAGCCTGAAGATCACCGACAACTTCGAGCTGAGCGGGATCGCGCTGGGCACCATCGTGGTGATCACCGGCTACCACGTGCTGCGCGCCTTCGCCCCGGCCCACCTCAAGACCCAGGAGCCCCTGCTGGACTCGGGCACGTCGGCGTACGGCGAGCAGGCGCCGAAGCACGAGGCGTAGGGCTCCTGCCGTACCGGAACGGGGGCCGGTACGACGCCCGGTGCGGGTGTATGCCGCGGCTGTTGCCGGTGCTGTGGCGGCTGTGAGATGTGCCGCTGTCGGCCGAGGAGTTCCGACAGCGGTCGAGGCGGGGCCGGCGGGGCGCCGTCCGCTCGCGCCGCATCGCTGACGGCGCCCCGCCGGGACCTCAGAAGCAGTCGCCGTACCAGTGGACCGCGCCGGGTGCCGTGACCGTGGCCCGGACGGTGTCCGCGCCGGCGTGCAGCGGGCGGGCCATCCCCACGTGCTCCGTCACCTGCCGGGCGTCCGCCAGCAGGGCCGGGAGCGCCGCCCGGATCTCCGGGTCGTCGGGAAGCCGGACCCGGGCCCGGCCCAGTCCTGCTGCCCGGCCCCGCTCACCGACGGCGGCGAACAGCCCGCCCAGGGCCCCGGACGCGCCCGCGAACTCGCGCACCTCCACGCACTCCCCCTCGTGCTGGGCCACCATCCAGCCGACGAGCGCCCCGGAACGGGGGTCCTCGGCCACGAGCGACGACCGTTCGAGGGGGCCGTACCAGGCGGGCACCCGCACCGCCCAGTCCTCGGGACCGCGCAAGGAGCTGAGCGGCCGGTTCACGTTGTACGCGTGGTGCAGCGCGGCCACCTCCGCGGCGTCCCGCGCGGTCGCCTCGCGGATCCGGAACTCCCCGGCGGCGGACGGGGGCGCGAGCCGCCCCTCGGTGTACGAACTGCCGAACTCCTGCCATCCCGAGCCCCGGTAGACGCCCGGGGTCCCGGTGAACAGCAGTGACCAGTCGCACTGTTCGGCCCTCATGGTGTGCTCCGCAGCCACCAGCAGCCGCCGCACCAGTCCCTGGCCGCGGGCCTCGGGGCGGGTGGCGACGCTGCCGATGCCGCCGACCCGTCGCGGGGTGCCGCCCGCGTCGCGGATCAGCCTCGGTACGTAGACGACGACCGCGTCGATCCCGTCCCCGGCGGCGTTCTGCGCGACGAAGGTGTGCCGGTGGCGGTCCGGGTCGAGGGCGTGCAGATCGGTGATCTGCGGGGCGTCGAAGCACCGCTGCCACAGGGCGGCCAGGGCCGGGGCGTCGGCCGGCGTCGCGGTGCGGATCACGGCGCTCACAGGATCAGGTTCCCGTCCGTACGCACCTTTTCGCTGTTCGCGGGCATGGTGCCGCGCTCGGTCCCGTCCTCCACGCACGAGGTGTGCAGGACCGAGTCCAGCGCGCCGGGGGCGAGGTGGAGCGTGCCGCCGGTGAAGCGGGCTCCCGTCGCCGCGTAGTGATTGCTGCCGTCGGCGATGCGGACATGGGCGGTGTCCGCTCCGGAGGTGGCGCTGCTGAGCGCGCCGATGTGCCAGGTCACCCTTCCCGGACCGGCGGCGCGGCCGAGCAGCGCCTTGGCCTTGTTGCTGCCGGTGAGCCGGGCGCCGCCGGTGACGGTGATCCGCTGGTCGCGCACGGCACTGAGTTCGATGCCGGTGTTGTCGTAACTGCCGCCGTCGATGCGCAGATCCGCGGATCCCACCGAGAGCGGGGCCGCGTTCCCGGCGCCGGTGACGGTGCAGTCGGTGAAGTGGACGGGCCCCGCCCCGCGCAGGATCGCGCCGTCGACACCCTTGAACGTGCAGCGTACGAAGTGCACGGGCGTGGTGACCGGGGTCTGGACGAGGACGGCGCCCGCGGACGGCTCGAAGGAGCAGTCGCTGATGGTGGTCGGCCGGGTGGAGCGGGCGGAGCGCTGGGCGACGGCGAAGGTCTTCGCGGTGCAGCCGCGCACCTGGGCGCCGTCGGCGTTGACGGTGAGGGTGCCGGCCTGGTCGAAGGTGGGGCGCGCGATCACCGTGATGTCTTCGAGGGTCAGATCGGTGATCTTGGTGTTGGCGGTGAACCAGGAGCAGACATGTCTGCGCACCGTGATCCGCTTGGCGGAAATCCCCCACTGCGCACCGGAGTTGGCGATGTCCATCAGCCCGGAGTTGCCGTCGAAGAGCAGATCGTGTTCGTACTGCCCGTGTGTGGTGAAGGGGTTGCCGCCCGCGTCGTCGCCGTCGCCGTGGCAGTTCACGACGGTGCAGTAGGCGGAGGCGGTGAGGTCGTTGAGGTGGCGCACATTGCTGGTCGTGCAGTCCGCGACCCGCCCGTACAGGCAGTAGATCTGCTGGGTGAGATAGCCCGCGCCGCCGTACTCGACGGTGGGCGGGTTCTTCAGCGAGCACTCCTCGGTGCGGAAGCGGGTGCACCAGCGGCGCATGATGACCGGCCAGAAGGTGCCGGTGGCGTGGATTCCGGAGACGTCGCAGCCCACGGCGTACTCGAAGCTGACGGGGTGGGAGCCGGTGTACTCGTCGGGGCCGGCGCCCTCGAAGACCATGTTGCGGATGTGGGTGCCCCGGACCGGTTCGATGCGGGTCCAGGTGAGCTTGCGGCCCTCGGCGAGTTCCCAGCCGTTGAGGTAGCCGATCCGGATGTGTCGCGCGTCGACGATCTCGGTGATCTCGACCAGCTTCTGCAGCTCGCGTTCGTCACGGCCGCCGCCCGCGACCGGGGCGACCTGCACGGACCACCACTGACCGACCTCGAACGCCCCCGCGTCGGGGACCGGGAAGGTGTCGGTGAGCTCGATGACCTTGCCGGAGAGCGCGTGCTCGACGGTGGTGTCGGTGACGGTGCCGCGGAAGGAGAGGACGGCGCCGAAGGGGTTGTCGTGGGTGTTCTTCTCGATGC
>NZ_BMTF01000033.1:0-19243 GCF_014649535.1 Streptomyces gelaticus
CTGCCGTAGCCGATGACCGCGACCTTGCGGCCCTGGATGATGGACAGGTCGGCATCGTCGTCGTAGAACAGCTCGGCCACTGGGTTTCTCCTTGGTGTGCAGGTGTTGCGTCCCACCGTACGGCGGGGTGCGTCGGATACGTTTTCGGGTCTCGCCATACGGGCGGCGAGGCGGCGGGTACTACGCCGTACGGTCGAGGGCGCGCAGCGAGCGGTCGGTGATCGAGCGCGCGCCGCGCCCTATGGCGATGGTGCCGGACTGGACCAGCTCCTTGATGCCGTACTGCTCCAGCATCTTGAGCATGGCCTCCAGCTTGTCGGCGCCGCCGGTCGCCTCGATCGTGACGGCCTCCGGGGAGACGTCCACGGTCTTGGCGCGGAACAGCTTGACGATCTCGACGATCTGGGAGCGGGTCTCGTTGTCGGCGCGGACCTTCACCAGGACGAGCTCGCGCTGGATCGCAGCGGAGGGCTCGAGTTCGACGATCTTCAGGACGTTGACCAGCTTGTTGAGCTGCTTGGTCACCTGCTCCAGGGGCAGGTCCTCGACACTCACGACGATGGTGATGCGGGAGATGTCGGGGTGTTCGGTGGTGCCGACCGCGAGCGAGTCGATGTTGAAGCCGCGGCGGGAGAACAGGGCGGTGATCCGGGCGAGGACACCGGGCTTGTTCTCGACCAGGACGGAGAGCGTGTGCTTGGTGGACATGGAGTCGGTCTCTCTCTGTCTCTCAGTCGTCTTCGTTGTCGCCGAAGTCGGGACGGACCCCGCGGGCGGCCATGACCTCGTCGTTCGAGGTGCCGGCGGCGACCATCGGCCACACCATGGCGTCCTCGTGGACGATGAAGTCCACCACGACCGGGCGGTCGTTGATGGAGTTGGCCTCGGCGATGACCTTGTCCAGGTCGGCCGGGTCCTCGCAGCGGATCGCGTGGCAGCCCATGGCCTCGGACAGCTTGACGAAGTCCGGGACGCGGGTGCCCTTCGCCGGGACGCCCTCGGTGTCCGCGCCGGAGTGCAGCACGGTGTTGGAGTACCGCTGGTTGTAGAACAGGGTCTGCCACTGGCGGACCATCCCGAGCGCGCCGTTGTTGATGATCGCGACCTTGATCGGGATGTTGTTGAGCGCGCAGGTGGTGAGTTCCTGGTTGGTCATCTGGAAGCAGCCGTCACCGTCGATCGCCCAGACCGTGCGGTCCGGCATGCCGGCCTTGGCGCCCATCGCGGCCGGGACCGCGTAACCCATCGTCCCGGCGCCGCCGGAGTTCAGCCAGGTGGCGGGCTGCTCGTACTGGATGAAGTGCGAGGCCCACATCTGGTGCTGGCCGACGCCCGCCGCGAAGATCGTGCCCTCGGGGGCGAGCTGTCCGATGCGCTGGATGACCTGCTGCGGCGAGAGGCTGCCGTCCTCGGGCAGGTCGTAGCCGAGCGGGTAGGTGTCGCGCCAGCGGTTGAGGTCCTTCCACCAGGCGGCATAGTCGCCGACGTGGCCCTCGGTGTGCTCGGCCTGGACGGCCTGGACCAGGTCGGCCAGGACCTCGCGGGCGTCCCCGACGATCGGGACGTCGGCGGCGCGGTTCTTGCCGATCTCGGCCGGGTCGATGTCGGCGTGGACGATCTTGGCGTACGGGGCGAAGCTGTCCAGCTTGCCGGTGACGCGGTCGTCGAAGCGGGCTCCGAGGGCGACGATCAGGTCGGCCTTCTGCAGCGCGGTGACGGCGGTGACCGCACCGTGCATGCCCGGCATTCCGACGTGCAGCGGGTGGCTGTCGGGGAATGCGCCGAGCGCCATCAGTGTGGTGGTGACGGGCGCTCCGGTGAGCTCTGCGAGGACCTTCAGTTCGGCGGTGGCCCCCGCCTTGATGACGCCGCCGCCGACGTACAGCACCGGGCGCCTGGCCTGGGTGATCAGCTTGGCGGCCTCGCGGATCTGCTTGGCGTGCGGCTTGGTGACCGGGCGGTAGCCGGGCAGGTCCTGGGTGGGCGGCCAGCTGAACGTGGTCTGCGCCTGGAGGGCGTCCTTGGCGATGTCGACGAGGACCGGTCCCGGGCGGCCGGTGGAGGCGATGTGGAAGGCCTCCGCGATCGTGTGCGGAATGTCCTCGGCCTTGGTGACCAGGAAGTTGTGCTTGGTGACCGGCATCGTGATGCCGCAGATGTCGGCCTCCTGGAAGGCGTCCGTGCCGATCGCCTTGGAGGCGACCTGGCCGGTGATCGCGACCAGCGGGACGGAGTCCATGTGGGCGTCGGCGATCGGGGTGACCAGGTTGGTGGCACCGGGGCCCGAGGTGGCCATGCAGACGCCGACCTTGCCGGTGGCCTGCGCGTAGCCGGTGGCCGCGTGCCCGGCACCCTGCTCGTGGCGGACCAGCACGTGGCGGACCCGGGTGGAGTCCATCATCGGGTCGTACGCCGGAAGGATGGCGCCGCCGGGAATGCCGAATACCGTGTCGGCCCCCACCTCCTCGAGGGAGCGGATGAGGGACTGCGCGCCCGTGACGTGCTCAACGGTGGCGGCGGACGGTCCGCCGTTACGGGCCCGCGGCTGGGGATGGTGGGCCCCGGTGGCCTGCTCGGTCATCGGCATTCTCTTCTCGAAGCTGAGGGTTTCTGCGGGTGTTTTGCGACAGTTTGTGTGGTGCCGGTGCAACAAAAAACCCCTCGTGCCGTGAGGCAAGCGAGGGGAGCGCGTCGGTGTGGTCCACAGAGTGCCTGGCGGGACTCTGCTTCAGCCGACGCGCTTTCCAAGTACGAGAATTCGGGTGCGCATGGCATAGACCCTCTCTCCGACGCACTCGACGTGTCAAGTGGGTGGGATGGGCGTCTCAATATGTGAACCGCTCAGGAGCGGGACCGAGCCGCCGGTCAGGACCGGCTGAGCCATGGTGCTGCCGGGCACCGGGAACTCGCCGCGAGCCAGGGCACGGCGCAGCCGGTACTCGTCGAGCGGCCCGGAGAAGGCCATCCCCTGGCCGTGCGTACAACCCATGGCTCGCAGCGCGAGGACCTGCTCCGGTACGTCGACCCCGTCGGCCACGGACTGCATGCCGAGGTCGCAGGCGATCCGCAGCAGGCCGCTGGTGATCTTGTGCAGCCGGGCGGACTCCACCACGCCCTCGACGAGGCCGCGGTCCAGCTTCAGTACGTCGATGGGGAGCCGGCGCAGGGCGTTGATCGCGGCGTAGCCGCTGCCGAAGCCGTCGAGGGCGATGCGGACACCGATGCGGCGCAGGGCCACGAGACGCTGCTCCAGTTCGTCGAAGGAGATCCGGGGGTCGCTGTCGGAGACCTCGATCATCAGGGACCCGGAGGGCAGGCCGTGCCGGGTGAGCAGCGCCTCGACGGAGCCGAACGGCATCCCCTTGTCGAGGAGCCGGCGGGCGGAGAGCCGCACGGCGACGGAGACCGGGTGCCCGGCCCTGGCCCGGTCGGCGGCCTGCTCGACCGCCGCTTCGAGGAGCCAGCGGCCGAGCTCGGCGGTGCGGTCGCTGTCCTCGGCGACGCGGAGGAACTCGGCCGGGGTGAACAGGATGCCCTGGGCGGAGCGCCAGCGGGCCTGGGCGGCGACGACCTCGCCGCTGGCGAGGTGCACGACGGGCTGGTGGAGCAGAGCGAACTCGCCGTCGCGCAGGGCGGTGCGCAGCCGGGCGGCCAGCTCGGAGCGGCGTACCACATCGGCCTGCATCTGCGGGGCGTAGAGCTCGACGCGGTCCTTCCCGCCCGCCTTGGCGCGGTACATGGCGAGGTCGGCGTTGCGCATGAGGTCGCTGGGGGTGATGCCGGGCTCGGCGAAGGCGACCCCGATGGATGCGGCGACCCGGACCTCTCCGGCGCCGATCCGGTACGGCTCGGAGAGGGTGAGGCGCAGCCGGTCGGCGATCTCGTGGACCTGGCACTCAAGGGCGGACTGGTCGCGGGTGCCGTCGCCCAGGATGATCGTCGCGAACTCGTCGCCGCCGAGGCGGGCCGCGGTGTCGCCCGCCCGGACGGATTCGCGGAGACGGTGGGCGGCCTGGACGAGGAGTTCGTCGCCCGCCTGGTGGCCGAGGCGGTCGTTGACCGCCTTGAAGCCGTCGAGGTCGATGAAGAGCACGGCGGTGCCGGAGTCGCCGGAGCGGCGGCCGCCGAGGGCCTGGCGGACCCGATTGGTGAACAGGGCCCGATTGGGCAGGTCGGTGAGCGGGTCGTGCTCGGCATTGTGCTGCAACTGGGCCTGCAGCCGGACCCGTTCGGTCACGTCGCGGCTGTTGAGGATCAGCCCGCCCTGATGGCGGTTGACCGTGGATTCGACGTTGAGCCAGTCGCCCGTACCGGATCTGAAGCGGCACTCGATCCGGGTGGTGGGTTCCTCGCTCGGCGGGGCGGCGAGGAACCGGCGCACCTCGTGGACCACCTGCCCCAGGTCCTCGGGGTGGATGATCGAGGCGAGCTCGGCGCCGACCAGGTCGTCGGCATCGCGCCCGTACACCCCGGCGGCGGCGGGGCTGACGTAGCGCAGCACACCGGTGGGGGCGGCGATCATGATGACGTCGCTGGAGCCCTGCACCAGGGAGCGGAAGTGGTTCTCCTTCTGCGCCAGCTCCTGGGTGAGGGCGATGTTGTCGACGAGCATGATGCCCTGCCGGACGACCAGGGCGAGCACCACCGTGCAGCCGGTGAGGAGCACGACGCGGTCCACCCGGCGGCCGTCGACGGCGTTGTAGAGAATGCCGAGGGTGCATACGGCGGCGGCGAGATAGGGCGTCAGCGCGGCCAGCGATCCCGCGATGGGTCGGCTGACGGGCTGCGTACTGCGTGGCGGCAACGCGTTGTCCGCGGCCCTGTTCGCACCCCAGGGGGCGTACGCGAGGAGCAGCGAGCCGGCGAACCAGCCGGCGTCCAGCATCTGGCCGGAGTGGTAGGTCTGGCGCAGCAGCGGCGAGGTGAACAGGGCGTCGGACAGGACCGTCAGGGCGAGCGCCGCGACGGCGGTGTTCACTGCGGAGCGGTTGATGCTGGACCGCCGGAAGTGCAGGGCCAGCACCATGGAGACCAGCACGATGTCGAGCAGCGGATAGGCCAGCGCGAGCGCCGCGCGGGCCACGCTCACCCCCTCGGCGTCCACCAGCTGGGCGGTGTGGGCGAGGGCGAGGCTCCAGGAGAGCGTGAGGAGCGATCCGCCGATCAGCCAGGAGTCCAGCGCGAGGCAGAGCCAGCCGGCCCGGGTGACGGGGCGCTTGGCGAGGACGAGCAGCCCGACGATGGCGGGCGGCGCGAAGCAGAGGAAGAAGACATCGGCCAGGGAGGGGGTGGGCACCGGGAGCCCGAGCACGACCTCGTACCAGCCCCAGACCGCGTTGCCCGCGGAGGCCATGAGTGAGGAGAGCGAGAAGAGCAGCCAGGCGGGCCGGAACCGGCTGCTGCCGGCCCGTGCGTAGCGGAAGCAGGAGACTGCGGCGATCAGCGCCGCTGCGCTGAGGCCGAAATCCCCCATGATGAAAGCCAGTTGCGGCGAACCCCAGCCGAGGGCCGCCCCAGCGGCATATCCGACCCAGACGACGCCGAGCAGGATCTGCCAGACCAGCGCGGAGGCGCCGCCCGCGGCCGGCCTCCGGGAGAGGAGGGCGCCGAGGGCATCGGCCGGCGCGCTCACCGGGGCGCCCCCGGTGTCGTCGGGTGCGCTCGCACCCGGCGTCCCGCCGGCCCCCGTCGGCTGTCCGGCGGTTTCGGATCATGCACCCATCGGCCGTACATCGCCCGTCGCCCCCTCGCGTGTCGCGTCCTCCCCGGCGCCGTCCCCTTCCACGGCGCAGCGCCCCTTTCGGGACGATACACCAGACCGGTCACTCAGGGACATAGTCGCTCTACTCTGCGTGACGACCCGGGCTGTTGTCGGAACTGTGTGCGACCGAGAGCCTCCGCAGCGTGGTCAGCTCGTGGTGCGTACCACGTTCAGCACCGGCTCCCTTGCGGCGAACCGGCGCAGCTGCCCGGCCAGCAGGCGCTTGGCGCGCGGCTCGAAGGCCGAGGTGCTGCCGCCCACATGAGGAGTGATCAGGACGTTCGGAGCATGCCAGAGAGGGTGGCCGGCGGGCAGCGGTTCCGGGTCGGTGACATCGAGGGCGGCGCGCAGACGGCCGGACTGGAGTTCGAGCAGCAGTGCCTCGGTGTCGACGACGCCGCCCCGTGCGACGTTCACGAGCAGTGCCCCGTCCGGCATCGCGGCGAGGAACTCCGCGTCGACCAGCCCCTGTGTGGACGGGTTCAGCGGGGTGGACAGCACGACGACATCGGCCTCGGACAGCAGCGCCGGCAGGTCGTCGAGCGTGTGCACGGGGCCGTGTGCGGTTGTCCGCGCGTGACGCGCGACACGCGCAACGCGCGCACATTCGAAGGGCGCGAGCCGGTCCTCGATCGCGGCGCCGATCGATCCGTACCCCACGATCAGCACGGACTTGTCGGCGAGCGCGGGGTAGAAGCCGGACCGCCACTCCTCCTCGTCCTGACCATGGACGAAGCCGGGGACGCCACGCAGGCAGGAAAGAATCAGGGTGAGGGCGAGCTCCGCGGTGGACGCCTCGTGGACCCCCTTGGCGTTGCACAGCAGCACCCCGGGCGGCAGCAGACCGAGTCCGGGCTCGACGTGGTCGATGCCTGCGGAGAGCGTCTGCACGACCTGGACGCCCGCCATGCCGCCGAGCGGCCGGACCGCGACCGCGGATCCCTTCATGTACGGCACGACGTAGAAGGCGCAGTCGGCGGGGTCGGCGGGGTAGTCCGGTTCACCGTCCCAGAACCGGTAGTTGAGCCCCTCGGGGAGCCCGTCGATCTCGTCGGCCGGGAACGGCATCCATACGTCGGGCGTCTTCGTCACGTCGGGCGTCTTCGTCGAAGTCATGGTCAGGAGGCTAATCGGCGGAGGCCGTGCGAGGCCGGGCGGGCGGCAGAGGTTACTTTGGGGTGCGGTGCGGTCCCGTGGACGGCGGGGCGTGGGCCCGGTCCGACGGCTGGGCCTGGGGAGGATCGGGGAGTTGGAGCGCAGGAGTCTCGGTGCGGCGGCGCTCGCCGTGGGGGCGGTCGGTCTCGGCTGCATGCCGATGAGCTGGGCGTACAGCGCCTCGCAGCAGCGCGGTGACCGTGCGTTGCGTACGGTGCACGCCGCGCTCGACGCGGGCGTCCAACTGCTCGACACGGCCGACATGTACGGGCCGTTCACCAATGAGCTGCTGGTGGGGCGAGCCCTGAAGGGCCGCAGGTCGGACGCGTTCGTCTCCACCAAGTGCGGACTGCTGGTGGGCGACCAGCACATCGTGGCCAATGGCCGGCCCGGCTATGTGCGGCGGGCCTGCGACGCCTCGCTGCGCCGGCTCCAGACCGATGTGATCGATCTGTACCAGCTGCACCGGGCCGACCCCGAGGTGCCCGTCGAGGAGACCTGGGGCGCGATGGCGGACCTGGTGACCGCCGGAAAGGTGCGGGCGCTCGGGCTCTGTGCGGTGGGGGCACGGGCTTCCCGCAGGCCGGGATCCCGAATGTACGACGAAACGATCCGTCAGCTGGACCGGGTACAGCAGGTCTTCCCGGTGAGCGCGGTGCAGGCGGAGCTCTCCGTCTGGTCGCCGGAGGCGCTGGAGTCGCTGCTTCCGTGGTGCACGGCGCGGGGCGTGGGGCTGCTGGCGGCGATGCCGCTGGGCAACGGCTATCTGACCGGCACGCTGACGCCGGGACAGGGCTTCGAGCCGGACGATCTGCGCGCCCGGCATCCCCGGTTCACGGCGGAGATGATGGCGGCGAACCAGCCGGTGGTCGTCGGGCTGCGGCGGATCGCCGAGCGGCACGGGGCGACGGCCGCGCAGGTGGCACTGGCCTGGGTGCTGCGGCAGGGCCCGCACGTGGTGCCGGTGCCGGGCACCAAGCGGGAGCGGTGGGCGGTGGAGAACGCGGGGGCGGCCGGGCTGACCCTGACCCCGCGGGATCTGGCGGAGATCGCCGGACTGCCCCGGGCACAGGGGTCCTGGGACTGAGATCCCCCCGCCCACGAGCACGGGTCGGCAGAATTGGCGGGCATCGGGAGCCCCGTGACGGGGCCGCGATGTGAGAGCAGTAGTCAGGTGGCCGTCGAAGGGATCGGTGCTGTGCGCGGTGTTCTGTTCGGATCTGTACGAGGCCCCGCCGGGCCGCGGGACCGCCGCCGGGGCCTGCGCCGCGGGACGGTGGCCGCGCTGGCCGCCGGATCGCTGGTGCTGACCGCGGGGTGCTCCTCGGACGGCGGCTCCGGCAGCGTGGCGGGCATCGGCGGAACGCCACCGGTGGCCCGCTCCTCCCCCGCCGCCCCGAAGCCGTCCGCCTCGCCGTCCCTGCCGCCCGCGAAGGGTTCGGTGAGGGTGGTGTCGACGCTCACCGAGGGCCTGGACTCGCCCTGGGGGCTGGCGGCGCTGCCCGGCGGCGACCTGCTGGTCTCCTCCCGCGACAAGGGCACGATCACCCGGATCGACGGGAAGACCGGCAGGAAGACCCTGCTGGGCGCGGTGCCCGGGGTGTCGCCCGCCGGTGAGGGCGGACTGCTGGGGATCGCGGTCTCCCCCACGTACGGCGCGGACCATCTGGTGTACGCGTACTTCACGACCGAGTCCGACAACCGCATCGCCCGCATGCAGTACGACGAGAACGGCACCACCCCCGGTCGGCTGCTGGGCGCGCCGGACACGATCCTGCGCGGCATCCCCAAGGGGGCGATCCACAACGGCGGGCGGATCGCCTTCGGCCCGGACCACATGCTGTACGCGGGTACCGGGGAGACGGGCGACGGCAGTCTCGCCCAGGACAAGAAGTCGCTCGCCGGCAAGATCCTGCGGATGACCCCGGACGGGGAGCCGCTGCACGGCAATCCGGCGGCCGACTCCGTGGTGTATTCGTACGGCCACCGCAATGTGGAGGGGCTGGCCTGGGACGGGCAGGAGCAGCTGTGGGCGTCCGAGTTCGGGCACGACACCTGGGACGAGCTGAACCGGATCGTGCCGGGCGGGAACTACGGCTGGCCGGAGGCCGAGGGCCGGGCGGGCCGGAAGGGTTTCATCGACCCCGTGGCACAGTGGAAGCCGTCCGAGGCGTCCCCGAGCGGGATCGCCTTCGTCAAGGGTTCGATCTGGATGGCCGGCCTGCGCGGTGAACGGCTCTGGCGGATTCCGCTTTCCGGCAGCGGCGGGAAGGAACCTCTGGCGGCCCCGCAGTCGTTCCTGAAAGGGAAGTACGGCCGTCTGCGTACCGTGCTCGCCGCAGGCGGCGACAGGCTCTGGCTCGTCACGAGCAATACGGACACCCGCGGCACCCCGAAGCCGGGAGACGACAGGATCCTGGAGTTGGCGGTGCGGTAGCGGCTACAGCAGGTGAAAGGGCGTGCAGCCGGTGTTCAACTTCTTCGAGGAACTCTTCGCTCCGGGCCGCAAGCACACCGCCGACGAGCAGAAGCGGCTGGAGCTGACCCGGGTGGATCTGGGCGTCGGCGACCCGGGCCGCGGGCCGATAGACCTGACCTCCGGGAAGGTGGTCGTCAGGGCGCCCGGCGGGGGCTCCGCCGCGGACCGGGGGCACGGACAGGACCCTGCCCCGGAGGCGGACGGGGACACGGACGGCCCGGACACCACGGACGCCCGGCCCTGAGCGAGCGGGGCGGGCCGGGTACGGCCACCGGTCCTGGCCTTGGTCCTGGCCCTGGCCCTTGGCCCTTGGCCCTGACCTTGCCCTTGGTCCTGATCCTGGTCCTGGTCAGGAGTCGTTCCGGGCGGGGTACAGGCGGAGCCGGTGGGCGAGGGCGGCCGCCTCGCCGCGGGTGGTGACGCCGAGCTTGGCGAGAATGCTGGAGACGTGCACGCTCGCGGTCTTGGGCGATATGTAGAGCTCCTCGGCGATCCTGCGGTTGGTGTGGCCCGCCGCGACCAGCCGGTGCACATCCTGTTCGCGTCGCGTCAGCCCGAAGGACTCCACCGCGGCCGCGGCCGCCTCGCGCAGGCGGTCCCCGGTGCGCTCCCGGTCCGCGCCCCCGTCGCCGGCGCCGTCCTCGGCGGGGACGGTGACGGCGGCCGGGATCTCGGGTGCGGTGCCGCCGTCCGGGGCGCCGAGGGCGATGCGGGCGCGGCCGGCCAACAGCTCGACGGTCTCGGTCAGCGGGCGCGCGCCGAGCCGCACGACGGTGCGGTGGGCCTCGCGCAGCAGGGTGGTGACGGTGGACCGGTCGCCGGCGGTGACGAGGAGGGCCTCGGCCCAGCGGTGCCGGATCCGGGCCAGCTCGTAGGGGCGGTGCAGGGGCGCGAAGGCGGCCGCCGCACGGGACCAGTGGTCGGGGGTGTCGAGGCCCTCGGCCCTGGCCAGCTCGGCATCGATCAGGAGACCGTGGGCGGCCCAGACGGGGACGAGCATCGGCAGCCCCTTCAAGTGGGCGCGGATGCGGGCGAGGATCGCCGGCCGTCCGGGGTCGGCGGTGGGCAGGCCCCGGGCATCGGCCTCGGTGGCTGCCGCGACATGGAGCAGCGGCAGGGCGTACTGCTGGGTGCCGGGCGGGAATCCCTGCTCCGACCGGGCCTCGAACTCGGCCCGCGCCTCGGCCAGCCGGCCCTGCTGCGCGGCGAGGGCCATGGCATGGCGCGCGGGGGCGATGACGTGCTGGAGCTGCGGATCACGGGAGCCGAAACTGCGCCGGGTCAGGGCGAGTTGCGCCTCCGCCTCGGTCAGGTCACCCCGGGCCAGGGCGAGTTCGGTGCGATGCAGGGCCACGAGGCCCCGCGCCTTGCCGGACCGGGCGGCGCGGGCCGCCGCGTCGGTGGTGGCCCGGCTCTCGTCCCAGTGCCCCAGGGAGAACAGCGAGGTCGCCCGGTTGCAGCGGACCCGGGCCTCCATGTCGGCGATGCCACGGCTGCGGCTGATCTCGATGCCGTGGTCCGCGGCGGCCACGGCCTCCAGGGAGCGGCCCATCGATTCGAGGGTGGAGGGCAGGTCGATGCCGGCCCGGCTCATGATGCCGGCCAGGTGCAGTTCGTCGGCGCGCTCGCGGACGGCGTACATCTCCGCGATGCCCTCGTCGACGCCGCCCGCCTCGGCGGTGAGCCGACCGCGGATGAGCCGGGCGTGCAGCTCGATGTACTCGTCGCCGACGAGCCTGGCGTACTCCACCGCCCGGTCGGCGTCGAGCAGGGTCTCGGCGCCGGGGCGGTGCAGGGCGCCCCATCCCGCCACGCTCGTCAGGACATCGGCGTGCACGGCGGACGGGGGCAGGCCGCGGACGAGCTCCTGGGCGGTGGCCAGTTCGGCGCGGCCGTCGCCGCGGCCGAGGTCCTGCATCAGCCGGGAGCGCTGGACCCAGAACCAGGCGGCGCGCAGCGGGTCGTCCTCGTCCGCCAGGACCCGCATGGCCTTCTTGGCGATGGCCAGGGCGCGTTCGCGCTCCCCGCCGAACCGGGCGGCGACGGTGGCCTCGGCCATCAGGTCGAGACAGCGCAGCGGCGCGGTGTCGGGGTCGCAGCCGCAGACCGGGTAGCCCTCGGCGTAGTCCATGGGCCGCAGGGTGCGGCGTACGTCGTCGGGGGCGTCGTCCCACAGTTCCATCGCCCGTTCCAGCAGGCGGAGTTGTTCGGAGAACGCGTAGCGGCGACGGGCCTCGACGGAGGCCTTCAGCACGGCGGGCAGGGCCTTGGCGGCATCGTGTGCGCCGTACCAGTAGCTGGCGAGACGGGTGGCGCGCTCGTCGGCGCGGACGAGAGCGGGGTCGGCCTCCAGGGCCTCGGCGTAGCGCCGGTTGAGCCGGGAGCGCTCGCCGGGCAGCAGGTCGTCGCTGACGGCCTCGCGGACCAGGGAGTGCCGGAAGCGGTAGCCGTTGCCCTCCGGGGTGGTGAGCAGCAGGTTGGCACCGACGGCGGCCCGCAGCGCCTCGATGAGTCCGTCCTCGGTCAGCCCGGCGACCGCGGCCAGCAGTCCGTACTCGACGGTGGAGCCGCCCTCGGCGACGGCCCGGGCGACCTGCTGGGCGGCGTCCGGGAGCGCCTCGACCCGTACGAGCAGGAGGTCGCGCAGCGAGTCGGAGAGCCGGGAGCGGTCACCGCTCTCCAGGCTGCAGGCGAGTTCCTCGACGAAGAAGGCGTTGCCGTCGGACCGTTCGAAGATCTCGTCCACGAGGGCGGCCTCGGGGGTGGCGGCGAGGATGCCGGTGAGCTGACGGCACACCTCGGCGCGGCTGAAGCGGGCGAGTTCGATCCGGCGGACGGTGCGCAGCCGGTCCAGTTCGGCAAGGAGGGGCCGCAGGGGGTGACGGCGGTGGATGTCGTCGGAGCGGTAGGTGCCGATCACGACGAGGCGGCCGTGGCGCACGGTGCGGAAGAGGTAGGCGAGGAGGTGGCGGGTGGAGGCGTCGGCCCAGTGCAGGTCCTCCAGTACGAGGACGACGATGCGATCGGCGGAGATGCGTTCCAGGAGTCTGGCGGTGAGCTCGAAGAGGCGGGCGGTGCTGTGCTCGTCCGTGGCGTCCCGGTCGGCCTCGCCGAGTTCGGGAAGCAGCCGGGCCAGCTCGCCCTCCTGCCCGGCGCAGGCCGCGGCGACCTCGTCGGGCAGGGTGCGGCGCAGGGCCCGCAGCGCGGTGGGGAACGGGGCGTAGGGCAGTCCGTCGGCGCCGATCTCGACACAGCCGCCGACCGCGACGGCCGCGCCGCGGCGGACCGCGGCCGCGAGGAACTCCTCGACCAGCCGGGTCTTGCCGACCCCCGCCTCGCCGCCGATGAGCAGCGCCTGCGGTTCGCCCGGGACGTCGGTGCCCTCCGCGCAGGCGCGGGCGAGGGCGTCGACGAGCGAGGCGAACTCGCCCTCGCGGCCGACGAAGACGGGACTGACGGACCTGGTCTCCACGTCGCCGAGCATCGCATACGGGTGCGGCCTCACGCGGCGTGGACGAATCGCTTCCGGTCGCTGCTCACCGGCCCCTCGGCCTCCCCGCGCCCGGAGTGCCGGGCGGCCCTGCGGGCGTCCCGGCGGGCGCGGACGGCCTCCTGGACGAGCCGGTCCTGCTCGGCCCGGCGGCGCAGTTCGGCGGCATGCAGCTCGTGGAGCCGGTACGTGTGCATGAGCTTCTCCTCGAGAACGACGGCCCGTCGGGGCCGGGGGCGGCAGTGGTTCTCTGCCGCCCCCGACTGTCGTCCTCCAGGGGGTGTCGCCGCATCGGGCAGGATCCGCATCTTCGCGGGGCGGGGTGCCGTATCCCGGTGCGGGCGCCGTCCTGTGCGGGGCCGGGCACCTCGGGCGGATGCCCTACGAGTCGGCCGTCGGGCCTGGTCCGTGGAGGTCACCCGCTCCGTACGCGTCCGTGTCCGCCGGCCGTCGTGGTCACTGGGCGGCGGTCGCGGTCGGCAGCGGCACGATGAGGTCGAAGTACATGGCCGCGGAGATCACCAGGCCCAGGACACCGAGCGCGACGCCGGCGGTGGCCACGGCGCGGACCCAGCCGGGCTGCGGGTGCGCGGAGGGTGGGCCGAAGGCCGGGCGGACCAGGGCGAAGACTCCGACCAGCAGGGCGAGCAGGGCGAAGAGTCCGTTGACCAGTGCGGTGGCGTGCCACGCGTCGCCGTAGATCTCGGAGATCTGCTGGGCGGCGGTGCCGCCGCCCGAGGTCTTGATCTGGCCGATCAGGGTCTCGCGTTCGGCGGCGATCTTGCCGGTCCAGGACCCGGTGAGCGCGACGACCCCGAGACCGGCCGCGGCCACGGCGGCGGCCGCCGCGCCGAGGCCGGAGGGCTGCTTGCCGGAGTCGTCGTCGAGGTCGTCCAGGTCCAGGTCGTCGTCCTCGGCTTCGTCCTCGGCCACGGCTTCGGCTTCGGCTTCGGCTTTCGATTCGGCCGCCGTGCGTGATTTCCCCGCGGCCTTGTCCATGTCGTACGAGGCATCCTCGGCCGCGGTCTTCTTGGTCACGGTCGCCTCGGCGTCGGATGCTTCTGCTGCTGCGGATGCTTCGGGGTCGGCGGGAACGGTGGGGCTCGTGGGGGTCCTGGGGTTCATGTTGCGCACGCTAGGCGGCCCGTATGAGAACCCCCTTAACGTCCGTCCGAAGCGCCGGCGCCGTGCGTGGGCCCCGGCGAGCGTTCGCCCGCCGGGGCCGTTGCCGGGCCGTTGTCGTCCGGGTCAGCCCGCCGCGTCGAAGGAGTCCTGAAGGCGGGGCACGTAGTCGGCGAGCGCGGGCGCCCAGCAGCCGTAGTTGTGGCCGCCGTCACAGGTGGGAGCGAGCGCCGACCCGTCGCCGTAGTCGACCAGGCGGCTGGGCAGACCGAGCGTGTCCATGCGGGTCTTGACGTTCCTGGCGGCGATCGCGGTGAAGTGGTCGATCACGTCGTTGTCGCCGGTGTAGAGGGTGACGTCGGTCCCGGCGAGCTTGGCCAGGTTGACCGGGGCGGCGGGGTCGACCGCCTTCCAGATCCGGTCCGCGTTCAGGACCGGGTACGGGGAGCCGAAGATCGCGTCGCTGTCGACCGTGGGCCCGTAACCGGTGCACCGGCCGGTCCCGGACGGAGTGGAGGTGCTCACGGCGCACCAGGCGCCCGTGATGTTGAGTTCCGTGGCCAGGACCGCCGCGCGGACCTCCGCCATGCCGAAGTCGATGCCGCCGGACAGCGAGGCGACGTGGCCGAAGAGATCGGGCCGGGCCTCGCCGTAGTGCAGGGCGCCGAACCCGCCCATCGACAGCCCGACGACGGCCCGATGGCGTTTGTCGGCGATGGTGCGCAGGTTGGCGTCGATGAAGGGGACGACCTGCTTCAGATGGAAGGTCTCCCAGTTGGCGGCGCCCTCGGCGGTGTTCTGCATGAGCCAGTCGGCGTACCAGCCCTTGCGGCCGCCGTCCGGCACGACGGTGATCATCGAGTCCGAACGCAGCGCCGGGGCGGCCGCGGCGTCGTCCGGGTTTCCCGGCCCGCCGTGCAGGAAGTACGCCACCGGCCAGCGTTTGCCGGGCTCGGTGCGGTAGCCGCTGGGCAGGAAGATGCGGATCTTGTGCTTCCCGGCCACCTGCGGGGTGGTCACGGTGATGGTGAAGTCGTCGTCCGAGTGCACCTCGGTGCCCCCGGCGACCTGGGTCAGGCCGAATCCGTCGGTCAGCACCGGAGGGGCGGCGCCCCCGGCATGTGCGGGCGGGGCCGCGAGCATCGCGGTCACGGTCAGCGCGGCGGCGGCGACAGCCGTCCTCGTCCGCGCCCGCCAGGTGGTCGGCGGTGTTCTCATCGGGTGTCCTCTCCGAGAGCGCGCGGCTCTCGCTGTGGGGGGAAGGCCCCGGCCGGCGGCCGGGCCGCATATCGGCCCGGCCGCCGGGAGAGCCCTTCCGGTCGCGGTCCTCAGAGCGCGCAGAACGCGTCGGTCATGGCCTTGCCCGTGTGGGCCTGCCCCGGCGTACCGGCAAGCAGGTGGTACTCGTTGTTCGCGTGCAGCACCTGCTCGGTGCCGTCCTCACTGCTCAGCCACTCGCTGAAGTAGCCGAGCACCGCGCCGTTGTGGCCCCAGGCCCACTTCCCGCAGGAGAGCTTCATGTGCTCGATGCCCAGCCCGTAGCCGATGTCGGCGGTCACGGGGACGGTGGTCTTGAGTTCGGCCAGCTGGGCGGGCTCCAGGAGCTTTCCGGTCAGCAGCGCCCGGGAGAAGGTGGCCAGGTCGTCCATGGTCGACACCATGGCACCGGCGCTCCCGGTGACCTGCACGTTGGAGACCGTGCCGTCGTCGATGAGGATCGCCCGGATCACATAGCCGTGGAGGTAGTTGCCGTAGAGCGCGGGGTCGGCGGTGGGGAAGCTGGTGTCGCGCAGACCGAGCGGCTCGATGATGCGCCGCTGGACCTCCGCGGCCGGTTCCGAGCCGGTGACGGCCTTGATCACCATGCCTGCGAGCACATAGTTGGTGTTGGAGTAACCGAACTTCTCGCCCGGCCCGGTCGTCGGCGCACGCATGCCGAGGGCGACGTCGACCAGCTTCTGCGGCGGGAAGACCTCCCTCGGATTGGTGTTGAGGAAGTAGGGCCCGTTGATCTGCAGGGCACCGAGGTAGTCGGGCAGGCCCGAGGTGTGGTTGAGCAGTTGACGGATCGTGATCTTCGAGCCGTCGTAGCCGTTGGCGGCGACCGCCCCCGGCAGCCACTTGGCGACGGTGTCGTCCAGCGAGAGCCGCTTCTCGCCCTCCAGTTGGAGCAGCACGGTGGAGATGAACGCCTTGGTGTTGCTGCCGATCCGGAACTTCGCCTTCGGGTCTGCGGGCACCTTGGTCGCTCGGTCACCGACACCCGCGTGCACGTACTGGGTGCTGTCGCCCTTCCGCACCATGCCGATCACGCCCGGGTACCCGTCGGCGATCCCCTGCTGGGCGCCGGCCTGCAGGATGTCGGCGGGGGTCTGGGCCGCGGCGGCCGAGGAGCCGGTGGCCGGGGCGGCGGCGGTCGCCGGGCCGACACCGGTCATCAGCAGGCAGGCCGCGGTGGCCACCGGCAGCAGCCAGCGCCGGTGCCTGCGCACCCGCGAGGAGCGCCGGGCTGCGCCACCGGTGTCCTGGTTCGCCCCGCCGGTCTCGACGCCTGCTCCGGAATAGTCACGCATGCTCATGTTCTTTCCTGTCCCTTTCGGTCGGTCGGTCATTCCGGCTTTCTGGTGGGATTCGGTCGCGCCTCAGCGTTGGCACGCGGCCGCGATGATCAGCAGAAGGACGAGAATTCCCGCCACTTGGAGGCAGCCGAGGCCGCCTTGCGGATTTTTCCGGTTGGTCTCCACATGGCCACCGGCGAGAATTCCCGGGTGCTGCTTGGCGTAGTGCTCCAGTTGGCGTTTTGCGCCCTCGGACTCGGCGAGCCACGGCGTCTTGAATCCGCATTCGCCGCACCAGAATCGGTAGGCCATGTCAACTCCTCATGAGTCTTAGCAGGAGAAAGCCATGAGAGGCGATCAGGTCCGATGCCGGTGCCGGTCCGGCCCCGTGGACGCCATCTGCTTCCCGGATGCCCGGCGGAGTGCGCCGCCCCGTGTCGGCGCACCGGCCGGGCACCACCGATCGTGCTGTTCGCGCCATTCCGCGAACAGGACAGGCGACCGGCCATATATGACCGGTCGTCACCGGTAGGGTCGTCGCGACCGCGCTCGGTGGTGGAAGGATGTCGAAGTGGCGGATCAGCTCGGCACGTTGTTGCGTCGGCTGCGGAATCGGTCGGGGCTGACGCAGGAGCAGCTGGAGGCGCGGTCCGGGGTGAGCGTGCGTACGATCCGCAGACTGGAGAACGGCAGATCCGGCGATCATCGGCTGGGCACGGTGAACCTGCTGGCGGACGCACTGGAGGCCGGGCCCGAGGACCGTCAGCGGCTCGCGGCCACACTCGCGAAGTCGAAGGCCGAACCGGCCGGCGAACCCGCGCCCGAATCCGCACCGGCTCCCGACACCGCCACCGCATCCGTATCCGTACCTGCACAGAATTCCGCTCAGAATCCCGCACGGAATTCCGGGCAAAAGGTCCGTCCCACCTCCCCCGCCTCACCCGTTCACGGAGAACTCGTCACCGCCGCCACCGAATTGGCCCGAGAAATCAGGCGCCGCTGGCAGCGCGAAGAGGAACACCGGCGCATCCACGATCCCTTTCCGCTCCCCGTGCGCTGGCAGGACGCACCCGAATTCCTGACCGACCATTCGGAGAACATTCAGCGTCTGCCGCCGGGGGCGACGCCGGACCGAATGGATCTGAGCGGCGATCTGGGCAGTGTGGCCGAGGTCTACCGGCGCGTCCTGTCCGGGCGGCTGGTGGTCCTCGGCCGGGCCGGATCCGGCAAATCGATCCTGACGATCAGGTTCGTCCTGGACCAGTTGGAGGCCCGGGAGCCGCACGACCGGGTGCCGGTGATCTTCAGTCTCGGTTCCTGGGACCCCACGGCCATCGCGCTGCGGGACTGGCTGATCGACCGGCTGGTGCGCGACCATCCGCATCTCACCCGCAGGGCCCCCGACGGGTCGACGCTGGCCACCGCCCTGGTCGACGCCGATCTCGTGCTGCCGGTCCTGGACGGGTTCGACGAGATCGCGGAAGGTCTGCGGCGTACGGCCCTGGAGGTGCTCAACGCCACCTCGCTCCCGCTCGTCCTGACCAGCCGGCGCGGCGAGTTCGCCGAGGCCGTCCAGGAGGCCGGTGCCCCGCTGGTCTGGGCCGCCGGTCTCGAACTGACCGATCTCACCCTCGACGACCTCTCCGACTACCTGCCCCGGACGGCCCGGCCGGTCCCCCGCGGCGACGGCGGGAGCGCGGCGGTCTGGACCCCCGTACTGGACCGGCTGCGCACCCGGGAGAGCGGGACGGCCGGCCCCCTGGCCAGGGTCCTGAGCACCCCGCTCATGATCATCCTGGCGCGGACGATGTACAGCGAGGCACCCGACAGGAATCCGGCGGAGCTGCTGGACGCCGACCGCTTCCCCGACGAGAACTCCCTCGAAGAACATCTGCTGGCGGGCTTCGTGCCGACGGTCTACCGGCGCCGCGTCGCCGAGCGGAGCGCCACCGGCCGCCGGGAGCGGCACCGGGACCCGGAGCGCGCCGAGCGCTGGCTCGGCCATCTCGCCCACCACCTGGCCCGGCTCGACGGCGACCAGCAGGACCTCGCATGGTGGCGGATCGGTGATTCGCTGCGGCTGTCCACGCGGCTGCTGTCGGTGGTGGTGTCCTCGGCGCTCTGCGTCGCGCTCGCCGTGTGGTTCGTCAACCTGATCAACCTGCCGTTCCCGGTCGGCGAGGCCCTCCTGTTGGGGGGTTCGATGGGGACGGTCGCCGGTCTCGCCTTCGGATGCGTCCACGCGATCCTGGCCCGGTTCGGCACCGCGGCCTTCGAACCGGCCCATGTGCGGCTACGGCTGCCCGGCGCGGGCACCGGCGTCGGCCGCAGACCGGTCCGTACCTTCGTCGCCCGGTTCGGCGCCGTTCTGCTGGGCGGATTCGTGATGGGCGTCGGATGCGCCTGCGCCCTGGCCCTCCAGCGCCGGATGTACTACGGAATCCCGCTCGCGAACGAGCTGGTGATCAAGGGCACGCTCATCAACATGCTGGTCCTCGGCCTGATCTTCGGCGCGGGCGCCGGACTCGTCTTCGGGATCATGGCCGTGCTCGAAGCGCCGCTGGACGTCGCCTCCGCGGCCACCCCGGCCGGCCTGCTGGCATCGAACCGCGCGACGGTGGTCCGGCAGGTTCTCGTACTGGTACCGATGCTCACCCTGGCGATCGGGGTCGGCGGGC
>NZ_BMTF01000033.1:19265-68132 GCF_014649535.1 Streptomyces gelaticus
ACCTGATCACCGACCTGCTCGACGGAATCCTCGGACCGCTGAACTGGAACGCGGCTGACGGGCTCGTCATCGGTGCCATCGGCGGGCTCGGCGGCACGTGCTCGTACGCGCTCTCGTTCACCGCCTGGGGGCGGTGGCTGGTCCTGTCGAGGGTCTGGCTGCCCCTGACCGGCAAACTGCCCTGGGACACGGTGGCCTTCCTGGACGACGCCTACCGCCGGGGCGTCCTGCGCCAGACCGGCGCGGTGTACCAGTTCCGCCACATCCGGCTCCAGCACCACCTCGCCCGCTCGTACCGCGAGCACCAGAGCAAGTACGCGCCGGCCAGCTTCGGCTCCGGCGCACAGGGGCCTGTCCGGCCGTGATCCGCCGGACAGGCCCTCGCCACGCCGCCCGCTCTCAGGCCTGCTGCGCCCGCCACTCCGGGGCCAGCACCGACCAGATCTCCGAGTCGTGCCGCTCACCCCGGTGCAGGTAGCTCTCGCGCAGCACCCCGTCACGCGTCATGCCGAGCCGCTTGGCCACGGCGATGCTGGCGGTGTTCGCCGCGGACGCGGCCCACTCCACGCGGTGCATGCCCCGCTCGTACACCGCCCAGTCGATCAGCTTCCGGCACGCCCGGGTGATCAGACCGCGCCCCTCGCCCGCCGGCTCCAGCCAGCAGCCGATCTCGCAGTTCCCCGACTCCGCGTCGAAGACCCGGAACAGGACACCGCCGACGAGCGTGCCCTCCAGCCAGATGCCGTAGATCCGCCCCGTGTCCGCCGCCTGCTTCTCCGCGTACCGCCGCAGCAGCGTACGCGCCGAGTCCAGGTCGGTGGTGAAGGAGGCGAAGGGGATCCACGGATCGACGAGCTCCCGGGCCCGGTCCACGTGGTCGAGGAACTCCTGCGCCTGCCAGGTCTCCAGCGGACGCAGTTCCGCTCCGTCATCACCCAGGGATATCGCGAACATCATGCTCCTTCTCGAACCGCTTCCACCGCTTGCGCGGTCTGCGCCACCTCCGCCGGTTGCGCTGCCTGCGGGATCTTCGCATGCGGCAGGCCGTGCCCGGGAGGCTCGATGCTGATCCGCGGCAGCAGCCGGTCCAGCCGGCGCGGCAGCCACCAGTTCGCCCCGCCCAGCAGATGCATCAGCGCGGGCACCAGCAGCGTGCGCAGGACGAAGGCGTCGAGGGCGACGGCCGCGGCGAGCGCGATGCCGAACATGGCGATCACCCGGTCCCCGCTGAGGACGAAGGCGAGGAAGACCGAAATCATGATCACGGCCGCGGAGTTGATCACTCGGCCGGTCTCGGCGAGGCCCACCCGGACGGCCCGGCGGTTGTCACCGGTCTCCAGCCACTCCTCGTACATCCGCCCCACCAGGAACACCTGGTAGTCCATGGACAGACCGAAGAGCACGGACACCATGATCACCGGCAGGAAGGGTTCGATGGGCCCCGAACTGCCGAGCCCCAGCAGCTCGCTCCCCCATCCCCACTGGAAGACCGCGACGACGACCCCGAACGAGGAGGCGACGGCGGCCACATTCATCACCGCGGCCTTCAGCGGAATGCCGATCGACCGGAACGCCAGCAGCAGGAGCAGACAGCCGAGCCCTATGACCACACCGACGAAGAGCGGGAGCTTGCCGATGATGATCCGGGCGAAGTCGTCGTAGCTGGCGGTCACTCCCCCGACATGGGCCTGGAGCGAGGTGTTCTGCTCGGCCCGCGGCAGGACCTCGGTACGCAGCCGGTCGACGAGCGCGCTGGTCTCCTGGGACTGCGGCGAGGACTCCGGTACGACGGTGACGAAGGCCGTATCGCCGCCGCTGTCGTACGTGACCGGGCCGACCGAGGCCACGCCCTCGGTGGACCGCAGCACGGCGGGCAGGGCGTCCATCGCGAGCCGGTCGTCCGCGCCGTCCAGTTGCGCCGCGATGGTCAGCGGTCCGTTGACGCCGGGGCCGAATCCGTCGGCCAGCAGGTCGTACGCCTGCCGGGTGGTCGACGAGGAGGGGTTGTTGCCCTGGTCGGAGGTGCCCAGGTGCAGGGAGAAGGTGGGCAGCGCGAGGACCAGCATCACCACGGCGGCGCACGCCCCGAGCAGCTTGGGGTGGCGTTCGACGAAGGCGGACCAGCGGGCCGCGAAGCCCGTGGGCACCTCGGGCTGCGGGCCGTGCTCGGCGAGCTGTCTGCGCTCGCGCCGGCTCAGTGCCCGCGGGCCGATGAACGAGAGCAGGGCGGGCAGCAGGGTCACGGAGGCAGCCACGGTCAGCACGACTGTGAGCGAGGCGGCGATCGCCACACCGTTGAGGAAGCCGAGCCGCAGGATCAGCATGCCGAGCAGGGCGATGCAGACGGTGGCCCCGGCGAAGACGACGGCGCGCCCGGTCGTCGCGACGGCGTTCTGCGCGGCCTCGGTGACCGACATGCCTCTGCGCAGTCCTCTGCGGTGTCTGGTGACGATGAACAGCGCGTAGTCGATACCGACGCCGAGGCCTATCAGCATGCCCAGCATGGGCGCGAAGTCGGCGACGGTCATCAGATGGCCGAGCAGCACGGTGCCCGCGTAGGCGGTGCCGACGGAGACCAGCGCGGTGGCGATGGGCAGCATGCTGGCGGCGAGCGAGCCGAAGGCGAGGAAGAGGACGACCGCCGCGACGACCACCCCGATGGCCTCGCTGAGGTGGACGGAGGGTGCTTCGGTGAGGGCGACGGCGGGGCCGCCCAGCTCCACCTGGAGATGGTCCCCGGCGGCCGCCTTCGCGGTGTCCACGACCGCCCTGACCTGCTGCACCGGGATGTCCTCGACCTGCTGGCCGAAGGTGACCGCGGCGTAGGCGGTGTGCCCGTCGCTGCTGATCTGTGCGGCGCCCGACGCCCCGTACGGCCCGGTGACCGCGCCGACCCCGGGCAGTTCCTCGACCGCGTGCAGGGTCCGGGTCATCGTCTGCCGGACGTCGTCGGCCCGCACGGTGGAGTCGGAGGTGTGCCAGACGATGGTGTCCGTGTCACCGCCGAGATCCGTGAAACCGCTCCTGAGAAGCTCGGTGGCCCGGCCGGACTCCGTACCGGGCACCTCGTAGTCGTTGGAGTACGCGGAACCCGCGAAGCCCGCCGCGGTGGCCGTGCCGCCGAGGGCGAGCAGCCAGATGAGAACGGCGACGAGACGGTGCCTGATGCACCAGCGGGCGATGGCGGCCAACGGGCGTGCTCCCTGCTGGTTTGTGGCTCTTTGCCGGTACAAAGCATGAATGACCCGCAAAGAAAGCATGACCTGGGAATCGTCACTCTGGCAGCCGAAAGTGATCCTTTGTCTCTTTCGTGGTCATACTCACAGCCCTTGCTCTGAGCCCTTGCTCACAGCGGCTTCGGCGGGGCGCCGCGCCGTACGACGGTCCGCGGCACCCCGCCGCCCGGAGCCGGGTCAGCCCGAGACGCTCGCCCGGCCGTTCTCGATGTGACCCATCAGCCGGCGCCGGAAGGTGTCGTCCCCGTCGACGGTGACGGCCAGGTCGTACCAGCCGTGCGCGTCGGCCGCCGAGTGCACCACCGTGCGGCTGCGCCCCGGCTTGACCTTGACGGTCCTGGTCCAGTCCCGCAGGTCCGCCTCGTCGACGTAGCCCAGCGGCCGCACGGTGAAGGTGAGCGTCGTCCGGCCCGTGTTGCGCAGCGTGAGGTGCAGATCGCGCTCATGGGCGTCGACCCGCGACGCCACCTCGGCCGGAGCACCGTCCTTCACGGACCCGGCGAACTCACGGCGGAATCCGTTCGGCCCCGTCACGGTGAACCGGTACGCCGCGCCGGTGACGGGCACCGTCCACTGCGCCGTGCCCTTCACATCCCGGTGCTGCGGTACGGGGAACTCACCGGCGTACGGATACAGCGCGAAGTGCGCCGACGAGCGCCCCGTGTTGCTGAGGGCCACCTGCACCGCGCCGTCCACCAGCTTCGCCTGCGCGTCCGGCTGGTACGGCAGCGCGCGGGCCGGGCGCGCGCCCGGCTCCTGCACGGGCATGTGCTGCACGAGCGGCGGCTTCGGCGCCCAGCGGCCGCTGAACGGCGGAATGGCGCCCGGCTGCTCCACCTCGGGCCGGCGGCGTGTCCGCGAGAAGTCGAAGGCCGAGGTCAGGTCGCCGGTGACGGTGCGCCGCCAGTCGCCGATGTTCGGTTCCTCCACCCCGGTCCAGCGCTCCAGGAAGCGGATCACGGAGGTGTGGTCGAAGACCTCGGAGCAGACGTAGCCGCCGATGGTCCACGGCGAGACGACGAGCATCGGCACCCGTATGCCGAGACCGGTGGGCTTGCCCTCCCACTGCTCCTCGGTGACCTCGGGCGGGGCGACCGGCGGCGGCACGTGGTCGAAGAAGCCGTCGTTCTCGTCGTAGTTGATGAAGACGGCGGTGTGCCGCCACACATCGGGGTGCTTGCCCAGCGCGTCCAGGACCTTGTAGACGATCGTCGCGCTGTGGACCGGCGAGGAGACGCTCGGGTGCTCCGAGTCGACGGCCGAGGGCACCAGGTAGGAGACCTCGGGCAGGGTGCCCGCCGCCACGTCCTTGGCGAACTCGTCGGCCAGCGTTCCGGTCTCCACCCGGCGCAACGCCCGCTCGAAGAGGCTGCGTTCGCTCTTGTCGAGGGTGGCGACGCCCTCCTCCAGCAGTCCGAACAGCCGCTCCCGCTCCGCGGCGTCCGCGTCGCGCACCGCGGCGTAGAACGACTCCATGAAGGTGTGGCCGCCGGTCTTCGCGAGCGCCTTGCGGGCGATCGCCTTGAAGGTGGCGAAGAACTCGATCTGGTTGTCGGTGAAGTTCTCCCACTCGGTGTATGTGCGCCAGCTGTGCCCGGCCTTCTCCAGCCGCTCCGCGTACGTGCCCCAGTCGTAGCCGGGATGGGTGCCCTCGTTGTACGCGTCGTTGCCGACGGCCCGCCTGCCGTTCGGTTCGTTGCCCGTCTTCCCGCTCCACAGGTGGTTGCGGTTGGGGCTGGTCGAGGTGTGGATGGAGGAGTGGTACGCGTCGCAGACCGTGAAGGTGTCGGCCAGCTCGTAGTGGAGCGGGATGTCGCGGCGGTCGTAGTACGCCATGGTGGCGGCCGTCTTGGCGGTCACCCAGCCGTTCATCCACCCGCCGGCCCACGCCTTGCCGCCGCCGCTCCAGGAGTGGTCGAGCGCGCCGATGTACTGGAGGTCCTTCTTCTGCGTCTCGGCGGCGTCGCGCACCGGGAAGGGCAGCACGGAGGTGCCCAGCGGCGCGGGCTGCTCGAAGACCGGCTTGCCCGAGGGCAGCTCGACGGCGTTGCGGTCACCGAAGCCGCGTACGCCCCGGAGCGTCCCGAAGTAGTGGTCGAAGGAACGGTTCTCCTGCATCAGGATCACCACGTGCTTGATGGCTCCGAGCCCGTCCCCGCCGCCGGACCCCGCCGAGTGTGCCGGCTGCGCGGCGATCGCGGCCTGCAGCGAAGGCGGCAGCAGCGACCCCGCCGCCGCGGCGCCGAGCGCACCGCCGCCGAGCGCGAAGAGCCGTCGCCGTGAAATGTCCGTGGTCAAGTGAGCCTCCCGAGTCCGGTCGTACAGCCGGGAAGCTAATCAAGCCGGGTGGCGTGCGGAAGGACTCCGTACGGCTCCGCGGTGAACGTCCAACAGGTCCTGCGGGAAAGTCCAAGGGGCGGCGCACCCGTGGTCGTGGATGCGCCGCCCCTTCGGCGACGGGCCTGCGCGGAGGGCTCAGCCCTCGACGCCGAGCTTCTCCAGGATCAGCTCACGGACCCGGGCCGCGTCCGCCTGGCCGCGGGTGGCCTTCATGACCGCGCCGACGAGCGCGCCCGCCGCCGCGACCTTGCCGCCGCGGATCTTGTCCGCGACGGCCGCGTTGGCGGCGATGGCCTCGTCGACGGCCGTGGACAGCGCGCCCTCGTCGGAGACGACCTTCAGGCCGCGCTTCTCGACGACGGTGTCCGGGTCGCCCTCGCCCGCGAGGACACCCTCAATGACCTGGCGGGCCAGCTTGTCGTTGAGGTCGCCCGCGGCGACGAGCTCGGCCACCCGGGCGACCTGCGCCGGGGTGATCGGCAGCTCGTCGAGGCCGCGGCCGGTCTCGTTGGCGTTACGGGCCAGCTCGCCCATCCACCACTTGCGGGCCTGGTCCGAGGGGGCGCCCGCGTCGGTCGTGGCGACGATCAGATCGACCGCGCCGGCATTGAGGATGGACTGCATGTCGTGCTCGGAGACACCCCACTCCTCCTTGAGCCGGTTGCGGCGCAGCCGCGGCAGCTCGGGGAGGCCCTTGCGAAGCTCCTCGACCCACTCGCGGGCCGGGGCGACCGGCACCAGGTCGGGCTCGGGGAAGTAGCGGTAGTCCTCGGCGTTGTCCTTGATGCGGCCGGCCGTGGTGGAGCCGTCCTCCTCGTGGAAGTGCCGGGTCTCCTGCACGACCGTGCCGCCGGAGGACAGCACGGCCGCGTGCCGCTGGATCTCGAACCGGGCGGCACGCTCGACGGAACGCAGTGAGTTCACGTTCTTCGTCTCGGAGCGCGTACCGAAGGTCTCGGTGCCATTGGGGCGCAGCGACAGGTTGACGTCGCAGCGCATCTGGCCCATCTCCATGCGGGCCTCCGAGACGCCGAGCGCCTTGATGAGCTCGCGGAGTTCGGCGACGTACGCCTTGGCGACCTCGGGGGCCCGTACGCCCGCGCCCTCGATCGGCTTGGTGACGATCTCGATGAGCGGGATGCCCGCGCGGTTGTAGTCGAGCAGGGAGTGGGACGCGCCCTGGATACGGCCGGTGGCACCGCCGACGTGGGTCGACTTGCCGGTGTCCTCCTCCATGTGGGCGCGCTCGATCTGCACCCGGAAGGTCTCCCCGTCCTCCAGCTGGACGTCCAGATAGCCGTTGTAGGCGATCGGCTCGTCGTACTGGGAGGTCTGGAAGTTCTTCGGCATGTCCGGATAGAAGTAGTTCTTCCGGGCGAAGCGGCACCACTCGGCGATCTCGCAGTTCAGCGCGAGGCCGATCTTGATGGCGGACTCGACGCCGATCTCGTTGACGACCGGCAGGGCGCCGGGCAGGCCGAGGCAGACCGGGCAGGTCTGGGAGTTGGCGTCCTGCTTGAGCTCGGTCGAGCAGCCGCAGAACATCTTGGTCTTGGTGCCGAGCTCGACATGGACCTCCAGGCCCATGACGGGGTCGTAGGACGCGAGCGCGTCCTCGTACGACACCAGGTCGGTGACAGTCACGGTGAAACTTCCCTCTCAGCCCAGCAGTACGTCGTCATCGCCGAGGCGCTTGAGCTCGCGCAGCAGCAGGGCGACACCGGTGGCGATGGCGGCGGCGGAGACAACGGCATCGATCAGTCGGAGCGTGTCGTGCTCGTGGCGTGCCTTCTTGGCCTGCTTGATCACGCCGATCGCACCGAAAGCGGTGGTGCCGATGGACAGGTACGTGCCGGTCTTGGACTTCTTGAAGCCCTTGGCCTTGGTCAGTGCGCTCACAACGACGGAGCCTCCTCCAGCAGCGGGTGACCCCACTTTTCCACGAAGGCGGCCTCGACGGCGGCTCCGACCTTGTAGAGACGGTCGTCCTTCATGGCGGGGGCGATGATCTGCAGCCCGACCGGCAGGCCGTCCTCGGGGGCCAGGCCGCAGGGCAGCGACATGGCGGAGTTGCCCGCGAGGTTGGTCGGGATGGTGCACAGGTCCGCGAGGTACATCGCCATCGGGTCGTCGGCGCGCTCGCCGATCGAGAAGGCGGTGGTGGGCGTCGTCGGGGAGACGATGACATCGACACCGCTGCCCTGCTCGAAGGCCCTCTCGAAGTCCTGCGTGATGAGGGTGCGGACCTTCTGCGCCGAGCCGTAGTACGCGTCGTAGTAGCCGGAGCTGAGCGCGTACGTACCGAGGATGACGCGGCGCTTGACCTCGTCGCCGAAGCCGGCCTCGCGGGTGAGCGCGGTGACGTCCTCGGCGGACCTCGTGCCGTCGTCGCCGACGCGCAGCCCGTAGCGCATGGCGTCGAAGCGGGCCAGGTTGGAGGAGCACTCGGACGGCGCGATCAGGTAGTACGCCGACAGGGCCAGGTCGAAGGACGGGCAGTCCAGCTCGACGATCGTGGCACCGAGCGACTTCAGCAGCTCGACCGACTCGTTGAAGCGCTGGACGACGCCCGCCTGGTAGCCCTCACCGGCGAACTGCTTGACGACGCCGATGCGCATGCCCTCGACGCTGCCGCTCCGCGCGGCCTCGACGACCGGCGGGACCGGGGCGTCGATGGACGTCGAGTCCATCGGGTCGTGCCCGGCGATCACCTCGTGCAGCAGGGCCGCGTCCAGGACGGTACGGGCGCAGGGCCCGCCCTGGTCCAGGGAGCTGGAGAAGGCCACCATGCCGTAGCGGGAGACGCCGCCATAGGTGGGCTTGACACCGACCGTGCCGGTGACGGCGGCGGGCTGGCGGATGGAGCCGCCGGTGTCCGTGCCGATGGCGAGCGGGGCCTCGTACGAGGCGAGCGCGGCGGACGAGCCGCCGCCGGAGCCACCCGGGATGCGGGTGAGGTCCCAGGGGTTGCCGGTCGGGCCGTAGGCACTGTTCTCGGTGGAGGACCCCATGGCGAACTCGTCCATGTTGGTCTTGCCGAGGATGACGACGTCGGCGGCCTTCAGCTTCTTGGTGAGGGTCGCGTCGTACGGCGGGATCCAGCCTTCGAGGATCTTGGAACCGACGGTGGTCGGCATGTCCTTCGTGGTGAAGATGTCCTTCAGCGCGAGCGGGACGCCGGCCAGCGGGCCGAGCTTCTCACCGGCCGCCTTCTTGGCGTCGACGGCGCGGGCCTGCGCGAGCGCGCCCTCGCGGTCGACGTGCAGGAAGGCGTGGACCTTCTCGTCGACCGCGTCGATCCGGGCCAGGTGGGCCTCGGTGACCTGGACGGCCGTGAGCTCGCCGGAGGCGATCTTCGCGGCGATCTCAGCGGCGGTGAGCTTGATGATGGTGCTGTTGTCCGTCATGGCTGTTTAGTCCTCCCCCAGGATCTGCGGCACCTTGAAACGCTGCTGCTCCTGGGCAGGGGCGCCGGAGAGCGCCTGCTCGGGGGTGAGCGACGGACGGACCTCGTCCGCGCGCATGACGTTGGTCAGCGGCAGCGGGTGGGAGGTCGGCGGTACGTCTTGGTCGGCGACCTCGGAGACGCGGGCGACCGCGCCGATGATGTCGTCGAGCTGACCGGCGAAGTGATCGAGCTCTTCGCCCTTCAGCTCCAGACGCGCCAGCCGGGCGAGGTGGGCGACCTCCTCGCGCGTGATGCCAGGCATGCAGCGATCCTCAGGGGTTGGTGTGTGGTTTTGGCCGGGGGCCGACGGCATATTTCCACCGTCCGTCCGGAGGACGGGCCGCGCGGCGTCCGGTGCGTGCGATCGCAAGGCGCCGGAGCGCCCTCGTGGCGGAGCCACGTGGGCGATTCGGCAACGCGGCGAGCGTGCGTGCCAGGCGTCGCGCGGCAGGTGGAAATGTGCCGCCGACCCCCAATCCTATGGGGTCGCCCGCCGCCGCTCCTGCCACCCGGGCGAACACCCTGGTCGGGCGAGGATTTCCGGCTCCCGCACTGCCCCTGGGACGGCGGCCACCGGACACCGGACCGCTGACCTCCGGGGACCGAGGGGCCCGGACACCGGACCGCCGGCCTCCGGGGGGCAGGGACCCCGGACACCGGACCGCCGGCCTCCGGGGGGCAGGGACCCCGAACACCGGGCCACCGGCCTCCGGGGGCAGGGACCCCGAACACCGGGCCACCGGCCTCCGGCCTCCGGGGGGCAGGGACCCCGAACACCGGACCGCTGGCCTCCGGGGGGGCAGGGACCACGCACACCGGACCGCTGACCTCCAGGAAACCAAGGGACCCCGAACACCGGACCGCTGGCCTCCGGGGGGCAGGGACCACGCACACCGGACCGCTGACCTCCGAGAAACCGAGGGACCACGCACGCGCCGCCGGTGGCCTTGTCGGCTCAGCCCCGGACGCGCCGCCGGTGCCCCTGCGGCTCAGGTCGTCGCGGGCCGTGAATTGACCGCCCGGCCGGGCGGCCGCTGCTCCAGCTCCGGCGGTGCACCGGCTGCGGCCGCCGCGGCGGCCGCAGCTGCCGCCAGCTCGGCCGGCCGCCGCCAGCCGTGCCGGCCAGGCCGTGGTCTCCTGCGGCGGCATCGCCGCGGCGACCAGCCATCCCTGCACCGCGTCGCAGCGCAGATTCCGCAGCCGCTCCCAGGTCTCGTCGTCCTCGACCCCTTCCGCGACGACGAGCAGGCCGAGCGAGTGGGCCAGGTCGATCGTGCAGCGGACGATCTCCGCGTCCTCGTTGTCCACGGCCAGCCGGGCGACGAACGAGCGGTCGATCTTCAGCTCGCTGACCGGCAGCCGTCGCAGATGGACGAGCGAGGAATACCCCGTGCCGAAGTCGTCGAGGGACATCTTCACGCCGTGCCCGGTCAGTCCGGCGAGCGTGTCGGCGGCGCGCTGTGGATCCTCCAGCAGCACGTGCTCCGTTATCTCCAGCTGGAGCGCCCCGGCCGGGACGCCGTGCCGGGCGAGCCGGGCCGCGACACCGCCCGCGAACCCGGGGGTGTGGACGTCGCGCGGGGAGACGTTGACGGCGACCGGGACGAACAGGCCCTGCGCCCGCCACCGGGCGACCTGGGCCAGCGCCGTCTCCAGGACGTACTCCGTGAGGTGCGGCATGAGACCGGACGACTCGGCGATGGCGATGAACTCGTCCGGGGGGACCCTGCCGCGCTCCGGATGCACCCAGCGCACCAGGGCTTCGAGGCCGGCCACCTGACCGTCGAAGCGGACCTTCGGCTGGTAGTGGAGCTCGACCTCGCCGGCGTCCAGCGCGCGGCGCAGATCGCCCAGCAGGCCGAGCCGGTCCGGAGTGTTGCTGTCCCGCTTCGACTCGTAGACCTCCACGCCCGTACGGTCCCGCTTGGCCTGGTACATCGCGACGTCCGCGCGCCTGAGCAGTCCTTCGGCGTCCAGTGCGTGGTCCGGGTAGACGGCGACTCCGGCGCTGGCCTCCAGCACCAGGGTCAGACCGTCGAGGTCCAGCGGGGAGGAGAGCTCGGCGACGAGATGGCGGGCGACCCGCTGGGCGCTGGTGGTGGAGTCGGCGGTCGGCAGCAGCACCGCGAACTCGTCGCCGCCGAGCCGCGCGGCCTCCGCCCCCCTGGGCAGTGCGAGCCGGAGGCGCTCCGCTATCTGCAACAGCAGCCGGTCCCCCGCCAGATGACCGAGGGTGTCATTGACCGCGCGGAAACGATCGAGGTCGATCAGGACCAGAGCGGATCTGGCACCGACGGATTCGGCGTCCTCCAGAGCCGTCCAGGTGCGCTCCAGCAGCCACTGGCGGTTGGGCAGTCCGGTCAGCGGGTCGCGCAGCTGCTCCTCGGCGCGGGCCCGGGCGATCCAGAGGGCGGAGTCCAGGGCGATCAGCGGGACCGCGAAGAGCGGCAGGAGCAAGGGGGTGGCCATCGCGACGACGCAGATCAGCGGTGCGATGCCGAGCAGGGCGAGAGCGACGAGGCCCTGGCGCAGCAGGGCCGTGCGGGCGACGGTCGGCAGTCCGCCGCCCTGGGGGGTCCGGGCGTACCACAGCAGAACCCGGGTGACCAGGAGATAGGTGGAGGCGGCCAGGAGGACCGCCGGGACGGCGTCGATGCCCCAGTCGAGTGGCTGCCACGGAGATTCGACGGTCTGCATCTCGCCGAACGCGGCGAGCACCAGGGCCGCCGCGCCTATCCCCAGGATGTCCACCGCGCCGTGCAGCAGCCCCTGCCACCAGCGGTGTCTGCGGGCGACGCCGACGAGGACGACGACGACCAGGCTGACCAGTCCGGCGGGCACCCAACCGTAGAGCAACAGCACGGCCAGAGTGAGGGAGGCCCCGGAACCGGTGCCGCCCCACCAGCGGTCGCGTCCGAGGGCGACGAGATGGCCGACGATGATTCCGGTCAGGACGGCGAGGGACCAGCCGGCTCTGCCGTCGGGGAAGAGCGCATGTCCTTCGCTCACGGTCCGGTAGAAACCGATCGCGATCTGAGCAACGGCGATCGCAATGACAACGGCACCCACTCCTGGTGTGAGGCCGACGAAACCTTGCAGCCGCGCCACCGGTGCGGCGCTCTCGGTCGGTTTCATTCCGTCCCTCTCACAGCCGGCGGTGCCGATGTCACCCGATGGTTCCGTTCCATGCCGCCACGACCCGGTTTCCCACCCGGCGGCCGGGCACGGCAGGTGCACATCTCAACAGTAGGCCGCAGAAGGCTTCTACGGGCAGCGCTCTGACGCTCTTGCCCGAATGCGGACCGACCATCCGTCAGCATCTGCTATGCACCGATCGGGTGAACCGGACATCACGCGAAAGCCTTGCCCCCGTCTGCCCCTCTGCACCCCATATCCACCTTCTTGTCGGTCGCACGCCCACGGGCCCCTCCCCTTGCTGTCCCCACCCCGCGCCCGGCCCCTGACAGGGATCTGCCCTATTCCGCCGGTTCTCCCACCGGAACCGCCGCCTCGCGCGCCGCATCCGGACCCTGTTCGAGCAGGACGGCGAAGCCGTTCTCGTCCAGCACCGGCACCTTCAACTGCATGGCCTTTTCGTACTTCGAACCGGGGTTGTCACCGACGACCACGAAGGAGGTCTTCTTCGAAACGGAACCTGTCACCTTCGCTCCGCGGCTCTGCAGCGCCTCTTTCGCGCCATCCCTGGTGTGGCCGGCCAGCGTGCCGGTGACGACGACGATGAGCCCTTCGAGCGGACGCGGCCCCGTCTCCTCCCCCGCCTCCTCGTCGGCCATCCGGACCCCGGCCTCCCGCCACTTGCGCAGGATCTCCCGGTGCCAGTCCTCGGCGAGCCACTGCTTCACCGATGCGGCGATGATGGGCCCGACCCCGTCGGCCTCCACCAGCTCCTGCTCGGTCGCCTCCTCGATCCGGTCCATGGAGCGGAACTGGCGCGCCAGCTCCGCGGCCGCGATCGGTCCCACGTGCCGGATGGACAGTCCGGTGAGGATCCGGGCGAGCGGGGCCTCCTTGGCCGCTGCGATGGCTTCGAGCATGGCGAGGGCGTTCTTCCTCGGCTCGCCCTGCTGGTTGGCGAAGACCCAGGCGGTCTTCTCCTCACCGGTCTTCGGGTCGCGCTTGGGCAGCCCGCTGTCCTGGTCCAGGACGTAGGACCGGATCGGCAGCAACTCCTCCATGGTCAGCCCGAAGAGATCGCCCTCGTCGCGCAGCGGCGGCTCGGCGGGCTCCAGCGGCTTGGTCAGGGCCGCGGCGGCGACATAGCCGAAGTGGTCGATGTCCAGGCACTTGCGGCCCGCGAGATAGGCGAGGCGCTCGCGCAACTGGGCGGGGCAGGAGCGGGCGTTGGGACAGCGGACGTCGACGTCCGCCTCCTTCATGGGCTTCAGCTCCGTACCGCACTCGGGGCAGTGCGTCGGCATGACGAACGCCCGCTCGGTGCCGTCGCGGAGGTCGACGACCGGGCCGAGGATCTCCGGGATCACGTCGCCCGCCTTGCGGAGCACCACCGTGTCCCCGATCAGGACACCCTTCGCCTTCACCACGTTCTGGTTGTGCAGGGTGGCGAACTCCACCTCGGAGCCCGCCACTTCGACCGGCTGGACCTGGGCGTACGGCGTGACCCGGCCGGTCCGGCCGACGCCGACCCGGATGTTGACCAGCTTGGTGTTGACCTCCTCCGGGGCGTACTTCCAGGCGATCGCCCAGCGCGGGGCGCGCGAGGTGGAGCCGAGCCGGCCCTGGAGCGCGATCTCGTCGAGCTTGACGACGACTCCGTCGATCTCGTGCTCCACGGAGTGCCGGTTCTCACCGAAGTACCTGATGAACTCCCGTACGCCGTCGAGGGAATCCACCACCTTGTTGTACTTGGCGGTGGGCAGACCCCATGCGCGCAGCAGCTCGTAGGCGTGCGAGAGGCAGTCGATGTCGAAGCCCTCGCGGGCGCCGATGCCGTGCACCACCATGTGCAGCGGGCGGGTGGCGGTGACCTTCGGGTCCTTCTGGCGCAGTGAACCGGCCGCCGCGTTGCGCGGATTGGCGAACGGCTTGTCGTCGGCCTCCACGAGCCGGGCGTTGAGCTCCTCGAAGGCCTCCATCGGGAAGAAGACCTCGCCGCGGATCTCGACCAGCGCCGGGACCCGGTCGCCCTTCAGCCGGTGCGGGATCTCGGCGATGGTACGGATGTTGGGGGTGATGTCCTCGCCGGTGCGGCCGTCGCCGCGGGTGGCGGCCCGGGTCAGCCGCCCGTGCTCATAGGTGAGATTGACCGCCAGACCGTCGACTTTCGGCTCGCACAGGAAGTGGTGGTCGGTGGTGCCGACCTCCTTGGCGATCCGCTCACCCCAAGCGGCCAGCTCCAGGTCGTCGAAGGCGTTGTCCAGCGAGAGCATCCGCTCGCGGTGCTCGACGGAGGTGAACTGCGTCCGGTACGGGCCCGCGACCTTCTGCGTCGGCGAATCCGGCGTACGCAGCTGTGGGTACGCCTCCTCCAGCACCTCCAGCTCGCGCATCAGCCGGTCGAACTCGGCGTCGCTGACGACCGGCTGGTCGTTCACGTAGTACCGGAAGCGGTGCTCCTCGACCTGCTCGGCCAGGAGCGCGTGCTGCTCCTGGACCTGTGCGGGCATCGTCGTCTGGTGTTCGCCGGCCATCGTCTCGTCCTCCCGTTACCCGTTGCCCCGTTACTCAGGGTTGTCTGCGAGCGATCTCGCGGCCCGGGCGCAGTGGGCGAGCGCGGCGCGCGCGTACGCGGGCGAGGCACCCGCGAGCCCGCACGACGGGGTGATCACCACGGACTCCGCAAGAGTCCCCGGATTCAGCCCCAGCCTGCGCCACAGCGTCCTGACACCCATGACGCTACCGCCCGGGTCCGACAATCCGCCCGAGGCCGGGTCGGTGCCCGGCACCACCCCGAGGAAGAGCTGGGTGCCGCCCTCGACGGCTTCCCCGATCGCATCGTCCTCACGCTCGGTGAGCAACGAGAAGTCGAACGAGATGCCATCGGCCCCGGCCCGGCGCAGCAGCGCGAACGGCACCTCGGGCGCGCAGCAGTGCACGAGCGTCGCCGATTCCCCGCCCGCCGCCAGGACCTCGCGCAGCGTGCCCTCCACGACCTGGCGGTCCACGGCCCGGTAGGTGCGGTAGCCGCTGGCCGTCCTGATCCGCCCGCGCAGTACGCCGGTCAGCGACGGCTCGTCGAGCTGGAGGATCACTTCGGCACCGGGCACCCTGCGGCGCACCTCCGCGAGATGGGCGCGCAGCCCCTCCGCCAGTGAGCCCGCCAGGTCACGGCAGGCCCCCGGGTCGCCGAGCGCGGCTTCGCCGCCCCGGCGTTCCAGTGCGGCGGCCAGCGTCCAGGGACCGACGGCCTGGACCTTGAGCGGTCCCTCGTACCCCTGGGTGAACTCCTCCAGGGCGTCGAGATCCTCGCCGAGCCAGGACCCGGCCCGCCGGGTGTCGCGTCCGGGCCGGTCGCTGATCCGCCAGCCACTGGGCTCGACGTGCGCGTACAGGTCGACGAGCAGCCCGATGGTCCGCCCGATCATGTCCGCACCGGGGCCGCGGGCGGGCAGTTCCGCCAGGTACGGCAGTCCCTCGCCGTCCCCGAAGGAGCCGGTGACGGTCTTCGCCGCCTCCCGTGCGTCTCCCCCGGGCATGGACCCGATTCCGCTGGCCGGGCAACCGCTGAACTTGCTCTTCTCGCTCACACGGGAAGCCTAGGGCGTCGTTGCGGGAGCGGCGCCGCCCGGCCCGCGCGGGGTCAGCGTCCGGGACGCACCGTGAGGTCGTTGACCTCGGCGTCGCGCGGCAGGTCGATGGCCATCAGGATCGTGGTGGCCACCGACTCCGGGTCGATCCAGCGGGAGGGGTCGTACTCCTTGCCCTCCTGCTGGTGGACCTTGGCCTGCATGGGGCCGGCGGTGCGCCCCGGGTAGACGGAGGTCACCCGGACACCGCCCGCATGCTCCTCCTGGCGCAGCGAGTCGGCGAGCGCCTTCAGGCCGTGCTTGCTCGCGGCGTACGCGCTCCACTCGGCGTGCGCGGCGAGGCCGGCGCCCGAGTTCACGAAGAGCACATGGCCGTGGGCGACGCGCAGCTGCGGCAGGAGGAGCCGGGTCAGCTCGGCGGGCGCGACCAGGTTGGCGTTGAGCTGGAAGTGCCAGGCCTTGGGCGTGAGCTCACCGACGTTGCCGAGCTCCACGACGCCCGCGATGTGCAGCAGCGAGTCGACCCGCTCCGGCATCGCCTGCTGGGCGAACGCCCACGAGAGCCGGTCCGGATTGGAGAGGTCGCCGACCAGTGTGCGGGCGCCGGGGTGCAGCTCGGCCAGCTCCTTGGCACGGCCCGCATCGCGGGCGATCAGCACGGCCTCGTCACCGCGCTCCAGCAGACGGCGGGTGACGGCGGCTCCGATGCCGGAGCCGGCCCCGGTGATGACATGAGTGGACATGCCCACCATGATCGCACCACCGCCGCCCTGTCACTGCAGGCCGGACCACTCCTCCAGGTAGGCCAGCGCGCCCACGCCGTCCTTGGCGAAGAACACCAGGTCGGTCAGCGGGACGGGCAGGAAGCCCTCGTCCTCCATGCGCTGGAACTGCTGGCGCAGCCCGTCGTAGAAGCCTGCGGTGTTGAGCAGCACGACCGGCTTGTCGTGCTTGCCGTGCTTCTTCAGCTCCAGGATCTCGGTCGCCTCGTCGAGCGTCCCGGTGCCCCCCACCATGATCACGACCGCGTCGGACTTCTCCAGGAGCAGCGCCTTGCGCTCGGCGAGATCGCGCGCGATCACCATCTCGTCCGCATTGGCCCGCGCCTTCGCGGCCAGGAAGTCGACCGACACCCCCACCAGCCGCCCGCCCGCCTCCTGGACCCCGTCGGCGACGACCTTCATCAGCCCGCTCTCCGAGCCTCCCCAGACCAGGGTGTGTCCGCCCTTGCCGAGCAGCTCGGCGAATTCACGGGCGGGGTGGGTGTAGCGCTCGTCGAGGTCGGCGGCGGAGAGAAAAACGCAGATCTTCATGGAGCAACCGTAAAGGCCACCACTGACACGACCGGCGCACGGGCGGAAAACCGGCCACCAGGAAGGGCCAGGGAAGAAGGCCGGGGAAGAAACCGGTCCGCGAAACGGCTGACCCCTACATGACTACGTCACCAGGACACCGCATCACGGTCCAGCCCGGCACCGAGCATGTACGTGTGGTCCACGACGGACAGGTACTCGCCGAGAGCCGGCGCCCGCTCGTCCTGCGCGAGACGGGCTGTCCGGTCCGCTACTACCTGCCGTCCGAGGATGTCCGTACGGACCTCCTGACGGCTTCGGACACCCGCACCCACTGCCCGTTCAAGGGAGATGCCTCCTACTGGTCGCTGCCGGACGCCGCGGACCTCGTCTGGGCCTACCCGGAGCCGAAGCCCGAAGTCGCCGCGATCAAGGACCACTTCTGCTTCTACGACACCGAGACAGTCACCGACTGATCGTCAGGAACGCCGCTGACAAGGGAGTTCGAAGAACCTCAGAAAAACTTCGGCCGGAGCGATGAGTTTTCCCGGCCCCGGCGGTCCACCCTCGCATGGACAAGATTCTCTCCCGCGACGGCACCGTGATCGCGTACCGGCGCCGGGGTGAAGGGCCGCCGGTGATCCTGGTGGGCGGCGCGTTGGGCACGGCGGCGACCGAGGCACCGCTGGCGCGCCTGCTCGCGCCGCACTTCCACGTCGTCGCGTACGACAGACGCGGCCGCGGCTCCAGCGGCGACAGCGGTCCGTACGCGGTGGAACGCGAGATCGAGGACCTGGCCGCGCTCGTCACCGCGGTGGGCGGCCGGGCCTCGGTGTTCGGCACCGGAGCCGGTGGCGCGCTGGCCCTGGAGGCGCAGGCCGCCGGGCTTCCGGTCGACCTGCTGGCGGTGTACGAGCCGCCCTACACGCCGGGCGCCTCGGGCCTGCAGTACAAGGCGTGCTGCACCTCCCGCCTGTGCCGGCTGCTGTCCACGGGGGACCGCGCGGGAGCCGTCGAGCTGTTCCTCTCCGTGACGGGCGTGCCGGTCGACATGATCGCCCGGATGCGCCGCGCCCCGCTGTGGAGCGACCTGGTGGCGATGGCCCACACCCTCGCGTACGACGACGCGCTGCTCGGCAACGGCGCGATCCCGGCCGCCCGGTTCGCCTCCGTCACGGCCCGCGCCCTGGTGATCTGCGGCGGCTCCAGCCCCACCCGCGCACGGCTGTCGACCCGCGCCCTGGCGGACGCGCTCCCCCGCGCCCGCCACCGCACCCTCACGGGCCAGACCCGCGACCTGGCCCCGCAGGCGGTGGCCCCGGTCCTCACGAAGTTCTTCGCCAGGAACGTCCCGCTGCGCCAGGCCTCCTGAACCCGCGGCGGCGCCCCGCACTGTCACGACCGTACGGGGGTCGGACGTGAGCACGCGGGGTGCCGCCGCGTCCGCGGTTCAGGCGCTGAGCGCGAGCTCGAACCAGACAGTCTTGCCGCCCGGCCCGAGCGCCCCTTCCCCTATGGCGCACCCGCCCCATCGGTCGGCGACGAGTTCAAGGATGGCCCTGCTTCGGCGTGCGGGGCGACGGGCGGGGCGTACGGCTTGGGCAGGTCCGGGCTCATGTCCCAGACGCTGATCCGGAGCACGGGGTGCCGCCACTGGAGCCGCACGGCGGTCGGCCCCTTGGTGTGCCGTACGGAGTTGCTGGTCAGCTCGGAGGTCAACAGTTCGGCTCGGTAGCTGAGTTCGCTCAGTTCATGGGCGCCGAGGATGGCGCGGAGGGTGGTACGGGCGATCCGGGGGCTGCGCGGGTCGCAGGGGAAGCTGAGTTCGTAGCTCCACGGTTCGGTGAACGCGATGGGAACCGGGTGGGGGCGGATGCCGGGGATGGGTTCAGTCCTCACGGGCACCTCCTGGGTGCGTGCGAGCAGTGGCAAGTGCGAGTGCGCCACGGGCGGTTGCTGTCGAGCGGTGGCAATGCCGGTCCGCGGACCGCCTTCCCGGGTTGGCGGAGCGGATCGGTGCGCTTCCGTTGCGACGGCACGGTTGCGAGTGGTGCGGGTCACACACTGAAGCCACTCAACTCACATGTGAGTAGATGTTCACGAATGAGTGAGTTCAACTCCGGCTCACTAGACCCCACTTCAATGCTGCTGTAAGACTGTGCGCGCAAGAGAGAGGACCCATGGCTCCACGAAACGCCCCCACTGGACGCTCTCGCCGCCTGGCGGCCGAAGTGCGCCGCATGCGCGAGCAGGCCGGCATCTCGATTCAGAGTGCCGCCGCGCTGCTCGGCGCGGACCGGACAATGATCTCGAATATCGAGGCAGGCCGTACGGGACTCAGTGAGGAGCGATTGCGCCAGATCGCATGCCACTACGGATGTTCCGATCAGACGCTGATCGATGCGCTCGCATCGATGGCAGCCAGCCGTCGGGCCAAGCACTGGTGGGACGAATACCGGGGCAAGCTTCCCGACGGATATCTCGATGTGTCCGAGATCGAGCACTACGCGACTCGCATCATGACGGCACAGACCGTGCATCTGCCTGGCCTATTCCAGACCGAAGAGCACGCCCGAGCAATCTTCGACCTCGCGGTTCCGCAGCTGCCACGCCTTGAGGTGGAACTACGCGTCGCGCACCGCATGAGCCGTCAAGCAGTCCTTGGCGGAGAACGGCCGACGCCGTACACCGGCATCATTCATGAAGCCGCGTTGCGGCTGGAGTTCGGCGGTCGCGATGTGGCGCGCCGACAACTGGAGCACCTCGCGGACTCGTCCGAGCAGGACCACGTCACACTGCTCGTCATTCCGTTCAGCGCAGGAGCCTTCCACGGGGCCGGGCAGTCGATCCTCTATGCGGAAGGCCCCGTCCGGCAGCTGGACACCGTCCAACTCGATACGTCGTTCGGCGCCCAGTTCCTGGATGCTCCGACGCCGCTTGCGAACTATCGTTCTCTCCTGGACCTGATGGTGCGCTCGGCGCTCCCTCACGATGAGTCGCGTGCACTCATCCGGTCCATCGCCCGCGAGTTGTGAGAGGTCCAGACAATGCCCGAACGTGACTGGCAGCGCTCGTCCTTCTGCGCCGGCGGCGGCAACAACTGCGTTGAGATTGCCGCCGGTAACGCGGACCGCATCGCCCTCCGCGAGAGCGAGAGCCCGGCCGCTGTCATATCGACGAACCGGGCAGCGCTACGCGCCCTCGTGCTCGGAGTGAAGGCCGGCAAGTCCGCGCTTGTCTGAGGTAGGGCACCCGTCTCCTGTCAGTCCCGTCGCCGAGGCGGGTACCGCCCATCGCTGAGGGGCGGTCCGTCCCCTACAACTCGGGGACCACCCACGGCTGTTGTGTCATCCCCAGGATGGAGGGGAGGTGCAGCCCGGCGAGGGATCCGCATGTGTGGCGGGTTCCTGAAAGATCTTTCCTGTCCGAACGTTCGACGGAAGGATCGATATCGTGCGCAGACGACGTCTCGCTCCCCTGCTGGCCGTCAGTGTCACGGCAACGCTGGCTCCCGCGCTCGCCACCTCGACAGCCACCGCCGCTCCGGCCGCCATCCCTTCGACCGCCTCCTCGTCCGCCGACACGGGCGCGCTGAACCGGTATGTGAAGCAGAAGCCGCAGTGGAAGCGGTGCGAAGCCGACTCTCCGGCGGAGTTCGAGTGCGCCACGATCAAGGTCCCGCTGGACTACCGGGTTCCCAGGGGCAAGCGGATCGACTTAGCCATATCCCGGATCAAGAGCACCGCGCCCGAAAAGCGGCACGGTGTCCTGTTCTCCAACCCCGGCGGCCCGGGAGGACAGGGGCTCTACATGCCGCTGGGGATGCAGGAGAGCCTCCCCGATTCCGCACAGCAGAAGTACGACCTCATCGGCTTCGACCCGCGCGGTGTGGGACGGAGCAGCCCGGTTTCCTGCGGTCTGGAGCCGGAGGAGGAGGACTGGCTGCGGCCGTACAAGGAGGCGGCGTTCGACAAGGACGTCGCCTGGGCACGCGAGGTCGCGAACAAGTGCAAGGAGAAAGCGGGCGACACGCTCCCGCACATCACCACGCGCAACACCGCACGCGACATGGATCTGCTCCGGGCGATCCTCGGTGAGAAGAAGATCTCGTACGTGGGTTACTCGTACGGCACCTATCTGGGGGCCGTCTACACCCAGCTCTTCCCTGGCCGGGCCGACCGGTTCGTGCTGGACAGCGCGGTCGATCCGGCGCGCGCCTGGCGAGGGATGATCCAGTGGTGGGCGGAGGGCGCCGAGCCCGCGTTCGACCGGTGGACCGAGTGGGCCGCCGAGCGTTCAGGGAAGTACGGCCTCGGAGACACCCCGAAGCAGGTCGACCGGACCTTCTGGGACCTGGTCGCACAGGCCGACGAGAAGCCCATCGAGCTGGACGGGCAGCTGATCAACGGTGATGACATCCGAAGCGGTATGCGCGGGGCCGTCTTCAGCCCGGAGTGCGCCACCGAGGGGTTCGTGGAACTGAAGAAGGCCGCGGCCGGCGAGCCCGCCTCCGCGAAGAAGCTCGCGGCGTTCACCGGATCCCAGGAAACCGGGACTTCAGGCGCGTCCGACGCCGCCGAAGTGCCGTCCGACAACATGACGGCGAGCTTCTGGGCCGTGGTGTGCGGCGACAACTCGGCCGCGTGGTCCCGCGATCCTGAGAGCTACCGGCAGGACGCCATCGAGGACAAGGGCCGCTACCCGCTCTTCGGTGACTTCGCGTCCAGCATCAAGCCCTGCGCGTTCTGGGACAAGTCCGTGGAACCGGCGACCAAGGTGAACAACAGGGTCGGCTCCCTGGTCGTCCAGAACGAGTGGGACTCGCAGACCCCGCTGCCCAGCGGTCAGGCCCTGCACGCCGACCTGAAGGGCTCGAAAATGGTCACCGTCCTCGGCGGCGAGGGCCATGGCGTCTACCCGAACGGCAACGCGTGCACGGACGGTACGGTCACCGGCTACCTGCTCACCGGCAAGCTCCCGGCGAAGGACGTGACCTGCGAGGCGACGGCCGACTCGAACGCGGAGGCACGGAAGAACCGGAAGCCGGACGTGCTCCCAGGGTCTCCGCTTCCGGAGCGTGCCCCGGACCGTTTCTGAGCCCGGTCGCATGGCCCATTGCCGCATGATCCATTGACGATGGGGTGGGACCTCCTGGCGGGGTCCCACCCCATCGTGCGTCGGCCCGACGGCCGCGAGGCCGGCGCCGATCCCATCGGTCAGCCGGCCGTTGCCCCGGCCTCGGTGCGCCGCACCGTCGTCGCGATCGTCGCCGAGCCGACCACGCGGGTGCCGTCGTACAGGACGACCGCCTGGCCGGGGGCCACGCCTCGGACCGGCTCGGTGAAGGTGACGTGCAGGGTGCCGTCGACCAGCTCGGCCGTGACCTCGGTCTCGCCGCCGTGGGCGCGGAGCTGGGCGGTGTAGCTACCGGGGCCGGCCGGGGCCGTGCCGCACCAGCGGGGCTTGATGGCGGTGAGGGCGGTGACATCGAGGGACTCCGCCGGGCCGACCGTCACCGTGTTGTTGACCGGGGAGATGTCCAGGACGTAGCGCGGCTTGCCGTCGGGGGCGGGGTGGCCGATGCGCAGGCCCTTGCGCTGGCCGATGGTGAAGCCGAAGGCGCCCTCGTGGGTGCCGACCTTCGTGCCCGACTCGTCGACGATGTCGCCCTCGGCGGTGCCGAGCCGGCTCGCCAGGAAGCCCTGGGTGTCGCCGTCGGCGATGAAGCAGATGTCGTGGCTGTCGGGCTTCTTGGCGACGGCGAGGCCGCGGCGCTCGGCCTCGGCGCGGATCTCGTCCTTGGTGGTGAGGGTGTCGCCGAGCGGGAACATCGCGTGGGCGAGCTGCTTCTCGTCCAGGACGCCGAGGACGTACGACTGGTCCTTGGCCATGTCGGAGGCGCGGTGCAGCTCGCGGCTGCCGTCCTCGCCCCGGACGACGGTGGCGTAGTGGCCGGTGCAGACCGCGTCGAAGCCCAGTGCGAGGGCCTTGTCCAGGAGCGCGGCGAACTTGATCTTCTCGTTGCAGCGCAGGCACGGGTTGGGCGTGCGCCCAGCCTCGTACTCGGCGATGAAGTCGTCCACGACGTCCTCGCGGAAGCGTTCCGCCAGGTCCCAGACGTAGAACGGGATGCCGATCACATCCGCGGCCCGGCGGGCGTCGCGGGAGTCCTCGATCGTGCAGCAGCCGCGCGCCCCGGTACGGAAGGACTGCGGGTTGGCGGAGAGGGCGAGGTGCACACCGGTCACGTCGTGGCCCGCCTCGGCGGCGCGGGCCGCGGCGACCGCGGAGTCGACACCGCCCGACATGGCGGCGAGGACGCGGAGGGGGCGCTGGGGAGTCTCAGTCATAGCTCCACCAGGGTACGGGGCGCCGGGAACCGAACGCTCTCGGATATGCGTTGTGGATCACATGGGGACCAAGGGGGCGCCGGGCGCCAAGAGCTCCGGGGGTGCGAAGTCCGGACACGGCATCAGCCGGCGCGGGCTGCTGATCGGTGCCGCGGTCACGGCCGCGGGGACGGCCGTGCTGGCGCGGGAGCAGCTGGAGCATGCCTGGTGGCGGCTGCCCGGCGTGGACAAGCCCCGCAAGCCCGGCGAGGTGGATTTTGCGCGGGCCCAGTGGATATCGGCCTCGTCGGCGAACTGGCGGAAGGCCGACCGCCCCGACGACTACACCGTCGACCGGGTCGTCATCCATGTCACCCAGGGCAGCTACCGGAGCGCGGTGAAGGTCTTCCAGGACCCGGGGCACGGGGCGGCGGCGCATTACGTGGTGCGCAAGGACGGACATGTGACGCAGATGATCCGTGAGCTGGATGTGGCGTTCCACGCGGGGAACAGGTCGTACAACGAGCGCAGTGTGGGGATCGAGCACGAGGGCTTCGTGGACCGGCCGCAGGACTTCACGGCGGCGATGTACGGGGCCTCGGCGCGGCTCACGGCCGCGATCTGCGGGCGGTACGGGATACCGGTGGACCGGAAGCACATCATCGGGCACGTGGAGGTGCCGGGCACGGACCACACCGATCCGGGCAAGCACTGGGACTGGGACCGGTATCTGAAGCTGGTCCGGGCGGCGGGCAAGCGGTGACCGCGGGGCCCGCCCGGTCGCCGGACGGGCCCCGCGGTCAGCTGAGTCCGGCTGTGCGCGCCCGCTCCACCGCCGGGCCGATCGCGCGGGCCACCTCGTCGATGTCCTGCCGGGTGGAGGTGTGGCCGAGCGAGAAGCGCAGGGTGCCGCGGGCCAGGTCCGGAGTGGCGCCGGTGGCCAGCAGTACGTGGCTGGGCTGGGCGATCCCGGCGGTGCAGGCGGAGCCGGTGGAGCATTCGATGCCCTGGGCGTCCAGCAGCAGGAGCAGGGAGTCGCCCTCGCAGCCGGGGAAGGTGAAGTGGGCGTTGGCGGGGAGCCTGCCGCCGGGGGCAGGATCACCGCCGAGGACGGCATCGGGCACGGCCGCCCGCACGGCCGCGACCAGCTCGTCGCGGAGTCCGCCGATCCCGCGGGCGAACTCCTCGTGTCCGTCGGCGGCCAGCCGCCCCGCGAGGGCGAAGGAAGCGATGGCGGGGACATCGAGGGTGCCCGAGCGGACGTGCCGCTCCTGGCCACCGCCGTGGAGCACGGGTACGGGGGCGTATTCGCGGCCGAGCAGCAGCGCGCCGATGCCGATCGGTCCGCCGATCTTGTGCCCGCTGACCGTCATCGCGGCCAGCCCGGACCGGGCGAAGTCGACTTCCAGCTGCCCGAACGCCTGCACCGCGTCCGCATGCATCGGAACGTCGAACTCGCGGGCCACGTCGGCCAGTTCACGGACCGGCATGATGGTGCCGATCTCGTTGTTGGCCCACATCACGGTGACCAGCGCGACATCGGCGGGGTCGCGAAGGATCGCCTCGCGCAGGACGTCCGGGTGGACGCGTCCGTGCCGGTCGACGGGGAGGTATTCGACGTTCGCGCCCTCATGCTCGGCGAGCCAGTCGACGGCGTCCAGCACCGCGTGGTGCTCGACGGGGCTGGCCAGCACCCGGGTGCGGCGGGGGTCGGCGTCGCGGCGGGCCCAGTACAGGCCCTTCACCGCGAGGTTGTCGGCCTCGGTGCCACCGGAGGTGAAGACCACCTCGCTGGGGCGTGCGCCGAGTGCATCGGCGAGGGTCTCTCTCGACTCCTCGACGGTACGGCGGGCCCGGCGCCCGGCGGCGTGCAGTGAGGACGCGTTACCGGTGACGGCGAGCTGGGCGGTCATCGCCTCGATCGCTTCCGGAAGCATCGGCGTGGTCGCGGCGTGGTCGAGGTAAGCCATGGTGGGCTCGATTCTACGAGCCTGCGGCGGGGCGTACGGCGGGCGCACCCGCGCACGGCCGGATGCGATCTTCCTCGCCCCGTCCCGGGCCCGTCCGGGCGGGGAGGGCGTCGGGCTCCGCGCCCGGTTCAGCCGGCGAAGTCCCGGGCGACGAGGCCGTTGCCGGTGACGAGGAGGGGCCGCTCGGCCCCGGTGACTCCGCCGATACGCGCGGTGGGGCGCGCCGTGGGGCGCGCCGTGTCGTCTTGGCGACATGTCGCAAGCACGGCACGGAAAAGGCTGGTGCGGCCGATCAGTGGGGCCCCAGTCTTGAGCCGCACCGCGTGTCCATTTCCTTGCCTCCTGGAAAGGTTCCGATGCACAGACGGTATCGCTCTGCCGCCGTACTGGCGGCAGGAGTCCTCATCGCCACCCTCGCCCCCACCTCCTCCGGCGCGAGCGCCGCCCCGGCACCCGCCTCCGTCGGCGCGAACTCCGCCGGCCGCCCCCAGGTCAGCTCCGTCACGCTCGTGACCGGTGACCGGGTGCGGCTGGAGACCTTCCCCGGCGGCCGGAAGGCCGTATCCGTCGAGCCGGCCCCGGGCGCTTCGCAGGCCGACTTCAGCCAGCTGGAGATCGACAAGCAGCTGTACGTGCTGCCCCGCGCCGCGCTCCCGTACATCGCCTCCGGCAAACTGGACCGGCAGCTGTTCAACATCACCTCCCTGGTCAAGCAGGGGTACGACGACGCCCACACCTCCGCCATCCCGCTGATCGCCCGCTACACCGGCGGCACGAACCCCACGTCCAAGGGGGCGCCCACCGGTTCGCGCAAGGGCCTGGTCATCAAGAGCCTGCGCGGCTCGGCACTGAAGGCGGACAAGAAGCAGGCCGGGCGCTTCTGGAAGGCCATCGACGACGACGCGCTCGCCAGGAGCGGCGCCGAGGGCGGCGCGAAGAACGCTTCCAGGAACGCTTCTTTCAAGAACGCGGCCTTCGAGGGCGGCATCGAGAAGCTGTGGCTGGACGCGAAGGTCCACGCCTCCCTCGACCGCAGCACCGCGCAGATCGGTGCGCCCGAGGCGTGGAAGGCCGGCTACGACGGACACGGCGCGACCGTCGCCGTCCTGGACACCGGCGTCGACGCCACCCACCCCGACCTGACCGGAAAACTCGGCGAAGTACGCAACTTCACCGACGAATCCACCGCGAACGACGGCCACGGCCACGGCACCCACGTCGCCTCCACCATCGCCGGCAGCGGCACCGCCTCGGGCGGCTCGCGCAAGGGCGTGGCACCGGGGGCACGGCTGCTGATCGGCAAGGTGCTCGACGACAACGGCTCCGGCCCGTACTCCGCCATCATGGGCGGCATGGACTGGGCCGCCCACTCGGGCGCCGACATCGTCAGCATGAGCCTGGGCGGCCAGCCCACCGACGGCACGGACGTACTCAGCCTCGTCCTCGACGGCCTCAGCGAGGAGACCGGCACCCTCTTCGTCGTCGCGGCGGGCAACACGGGCTCCGACTACTCAGTGGGCTCCCCGGGCGCCGCGGCAAGCGCGCTGACCGTGGGCGCCGTCGACCGCGACGACAAGCTGGCCCCCTTCTCCAGCCGCGGCCCGCGCGTCGGGGACAACGGCGTCAAGCCCGACCTCACCGCCCCCGGCGTCGGCATCGTCGCCGCCCGCGCGGCCGGCACGTCCATGGGCAACCCGGTGGACGCGGCCTACACCGCCGCGTCGGGTACGTCCATGGCGACCCCGCACGTGGCGGGCGCGGCAGCGATCCTGGCCGGGCGCCACCCCGACTGGAGCGCCCAGCAGCTCAAGGACGCGTTGATGAGCACGACGCGTACCGCCCCCGACCAGACGGTCTACGAGCAGGGCACCGGCCGGGTGGACGTGGCCCGCTCGGTGCGCCAGCAGGTGCGCGCCACCGGCACCACCACCTTCGGCGCCCTGGCACCGGACTCGGGCCCGCGGCAGGTGAGCGTCACCTACACCAACGACGGGGACGCGCCCGTGTCGCTCAACCTGGGCACCACCTTCGACAAGCTCTACGGCTCCCCGGCCCCGGCAGGCGCCATAGGCACCCCCGCGCAGGTCACCGTGGACGCCCACGGCACCACCGACGTGACCGTGACCCTCGACGCGCCCGCGCTGCCGGAGGGCGTCTACAGCGGCCGCCTCACCGCCACCTCGGCCGACGGGCAGGCCATCGCGCACACCGTTCTCTCCGCGGTGAAGGACCCGGTCACGCACAAGGTCACCGTACGCGGCATCGACCGCGCCGGGCAGCCGGCGACCATCTTCCCGCTGATCCTGCTGGGTCCCACGGGCCGCTTCGATGTCGTCCAGGAGGTGCCTGCGGGGAAGAGCCTGACGGTGGACATGCCCGAGGGCATGTACTACCTGCACGGCGTCATCACACAGCCCACGGAGGACAACGTCACCAACAGCCTGGTGGTCAACCCCCACCTGCGGGTGGACGGCGCCACGGAGCTGGTGCTCGACGCACGCAAGGCGGTCCCCGTGGAGATCCAGACCCCCGAGCGGGCCGAGCAGCGGGGCCCGCTGGTCTTCTCCACCCACTGGAAAAACGGCGACCGGGAGTTCGCCAGCTTCTTCACCAGCGGACACAGCGGCGGACAGCTCCTCTACGTCACACCGACCGAGGAGTTCACCGAGGGAACCTTCGAGTTCTCCTCCCGCTGGCAGCTGACCGCGCCGATGCTCCGCGCACGCGCGGTCTCCGCCACCGCCGCGGCCGGTGTCCCCGTCCGTCTGCTCCACAACTCCCCCGCTGTGGAAGGGGTGCGGCGCCTGCGGGTGGTGGACGCCGGTCACGGAAGCCCCGAGGACTACGCGGCGCTGCGCGCACGCGGCATAGACGTCCGCGGAGCGGCGGTGCTCGTGGAACTGGAGGGGGTGGAGTACGACGAGGCGGTGACCTCGGCCGCCCGAGCCGGAGCCGCGGCCGCCGTCACCACCGCCGGCGGCAACAGGTACGCGGCCGCGACCTGGCAGCCGGTGGGCCGGCGGCTGCCCGCGATCGGGCTGTACGCCTCCCACGCTGCCGCGCAGCGGCTGCGCGCGCCGGGCACCGTGCTGGAGTTGAAGGGGACCCCGGAAAGCCCCTACCTCTACGACGTCGTGCAGCTCTCCGAACAGCGCGTCCCCGAGCACGTGGTCCACAAGGTCGGGCCGAAGAACACGGCCACCGTGGTCTCGCGCTACCCGGACACGGGCGGGGCGCGCTACGTCGCGGAGGACCGGCTGTCCTGGCGTCCGTGGGAGGGGGAGGATGTGCAACTCTCCATTCGGGCCCGGTATGTCCGCACCGGGCAGGTGCGGACGGAGTACCTGAGCGGTCCCGCCGACACCCGGTGGCTGCACTGGGTCAACCCCCGCAACACCTGGGCGATCCAGGCAGCGGGGACCGGCATGCTCGGCCCCCTGCGCACCTACCGGCCCGGTGAGCAGGCCACGGAGAGCTGGTACGCCCCCGTGGTGCGCCCGGCGATCCCCCGAGGTGTCGAAGGGCTCGCCCACCGCAAGGGCGACCGGCTGACCATAGGGATCCCCGAGTTCGCCGACACCGCCTCCGGCCACTACGGCTACGCCCTGCCCCGCCAGGACGCCAACACCCCCTACCCCGACGAGACCCGGGCCGTACTGCGTCGCGACGGCGAGATCCTCGCCGAAGGCCCCCGGGCGTGGGGCGCCTTCCCCGCGGGCGGGGACGACGGCCGCTACCAGTTGGACCTGGACGTGAAGCGCACCAGCCCCGAGGGCACCCTCTCGCGGGCCACCAGCACCCGCTGGTCGTTCACGGCCCCTCGCCCGGCCGAGGGCAAGGAGTCCCTGCTTCCCCTTCTCCAGCTCGACTACGACGTGGCCACCGACCTCCAGGGCTCCGCCCCTGACTCCGGATCCTTCGCCTTCGGAGTGAGCGCCCGCCACCAGGACGGTCTGACGGGCCGTTCCGTGAAGGGTATGGAGGTGTCCGTCTCGTACGACGACGGCGAGCACTGGCGGGCGGCGAGGACTTCCGCCCGGGGCGACGGCGCCTACCGTGTCCGGGTCACCCACCCCTCGACTGCCCGCACCAGCGGGTATGTCACGCTGCGGGTCCGCGCCTGGGACGACGCGGGCAACGAGGTGACGCAGGAGATCGAGCGGGCGTACGCGCTGAGGTAGTACGCGAGACCCAGAAGCCGCGACCGGCCCCGGTCGCGGCTTCCGTGCGTCCTACGACAGCCAGTCGCGCCGCGCCGCCTGCCACACCAGCTGTGTACGCGTCGTCGCGCCCGCCCGCTGCATCAGCGCGGTGATCCGGCGCTGCACCGTGCGGTGGCTGACACGCAGCTGCGTGGCGATCGCCTTGTCCGTCACGCCCGCGACGACCAGGGAGAGCAGATAGCGCTCGTCGTCGGCGAGACTGCCGCCCGGTCCCATGCCGCCGGCGAAGTCGGCCAGCTCGCCCGCCTCCGTGACGTGCAGCGGGGTTCCCGCCGCCCACTGGATGTCGAACAGGGCGACGAGGGCGTCCAGGAGAGTGCTGCTGCGGATGATCGCAGCGGTCGGCTCGCCGCGGGCGCCGGTCGTGCTGCCCGGCATCAGCGGGCAGACGGCGACAGAGCTGTCGACGATGACCATGCGCACGGGGAGTGTGCTGGTGGCACGGGCCACTTCACCGGCGCGGATGCCCTGGGCGACGTTGTCGACCATGCCGGGCTGTTCCAGGCAGGCCCGTTCGTAGATCGCCTCGTAGCGGATGCCCTGGGCGAGCAGCTCGAACTCCTCGTCGTTGTCCTGGGCGCGCAGCGCCACGGGATCGGCCTTGCAGAACCACCGCAGGTCTCTGCGGGCCCCGTAGGCGAGTTGACGCAGCTGCTGACGGATGGCGCCGGCCCCGGTGATCACCTCGACCAGTTGCCCGGCGTCATGGCGCCGGCCGCCCGCCCGGTACTCCTCGGCCAGCTGTTCCACTCCACGCCGCGCCCACTCCAGCGCTTCTTGGCCGCGCGCCAGCAGAGGCTGCAGCGCCACGTCCGGCGGGACGGGTACGTACCGCATGCCGCCGTCGCCCGGCAGCCGCCCGACCAGGCCTTTGTCATGCAGGGAGGACAGAAGCGACGCCGCCTCGCGTTCCCGGATGTGGAGCCGGTGGATGATCTCGTCCACGCCCGCACTTCGTACCTCCACCAGGTGGCGGTAGACCCGCTCCTCCGCTGCCCCGATCCCCGCTATCTCCAGCACGCGCCCTCTCCCTCGCCGCAGCCCACCCCAGACGGACGCCCACTGTGCCATCCATGATCGAAATCGAACAGGATGCGGGCGGCCCTGCCGAACGATCGGAAGAGACCACGGTTTCCGCGAGCCCGAGGCAGGGCGTACGGCGGGCGCGTGGTGTCCCGGGACCCGGGCACCGCGGCAGCGGGGTCCGCCCGGTTCAGCCGCCGAAGTTCCAGGCGACAACGCCGTTTCCGGTGACGAGGAAGGCGAGGACCACGAGGTCGGCGATGCCCGTCCCGGGTGCTGCGCGACGGCCCCTTCGGCGCGGTGGCGACCTCGGCCCCCGGAACGGTTCCGGCAGGAGTCGCCCCGCCCGACCACCTGAGCACGCCCGCCCCGGACACCCCACACGCCCCGCACGCGTAGGGGCCCGCCGGAATGGCGGGCCCCTACTGGGATCGGTGCTTCAGGAACGCGGCACCCTGGCCAGCTGGCGGGACTGGGCCACCAGGCGGTCCGCGCTGTCCCAGACGTCCGCGTCCTCCTCCAGGAAGCCGCCCGCGAGGTTGCGGGTGGTGATGGAGACGCGCAGCGGGCCGGGGGCCGGGCGGCAGCGGATGTGGGTGGTGAGCTCGATGGTCGGCGTCCAGCCCTTGAGCCCCAGCTCGAACGAGGTGGGCGGCAGCGCGTCGACGGTGAGCAGTAGCGAGAGCGGGTCGGCGTCGCGGCCGTCCGCGAGGCCGAACCAGCCGCGCATCTCGCCCTTGCCGGACGGCTGCCCGACGGCCCAGCCGACCGTCGACGGGTCGAGCTTGATGTCGAGCCGTTCGGTGATGGCGGAGCTGCCGGGGATCACGGCCGGGCCGTCGCTCGGGCCGAGGCAGTGCTCCAGCGGCGGGATGGCCGGCGGCTTCGCCGAGGTGCGGACCTCGTCGGACAGGCCGTCCAGGTCGCCGTAGGTGGCGATGACCCGGATGCGCTCGACCTCGGTGCCGTCCTCCGCGTACTGGAAGAGGGAGGCCTGGCCGGTGGAGAGGGTACGGCCGGTGCGGACGGTCTGGGTCCGGATCACCGCCGGGCCGGGCACGGACGCGGTGAGGTAGTGCGCGGAGACGGAGAAGGGGTCCGGGTGCGGCAGGGCCTGGCCGAGCGCGCGGCCCAGCATGGCCAGCAGATAGCCGCCGTTGACGGCATGGATGATCGTCCACCCGGCGGAGAGCTCGGCGTCGTAGACGCCCTCTTCGCGAAGGGTGACGGCGGTGTCGCGGTCGAATTCGCTGTTCCCGATGGTCGCCGGTCCGGCCTGCGCCGCCTGCCCCGACGGCTGCTCTACTGCCTGCTCTGCTGCCTGTGCCATGCGATGCACCGTACACCGATTGTATTACTGAGCGGTAGCTTTTTGGGGTGAGGATCACAGCACAGACCGCTGGGGTGGTCACAGCACAGACCGGTCACGGCACCGCCGCTGGAATCACGGCACCGACCGCTGGGATCACAGCCCCCGCCTCAGACGGTCGCGGAGTTCTCCTCGGCCGTCGCGGACTTCCGGTTGTAGGCGCGCGGGGCCCGCCAGTGGTAGCGCATCGACAGCAGCCGCAGCAGGAAGGCCACGATCACGGCGGTGCCGCTGGTGAACGCGTTGAGCGTTCCGAAGCGGATGCACAGGACGGTCGTCGTGGCGCCGACGATGGCGGGCACCGCGTACAGATCGCGGTCCCAGCGCAGCAGCGAGGGCACCTCGTTGGCCAGTACGTCGCGCAGCACACCGCCGCCGACCGCGGTGGCGAGCCCCAGGGCCGCCGACGCGGTGAGGCCCAGGCCGTAGTCGTACGCCTTGACCGTGCCCGTGACGCAGAACAGCCCGAGGCCCGCCGCGTCGAAGACATTGACGCCCACCTGGATCCGCTCGACGTGCGGATGCAGGAAGAACACCAGGACGGCGGCGAGGAGCGGGGTGGTGAAGTAGCCGAGATCCGTGAACGCCGCGGGCGGGACCGCCCCGATGACGATGTCACGGAAGAGCCCTCCGCCCAGCGCGGTCACCTCGGCGAGCACCGCGATGCCGAAGACATCGAAGTTCTTGCGTACGGCGAGCAGAGCGCCGGAGATCGCGAAGACGAAGATTCCGACGATGTCGAGCGCATGCTGGACGGAGGGCGTGAACAGTTCGTTGAGCACCGGGCAATTGTGCCGGTACTACTCCTTGGGACTGTCCTCCGGCGTATCGGCCGAGGCGGTGCCACCGTTCGCCGCGGGCTCGGCGGGAGCGGGCCCAACGGCCTCGGGCTCGCCGTCCGCAGGCCCGTCAGCAGCGAGCTCACCGGGAGCGGACCCCTCGACCGCAGGTTCCTCGGCCTCGGACCCGGCCGCCTCCGGCTCGACAGCCTCGGACTTGCGTACCTCGACGATCTCGATCGCCTCGCGCGCCGCCGCCGTCACCGTCTCGCCCGGCACCTGGTCGGGTGCGTTCTCCGGGTGGTGGCAGGCCACCTGGTGCCCGGTCTTCAGCGTGGCCAGCGGCGGCTCCTGCGTCTTGCAGACCTGCGTGGCCTTCCAGCACCGGGTGTGGAAGCGGCAGCCGCTGGGCGGCGAGATCGGCGAGGGCACGTCGCCCTTGAGCAGGATCCGCTCGCTCTTGGCCGAGCGGCGCTTCGGGTCCGGGATCGGGACCGCCGAGAGCAGCGCCTTCGTGTACGGGTGCATCGGCGCCTTGTAGAGCGACTCGCGGTCGGCCAGCTCCACGATCTTGCCGAGGTACATCACCGCGATCCGGTCCGAGACATGCCGGACGACCGAGAGGTCATGGGCGATGATCACGTACGTCAGGCCGAGCTCGCTCTGGAGGTCGTCGAGCAGGTTCACCACCTGCGCCTGGATCGAGACGTCCAGCGCCGACACCGGCTCGTCCGCCACGACCAGCTTCGGGTTGAGCGCCAGGGCGCGGGCGATCCCGATGCGCTGGCGCTGACCGCCGGAGAACTCGTGCGGGTAGCGGTTGTAGTGCTCGGGGTTCAGGCCCACGACCTCCAGCAGCCGCTGCACCTCCTTCTTCACACCACCGTCGGGCGTGACGCCCTGGAGCTTGAAGGGGGCGCCCACGATCGTGCCGATCGTGTGCCGCGGGTTCAGCGAGGAGTACGGATCCTGGAAGATCATCTGCATGTCGCGGCGCATCGGACGCATCCCGCCCACGCCGAGGTGCGTGATGTCCTTGCCCTCGAACTCGATCTTCCCCGCGGTGGGTTCGAGCAGCCGGGTGATCAGCCGGCCCATCGTCGACTTCCCACAGCCGGACTCGCCGACGACGCCCAGGGTCTCCCCCGAGCGCACCTCGAAGTCGAGCCCGTCGACGGCCTTCACGGCACCGGCGTTGCGCTGCAGCAGCCCCTTCTTGATCGGGAAGTGCTTCTGCAGCCCGGTCACCTTGAGCAGCACCTCGCCGGAGGCGGTGTCACCGGTCGGCGCGCCCTGCCCGGCAGACCTCTGCGCCGGAACGTCCACGCCCTTGTCCTCGCTCGTCACGGCCTTGTCCTCGCTCACAGCTTGGGCGCAATCTCTTCGGTCCAGATACGCTCCCGCTGCTCCGGCGACATGTGGCAGGCCGCCCAGTGCCGGCTGCCGACCTCCTGGAGCTCGGGCCGTACGGTGCGGGTGACGTCGTCCTTGGGCACGTCCGCGTACGGGCAGCGCGGGTTGAAGGCGCAGCCCGACGGGATGTTGATGAGCGACGGCGGGGAACCCTTGACCGGGATGAGCCGGTCGGTCTGGTCGCGGTCGAGGCGCGGCATCGAACCCAGCAGACCCCAGGTGTAGGGGTGCCGGGGCTCGTAGAACACCTTCTCGGCCGGTCCGCGCTCGACGCAGCGCCCGCCGTACATCACCAGGATGTCGTCGGCGAGCTCGGCGACCACGCCCAGGTCGTGGGTGATGATGATGACCGCGGAGCCGAACTCCTTCTGCAGATCCCGGATCAGGTCGAGGATCTGCGCCTGGACCGTCACGTCCAGCGCGGTCGTCGGCTCGTCGGCGATCAGCAGCTCGGGGTTGTTGACCAGCGACATGGCGATCATCGCACGCTGGCGCATGCCGCCGGAGAACTCGTGCGGGTAGCTGTCGACGCGCTTGTCGGGCTGCGGGATGCCGACCCGGTCGAGCATCTCGACCGCCCGCTTGCGGGCGGTCTTCTTGTCGACGCTGTGATGGACCCGGTACGCCTCCACGATCTGCTTGCCGATCGTGTAGTACGGGTGCAGCGCGGACAGCGGGTCCTGGAAGATCATGGCCATGTCGCGGCCGCGCAGCTTGCGCACCTCGTCGGGGTCGGCGGACAGCAGCTCCTTGCCGTCCAGCCAGATCTCGCCGGAGACCTGGGCCTTGCGCTTGCCGTACTGGCCGGCGGTGTGCAGGCCCATGATGCCCAGCGAGGTGACGGACTTGCCGGAGCCGGACTCGCCGACGATGCCGAGGGTCTTGCCCTTCTCCAGCTGGAAGTTGAGCCCGTCGACGGACTTGACCAGCCCGTCGTCGGTCGGGAAGTGCACCTTGAGGTCGCGCACTTCGAGGAAGGCGGTGGGAGCGGGCGAGCCGGCCGAGGGTTCGCCCAGTGCGGCACCGCTCTTGTGCAGTTCGGTCATCCCAGCCTCACTCGCGGGTCGATGACGGCGTACATGATGTCGACGACGAGGTTGGCGACGGCGATCGCGAGAGCCGCGAACAGGGTGACGCCGAGAATCACCGGCAGGTCCTTGTTGCTGATCGCCTGGACCGCGGCGAGCCCGAGACCGGGCAGGTTGAACGTGGACTCGGTGAGGACGGCGCCACCGAGGAGCACGCCGATGTCGAGACCGAAGACGGTGAGGATCGGCGTCATCGCGGAACGCAGGGCGTGCCGGGTGATGACGGTGCCCTCGCCGAGCCCCTTGGAGCGGGCGGTACGGATGTAGTCCTCGCCGAGCACTTCGAGCATGGTGGCCCTGGTGAGACGGGCGTACATCGCCGCGTTCAGGAAGGCCAGCACGATCCACGGCAGGATCAGCGTCTGGAACCAGGTGCCGATGCCGTCGTCCGTGGAGAGGTTGTCGGCGATGTGCACCCAGCCGAAGCTGTGCACGAACAGGCCCATCGCGACCATGCCGGTGAAGAAGATCGGCAGCGAGACACCGGCGAGCGCGGTGGTCATCGCGGCGCGGTCCCAGATGCTGCCGCGCCGGAGCGCGGAGACCACACCGGTGGCGACACCGCCGAGGAGCCACAGGACGCAGGCGCCCGCGGCAAGCGCGCCGGTGACGGGCAGCGCGTCCTTGAGGGTGGTCCAGACGGGGACCTCGGTGCGGAAGGAGTAGCCGAAGCAGGGAGCGGCGCAGTGGGTGACATCGTCACCGTTCGCGTAGTCGCGCCCCATCGGGATGCCCTTGACGAAGTCCCAGAACTGGACGAGGAGGGGGTCGTCGAGACCCAGCTTGATCCGGATGCCCTGAAGCTGCTCGACACCCGTGGCCTTGCCGGCGAAGAGGACTGCGACGTCCTGACCCGCCCACTTGGGCAGCATGAAGAAGATGGTGAACGTCGCGAGCAGTACGACGAGCACCATGATGACTACGGCGAACAGGCGCCGGATGAGATAAGCAAGCACTGTGTGCGGCCCGGCGGTGGCCGGGAGCCCCTCGTGGGGGCTCCCGGCCACCGCCCCGGCCCTCACCTGCCCTTCGGACTGGCGGGTTTCGGCGGCGGTGGAACAGTCAACCGGGTTGACTGCAGATGCGGTTGACTCCAGCGACTACTTGACGACGCCGAGCGAGACGTAGTCGTAGCGGCCGTTGTAGGCGTCGGACATGTAGACGTTCGTCAGACGGTCGCCGCGCCAGGTGATGTTCTTCTCGTAGATGAAGGGCATCCAGTCGGCCTGGTCGAGGATCCGCTTGTCGATCTGCTGGTAGATCTCGCCGGCCTTGACCGGGTCGGTCTGCGCGATCGCGTCGTCGAAGAGCTTGTCGATCTGCGGATCCTTGATCTGGGACTCGTTGTAGTTACCGGTGTCCGCGAGGAACCGGCTGTCCCACAGCGGCTGGCCGAAGCCCTGGCCGGTCGGGAAGTCGGGGCCCCAGCCGCTCATCGTCATGCCGTAGCCGCGCTTCTTCACGACGGACGGGGAGCCGGTGATGCTGGACGCCTCGGCGCCGTCGAGCGGGTCGACCTCGATCTTGATGCCGACCTTGCCGAGCTGCTCCTGGAGCGCCTCGGCGGCGTCGACCTCGCCCGGGTTGTTGTTACGGGCGGTGAGCTTGGTGGAGAAGCCGTTCGGCTGACCGCACTGCTTCAGCTCGTCCTTGGCCTTGGCGAGGTCCGGCTTGCCCTTGCGGGCGAGGACGCCGTACGGGTCGTAGTCGCTGTGGCCCTTGACGGAAGCCGGCAGGGCGCTGTTGGCGATCGCGCCACCGGCGATCTCGCCACCGCGGGTCTGCTGGAGACCGGCGAAGTCGGTGGCGTAGAAGACGGCCTTGCGGCAGTGGACGTCGTCCAGCGGCTTGGCGGTGTGGACGAGCGCGACGTAGCGGATGAAGGACGTCTGCATGTTGTCGACGCTGGCCTTGTGCTCCTGGACGGCGGTGACGCGGCCGGACTGCGTCATGCCGGTGCCGTTGAGGTCGACGTCGTAGTCGCCCTCCATCAGCTTCTTGTCGTTCTCCTCCAGGTTGGCGGAGATCGTCACGGTGATCTTGTCCGGGAGCGCGGGGCGCACCGGGTCGGAGGCCTTCTGCCACTTGTCGTTGCGGACGAGCACGATGCTCTTGCCCGGCTTGTACGTCTCGAACTTGTACGGGCCGGAGGAGAACGGGCGCTGGGTGTACTTCGCGCCGGTGTCCTTGTCCGCCTTCACGGGCGAGCCGGACGGCATGGCGAGGAACTGCTCGAAGTCACCGTTGGGCTTGGGCAGCTTGAAGACGATGGTGTTGTCGTCGGGCGTCTCGATCGCCTTGAGACCGAGCTTGTCCGCGGACTTGTCCTTGTAGGGGCCCTTGTACTCGCCCTTGGGGTCCAGCGTCTGCATCAGGTACTGCGGGCCACCGGTGATGGTGTCCGTAGCCCAGATGCGCTCGATGCCGTACTTGACGTCCTTGGAGGTGAGCTTGGAGCCGTCCTCCCAGGTCAGGCCGTCACGCAGCTTGTACGTGTAGGTCTTGCCGCCGTCCGTGATCTCACCGGGGCCGGTGGCCAGGTCGCCGACCAGCTTGGTGGAGGCGACACCCGGCTTGGTGTCGTACGTGACCAGCTGGCGGGTGTAGAAGCGCATGAAGTCCCAGGCCATGCCGTAGTAGGCACGCTGGGGGTCGGCGGAGTCGAGGTCCTGCTTGCCGACCATCTTCAGCGTTCCGCCCTTTTTGGTGGACGGGTTGGCGACCTTGTTGAACGCCGCGTTGAAGCCGGCGCCCTTGGACTTGCCGCCGCTCTCGTTGTCGTCGCCGCCGCCGCACGCCGTGGTGGTCATCAGCGCCGCGACCACGAGGGCCGCACCAGCGGTGAGCCGTCGTTTCGAGGTAACTGTGGACATTTTCTCGCAACCTCCGAGATCGCGGTCCCAGGCCGTTGCTTGCCGGAGAACCATGGGAAAAGCCACCTGACGATGCGGCAGGGGCAAGTCGTGGGTTATCGGGTCCCCTTGGGGTCCAGGGCATCGCGCAGCCCGTCCCCGAAGAGGTTGAAGGCCAGCACGGTGATGAAGATCGTCACGCCGGGGAAGACCATGAACATCGGGTCGTGCTCGTACGTTTCCAGTGCGTCCCGCAGCATCCCGCCCCAGGAGGCGGTGGGCGGCCGGACACCGGCACCGAGGAAGCTGAGGGCCGCTTCGGTGAGGATGTTGGTGGGAATCATGAGCGTCGCGTAGACGGTGATCGGCGCCACCAGGTTGGGCAGCAGTTCGCGGAAGAGGATGTGCGTGCGTCCGCCGCCGAGGCTGCGCGCCGCCTCCACGTACTCGCGCTCGCGCAGCGAGAGCGTCTGCCCGCGGACGATGCGTCCCACGTACGGCCAGCCGAAGAAGCCGATGACGGCGACGAGTACGGCGATGCGTACGCCGCTGCCGGTCAGCCCCAGCAGATCGTCGGGGAGGACCGAGACCAGGGAGATGATGAAGAGGAGCTGCGGGAAGGACAGCAGCACGTCCATGATCCGGCTGATCAGCGCGTCCACCCAGCCGCCGAAGTAGCCGGCGACGATCCCGAAGAGAGTGCCGAGGGCGACGGCGACCAGGGCCGCCAGGAACGCCACGAGCAGCGAGATCCGGGCGCCGTAGACGATCCGGCTGAACACGTCGCGCCCCTTGTTGGGCTCGACGCCGAAGAGGTAGTCGCTGCTCACACCGCCGAGGTCTCCCGTGGGGAGGTTGGTCAGCGGGTCGAGCATGTCCTGGTGGAACTCGTTCGGCGGATGCCCCAGCAGCCCGACGATGAGGGGCGCGAAGACCGCCACCACGACCAGGACGAGGACAACGATGCCACCCGTCAGAGCGACTCTGTCCTGCTTCAGGCGGTTCCAGGCGATCTGCTTGAGAGACCGTCCCTCGACCTTCTTCACCCCGGAGTCGACTGCGGGACCGCCGGCCGCGACCGGATCCGCTTCCTTGGTCGGCTCTTGCAGTGGTGCCGTCATCGTGGCAAGGACCCCTCTCAACCGGCGGTGGCCGGGCCGAACTGGCCGCTGTGGCGGCGCGATCAGTCAGTCGTACACAGAGGCGGCAAGACGCCCTTGCTGCGGGAGTCTTCATTGCCGTCACCACAGGTAGCCAGACCGGCAGACGAATGGATGCCTAACCGTGATGCGGTCCTGGGTGTTCCGTTATCCGGACGGATGTGAACGCCCCCCGAACACAGGTCAGTTGAGGCGTAAGGGGGGCAGGCGCGCAGATTCGCGGCGCTTTCACCACCAGATGTACTCAGCCCGGAGAACTCGGACACGAGCCGGCCGGACGAGGTACCGGGCGGTGAACGCGCATACACATTCGGGGAGTTGGCGCTTTACGGCCGCGTTACGGGAATCCAGTACACAAACGCACTTCCGGACCGCGGGGTGCAACGACCCCGAAAGGGTCAGTACGTGCCCTGCGGCGGGTAGCCGTAGCCCGCGGCAGGAGCCGCCGGGGCGTGCGCCTCGCGGTCGTAGAACGGGCGGGCGTTGGCGCGCAGCCACATCGCGACCGGGTCGTACTCGTCGGACATCGCGACGGTGGAGACGGGCAGCCCGTCCGGAACGGCGGAGATCGACTGCTGCATCATCGCGCGCGCCGCGTCCACCGAGGGCGGGCTCGTGTCGTAGAGGTCGAGGCCGATGGTGAGGTACGGGGCCCCGAGGGCGGGCTGCACCCAGGCGCGGCGCAGCGAGCGGATCGCGGGGGTGCGGTGGGCGTTCTGCGTGAGCAGGGCGTAGAACTGCGGGATCTCGATCGCCGGCTCGGTGAGCCGGAGCGGGCCCGCGGGCATCCGGTCGAGGCCGGTGGCGATCCGGCGCAGGTCCAGCCAGGGGATGCCGACGCCACCGCCGGGGGCGTGCGGGTTGAGCCAGATCCCCCAGCGGTCGGGGAAGAGGGCGCGGGCGATGTCCAGGCCGCCGACCAGCTCATGGGCGCGGTTCCAGCCGCTGGCCGAGAGCTCCTGGGCGGAGGTCACACAGGGGGCGTAGCCGAGGCCGTCGACCTCCATGTTCCCGTACTGGGCGTCGGGCGAGCCCGCCTGACCGTGCCAGAGGAGCATCCAGATCCGGCCGTTCGCGACGGCCTTCAGCAGTGCCTCGTACGCGTCGTAGCGCCCGGGCGTCACTTGGCGCAGCATGTGCTCGACCTGCCCGGCCGCCGCGGTGCCTGACGCACTCACCTGGTCCCGCCCCTCTTCGATCCACTGTGTCGGCCGGCCGCTCCCGGGCACACGGGCGCGGCATGATGCCGAGGCACCAGCCATGAAACCAGCTTATGCGCCGGTCCTGACACCGACTTGACGCCATGGGTCGAAGCGGTGTTCCACGCCGGTGGCCGCTGCGGGGGCCGCGCCGGGGGCTACTGGCCCGCCCGCCGGTAGAACGGCTTGATCTTCTCGCGCATCCAGTCGCCGACCGGGTCCTGTGCCACATCGAGCAGTACGAGATTGACCGGCCAGGGCACCTCGACCCGCCCCAGAGCGCGGCCGAGGGCGTCCATCGGGGCATTGTGCCCCGCACCCTCCCAGGTGGAGAGCTCGACGCCGACGAAGAGGACGGGGTCGCCGCCCTCGATGCTGGCCAGCGCCCGCCGGGCGGAGAGCACGACGCCGCTCTCCTCGAATTCGCCGGCCGCCGCGGCGAGGAAGTCGACCGGCTCCTCCTTCCAGTCCGGTTCGTACATCCGGACCCTGCCACCGCCGGCCGGGCCGTCCAGCGCGGTGCGCCCGGCCCGGCAGAGTTCGGCCACGGCGGGGGGCGGCAGCGGCACCCCGACCGCGCCGCCGGGGTTCACGGCGATGCCGAGCTGCGGGGGCAGACCGCGGGCGAAGTCGCGGGCGGGCGCGACGGTGAAGGACATGTGGCTGCCGACGCAGGCGAGGAACTGCTGCTCGGAGCTGAACACGGGGACGTACGCGCCGCCCTCGATCTCCAGCGTCGGCAGGTCCAGGTCCGCCGAGTCGGGTCCGCCGCCGTTGGGCAGCGGCACCCAGACCTCGCTGCGTCCGAGCACCTCGACGAGCCGTCCGCCCGCTTCGGGGACGCCCACCGAGGCCATCAGTATCTCTTCGAGCTCATTGGCCGGCCATCCGCCCTGCGGATGGGACTGGACCTGTGCCGGGATGTCCACTGCTTCCCTTTCTCGCCCACGCTTTCCGGCAGAAGATTAACGCCCGGCCCCGAGCCGCCCGTCCGTGAAGACGATCCGGCCGATCCGCCCCGCGGCCTCCCGGTCCAGCAGCACCGCCGAGGCGCACCCGGGGGGCAGCAGGCCCGTCTCGGTCGCCCTCAGCAGCCTGCCCACCGCCCTGCGGTGCCGGGCGAAGGCGTATCCCGATACGCCACGTCCGCGCTCGCGCTGGCCCTGCTTGGCGGTCTGCGGCGTGACGTCGAGCAGGACGAGGTGCAGGGCCCGGCCCCGGCGCCGGGCGGCACGGGCCAGCCAGCCGCGCACCCACGACTGCGTCCCGCAGTCATGGACGACGACGGACTCCCCGGAGCGCAGCACCCGCCACAGCCCCCAGTAGTGGGCGGCGCGGACGAGCGGGCGGTAGAGGGCGTACGGGAGTAAGCGGGGCATGATCCGCGCCCAGCGGTCACGGGTGTCCTGGGAGTCGATGGCGTGCGACGTCGTCACCGCCCGCCGGATGAGCGTCGACTTGCCGCTGCCGGGCAGGCCGGAGACCACCACCACATCGCCCGGGGCGAAGCACAGGCCGCTCGGGGTGCGCCCGGACCGCTCCCGCAGATCCCGCACCACGGGCGCGTGCGTGCCCGCCGCTCGTCTCGCCGGGACCCCCGGCTGTGCGGGCATCGCGCCGTGCGCGACCCCCGCGGTCGTCGCGTACCGCTGCAACGTCATCGCGCTCCCCCTGTCGGCTCACCCCACGTATGCCCATGAAGTGTAAAGAAAAGGTAATGCGGCACAACCGTCCGCGCCGCTGAATTCCGGTGGGGGACCGACGCCCCACTCCGGCGCGATGCGTGCGATGATGACCCGGCCAACTGCATAAAGGCCGTTCGAATCCGCGCGGGAGAGTTCCGGTCACCGCATGTGCCGGGCGCCGAAGGAGCAAGTTCCTCCCTTGAATCTCTCAGGCCCCGTACCGCGTGGATGAGGCAGATCTGAAAAGCGGGCCGCTGCGCGGCTCCACCCAAGGTGCAAGCCGAAACCCTTCCAGGGGCTCTCGGCGAACCTCTCAGGTTCCGATGACAGATGGGGAGGGATCGTCCTCGTCGTCATGCCCCGGGAGTCATATCCATGAGCACCGCCCCCCGCCTCACCGCCCTCGATGCCCTGCACCGTTCGCTGGGCGCGACCATGACCGACTTCGCGGGCTGGGACATGCCCCTGCGGTACGCCAGCGAGCGCGACGAGCACAACGCGGTGCGCACCAGGGCCGGTCTCTTCGACCTGTCGCACATGGGCGAGATCACCGTCACCGGCCCCGCGGCCGCGGCCTTCCTGAACTTCGCGCTGGTCGGCAACATCGGCACGGTCGCCGTGGGCCGCGCCCGCTACACCATGATCTGCGCCGAGGACGGCGGCATCATGGACGACCTGATCGTCTACCGGCTGGGCGAGACCGAGTACATGGTGGTCGCCAACGCGGGCAACGCCCAGATCGTGCTGGACGCGCTGACGGCGCGGGCCGAGGGCTTCGACGCCGAGGTGCGCGACGACCGCGACGCGTACGCGCTGCTCGCCGTCCAGGGCCCCGAGTCCCCCGCCATCCTGGCAGCCGTCACCGATGCCGACCTGGACGGCCTGAAGTACTACGCCGGGTTGCCCGGCACCGTCGCGGGTGTCCCCGCGCTGATCGCGCGTACCGGCTACACCGGCGAGGACGGCTTCGAGCTGTTCGTCGCCCCCGAGCACGCCGAGCAGCTCTGGAGGGCGCTGACCGAGGCGGGCGCCTCCCACGGCCTGATCCCGTGCGGGCTCTCCTGCCGCGACACGCTGCGCCTGGAGGCGGGCATGCCGCTGTACGGGCACGAGCTGACGACGGCGCTGACCCCGTTCGACGCCGGTCTCGGCCGGGTCGTGAAGTTCGAGAAGGAGGGCGACTTCGTCGGCCGCAAGGCCCTGGAGGCCGCCGCCGGGCACGCCGAGACCGCCCCGCCCCGCAAGCTGGTCGGGCTGGTCGCCGAGGGCCGCCGGGTGCCGCGCGCCGGCTTCTCCGTGACCGCCGGCGGCGAGGTCATCGGCGAGGTCACCTCGGGCGCCCCGTCGCCCACCCTGGGCAAGCCGATCGCCATGGCGTACGTCGACGCCGCGCACGCCACGCCCGGCACCGCGGGCATCGCAGTGGACATCCGGGGCAGCCACGAGCCGTACGAGGTCGTGGCGCTGCCGTTCTACAAGCGCCAGAAGTGACGTCCGCGCACCTCGGAAAGTGACGCAGTCGCGTCTCACACCGTAAGACCACCGTTCATCAGCACTCCCCCGCGTACAGGAGAATTCAGGTCATGAGCAACCCCCAGCAGCTGCGTTACAGCAAGGAGCACGAGTGGCTGTCGGCCGTCGAGGACGGTGTGGCCACGATCGGCATCACCGAATTCGCAGCCAACGCGCTCGGCGATGTCGTCTACGCCGACCTGCCCAAGGTCGGTGACACGGTGACCGCGGGCGAGACCTGCGGTGAGCTGGAGTCGACCAAGTCGGTCAGCGACCTGTACTCCCCGGTGACCGGCGAGGTCACCGAGGCGAACCAGGACGTCGTGGACGACCCGTCGCTGGTGAACTCCGCTCCCTTCGAAGGCGGCTGGCTGTTCAAGGTACGCGTCGCGGAGGAGCCGAAGGACCTGCTCTCCGCCGACGAGTACACCGAGTTCTCCGGCAACTAAAGACCCCAAGGGACCACCTGATGTCGCTTCTCAACTCCTCCCTCCACGAGCTGGACCCGGACGTCGCCGCCGCTGTCGACGCCGAGCTCCACCGACAGCAGTCCACCCTCGAAATGATCGCCTCGGAGAACTTCGCTCCGGTCGCGGTCATGGAGGCCCAGGGCTCCGTCCTCACCAACAAGTACGCCGAGGGCTACCCGGGCCGCCGCTACTACGGCGGCTGCGAGCACGTCGACGTCGTCGAGCAGATCGCCATCGACCGTATCAAGGCGCTGTTCGGCGCCGAGGCCGCGAACGTCCAGCCGCACTCCGGTGCGCAGGCCAACGCCGCCGCGATGTTCGCACTGCTCAAGCCGGGCGACACGATCATGGGCCTGAACCTGGCCCACGGCGGCCACCTGACCCACGGCATGAAGATCAACTTCTCCGGCAAGCTCTACAACGTGGTCCCGTACCACGTCGACGAGACCGGCGTCGTGGACATGGCCGAGGTCGAGCGGCTGGCCAAGGAGTCCAAGCCGAAGCTGATCGTCGCCGGCTGGTCCGCGTACCCGCGCCAGCTGGACTTCGCCGCCTTCCGCCGCATCGCGGACGAGGTCGGGGCGTACCTGATGGTCGACATGGCGCACTTCGCCGGTCTGGTGGCCGCGGGTCTGCACCCCAACCCGGTGCCGCACGCCCACGTCGTCACGACCACCACGCACAAGACCCTCGGCGGTCCGCGCGGTGGCGTCATCCTGTCGACGCAGGAACTCGCCAAGAAGATCAACTCGGCGGTCTTCCCGGGCCAGCAGGGTGGTCCGCTGGAGCACGTGATCGCGGCCAAGGCGGTCTCGTTCAAGGTCGCGGCGACCGAGGAGTTCAAGGAGCGCCAGCAGCGCACCCTGGACGGCGCCCGCATCCTCGCCGAGCGCCTGGTCCAGCCGGACGTCACCGAGGTCGGTGTCTCCGTGCTGTCCGGCGGTACGGACGTCCACCTGGTCCTCGTCGACCTGCGCAACTCCGAGCTGGACGGCCAGCAGGCCGAGGACCGGCTGCACGAGCTGGGCATCACGGTCAACCGGAACGCCATCCCGAACGACCCGCGGCCGCCGATGGTCACCTCGGGCCTGCGGATCGGTACGCCGGCCCTGGCGACCCGCGGTTTCCAGGCCGAGGACTTCACCGAGGTCGCGGAGATCATCGCCGCCGCGCTCAAGCCGTCGTACGACGCGGACGCGCTGAAGGCCCGTGTCGTCGCGCTGGCCGAGAAGTTCCCGCTGTACCCCGGCCTGAAGTAGTCCGGACACGTTCCGGCAACACGTTGGGGCGGGGCACCGCGCACACTGAACAGTGAGCGCGGTGCCCCGCCCCATGCCCCCGCTCTTCGGGCCGCCCGGCCCGGCATGTACCGCACCACCGGCAGACGACGATGTCTACCAACCCCTGAGGAGTCACCCGTGGCCATCTCGGTCTTCGACCTGTTCTCGATCGGCATCGGCCCGTCCAGCTCCCATACGGTGGGCCCGATGCGCGCCGCCCGTATGTTCGCGCGCCGTCTGAAGAACGAGGGCCTGATCGCGCACACCGCCTCGATACGCGCCGAGCTGTACGGCTCGCTCGGTGCCACCGGTCACGGCCACGGCACCCCCAAGGCCGTCCTGCTCGGCCTGGAGGGCGAGTCGCCGCGCACCGTCGACGTGGAATCCGCCGACGAGCGGGTGGAACAGATCCGCACCACCGGCCGGATCAACCTCCTCGGCATGCACGAGATCGACTTCGACGCCGACGAGCAGCTGGTCCTGCACCGCCGCAAGGCCCTCCCGTACCACGCCAACGGCATGACGGTCTTTGCCTTCGACCGCGAGGGCGCCCCGCTCCTGGAGAAGACCTACTACTCGGTCGGCGGCGGCTTCGTCGTCGACGAGGACGCGGTCGGCGAGGACCGGATCGTGCTCGACGACACCGTGCTGAAGTACCCCTTCCGCACCGGCGACGAGCTGCTGCGGCTCTCCCGGGACACCGGCCTGTCCATCTCCTCGCTGATGCTGGAGAACGAGCGGGCCTGGCGCACCGAGGACGAGATCCGCTCGGGCCTGCTGGACATCTGGCGCGTCATGCAGGCGTGCGTCTCGCGCGGCATGTCCCGCGAGGGCATCCTGCCCGGCGGCCTCAAGGTCCGCCGCCGCGCCTCGACCACCGCCCGCCAGCTGCGCGCCGAGGGCGACCCGCAGACCCACGCGATGGAGTGGATCACCCTCTACGCGATGGCGGTCAACGAGGAGAACGCGGCGGGCGGCCGGGTCGTCACCGCGCCCACCAACGGCGCCGCGGGCATCATCCCGGCGGTGCTGCACTACTACATGAACTTCGCGGCCGGCGGCGCCACCGAGGCCGAGAAGGAGGACGGCGTCGTCCGCTTCCTCCTCGCGGCCGGGGCCATCGGCATGCTCTTCAAGGAGAACGCCTCCATCTCCGGCGCCGAGGTCGGCTGCCAGGGCGAGGTCGGCTCCGCCTGCTCGATGGCCGCGGGCGCCCTCGCCGAGGTCCTCGGCGGCACCCCCGAGCAGGTCGAGAACGCCGCCGAGATCGGCATGGAGCACAACCTGGGCCTGACCTGCGACCCCGTCGGCGGTCTCGTCCAGATCCCGTGCATCGAGCGCAACGGCATGGCCGCGGTCAAGGCTGTGACGGCGGCGAAGATGGCGCTGCGCGGTGACGGCAGCCACAAGGTCTCCCTCGACAAGGTCATCAAGACCATGAAGGAGACGGGTGCGGACATGAGCGTGAAGTACAAGGAGACGGCGCGCGGCGGGCTCGCGGTGAACATCATCGAGTGCTGAGGAGGCGCTGAAGGGGCGCCCCGGCCCTCGTACCGAGTGCCGAGGGAGCATCACGTCCCGGCGCGTCGAGTGCCGGGGGAGCGCCCGGGGCCTCCCTCGGACACACTGACGAGCGTGGCGCCGTACGCGCTCGCGCTCGCCATGGCGCCGGTGGGCCTGATGGAGTCCCCCGGTACGGGCTTCTCAGCGCAGGTGCACCGGCAGCGATTCGATGCCGTAGACGATGGACAGCTTGCGGAAGGCCAGGTCCTGGGGCGGAACGGCGAGCCGCATCCCGGGGAACCGGCGGACCAGGGCCGGGTAGGCGGTACGCAGTTCCATGCGGGCCAGTTCGGCGCCTACGCAGCGGTGGATGCCGTGACCGAAGGCGAGGTGGCCGCCCGACGGGGTGCGGTGCGGGTCGAAGCGCCCGTCGTCCGTGACGTACCCGGCATCGCGGTTGGCGCCGCTCAGCGAACAGAGCACCATGTCGCCCTGCGGGATGACCACACCGCCTATCTCGATGTCGCGGCGGGCGAACCGGGGGAAGGCGATCTGCACCGCGGAGAGGTAGCGCAGCACCTCCTCGACGAAGGGGGCGGTCATGGCGTCGTCGGTGCGTATTCGCTCCAGAACGTCCGCGTTCTGCAGCAGTACGAGAGAGCCGAGGGCGATCGTGCTGGCGGTCGTCTCGAACCCGCCGGTGAGCACGCCGTCTGCGAGGCCCGCGAGTTCCTCGTCGTCGACATGGTCGCCGTGCTCCCGCACGATCATGCCGAGCAGGCCGTCGCCCGGCTTCTCGCGCTGTGCCTTGACGACACCCCTGAAGTACTCCAGCGACTCCGACATCGCGCCGAAGGGTGCGGTCGTTCCGGCAAAGAGGTCGAAGCGGTCCATGGCGAGCTGCTGGAAGTCGTCGCGGTCCTCGTAGGGCACCCCGAGCAGCTCGCAGATCGTGAGGGAGGGGATCGGCAGCGCGAACTCCTGCACCAGGTCGACCGGGCCCCTGGCGGACGCCATCGCGTCGAGGCGCTCCTCGACGATGGCATCGATCCTGGGGGTCAGGCGCCGCAGCCGGCGCATCGTGAACTCCGGGGTCAGGATGCGGCGCAGTCGCGTGTGCACGGGAGGATCGCTGAACCCGAGCCCGCCGGGACTCTGCTCGGCGGCCACTCCGGCGTTCGTCGCGAGGTGGGCGAAGTCGGTGCTGAACCCGTCGGCCGAACCGAGAACGGCCTTCGACTCCTCGTAGCCGCTGACCACCCAGGCGTCCATACCGAACGGCAGCGAGACCTTGTGCACCGGCCGCTTCGCCCGGGTCCTGGCCAGTTTGTCCACCGGGTCGAGGCCGTTCCTGCGCAGCATCATCAGCAGGTCGTCGGGGAGCAACCGGACCGTCGAGGATCCGATCCCGTACTTCTGGATCCTGGACAGATAGGTGCGCCCGATCCGGGCGGTTATACGAGAGCGGAACGTCGTAGTAGTCAATCTGCACTCCATGAGTCGTCGCGCGGTCCGCACACATGGTGCGGACGTGAAAGAGCTGTGCAGCAGGCGCGGATGTGAATAGTGGCCGGCGGCGACACGGCTTGTGCCAAACGGCATTCTGTCTCAGAGCATGAACAACCGGCGCCCCGGCAGCACCGGATCCGCCCGGATCCGCCCGGCGGCGATCCGTCGGCGGCGGTCTGTAGTCGTGCGTGCGGTCGCGCACACGGTAGTTGCGGTCGCGCACGTGGTCGCGCCTGCGGTCGCGCCTGCGCCGTGAAGCTCGCCGCCGTTGGTTCTGTCACAGCCTCTCAACAGCACCGTTGGCCCCAATTGCATCAGGAGCCGAGAAGTTGATAGGCATGAGGGAAGATGAGTTGATGCAGCTCGGCAGGGGGATTGAATGAAGTTCGACATGGGGGCGCAGGTTCTGACGAATCTGTCGTCGAAGTCGCGTGGGTCGAGTGATGATCTGGGTACGTTGAT
>NZ_BMTF01000034.1 GCF_014649535.1 Streptomyces gelaticus
AGGCGGACCTTCTTCGCCGCCACATCCGCCTTCACCTTGCGGAAGCCAGGGGCCTGGGCGGGGGACGGCTTCACCGGCGCCGTGTACCGCTGCGCGACCAGGCGGGAGACGGCCGCGTTCCCCGCCGCACGCTGAAGACGTTGCAGACTCCGGCGGTCAGGGGCAGGCCGGTCGCCCCGTGGGCGCTCCGGTGCCGTCGTCGTACGGGAGACGTCGGGATGAGCGGAAGGATGAGCGGGAGAGGGTCGGGCAGAAGAGGGGTCCTTCTCCGGAACCGCCTTCATCCGCCCTCCCGGCCGCACATGTCCCCTGTCCCCGTCCCAGGGTGTGCTCAGCACCCGCGCCGTACGCAGGACAGGCGCACCGCGGTCGGGGGCAGCGCCCGGCGGCACGTACAGCACGACGGCATTGCCTGATCGGGCAGCGGCCGGTGCACGGGTGGGCGGCCGAGTGTCCGTTCCCGGTGATCGCCGGTGTCGCGAGAATTGCGGGCGTTCCCGGCCAAGGAGAGACTCATATGCCGTCGTACCTGTCCCCGGGCGTCTACGTCGAAGAGATCGAGTCCGGATCCCGGCCGATCGAAGGGGTGGGCACCTCGGTCGCCGCCTTCGTCGGCTTCGCCCAGAAGGGGCCGTTCGACGAGCCGACGCTGATCACCAACTGGAGCCAGTTCGCAGGCACGTTCGGTGACTTCGTCGACGGCACGTATCTGGCTTCGGCCGTGTACGGGTTCTTCGCCAACGGCGGCGGCGTCTGTTACGTGGTGCGCATCGGTGACGGCACCGAGCCGTCGGCCGAGGACGAGACCAACGGGGCAGCCGGACAACTGCCCGCCGGGTCGGAGACGCAGCTCGGGCCGTACGCGGTGAAACCCCGCCCCGGTGTGGCCGGAGAGGTCACCGTAGAGGTGACCGAGGTGGAGGGGGACGATCCGCCCTCCGATGTCTTCCAGCTGATCGTGAAGCGGGACGGGCAGGTCGCGGAGACGTACCCGAGCGTCACGACCAAGCGCAGCAAGGAGAACGTCGCCACCCGGGTCAACGCCAAGTCGGAGCTCATCGAGATACGCGAGACGGCCCGCGGCGCCGCCCCGGCCAAGCCCGAGCCGCAGAGCGTGACCCTGGCCCCCGCCGCGCCCGCCTCACCCGCGGCCGGGGCGCTGACCCCCGAGCTGTACGTCGGCGATCCCGACCGCCGGACCGGTCTCGGCGGGCTCGAAGCGGTCGAAGAGGTCACGACCATCGCCGTACCGGACCTGATGAGCGCGTACGAACGCGGGCTGCTGGACCTGGAGTCGGTCGTCGCCGTACAGCAGGGGCTCATCAGTCACTGCGAGCTGATGGGCGACCGGGTCGCCATACTCGACCCGCCGCCGGGACTGAGCCCGCAGCAGATCCGCGCCTGGCGCACCGACCGCGCCGGCTTCGACTCCAAGTACGCCACGCTCTACTACCCCTGGATCCGGGTCGCCGACCCCTCGTCCGGGCGCGCCCGGCTCGTCCCGCCGAGCGGCCACATCGCCGGGGTCTGGGCCCGCAACGACGAGTCGCGCGGGGTGCACAAGGCCCCGGCCAACGAGGTCGTCCGCGGTGCGGTCGCCCTCCAGACCCAGCTGACCAAGGGCGAACACGATCTGCTCAACCCGATCGGGCTGAACTGCATCCGTTCCTTCCCCGGGCGCGGCATCCGGGTCTGGGGCGCGCGCACGCTGGCCTCCGATCCGGCCTGGCGCTATCTGAACGTCCGGCGTCTCTTCAACTACCTGGAGGAGTCGATCCTCGCCGGTACGCAGTGGGTCGTCTTCGAGCCGAACGACGACGCCCTGTGGGCCCGTATCCGGCGCACCGTATCGGCGTTCCTGGTCAACGAGTGGCGCAAGGGGGCGCTGTTCGGGCTCACTCCGGAAGAGGCGTTCTACGTCAAGTGCGACCGCGAGATCAACCCGCCGGAGAGTATCGACGCAGGTCAGGTCATCTGCGAGATCGGGGTGGCGCCGGTCAGGCCGGCCGAGTTCGTCGTCTTCCGCCTCTCCCAGCTGACCGGGGGCACCGGCGGTGTCGACGAGTAGCGCGGCCTGGTCCCCCTAGGTCCACCCAGCGGTAAAAGCGGTAAAGGAGCCTGTTGTGCCACTTCCCGATCTCGACAGCACCGTCGGAGCCTCCTTCGGCCTCGAATTCGACAGCGTCGTCATCAAGCAGATCACCGAGGTCAGTGGTCTGAAGATGGAGCAGGACGTCATCGAGCTGAAGCAGAACACCGCCGACGGCCGCTACGCCATCAAGAAGCTCCCCGGCAGGCCGAAGGCCGGTGAGGTGACCGTGACCCGCGGCCTCACCGAGGACAACAGCTTCGAACGGTGGATCAAGGACTCCCGGTTCGGCCGGATGACCGCGGCCCGCCGCAACGGTGCGGTGATCGTGTACGACCACGAGGGCATCGCCATCAAGCGCTACAAGCTCATCAACGCCTGGCCGAAGTCCCTGGAGATCGGCACCCTGAAGGCCGGTGACACCTCGGTCCTGACGGAGAAGCTCGCGATCACCTACGAGAGCATGGAACTCGACTGATGCGGCGCACGGCTCCGGCGGAGGCCCCTGAACGGCCGGACGCACACCTCCCGGCCGGCGGGAGCGGGCGGTCCGGTCAACGGGAGCCGCTGCGTACCGAATTCACCTTCGAGCTGCCGCGCGGGTACGTCGACGAGACGGGCGCCGTGCACCACACGGGTGTCATGCGGCTGGCGACGGCGCGCGACGAACTCGTGCCGCTGCGGGACGACCGGGTGCGGGAGAACTCCGCGTACCTCTCGGTGGTGCTCATCGCCCGGGTCGTCACCCGGATCGGGACGATCGACGACATCCACCCCGGCATCATCGAGGACCTCTTCGCCTCCGACCTTGCCTTCCTCCAGGACTTCTACCGGCGGATCAACGCCGAGGGACACACCCGCGCCGCCGTCTCCTGTCCGTCCTGCAAGGAGGAGTTCGCGGTGAATCTCGCCGGTGGCCGCCTGGGGGAATCGTGACGTACGCGGCCGACCTGCTCTACGAGGAGGTCGCGTACCTCGCCTATCACTTCCACTGGCCGCTCGATGAGCTGCTGGATCTGGAGCACCCGGAACGACTGAGGTTCGTCGCACAGATCGCTCGCCTCAACGGGCAGTAGCGAACAGCGCAGGGAGGGCGGGAAAATCCATGGGCCTGATGTCCTGGCTGCGCGGTGGCGGGCGCTCGGGTACGGGGACGGCTGCGGAGACCGGAGGCGAGGGTGCCGCCCCGCCCGCCGTACCGCGCGAAAAGGTCGATCCGGCCGAACTGCCGCCCATCCAGCGGTCCTTGGGTGCTCAGGATCTGGTCATCGACCCTTCCGGATTCCAGGGGTCGCTCGCCACCCGGCAGGACACCTCGCTCGGTACGCCCCTCGGTCATCTGGTCAGCCCGGACGCGCCCACCGGGCTGGTGCACGGGATCACCGCCCCGGCTGACCCGGTCACCGCGGAGCGCCCGTCGCCGGTGCAGCGCACCGTGGAGCGTCCGGGGGAGCTGCCGGTCCGGACCGGGTACGTGCCCCTGTCCGTGTCCATGCCCGTGCAGCGTGCTGTCGCGGGGGGTGCGCCCGCGATGACGTCGGCCGGGGAGTCGGCCGTGGCGGAGTTGCCGGTACGCCGGTTGGTGGGCGAGCAGCCCCTCGTGCCGGCCTCGGCTCCTGAGCCTGCGACCCCGTCCTCCGCTCCGCCGCCGCTCCCGTCCCCGGCTCCGCCCGTGCAGCGTTCGGGGCTGCCTTCGGCCTCGGACCGGCCCCGGCGGGCACCCGGTCTCGGTGCGCCCATGGCCGCACTGCCGCCCACGGCGCAGCGGCAGGCTGCCCATGACGGTCCGGAGACGGTGGGGACGGGCGGGGGAGTCGGTGAGGCACCCGGTGCCGCCGAGTCTTCTGAGGCTGCTGTGTTCTCCGGGTCGTCAGGAGTTCCGGAGTTCTCCGCGTCGTCAGGGATCCCGGAGCCGCCACCCGACTCCGGTGGGCCGACCGCGCCGCTGCTCGGCGATTCACCTCTGCTCCCTGCCGCGCCGGAGTCCGGACCGGCGGCTCCCGCACCGGCGGTGCAGCGGACACCCGACGTGCCCGTGCGGGCCCCCCTATCGCCGCCCCCGCCCACCGACCCGGTCGCGCCCCTGCTCGCCGACCGGCCTGTGACGCTCCGGGCCGGGCCGGGCAGCGGTGCGGGTGCGGTACAGCGTTCCGCCGCGGACGGGGCGGCAGCGGTTCCCTCGGCCGGTACGGGGCCGGTGTCCGGGCCGTCGGCCCCGCCACCGTTGCCTTCGCCGTCCGCTCCGCCGGATTCCGTTCCGGTGCGCTGGACGTCCGACCGGGAGGGCATGCCCTCGGTGACGCCGGCCGCATCCCTTCCGGCGGCGTTGCAGCGTACCGCCACGCCTCCGGCGGAGGGGGCGCGTACGTCCGCCCCGTCGCTTCCCGCCCTGCAACGTCAGGCCGCCGGGGGGCCGCCGGTGCCTCGTTCGTTGCCGGGTGCCGGTGGCCGTACCGCACTGTCCGCCGCCCACGCCCCCTCCGCGTCCTCCGCGCCCTCCTTCACCCCGGCCGGTTCGGTCGCCGTGGCCGCCGGAGTCGCCCAGCGGATGGCGGACGGCAGCGTGGTCTTCGGGTCGCCGCCGCCGTCGTACTCGGCGCCCGTCGTGCAGCGCGAGACGGAGAGCGAGGAGCCACCGCCTCCGGATCCGCCCCAGGAGGCCGCGCCCGAAGCAGAGCCCCGGCCGGAACCGGAACCCGGGCCCACGGCCGAGGCCCACGGTGCGCCGGGCGCGTCCGGGGCCGCCTCCGCCTCCGGTGGTGCGCCCGTCGTCACCGACGAACTGGTACGCGCCCTGTATCCGCCGCTCAGCAGGCTCTTCAAGGCGGATCTGCGGCTGGAACGCGAACGGGCGGGATTCCTCATCAACACCAGGCACTGACTTCAGGTACGGACACAGGCACTTCAGGCACGGACACCAGGCACTGAGATCGAGAGGTACGGACCATGGCCACCGCCCAGGAGAACGATCCCGCCGTCAGTGTCTGCTTCGTCGTCACGATCGACGACATCGAGCTCGGGTCGTTCAACACATGTGACGGGCTGGGCTGTGAAGTGGTGCTCGAAACACGGGAGGAGGGCGGCAACAACGGGCATCTGTGGCAGCTGCCGACCCGCCTGAAGTACTCGAACGTCAAACTGTCCAGGCCGCTGACCAAGGAGACCGAGAAGGTGGCGCGCTGGTTCGCCACCATGACGACCGGGTTCAGCCGCAAGACCGCGCACATCGAGGCGCGGACCGGGGACGGGCAGAAGGTGGCCCAGTGGGGGCTGCTGGAGGTCGTGCCCGTCCGCTGGACCGGTCCCTCCTTCACCCCCGAATCGCCCAAGGTCGCGATGGAGACGATCGAGATCGCCCATCACGGCTATGTGATGGAGGGCTGAGCGTCGTGAGCGGTGCCGGTCCCATCGCCTTCAGTGCCGCCGGTACGTCCGGGGCATCGGCCGCGAAGGCGGGCAAGGGAGGTTCGGCCAGGCCCAAGCTGGAACACGCCTACCTGGAGCTGCGGACCCCGCCGACCGGTGGCGGCCTCACCCCTGGCGGCCCGTGCGGGCGGATCGACTTCCAGTTCAACCCCAAGGAGCTCAGCCTCACCAAAGCCGCCTCCTGGAAGCGGAGCCCGGCCAAGGGCGCGAAGAGCTCCGGCCCGCCGGAGTACCAGGGTTCGCAGCCCAGCAAGCTCACCGTGGAGATGTTCTTCGACGCCAGCGACACCCAGGACACCCGGGTGGTGACCTCGGTGGAACAGCTCTTCGCGTGCTGCGTGCCGACCGACGAGACCCGTCAGCAGCAGCGCTCCTCGCCGCCGTGGGTGGTCTTCCACTGGGGCGGGCTGACCGGGTTCCCCGGCTACGTCAGTCAAGTGCAGGCGAAATACACCCTGTTCACCACGTCGGGCGTGCCGATCCGGGCCGTCTGCCAGGTGACGATGGAGGAGATCAGCGGCGACACCCCGGGCCAGAACCCGACCTCGGGCGCCCTCGCCGCCCGCCGGGTGCACCGGCTGGACGCCGGGGACTCGCTGCCGTCGCTCGCCCAGCGCGAGTACGGCGACCCGGCGGCCTGGCGGGTGATCGCGGAGGCCAACGGGATCGACGACCCGATGCGGCTGGCCCCCGGACGGCAGCTGCTGCTCCCCGCGCTCGACGAGCTGAGCCGGCTCGAAGAGGGCCGGGACGGAGGGCGGTCCTGATGGCGCAGCCGGGCGTCGCGACGGCGCTGGTGGTGGAGCTGGGTGGCAGTCCGCTGCCGCCGAAGTTCGTGAACACCCTGGTCGAGGGGTACGTCGACGACAGCCGGACGCTGCCCGACCTGTTCCTCCTGCGCTTCCGCGACCCGGACCGGGTGCTGCTGGACCGGACCGGGCTGAAGATCGGCAGCGAGGTCAGGCTGCTGGCCCGTGCGGGCGGCGACGCGGCGCCGAAGCCGCTGCTGAAGGGAGTGGTCACCGCACTGGAGGTGGAGCTCGACGAGACCGGCACCTTCACCGTCGTACGCGGGCTCGACGAGTCGCACCGGCTGTTCCGCGGCCGCCGGGTCGCCAGCTACCAGAACATGACGCTCGCCGACATCTGCGCCCAGGTCGCCCAGCGCGCCGGGCTGAAGCCGGGAGAGGTCGACGTGGCCGGTCCCGTGCTCGAACACATCGCCCAGCCCAACGTCACCGACTGGGAGTTCATCCGGGACCTGGCCGAGGAGGCGGGCGCCCAGGCGTATGTGCTCGACGGTCAGCTGCACATCACCCGGCCCGCGGAGGCGAGCGGCGCACCGGACGGCTCGGCGCGCGCCGACCGCAATCCGCTGGTCCTGGAGATGGGCAGCAACCTGCTGCGCTGCCGGGCCGGGGTGTCGTCGGCCGAGCAGGTCTCCGAGGTCGAGGTGCGCGGCTGGGACGTCAAGACCAAGCAGCCGCTGGTCGGGCGGGCGCCCGCCGGGAAGTCGGCGACCCTGGAGCTCGGGGTGAGCGCGGCCGAGGTGTCCGCCCCGTTCGGCGAGGCGCGCTTCGTCGTCACGGACGCGGCGTACGGGGCGCAGGCCCAGGTGGACCAGGCGGCGAAGGCCCTGGCCGAGCGGATCGCCGGGTCGTTCGCGGAGCTGGAGGCGGTGATCCGGGGGAACCCGGAGGTGCGGGCCGGCAGCGCGGTGGCGCTCAACGCGGTGGGGGCGCCGTTCGAGGGGCGGTACACGGTCACCTCGTCGCGGCATGTCTTCGACCCGGTGCGCGGGTACGAGACCTGGCTCACCGTCTCCGGTCAGCAGGAGCGTTCGCTGTTCGGGCTGACCGGCGGAGGCCCTGGCTCCGGCGGCTCCGGCACGGGAAGCGGGGGAGGGTCGCGCTGCGCGGGGCTGGTCAGCGGGACGGTCACGGACACCCAGGACCCGGAGGGCTCGGGCCGGGTCAAGGTGCGGTTCCCCTGGCTGTCGGACGAGTACGCGAGCGACTGGGCGCGGACGGCCCAGTCGGGCGGGACGAGCGGCGGCGAGGCGTTCATCCCCGAGGTCGGGGACGAGGTGCTGGTGGGGTTCGAGCACGGGCACCTGGACCGCCCGTACGTCCTCGCCGGTCTGTACAACGGAAAGGACCGGCCGTCCCAGGGCAGCGGCGGGGGTGGCGGGGGTTCGGCCGGCAGTGGGCCGACGGGCCCGGCCGGCAGTGGGCCGACAGCCGCGGCCGGAGCTGCGGCCGGGGCCGGCGGCTCGTCCGGCTCGGGACCCGCCTCGCAGCCCGCCCCGGGAGGCTCGCTCGTCGATCCGACCAGCGGGGCCGTCAACCGGCGCTCGGTCGCCTCCAAGAGCGGCAACCAGCTGGAGATCCTGGACGACGCCAACGGGCCGCAGGGCGTACGCCTGCTCACCGGCGACGGAAAGCTGAAGATCGATCTGGACCGCAGGGGCACCGTGATCGTGATCAACAGCGACGGCAGCGTGAACATCGAGGCCAAGCAGCAGGTGTCCATCAAGGCGGCCCGCGGGGTCGCGCTGGACGGCGGGCAGGGAACGCTCGAACTGAGCGGTGACAGCGTCACGTTGAAGTCCCGCAGCGGAGTGAACGTCGACGGCGGGAACGGCGAGGTCAAGCTCTCCACCGGCGGCACGGTCGACGTACAGGGAGCCCAGGTCGCGGTCAACGGAACGCAGCGCACCGACATCAAGGGCGGCGGCTCCCTGGCCATCAACGCACCCATGGTGAAGATCAATTGACCGCGCGGACGCGCCGATCGAGAGGAACGGACTTCCATGTCAGCAGCCGCTGCGGCAGCCGCACGGGTCGGCGACCCCACCGGACATCCCGGCACGGTCGGACCCCCCGGCGTCCCGACCGTGCTGATCGGCGGACTGCCCGCCGCCACGGTCGGCACCCCGCACCTGTGCGCGATGCCGCCGCCTGCGGTGCACGCCCCGTCCGCGATAACGCCGCCCGGCAGCACCACGGTCCTGATCGGCGGGCGGCCCGCCGCACGCGTCGGGGACCGGGCCGCCTGCGGCGCACCCATCGTGTCCGGGTGCCCGACGGTACTGATCGGAGGCTGAGCGTCCATGGGGCAGGAGTTCATCGGCGCGGGCTGGGCCTTCCCGCCGCGCACCGACGCCACCGGTTCCATTGCCCTGGTGCGCGGGGAACACGAGCTGGAGGAGTCGATCCGGCTGATCCTGGCGACGTCACCGGGCGAGCGGCCGATGCGGCCGGAGTTCGGCTGCGCCGTCAACGACTACGTGTTCGCCCCGGCGGACGCGGGCACGGCCGGGCAGCTCGCGTACGAGGTGCGCCTCGCGCTGGACCGGTGGGAGCCCCGGATCGAGGTCACCGAGGTCGTCGTCCGGTTCGACGAGGTGGACAACGGCGTCCTGTACATCGACATCGGCTACACCGTCCGGGGCGCCAACGACCCCCGAAACCTGGTCTTCCCGTTCTATGTGATCCCGCAGCACGAGGAGGTGGACGGCGCGTGACGCTGCCCAGCCCGTATCTGGACGACCGCCGCTTCCAGGGCCTGGTCGACGAGGCGAAACGGCTCGTCCAGCAGCGCTGCCCCGAGTGGACCGACCACAATGTGTCGGATCCGGGCGTGACCCTCATCGAGGCCTTCGCGACCATGGTCGACCAGCTTGTCTACCGGGTGAACCGGGTCCCGGAGAAGAGCTATCTGACCTTCCTCGACCTGATCGGGGTCCGGCTCCACCCGCCCACGGCCGCCCACGCCGATGTGACGTTCCGGCTCTCCGCGCCGCAGCCCGAACCGGTGCGGGTGCGGGCCGGCACGGAGGTGGCGACCGTACGCACGGAGACCGAGGAGGCGGTGGTCTTCACCACCGAACGCGAACTGTCCATCGTTCCCTGCGAGTTCGCCCACCTCGCCGCCTGGCCGACCTCCGGCGACGCCCTGGACCGTACCGAGGAACTCACGCTCGGCCGGTCCGTCCCCTGCTTCGGCGCCACGCCCGCGCCCGGCGACGCCCTCTACGTGGGCCTGTCCGCGGCCGTCCCCTCGGGAGTCGTCGTGCTCCGGCTGGACTGCGCGGTCGAGGGCGTCGGCGTGGACCCGCTGCGGCCGCCGCTGGTCTGGGAGGCGTGGGACGGCAACGCCTGGACGGCCTGCGAGATCGAGAAGGACGACACCGGCGGCTTCAACCGGTCCGGAGAGCTGATCCTGCACCTCCCCGAGGGCCACACGCCCGCCGTCGTCGTACGCCGGACCGGTGGCTGGCTGCGCTGCCGCCTGGTGGAGGCCGCCCCGGGGCAGCCCACCTACATGGCGCCCCCGGTGGTCCGCCGGATCACCGCGTTCACGATCGGCGCGACCGTCGGCGCCGTGCACGCCGAGACGGTGACCGACGAGGTGCTCGGCCCGGCCGAGGGCGTACCCGGCCAGATCTTCACGGTGAGCCGGCCGCCGGTCGTCCCCGGCGACTTCGTCGTCGAGGTCGCGGACCCGGCGGGCGGCCCGCAGGGCACGGAGTGGACCCGGGTCGACGACTTCGCGCACTCCGGTCCCGAGGACCGGCACATCACGCTCGACCCCAACTCGGGGCGGGTCGAATTCGGTCCGGCGGTACGGGAGCGGGACGGCTCCATCCGCTACTACGGGAAGGTGCCGCCGAAGGGCGCGACCGTACGCGTGCGCTCGTACCGCACCGGCGGGGGGCTGCGCGGCAATGTCGCCCGCTCCACGCTCCGGGTGCTGCGCAGCGCCATCCCGTACGTGGCCCGGGTGGAGAACCGCCGCCCCGCGCTCGGCGGGGTCGACGGCGAGACGGTGGAGAGCGCGCGGGTGCGGGGCCCGATGACGCTGCGGACCCTGCACCGGGCCGTCGTGCCGCACGACTACGAACTGCTCGCCCGGGAGGTCGCGCCCGACGCGGCCCGGGTGCAGTGCATCCCGGCCGGCGGGGACTCGGACGTCGAGGCGGGCGGGGTGCGGCTGCTCGTCGTACCGGCCGGGCGCAGCGACGAGCAGGGCCGGATCCAGTTCGACGAGCTGATCCCGCCGCAGCACACCCTCGCTCTGATCGCGGGCCATCTGGACGAACGACGGCCCATCGGGGCCCGGTTGGTGGTGGAGCGGCCCTTCTACCAGGGGGTCACGGTGGTCGCCACGGTCCAGGCCCGCCGGGGCGTCGTGCTGGAGCGGGTGCGCGAGGAGGCGCTGACCGCCCTCTACAGCTACTTCAACCCGCTGAGCGGCGGACCGGGCGGCGACGGCTGGCCGTTCGGCCGGCCGATCCAGTCTGGCGAGGCGTTCGCCGTACTGCAGCAGGTGCCGGGCGTGGACCTGGTGGAGGACGTACGCCTGTTCCCCGCCGACCCCGTGAACGGGCAGCGCGGCGAACCCACCACCAAGATCGCGCTGGACCGGCACGCCCTGGTCTTCAGCTACGAGCACCAGCTCCGGGTACGGGAGGCCTGACCGCCATGCGCACAGCCGTGACCGGCCTGCCGACCCCGCACCCGCTGATCGAACAGCTCCCGGCGGTCTACCTGGAGCAGGACTTCCTGCGCCGGTTCCTCGCGGCGCTCGACGACGTCCTCGCCCCGGTCCTGCTCTCCATCGACAACCTGCCCGCCCACCTCGACCCCCGCAGCGCGCCCGAGGACTTCCTGGCCTGGCTGGCCCAGTGGGTGGCTGTCGACACCCGCCCGGACCGCCCGGTCGAGCAGCGGCGCGCGACGGTGCGCGGCGCGGTCGAGCGGCACAGCCGGCGAGGCACCCGGCGCGGTCTCGCCCAGGCGGTGTTCCTGGAGACGGGGATCGAGCCGGAGATCGTGGAGAGCGGCGGTACGGCATGGTCGACGACGCCGCACACCCAGTTCCCGGGCGGCCCGCGGCCGTGGGTCACGGTCCGGGTCCGGCCCGCGCAGCCGTACCAGGTCGACCGGGTCCGGCTGGAGGAGCTGATCCGTACGGAGATCCCGGCACATGTGGGCTTCGACCTGGAGGTCTCGTGATCTGCGAGACATGCGGCCAGAACAACGCGCCGGGGACGCAGTTCTGTACGTCGTGCCAGGCGTTCCTGGAGTGGGAGGCGCCGCAGAACGGCAGCCCGGCACCTCCGGCCACCCCCGCACCTCCCGCCCCGGCCCCCGCGCCCCCTGCACCTGCCCCCGCGCCGCAGCCGACTCCCCGGCCGCATCCCACCCCTCAGCCGCAGCCGACCGTGCAACCCCAGCCCCAGCCCCGGCCGACCGTGCAACCCCAGCCCCAGCCGACCCTTCCCGTGCCCGCTCCCGCCGCCCCGCGCCGCCCCGGCGACGATCCGGCCGAGCCGGTACCGGGGCCCGAGGCGCTGCCCGACGTGGCGCCCGGCCCGGCGAACGCACCCCCGGGCCCGCCCCCCGTGCTGCCCGTCCGCTGCCCCAACTGCCGTACGGAGAACGCCCCGGACCGCACCCTGTGCATCCGCTGCGCGCTGCTCCTGGACCCGGGCCCGCCGCCCGAAGCCCGGCCTCCCTGGTGGCGCCGGATCTTCCGGCGGCGACCGCGTCAGGCGCCCACCGCGGGCACCCGGCCGAAGCGCCGGCTGTGGCGCCGCCCCGGTCTGGCGCTGCCGGTCGTGCTGATCGTGCTGGCGTGCGGGATCTGGTTCGCCCTGCCTCACCTGTCCGGCTGGTTCGGCTTCGCCAAGGACGAGACGGGGACGCCGGAGGCGGTGCCGCCCACCCGGTTCCGGGCCTCCAGCAGGGCTCCGGGACACCCGGCGGGCGCGGCGTTCGACGGCTTCAACAACCGCTACTGGGCGCCCTCGGCCGCCGGGTCCGACACCGGGGTGGGCCAGTACCTGGAGTGCGACTTCGAGCAGCCCGTACGGGTGCTGAAGCTGGTCGTCTTCTCGGGTACGTCGGCCAAGATGGACGAGTTCCTCACCCAGGCCCGCCCGGCCAGGATCACCGTCCTGCTCACCTCCGCCGACGGAACCAGCGTCAGCAAGAAGCTGAGGGTCAAGGACCAGCCCGGCCAGCAGACCTTCGACCTGCGCGGATCGGAGATCGTCCGGGCCCGGCTCACGACCGACACCACCTACGGAGCGGGCCCCGGCCGCAGACTCGCCGTCGCCGAGATCGAGTTCTTCGGCCGGAGGTCCTGAGAAGGCTCACCGCGTACGCAGCACCACCAGGTTGTACGCCTGCGCGAGGCCGCTCTCCTCGACCACCCCGCGCACGCTCTGCGCCTCGCGCACCAGCGCGAACCGCAACTGCCCGTCGGCGCCGGTGCGGTAGCCGTACACCGCGGGCCGGGGCAGCGAGTTGTACGAGAAGTGCGAGGAGAAGTAGTACGCCCCGGTGTCGTACAGCGCCACCACGTCGCCGGGTTCGACGGCCGGGAGCTCGCGCGCGCTCGCGGTGAGGTCCCCGGCGAAGCAGCAGGGCCCCGCGATGTCGACGACCTCGGCCGGGCCCTGCTTGGGGCGGCCCGCAGCGTCGAAGACCCCGACGCGCAGCGGCCAGGAGCCGGGCATGAAGACGGTACGGGTGGCGACCTGGGCCCCCGCGTGCGTGACCGCGATCCGCCGCCCGCCGGCGGACTTGGTGTACTCGACGACCGTGCCGATCGTCCCGCTCTTGGCGAGCAGGGAGCGGCCGAACTCGGTGACGAGGGTGTACCGGCCGTCGAAGAGACCCGGCGCGGCCGCGCGGAGTTCGGCCACGTAGTCGGCGTACGTGGGCCGGTCGTCCTCGTCGGCGAAGTTGACGGGCAGGCCGCCGCCGATGTCGATGCCGGTGATCCGGGCGCGGCCCAGCCGGGTGTTGATCCGCTCGGCCAGCTCGTACGCCGCGCGGATGCCCTCGGCGATGAGCGGCAGCGGGCAGCCCTGGGAACCGACGTGCGCGTGCAGCCGGTTGAGCCAGGGCCGGTGCTCGAAGGCCTCGATCACCGCGTCGACGGCCCCCGGGTCGCGCAGCGCGACGCCGAACTTCGAGGTCGCGGTCGCGGTGCTCATCGCGCCGATGGCGCCCGCCCCCACCTGCGGGTTCACCCGGAGCCCGATGGGTCCGGAGGCTTCCCGGCCGGCCAGCAGGCGGTCCACCCGGGCCAGCTCCTGGAAGTTGTCCAGGTTGATCGCGATGCCGTGGGCGAGCGCGAACTCCAGCTCCTGGACCGTCTTCGCGGGGCTGTCGAAGACCAGCCGGTCGTACGGGAACCCGGCCGCCAGCGCCTGCTCCAGTTCCCCGGGCGAGGCGACCTCGCACCCCATCCCCGCGTCCGCCAGCAGCCGCAGCACCGGCACCAGGCCGCACGCCTTGGCGGCGAACGTGTGCAGCACCGGGGCGGGCCCCTCGAACGCCTCGTCCAGCGCGTCCACCGCGGCGAGCACACCGTCCACGTCGAGCAGTCCGACCACGGGCGACTGCGGACCCAGCAGCCCGTCCTCGACGGCGCGCGCCAGCGCCGCCGTGCGGCGGTCACCGCGCTGCCAAGCCGCCGAACCTGAAGTCATGCCAACCACCACAACACCCCTCCGTCTGGTACGCCGTCACCCAGTGCCGCGACCGGCACCAGGGACAGCTTCGGCGCGCGGGGGACGGCGCGTCTTCGACCGACACGACGACGCCCGCCCGATTCCTTTGCCGTACCGGACAGCCGAACGATCAACGGCCGGCGGCCCCGGGCGGCCGCCGGGCCGCGAGCCGCAGTCCGACCTCGGCGAGCAGCCGCACGGCCGGGTCGGCCGGATCGACGCCGAACAGCTCCCGGGCCCGGCGCAGCCGGTACCGCAGGGTGTTGGGGTGCACATTGAGGCGTCGCGCGGCCGTGCCCGTGTCGCAGGAGGCGTCGAGGTAGGCGGCGACCGAATCGCCGTACGCCGAACCGTGCGCCCGGTCGTGCTCCAGCATCGCGTGCACCGGCCCCGACAGCGAATCCCACAACGGCTCGACCCGGTCGAGCAGCCGGAGCACCGTCGTCTCGGGCACCACCTCGTCGTGCGCCGCGACCGCCGACACCACCTCCCCGGCGGGCCGCCCGGCGGCCCGCTCCCGCAGCACCCGCACCACCAGCTCCGCGGCCTCCCGCGACGCGGGCAGCCCCAGCAGTCCGGCCGCCACCGGACCGGCGCCCGCGAGGACCACGCTGCGCGGGACCGAGCGCGCCGTCGCCAGCAGGGTCCTGGCCGGACCGGTCTCCCCGTCCCCGGCCGGGACCAGGACGTACAGCCGCCGCCCGGACCGTGCGGTCACACACCCCGGCCGGTACGCGGCGGCCTGCAGCGCGAGCACATCCAGCACCCGCTGCCCGGCGGCGTCGGGCACCCCGCCCGCACCGGGTTCCCGCCCCTCGTACGCCGTGCCGACCCCGGGTTCCCGCCCGTCGTACGCCTCCGCGACCACCACCGCGTACGGCCGGTCCGTCGTGATCCCGGCCTCGGGCGCGGCCCGGACGTCCCCGTTCAGCAGCGCGTGCACCGCCCCTTCCCGGGCGCGGGCCGCGGCCCGGCCCCAGGTCTGGTGGTGGGACAGATGGGGTACCGCGGCCCGCGCCGCCGTACGCAGCGCGGCTGCCGCGTCCTCGGCGAGCGGGCGCCCGTCGGCGGCGGCCCAGATGGAGCCGAGCACCTCGGACCCGTGACGCACGGCGATGGCCAGCCGCTCGGCGTACCGGGCGTCGGCGGGCAGCCGCACCACCCCGTCGGTGCTCCACAGGGCCTGGAAGAAGCCGCTTTCGCGCAGCTCGACGACGCGCCAGCGGGGGACCTCCTGCCCCAGGATCGTCAGCCGGCGCATCGGATCGGGTTCGTGGTCCAGGCGCGAGTAGGCCAGCACCCGCGACTGCGGGTCCTCGATGGTGATGGCTCCGCCGACCAGGTCCGCCACCGTATTGGCCAGCCCGGACAGATCGCCGAGCCGCAGCCCCGCCACCCCGGCCGCTCCGTCCGCGCCGGCCGGGGCGCTGTGCGCCAGAGCGGTCCGCAAGCCGCCGAGCACCTCCGTCCAGCCATGACCCGGTCGCCGGGTCAGCAGCGCCGTACGGCCCCGGCCCGCCGCCTCCACCAGCGCCGCCCGCGGCCCTCGGCCACCCCGCCGCATCACCACGGCGGCGGCCCCGGACCGGTCGGCGCCGCGCAGCACATCGACCGCCTCGGGCGAGGCGACCTCCACACCGACCGCGAGCAGGATCAGCCCGCTCGCGGCCCGGGTGCCGTCGTCCCGCTCCTCGCCGGGGTCGTGCAGCGCCACATCGGACACCGGGACCGCGGTACCGCGCGGGGCCACGACGACATCGAGCATCCCGGGGGTGACCAGGCCGAGGATCTGCTCCAGCGAGGGGCCGGCCTCGCGCCGGTCCGGTTCGTGCGTCGGCATCCGCCCATCATGGTCCGGACGACCGGCTTCAGGAACGGAGTCCGTCGAAGGCGACGTTCAGATGGCGGGGGCCGCGCAGTACGGCGTTCTGCCGGTACGGGGGCGGGTCCTCCACCAGGCGGGGGCCGTCGAGTCTGCGGGTCAGTTCGGTCAGGGCGAGCTGTGCCTCCAGCCGGGCCAGGGGTGCGCCGAAGCAGTTGTGGATGCCGCTGCCGAAGCCGAGGTGCTGGATGTCCTTCCGGTCGGGGTCGAAGCGGTCGGGGTCCGGGAACCGCTGCGGGTCCCGGTTGCCGGAGGCCAGGACGAGCCAGACGGAGGCGCCCTCGGGGATGGTGGTGCCGGCGATGTCGATGTCCGCGAGGGTGGTGCGCTGCGGGAGCAACTGCACGGGGGGCTCGAAGCGCAGGAGTTCCTCGACGAGCGGGACGGCCAGCCGGGCGTCCTCGCGCAGCCGGCCGAGGACCTCGGGGTTGCGCAGCAGGGTGAGCATCCCGTTGGTGATGAGGTTGACCGTGGTCTCGTGACCGGCGATCAGGAGCAGGGAGGCGGTGCTGAGCAGTTCCGCCCGGGTCATCTGCCCGTCGGGGCCGTGCTGGGTGACCAGCTCGGAGAGCATGTCGTCGCCGGGCGCCCCGCTGCGTTCGTCGATGAGCCCGGACAGGTACATCCCCAGTTCGGTGCGGGCCTGCTGGGTGACGCGGTGCTGTTCGCCGGCGTCCTGGCCGGGGGCCGGGTCGAGGCCGGCGGCGATGGTGTCGGCCCAGGTGTGGAAGCGTGCCTCGTCCTCGCGCGGAACGCCCAGCAGTCGGCAGATCACGGTGACGGGGAAGGGGTACGAGAAGTCGTCGACGATGTCGACCTGCTTCCGGTCCCCGAAGCCGTCGATGAGGTCGGTGACGATGCGGGCCAGTTCGCCGCGCATGTTGTGGATGCGCCGGGGTGTTTCCGGCGGCCCGAACGGGCGCATCGTCATCCGGCGCAACCGGTCGTGCTCGGGAGGGTCCAGCCGCAGGAAGGAGGGCGGCAGCGGCGAGGCCTCCTCCTCCTGGAGCAGGGTGCCTGCGGCACCGGGGGAGAGGTTGCGGGCGTCCGAGCTGATCCGCGGATCGTGCAGCAGGCTCTTGATCTCCCAGTACGTGCTGACGACGAACAGCTCGTCCCCCTCCTGACGCACCGGTGTCTTACGGAGCTCGGCGTACAGCGGGTACGGGTCGGCACGGTTGTCGTAGTCGATGATCTGCCGCAGGAGCGTCTCTTGCGTCATGGTGGCGAGGTCCTTGCTGGGTCAGCCCCGGGCGGGGGTGAAGGTGATCCGCTGGTCGGTCGGTGAGTAGCCGCTGACGGTGACGGACGGCCCGTGGGTGGGCAGGGAGGGGTCCGGGAAGTCGGCCGGGACCGGCCGCAGCCCTTCGGGGCGGCGGTTCACCGAGGAGTACTCCGGAGGGAACGGGGCGGCCGTTTCGATCTGCCGCTGGTAGAACTCCAGCCACTTCGTCTGGTCGAAGGAGACCGCGGCGATGACCCGGTCCTGGTACCCGTACACACCGGTGAAGCGGCGTTCGGCGAGCGAGCCCTGGGCGACGATGACCTCCTCGCCCAGCGAGGGGACGCCGACCGACTTGATGTTGACGCCGAACTGGGAGGACCAGAAGGCCGGTACCCACAGATGCGGTCGGCGCTCGGAGCTGCTGCTGATCATGTTGTGCGCCGCGGTCGCGGCCTGCGCGACGGCGTTGCCCCAGTGCTCCAGGGAGAGGAACTGGTACCCGAAGATCGCGTGCGGGGACCGGGCGACGTCACCGGCGACGAAGACGTCGTCGGTCACGATGCCGCGGACGTCGAAGGCCCGGCATCCCGCGTCGCAGGCGATGCCGCGCGGACCGGCGCCGAGCCCGGATCCGGCCAGCCACTCGGTGTTCCGGGTCGCGCCGAGCGAGACGACGGCGACATCCGTGTCGAGGGTGGTGCCGTCGGACAGATGGGCGCGCCGCAGCCGGCCCGCCGAGTCGCCCTCCAGCCCGGTGACCATGATTCCGCAGCGCAGGTCCACGCCGTGCGCGCGTTGCAGTTCCGCGGCCACCTGGCCGATCACTCCGCCGAGCGCGCCCACGAGGGGCGCCGCCCCGCGTTCGGCGACGGTCACCGGCAGCCCGCGCTCGCGGCAGGCCGAAGCGATCTCCGAGCCGGTGAAGCCCGCGCCGATGACGAGCACCCGGCGCGGCGACGCGGCCAGCCGCCGCTGGAGCCGGGCCGCGTCGTCGCGGGTGCGCAGCACGAAGACCCCGTCCAGCTCGGCCTCCGCCGGATGCGGCCACGGCCGGGCGCGTACCCCGGTGGTGATCAGCAGCCGGTCGTACTCCACCTCGTCGCCGTCCGCCAGCCGCACCCGCCTGTCGGCCATGTCCAGCCCGGCGGCGGCGACTCCGAGCCGCCAGTCGGCGTCGAGCCCGCGCATCCTGGGCAGCTCGGTGCGGTCGGCGGACGCGTGGCCCAGCAGGACCTGCTTGGACAGCGGTGGACGGTCGTACGGCTCGTGGGGTTCGTCGCCGATCAGCGTGAGCGAACCGGTGAAGCCCTCCTTCCGCAGCGTCTCCGCGGCCCGCAGGCCTGCCAGGGAGGCGCCGACGATCACGATCCGCCCCTCGCGCCTCAGCCGCTCCAGAGCGCCGTCACCGGACATGGGACAGCTCGTCTTCCGCCGCGCCCGGTGCCGCGTCCGGGTCCTCGACCAGGATGGCCTGCACCGGGCACGCGGTGGCGGCGCGCAGCACCTGCTCGCGCTGCGCCGCCTCGGCGTGCGGGTTGTACAACAGGGACTCCTCGCCGTGCATGGCGAAGACATCCGGCGCCAGGAAGGCGCACTGTGCGTACCCCTGGCACCGGTTGAGATCGACGACAAGCCTCATCAAGGGGCCGCCCTTCCAGTAGTACCCCCGCCTCAGCGTGCGAGGGCCGTTCCGGATCCGCGAGCGCGGGCGACCCGATGGAGTCATGGAGTCACCGACCGGCCTACGGGGCCGCGCTCGTACTGCCGCGACCGGCCGCCGTCTCAGCCGGCCCAGCGGCCGGAGAGGAAGGTGACGGCGAAGACGGTCATCAGGGGTGCCGCGACGACGAGGTAGGCGGTTTTGACGCGGGGGCTGCGCAGACTCCAGGCGGCGAGACCGGTCCACAGCGGCCACCACAGGAGGGTCGCGCGGGGAATGGAGGTGTACCAGTAGGAGGTGCCCAGGGCCCACAGGCTGAGCGCGATGTACGCGGCCTCCGCCCAGCGCCGGCGCCGAAGCAGCAGGCCGCACAGGACGATGCCGACCAGCATGGTGAGGAGTTCGGCCTGGCTCATCAGGGCGTATCCGGTGGCCTGGGAGTGCCCGAAGGCGGCGTGCCAGGTGTTCTTCCAGGCCTCCCAGGGGGCGTGGAAGTCGCGGTACCAGCCGCGTTCCTCGGCGTGCTTCCAGGCCATCCAGTCGCCGGTGTGCGCGTGCAGGTACCAGCTGTAGAGGAACGGCGGCAGGGCGGGCAGCGTCAGCCAGGGCAGACGGCGCCAGTGGGCGGCAGTACGCGCGGTCACCAGGAAGTGGACCGCGATGGCCGCGGCGAGGAACAGGCCGCTGACCCGGACGGTGGTGGCCAGGCACGTCAGTACGGCCGCGAGCGGCCAGTTGAGGCGCTGGGCGGCCAGCCAGGCGGGCAGGGCCAGGGCGAGGAAGAGCGCTTCGGTGTAGCCCGCGGCCAGGAAGACCGCGCACGGGGAGAGCAGGAAGAACAGCGCCGCGCGCTGCCCGGCGGCCTCGGGCAGGTGCAGCCGGGCGATACGGGCCAGGGCCAGCACGGCGACGCCGCCGGCGACGAGGGATATCAGCGCACCGGCGGCCGCCCAGCTCGGCACGACGGTGTGCACGGCCCGCAGCAGGAACGGGAAGCCGGGGAAGAAGGCCTCCCTGTTGTCCCAGTCGGGCGTCCAGGGACCGGACCGGCCCGGGAAGTAGCCCTGCTGCGCTATGTGCAGGTAGTGCCACCAGTCCCACCGCTGCCACGACTGGAGCAGCGAGCCGGCGTGACGCGTCCCGTCGGTGTCGGGGAACAGCCAGCGGGTGCAGTAGGCGGTGGTCCAGATGCCCACCCGGGTCAGCAGGTAGAGCCAGAGCACCTCGCGGTCGGCGGGCCCGATCCGCATCGGCAGCCGGGCGAAGAGCTTCCTGCCCGGTGCCGGGGCGTCGCGGGGTGCGTCGGGAGCGGTTTCGGCCCGAAGGGGCGGATGCTCGCCCGGCGGGCGGGGCCGTTGGGGGGTGGAAAGGCTCACAGCACAATCTCCAGCGTCGGTTCAGCGCACACCGGACATGGCCCGGCCGGGCACGGGCCATGTTCGGTCGGTCGGGAGGCCGGGGCGGTCAGGGAGGCGGAAGGCTGACGCTCCGGCCGGGCGTGGCCGGTGACGTCGACGGGCTTTCGGACGGGGTGTTCGTCGGCGGCAGGCTGGTTCGCGGCGGCGAGGACGGGAAATTCGTGGAGCTGGGCGAGGAGCCCGGTGAGGAGCCCGGTGAGGTCGGCGAGGGCGAGAGCCGCGGCGAGGGGCCGGGCGAGGGCGTGGTGGCCGGACCGGTCGTGCCCGTGCTGTCCGGCACCAGCGAGGCCACGGCCGCGCCCGTACCCGAGAAGACCAGGCAGGCCCCGACGGCCAGCGCGACGATCCGACGCCTGCGCACCCGTTCCCCGCGCTCGGTGATGTACGAGGGCGGAACGGAACGCGCGCGGGACTGCCCGGCGGCGGCGGCTTCCTTGAACAGGGACCTCAACGGGTCGTGGGCTTCAGACACAGGGCCCCTCCTCGGTACGCGGATCCTGCAGACGGTGAGCGAGCGTGGCCCGGCCCCGGGCCAGGTGTGTCTTGACGGTGCTGGCCGCCAGACCGGTCTCCGCGGCGATCTGTTCGACGGTCAGATCGCAGACGTAGTGGAGCGCCAGCGTGCGTCGCTGCCTGGGCGGCAGTTCCCGCAGCGCTTCCACCAGGGCCACCGATTCCGGCCCGGGTTCCTCCGCCTGCGGCGGGGCACCGCTGCGCTGCCAGGCATCCGCCGTACGACGCCGCACCCGCCACCGGCTCACCGCCAGCCGCCAGGCGACCGTACGGATCCACGCCTCGGGCTGCCCGTCACGATCGAGCTGCCGCCGCCGGCTCCAGCCCTTGACGAAAGCTTCCTGCACCACGTCCTGCGCTTCGTGCTGGTCGCCGAGCATCACAAACAACTGCCCGGTCAGCCGGGCAGCCGTCTGCGCGTAGAACTCTTCGAACTCCTCGACGGTCAACAAACAACTCCTGGATCTCCTCGGTCTCACCGGGCATACGCCCGGCAGCCCGCATCCGGACGACACCGGACCCGAAGAATCGGGGTGACGGTGATCACACAGCGTCTCGAATGCGGGCATACACGAGAAAGAAGTACCAAACCCCTTGACCAGTGAGAAATACGGAGGAGAATCTTCAATACACCAGAAAACCAGAGTGAGCCGCACCATCGACGAAGACGTTCGTCGACCGCGTGACTCACTTGTTGGCTCTGGCCAGGCCCCCGGCAGATCCTCCGGGACCGGAGCTCTCAGCGACGGCTGGAAGTCCCGGAACCGAGAAGGACTACCGGGGACTGCGTGTGTTCAGGCCCATGCGCCCATGCCCCGTTCCCTCCCCGCGACCGCGCTCGTCGTGCCCCGGGGTGGTTGATCACCGGTGTTCTCCGTACGGGTCCGTCCCGTCGTCCCCCGTCGTGCCGGTGCGGCCGATCCGGCGCAGCACCTCGTCGCCCTGAACAACCCCCACATCGCTGAGGACCCTCGCCATGTTGGCGCCGACGAAGCTCCGGTCCTCCGGTGTCAGCGACTGGAGCGCCGCCGCGAGGGTGTGCTCCCAGTCGTTGCGGTCGGAGAGCAGACCTTGATGGGTCACCGTCCAGTCGAGCACGTCCTTCGCCTCTTCCGCCCGTTGCAGCAGCCAGAGCGCCGCCAGGCCGACCGGGCCGCCCGCCACGACCTCCCGGTAGAAGCGGTACGCCTCCCGGTGGGCCTCGCCGGAGCCCGACGGAAGAGCCGGCCCCGCGCCGACGCCGGAGGCGGGCAGCAGCGCGGCCGACGGGTCCAGGAACCAGTACGTGAGACCGGAGCCCTCGATCACCCGCGGCCGGCCGGGCGGCTCCCCTTCGGTCGTACCGAAGTGGGGCGGCGGCATCCGCAGCGATTCGGGTGACCTTGCCCGATAACGACCACCGCCCGAGGGTGGGTACCGACGCCGGGCGATCACGTCACGGAGGCGGGGCGCGGGGCGCCGTGGAAGACCTGCTCGGTGTGCCAGGACCGGTGGCGCTCCGCCACCGGGCTCGTGCCCGGCTGCGGGCCGGTCAACGGGCGGCCCGCCAGCGCCGTCACGTGCTCGCGGGCCGCCGGGCTGCGCCCGACGAACTTCTGCGAGACGAGAATGCGGTGGCCCTCGCCGATGCCGAGGACGCCCTTGTCGAACAGCTTGTGGTGCAACGCGCACAGGCACAGACCGTTGTCGATGTCGTCCGGGCCGTCGAACGCCCACCAGCGCACGTGCGCCGCCTCCAGCCCGACCGGCACCGCACCGATCCTGCCGTCGTAACCGCAGAACGCGCACTGGTACTCGTAGGCGGTCAGCACCATCTCCCGCATCCGCCAATCCCGTTGCCGCCGCCCGGCCGGAAGCGGTTCGGCCCCCACCGGTACCTGCTCCAGGCCCACCGCCTCGCGCAGCTCGCCGTGGAGCGATGGCGGGAAGTGCTGATCGAGCAGCACCCCGGTGATCCGGCCGAGCAGCGACGGCTCACGTCGCAGGGCCGCACGCAGCTCCGGAGCCAGCCGCCCCGTCGCGCCCCTCGCCCGTAGCTCACGCACTCCGGTGCCGGGGCTGCCTGGCCCGCGATCGGTGCGTACCTCCCACACCCCGTCGCTGACCAGATGGTGGAAAGGGTAGGCGGGCGTCGTCCTGTTGGCCGGCCCGTACTCGGCCAGCAGCCGCTTCAGATCCTCCTCCACCGCGCTGTACCGCAACCCGCCGTCGGCATCCTCCTGGAACCGGCCGAGGGCGTACAGCAACAGCAGCGGTTTGTGCGGAGCCCGTATCCCGTTCCCGGTCCATTGCCTCAGCTGCGCGGCGCGCTCGACCCAGTCCATGACCGGCGAGCGTAGCGAGCCCGTCGGGAGAGGGGGCCGAGGCGGCGGCGAGCCGCCCCGCCCACGGGACGAGGACTCAACGGCCGCGACGGGGCTCATCGCACAGGGTGATCCCGCTGACCTGGGGCTATCACGTATCTTCCGCGCACGCGGACACTGCCTTCGGCAGGCCGGTGAAGTCGGTCTTCAGCGGGCTGAGGAGCTCCAGGCTGGACAGACTGATGGTCTTCTGGACCTGGCAGCGTTCGTCCAGGACTCGGGTGGGCAGGACGTAGAAAGTCCACTGGTCGAGGTCGAGGGGATCGAGCGTCTGTTTGTCCTGGTGGTGCAGCAGGCAGAAGACGTACACGTCCGAGCGGCGCAGAACTTCGGCTGACGTGGCACCGGTCCGGGCGTCCCAGCCGGAGGCAGGCGCGATTTTGAACTTCACCGTCGACGGCCGGGACTGTGCCCACGACTGCAGGTAGGCCGTCGACTTCACCTCGATGCGCCACTTCTCGGGCGTACGGATGTCAGCCGTGTCCCACTCTGTGCGTGTACCGGTGGCGGCACCCAGAGCTGTGGCCACGAGGTACTCGGCCAGGATGCCGCGCATGGTGTTGTTGGCCAGGTCGGAGCATGCCCAGCTCCAGAAGTCAGCGAGCCTGCCCACTGTCTCGCCATTGGCCCGTATCGGCTCGCTGCCGCTGCTGCGCGCTACGACCAGCGGACCGAGATCGGCACTCATGCTGTCCTCCAGGCGACGAAGTGAGACGCAAAGCCTGTCAGTAGGCAATGACAAACGCGTTGCGACCGACAAGGAGTGCGGGCTGCGCCCCGGGCCGTTGTGGGAGGACACATTTTCCCCCGAGTGACGACAGCCGGGTACGCGTACGAGGTGCATGACCTTGGGAGGGCATCGAACGGCGAGCGCAGAAGCAGCTCGAACAGGCGCTCGCGGAGAGCCGGCGCGGGACCCACGACGACCCACCGCCCGGCGGCCACTGAGCTGTGCCGATCGAGGGGGCGCCAGGGACGCCTGGGCCACGGGTGGAGGAGCGCCGTCCGCGTCGCCGTCTCTTCCGCGCCACTCGTCTGCACCGTCGGACGCGACGGCGAGCAGTCGTTTGCTGAGGCTGGTACCTGACACAGGTGCGGCGCGCCGCCTCTTCGGGAGCCGACCAGCCAGATGGGATCGCGGCACGGCGGACACGCGCTGCCGAGGGAGGGAGAAGGTGTCGCCGCATGTCACACCACACCGCTTCGGCGCCGGAGGCCACCTGGGCGGCCAGGTGGGCGGGAGCTCTGCTGTGTCTCGTGGTGGCCGCCATCCATGTCGTGGACCAAGGCGGCATCACGACGACGAGAGACCCCCACTATGTCGGCGTCGCCTACCACGTCCTGGAGATCGCGGCCGTGGTCGCCGCCGTGCTGATCCTCATCGGCCTCGTCCGACTGGGATGGCTGCTGGCGGTCGGGGTCGCCGTCGGCCCCCTGCTGGGCTACATCCTCTCCAGGCGGACCGGACTCCCCGGCTACAGCGATGACATCGGCAATTGGACGGAACCGCTCGGGCTGGTCAGCCTGGCCGTCGAAGGAGCCCTGCTCCTGTTGTCGGTGCCGCTCTTCGTGCGGAGCCTGCGCCGCAGAGCTCACTGAGAACGACCGGCAATCGCCGGTCGGTCCACGGGCCCGATGCTCCGGAAGGTCGCGGAGGAGTCGGAGACGCGCTCCGGGAGCCGCCCAAGACCGACCGAGACGGAAAATGAGGCGGAGAACGTCGAAGGGCCCCACCGCGAACGGTGGGGCCCTTCGACAACGTGCCCGGTGAGGCACTGGCGGAGGATACGAGATTCGAACTCGTGAGGGGTTGCCCCCAACACGCTTTCCAAGCGTGCGCCCTAGGCCACTAGGCGAATCCTCCGCGGCAAACAATACAAGACGTTGAGGAGTGGTCGCGAACCCGTTCCCCTCGGGATCGCTCCGGAGGCTTTCCGGGTTCCTTTCCGGCGGTCGTGGAAGGCAGGGGGAGTGGACCGGCAGGGGTGGGGATCGGCTAAGGTGGGCGTCAGCCCCTCACGTGGCGCTATCTGACTGAACTCCCCCAGGGCCGGAAGGCAGCAAGGGTAGGTCGGCTCTGGCGGGTGCGTGGGGGGCCCTTGTGTTTCCCGGGGCCTTGCGTTTCCCGGGTGCGCCGGGCGGCGCTTCGCACGGTCCGGGGCCGGTTGTCGGTCCGCCCGGATAACCTCGTATGTGTGTCGTCCCTTGCGCTGTACCGCCGCTACCGCCCCGAGTCGTTCGCCGAGGTCATTGGGCAGGAGCATGTCACCGACCCGCTGCAGCAGGCGCTGCGGAACAACCGGGTCAATCACGCGTACCTGTTCAGCGGTCCGCGCGGCTGCGGCAAGACGACCAGCGCGCGCATCCTGGCCCGCTGTCTGAACTGCGAGCAGGGGCCGACACCCACGCCGTGCGGCGAGTGCCAGTCCTGTCGGGATCTCGCGCGCAACGGGCCGGGATCGATCGATGTCATCGAGATCGACGCCGCCTCGCACGGTGGCGTCGACGACGCCCGTGATCTGCGGGAGAAGGCGTTCTTCGGGCCCGCGTCGAGTCGTTACAAGATCTACATCATCGACGAGGCGCACATGGTCACGTCGGCGGGGTTCAACGCCCTGCTGAAGGTGGTCGAGGAGCCGCCGGAGCACCTCAAGTTCATCTTCGCGACCACCGAGCCCGAGAAGGTCATCGGCACCATCCGGTCGCGTACCCACCACTACCCGTTCCGCCTCGTGCCGCCGGGGACGCTGCGCGACTACCTCGCCGAGGTCTGCGGCAGGGAGAACAGCCCTGTCGAGGACGGCGTGCTGCCGCTCGTCGTGCGGGCCGGGGCCGGATCCGTGCGTGACTCGATGTCGGTGATGGACCAGCTGCTGGCCGGCGCGGGCGACGACGGTGTGACATACGCCATGGCGACCTCGCTGCTCGGTTATACGGACGGCTCGCTGCTCGACTCCATCGTGGATGCCTTCGCGGCGGGCGACGGGGCCGCGGCGTTCGAGGTCGTGGACCGGGTGATCGAGGGCGGCAACGACCCGCGCCGCTTCGTCGCCGATCTCCTGGAGCGGCTGCGCGACCTGGTGATCCTGGCCGCCGTGCCGGACGCCGGGGAGAAGGGGCTGATCGATGCCCCCGCCGATGTCGTCGAGCGGATGCAGGCCCAGGCGTCCGTCTTCGGTGCCGCCGAGCTGAGCCGCGCCGCCGACCTGGTCAACGAGGGGCTCACGGAGATGCGCGGGGCGACCTCGCCGCGCCTCCAGGTCGAGCTGATCTGCGCCCGGGTGCTGCTGCCCGCCGCCTTCGACGACGAGCGTTCGCTCCAGGCCCGGCTGGACCGGCTGGAGCGGGGCGCTTCCTTCGCGACCACCGGCCCGGGGCCTGCCATGGGGTACGTACCCGGCCCCGAGGCACTCGCCCACGCACCCGCACCCGCCGCGCCGACGGCCCCCGTCGTGCAGCCCGGTGCGGGACCCGCCGCCGCACGCGCCGCGGTACGGGGCGAGGTGCCCGCGCCGGTCCAGGCGCCGCCGTCCGCCCCCGCCGCGGCACCGCCCGCGGCCCCTGTCGCCCCGCAGCCGCCGGCCGAGGCACCGGCTCCCGCGGGCGGTCAGCGTCCCGGTGCCTGGCCCACCGCGGCCGCGCCGGAATCGGGCCGGCGCCCCGGCGGCTGGCCGACCGCCTCCGCCCCGGGCCGGTCGCCCGCCCCGCAGGCCGCTCCGGCCGCCGCTCCTGCCCAGGCGGCGCCCCCGGCCCCGGGGCCGGCCGCAGCCGAGCCGGGTCCGGGCATGGCCCAGGGCGCCGGCCAGGTGCGGAACATGTGGCCGGACATCCTGGAGGCAGTGAAGAACCGCCGCCGGTTCACCTGGATCCTGCTCAGCCAGAACGCCCAGGTCACCGGCTTCGACGGCAGCACCCTGCAGGTCGGCTTCCTCAACGCCGGCGCCCGCGACAACTTCGCGAGCAGCGGCAGCGAGGACGTGCTGCGGCAGGCCCTCGCCGAGCGGTTCAACGCGCAGTGGAAGATCGAGGCCGTCGTCGACCCGTCGGGCGGCGCCGGCACACCCCCGCAGACCGGCGGCCGCCCCGCCGCCCCGCCCCCGCCGCAGTACCAGGCCCCCGCGCCCCAGCAGAGTCACGAACCCCGGCCGGCCGCCTCCCCGCAGCACCAGCAGCCGAGTCAGCAGCAGCCGGGGTACCAGCAGCCGGGCACCGCAGCCGCTCCGGAGCCCGCGCCGCAGCCGTATTCCGCGCCCGAGCCGCCACGCGCGGTTGCCCCCGAGGACGACATCCCCGAGGCCGACGACCCGGATCTCGTCGACTCGGCGCTTTCCGGGCACGAATTGATCGTCCGCGAGCTGGGTGCCACGGTCGTCGAGGAGTTCACCAACGAATAGCGGGCGGCGGCCAGGGTGCGTCCCGGCGGCCGAGGCGTCCGCCGCGGCTCCCCGGGGTGTCCACGGAGCGGCGTCCCGTCAAGGGCGCCGCGCCCCGGCGGCTAGGCTGCACCCGTGAAGGTCCTCGTCATCGGCGGCGGCGCCCGCGAACACGCCCTGTGCCGCTCTCTGTCCCTCGACCCCGACGTCACCGCTCTGTACTGCGCTCCCGGCAACGCCGGCATCGCGGAGGTGGCCGAACTGCACCCGGTCGACGCCCTCGACGGCGACGCCGTCGCGCGCCTCGCCACCGACCTGGGCGCCGAACTGGTGGTCGTCGGCCCGGAGGCGCCGCTCGTCGCCGGGGTCGCCGACTCCGTGCGCGCCGCGGGCATCCCCTGCTTCGGCCCCTCCGGCGAGGCGGCCCGGCTGGAGGGCTCCAAGGCGTTCGCCAAGGACGTGATGGCCGGGGCCGGCGTCCCGACCGCCCGCAGCTACGTCTGCACCACCCCGGCCGAGATCGACGCCGCCCTCGACGCCTTCGGCGCCCCGTACGTCGTCAAGGACGATGGTCTCGCCGCGGGCAAGGGCGTCGTCGTCACCGGCGACGTGGAGGAGGCCCGCGCCCACGCCCTGGCCTGCGGCCGCGTGGTCGTCGAAGAGTTCCTCGACGGCCCCGAGGTGAGCCTCTTCGCGATCACGGACGGCACCACCGTGCTGCCGCTCCAGCCCGCGCAGGATTTCAAGCGCGCCCTGGACGGCGACGAGGGTCCGAACACCGGCGGCATGGGCGCGTACTCCCCGCTCCCGTGGGCCGACCCCAAGCTGGTCGACGAGGTCATGGAGTCGGTGCTCCAGCCGACCGTCGACGAACTCCGCCGCCGCGGCACCCCGTTCTCCGGGCTGCTGTACGCGGGTCTCGCGATCACCTCGCGCGGCGTACGGGTGATCGAGTTCAACGCCCGCTTCGGTGACCCCGAGACCCAGGTGGTCCTGGCCCGCCTGAAGACCCCGTTGGCCGGTGTCCTGCTCGGCTCCGCCAACGGCACGCTCGACGAGCTGCCTCCGCTCAAGTGGCGCGACGAGGCCGCGGTCACCGTCGTCATCGCCTCGCACAACTACCCGGGTACGCCGCGCACGGGCGATCCGATCGAGGGGCTCGACGAGGTGGCCGCGCATGACGCCCCGCACGCGTACGTCCTGCACGCGGGCACCCGGCGGGAGGGCGACACGATCGTCAGCGCGGGCGGCCGGGTGCTGTCCGTGACCGCGACCGGCAAGGACCTCGCGAGCGCCCGGGAGCGCGCTTACACGGCGGCGGCCCGGATCCGGCTCGACGGCTCGCAGCTCCGTACGGACATCGCCCGGAAGGCCGCGGAGGGCTGAGGCGGTCAGCGGGGAGCCGAGACCGTCCTCCCGCGCCCCGTACCCGCGTCCCGCGTTCCTCGTCCCGAATTCTCACCCTGCTGACGTGCCCCGACGCGCCGCTGCCTCAAGGACGGCGGCGCGTCAGCACCTTTACCCAAAGCCATTCCATCGAGTGACGACTGGGCCATCCGGATGACGCCCGCCGACGCCCCAACTAGGGTGCGGCGCAAGCATTCCGGCACTTGGCCCACTGGCATTGCGATGTCGGTGACGGGTGCCACAGTGGGGGAGTGAACAACACCGCCGCAGGGGCAGAGGGGGGTGACGTCCGGCCGTGTCCGGTACCGGTACAAGTGAGGAGCTGGGTGCGCTGAGTGCGCGTTCCCGAGCTCATGCTCTGCTGCGCATCCGAGGCAGGGCGACAGCCGTGGCGATCCTGCCGGCGGCGGTGGCCGTCGTGCTGCTCGTGGCGGGTGCCCAGGGCCTCGCCGTGGGCAGCGGCTGGGACACGGCGCGCTGGGCCGTGACGGTCTGCGCGGTCGTGGTGCTCCTGCTCGCCGCGGCCGTCGCGGTCGCGATCGTACGGGCGAGGCCGGCGATCAGCCCGACCGTCCCGCTCCCCGAGAAGGCCGCCCCCGATCTCTACCGCCTGGTCAGGGACCTCGCCGACCGGCTCGGCGTTCCCGCGCCCTCGGCGATAGCTCTGACGCCCGACTGCGACAGCTGGCTGGAGGACCGCACCCACCCCTCGGCGCAGCCCCTGGCGGGCACCGGCCCGGAGACGGCGGCGCGTGCCGCGGCCCGGCCCCGCCGCCGGGTCCAGGCGGCCCCGGTGCTGGTCATCGGATCGCCGTTCCTGTGGTGGATGCGGGTCGCGGAGCTACGGGCGGTGCTCGCCCCGGTCGTCGCCGGCACTGGCCCGTCCGCGCACCCCGACATAGCCGCGGCGCGCCGTTTCGTACGAGGGCTCGACGGCGCGGTCGCCGACGCCGCCGCGCCCGTGCCGGGACCGCTGGCCGGGGTCCGCAGAGTGCCCCGCGCCTTCGTCGGCTGGATCGCCGGGCTGCTGCTGCGAAGTTGTCGCGGCCATGCGGCGGAGATGGAGCGGAGCGTCGCCGCCGCCGCCTCGGTCCGTGCACAGGGTGTGGATTACGGCCTGCGGATCGTCGCCCAGGAGCAGGTCGGCCTCGCCTACGCGGGCTGGGACCGGCTGCTCACCCGGGTCGCGCTGCCCGCCTGGCGGATGGGCCGCTGGCCGTCCCGGCTGGACGCGGGCGTCGTGGCCGCCCTCACCGAGCTGTCCCGGCGCGACCGGCTCGCCGACGGATTCGCCTCCCGGCTCGGTGAGCGCCCCGCCTGCGACCTCCTGGAGGAGCCGGGCGCGGCCGACGAGGCGGCGTCGCTGCTGGCGGCCCGGCTGTTCCACGGCGGCCCGGCCCGTCCGGGCCCCGACTGGTCGCCGGTCGACTGGCAGCAGTACCCGGAAGAGGTCGTCGACCGGAAGTGGCGCGCCGAGGCTGCGCGCCTGCACCGCGTCCTCGACTCGATGACCCCCGCGCCCGCCCCTGCGGCGGAGCCCGCCATGGCGGCGCCCACGCTGGCCCGTGTCGTCGAGCACCTGGCGGGCCGGACCGGGGTCGGCGAGGAGCTCGCCGCCGGGATCAGCGCCGCGGTGGCCCGAGAGGAGGCGGCGGCCCGGCAGCACCGGGCCGTGGGCCCGTCGGGCCCGGCGGGTGCCCCGGCCGCCGCGGGCACCGGCGGGGACGTCCGGGATCCCTGGGGCCCCGACCCCCTCCCGCTCTTCCCGCTCCAGCCACCGCGCACGGGTACGGAACTGCTCGCCGACCACGTCGTGGCGATGGTCTGCTGCGCGGCGGTGGACACGGCCGGCGCGGCGCCCGGCCTCGACTGGCTCGACGGCCCCGCGCTGCTGATCGACGGCGAGCGCCGGGCGGACCTGAGCAGTCCTGTTCTCAGCCTGGTCGAGGACGGGGACGCGGAACCGCTGCGTACCTGGCTCGTTTCGATCGGCGTACGCACCGACAAGCCCGTACGCCTCGTCTGACCCAGCAGCCCCGTCCGTCACACCGAACGCGCGGAACGGTACGTTCCGTTCACGTCAATTCGCAACGAACGGTGACGGATCACATGCGTTATGTGATGTGCTGGGGGTTGACGCTGACAGTCGGCGCACCGCTGTTGGGGCACGGATGACGCATGACCACTGGCGGTCAGCCACTGGCGATCGGCCATCGCCATCGGCCGTCGACTGTTGTCCCGGGGGACTTGAGGGAGGGAAACGGTATGGGGGCGGAGCAGATCCGACGATGGGAGTCGGGTGCCCTCGCGCACGCCGTCTCCGACCCCTTCGGCCAGGGCCCCCTGCCCTGGCTGCGCGGCAGCGAGAACTACTTCGACGACACCGGGCAGGTCGTCCCCTGGTACGCCGATCCCGCCCTGGCCCGTTCCACCGACGGCGGCACGCGTACGGCCGACGATGTGCACCGCCAGATCAAGGGCTTCATCTCCACAGGCGCCGCCGCCCCCGGCGAGGCGGTCGACTTCCACATCACCGTGGACCCGCCCCAGCAGTTCTCCGTGGACATCTACCGCATCGGTCACTACGGGGGCGACGGCGCCGCCCAGATCACCACCAGCCCCCGGCTCTCCGGCATCGTGCAGCCTCCGCCGCTCACCGCCGACCGCACGGTCTCCTGCCACCACTGGTGGCAGTCCTGGCGGCTGCAGATCCCGAGCTACTGGTCGATCGGCGCGTATGTCGCCGTGCTCACCACGGTGGACGGCTACCGCTCCCACATCCCCTTCACGGTCCGCGACGACCAGTCGGCCGATCTGCTGCTGGTTCTGCCGGACATCACCTGGCAGGCGTACAACCTCTACCCGGAGGACGGCCGCACCGGCGCCAGCCTCTACCACGCCTGGGACGAGCAGGGCTGCCTCCTGGGCGAGGAGGACGCCGCGGTCACCGTCTCCTTCGACCGCCCCTACGCGGGCGCCGGTCTGCCGCTCCATGTCGGCCACGCCTACGACTTCATCCGCTGGGCCGAGCGCTACGGCTACGACATTGCGTACGCCGACACCCGCGATCTGCACGCGGGCCGCGTCGACCCGGCCCGCTACCGGGGGCTGGTCTTCCCCGGCCACGACGAGTACTGGTCGGTGCCCATGCGCCGCACGGTCGAACGCGCCCGCGACGGTGGCACCTCGCTGGTCTTCCTCTCCGCCAACACCATGTACTGGCAGGTCAGCCTCTCCCCGTCGCCGTCCGGCGTCCCGGACCGCCTGCTCACCTGCCGCAAGCGGCGCGGTCCGGGAAAGCCCGCCCTCTGGCGCGAGATCGACCGCCCCGAGCAGCAGCTCCTGGGGATCCAGTACGCGGGCCGGGTCCTCGACCCCCACCCCCTGGTCGTACGGAACGCCGAGCACTGGCTCTGGGAGGCGACGGGCGCGGGCGAGGGCGACGAGCTCGACGGCCTGGTCGCCGGCGAGGCCGACCGCTACTTCCCGCGCACCCCGCTCCCCGAGCACGAGAGCCGCATCCTGCTCGCCCACTCCCCGTATCCGGACAGCGAGGGCGTCAAGCGCCACCAGGAGACCTCCGTGTACCGGGCCCCGTCCGGGGCGATCGTCTTCTCCTCGGGCACCTTCGCCTGGTCTCCGGCGCTGGACCGCCCCGGCCATGTCGACCCCCGCATCCAGCGGGCCACCGCCAACCTCCTCGACCGCATCTGCAAGCGCGACTGAACCGCACTCGGGCCGCCGCACCCGGCCACCCGGGGCCATGGCGGCCGAATCGCTCCCGGGCCCACGGCAGTCGGCACCACGGAAGCCCCCGTTCCACCCCACCGCACGCGATACGGGAGAATCGGAACAACTCCTGGATCAACCTACGCGGAGGCAGCGTGTCCGGATTTGTAGAAAAGCCCGAGCCAGTGCAGGTCCCGGGGCTCACCCACCTGCACACGGGCAAGGTGCGCGACCTGTACCGGAACGAGGCGGGCGACCTCGTCATGGTCGCCAGCGACCGCATGTCCGCGTACGACTGGGTGCTGCCGACCGAGATCCCGGACAAGGGCCGGGTGCTCACCCGGCTCTCGCTGTGGTGGTTCGACCAGCTCGCCGACCTGGTGCCCAACCACGTGCTGTCCACGGAGCTGCCCGCCGGCGCCCCTGCGGACTGGGCCGGCCGCACCCTGATCTGCAAGTCGCTGCGGATGGTCCCGGTCGAGTGTGTCGCCCGCGGCTACCTCACCGGCTCCGGCCTCGTCGAGTACAAGGAGTCCCGCACGGTCTGCGGACTCGACCTGCCCGAGGGGCTCGTCGACGGCTCCGAACTCCCGGCGCCGATCTTCACCCCCGCCACCAAGGCGGCGGTCGGCGACCACGACGAGAACGTGAGCTTCGAGGAGGTGGCCCGACAGGTCGGCGCGGAGACCGCCGACCGGCTGCGCGGCACCACGCTCGACGTCTACAGCAGGGCGCGTGACATCGCGCGCGAGCGCGGCATCATCCTCGCCGACACGAAGTTCGAGTTCGGTTTCGCCCCCACGGCCGACGGCGGTGAGGAGCTGATCATCGCGGACGAGGTCCTCACCCCGGACTCCTCGCGCTTCTGGCCCGCGGCCGCCTGGGAGCCCGGCAGGGCCCAGCCCAGCTACGACAAGCAGTTCGTCCGCGACTGGCTGACCTCGCCGGCCTCCGGCTGGGACCGCAAGAGCGAGCAGCCGCCGCCTGCGCTGCCCCAGGAGGTCGTGGACGTGACCCGGGCGAAGTACCTGGAGGCGTACGAACTCCTCACCGGCACGCCCTGGCAGTAGGGCCTGCCACCGGAACACGAAGAAGCCCCCGGCCGGAAGGCTGGGGGCTTCTTGCTGAACCGAGCGGACGACCAGGTTCGAACTGGCGACCTCAACCTTGGCAAGGTTGCGCTCTACCAACTGAGCTACGTCCGCAAGCGCCGAAGCGCGAGAACCACTATACCCATCCGCGCTGCCTTGCGAGACGCACCGCGGCGTGGCGATTCTCCGCACCGAGCTTCGAGGCGGCCGCCGAGAGGTAATTCCGGACCGTTCCCTGCGACAGCGATGCCCGCTCCGCGATCTCCGCGACGGGTGCACCGTCCGCCGCCAGCTCCAGCACCTCGGTCTCGCGCGCGGTCAGCGGGGAGTCGCCGGCGGAGATCGCGTCGGCCGCCAACTCCGGGTCCACGTAACGGTTTCCGGCATGCACGGTGCGGATGATCCCGGCCAGCTGCCGGGCGCTGACGGTCTTCGGAACGAAGGCCCGCACGCCCGCCGCGAGTGCCCGTTTCAGATGTCCGGGCAGACCGTGGCTCGTCACGATCATCGTCCGGCAGCCGGGCAGTTCGGTCCGCAGTGATGTGGCGACACTCACACCGTCGGCACCCGGCATCTCCAGATCGAGGACCGCCACATCGGGCCGATGGGCCCGCGCCATGGCCAGCGCCTCCGGGCCGGTCGCAGCCTCCGCGACCACCGCGAGGTCGTCCTCCAGGGCCAGTAGCGCGGCCAGCGCGCCCCGGATCAGATGCTCGTCGTCGGCGAGCAGCACCCGTACGGTCGTCATCGTCGTTCCTCCTGAAGTACGGGTGCCTCCCGGGCGACAGGTGGCTTCCCGAGGCGGGCCGGGGGCGTCGCCGGTCCGAGCGGGATCGTCGCCGTGAGCCGGAACAAGCCGTTCCCCGCCGGGCCCGCGTCCAGCGAACCGTCGACCACGCGCAGTCGCTCCCGCAGCCCGGCCAGCCCGGAGCCGCCCGACGCGGAGCCGTCACCCGCCCCGGACCTCCCGTCGGGTCTCGTGGCGGCCACCGCCCCGTCGTTCTCCACCAGCAGCACGACCGCGTCCGCCGAGGTTCTGAGCCGGATCGTGCAGTGGCGCGGATCGCCGTGCCGCAGCACATTGGTCGCCGCCTCCCGCACGACCCAGCCGAGCGCCGACTGCACGGGGGCGGGCAGCCGGTCGCCGGTGTCCCCCGTCACCTCGCACCTGATCCCGGCCGCACTCAACACCCCCCGGGCACCGGCCAGTTCCGTACTCAGATCGGCCTCCCGGTATCCCCGCACGACATCGCGCACCTCCTGCTGCGAGGTGCGGGCTATCCGCTGCACCTCGACCATCTGGTCCACCGCCTCCGGCCTGCCGCGCTGTGCCAGCTCCACGGCCAGTTCGCTCTTCAGCGCGATCACGGCGAGATTGCGGCCCAGTACGTCGTGCAAGTCCCGCCCGAACCGCAGCCGTTCCTCGGCGACCGCCAGTCGGGCCTGAAGATCCCGGGCCTCCTCGGCCTGCCACATCACAGCCATGCTCCACGCACTGGGCCGTACGGAGATCAGCGTGAGTATGCAGCCGAAGAGTGTCGTCGGCACCACCCCCGCCAGTGTCCCGCCGCGCACTCCTACCGTGGCGAGAACACCGACGTTCAGCGCGGTGACGACGAACGATTGGATCAGGAAGGTGCGGACCGGGGCCAGCAGGGCCTGCGTTATCGCGAACGCCACCGGAGCGTTCGTGGTCATGAGGAGCAGCCCGGCGTCGTCCACCCCGTCCACAGCGGCCATCGCCGCCAGCAGCGCCAGGCTCACCACCAGCAGCACCAGCGGCGGCAGTTGCCGCCGCCGCGGAAAGACGGCGCTACCGAGGTAGTGGGCGTACGACAGCTTCACATTGCGGTTGCTCAGCAGGCACTGCACAAGACTCACGAGCAGCAGTGCCACGCCCAGCGCGATCGGGAGCGGCGCATGGCGGATGTCCGACTTGAAGGGGGCCAGCTGCCACGACAGGGTGAAGAGCCAGGGGATCACCGAAAGAGTCAGCCGCGAGTACAGATCGATCCGCTCCAGCTTGCTGCGCTTCTGCCAGCTGCGGCGCCAGCCCCGCACGAGCACCGACACAGCACGTCCCCCCTCAGCGTCGCGGATCCCAGCGGAACCGACGTTTCACAGCAAACACGGCGAACGCGGTCCAGGCCAGCCCCGTCAGAGCGGCCACGAGCAGGTCGGAGCCTTCGGCACCGCCCAGCCAGCCCGTCCGCACGAGCCTCATCACCCCGGTCACCGGCAGCAGCTCGCACACGGACGCCATCGGGTCGGGCATGATCTCCAGCGGCACGAAGAGCCCCGAGCCCATCATCGAGATGAAGAACAGCGGGAGCGTGGTGAGCTGCGACGTCTGCACGGTGCGGGTCACCGCGGAGGTGGCTGCGGCCAGTGCCGCCAGCAGCACCACGCCCAGCAGCAGACCCGCCAGGAGCAGTTCGGGCCGTCGCGGCGCGGCGAGGCCGAAGAAGGCCGTCCCCGCCGCCACGATCACCGCGGTCTGTGCCAGAGCCAGCGCGACCGACGGCAGGGCGGTTCCGATGAGGATCTCCCAGTCGGTGACCTCGCCGGTACGCAGCCGCTTCAGGACCAGGTCCTCGCGCCGCGCCACATAGGCCGAGACCAGGTTCATGTAGATGGCCTGGATCAGCACGATGCCGATGCCGCCGGTGAGCGCCGCCGCGGCGACGGACAGACCGGTCCCGTCGAGAACGGACTGCTTCAGTGTCGACTTCATGGCCAGGACCATGGCGGCAGGCATCAGCAGCGCGACGAACACCGCCGTCCGGTTCCGGGCGAGCAGGACGACCTCGGCGCGCCCGAGGGCGGTCAGCCGGCCCCGGAGCGTTGTGCACGTCGCCGTGGTCGCGCCGGTCGTGCTCGCCGCGCCGGTCGTTCCGGTCGTCGTGGTCGTCATCACGCAGCCACCTTCTCGGACTCCGACGCGCTCTGCGCGATATCGAGAAACGCCTCTTCGAGTGTGGCCGACCGGGCATCGAGGCCGAGCAGCCGGACGTCCGACTCCCTCGCCCAGATCAGCAGTTCGCCCAGGGACTCCTGCAAGCGGTGGGTACGTATCTCGATCAGTCGGCCCTCGGCGGCGGCCCGCAGCCCCAGCGGAAGCCGGGCCGCAGGCACTCCCTGCGGCAGCTCGAACCGGATGCGGGCGGGGCGGGCGGCCGTCACCTCGGCGGTGGTGCCCGCCGTCACCACCCGCCCCTGGTGCATGATCGCGAGCTGGTCGGCGAGCGTCTCGGCCTCCTCCAGATAGTGCGTGGTGAGCAGCACCGTGGTGCCGCCGTCCCGCAGCGCGCGCACCAATTCCCAGGTGTCCCGCCGTCCTTCGGCGTCGAGTCCGGTGGTCGGCTCGTCCAGGAACAGCACTTCGGGCCGGCCGAGCAGGGCCAGCGCCAGGTCCAGACGGCGACGCTCGCCGCCGGAGAGCTGTTTGACCCGCACCCGCGCCCGGTGCGTGAGCCCGACCAGCTCCAGTGCCTCGCCGGGCGGGCGCGCGCCGCTGGTGCAGCCCGCCCACATCCGTACCGTTTCGGTGACCGTCAGCTCGGACGGGAAGCCGCCCTCCTGGAGCATCACACCCATCCGCGGCCGGACGGCGGCGCGCTCGCGGAACGGGTCGTGGCCGAGCACCCGTACCGTGCCGGCGTCGGGCCCGGCCAAGCCCTCCAGCAGCTCGACGGTGGAGGTCTTCCCGGCGCCGTTCGTACCGAGCAGGGCGAAGAGCTCGCCGCGCGCCACCGAGAAGGAGACACCGGCCACGGCCTCGAAGCCGCCCGCGTAGCGCCGCCGCACACCGGTTGCCTCGATCACCGCACCGGAAGCGGAAGCGGGGCCGGAGGTGGCAGCGGAGGCGGATGTGGTGCATGCCACAGCCCAATCCGCGGCCCGGTTCGCAGCCCGGTCCGCGCGGTTGCTTGGAATGTCGTCGCTGGTCATGCCTACAGATTTCCGCGGGATCGGCGACGGGATCAGTGCGAGCTGTCATCACTGCTCATGACAAACGTCATGTGAGGAGGAGCACGACGAAGGCCCTGGTCGATATGACCAGGGCCTTCGTTTTGATCAAGAGCGGACGACGAGATTCGAACTCGCGACCCTCACCTTGGCAAGGTGATGCTCTACCAACTGAGCCACGTCCGCATTGCTGCCGCTCATTGTACTCCTCGAAAGGAGGTCCATCGGGCGGTGCGAGCATTACTCTACCTGATCCACCGGAGTGGTCGATAAGAGCGATGCAGAGCGGGTGACAGGAATTGCACACTGCGCCTTCCCCCTGGAAGGGGGATGTTCTACTACTGAACTACACCCGCACGCTGCGTGAGGTTTGGCTTTGCGGCCTTGCCCCTCGGCGTGCTCCAGACTTTAGCCGACCTGCAGGGGTGTAGCGCAAGTCGGTGCCCGCAGGGTGTCGCCGAAGCGGGCTTCGGCGACACCCTGCGGGCGGTGCGGGCCGGGATGGCCGGTCAACTCGCTGCGCGGAACGCTTCGTAGACCTTCTTGGGGATCCGGCCGCGGGCCGGCACCTCCATCCGGTGGGAGCGGGCCCAGGCGCGCACGGCCGCCGGGTCGGGGGCGAGTGAAGTGTGCCGGTACGAGACGGGAGTCTTGCTGCGCTTGCTGGCATTTGTCTGCTTTCGGCCCGCCGCCATGTACGGTGCGAGCGCCTTGCGCAGTTTCTTTGCATTGGACGGATTGAGGTCGATCTCGTACGACTTCCCGTCCAGGGCGAAGCTGACCGTTTCCGCCGCGTCTCCCCCGTCGATGTCGTCGGAGAGCGTGACCACTACGCGCTGAGCCACGGATATCGGTCCTTTCCTACGGTATCGGCGCGTCTGGCGTGCACTGATACCGGCCTTCCGGCTGGTAGGCGGATACGGCGCCGGCGGTTGCCGACTGTTTAGGGTCAATGCTGCATTCCCCGGTAATCATTTGTACAGCGGCGGGCGCCGCAATGTGAAGCTCACCCAATTACCTCCGCGTGTCAGCCTTCTATGTGTGCCGCTGGTGAGGATTTTCTTTGCATGGCTTTCCCCATGTGTTGTCGCGTCCGATATCTGGGCGTGATCAAGGGCTCTCGATATCTACTCGCGTAGAATTTCTGGCCAGGTACGCTGAAGGGACCTGCGGGGGTCTGGGGAGCCCCCCGGAGAAACAGCCGCACCACACCACCACCGGGAGTGCCAGTGGCACGCGTCGTAGTCGACGTCATGCTCAAGCCCGAGATCCTCGACCCGCAGGGACAGGCGGTGCAGCGTGCACTGCCCCGTCTCGGCTTCGAGGGAATCGCGGACGTACGTCAGGGAAAGCGTTTCGAGCTCGAGGTCGAGGGGCCGGTCGACGATGCCGCCCTCAGCCGTATTCACGAGATGGCCGAGACTTTCCTCGCCAACACCGTCATCGAGGACTTCACCGTGAAGGTGGAGAAGGCCGAGGAGTCGAAGTGACTTCCCGCCCGTCTCCCACCACCACCCGTGAGGGAGGCCCTTCGGGCCGCAGTAACACCCGAATCGGAGTCGTCACCTTTCCCGGCACGCTCGACGACAAGGACAGCCTGAGGGCCGTACGGCTCGCGGGTGCCGAACCCGTATCGCTGTGGCACCGCGACAAGGACCTGCACCAGGTCGACGCGGTCATCCTGGCGGGCGGCTTCTCCTACGGCGACTATCTGCGGGCCGGCGCCATCTCCCGCTTCTCGCCGGTCATGGAGACCGTCATCGAGCAGGCGAAGGCGGGGATGCCGGTCCTCGGCATCTGCAACGGTTTCCAGGTCCTGACCGAGGCGCATCTGCTGCCCGGCGCGATGCTGCGGAACGACCACCTGCACTTCATCTGCCGCGACCAGAAGCTGCGCGTCGAGAACGCGGAGACCGCCTGGACCTCGGACTACTCCGCGGGCCAGGAGATCTCCGTACCGCTCAAGAACATGGACGGGCGCTACGTCGCCGACGAGCGCGTGCTCGACGAGCTGGAGGCGGAGGGCCGGGTGGCCTTTCGCTACCTGGACAAGAACCCCAACGGCTCGCTGCGCGACATCGCCGGCATCACCAACGCCGCGGGCAATGTCGTCGGCCTGATGCCGCACCCGGAGCACGCCGTCGAGCCGCTGACCGGAACCGGCCGCACCGACGGTCTCGGTTTCTTCACCTCGATCATCAAGAAGCTGGTCAACGCATGAGCCTGGATACGGTCAAGCACGCGGCCGAGACCCCGGACGTCGCGCAGCCCTGGAAGGAGCTCGGCCTCAAGGAGGACGAGTACGCCCGGATCCGCGAGATCCTGGGCCGCCGTCCCACCGGCGCCGAGCTCGCCATGTACTCCGTGATGTGGTCCGAGCACTGCTCGTACAAGAGCAGCAAGGTTCACCTCAAGCAGTTCGGCGAGAAGGCCCCCGCCAACGACGCGATGCTCGTCGGCATCGGCGAGAACGCCGGTGTGGTCGACGTCGGTCAGGGGTACGCGGTCACCTTCAAGGTCGAGTCGCACAACCACCCCTCGTACATCGAGCCCTACCAGGGTGCGGCGACCGGTGTCGGCGGCATCGTCCGCGACATCCTCGCCATGGGTGCCCGCCCGGTCGCCGTCGTCGACCCGCTGCGCTTCGGCGCGGCCGACCACCCCGACACCAAGCGCGTCCTGCCGGGCGTCGTCGCGGGCATCGGCGGTTACGGCAACTGCCTGGGTCTGCCGAACATCGGCGGCGAGGTCGTCTTCGACGCCTGCTACCAGGGCAACCCGCTGGTCAACGCCGGCTGCATCGGCGTGATGAAGCACGAGGACATCCACCTGGCCAAGGCCTCCGGCCCCGGCAACAAGGTGATCCTCTACGGTGCCCGCACCGGCGGCGACGGCATCGGCGGCGTCTCCGTGCTGGCCTCGGAGACCTTCGAGTCGACCGGCCCGGCCAAGCGCCCGGCCGTCCAGGTCGGCGACCCGTTCCAGGAGAAGCTCCTCATCGAGTGCACCCTGGAGATCTTCAAGGAGAAGCTCGTCGCGGGCATCCAGGACCTCGGCGGCGCCGGGCTCTCCTGCGCCACGTCCGAGCTGGCCTCCGCCGGTTCCGGCGGCATGCGCGTCGAGCTGGACACCGTGCCGCTGCGCGATTCCTCCCTCTCGCCCGAGGAAATCCTCATGAGCGAGTCGCAGGAGCGCATGTGCGCGATCGTCGAGCCGCACCACGTCGAGCGCTTCCTGGAGATCTGCGAGAAGTGGGACGTCATCGCCACCGTCATCGGTGAGGTGACCGAGGGCTCCCAGCTGGAGATCTTCTGGCACGGCGAGCAGATCGTCGAGGTGCCGCCGCGGTCCGTGGCCCACGAGGGCCCGACGTACCACCGTCCGTTCGCCCGCCCGTCCTGGCAGGACGCGCTGCAGGCCGACGACGCGGGCAAGCTGGCCCGGCCGGCGAACGGCGCGGAGCTGCGCGAGCAGGTCCTCAAGCTAATCGCCTCGCCGAACCAGGCGTCGAAGTCCTGGATCACCGACCAGTACGACCGGTTCGTGCAGGGCAACACCGTGCTCGCGATGCCCGAGGACGCCGGCATGGTCCGGATCGACGAGGAGTCGAACCTGGGCGTGGCCATGGCGACCGACGGCAACGGCCGGTACGCCAAGCTCGACCCGTACACCGGCGCGCAGCTCGCGCTGGCGGAGTCGTACCGCAATGTGGCCGCCTCCGGTGCCAAGCCGCTGGCCATCTCGGACTGCCTGAACTTCGGTTCGCCCGAGGACCCGGACGTCATGTGGCAGTTCGCCGAGGCCACCCGTGGTCTCGCGGACGGCTGCCTGGAGCTGGGCACCCCGGTCACCGGCGGCAATGTGTCGCTGTACAACCAGACCGGTGAGACGGCGATCCACCCGACGCCGGTCGTGGCCGTGCTCGGTGTGATCGACGATGTCACCCGGCGTACGCCGGTCGCCTTCGCGGAAGAGGGCCAGCTCCTCTACCTGCTGGGCGACACGCGTGAGGAGTTCGGCGGCTCGGCCTGGTCCGAGGTCGTCCACGGCCACCTCGGCGGCATGCCGCCCAAGGTCGACCTGGGCCGCGAGAAGCTGCTCGGCGAGATCCTGATCTCGGCCTCCCGCGACGGCATGATCGATGCGGCGCACGACCTCTCCGACGGCGGTCTGATCCAGGCGGTCACCGAGTCCTGCCTGCGCGGCGGGAAGGGTGCCCGGCTGGTCGTGCCCGACGGTCTGGACGCGTTCACGTTCCTCTTCTCCGAGTCGGCGGGGCGCGCGGTCGTCTCGGTGCCTCGGAGTGAGGAGCTCCGCTTCAACGACATGTGCGGGGCCCGGGGTCTGCCCGTCGCCCGGATCGGTGTCGTGGACGGCGAGGAGATCGAGATCCAGGGCGAGTTCAGCATTCCGCTGAGCGAGCTGCGTACGGCGCACGAGGCGACCATTCCGGCCCTGCTCGCCTGACATAGCTGTTCCTGACGAGGACGACCCCGCCCTGTTTCCCGGGCGGGGTCGTCCTCGTATCGTCCGGGTACGGAATTCCGGCGCAATTCCGTTCATCGCTGGAGTCGCGTGAGCGACTGCGGCGTGATGAATTCGGCGGCATTCACGTCCGCCGGTTCCGGTTCTCGCCGCGACGGCGGCCGGGTCGTCGGGACGGTCGCCAGGAGCATCACTCGGGCACCACCCCGGCCCGAGAAATGTATAAAGTCAAAAATTAATACGGGATCAACATTAATCCTGGTACAGTGACGCCATGACCGAGGGGATGAGCCTGCGCGAGCGCAAGAAGTTCCAGACACGGCACCGCCTGCTGGCCACGGCCACCGCACTCTTCGCCGAGCGCGGCTTCGACAAGGTCTCGGTCGCCGAGATCGCGGAGGCGGCCGAGGTGTCGAAGATGACTGTCTTCAACTACTTCGCCGGCAAGGAGGACCTGGTCCTCGCTCCCATGGAGGAGCACATCGGCGATGTCGCGCGCGCGGTGCGGGACCGGGCCTCCGGCGAATCCGTCCTGGCCGCCGTGCGCGGACAGTTCCTGGCCTGCGTCGAGAGCCGCGATCCCTCGGTCGGCATGAGTGACGAGCCGTTGGTGCTCAGGGTGCGCCGGCTGATCGTGGAGACCCCGGCGCTGCTCACCCGGGCCCACGCGTTCTCCCTGCGCTCCTTCGACCTGCTTGCCGAAGGGCTGGTCGAGGAGGGGGAGGAGCCGTCCATCGCCCGGGTCGTGGCCGTCCAGCTGATCAGCACCCGCAACGCGCTCATACAGGCGAACCAGTTGCGATTGCTGGCCGGGGAGTCGGCGGACGCGATCGCGCCGGACGCCGTCGCGCTCGCCGAGCGCGGTTTCGGTCTGCTCGCAGGCGGCCTGGCCGACTTCGCGATTCGTCCCTGAGACCGCCGGAGTCGTCCGCCGCGTCCGCCGGGGCGGTGCGCGCCGGGCAGGCCGTAGGCTCCCGGACATGCCGCCGTCCCAGAAACGTGCCCGTCGCTACGACCCGGCCAGGACCCGCAGCGCGGTCCTGGCGCAGTTCGCCCAGGTCCGGGATGCCGTCCGCACCCTGACGCCCGGACAGCTCGCGCTGCCGACCCGGCTCGGCGACTGGACCGTGCGTGAACTGGCCGTACATCTGACCATGGTGCTCTCGGCCGTCACCCGGAATCTGGAGCTGCCGGAGCCCGCTGCGGCCAAGCCCGATCTGACACTCGTCGAGTGGCCGTTCAGGACCGCGGACCGGGCCGCGAGCATCGCGGACGACACCAGGGCGCTCGCAGTGGACCGCCCTGATCTGGACGCGCTGTACGGGGAGGTCGCGGGGCGGTTCGAGGAACTGGTGCCCGGGGCCGGCGACGAGCGGCTGCTGCCGACGCGCGTCGGGGTGATGCGGCTGGCCGACTTCCTCGTCACCCGTACCGTCGAACTCGTCGTGCACACCGACGATCTGAACGAGGCGGCCGGCCTCGACATCCCGTACGACCGGCAGGCGCTCGCCGCCTGCACCCGGCTGCTCGCCGACGCCCTCGCCGAGAAGGCGCCGGGCGGCTCGGTCGAGGTGCGGGTCCCGCCGTTCGCCGTCGTCCAGTGTGTGCCGGGCCCCCGGCACACCCGCGGTACGCCGCCCAATGTCGTCGAGACCGACCCGCTCACCTGGATCCGGCTCGCCACCGGGCGCACGGAGTGGGCGCGGGCGCTCGACGAGGTGAAGGTCGCCGCGAGCGGGGAGCGGGCCGATCTTGCCGCCCTGCTGCCCCTGATGGGATGAGCGGGAAGCGGACGGGGCGGCGATCGGGTGCGGGGCCGGCTCAGGACCCCGTCGGGTACGGCAGCAGTCCGGCGTCGGTCCGCTCCCAGGGCGCCCGCGGCCCGGCCGAATCAGGCGCAGCGGCAGACGGCCCTCGTGACATGTCCCGGATCGACGTGCCGACGTTCCACGAACGTGACCGAGCGGTCACCGAGAGGCTGGGGTTGCATGGCACAGGAGCCTGCCAGCCGGCCAATGTCCCGTCGACGACGGTCTCGTACCGAGGCTCCTGCGCCAGGTCGGCGACGCGTGTCGAGAGGCCCCGGCAGGCCCCGCATCCGGGCGTCGAGGTGTGAGGCTCGCCACGAAACGCGCGTTCGGTCGGACCCCGTACCGGGCCGCCGGCCGCCTCACCGAGCGCCACCATCCGGCCAGGCGGACCGCCCGGCGAGGATGGCCGGAACTCGACGGTAACCGGGCGCTGATCCGGGTGACCGCCGCCCTGTGGCCCGATCCGGACTCCACCGCGACCCATGGGTGATCACTCCGCGTAACCGTCCGAAGCGTCCCTCGAACCACCCCTGGGAGCGCTTCCCCGGTGGTCCGGCCCGGTATCCCGAATTCGGACCAGTGGTCGATCTCGCCTACACTCGGTGGCGTGCCCCGTGGTGATGGACGACTCAACCACGACCTGCTCCCCGGAGAGAAAGGCCCCCAGGACGCTTGCGGCGTCTTCGGTGTCTGGGCTCCGGGCGAAGAGGTCGCCAAGCTCACCTATTTCGGACTGTATGCCCTGCAGCACCGTGGACAGGAGTCCGCGGGTATCGCAGTGAGCAACGGGTCCCAGATCCTGGTCTTCAAGGACATGGGACTGGTCTCGCAGGTCTTCGACGAAACGTCTCTGGGATCTCTCCAGGGCCATATCGCGGTCGGTCATGCCCGCTACTCCACCACCGGTGCCTCGGTGTGGGAGAACGCGCAGCCGACGTTCCGTGCGACCGCGCACGGCTCGATCGCCCTGGGCCACAACGGCAACCTGGTCAATACGGCCCAGCTCGCCGAGATGGTCGCCGACCTTCCCCGCAAGGACGGCCGCGCCACCCAGGTCGCCGCGACGAACGACACCGATCTGGTGACCGCGCTGCTCGCCGGCCAGACCGACGACGACGGCAAGCCGCTCACCATCGAGCAGGCCGCCGCCAAGGTGCTCCCCGATGTCAGGGGCGCCTTCTCCCTCGTCTTCATGGACGAGCACACCCTCTATGCCGCCCGTGACCCACAGGGCATCCGCCCGCTGGTCCTCGGCCGGCTGGAGCGCGGCTGGGTGGTGGCCTCCGAGTCCGCCGCCCTCGACATCTGCGGTGCCAGCTTCGTCCGCGAGATCGAGCCGGGCGAGCTCGTCGCCATCGACGAGAACGGCCTGCGCACCTCGCGGTTCGCGGAAGCGAAGCCCAAGGGCTGCGTCTTCGAGTACGTCTACCTGGCCCGCCCCGACACCGACATCGCCGGGCGCAACGTCTACCTCTCCCGGGTGGAGATGGGCCGCAAGCTGGCCGCCGAGGCCCCGGTCGAGGCCGATCTGGTCATAGCGACCCCGGAGTCCGGCACCCCCGCCGCCATCGGTTACGCGGAGGCCAGCGGCATCCCGTTCGGCGCCGGGCTGGTGAAGAACGCGTACGTCGGCCGGACCTTCATCCAGCCGTCCCAGACCATCCGGCAGCTGGGCATCCGCCTCAAGCTGAACCCGCTCAGGGAAGTCATCAAGGGCAAGCGCCTGGTGGTCGTCGACGACTCGATCGTCCGCGGCAACACCCAGCGCGCACTGGTCCGGATGCTCCGCGAGGCCGGTGCCGCCGAGATCCACATCCGGATCTCGTCCCCGCCGGTGAAGTGGCCCTGCTTCTTCGGCATCGACTTCGCGACCCGCGCAGAGCTGATCGCCAACGGCATGACGGTCGACGAGATCTCCACGTCGATGGGCGCGGACTCGCTCGCGTACATCTCGCTCGACGCCATGGTCGAGGCGACGACGATCGCCAAGCCGAATCTCTGCCGCGCCTGCTTCGACGGTGAGTACCCCATGGAGCTCCCGGACCCGGAGCTGCTCGGCAAGCAGCTGCTGGAGACCGAGCTGGCGGCAGGCCCGGCGGCGACCGCCGCGTCCGACGCACTGCGTCGTCCGTGACGGCCCGGTCGCACACCTCCGGCCACCAGCCCCGTATCTCCACACGAAAGATCCCAGGCAATGTCTGAGACAACAGGTGCTTCCTACGCGGCAGCGGGCGTCGACATCGAAGCCGGCGACCGCGCCGTCGAGCTGATGAAGGAGTGGGTGAAGAAGACGCAGCGCCCCGAGGTCGCGGGCCTCGGCGGACTCGGCGGTTTCGCCGGCCTCTTCGACGCCTCGGCCCTCAAGCGCTACGAGCGTCCGCTGCTCGCCTCCGCCACCGACGGCGTCGGCACGAAGGTCGACCTCGCCCGCAAGATGGGCGTGTACGACACGATCGGCCACGACCTCGTCGGCATGGTCGTCGACGACCTGGTCGTCTGCGGTGCCGAGCCGCTCTTCATGACCGACTACATCTGCGTCGGCAAGGTGCACCCCGAGCGTGTCGCGGCCATCGTGAAGGGCATCGCCGAAGGCTGCGTCCTCGCGGGCTGCGCCCTGGTCGGCGGCGAGACCGCCGAGCACCCCGGTCTCCTCGGCCCGGACGACTTCGATGTCGCCGGCGCCGGTACCGGTGTGGTCGAGGCCGATCTGCTGCTGGGCCCGGACCGTATCCGTAAGGGTGACGTGGTGATCGCCATGGCGTCGTCCGGTCTTCACTCCAACGGGTACTCGCTCGTCCGGCACGTGGTCTTCGACCGGGCCGGCTGGTCGCTGGACCGGCAGGTCGAGGAGTTCGGCCGCACGCTCGGCGAGGAACTCCTGGAGCCCACCAAGATCTACTCGCTGGACTGCCTGGCGCTCACCCGCACGACCGAGGTGCACGGCTTCAGCCACGTCACCGGCGGTGGCCTGGCCAACAACCTGGCCCGGGTCATCCCGGACGGACTGCACGCCAGGGTCGACCGTTCCACCTGGACGCCGGGCGCGGTCTTCGACCTGGTCGGCCGCACCGGACAGGTCGAGCAGCTGGAGCTGGAGAAGACGCTGAACATGGGCGTCGGCATGATCGCGATCGTGCCGGCCGAGTCCGTGGACGTGGCACTGACGACGCTGGCCGACCGCGGGGTCGAGTCCTGGGTGGCGGGCGAGATCACCGAGCGCGGGGCACACACCTCGGGCGCGGAGCTCGTCGGCGGGTACGCGCGATAGACATGGGCGGACACACCGGGGGCGAACCCGGTGTGCGCTACATCCTCGGCCGCCGGGACCGCAACACGTCCGGCGGCCGGGGAAGGCGTCGGGGAAACCGGCGTCCGCACGAGCGGCCGGACCGGTCCTGGGCAGCACAGAACCCGGTCCGGGACAGGCCCGGACCGGGTTGATGTGTCAGCGCGAGGTCAAGCGCCGCGGCGCTGTGACGACGGACCGGACTTGTCGTCCTCGTCCTCGTCCTCGTCGTCGTTGTACAGATCCGCGTACTGTGCGTACGGGTCATCTTCCTCGTCGTCGTCCTCGAACGGCTCTGCGTTCGGTGGCTGACTCGAAGGCGATGCGCCCAGCTCATTGGCCAGACGCGACAGGTCAGTCCCGCCGCTGCTGTACTTCAGCTGGCGGGCGACCTTTGTCTGCTTGGCCTTTGCCCGGCCGCGCCCCATGGCTCGACCCCCTCGGTGACGGGGCTCGACGGCCCCAGAGTCTTGACACGCGTTCATGTTTCAGGACGGACTCTCGGCTGAGAGACCGTGCCCGTAGGGCTTCAACGGTACCTGCTTCCGCGACCATACGGTACGCCGCCCGCATCACACGCCCCGGAAGGAGACCGGCGAGAAGCCCCGTCCTCGCTGGTCAACTGCGATTTTAACCTCTTCTTGGCATGCGACCCGCCGACCGGCGTGAGTCTTGTCTCGCCGGTCGGCGGGTCGACGGTCCACGGTGGTGCGGACGCGGGGTGACGCGTCCGCCACCGTCAGCGGCGGCGGGCTTCGGCCATCCGCTGTTCGGCGATCCGGTCGGCCGCGGCGGCCGGCGGAATGCCGTCATCCTTCGCACGTGCGAATATGGCCAGCGTGGTGTCGAAGATCTTCGACGCCTTGGCCTTGCACCGGTCGAAGTCGAAGCCGTGCAGTTCGTCGGCGACCTGGATCACCCCGCCCGCGTTCACCACGTAGTCGGGCGCGTAGAGGATCGACCGGTCCGAGAGGTCCTTCTCGACGCCGGGGTGCGCGAGCTGGTTGTTGGCCGCACCGCACACCACCTTGGCCGTGAGCACCGCGACGCTCTCGTCGTTCAGCGCGCCGCCGAGTGCGCACGGGGCGTAGATGTCGAGGCCCTCGGTACGGATGAGGGCATCCGTGTCCGCGGCGACGGCGACCTCGGGGTGCTTCTCGGTGATCCGGCGTACGGACTCCTCCCGCACATCCGTGATCACGACCTCCGCACCGTCCGAGAGCAGGTGCTCGACCAGGTGGTGACCGACCTTGCCGACCCCGGCGACCCCCACTTTTCGGCCACGCAGCGTCGGGTCGCCCCAGAGGTGCTGCGCCGAGGCCCGCATGCCCTGGAAGACACCGAAGGCGGTGAGGACCGAGGAGTCGCCGGCGCCGCCGTTCTCGGGGGAGCGGCCGGTGGTCCAGCGGCACTCGCGCGCGACGACGTCCATGTCGGTGACATAGGTGCCGACGTCGCAGGCCGTCACGTACCGTCCGCCGAGCGAGGCCACGAACCGGCCGTAGGCCAGCAGCAGTTCCTCCGACTTGATCTGCTCGGGGTCGCCGATGATGACGGCCTTGCCGCCACCGAGGTCGAGACCGGCCATGGCGTTCTTGTACGACATGCCGCGCGAGAGGTTCAGCGCGTCCGCGACGGCCTCCTCCTCGGAGGCGTACGGATAGAAGCGGGTGCCGCCGAGGGCCGGGCCCAGGGCGGTGGAGTGGATGGCGATGACGGCCTTGAGGCCGGTGGCACGGTCCTGGCAGAGCACGACTTGCTCGTGGCCACCCTGCTCCGAGCGGAACAGGGTGTGCAGGACGCCGTCGGTCACATCGGTCACTGTGGTGACTCCCAAGTACGAAGCGGCGAGGGCCCTCCTGAAGGTGGGGAGGGCCACGGACCGGCCGGTGCGGCCGGTCCGACTGGGCAAGAGAGTAAGTCCTACGCGGACGTAGATCCGCTCCAGTGCTCAGGATCACCCCCTGGCGGAGTACGGGCGTGACACGATCTGCTGCATGTCGGTGGTGTCTTCGGTGCTCGTCCCTTATGCGTCCTATCTCCGGGTGTACGAGCCGCTGGCCGCCTTCCCGGAGCCCGAACGCGCCCACTGGGTGCGGTACGCCGGGCGTGCCCGGATTCCCACGGCCCAGGACGAACTGCGCCGTTCGCTGGCCGACTTGGCGGCCACCCCGCCGGCCGCCGTGCCGGCGCACGAGAGCGGGGACGCGTTCGTCGCCGAGGCCGACGGGGTGGTGTGCGTCTGCCCGTGGCGGACCAGGCTGCGCGGCTGGCTGGCGCTGGAGGAGCTGACGGAGATGTTTCCCGCCCCGGTGCTCGACGCGGTGCTGCCTCCGGTGGTGCGCGGGCAGGCGGCGGTGGACCACGAGCGGTGGGCGGAGCGGAATCCGGACGCCCGGCCGTGGATCCGCACCTCGGTGTGGCAGGTGCCGGTGCGGTGGTTCGTGCTCTTCTCCGACGAGGAGCGGGAGTACGTGGAGGCGGGCGAGGGCGGCGCGGGGCCTGTGCTGCGGTACCGGACGCCGATGGTGCAGGCACGCCGCCGGCTGGCCCGGGCGCTGAAGACGCTGCGGGAGTCGGTGGACGAGTCCCGGCTGACCGAGGGGCTGGTGGACGTGGGGCGCTGGCTGGAGGAGTTCCATCCGCGCGCGCTGGTCGAGCTGGACTACGGCGGCCTGGTGCACGCGCTGCCGGCGAAGCAGCTCGCCGGGGACCGGTCGGCCGCCGATGTGGCCGAGGGCATCGCGGCGCTCCGGGCCGGCGACACCGAGGGGGCGAGCGAGGCGTACGGCCGGCTGGCGGAGCGCTGGCGTGCCGTAAAGGATCGTCAGTTCGCGAACTGACAGGGCGATATCGGCGTCTGTTCCTGTACCCCGAGTGACGCGTGGGAACGAAGAGGCGGAATCGTACTCCAGTGATCTTGGGACCTACGTCCCGAACCGGGCCTTTGCCTCAAGCGTGATGGATAGCACTAACTGGGCCCTTGCGCCCTTCCCTACTCCTCATGCCAAAATAGGACAAGGAGCCCGAGGAGGGCTCCGTCCGCCCAACTAAGGGCGGAATGCTCAGCATTGCACTCTATGGGGGGTCTGAGGGCTCCTGATCACTCTGTGACTGATCGTCACGGCGGGGTGACTGTCCGCTATGGCATGGTCCATCGGCTTCCGTCGCTGATGAACACCTGGGAGGGCAATTCCATCGGTTTGGCCGACGTGGCTGGACGGATGGTGTAGTTGTAGTGCCGAGGACAAGCCGTTCGTCCTATAACCGACTCGGCCCGCGTCCGCCATTTCGGGCAACGTGGGTCAAGGTGCAGAATTTAGAGGAAAGAACCGAGATGGTTCGGTTCTCCCGAGGAGGCCGCTCATGACCGCTCGCACCCCTGATGCCGAGCCGCTGCTGACCCCGGCTGAGGTTGCCACGATGTTCCGCGTGGACCCGAAGACGGTTACCCGCTGGGCCAAGGCAGGCAAGCTCACGTCCATCCGCACGCTTGGTGGACATCGCCGGTACCGCGAGGCAGAGGTCCGCGCACTGCTTGCGGGTATTCCGCAGCAGCGCAGCGAGGCCTGACACACCCCTGTCGCGCCGCAACAACCGGGCTTCCGGGTCCCCCAACCCGTACAGGCCCACCCATGGCTCCATATGACGGGCGCCCGCCCCAACGGGCGCCATACCTGTGCAATACGGGTGCGTCGTTCGATCGCGCTGGACTCCGCCGGGTCCAGCGCGATCTTTTTTGTGCCCGCGTTCTTTGTGCCCGTACGGACCTTGGGTCCGGACACGACTGCCGGAAGCTGTGCGTCCGGTCGGGTGCGGCCGGGATGTCGAGCGGGCCTGGGCGGGTCTGTTCGGGAGTGTTGGGGGTCGCCCGGGAAGGCCGGGCCGGGCTGGTTCACCTGTTCTCCGAGCGCTCCCGTTCGGGTGGTGCAATTGCACATATTAAATTCACCAGTTGTAGGAAGGGCGTAAGGTCACCCCTTCGTAAAACTCTTTCGGTGACTCCCGTCACACTGTGCGCCTCGTACCGAATACGAGCCTGCCACCGCAGGGAAGCGGAAAGCCGCGCCATTGGTCATCGCCCCGGGGGACTTTCGTCCTTCGCTCCAGAGGCCGTCCTGGCGCCCTGGAGTGAAGCCGACGGCTTCGGGGCGGAATCCGGTCCGGCGGGCCGTCACGGGCCCCGTGGCGGGCCGCAGGAGTCGACGGTGGGCCGGACGGGTGGGGTTGAGGTGACGGCAGCCGGAGGCGGCGGCCGGAAGGGCGCGCAGCAGCGTGCGGGTCTCGTGCGGGGCGGACGCCGCCATGCGCACCACCTCCGCCCCGCAGCGGTGCATCGGGGGCGGCCCCTGCTGCCTGACTGCTCGTCGGCGCTCGCCGGAGTCATGACGCGCGAAAGCCCGGATCCAGAAGGATCCGGGCTTTCGTTACTGCGGTCCTGACGGGATTTGAACCCGCGGCCTCCACCTTGACAGGGTGGCGAGCACTCCAAACTGCTCCACAGGACCAGGTTTTCGCTGCTTGCCTTGCGGCTGGCTGCGAAGACAGACTGTACAGCAGGTCAGAGGCCCAGGTCGAACTCGCTGAAGGTGGCGGCTCGGTTACGGTCCGGACGGCCCGTCCGGGCGGTCCCTCTCACGGCGCCGCCGCGTCGATCGCCTTCACGATCCGCTTGTCGGAGACCGGGTAGGCCGTCCCCAGCGCATGGGCGAAATAGCTGACCCGGAGCTCTTCGATCATCCAGCGGATGTCCAGCACCTCTTGCGGAACGGGCCTGCCCTGCGGCATCTGTTCGAGCAGCCAGGCGTACTCGTCCTGCATCTCGTGGACCTTCTCCATGCGCGTGGTGTCGCGCTGGACGGCCGTCGGCATCTGCTGGAGCCGGCGGTCCACGGCGACCAGATAGCGCATCAGGTCGGGCAGCCTGCGCAGCCCGGTCTTCGTGACGAAGCCCGGCGGCATGAGGGCCGCGAGCTGGTCCCGGGCGTCGGTGACGTTGTTGACCAGGACCAGGCTGCTGGTGGCCTTCAGGCGCCGCTCGCAGGCCTGCCAGGCGGCCAGCACCTGCTGGACCTGCTTGACCGTGTGCTCGGTCAGGGCGACGAGGTCGGCGCGCACCTTGTCGTACAGCTTCCGGAACGACTCCTCGTCCCAGGCCGGGCCGCCGTGCGCACCGATCAGCCGGTCGGCCGCGGCCGTGGCGCAGTCTTCGAACAGCGCCTGGATGGAGCCGTGCGGATTGCGGGACAGGGCCAGCTTCTGCTGGTTCGTCAGCTTGTCGGAGGCGAACTTCGCCGGGTTCACCGGGACGTTCAGCATGATCAGCTTCCGGGTGCCCAGCCACATCGCCTGCTGCTGCTCGGCCTCGGTGTCGAAGAGCCGTACGGCGACGGTCCCGCCCTGGTCCACCAGCGCCGGATACGCCTTCACCGGCTGGCCGGCTCTTCTGGTCTCGAAGACGCGGTTCAGTGTGCCGATCGTCCAGTCCGTGAGGCCCGAACGCTCGATGGACTCGCCCGAGGGTCCGGCGGTGGCCGCGGCGGCCTTGGAGAGCGCCTGACGGGCCTTCGGGCGCAGCTGGAGCTTCAGCGCCTCCAGGTCCTTGTCCTCGGCCACCTTGCGGCGCCGCTCGTCGACGATCCGGAACGTGATCTTCAGGTGGTCCGGGACGCGGCCCAGGTCGAAGTCGTCGGCCGAGACCGGGACGCCGACCATCCGCTGGAGCTCCCGGGCCAGCGTGACCGGCAACGGCTCCTGGAGCGGCACGGCCCGGTCGAGGAACTTGTCCGCGTAGTTCGGCGCGGGGACGTAGTGCCGGCGGATCGGCTTGGGCAGCGAGCGGATCAGCTCGGTGACCACTTCCTCGCGCAGGCCGGGGATCTGCCAGTCGAAGCCCTCGGGGGTGACCTGGTTGAGCACCTGGAGCGGGACGTGGACGGTCACGCCGTCGGCGTCCGCACCCGGCTCGAACTGGTACGTGACCTTGAACTTCAGCTTCCCCTGGCGCCAGGAGTCCGGGTAGTCGTCCTTGGTGACGGCCCCGGCCTTCTCGTTGATGAGCATCGAGCGCTCGAAGTCCAGCGCGTCCGGCTCGTCCCGGCGCTTGTGCTTCCACCAGGAGTCGAAGTGCGCCCCGGAGACCACGTGCTCGGGGATCCGCTGGTCGTAGAAGTCGAAGAGCGTCTCGTCGTCCACGAGGATGTCGCGGCGCCGGGCCCGGTGCTCCAGCTCCTCGACCTCGCCGAGCAGTTTGCGGTTGTCGTGGAAGAACTGGTGATGGGTCCGCCAGTCGCCCTCGACCAGGGCGTTTCGGATGAACAGATCGCGGGAGGTCTCGGCGTCGATCCGGCCGAAATTGATCTTGCGCTGGGCGACGATCGGTACCCCGTAGAGCGTGACCCGCTCGTACGCCATCACCGCCGCCTGGTCCTTCTCCCAGTGCGGCTCGCTGTAGGTGCGCTTGAGCAGGTGCTGGGCCAGCGGCTCGATCCACTCCGGCTCGACCTTGGCGTTGACCCGCGCCCACAGCCGGGACGTCTCGACCAGCTCGGCCGACATCACGAAACGCGGCTGCTTCTTGAAGAGCGCCGACCCCGGGAAGATCGCGAACTTGGCGCTGCGCGCGCCCAGGTACTCGTTCTTCTCCGTGTCCTTCAGACCGATGTGCGACAGCAGCCCGGCGAGCAGCGAGGTGTGCACCGACTGCTCCGGCGCGTCCTCCTCGTTCAGCTGGATGCCCATCTGCTTCACGACCGTGCGCAGCTGCGCATAGATGTCCTGCCATTCGCGGATGCGCAGGAAGTTCAGATACTCCTGCTTGCACATCCGGCGGAAGCTGGATGAGCCGCGCTCCTTCTGCTGCTCGCGGACGTACCGCCACAGGTTCAGGAACGCCAGGAAGTCGGACGTCTCGTCCTTGAAGCGGGCGTGCTGCTGATCGGCCTGCGTCTGCTTCTCCGAGGGCCGCTCACGCGGATCCTGGATGGAGAGCGCGGAGGCGATGATCATGACCTCGCGGACGCAGCCGTTGCGGTCGGCCTCGATGACCATGCGGGCCAGGCGCGGGTCGACGGGCAGCTGCGAGAGCTTGCGGCCGAGCTGGGTGAGCCGCTTCTTCGGATCCTTCTCCTCCGCGTCCAGCGCGCCGAGTTCCTGGAGGAGCTGGATGCCGTCGCGGATGTTGCGGTGGTCCGGCGGGTCGATGAAGGGGAATTTCTCGATGTCGCCGAGTCCGGCCGCGGTCATCTGGAGGATGACGGAGGCGAGGTTGGTACGGAGGATCTCCGGGTCGGTGAACTCCGGACGGGTCAGGAAGTCGTCCTCGGAGTACAGCCGGATGCAGATGCCGTCCGACGTACGGCCGCAGCGGCCCTTGCGCTGATTGGCGCTGGCCTGCGAGATCCGCTCGATCGGCAGGCGCTGGACCTTGGTGCGGTGGCTGTAGCGGGAGATCCGGGCGTTGCCCGGGTCGATCACGTACTTGATGCCCGGGACGGTCAGCGAGGTCTCGGCGACATTGGTCGCCAGGACGATCCGGCGACCGGTGTGGCGCTGGAAGACGCGATGCTGCTCGGCGTGCGAGAGCCGGGCGTAGAGCGGGAGCACCTCGGTGTGGCGGAGGTTGCGTTTGTTCAGCGCGTCCGCGGTGTCACGGATCTCCCGCTCACCTGAGAGGAAGACCAGGATGTCGCCGGGCCCCTCCGTCTGGAGCTCGTCCACGGCGTCGCAGATCGCGGTGATCTGGTCGCGGTCGGAGTCGTCGCCCTCCTCCTCCAGGAGCGGGCGGTACCGCACCTCGACCGGGTACGTACGCCCGCTGACCTCGACGATCGGGGCCTCGCCGAAGTGGCGCGCGAACCGCTCGGGGTCGATCGTCGCCGAGGTGATGACGACCTTCAGGTCGGGGCGCCTGGGCAGCAGCCGGGCCAGATAGCCGAGCAGGAAGTCGATGTTCAGAGACCGCTCGTGGGCCTCGTCGATGATGATCGTGTCGTAGGCGCGCAGCTCGCGGTCCGTCTGGATCTCCGCGAGCAGGATGCCGTCCGTCATCAGCTTGACGAACGTCGCGTCGGGGTTCACCTGGTCGGTGAAACGGACCTTCCAGCCGACCGTCTCGCCCAGCGGCGTCCTCAGCTCGTCCGCGACGCGCTCGGCGACCGTACGGGCCGCGATCCGGCGCGGCTGGGTGTGCCCGATCATGCCCCGGACGCCGCGCCCCAGCTCCATGCAGATCTTCGGGATCTGCGTGGTCTTGCCGGAGCCGGTCTCCCCGGCGACGATCACGACCTGGTGGTCGCGTATCGCCTCGAGGATCTCGTCCTTCTTCTGACTGACCGGAAGCTGTTCCGGGTACGACACGGCGGGCATCCGCGCGGCACGCAGGGAGAGCCGCTCGGCTGCCTTTCCGGCTTCGGCGGCGATCTCGTCCAGCACGGACTGCCGGGCCTCGGGCTTACGGATGCGGCGCGCCCCTTCGAGACGGCGGCCGAGCCGGTGCGCGTCGCGGAGCGAGATCTCTCCGAGCCGGTTCTGGAGATCAGCGAAGGAAGTAGACATACGGAGCCCAGGATCTCACCCGGGCCCGACGAACGGCGAACATATTTCGTGCGGTCCGGGTCACCACCCGGGCACCGCGCGGAGGCGCGGGATCACAGCACGTACCATTTCGGGCAGCTGACCACCCGTTGCCCCCGTCCGGAAAGGCCGGTCGCCGTGTCCCGTACGCAGTGGTGCTGCCTGATGGCGGTGCTCGCGGTCGCACTGGGGCTGTTCTGCGGACCGGGGAAGGCCCTTCCCGGCGACATCACCGCACCGGCCACCGCGTCCGCCCCTGCATCCACCGCGTCCGCCACCACCGTGGTGGCCGATACGACGGACGCGGGCGCGGACGCGGACACCCCGGTGGTGGCGACGGCCTCCGACCGGCACCCGACGCCGGGCTGCGGCAGGACCAGGAAGCACGACGGCGAACCCGCGCTCCCGAGCCGGGCCCGCGCCGCGTACGACCAGGCACCCGGCCTCGCCGAGTGGGGCCTGCCCGCCGCCACCGGTCAGGGACCGGTCCACCCACCCGTGCGGCTGAGACTGCGCGCCCCCGCGCCCGCCGCTCCCACCCCCGTCGAGCTCTCCGTGCTGAGGGTGTAGCCGGCCCTGTCCACCCGGCTGCCCCTCTTCCCTTCCGCCTCACCAGCACGGAGTCCCGCATGTCCAAGTCCAAGTCCACGTCCAAGTCCGCGTCCACGCGCAAGCCCTCGCCCAGGAACAGGAAGCCGCTGATCTACGGCGCCGGAGTCGTCCTCGCCGCCGCGCTGCTCGGCTTCATCTCCTACCGGGCCACCGCCCCCGACCACTCGGGCTCCGGCTCTTCGGCCGCCGATATCGCCGCCGACCCGGACGCGGGCGTCTACCCGGAGCTGGCGAAGCTCGCCCGCCGCGACGCCGACGACAAGCTCGCACAGGGCCGTGTCGACGCGCCCGTCGTCCTGATCGAGTACGCCGACTTCAAGTGCGGCTACTGCGGCAAGTTCGCCCGCGACACCGAACCCGCCCTGGTCAAGAAGTACGTCGACAACGGCACCCTGCGCATCGAGTGGCGCAACTTCCCGATCTTCGGCGCCGGGTCCGAGGCCGCCGCCCGTGCCGCGTGGGCCGCCGGGCAGCAGGACCGCTTCTGGCAGTTCCACGCCGCCGCGTACGCCGAGGGGGCGAAGGAGAAGGGGTTCGACAAGGACCGGCTGAAGGCCCTTGCCCAGGAGGCCGGGGTCGCGGACCTCGACCGGTTCGTGCGCGACACGGACAGCGCCGCCGCGCACGCCGCCGTGAGCAAGGACCAGGAGCAGGGGTACGGAATCGGCGCGACCTCCACCCCGTCGTTCCTGATCAACGGCCGTCCGATCGCCGGGGCCCAGCCCATGGAGACCTTCACCGCGGCCATCGAGGCGGCAGCCGAGAAGGCCCGTGGCACCGAGGACGCCAAGAGCGGCAAGGACGCCAAGAGCGGCAAGGACGGCAAGGACGGCCAGAAGGCCGAGGGCTCCGGGGACGGCGCGGAATGACCGCTGACATCGGCTACTTCGCGGCCTTCCTCGGCGGGCTGCTCGCCCTGGTCAGCCCGTGCAGCGCACTGCTGCTGCCGGCCTTCTTCGCCTACTCCATCGACTCCACCTCGCGCCTCGTGGCCCGTACCGGCATCTTCTACGCCGGACTGGCCACCACCCTGGTCCCGCTCGGCGCCGCGGGCTCGTACGCCGGGCGGCTCTTCTACCAGCACCGCGACGCGCTCGTCCTCGGCGCGGGCTGGCTGATCATCGCGCTCGGCATCGCACAGATCGTCGGTCTGGGCTTCGCCTCGCGCCGGATCGCCGCCCTCAGCGGCCGGATCCGCCCGACCACCGCCGTATCGGTCTACGCACTGGGCGCCGTCTACGGACTGGCCGGCTTCTGCGCGGGCCCGATCCTCGGCAGCGTCCTCACCGTGGCGGCGGTCAGCGGCAGCCCGGTCTACGGCGGACTGCTGCTCGCCGTCTACGCCCTGGGCATGGCGGTCCCGCTCCTTCTGCTCGCATTGCTCTGGGAACGCTTCGACCTGGGCCGCCGGGCCTGGCTGCGCGGTCGCGCCTTCCGGCTCGGCCGCTTCGAGCTGCACACCACGACCCTGCTGTCCGGGCTCTTCTTCATCGGCCTCGGTGCGCTGTTCCTCGCGTACGACGGGACGACGGCGCTGCCCGGCCTGCTGGACGTGGACGATTCGTTCGCCGTCGAGCAGTGGGCCCAGCGCATCGGCGAGCACGTGCCGGACGCCATGGCGCTGGTGGCCGTGGTCGCGGTGGTGCTGCTGGTGCTGGCGGTACGGGCGTGGCGCGCCCGGAGCGGTGTGAACTCGGCAGACCGGGAGAAGGCCTGACACGGCGAAGGCCCCGTCCGGTGGACGGGGCCTTCGAGTGGTGGCTGGGGCCGGGATCGAACCGGCGACCTATCGCTTTTCAGGCGATCGCTCGTACCAACTGAGCTACCCAGCCACGCAGCTCATAAAAGCTGCAGCGGTCCTGACGGGATTTGAACCCGCGGCCTCCACCTTGACAGGGTGGCGAGCACTCCAAACTGCTCCACAGGACCAAGCTTTGTGCGACTAAGTGTCGCACAGGTTGTGCGTGCCCCCAACGGGATTCGAACCCGTGCTACCGCCTTGAAAGGGCGGCGTCCTGGGCCACTAGACGATGAGGGCAGAACTTTTCTTGCTTCTGCTTCTTCGTCTGTCGCCCCGGAGAACCGGAGAGAGGAGACGTGAGAAGCGGGTGACTCCGCTTTCCCCCGAGAGGTTCCGCTTCTCCTTCAACCTTTTGAGGTTTCAGAACGGTCGAGCCCTGACCGGCGCCCTTGGGCACGTCGCAGACTGTACTACGGCGTTTCTGCGTCAGCCAAACCGAATAGGCGGAGGCGGCGGTCCGGGCCGGGGCGCCGCGGCCGGTGGTACGGGACAATGGCGGGGTGCTGGAGATGACGCGCGAAGAGTTCGAAGGACTGGTCGCCGAGGCGCTGGACCGGATCCCGCCGGAGCTGACGCGGCTGATGGACAACGTCGCGGTGTTCGTCGAGGACGAGCCCGCCCCGGGTGATCCGGAGCTGCTCGGGCTGTACGAGGGCACGCCGCTGACCGATCGCGGCGAGTGGTACGCGGGGGTGCTGCCGGACCGGATCACCATCTACCGCGGGCCGACGCTCCGGATGTGCGAGTCCCGCGAGGACGTCGTGGCGGAGACCGAGATCACGGTCGTCCACGAGATCGCCCATCACTTCGGCATCGACGACGCGAGGCTGCACGCCCTCGGCTACGGGTGAGCCCCCGGGTCGCGCACCCGGGTCCGCCCGGCGGCGTGCGGACGGAGCGTGGAAGGCGTGCGGGTGGTGTGCGGGCCGGGTCCGGGGGCGTGTCCCCGGCGGGGCAAAGGGAGTTGGGCACGGCGCCCCCACTCCTTCCGTATGGCTCCGCTCCTTCCACGTACCCCGGAGGTGCCTCTCGTGCGCCAGTTCTCCGTCCCCGTCCGATGGGCGGCCGTCGTCGCCGCGACGGTCGCCGCGTCCACCGGCTGCATGAGCGTCGGCGACGACGGAGGGAAACCGGCGCCGTCGTCGTCGCCCGAGCACAAGGGGAGCGCCGTCCGGCCGGACGGCGGCACTGTGGCGGGCACCGGCCCGGTCCGTACCGGCGGCGGCCGGCCCGAGGCGCACTCCGAGCGCGAGGCCGTCGAGTCGCCGGAGCCCGGCGACTTCGCCGGGCCCTCGACCGCCCCCGGTGGTGTGCGCCCGGGTGCGGAGCCGGGCGGGACGGAGCCCTCCCGGGGCACTGTGCCGCCCGCGCCCTCGGTCTCGCAGCCCGGGCCCGGAGTGCCGCAGCAGACCGAGCCCCCGGCGCCCTCCGGGCCGGCGACCCCCGAGCCGCCGAGTTCTCCCGAGCCGGAGCCGTCCGAACCGCCGTCGGTGCCGCCGCCCTCCGCCTCGCCGGCGGCGCAGCCCCGCAACGAGGCGACGGGGGCGTCGGCCCGGTCGGTGCCGCTGCGGACGCCCGAGGCATCGCCGCAGGTGGGGCCGGTGTAGCGAGGGGCCGGGAAGGCCGGTTTGCGCGATGTGGGGAGGAGTGCGTATGGTAGTAGATCGTTTGATCCCATTGCCCGGCGCCGAAACAGAAGCGCGCCGTGTGGCGCGTACTCTCCCTTGCCGTGGCTGGACCGCATTGAGGCGGTCGAAATTGCGAATCACGGAGTTACGGGCGCGTGCCGAGACTCCGGAAGGTTTCGCATTTCGCATGTCAATTTCCAGTTCTGACCGCACCGTCATGCCCGAGAGCATCGAGAACGACGAGCTCGTCGAGGCCGTCGTCGCCGAGTCCGCCGGCTCCGACGAGGCCGACGCCCCCCTGGCCGAGCAGGCCGGCACCGACTCCGAGCCGACGGTCACCTTCGCCGACCTGGGCCTGCCCGAGGGCATCGTCCGCAAGCTCGCGCAGAACGGTGTGACGGAACCCTTCCCGATCCAGGCCGCGACCATCCCGGACGCCCTGGCCGGCAAGGACATCCTGGGCCGCGGCCGCACCGGCTCCGGCAAGACCCTCTCCTTCGGTCTGCCGACCCTGGCCTCGCTGGCCGGCGGCCACACCGAGAAGAAGAAGCCCCGCGCCGTCATCCTCACCCCGACCCGTGAGCTCGCGATGCAGGTCGCGGACGCGCTCCAGCCCTACGGCGACGTGCTCGGCCTGAAGATGAAGGTCGTCTGCGGCGGTACGTCGATGGGCAACCAGATCTACGCGCTGGAGCGCGGTGTCGACATCCTCGTCGCCACCCCGGGCCGGCTGCGCGACATCATCAACCGGGGCGCCTGCTCCCTGGAGAACGTCCAGGTCGCCGTCCTCGACGAGGCCGACCAGATGTCCGACCTGGGCTTCCTGCCCGAGGTCACCGAGCTGCTCGACCAGATTCCGGTCGGCGGTCAGCGCATGCTCTTCTCCGCCACGATGGAGAACGAGATCGGCACGCTGGTCAAGCGCTACCTGGACAACCCGGTCAGCCACGAGGTCGACAGCGCCCAGGGCAACGTCACGACCATGTCGCACCACGTCCTCGTCGTGAAGCCGAAGGACAAGGCGCCGGTCACCTCCGCCATCGCCGCCCGCAAGGGCCGCACCATCATCTTCGTCCGCACCCAGCTGGGCGCCGACCGCATCGCCGAGCAGCTCGTCGAGGCGGGCGTCAAGGCGGACGCGCTGCACGGCGGCATGACGCAGGGCGCCCGTACCAGGGTGCTCGCCGACTTCAAGGACGGTTACGTCAACGCGCTCGTCGCGACCGACGTCGCCGCCCGCGGTATCCACGTCGACGGCATCGACCTGGTGCTGAACGTGGACCCGGCCGGTGACCACAAGGACTACCTGCACCGCTCGGGCCGCACCGCCCGCGCCGGCAAGTCCGGTGTCGTCGTCTCGCTGGCGCTGCCGCACCAGCGCCGCCAGATCTTCCGCCTGATGGAGGACGCGGGCGTCGACGCCTCGCGGCACATCGTCGGCGGTGCGGGCGCCTTCGATCCGGAGGTCGCCGAGATCACCGGCGCCCGTTCGCTGACCGAGGTCCAGGCCGACTCCGCGAACAACGCCGCCAAACAGGCCGAGCGCGAGGTCGCCGACCTGACCAGGCAGCTGGAGCGCGTCCAGCGCCGCGCCGGTGAGCTGCGCGAGGAGGCCGACCGCCTCGTCGCCCGTGCCGCGCGCGAGCGGGGCGACGACCCCGAGGCCGCCGTCGCCGAGGTCGCCGCCGAGGCGGAGGCCGCGGTCGAGGCCGCCGTCTCCGTGCCGGAGCAGCCCGCCGCCCGTGAGGACCGTCGCGACGAGCGCGGCAACTTCGACCGCCGGGACAGCCGGGGCGACCGCGGTGGCTACCGCGGCCACGACCGCCGGGACGACCGCGGTGGTTTCCAGCGTCGTGACGACCGTCCGTCCGGTGGTTTCCGCCGTGACAACGACCGCCCGTCCTTCAACCGCGA
>NZ_BMTF01000035.1 GCF_014649535.1 Streptomyces gelaticus
TGCCGGTCGCGGTCAGTGCCGCGGCGGCCGCGACGGCCGCCGCGATCGCGTGGGAACGGTTCATGATCATGTCGCTTTTTCTCCTTCTCGGTCTCAGAGACAGTCCCGCTGTGACAGCCGGTGCATGATCGAACGTACTCACACCCCCTATTGCTGTCATATCGAGCAAATCGGAACCCCTGATTTGATGGGCCGATCGGGTCTGCGGAAACCCGCCACACCACCCCGGAAAGAAGCTGAACAGTCGTCAAAGTTCTAACGAGCAGGGGAGATTGAAAGTGAATTAGCCCTTGCAGGTGATCTTCTGACGCCTGCTCACCCCCTGCGGCGGGTGGGAAGTACCGGCGAGTCGCTGCTTGACACACGGCCCACCATAGGCGCCAGGAGGCCGAACGACCCCGTTGAAGTGATCAACGCCCACATCGCCCGCTGCCCGGTACCCCTACGAGGACGGCCACTACCACGTCACCCTCATGGAGGATCCGGGCCGCGCTACACCATCACCGCCGCCCTCCAGACCCGGACCGGGAGGCAAGCATGAAACGCAAGGTCGGCTACACCTGGCGGCCGCGCGACGTCATGGCCCAGCACCAGATCTTCACGGCCACCGAACTGGTACCGCTGCTGCGCGAACGCGGCATCGGCCTGTCCGCCTCCCAGGTCCACCGCCTGGTTTCCGGCACCCCGGAACGCCTGTCGTTTGCAGGTCATGGCCGCGCTCTGCGACATCCTGTCCTGCACCCCGGCCGACCCGGTGACCACCACCGCCGAGAACGCCGGAGTCCGTAAGACCGCCACCGCCGACCTGCCGGCCCCGCCCGCGAACGTCGCGAAGCTGCGGCCCCGCGCCGCCCGCATCCTGCCCGACGCATGACCCGCACCTACGCCACCGACGAACAGTGCGAACGCTGGTACAAGGCCGAGTGCTGCCGCTGCGGCCGCCGCAGGCACAAGGCCGACAGCCGGCCGGACGGATACGTCTGCTGGACCTGCTCGGACCGCGCCGTCCGGATACGAAGAACCTGCCCGGGATGCGGCCAAGAGCAACGGCCACCGGCGAGGCGGGCTGCTCCGGCGGCGCGCTCCACGGCCCGCAGCCGGCCAACCCACCAGTACCAAGGCCTCAGCAGAAGGCCATGTGCTCTAGCGGAGGCGGGCCAGCAAGTGGGCGTCGAGGAAGCCCCGCTCAGAGGCCGGATCGTGGAGCAGCCGGGCGAATGTGACGAGCCCGGCCCCGGCCAGCAGCTCGGCGAACCGGTCCGCCGGCCAGCTATAGGCGGGCGTCACCTTGTGGTCGAAGCGGACCGGCTCGGGCGCGTCGGTCGCGAAGAACGAGACCAGGAGCAGGCCCCCTGGTGCCAGGACACGCGCCTGCTCGGCGAGCAGCGCGGGTAGTTCCCCAGGAGGCGTGTGGATCATCGAGTAGTGGGACAGCACTCCCCCGAGCGCGCCGTCCTCAACTGGGAGGGCCTCCATCCGCGCCTCGTCGAACTGCAGCGCCGGATGGGCCTGCCGGGCGTGGTCGACCATGGCTGGGGAGAGGTCGAGCCCGACTGCATCCAGCCCCAGGTCGTGCAGCATGGCTGTCACATGTCCGGGCCCGCAGCCGACGTCGGCCACCCGCGGATTCCCCGTCCCACGCACCAGCTCGGCGAAGGTGCCAATCATGTTCCGCGCGAACGGACGCGTCTCCAGTCGATCAGCGAACATCGACGCATACAACTCGACGACCCCGTCGTAGGCCGCCCTGGTCTCATCCTGGTGCTCTGCCACGGGAAGGAAGTTAACACCCCCATGCGCAGCTGTTCTCCGGCCCCATGCCGAATCCCGCGCCGTCGTAGCGGACTCGCTCGGCTACCACAACAAGACCACCACCTGGCTCCGCAACGAGGCCAGGGGCCCGAGCGTTCCGCTGCTGGCGATCACAATCGGTCACCGACTGGCCGGGTTCCTCAGGAAACCGGCGACAGTTGGTCAGGCGGGCGATCACACCAGTAGACCCCCGCATTGCGATCCTCGGTCGCCTCGAATGATCACGGCGTCCAGCACAAAAGACATCACCGCTGCTGCTTTTCGCCTGGCGTGTGCCGACGCGTGACCCGGCGGCAAGTCAGGAATGCGATCGCGGCAACCACCAGGTACAGCGGAACGAGCAGCACCGCGTCACCGGACGCCTGCACCACCATCACGCCCGCGTCGCGCTCCTCGCCCTGCAGCATGATGCGGTTCACCGTCAGCACGGTCAGGTGCGTGCCGATCGCCGCCCACAGCGGGGCGTGACCCACGCCCGCACGGGCGGCGATCAAGGTCAGGCCGAAGACCGTCAGGAGAATGAGGTAGTCGACCGGGTGCTGCCCCTCCGGGACACTGCCCGTGCGGCCCGGCTCGTCACCGGCCAGCCGGGCGATGCCGACCGTCACCAGCGTCGAGGTGCCGGGTACGAGCAGGAAGACCGCCGTGGTGCCGAGCGCCGCCAGTACGGGCCCGAACCGTCTGCGCAGCGATGTCCACGTGTAGCCGCGCAGTGTCGCCTCCTCGGGCAGGGCTTCGAGCAGGAACGCGACGACGGCGTTGGTGACGAGAAAGCCGGCCAGGGTGAGGAGGTCCAGTTGCTGCCAGATGAGTAACCCCACGGCTGTGCCCGCGCCCAGGACCAGCGCTGCTGCCGCGGCCGTCACCCCAACGCCGGTGAGGAACGACCGTAGGCTCGCACCCGGACTGCCGAAGCCGACCGTCCGGGGGTGTGACAGGCGCAGGACGAACGGCACGGCCACGACGGTGACGAGGGCCGCAGGGATCAGCCGGGCGGCCAGGCCACTGGCTCCGGTGGCGTCCGCCAGTACGGCTCCGAGGCCGTTGCCGGCACCGAGCGCCACCGCCATGATCAGGCCGCCGGCCAACGCGCGGCCCATGGCCCCGGCGGCCGTGGGCGCGGGTGAGAGTGCGGGTGCGGGTTGTCGTATGTGCAGCTCGGTCACAGTGCTCCTGGTGACGGTGGGGCCGACTCCTATCGACAACCCCGTGTGCTTTCCAGGCTCGCCCGGCCACCAGTCAGGGGCGTCGTGCGCGCGGACGACCCCCGTGTACATCCTTCGGCGCAGTGGACGACAGAGGTCGAACGGTCGTTGGCCACCGGCTCCGGCACCGGGAACACCCAGGGGCTGAGTGGATGGTCCATGCGCATTCCAACGCCGCTATGTGACTGATCGGATCAGTTTCATGAACCTCCGGGAAACCGGTGGAAAAGCTCAGTCCATTGACGTGAGCCGGGCAAGGAGTACCGAACGAGCTGCGCTGCAGGATGAGCAGCGAGCGAAGATGCGATGGGCGACCGAGACCAACTGGGTGGGTGACCTTCCGATATTGAAATCGAAGTACTTCAGGCGCCATGTCCGGCCGGGCACCGCGGCGAGCACCTCACCGCGCGGCCGACCCGAGGTCCTGGCTGACCGGCTACCGCCCACTCAACCACCGCTACGAGCGCAAACCAGGCAACTTTCTGGCCTTTCTCGGAATCGCCGCCGCCCTCTGCGGCCACGGTCTTGGGGCGGCTTCAGCAATTGCGGGCCGCAATCGAAGTTGTCCGTGCCGGATGAGGAAGCGTCATGGACGGCCCTGAAGGAAGGACGGCTCGATGTGGTGAGTCATGACGGAGGCTGTCCGCGGGGACGGTGAACGGGTCGGCGTCAGAGTTCTTCCGGGTCGGAACCACCGGTGTACGTGCGCGGTACACGCGCACCGATGCGGGTGACGATCTCGTAGGAGAGGGTTCCGGCAGCACGTGCCCAGTCCTCGGCACCGGGCTCCCCGTGGTCTCCGGGGCCGAAGAGCACGATCTCGTCGCCGACTGCGGCCGTGTCGTCGCCGAGGTCGACGACGAACTGGTCCATGCAGACCGTGCCTGCCACCGTGCGCTGGCGGCCGACGGCGAGGAGCGGACCGGCACCGGAGGCGTGCCGGGGTACGCCGTCGGCGTACCCCAGCGGGATCAGACCGAGCGTGGTCTCACGGGAGGTGCGGTAGCGGTGATTGTAGGAGACTCCGTACCCGGCGGGGACGCGCTTGACGGAGACCAGCCGGGCGGTGAGCGTCATCGCCGGACGCAGCCCCAGGGCCGCCGGCTCGGCCACCTCCGGCACCGGGCTCAGTCCGAAGAGCGCGAGCCCGGGGCGCACGAGGTCGAAGTGGGTCTGCGGAAGGTTGAGGGTGGCTGCCGAGTTGGCCAGGTGGAGAACTTCGGGACGAAGGCCCGCCTTCCGTGCGAGCTCGACCGCGTCGCGGAAGTGTTCCACCTGCCGGTCGGACTCGGGGTGGCCAGGGGAATCGGCGTGGGCGAGATGGGACCAGATCCCAACGACCCGGACATGCCCGGATGCCTCCGCACGTGAAGCCGCCTCCAGCAGCGCGGGCCAGTGGGCGGGGGAGGCGCCGCCGCGGCCCAGCCCGGTGTCGATCTTCAGGTGCAGCAGGCCCGGCCGGCCCGCAGCCGGTGCCGCCCGGGTCGCGGCCTCGACCGCCCAGGGATCTCCGGCCGACAGTTCGATCCCGGCGGCAACGGCGGAAGCCCAGTCGTCACCGGGGCCCAGCAGCCAGGCGAGGATCCGGCTGCCGATCCCCGCTGCGCGCAGCGCCAATGCTTCGTGCATACGTGCGACGCCGATCCACGTGGCGCCGCCGGCCAGTGCCGTGCGGGCGCAGGCGATCATGCCGTGCCCGTAGCCGTCGGCTTTCACCACGGCCATCACTTCGGCGGAACCTGCCGCATCGCGCAGCCGAGTCGTGTTGGCTCGGATCGCCGTCAGATCGATCCGAGCCTCCACAAGCGCGGGTTCTTCGTGAACCCGGTGCGCGCGACTGATGACCTCGCGGCTGTTGGCCGCGTGAGAACTGCTGATCTTCACACCATCGTCCTTCCAGTGAATCCACCGATGCCCGGCTGGGTTATGGAGTGGAGCCATGGTGTCGATGGGGAGAACCCGCCGTCATCGTGTGAACTGCACTGTTCTTGGGCGGCCGGGAGTGCGGCCGGAACAACGCGTCAGTGGATCTGCCGGGCGCGGTAAGGGGCTGTTCGCTTCTTGGCGATTACCCCTCACTCGGGCGGTCAGGCGCGGTGGTCCACCTCGGCGCGCGGGGTGCCCTCCGTGCCGTAGCGGAGGGCCGTGAGCTGAAGGAGCAGCGCGGACCGGACCTCTGGGCTGTCCAACCGCAGCTCCACGATTTCCTGCAGGCGGCGCATCCGGTGGCGGAGCGTGTTCGGGTGGACGTGCAGCCGGGCGGCGGCAGCCTTCAGGTCGCCCATCTCCTCCAGCCAGGCCTCCAACGTCGGCACATAACTGGTGCGGCACTCGCGGTCGTGATCCATGAGTCGTCGCAGAGGTCCGATGTCCGTGGTCCGGGCGGTTGAGGTGGCCAGGGCCATGCGGCGGAGGACCACCTCGGCCCATACGTCGTCGTGGACAGCCTGGGATTTCGCGACCAGGCCTGCCGTGAGCAGCCCGAGCGTGTCGTCGGCCTGCTCCCGGGAGGCGGCAAGTTCCGGAATCGAGGCCGCGAGCCCGCCCACGGCGATGAGCGGTGTTGCCCGGCCGGTGGTCTCGCCGACCTCGTAAAAAGCCAGTCGGGCCGGCGTCCGGAAGTGGTAGTCACCACCTCGGCAGCCACAATGCTGTAGACCACGCCGCCGATATCGGCTGCGGGTGAGCGCAGACGTGACCCGGGGAACCGGGACAGCCGTTCCCGTACTGTGAGGCGCTGCGTCTCGGCCTCGTGGGCATCCTCGCAGCGCACGCCGACGGCGACCACCCGCCACGGTCCTGCCATCAGCCCGAGGAGGCGTGCCGCGCCCGCGGCATCCAACGTCCTTGCGCTTCCGTGCGGCCATGAGCTCTGCCCACGGCGGCCGGTCGCCCGATCGTCCGAGATCAGCGAGCTTGGCGATGTCGTGGACTCCACCACGTCGATTCGGCCGCATGCCTCGCAGCGTCCGGCGACGAGCCAGGTGACCATCTCCTTGCCTTTGGGGTCGACCGGGGCCGGTCGACGGGCGGTTCAGTGGCATGAGCATCAGCCTGTAACCGTGTTGTCCGGCTCCGTCTGGGCTGGCTCGTCACGATGGAGATGTGCCTGCAGCACCAGGGTCACGGCCAGTCGCTGTTCGGGATCCGACAGGTCCACTCTGTGGATGAGCTGCTCGATCCGGCGCATTCGTTGTCGCACGGTATTGGGGTGGAGCCGCAGGATTCGCGCGGCACGGTTGTAGTCGCCCCAGTTCATCAGCCAGGTCAGCAAGGTGGAGGCCAGCACCTGCCGATCGCGGCCCTTGTCATCCAGCCTGCTGAGGTCGTGGATCAGGTCACTAGACAGGCTGGCGTGGGTCCGGCGGATGACCACTTGGGCCCAAACCTCTTCGTAGCTGACGGCCGGGCGCTCCAGAGCCACGCCGGTGCCCAGCACTTCGAGGGCCTCCCGGTTCCTGGCAGGTAGAGCCGTCGCCGAAGAGGTAGGGCGACTTGCGCCGACCTGCCCGATCCGCCCGTTCAAGCTCAGGGAGCGGGCCCAGGTCCAGCTACCCGGTCCGTCACCATCTGTGAGGATCGCGAACACCAACCCCTCCATGTCGGTGAGGATCGGATCGGCCCAAGCGTGGCGTCGGAAAACGGTGCGCCATACGGCGAGGTCATTCTGTGCGCTCGTGCCGTTCAAGCGGCCCAGCGCCGCCACCCGGACTTCTCGAGCGGGCAGGACCAGGGGCTCGGTCGAGGAGCTGTCAACGGGTCTGCGGAACGCCTCACGGATCCGGTCCGCGGTGTAACGGCTGGAGAGCTCGTCGTGCGCACGCAGTCGAACGAGCAGCAATCCCAGGGAACGTGCCATGTCGAGAAGGCGCTGCCGCTTCTGTGGCGTCAGCTCACCGTTGTGGATTGCCCAGACCGAGCCGATGACCTCGGGGCCGACGCGGATGGGGACAACCAGACGTGTCAGGAAGCTGGGATCCTCGATTTCGACCTTGAACGGCTCATGACTCACTGCAAGGCGGCGGAAGGTGCCTGCTGCGCGCAACTGCGTCACGATTCTGTCTGGTACCGCGCGCCCCAGGATGCTGTCCATTCGTACTTGATCGGCCGTCTCTCCAAAAGCCGAGTAGGCCACTACTTGGCTCCGGAGGTCCTCCACCGTGATGGGGGCGGCCAGCAGCTCCGCGACGTCGTCACTGAGTCGGAAGATCCGTTGGTGCGCGTCGTGGGCGTTGTCGAGTGGCGCGTGGACTTGCTGGAGCATGGCATCGGCCATCGAGATGAACTGTACCCAGCCGACATCCTCGGCCAGCTCCCCCAAGGCGAGGTGGCCATCAACGGCCCATTGCCGCACCCGATCGCCGACAGGGCCACGCAGCAGAACACCCGCCGCCTGCCGTTCAGTGGCGCTGTCCATCACCTCGAGCTGAGTCTCTGCCGTGAGAGCTCCGGTGGCGAGAACGAGCGCGCCACCCACCGTCGCGCCGGTCGGGTCGCCGTACACGTGGAGCCCGGTCACTTCCACCGGCCGTCCCGCAACCAGCGTCGTGGCTACACCCGGGCCAAAGCTCTCAAAGATGCGATAAGCCGTAACCATGCTTCAGGAATGTACTCTCGGAACAATCCAGGGTGCCAAAAGTAGCGGAATCCGACATTCAATTGTGATGAGGGCTCACCTCATCATGGAGGCCATGGCGAAGGTGATGAGTGATCGGCCCCCGCGGCGTGCGGCCGTCGTCGGCGCCGGCATGGGGGCACGCTCCACGGCTCGGCATCCCCTCTTCGCCGGTGTACGTGGCGCCGTCGGCAAGTGCGCGCCTTCCCCGCTTCCTCGCTCGCTTCGTCGACAGCAGCACACAGCGGTGCCGGGATGGCGCGATGGCGGCGCACGCCCCGCTGAACCATCAAGGGCGCGCTCTGAGCGACTGGCGCCCCCGAGACGAACTACGAACTCGCCGCCACGTTATCGACCAGCTGATCAGCAACCACCCGACCGACGACACAGCCTGGCGCCCCCACCATCCGACTGGTGGGCCCGTGACCGGATGGCGCGCTGATCCATCGCCGGCGCACACGCGTCAGGCCGCACGGTTCTCGCTCACGTGCCGCTGGTCCATCCCGGCCGACACGAATGTGCACGGGCGTATCACGAAGGAACTCGAGCTTGTCTGCGGAGAGTGTGAACACTTTGTCAAGTGCACGGCGAAAGGTGCGGATATGACCACCCCGAGGATCCCGGAGGCGGCAGCTGCTGACGCCTCCGCAGAGGGCTACGAGCGTGGACTCGGCAGCCGCCAGGTGCAAATGATCGCCATTGGCGGCGCGATCGGCGTCGGACTCTTCCTGGGAGCCGGCAAGAACATCGAGAAGGCCGGTACCAGCCTCATCCTGATGTACGCGCTCGCGGGCGTGATCATCTTTTTCATCATGCGGGCGCTCGGTGAGCTGCTCCTGTACCGCCCGGTCTCGGGCTCGTTCGCGGAGTACGCCCGCGAGTTCCTGGGCCCGTTCTTCGGCTACGTGACCGGATGGACGTACTGGCTGATGTGGGCCGTCACCGGCATGACCGAGCTGACCGCAGCGGCCATTTACATCAACTACTGGTTCCCGGGCATCCCGCAGTGGACCAGCGCGCTTGCCTTCCTGGTGGTGCTCTTCGGCGTCAACCTGATCTCGGTGAAGATCTTCGGTGAGCTGGAGTTCTGGTTCTCGATGGTCAAGGTGACGGCCATCATAGGCATGATCGTCATTGGCGCGGGCGTGCTGACGCTGGGATTCTCGCAGGCCGGCGACACCGCCACGGTGAGTAACCTGTGGTCGCACGACGGCATCTTCCCGAACGGCATCGGATCCAGCCTGATGACGCTACAGGGCGTGATGTTTGCGTACCTTGCTGTCGAGCTGGTCGGCGTCACGGCGGGCGAGTCCGAGAACCCGGAGAAGACCCTCCCGAAGGCGATCAACACCCTCCCGTGGCGCATCATCGTCTTCTACGTCGGCTCGCTGATCGTGATCCTGTCGGTCGTGAAGTGGACGGAATTCCACGCCGGCGTGAGCCCGTTCGTGGCGGCCTTCGACAAGATCGGCATCCCGCTGGCGGCCGGCATCGTGAACTTCGTCGTGCTGACGGCAGCCCTGTCGTCCTGCAACTCGGGCATGTACTCCACCGGCCGCATGCTGCGCGACCTTGCGGCGAACTCCGAGGCGCCGAAGATCTTCGGCAAACTGAACGGGCGGAAGGTCCCGGCCGCGGGCATCACAGCGTCGGTGATCGTGATGTCGATCGGCGTGATGCTCAACTACCTCGTGCCGGAGAAGGCGTTCGGGTACGTCATGTCGGTCGCAACCGCGGCAGCCATCTGGACCTGGGCGATGATCCTGCTCAGCCACATCCGCTACCGCGCCAAGGTGCTCAAGGGGCTGCTGCCGGCCTCTTCCTTTCCGGCGCCCGGCGGCACGGTGTGCAGCTGGATCGCGCTGACCTTCCTCGCCTTCGTCACGGTGCTGACAGCGATGGACCCCGATGGCCGGATCTCGCTGTACGTCGGCGTGGTCTGGGCGGTGCTGCTGACGATCGGCTGGTTCGTCGGCAACCGCGGCAGCCTGGCGGCTGAGACCGAGCCGGACTACGCGGGTGCGACATCGCGCTGACCCACGTGGGGTTCACAGGCCCGTTCCACCGCTCAGGGGCAGCTCGTCGAGATCGGGATCGGGGTCCTCGTCCGCAAGGCCAGGCGAGGTCGGACGCTCTGCACTGACCGTGGTGGTGCATGCCCAAGGACCAGCGCGTCGAGCCGTCGCCTGGCAGGCCCTCCCACCGGAACTGATCCAGGCCCGCCTGGGGCGCCTGAACAGAGAAGTTCTGCTGTTCGACGGGGGCCAGGCGCTCTACGACGGAGCCCCCGCGCTGGCCGAATTTCTCGACTCCTCCCCCGCCCGCAGATACCGGCTGGCAGGGCGCTGCCCGCGGCTTGCCCCTATCAGCCTGGCAGCGCACGTCGTCCACCGAACGGAGGCCAGGAACCGACATCGCATGCCGGGCGGTACAGCGGCCTGCGCACTGCCCCGCATCACAGGCTGAAGGCGCGCCATGTCCCCGGTACCCATCTCAGCAGCAACCACGCCCCCCAGATCAGCCACGGCCACGGCCTCGACCGCTTCGTCCAGATCGGCTCGCCGACCAAGCCGCTCACCGGAACCCTGCTCGCCCGGCTGGCTGAAGCGGGCGCGCTCCAACTCGACAACCCGCTCGACCAGTTCCTCCGCATACCTGCCGGGACCGGCATCACCCTGCGGCACCTCGCGGAACACACCGCCGCGCTGCCCCGGGTTCCGCCGCGTCTACGACGACTCGACCCGTACGCCGACTTCGACTTCGAAGCCCTGAACGCCATCCTGGAACGCCTCGACACCTTCACCGCAAGACCTCCGGGTGGAGAAGCGGAGTACTCCAACCTCAGCTACGCCGTCCTCGGCGCGGCACTCTCCGCTGCGGCGGGCGCACCGTACGAAGAGCTGCTGAACCGTCACGTGCTCACTCCCCTGAACATCACCGAGGTGACCTCGAACCCGCCGTCGGCCAGACGGCTCAGTGGACGCGGGTTCCTGGGCCGGCCTCTGCGCCCCTGGACCATGAATGGCGCGATCCTGCCCGCCGGAGGGATGTGGGCCACCCCACGCGAAGCGGCGCGTCTGGTGACCGAGCTGCTCGTCGAACGAAAGCTGGGTGAACCCGCACTGACCTGGCAGACATCAGGGCGCCTGCGCTGACACAACGGCGCCACCCGGGGCGCCTCCGTCTTCGCCGGCGCCTTGGAGAACGGCACTTGGGTCATGGTCCATCGCCTCTCCGGCCGGCCGGCACCGACCGAGAACACAGCCGTCCAGATCCTGAAGGACGCGATCACCAAACCGTCCGACTAGGGTCTGTGTACGCTGAGGGGCTCGCGCCGGAGGCGCAGCACGGTATCCGGCTTCCGTTGCTCAATTCGTCCGGGCTCAGGGACCGCTGATACGCGAGGGCGACTTGCCCGATCCTTGACGTTCTGATGGTGAGGCTCCCGGCACGGGAGGTGCTGACGAACCAGCTGCTCAGAAACAAGGAGTTGTGGGCGGCGGCCCGGCTGACCGAGGCGCTTGGAGACCCGTTGCCGCGTTGCAGACGGTTAGCCTGTCGGTATGTCAGAGCATGTCATGCCCGGTCGCACGGACGGCCTGATCACCCTGGGGGCCGCGGACGCTCTGTGGGTCGATTTGACGGCCGACAGTGCTGTGCCGACGGCTTCTGGAGCATTCACCCGCTCTCCTGCCCATGCCCGGGTGGGGTACGTCCTGCTCGGCGGCTGTGTGGTGGCGACGGTGAGGGCGAGCGGCGGGCAGTGGGGGGTTCCGGAGGTTGAGGTGTGCCGGGCTGCCGCGGAACTGAACGCGGTTGGGATGGATCGGCAGGACCTGGTCCGCATCGGTCCGTTTCGTGGGACGCCGAGGCAGGAGTGCAACGAGGAAACGCCCCTGCGTTGGCGCCGGCGCATCACGAGGGAGCTGCAGGAACTGGGCGGCCCCGAGCGGGCAGCACGACGTAAAGTCGGCCGGCCGTACCACCTGGCGGGGATCGACTGGCGACAGATAGTCGTGGAACAGACCCGCGACGGGACGCGGCGGACGTGGTGGCTGCCGCGCGCCGTGGTGAAGCTGCTCGACGCGGCCGAGCACTCCGAAACGCAGTGGGTGCAAGCCGCGCGGACCCGCCAGGCAAGCCCAGCCGCCACCGAGCCGCCCTCCCACCTCCGGCAGGCCCGAGACGCCGACGGTCGGCGGACGACGAGCCCCGAGGGCCCCGCCACCTCACTGCGCCCGTACAACGGGGAGCTGGAAGGCCAGCTGTACTCGGTGCTCAGCAGGAAGCCCGGCACCTCCCGCAGGGTGGCCGGGTGGGCGTGCGCCGTCTGCCGCACCGCGCCCGCCACAGTTCTCGACCACTGCCACGAGCACAGCTATGTCCGCGCCCCCGTCTGCCAGTCCTGCAACACACAGGAACGCCCCGACCACCTGTACAGCAACGACATCCGCGTGGCGAACCGCTACACACGCCTCTTCCACACCGACGCCGACAACTGGCTTCCCCACTGGCACCGCTGCCCCGGCTGCCGCGCACGCACCACCCTGCCCCTGCCGCACCTCGCCGCATGGACCGCCCACATAGCCTGCCGATCGCTGCGCCCGACCCACCGCGCGCCCCGCGGTCGCAAGCCTTGCGGTGTCCTGCGCGTGTCCTGGACGGGCAGTCAGAACGCGCCCCGTTCCTGCCTGCTCACTGTCGCCGTCGACTTCTGCCCCTCCGGCGAGCATCGTGTCCTGGCGCGAGTCCCCTACCGCGAAGCCGCCGAGCGGTTTCGTGTCTGGTTGGCCGAGTCGGCCCCTGCCGTGGCCGCCGCGGCCGGCCCTGACCGCTTGGACGGCCTCCCTGCCCAGTTCCGGCCCGTCATCGCGGACACCAGCGGCGAGGGCCTAGCACTGTTCTGAGCATGTCCGCTGATCAGGCTGGTGCACTCGGAATTGCCCGCACCGGGCAATTCCGAGATCCTCGACACGGTCAAGCCGAGTGCTGGTCTACCAGGTCTTCTTGCGGGCAGGGGTCAGGGAGCGGGCGCCAGTGTCGGTCACGAGGATCTGGTCCTCCATCACGCCGCAGCCGAGGCCCTGGATGACGATCATCGGTTCGAGGGCGAACACGTGCCCGGGCTGCAGGACTGTCTCGCTCTTCCAGTGCAGGCTGGGCAGTTCAGCGACGTTGGTGCCGATGCCGTGCCCGAAGCCGGTGGGCCAGTAGTAGGCGCCGTAGCCGGCTTCCTCGGCGATGCCCTGGGCGAGGTCCTGCAGGTCGGCGACCCGCACGCCCGGGCGGGTCTCGGCGAGAGCGGCTTCGAACATGTCCAGTCCGCACTGCAGGACCTCTCTCTGGCGCCGCCCGACGGTGCCGGCGCACAGGGTGCGGGCGGTGTCAGTGAAGTAGCCCTGGTAGTGGACGCCCATGTCCATGAAGACAAGGTCGCCGTCCTCGATCCGGCGCGGGGTCGGGTAGAGGTGTTTGAGTCCGGAACGCGGGCCGCCCGCGATCATGCAGTGGCCTATCCAATCCGCGTCAGCCGCCATCGCCTCGTGCGCGGCTGCGGACAGTTCCAGCTCCGTCACGCCCGGGCGAGCCAGTTCCATGGCCGCTTCCAAGCCCGCTGCGGTGGCCCGGCCCGCGTGCTCGATGAGCTCGATCTCGCGCGGGCTCTTGATCTGCTTGGCCTGCCAGAACAGCAGCTGGGCGTCGGCGAGTTCAGCGTCCGGCAGTGCAGCGCGGATCTCGTCCACGACAGCCGCCGGGATGAAGCGCCCGCCGACCACGCCGATGCGCGCACCGTCCAGGCCCCGCTCCAGGAGGAAATCGCGCACGTGACCGCCGACCTCCTGCGGGTCCACCACCGTGCCCGGCAGGTCGCCCGGCCGGACGTCGGTGATCCAGGTGTGGTGGACGAAGGAGTGCATCGGTGCCGAGTGCAGGATCGAGTCGGTGGTCAGCATCAGCGGCCCGTCGGCAGGAAGCACCACGACGGTGTTGCCGATCACGGTCAGAAAGTTGGATATCCACCGCACGTCGCCGTTGAGCCAGCCCGGGGCGCCGTGGATAACCAGGGCGTCCAGGCCGGTCTCGGCCATCCGCGCGCGCACGGCGGCTACGCGCGCGTGGTACTCCTCGATCGGGAATGGGATCTCCAGCGACTGCTTGCGACTCTCCCAGTCGAACGGGACACGATTGTGGCTCATGTCCAGCTCGGTGAACTGCCTGCTCATCGCTCTTCTCCTCGCCGTCGTACTGTCGTCGTCCTGCCGTCCGCGCGGAGGCCGGCGGCCGTCACCTGCGGGGCGACGGCGCCACCTGCCCCAGGTCCCGCATCACCTCACGCAGGCCGCGGCACATCAGCTGCGCCGCGCCGTCCGGCAGCCCCGCGCAGGCCTGCTGGTTGATCCGGTCGGTAACCGGCCACAGCCGCTCCAGCAGGCCCCGGCCGGCATCGGTCAGTTCCAGCCGGGTGATCCGCAGATCGGCCGGGTCCGCGCTGCGGGTGAGCCATCCGGAGCGGGTCATGCCGTCCACGGTGCGGCTGAGCGTGGTGGGGTCGACCATGGCGTGCTCTGCGGTCTCCTTCAGAGAGATCCCCGGCCGGACCGCGACCGACAGCAGCACCCGCCACTCCGCCACGCGCACGCCGAAGGCCCGGAACTCCTGGGCCAGCAGCCGGTCCCGCCTCCCCGCGACCTGGGTGATCCAGAAGAAGAGGTGGCTGTGGGCCACCTCCGCAGGCACTCCGAGGCGCCCGCCGCCCGCGGCCAGCTCCTCCAGCAGAGGAAGTGACTCGATCGCCGTGGCTGCCTCGGTCACGGGCGGTTGGTCGTTCGTCTGCTCTGTGGACATGTCTTGACGCTACCCCCGAACAACTTGCAATCACAAGCACATCACCCTCCGCGAGGATCTCACAATGGGGCAATGATCAAGCCTGTTGCCAGGTAAGCAACTTTCGATACATGCGATCACATCTAATCCCATCGGGCGGCGGTTTCACTGACGGCGCCGATGCGTCTAACGGCACGGAGGATCGGGGCGGACCTATGCCCTCGCCGTCTCACCTTGGCTCTGGGGGATCTTGGATGGTCGGGCTCAGCTACCGAGGGTTCGCCGGGACTTCGGTCGGAGGATCTCGTTCTGATCCAGAAATGCCTGGAAGGCGGTCGGTTGTCCCGATGAAAAGTTTTTCGGCCACTGACCGTCTAGCGATCGCCGGTCTGCAGCCGCTCGGTCGGCTTGGCGCGAATGGCGGGCCATGGGAAGAGTTGCCGTCCCGCGCTGCGGACGCCGGAGTGCCCGGCCGAGCACCCCACGCACGTTGACGAATCGCTGATGCAGTTCGGGGCAGCTTTGACGTCGTCCTGACCATCGCCGTCAAGAACTCGGGAAAAGACCGGCATGCTGCGCCAAGAACGCGCCAGCACCCGATCCGGCCGGCCGAGAACAGGCGCACGCTGAGCGAACCCTTGCACGGAGGAGCTCTCTACCCCATGTCCGTTCTCAGCTCAGGGCCCAGCGCAGCACCGAGCGCCGAGGTGCCCCCTGGCGACGAGGCCCGTCACAAGCTCACGACCGTTACGGGGCTGGCCGCCCTGTCGCTCGACGCGATGGCGTCGGTGGCGTACGGGCCGGAGGCCATCGTCCTTGTCCTGGCAGCCGCGGGTGGTTACGGGCTCGGCTTCACGCTCCCCGTCACCGTGGCGATCGCCCTGCTGCTGGCGGTGCTCGTCGCCTCGTACCGCCAGGTCATCGCAGCATTTCCGGACGGTGGAGGAAGTTACGCGGTCGCCAGAACACATCTGGGCCGCCGCACCAGCCTGGTCGCCGCCGCGTCCCTGGTTCTGGACTACGTCCTGAACGTGGCCGTCGCCGTGACCGCGGGCGTGGCAGCGCTGACCTCCGCGTTCCCGGAGCTGTACGGCAGTCGCTTGTGGCTGTGCCTCGCGGTACTGATCCTGATCACCGCCGTGAATCTGCGCGGGATCGTGGACTCGGCGCGTGCGTTCATCGTGCCGACCACGGTGTTCGTCGGAGCGATCTTCGTTCTCATCGTGGTCGGCCTGTTCCGCGACGCCCCGGTGAGCACGGAAGCGGTCGCCGGCCACGCGTCGGTACTCGGCACCAACGCCACCTCAGTCGGTGCGTTGCTCCTCCTCAAAGCCTTCGCCTCGGGCTGTTCGGCGCTCACCGGTGTCGAGGCCATCGCCAACGCCGTACCGTCCTTCCGTGCCCCGGCCGCCCGCCGCGCACAGCGTGCCGAGGTCGCCCTCGGCGCACTGCTCGGTGTGATGCTGATCGGTCTGTCCGTGCTGATCTCCCGGTTCGGGTTGCAGCCGGTCGAAGGCGTGACCGTGCTGGCACAGCTCGCCGAAGCGTCCTTCGGGCACAATCTCGCCTTCTATGTCGTGCAGTTCGCCACGATGGTGCTGCTGGCCCTGTCCGCCAACACGTCGTTCGGCGGCCTTCCTGTGCTGCTCAAGCTGCTGGCCCGCGACAACTACCTGCCGCATGTCTTCGGACTCAAGGCCGACCGGCAGGTCCACCGCCACGGGGTCTTCACGCTCGCGGCCGTATCCGCCACGCTCCTGGTCCTCTCCGGGGGCGATACCAACACCCTCGTCCCGCTGTTCGCGATCGGCGTGTTCGTCGGCTTCACCATCGCCCAGACCGGCATGGTCGTCCACTGGCATGCAGTCCGCGGCAGCAAATGGGCGGGCAAGGCTCTGCTGAACGGTCTGGGCGCGCTCCTGACAGGCGTCAGCGCGGTCGTTGTCACGGCCACCAAGTTCCACGACGGCGCCTGGCTGATCGTCGTCACCCTGCCCCTGCTGGTCGCCGGCTTCGAGTCCGTCCACCGCGCCTACACCAGGATCGGTGAACGGCTGGGCGTCGGCCGCGTTCCGGATCCCCCACACCGCGACCGCTCGCTGATCGTGGTTCCGGTCTCGTCCCTCACCCGGCTCACCAGCGAGGCCCTCACCGCGGCGGTATCCCTCGGTGACGAGGTCCACGCGGTGACGGTCTGCCACCCGGACCCCGAGGACCGGGAACAGACGGAGGCGCTGGAGCGGGACTGGGCACTGTGGAATCCGGGTGTCCCCCTGGTCCGGATCACCTCTGACCGCCGCGCGGTCGGCCGCCCGGTCGCCGCGTACGTACGGAAGGTCGCGTCCACCGATCCAAGCGTGCGGATCACCGTGCTCATCCCCGAAGTCGAACCGGCCCAACTGTGGCAACGGCTGCTGCAGAACCAACGTGGTGCGGTCGTCGCCCACGCTGTCCGGCACGAAACAGACGCGGTCATCTGCCGCCTGCGGTTCCGGCTCCTGGACGGCTCGACCGAGCTGCCCACAGACTTCAGCCTGCGATAGGGCGTGGCCTCGGCGAGGGACGCCATCAGGGGACCACCGCCCGCCCCTCGCTGATGGTCACCGGCCCCGCAGCAACGGGGAAGAGCACCGCCCTGCTCCACGTCGGACGCGCCCGTCACCTCGCGCATACCCAGAGGCACCCGCTGTCGACGTCATCCGCGCACCTGATTGCACTAGTGCAGAATTCATTTGCTCCTAGTGAAACATCCAGATACATTCCACGTCATGCCTGCCTCATTTCCCCTGCACGTCACGCTCACCAGCCGCCACGTACGCCTGGAGCCGTTGACGATGGATCATCTCGGCGAGCTGTTCGCGGCGGGAGGCCGTGACGAGGAGGTGTGGAGGTGGCAGGGCGGGCCGGCACCGCAGACCCAGGAGGAGTTGGGCGGCAAGCTCGCCATGCTGTTGGAGGGCGCCGGGCGTGGTGAGTACGTTCCCTTCGCAGTCATCCACCGTGCGAGCGGCCAGGCCATCGGCTGGACCACGTACATGGACATCGACGTGGCCAACGAACGGCTGGAGATCGGCTGGACCTGGTACGGGCGCGCGTACTGGCGCACCACGGTCAATACCGAGTCGAAGCTGCTTCTCCTCACCCATGCTTTCGAAGATCTGGGCATGGGGCGCGTGCAGTTGAAGACCGATCATCTCAATCACCGCTCGCAGGCAGCCATCGCGCGTCTCGGTGCGCACCGCGAAGGGGTCTTGCGCCGTCATCACCGACGACCGGACGGTACCTGGCGCGACACGGTGTACTTCTCGATCCTTGCCCGAGAGTGGCCTGCGGCCAAGGAACGTATGGCCGCCCGCCTGGTACAAGGCTGAGGGGGCGGCCGTTGACTGTGCGGCGCGTTTGGAGTGGTACGACGCCTCCCCGGTGACCGGCCCGCAGCACTCCCCCGACGGTGCCAACCGTGCGCGGGTGCAGGCGGTCGGCTGCGAGCGGGACGCGCGGAGGGTTGCTGAACTGTTCGCATGGGCGGAGGTTCCGAGGCCGAGGCCGCGCAGCGTGCCAATTCGCAGCACGCGGCAGCAGACATGGATGCCATGCGTGCGCGGACGGCACGGCTGTTCTCCGGCGAGGGGGATGAATGGTCCCGCTGGTTTCGACGGACGGCTGTACGGTAATCGCGCTTGCACAGCCGCTGAGGCGGACACCGTGACGGAGCCGACGGGAGCGAACCTGGCGCAAGCGAACCCGGAACGGGCACCGCCGGGGGGGTGACCGACGCTCCGGCCGCAGGAAGGGAAAGGTGCTCTTCTTCTTTGAGGGATGAGGTGTCGGCGGCTGCGCCGGGACTTCCAGCGTTCGTCGAAGTCACCCGGGACAGGGTGCGGTTGTTCTTGTCGGAGCACCGGGGCGATGCCCGACCCGACACGTTGGTCTACCTCCGTATCCGTGACGTCGAGACCATCGCCTCCGAGTTCGGTGTGCAGGCGAAGGACGCTCCGTCGGAACGTGAGATTGAGCTGCGCGATCCTGACGGCAACGTCCAACGGGTCTTGCCCTCTGGCAGGGTCAGGGCTGCGCGAACCGCTCCGCCGCGTCCGGGACTCCCGCCGAAATCTTGTGAACGGTGAAGGAAAGCCCCTTCACGCGGTGCCGTTACGGCCGCCTCGACGCGGTCCACCGGGCCTCCTCAGGTACTCACCTGTCCGCTCGCGGTCATGGCCTGCGAGCGGCCCGGTGCACGAAGGCGGGCGGGAGGTTCGCCCACACCACCTTCGACCGCTCCAGCCGGTCGAAACGGCAGGCCAGCTCGGCGGTGAAGTGGCGAGCGGGCGGGGTCCAGGCCGCGTGCAGATAGGCGAAGGTGGTGAACCGGCCACCGGGCGCGAGAACTTCGGTCACGGCATCCAGGATGCACCCGCGCCGGTCCTGCGGCATGACCGTCCAGGGCAGCCCGGATATCACCGCGTCGACCGGTTTGCCCACCGCGGCGGCCAGCTCGGTGGCCGAGCCCTGGATGACGGTCAGCCGTGTGTCGCGCCGACCGGCCGACAGCCGGGCGGCGAGTACCGGGTTCAGCTCGACCGCGACGAGCCGTGCGTCGGGTGCGAGCCGGGCGAGGATCGCATCGGTGAACACCCCGGTACCCGGGCCGAGTTCGGCAACGAGCCGGGCATGCTCCAGGCCGATGCCCTCGGTCATCGCGTACGCCAGCCGCTGTGAACTGGCCGCCACGGCGCCGGTCATGAGGGGCCGTCTGAGGAACTCGGTGGTGATCGACATGGCGACCATGCTGGAAGCGCCCCGGGTGACCGCACGTCGTATCCCCGGCCGGTGTCTGTACGACTGCGGGAGGACCCCGTGACGCCCCCCAGGACGATGCCGGGGAGCGGGCCCCGGCCGTAGCGTGAGGCGATGCAACGGCTGATCGAGACCCTGCCCCGCCTGCGGCGCGGACATCCGTGGCTGACGGACCTGCTGCTGGTCGTGCTGGTGGCCATGCCCCCTGTGATCCGCCCGCAGCCCGACTGGCGGCCGGTCTGGGTACAGACGGGCGTGTACATGACCCTGGTGCTGCCCCTGCTGTGGCGCCGCCGCCGGCCGGTGCTCGTCGCGGCCCTGGTGACGTCCGCGTTCTGGGCGCAGTACCTCGGACAGGTGTGGGGGCAAGAACCGGGACGCGGCGCCGTCGCCCTGGCCGCGGTCCTGGCCACCCTCACGGTGCGTGGCCTGCGCCGCGCCGCCGCGGCGACGGTGGTCTGCGCCACTGTCTGCGTACTGCTGTGGATTCCCGCATGGCAGCGGGACTACGGGGGCCCGGGCGCCCGCGGTGCCTGGCTCACTCCGCTCGCGGTGGGGCTCCTGCTGGCCGGGGCCTGGGTGTTCGGCGAGTACGTCCGTGCCCGGCGCGCCTATGTCGCCGAGTTCGAGCGGCGGATCGTACTGGCCGAGTCGGAGCGCCTCGCCCTGGCCCGGGTCGCCGTCGCCGATGAGCGGGCGCGCATCGCCCGCGAGATCCACGACGTCCTCGCGCACAGTGTGAGCGTGATGGTGCTGAACGCCGAGGGCGGCAGGCTGATGCGGCATGCCGACCCCACTGTCGTCGACCGCACCCTCGGCGTCATCAGCGCGACCGGCCGTGAGGCCCTGAACGAACTGCGCCGACTACTGGCGGTGCTGCGCGCCCCGGACGCGGGCGCCTCAGTCGGCGACCCCGGACCCGGCCCCGATATCGGCAGGGCCGCCGAGTCCCTCGCGGTCGATCTGCGGCGGCTGGTCGGGCGCCTCAACACGAGCGGCACGCGCGCCCGGCTGGACCTTCGCGGAGAGCCTGTCGGCCTTCCGGCGGATCTCACCTGGCAGACGTACCGCATCGTGCAGGAGGCGCTCACCAACTTCGTCAAGCACGCGCCGCCGGACGCCACGATCCACGTACGGGTCGACACCGGTACCGAGGGCCCCGGGCGGCTGGTGCGTGTCCGGGTGGAGAATTCGGCCGGAGCCGGAGGGGGAGCCGCCCCAGAGGGTCCCGCCCCGCTGCTCTCCTCCGGTCACGGACTCACCGGCATGCGCGAACGCACCGCCCTGTACGGCGGGAGCGTCGACGCCGGGCCCACACCCGGCGGCGGCTACCGGGTCACCGCCACCCTGCGCCCCACCGTGCCCACCCCGGCGAGCCCATGACCGGCCCGACCCCGCCACCCGCTCCCGCCCCGTCATCGTCCCGGGTGCTGATCTGCGACGACCAGGAGCTGATCCGGATGGGACTGCGCATGGTCATCGACAGCCAGCCCGACCTCACCGTGGTGGGCGAGGCCGCCGACGGCGAAGCGGCGATCTCGGCCGTGGCCGCGCTGGAGCCGGACCTCGTCCTGATGGACGTACGCATGCCCGGTCTGGACGGGCTCGCCGCGACCGAACACCTCTGCGCGCAGCCCCATGGCCCCCGGATCCTCGTCGTCACCACCTTCGACCTCGACGAGTACGCCTACGCTGCCCTGCGTGCCGGAGCGAGCGGCTTCCTCGTCAAGGACGCCCCCGCCGAGGAGATCCTGGTGACCGTCCGGGCGGTGCTGCGGGGCGAGGTCATGGTGGCGCCCTCGCTCACCCGACGCCTGGTCGAGCGCTTCGTCCTGCAAGCCCCCGCATCCGCGCCCGCCCAGCGCAGCCGCCTGGCCGCGCTCACCGAGCGGGAACGAGAAGTTCTCGCCCTGGTCGCCCGGGGACTGGCCAACGGCGAGATCGCCGACCGTCTCTTCGTCGGGGAGACAACCGTCAAGACCCACCTCGGCCGCGTCCTGGCCAAACTCGGCCTCCGCGACCGTATCCACGCGGTCATCTTCGCCTACGAGAGCGGGCTGATACGGGCCGGGGACTGAACAGCGACGGGCACCCCCGCCGGGCAGCCCGCGTCGCCGTGGTGAGCGCAAGGCGGTCATACCGCGGACTCGAAAGGCAAGGCGTCGGGGGCCGTGTCGCCAACCATCGGCCGGCAGCAGGGCAGCACGGTGAACGGGCATCGGCCGGTGCAGTAGACAGTGGCCACGGCAGGCACAGCGCAGGCCGGGCGCGCCGCCGAACCCACGTGAGCCCGGTCAGTCGAACGCGCGCAGCGCCAGCCGCACGACTCCGGTGACCCCTCGCCCGATCCACCCGAGCAGTCCTGTCTCGACGGCCAGCTCGGCGGCATCCCCGGCCGCTCCCGCCCGTCCCGGCCCGTACCGGCACCGGAGACAGGAACGAGGCCAACGACGCTTCCGCACGCCACACTTCTTGCATACCGCCATGACCCCATTCTCACAGCCAGAATCCACTGACCATCACCGCGCCCCGACCAGCCGCAGCAGTGGTCGCTCCACGCAGCAGCCGGCCCGGTGCAATGGACGGCGTGGGCGACAGGGTTCGCCGGCCCACGACGCCGTGATCCGCAGACTCCCCACATTCGAGATGGCCGACCCAGCTCAGGTGCCGATGGCCACCGGCGTCCTCATGGCCGCTGCAATGGGCATGGGCAGTCGGGGCTTGGCCCCACATCCTGGCACCACAGACGACGGTTGGGGTAGTGGGGAGTCATCATCCAGGGCCAAAGCCTCGGGGACGGTCACAACTCGGCCGGCCGAGATGCCGTTGGTGCCAAGTGCCGTGTCCGGATGGTGCCAACAAGGGCGTCCCACCAGGTAGAGAACACGAGGTCGCGGCGCTCGGCCGGTGACCGATATCGCGACCCGGCACAACTGCCTTGTGTCTGGCGTTCTTCGCGTTCCGGCCGGATCCACGGCGTGGCCGGCCCACCCTGGATCTTGCTTCGATCCCAGCTTCAAATACCGGCCCGATAGCCGATCTTGTGGAGCCGAAAGCCCGCATGCTTGACTTCCCCGGTGACTGAAAGAGCAGATAGGTTCGGCGACCTCGGCCCGGTGGTCAGCCGGCACGCGGTGGAGCACCGGAAGCGGTGGGTGAACGCAGGCTGCGCACTGCTCATAGCCATCCCGTCCGGCTGGTTGGGCGCGTGGGGCTGGTCGGCAACCGGCGAGGGGTCGGTCGGCAGCAACAAGGCGATCGGTCTGCTGCTCGGCCTTGCGCTGGGCGCCCTAGCGATCGCTGCGACCCAGATCGCGAGGGCCCTGCGCGGCGAGCGCGGCGAGTATTTCGAGGTGCGCCGGGGTGGCCTGGTCCACGGATCCCAGCGGGGAGCCGCGGGTTGGTCCTGGAACCGTGTCACCTCGCTTCATGTCGACGGCGACGCGGTGAACGGCCTCGCGACCCGGCTCGGCAACGGCTACCGCGTTGAGATCGACCTCGACGACGGCACCCGGCTGCGGGCTGACGGGCTCACCGAACGCGCCGGCGACCTGGGGCGCGTCCTGCTGACCCAGTGCCCGCACGTCGCTCTGAAACCGCGGATCCCCTGGTACGGCCGGGCGGGCAGTTGGCTGCTGGCGGGGGCCGCGGCGTGCGCGGCAGCGATCGCCGCGATGATCTTCTACATCACGGATCACCCGGACAAGGAACACCGGATCCCCGCCGGTGAGGGCATGATCATGGTGCAGAGCACCGAACCGGGCATCAGCGAGGCAGGATACTTCTTCCTGACCATGGGCATGCTGGTGTGCGCCATCACCGCGGTCACCCTCGTCATTGCCTACGTACGCGGCAGGGCGTATCGCTGAACCTCTTGACGTACAGCGCCGCGCGGTTGCGCGGGAGTCCCCAGAGCAACTCTGCCGCGACTGCACCACAGGGTGCGCGATGAGGGCCGTCTCGTGAGGGCAAGGCAGTGAGGCCACCTGTGACGCTCAGAATGCAGCTGAAGTGCTCCTTACCTTGTTTGCGGGTTGACTCCGGTCCTTCGCACGATCGGGAGACCCAGGGGCTTGGGTGTGGCCGAAAGCGCTCATGCCGTACGTGTGGCTTTGGCTGATGGGCCGCCCGGCGCCCCGCGACGACACGGCAGTTGCTGAAGTACTTTCCCACTCTGGAGCGGGCGTTCGACCACGCACTCCAAAGGCGCCCTCATGCTGCTGACCGGCTACCGGACACCGGCAGCCCTGCGCCGGATCGGTGCGAGCCAACTGACGAGTCGGTCGAAGAACCGTGGGTTCGTGGCGCCCAGGCCCTGGCAGACGTTGCAGCGGCCACGGCCCAGCCCCAGCGCCCCGCTGTCGCCGGGGAGGCCTCGGCCGCGGCTCGCCCGTCACTGCTTGATAAGCTCATATGAATGAGTAATGTAACCTCACAAATCTGAGTTCATATCGAGTCGGGGGCAGATTCTTGAAGCCAGGACGATCCCACGTGGCGCGACGGGGAAGCGGAGCATGCGCGGCCCTGTCGGTCGTCATCGCGAGCGGCTGCGGCACGAGCGACGCGGCGAAAAACGACGATGACAGCAAGAGACCGCGAACCGCGCTGGTCACCGCGTTACGCCAAGTACAGGACACCCATCTGACACGAGGCTGGATCGAGTTCGGCGACGTGGCCGGGGTCCGCTCCCGGAGCGGCGGCGGGTCCAGCTCGAAGCGGGACCCACTGCTCGGATACGGCGAGCCGAAGCTGGCCGATGCCGCGGCGCTGCTGCCCGATCTGACCGGCATCGATCCATTCGCGGCCCGGACCGCCCTCTCGGTCGGCCGTCCGCCCGACCCGGTCGGTTTCCTCTACGGATCCTTCAATACGACGGCGATCGGCTCGAAGCTGCGGAAGCTCGGATACACGAAGCACGGCCTCGCCGACGGAGAAGCGACCTGGGTCATCCGCGACCACCACAAGATCGACGAGAAGGATCCGCTCGCACAGCTAGGCATCGTCACCGCGCTGAACGTCGTACGGGTCTCATCGCGACACATCGTCTACGGAGGAGCGAGCGCGGACATCGATCAGGCGCTCACCGGTACCAGACCACTGGCCGACAACGAGGCGGTCGGCGGCATCGCGGACTGCCTCGGCCAGGTCGAGGCCGCACAGATCGGCCTCGACCTGAAGATCGCGGCCACGCCGCTCGGCATCGGCGCCTCGGGGTCGCCAGGGACCGACGCCACACAGGTCATCTGCATGACGACGGCGAGCCAGGACGCCGCCGAGGCGATCGCGTCGGCCTGGCCCGGCCGGGTGAAGTCGACGACCTCCGCCCTGTCCGCCGAGCCCTGGTCGAACCTCCTCACCCAGCCACGGGCCGAGGTCATCGGCGGCCCCTACCACGTCGTACGACTGACCGCACGGCCCACCGGTTCGACGCGAGTGCTGTTCGACGCCTGGACGAGCGAGGACCTCGGACCGCTGCTGACCGGCGCGAAACCCGACCCCGAGACCTCGGCTCGATAGGCCGCCGGAAACGCAACGGTCACCGACCATCCAAAGCATCAGCTCATATGAATTAAAATAGCCAACCATCCATATCAGCTGATAACCTCCATGCGCGTCGCCCCTCCGAAAAGAAGAGAAGGTCCGTTGCACATCCGAACAAGGACCATGTCCACGGCGGCGTTGCTTGCCGTGGTCGCCCTGGCCACTGTCACCGCGTGTTCGTCCAGCGACGGTCCCGCTTTCACCGGCGGCGACAAGAGCACCCCGACCGCCATTCCCCCGTCGGCCACTGCCGCCACCGGCGCTCCGACGGCCACCTCCGGTAAGGACGCGTCGGCCTCGGCTGACGTGACGATCGACTCCTGCACGGTCGACGCCGCCACGAAGATCCCCAAGGCCGAACTCACGGTGACCAACCACGGCAGCGACACGGCGACCTACACCATTCGTCTCGAGTTCGTCGACGGCGGCGGGACTAGGGTGGCGGAGGGCGCCGCAATCGCGAACAGTCTGGCGGCTAATCAACAAGCGAAGGAAACGGCCGACGGGACGGCCCAGGTCACCTCGGACGTCACCTGCAAACTCGCCAAGGTCCAGCGCCTCGCCGGCATGTGACCGGCACGGTTCAGTCCGCAGTGATCTGTGCGCGCACCCGGTCGCGGATGTCGCGCACCACACCGGAGTGGGTGAACGCCCGTGCGACACGCACCAGCCAGGCCGCCTCGTCGTCGACGGTCTCCAGGCGTGCCGAGGGCGTGAGCCCCGCCTGGTCGGGCGTGCCGCCATACAACCGTCCGGCCCGTTTGTTCTCCAGTGCCGCGGCGATGAGCGCAGCTTCGAGGACCGCCTCGCGGTCGTCGGCCGCGAGGCCGGTACGGTCCAGTGCCCGCACGGCCCAGTCGAGAGGTTCCGCCCGCTGGTACGGCCGTAGCGCCAGGATGCCGTCCCGGATCTCGATCACCCGGCGGTACCGGGCGAACTCCGCCCGGCGCAGGCCGGGACGGCGACGTGCGGCATCCGGATCCAGTGCGATCTCGGGCAGCTGGGCATGAAGCGCCGACCACAGGGGTTCCAGGTCACTGTGGGCACGCAAGGCATGCAGCCGACGCAGCGGGGCGGCGATGTGTTCGCCCCAGAAGGTGGCGGTCGCGCCGGAGGCGACCAGGACGGCGGTGACCATGCCGAGAGTCGTGGACAGAAGGTCCTCGCCCAGCCCCTGGCCCCCGTCGGTGAGATTGGCGGCGGCATCGTCGAGGGTCCACAGCGTCCACACCACCGCCGTCGCTGTGGCCAGCGCGGCCAGTCGCAGCCCGATGCGCAACGGGCCCGGCGGCGTCCGGCACGCGTGACGGATCAGGGCGCGCGCCAGGGTGTACAGACACCAGCAGAGGTAAGCAGCGAAGAGCACGTTGTACGTGGCCAGAACCCAGCCCCGGCCGGGTGCGGCCACGGCCCGCTCGCCGTCGTCGGTGACATCGGCGGCGAGAAACAGGCCCAGCGCGACCGCCTGGACGACGACAGCGGCACCGACCCGGCGACGGCGCCGGATCCGCACCGGTCTGGACCTCGGCGGTTCGAGAGCCAGTGCGACCAGCGCGAGGAATGTGCCCGCGGCCGCCTTCAGTTCGGATGTGAGCAGCAGTTCGGCATCGGGCGAGGGAACGAACCGGTCCACCGCGCCCAGCACAGCCGGGGCGTTGAGGAGCATCGCCATTCCCGCGCTCAGCGCGAACCCGGCCACGTCGCGCTGAGCCGGATCCGCTCCCCCGCCGCGGGCGATCACGAGCCGATGCCCGGCGAACACCAGGAAGACCAGGGCCGCGAGAAAAGCGGTCAGATTCTCCACAGACGCCGCCGAGCGTCGGGCCGGCCCGTGTTCTGCCGCTCGGGCGGGCCGAAGAGGGAGCGCAGGCGGACCTCTTCCGGCCCGGCGGGCGCGGATACGGCGGCATCGGCCCGGTCGAGCTGTGCGGCACGGTTCAGGATGAGGGAGGCCACGAGCTCGGCCTCCTCCTCCTGCGGCTCGGTGTAGACGGTACGGCCCAGGACCCGCTGGACCAGTGACGCCGGAAGGTGCGGCAGCAGGACCTGGGCCGCTGAGGACGCGGCGGGGGACGTTTCGTGGTGACCGCACAGCAGGTGCGCGATCTCGTGCAGCTGGATGTGCTGCTGGTGCAGGGGGGTGGTGTCAGCGGGGTAGAGGATGCGGTCGGCGTGGTCGGTGGTGACGAGCAGTCCGCACGGAAGGTGGGGCCTGGCGGCGACTGGCACGAGCTCGATCGTCCGGCCCCGGGTCCGGGCCAGCATGTCGATGAACCGGGCCGTGTCGAAGGGGGTCGGCAGATCGAGGTCGTCCGCCAGGCGTCGGCATCGTTGCCACAGGCGCTTGTCGCTCCGCACGTGCTGTACCTCTTCCCCCGTGGTCCTGTGCGTCCACCGCCACGCCAGGTCAGCCGTCGGCCCGGGTGCCACCCGTCGCCGTGCGGCCCTTCGCACCACCGTCCGCGCCTTCCCGCCGGGCAAGGACGTCGATCATGTCGCTGATCGTACTCACGCCCTCCGGCGAGAGGTTCACCGCGCGCAGCGCCACACTCCGGACGCCGGCGTCCCGCAGGGCTCCCAGCAGCTCCAGCTCCCTGGCGATGGCGGCGCCCTTGTCGTCGTCGAAGAAGTAGGCGACCGGTACGTCGAAGAACTGGGCGAGCGCTTCGAGGTGCCGCTTCGTCGGGTTGTCCCGTCGGCCCGTGCGCAGCTGCCACATGTAGGTGGCGGAGAAGCTCTCTCCGGTGGCCTCCCGGCACGCGCGGGCGACGTCCTCATGGCTGAACTGCTCACGGTTGGGACGCCGTACGATGCGGAACAGCGCGTCGATCTTGTCCGCGAGAGTGGTCGGCGAAGACGCGTCGGCGGTGCTCACGTGCGGCCTCCCCTCCGGTACTGCATCAGCTTTGGTGGAACGGTCTCAAAATTTCCATCCACCCTAGCTTACGACCGCGGTGACGGTCCGCCGGTGTCAGGACGACCGGGTCAGCCTGGTGGGGTCTCCCGAGGTCCCGCTGCCGCCCTCCTGGAGGATCAGCGTGTCGGCACCTGTCTTGGCCAGGGTGTAGATGCTTACACGCCTGTGTCCCACCGGAGCGCCTGGACCGGCGACTGCCGCTCGCCCGCGCCTGCGCTCCGCCGATGACCACGGGCTGCCGTGAGTCAGAAGCCGAGCTCATGGGGACCTCTGCCCCGGGCGGCGGACACCCGCCCTCCAGGTCGACGGGCATCTGATCGGCGCGGAGAATGAAGGAGGAGCGGGGCGGTCGGCTGAGCAGCCTGCGGCCCGGGGGCTGGCGTGGCGGTGGCGGCGTGCCGGCGAGGTGGCGATGATGCCTACGTGGCGTTTGCGGGACTTCCATGACGACGATCTGGACCGTGCAATCCAGATATGGGATCAGGACCGGCACGACGACGATGTGCCTCCCGTGTTCCCCGTCTCCGAGGCCATGACCGCGGCGCGGACGGGCGGGACCTCAGTGGTTGCGGTGGTCGGTGAGGACCTGGTCGGCATGGCGGTGGCGCAGGCCCAGGGTGAGCGGGCCTGGATCATATTGGTGGCGCTCGCAAGGATGTGGCGTAACCGCGGACTCGGGAGCGCCCTGATCGCCGAGGTCGAGAGGCGCCTGCGCACACAGGGCGTGCGCCGGATCGGTGCGTTGCTCGCTCCAGGGGCCACTGGGGCCGCGGCACTGGAAAACTCCGGTTACCGGACTCGCGACGGGTTGATCTTCTACGAGAAGGTCGAGCATCTCGGGGCGAGTGACGCGGGTCTGCTCGCCGAGCTCGGCGGGAGGGTCCTGCCGCAGGGGCTCTGGGGCGCCCTCGCGGGCATGGAACGGGAGAAGGAAGCTATTGAGCGGCGGATAGTACTACCGCTGACCGAGCCCGTGCTGGCCGACCGATACGGAGTGACGCCGCCGAAAGCTGTCATCCTCTTCGGCCCGCCGGGTACCGGAAAGACCAGTTTCGCCAAGGCGGTCGCCTCCCGGCTGGCCTGGCCGTTCGTGGAACTTTTCCCTTCCCGGCTCACTGAGGGTGCCAATGGCGGTCTGGCCGCCTCGCTGCGGGACACGTTCGCCGAACTGGCCGAGCTGGAATCCGTTCTGCTGTTCATCGACGAGGTCGAGGAGATCGCCGGTGTCCGGTCCGGTCAGGCCGTCGATCCCGGCCACGGAGTCACCAATGAACTGCTCAAGCTGATCCCCGGTTTCCGCGACCACGACAACCGCCTGCTGATCTGCGCCACCAACTCCGTCCGTTCCCTCGATGCGGCGTTCCTGCGCCCCGGCCGGTTCGACTACGTCATCCCGGTCGGCCCTCCCGATCCGGCAGCACGGGCGGCTATCTGGCAGCGCTACCTCGGCCCCGTCGCCAACGACATCGGGCTGCACCGGCTGGTGTCAGCCAGTGAGATGTTCACACCCGCCGACATCGAGTTCGCCGCTCGCAAAGGCTCCCACGCCGCATTCGAACGCGAAGTCACCGACCGCAAAGGCGCGCCGGCCAGTACCGTGGACTACCTCGCTGCCATCGCCGATACCCGCCCCACACTCACCGATCAGGCTCTCACCCAGTTCAGAGAAGACATCGAGCGCCACGCGCGCATGTGACGCCAGGTGTTCCCGGCCCACTGCTCCGCGCGGTTCGCGCGAACTACTGGGCATGCGTGCGCCACTTGCTCGTGAGGTGCCGGGCCCCTCGCGGGTGCCCGGCACCGGGAAGGGGGTCACCAGTCGTGGATGGTGCCGTCGGCGAGCCGGTTGCAGGGCAGGTACGCCTGCTGGTACGGGTGGGCTGCGGCGGCTTCCTCGTCCAGCTCCACGCCGAGTCCGGGGGTGTCGCCGGGATGGAGCAGGCCGTCCTTGAACGTCATCGACTGGCGGAAGACCGAGTGCGTGGCCTCGCTGTCTCCCATGTACTCCTGGATGCCGAAGTTGTGGATGGCCAGGCCCAGGTGGGCTTGGGCGGCCAGGCCGACGGGTGAGATGTCGGTGGGGCCGTGGAAGCCCGACTTGATCTGGTATTCGGCCGCGGTGTCCATGATCTTGCGCAGCGGGGTGATGCCGCCGAAGTGGGTTGCGGCTGCACGTACGTAGTCGATGAGCCGTTCGGTGAGCAGGGTCCGGAAGTCGGCCGCATGGTTGAACGCCTCGCCCACGGCCAGCGGGGTGGTGGTGTGGTGGCGGATCAGGCGGAAGGCTTCCTGGTGTTCGGCGGGTGTGGTGTCCTCCAGCCGGAACAGGTCGTAGGGCTCCAGGGCTTTGCCGAGCTTGGCCGCCTGGATCGGCGTCATCCGGTGGTGACCGTCGTGCAGCAGCGGAAGGTCCGGGCCGAACTCGTTGCGTACGGCCTCGAAGACGGTGGGCAGGTGGTGCAGGTAGGCGCGGGTGTTCCAGACCTCCTCGGGGGGGACGGCTGCCCCGCCCGGCCGGTTCGTGGTCATAGCGCACGCCGCTGGCCTGGGGTTGTGCCGCCACTCCGTACAGGGCGGTGATGCCGGGGACGGAGCTTTGGATCCGTACGGCCTGGTGGCCCTCCTCGATGTGCCGGCGCACCGAGTCGAACAGTTCGGGCAGGTCGCGGCCGGAGGCGTGGCCGTAGGTCATCAGTCCGGTGCGCGAGGCGCCGCCGAGCAGCTGGTAGACGGGCAGGCCTGCGGCCCTGCCCTTGATGTCCCACAGCGCCATGTCGACGGCTGCGATCGCCGCCATCGTCACCGGCCCGCGTCGCCAGTAGGCGCCGCGGTAGAGGTACTGCCAGGTGTCCTCGATGCGGTGCGGGTCGCGGCCGATGAGCAGCTGGGCGACATGGTCGCGCAGGTAGGCGGCGACGGCGAGTTCGCGGCCGTTGAGGATGGCGTCGCCGAGGCCGGTGATGCCTTCGTCAGTGGTGATCTTGAGTGTGACGAAGTTGCGGGTAGGGCTGGTGACGATGATGTCGGCCGAGGTTATGCGCATGTCCACCTTCTGGGTTGTGGGGAGCGGCGGAGCCGGTTCACGGCGGTCAGGATCGCCGAATCCTCTCCCCAGGCCGGGCTGATCACGGAAAGGAGTGCCGCCAATCGGCGGTTGTCTCCCTTCAAGGCGCAGGCGCGGGCGAGAGCGGGTGCAGCAGAGTCGGGCAGGGCAGCGGGGTCGGGTGCCGTGAGCACGTATTCGGCCCAGGCCGCCACGCAGCGCAGGGCGGGTTCGGGGTCGTGGCCGGCGGCCTGTTCGGCATGGACCACGGGCAGGAGGCGGGCGCGCAGTTTGGTGGTGCCGTCCAGGGCGATCTGGGCCAGCCGGTGGGCGATGCGCGGATTGCGGAAGCGGGCAAGCAACTCCTGCGGATAGGTGACCCCGCCGCCGCCCTGCACGGAGGGAAGGACGAGCAGGCTCTGATAGTGGTGCATGGCGATACCGGCGAAGTACTGCTCGTCCGGGGCGTAGGCGGCATAGACCTTGCCCAGTTCGGCCTCCATGTAGGTGCGGCCTTCTTCCCAGAAGGTGACCGTTTCCGGGTCACCGCCACCGGTGAGATCCTTGGTCTCGACGCCGATCACCACCGACTCCGGCTTGTCGATCCGGCGGGCGTAGGCGACCTCGTGGGCCGCGCGCGCGGTGATGCCGCTGGGACCGTCGGCGCGGTCGACGTAGTCCATCAGCGAGACGTAGTCGCTGAGATCTTGCACGTGGTCGCTGAGCGGCGCGGTCTTGCCGTGCCAGGTGACGGCGGTGCAGCAGGCAGCGGAGGAGTCGAACCAGCTGGGGATGGCGGGCCCGAACAACAGCGGCTGGCCGGAGGCATCGCGCAGGTGGACCAGCTTCTCCAGCAGGTCGAGCCAGACGACGGGGATATTGCCCGAGCCCGGCTCCTTCCACTGCGGCAGGATGTAGGGCTCGATGTCGACGTTCACGCCGTCGAAGCGGGCGTCCGCAGGGGCGGCCAGGTTGTAGTCCAGAACCTTTTGGAACTCGCTGACGGCGTGGTCCTGGTACTGCGGCAGGACGCCCAGATACGGCGGGACGGTGCCGGCGGCGACGACCGCCTGGACGTGATAGCCACGGCCGCGTGCCCAGCGGATGAACGAGGCCACCTGCGGGCGCGCATCGCGCAGCATGTCCTTGCCCTGGTAGTCGTCCACACCGAGGTAGAGGGTCCGGACCGGGTCCGAGCCGGGGAACGTTGTTGTGTCGTCCATCATCCTCCCGAGCCGGTCGCGGGCCGCGGTGTCGAACACCGCCGGGTAGGAGTTCTGCTCCCACACCCACATGGCGCGGTCCTGGTCGTAGGTCTGCCGCGGGGCGGGCGTCGCGCCGCCGAGTGAGACATAGGTGGATGTCGAGGTGCCGACACGGCCGCTCCGATCGGTGGCCCGTACCTCGAGGCCGGCGAAGCCGGGAGTCAGGGAACGCACGTCGACCAGCGCCGCATACCGTTTCGGCGACCCGGGGACGCGGGAGGCCGACTGCCAGGAACCGCCGTTGGCCCGTACCTGCACGCTGCGCACCCCCTTCCTGGAGGCCACCTCGATGACGGAGCGCAGGGTAGTGCCGTGGAGCTTGTCGGACATGCGCGGGGAGACGATGCGCACGCCCGGCCTGGCGGCGGCGGGGTTGTGGACTTCGACCGACCGGAACGAGGACCACTGCGTGTACAGCGTCTGGTTGTTCTTGCCGTACGCGGCCAGGCCGAGGGTGCCGTCCTTGTCGCTGATGTCCACGGTGGCCGACCAAGTGCCGTTGTCCGCGTCGGTGATGACCGGGACGGTCTGCTGTGCGTCGACGACCAGCTTCAGGTCGCTGCTCTCGGAGTAGCGGCCGTGCACGGTCAGCGTTCGGCCTTGGACGGCGGCCCCGTCGCTGGGTGACTCGATGGAGATCACGGGAGTCGTGGCTGCTTGGCTGGCCGCCGCCGCACGGTGGATCTGATCGGGTTCGGCCGCACAGTGCCCGATCGGCACCAGGACGCCGGCGCGCATCGCGGCCTCGATGTACGCGGTCGCCCCTACCCGTTCGGGCGCCAGGGTCACGATGCGCAGCAGCCCGTCGGAGGCGGCGACCCAACGGGCCAGCTCCGCGGTGTCGGGGTCGCGCAGATACCGTGGGTCGTGCGCGCCACGCGCCCCGTCCGCCGCGGAGAGATAGGGCCCTTCGACGTGGATGCCGACGACGGAGTGGGCGAGCAGCGGATCGCGGCGTACGGCGGCCGCGATGGTTTCCAGTGCATGGACGATCTTGCCTTCCGCGGCGGTGATGACGGTGGGGAAGAACGTCGTGGTCCCCGCCGCCCACAGGGCTTCGGCGAGCCGGCGAACGGTGTCGACGGTGATGTCGTCGGCGTTGATGTCATGGCCGCCGTAGCCGTTGACCTGGAGATCCACCAGGCCGGGGATCAGAATGGGCAGGCGTTCCGCCCCGTTCGGTCCACCGTGCTCGACCGAGCGGATACGCCCATGGGTGTCGGTGATCATGCGGGCCGTGCGCCCGTCGAGGAGCCGCCCGCGCATCAGCCCTTGACCGCCCCCGCCACCAGGCCCGAGCTCACCGGGAGTGGACCGACATGAACAGGACGATCATCGGTACGGCGATCAGGGCGGAGCCGGCCATGACGCCGCCCCAATCGGTGGCGGAGGTCTCGCTGCTGAAGCTGCGCAGCCACAGCGGCAGCGTCGCGTGGTCGGTCTTCGTCATGACGATGAGGGCCAGGTTGTACTCGTTCCAGGTGTGCAGGAACGCGAAGACCGACGAGGTGATCAGCCCGGGTCCCAGCAGGGGCAGGGCGACACGGAAGAAAGCACCGACCCGGCTGCAGCCGTCGACCATGGCTGCTTCTTCCAGCTCCGCGGGAATGTTGTCGATGAAGCCGCGCAGCAACCACATCGTGAACGGCACGCTCCTGCCCAGACACAGCAGCGACAGGCCGGTGACGGTGCTGAGCAGATTCCAGTCGTCCAGCATTCGGAACTGAGAGATGAACAGCGCTTCAGCCGGCAGCATCTGCACGACGATCAGCAGCATGACCAGCGCGCCGCGGCCCTTGAAGCGGAACCGGCTGGCGGCCACCGCGGCCATGAACCCGAAGAGCACGGCGAGGACGACCACCACCGAGGTTACAGCGGCGCTCATTCGCAGCGACGACCACAGCTGCTGCAGCATGGCGAACCCGGCGTTGGCCTGGGGGGTGTCGAGCGTGCCCTTCCAGGTGCCGTCGGAGTTCCGCTTGGCGTAGTTGGCGCCGTGGGAGAAGATCCATGCCTCCATGAAGTGGTTGTCGGAGGCCGGCAGGTAGATGCCCTGGAAGTTCTTGCGCTTGTCGATGTTGGCCGCCTTCACCTTCTGCGCGGAACTGACCAGTTCGCCCAGCGTCCTGGGCTGAGCCACGTGCGCCTCTTCGAACAGGTCCTTGCGGTAGTAGATGACGCTCGCCCCGCCGTACAGCGGCAGCGCGTACTTCTTTCCGCCCGACGTGCCCGCCTTGACGAAGCTGGGGATCAACTTCTCGCCGCCGAGCTCCTGGTAGATGGGGCTCAGGTCGGCGAAGGCACCGATACTGGCGAAGGTCGACGACGTCGTGTTGCCGATCTCGACGATGTCACCGGCTCAGCCGGAGCATGCCCCATCAGCTCGCCATCCTGCTGCTCGGGTCGCCGTCCCGGGCCTTGCCGATCGTGTCCAACCTGACGCTCCGTCACCCGTTGGCTGTCCTTGGCGCCGAGGTGGTGCGGCTCGATCCCCTGATGTGTCTGCCGGAGGGGTTTCCCTTCGCCGTGCTGATCATCACCCACGGCGAAACCTCGGTGGCGTGCTTCGTGACGGACTCCTCCCTTCCCTGCCTGTCCACGCTCCCCCGGCGTTGGCACGACGCACTGAAGGATCTCCAGATGACCGGCCACAGCGCAGCGCCGAACAGGTAGACCTGCTCGGGCGCGGTATGCACCGCGGGCAGCCGATAGAGCGCTGGCAGATCGAGGGAACCGCTGGCGCGCAGGTCTGGTACCTGCGACGCCGGGCGCCCGTAACGGGTCGTCGAGGCGATGGTCAGCGTCATAGAGCCCGGCCCGCCGGAGGAATTCGATCAGATCACGGTCATCACGGGCGAGGTCCGGCACGGGAGGGCGGGCCCTGGGCCCGCTGGCTTCGTCTCCTGCGACTGCGGGAAGAGCGGAGACTTCTTGGACTCCCCCGGGCACAGCCATCGCGGTGTCCGTGGGGGGCCACGGGGCTGTCGGCTGCTTGGAGCCCGTGAGCGTATGCCGGTATCGAGCTGCTCCAGATGCATGTGATCCGGATGTGACATATATGGCATGTGTGGAAATATGAAACATATGGCGCTTGGGTGCTGACGAGAGTCGAGAGGAATGCACCATGATCACCAAGCTGCTCGGCAAGCTGTCCTTCACCCGCCACTACGGTGCGTACGGTGAACACGACTGGACATGACCGCACTGTCGGCGGGCTCCCCCGGGCGCCCGCCGGCTCACGGCCACGCTGCCGACGATATCGACCTGGACAGGGACGATCTCATGGGCCGAATGAATGAGCCGCCCCGGTTGCCCGGAGGCAGCTTCGCGGCCTGGAACCGCGACCGGCTGGCACTGGCGCGCCGAGGCGCCGAAGAGTGCGGGAACGTCTGGCAACTGGAGCCAAGTGTCTACGTAGCCGCTACGGCCGGGCCGTGTGAGGAAGTCTTGCACCGCGCACAAGACTTCCTCAAGGTACCCTCGCCTCTCTTCCCGCCGTTGAAGCGGTCGAGCGGGTCACAGACGCCCGAGCAGCGGGCGCACGCTCATGCCGCCCGCATGCGCGGACTACGCCCGCAGGCGGTTGCAGCCCGGATCGGTGAGATTGCGCCCGGGACCGCTCGATTTGCTGACCAATGGCCCACGGGCCAGGACGTCGAGATTCTTCCCCCGCTCCGGCACACCCTCGCAGAGATCGGCGTGCGCTACCTCTTCTCCGAAGACGCTCCCACCCTGCTGCCCTTTGCCCCACAGCTCTTCCTGGCCCGGGAGATGCTCGTACGCCCCTCCCGCTGGGTGTGGCCGCGCTGGATCCCCACACCGGCACGGCGGTTCCGCACACGGCAGCAAGTCGACTTCACCAACGCTTTGCGGTCCGTCGTCCGTCGGCGCCGTTCATCGGGCCACCTCGGTGACGACGTGCTGGGACAGATGCTCCGGCCCTCCTCCCGCTACGGTCCACTGCCGGAAGAGGCCATCCTCGACAGTCTCCCCGGAATCACCGTCGCCACCTTCGAGACACCTTCCCGGGCAGCCGGATGGATCCTGCTCCACCTGGCCCGGTACCCCCAGGCCGCGGGCCGCGTCGCAGCCGAAGCCGCCTTGCTGCCCGTAGACCCGGCCGCAACAACCAGGACCCACCTCGACAGCCTGCAATACACCCAGGCACTGGTACGCGAGGTGCTTCGACTGGACCCCCCAAGCTGGCTACTGACCCGGCGCGCCACGCGGCAGACTCAGCTCGCCGGCTACACCATCGACGCCGGGTCCACCGTTCTCGTCTGCCCCTACACCGCCCACCGCGACGCACGGGAACACTTCGAGCCGGACCAGTTCCGGCCCGAACGCTGGCTCGAGGATTCAGGCTTGCCGGCGAAACCCGAGGCCTTCCTCTCCTTCGGCACCGGGCCGCATGGCTGCGAGGGAGCCGCTCTGGCGATGGCGATGCTGACGCTCCTGACTGCGCAGACCGCCCGCTGCTATCACGTGAGCGAGCCACCCGGACCGGAACCCAGTTACCGGATCACCACCTTCGGAGGTCTCACAACTGTCGGCTTGCGCCTGCGTGCCACCTTGCGCGGCTGAGGGCAGTCCTGCTTTCAGTGACAGGGCCGCAAGCGCCCTTCCTCGGAGAAACCGAGCCGCCGAGCACACCAGAGCCTGCTCGAACTCGCGCCAGCATATGCCTCCGCCGACTCCGGGCCGCGTTCCGAAACGATCAGTTGGCGACGCGGAGATGACCTAGCGGCCGAGGGCCTGTCGCACGGTCAGGTGGTGGTACTTCCGCAGCCGGTACAGTTCCCAGCACGACAACACCGTCACCGACACCGGAGCGCCGAGCAGGAACACGATCCGGGCAAGGACGGGAACATCGGCGTTCTCGTCGTTGACCACGTCGAGGGCGGCCATCACCCACACCAGCAAGGTGGCGAGGATCGGCGGCAGCACCTCGTGGATGTCGGCGGTGCGGAACACATGCATGAGGCAGAGCGCGATCCCGTACAGGGCGAAGCCCAGCGACCAAGCGCAGAGGGTGATGAGGACGACCATGCCCGGGGTCCCGATGGCAGCGCGGAAGCCGACGGTCCCCGGATCGGGCGCGACGGCGAGGGGGAACGTGGCCATGGACGCCACCAGAGCCGCCACCGCCCCGAAGGCCTTCAGGGACCGACGCAGGTAGAGTCCGCGCAACGCGCCCTGCGCGGCGAACGCGAACAGGGCGATCACAAACGGGAAGGCGCACACGAGGACGAGTGTGCTGATCCAGCTCTGGTTGAACTTGTCGCCCGCGACGGTCTCGACGCCCTCGGCGGTGTCGACCGGCTTGTACGACATGACCAGCACGAGCCAGGCGGCAATGCCGAGCCCGGTCCGCCACATCTGGATCTTGCGCACCGTCAGGTCCTCGACAGCATCCGGGCGCGAGGGGCGGAAGGCCCGCTGGGCGGCGTAGAACGGGTTGTAGACGCACTTGAGGATCCGCTGCCCCCGCGTCAGCAGTGGTCGGGGCGGGCGCGGGAACGGCGGCTGCGGGCCACCGCCCTGCGGCTGAGGAGGGTACGGGCCCCAGTTCTGCGGATGCCCCGGGTACCCCTGCGGCGGCACCGGCGCGGGCTGCGGCGGGTAGGGTCCCGCGCCGGGACCGCCGGGGTACGGGTGGTGTCCGGCCCCGGGGTAGGGCTGATGGCCGGGACCTGGGCCACGCTGTCCACCCGGCCCGGGTCCGGGTCCTGGCCCGGGTCCACCCGTCGGACCCCAGTAACCATTTCCGTTCGTACTCATGCCGTGCGCCCCCCGATGTTTCGGTCTGTGCCGTGCGCGGCACGGCTCGAACCGCCCGCTCAGCGTGCGGCGTGATCCTACCCATCGCGGAGACCGAGAAGTGCACGTTCCGGGACCGGGCCGGGCACCGGTGGGTGGCGAGGTACGGCTCTTCCAGTCCGCTTCCACAGCACGGCTCAGGCCCGCCACGGGCGCTCGTATGCCCGGCCCGGGGACGTCACGACACCAGGCCGGTCCCCTCCAGCTCGGTCAGCCGCACGGTACACAGGCCCCCACGCTCGGCCTTCACTTCTGTCACCTTCAGCTGCGTTCCCGGCGCGAGGATGTACTCCTCCTCACCCGTGAACGCGGAGAACCGCCGGATCCCCACCGCCCGCGCGGGCGTCACCTCGAACAGCGTCCGGCGGCCACGCCCGCCGAGGAACGCGCGGGCCACACTCAGCTCGGAGGTGCACGACGACACGCCCCACCACGTCACCGTCCGCCCCACCGGGTACTGGGACCGCAGATCCAGCGCCACACCACGCCACAGCGGCCGCGTCTGCGCCGGCAACGCCTCCATCGCCGAGAACAGCAACCGCAGGTACGGCAGGTACGGCACCACGCGCTCGCGGTCCGACGAGCGCAGCACGGCGTTGATCTCGCGGTAGAAGCCCGACTCGCACGTGTACAGGTAGAGGGCCGAGATCGCGTCGGCCGACAAGGCACCCACGGCCTCCCCGGACAACCCGCCCGTGGACGCCGCCTTCGCGGCCTTCGTCTCCCCGAAACGGCTCGACAGATCGATATGCCGATCCAGATGCGCGAGCACCCGCGAGACCGGCTCCACCGCCTTCCGGAAGTCCATCAGCGGCGTGTCGAACACCCCGGTGACGGGCGGCAGGACGAGGCCCTCGTCCTTGACGCTGGTGAGCCGCTCCAGATACAGCTGGTGCAACTCCATCGTGGACGCGATGAATGCCCCCATCCGCTGCGCGACACCACCGTCCTCCGGCCCGCCGGCCCCGCCCGTCCCCTGGTCCCAGCCCTCGCTTGGCAGCCAGTCGACCGGCTCGGCCCCCACCGCCGCCAGGGCGTCGTTAACCTGGGCGAAGTGGTCGCCCTCGCAGAACAGATCCCCCTGCGCAGCCGGATTGGCGTGGTCCAGGTGACGGACCTGCACCCCTGGGTACTTCTTCTCCAGCCGCTGGACGACCCTCTTCAGACTCCGGGCGTGCGCGCCCCACCAGGCGAACACCACCCCCCGGTCGTCCTCCTCCACCGCGTCCTGCTTCGCCCGGAGGATCTCCTCGATGATCTGCTCGGCGACGGGGCGCCAGAACGCCGTGTGCCGATCGGTCGCCATCGCCCCGTCCGCGCTCGCCGTGAGGGACGCGTTCAGCAGCAGCACACCCTGGGTGAGCATCGCCTGGAACCACTCGGGAGGCTGAACCGTGTCCTCCTTCTTCAACAGGGCGCGGACGTCGGCGATCGGGGTCTTCTTGACGATGCCGTACTTCCACATCGCGGCCGCCTTGATGAGGCAGCGGATGCTGACGACCCGGCCGAACTGGCTGTCCTTCCAGTCGTTGAAGGTGTTGTCGAACATCGCGATGCCGGTCGCGCTCTCCGCCCGCGGATAGGGGTTCTGTCCGAAGACGACCACTTTCCACTTCTCCGGTGGATGCGGCTTCAATGCCTGGAACGTCAGCTCGCGCACCGGAACGACCTCCGGGCTGCGCTTCGGGCCGATGAAGCCGGCGGCTCCCGGCTGCGCCTCGATCACCGGTCCGAGCAGCGGCAGCCACGGCTCGCCGCCACCGGTGAACAGGCCGGCCAGTCCCAGTGGATCCCCGGCCGGGGAACCGGCATCGCCCGCGGTCGTCACGTCGACATCACTCACGAGGGTGGAACTCCCGATACTCGAACCGGACGCCTCCACGGGCGCCCCGGCATGCTGAACAGATGCGGCAGGGTCGTCGCCGGTGTCCGCGACCTGGGCGGCACCGGCCTGCGGGGTCTTCGGGTCAGTGACGAAAGGAAGGCCGCTGCGGCACGTTGATCCGGACCCGCCGTGCGGACCCCGCTCCCTCGATGTCGTCGAGCTGCCCCAGCACGGCGGCCCGCAACTCGTCGTAGTCCGCGAAACCGTGGTCGTGGAAGAGGGTGTAGCCCGTCCACATCAGGTTGGCGCACACCTTCGCGGGCACCTGCCCGGTCTGCGCGCCCATCCCGACGAGGGCCACCGACCGGATGCTGCCCGGCTTCGCCCGGTTCTGCAGATGTACCGCCTGGAAGGCGGCCGCACAGGCCAGGGCCACGTTCATCGTGTCGCTGACGTTCTGCGACGACTGGCGCATGGTGGGCGTCGAGATCAGGTACCGGGGCACATCCGCCCCGGACGGGACGCACACCGCGCTGCCCACCGGCAGCCGTCCGCCGAACCGGTCGCGGATCGCCCGCTGCACCCGCACCTGGATGCCCGCGCCGAGGTACCGCTTGACGACGGCGTCGACCCCACCGTCCATCCGGCCACGCTCGTTGGTGGGAGAGACCCAGGCGTCGGCGTCCACATCGAGAAGGGAACCCCGCCTGATCTCGACCTCCGGCGTATCCGCGAACGCGGACCGCCAGGCCGTCACCACCTCGTCGTTGACGTCGACCAGGACGACGCTCAACGCATGCCTGACATCCACGAATTCACCCCTCTCACCCCGTGATCTCGAACAATCCCGAAGCTATCGCGCACCACTGACAACGCCGTTCGACAGGGTTGTTCGAGCAGCGGAACGGGGGAAGGAGGAGCGGGAGCCGATGACGGGCGGTCAGGAACGCGCCGCCGGCGTGGCGACACCCGGCCCGAAGAGGTCGTCCAGTACCACCCGGCGCCCCGACTCGGCAAGCAGCAGGGAGAGTGCGGGGCCGGTCGCCTCCGAACGGGCGGGCTCCTGCCGTCGACGCGTCCGCGGGATGCTGTGCCCGACACGACCCGCCCACCGGCCTGCGAGCAGCTGACCGAAATACTCCGCGAAAGCCCTCGCTTCAACGCCTGCCTGAACAGCCCGCCCTCCCCCACCCAGGTCACCAGCCACGACCTCAGTGGCCCCCGCGGAGCCTTCCGCGACATCCTCGACGCATTCTTCGACAGCCCGCCCGGCCCTCGTACGCCCGCAGCACCTGAAGCGCTGGCCCCTCCCGCCAACTGTCCGGCCGCCGGATGATCCTGCTGACCCCGCTATTCCCGTTCCCGAAGGGCACGTCCCACGCTTCGGCGGAGTACACGGCGACAACTCAGTCGAGGTCAACATGCTCTGCAGTACTGGGATCCGGGCAGAAATAGACCAGAAAACCGGCGTTGCTGTCAGAAGTTTTTGACAGCCCGCGCGTGTCGGACACCGCCGTCCACGGCGCTCGACGCCAATGCATACGGCGTCCGCCGCCTCGGCCATCCGGTACGCGGCGTTGAACGGCGTCCAGGCCCACCCTGGCGAGTTCACCCGTTCACCGCACTCAGTGGAGCGCCTCCGAGGGCCCCGCAGCCCCTAGGGTCGATCGCATGGGGCGCGTCCGACGGATTCCGCAGCCCGGCGCGGATCGCAGCGAGTGGTCACGGCGCGGATACCTCTCAGCGGTCTGGTATCTGCGGGCCGTCGCCCCCATCAACTTCCTCGGCGCCGTGTGGGTGTATCTCGGAAACGACATCCAGCGGCACAACGACGACAAGTTCTTCACGCCCTATCTGCTGACTGCCGGATTCTTCTCCGGTGTGCTCTCCATGTTTTTGGCGATCACCATGCGGCGGCGCAAACGCGCCGCATGGATCCTCTTCGCCCTCCGCCACGGCAAGAGCGTCACCTGGTCGCCGCCGGGCAGGTCGGCCGTCGCCTACCGAGTGGTCGGCGGGGTCTCGCTGGCGTCCGGTGAACCGATCGGCGACCCGGAAGCGTGGCCTGGAGCGATCGACGCGACGAGGCGGGGTCGACATCGGCGAGTTCACGACGGAAGGCCGTTCCATGCAGAGTGTTCGCCAAGCACACCACCGTGTCGAGCACGCCGGGTACACGGTCCGTGTCAGCCGTCACGAGGACATGTCGGCGGACGAGATGGCCCAGATGATCGAGTTGGCCGCCGACTGGCGTAACGGAGCGACGGAGCTGGGATTCTCCATGAGACTGGGCCGTCTCGGCGATCCGCAAGATGGTCGCTGCATCTTGCTGGTCTGTCAGGACTGCCGAAGTGGCTACACCGCAGATGTCTGGAGAATCGCCGTTGACCACGGCAGCCTCGTTCGCCCGGCGCGAGTGGGGATCCCTCTACGTGACCGTGCGGACGGCCCTGGCCACCCGTGGGTGGCGGGCCGTCCCGCTCACGCTCGCCTCCGTCTGTCTCATCGCGCTCTGCCAGGTCCTCCAGGGCCAGAGCTGGGGATACGGCCTGGTCCAGGACATCGGCTTCGTCCGGGCCGAGGACCCTCTCTGGCTCGCCCTCCTCCGTACCCCGCTCTCGCTCTTCGTGCCCGCGCTCAGCCTGCCCGTCTGGGGCGCGATGGCGCAGGTGCTGGTCGTGTTCGGCGTCGCGGAGATCACTCTGGGCGGGCCCCGTACCTTCGTCATCGCCTATGTCTGCACCGTCGCCGGGACGCTCTACGCGCGGTTCGGCACCGCCATCGGACCCGAGGGACTCCTCGGGCTGCCGGCCTCGGACGCGCGGATCGTCGACACCGGGCCGTCGGTGGCGGTCACGGGGCTCGCGGTCTGCGTCTGTGTATGCATGGGGGCGTGGTTCACCGTGGCGCTGGTGGTCGTGGCGATGGTCGTCGAGCTGATCGTCAAGCCCAATCTGGCCAGCACGGAGCATCTCGTGGCGATCGGGGCCGCGTTGGTGCTGTGCGCACCAGCGGCCCTGCGGCACCGGCGCCCGTCCGACGGCGACGGTGGTGCAGGCGGGCCCGCGGTGACGCCGGCCGGGGATTGAAGCCCGCTGTTCGCAGGTGCCGGCGGGCCGGCCGTACCGCAGTGGCTCCATGTCTCCCGGCCCTCCGTTCGGAGCAACTCTCGCCGCGTCGGAGTGGCCGGGCCGGGCAGGTACCGGGATAGGGAGAGGATGCCGACGGACGTGCCGCAACGGCTGCGCGTCCCGTCGAAACCGGAGCGAGGTTGCCTGTCAGATGCCGACGCCGGCCGCACCTGAGCTGTCCCGGAAGCCGGGTCTGAGGCGAGACATCGGCCTGATCGGACTCATCTGGACCTCCCTGGGATCCATCATCGGCTCCGGCTGGTTGTTCGGCGCGCTGTTCGCGGCGCAGGTGGCCGGGACGGCCGCCCTTGCCTCCTGGGGGATCGGGGCCCTCGCAATCACCGTTCTGGCGTTCGTCCATGCGGAGCTGGGGGCCATGTACCCGGTCTCGGGCGGCACCGCACGCTTCCCTCACTACGCCTTCGGCAGCGTCGCCGGGGCCTCCTTCGGCTGGTTCTCCTGGCTCCAGGCCGTCGCCACGGCACCGATCGAGGTCATGGCATCGCTGAACTACCTCAGCATCCACGCCACCTGGGTACAGACGGGGAAGAACCAGCTGACCGCCGCCGGATACGGGCTGGCCGTCGCCTTCATGGCCTTCTTCGTCCTCGTCAACTTCTTCGGCATCCGCTGGCTCGCCCATACCAACAGCGTGGCCACATGGTGGAAGCTCGCCATCCCCCTGCTCACCATCGCAGTCCTGGCGGGGACCACCTTCCACGGAAGCAATTTCGGCCACCAGGGCTTCGCCCCGTTCGGCGTCGAGGGTGTGCTCTCCGCCGTCAGCACCAGCGGAATCATCTTCGCGCTCCTCGGATTCGAACAGGCCGACCAGTTGGCGGGGGAAAGCCGCAACCCGGCACGGGACATCCCGTGGGCGGTGATCGGCTCGATCCTCATCGGCGCGCTCATCTACTCGGCGCTCCAGGTGGTCTTCATCGGGGCCCTGCCACAGAGCTCCTTCACCCACGGCTGGGCCGATCTGACCTTCGCCGACAAGGCGGGGCCGTTCGCCGGTCTCGCTCTGTCCGCCGGGCTCGGCTGGCTCGCCGCGCTGATCTACATCGACGCGGTCGTCTCACCGACCGGCACCGGCCTGATCTACACCACCGCTGCCTCCCGGGTGTCGTACGGCCTCTCCCGCAACGGCTATGTGCCCGAGGTCTTCGAACGGACGACGGCGCGCGGGGTTCCCTGGTTCAGTCTGCTCTTCGCCTTCCTCGTCGGGCTCATCGTCTTCCTGCCCTTCCCCACCTGGCAGAAGCTGGTCGGTTTCGTCACCTCCGCGAGTGTGCTGATGTACGCGAGCGCGCCACTCGCTCTCGGGTGTCTGCGCAAACAGGACCCGGACCGGCACCGCCCGTACCGTCTGCCCGGCGGTCTGTTCTGGGCCCCCGCCGCCTTCATCGTCTCCAACCTGATCATCTACTGGGCCGGCTGGGACACCCTGTGGCGACTCGGCCTGGCGATCGTCCTCGGCTATCTGCTGCTGGGCGGCTCGGCACTGCTCAGGCTCAACCCGAGGGCCCCGCACCTGGACTGGCGGTCCGCCCAGTGGCTGCCGGTGTATCTGGTGGGGCTGGGCCTGATCTCCTGGCAGGGCGGCTACTGCAGCGGAGGACCGGCGTCGAAGGCGTCCTGTGGTGCGACCGGCGTCATTCCGCTGTGGTGGGACATGGCGATCATCGCCGCATTCAGCCTGCTGATCTACGCCTGGGCGCAGGCCGTCAGGCTCCCGGACGAGGCGGCCCAGGCGTACATCGGCCCGCTCGACGTACTGCCTGGCCACTGACGACGCCGGCTTTCGGGGAAGCCACACGTCCTGCTGCCGGGTCTCGGCACGGGGGTGGGCTTCGGCGTGGTCGAGGTCGCGGTGCGCCTGATCGACTCCCCGGGAGCACTGGTCCGGTCAGGCGCCGACCGAGGGCATGCGGGCTCAGCCGGTCCAGCGCCAGTAGAGCTCGGGCCGGGGCTGTGTGCCGCAGTCGGAGAGCTTCAGCTCGGGGTTCTGCCGGTCGCGGTCGTCCCAGCGGGCGGGGAGTTCACGGTCGTCCTGGAACAGACAGCGGTGGTCACTGCCCACGATCCGCCAGGCGTTACGTTTCCAGGTTGTGCTCTGCCACGGCTCACGGGTCCACCGCTGGCTCCCCCGACCGCCCTCGCACCGCTCAAGTCCGACGGCCGACGAGTTCGCGGTCAGACAGGAGTCGCGGTCGAGCCGTGGCCTGATCGTCCCGCCCTTCCTCATGTCCCACTTCTGCGCGGCTGATCCGTCACAGCTGCGGATGTCGGCCGTACCGGCATGCGTCGGCCCGGCGGTGGCATGGAGGCACTGTGACGGGTCCCTTCCGGTGAAGTACGTCGTCCGGCCGATGTCCCCGAGGATCTCTCCGGCGCGCGGGGGCCGGTGGGTCTGCTGATATTGCCGGTGGATCCAGAGGCTCCAGTCCTTCTGGAGCGGGCCTTCGTAGGCGGCGACGTTCGCGCACGTCCCGGTGGCCCGGCACTTCCGGCTGGCGAGATACCAGCGCGCCACCTCGTCCTTCTCGGCCACGGCTCCGGGCGTGAGATTCGGTGGGAGCGGCGACATGGTGTAGCCGAGGTAGGCCGACACGGGAACCCCGAGCGCATAGCCCACCCTGCGGAAGTACCGGGCGCCGACGCCGTGGTCGGCGTGGTCGACACCGCCGCCGAGCCCGAAGGCGAACGAGGCATTGTCGTGATCCATTGTCAGGACGCGCCCTGCCCGGCTCAGCCGGACCAGTGCGGACACCACCGCGAGCAGCCGGTCCTCCGTGTAGCTCGTGGTGCTCTGGAACGGCTCGATGCTCTTCTTGTTCCGGTCGAACAGCCTGAGCAGGCTGTTCGCCCCCTGGCCGTGTGGCAGTCCGTCGTGGAGGTCCAGGAACGTCAACCGCACATCGGTGTCCCTGGCATCGTCCGCCAGCCGGTAGGACCTGACCCGGACGCCGTCCGCCCGTACATCCGACCGTTCCCAACGGTTGGCCGCCTCCGCCATCTCCGCGTAGGCCGCCCGCACCCCGTACTCCCTGCGGTCCACGTACTCCAGCGCCTCGACCCGGTTCTTCTTGGCGTCGTCGCCGGCGGTCAGATACACCGTGTCGACCGGGCACCCGGCGCGGATGGTCTGTCTGATCTCCGGGTTCAGAAAGGCCAGGTCGTCATCAGGATGTGCCACGCCGACCAGGGTGCGACGGCACTGCCCCGGATCCTTCGAGTGCGCGGCCGGACGGGACGCCCCGGCCGTCGTGCCCGTCCCGGGAGCCGAATCACGCATAGCCGAGCAGGCGGACCCCAGCAGGGCGCAGAAGACCAGTGCCGCCGCAGTCGCCGACGTACGAAAGGAGCAGCCCGGGCGACACCTTCTCCAGCCCACCGAGGGCTCCTCTCGCCGCCGTCAATCCCCTGACGGAGGATCTTCCAGCGGACGGAGCGGAAGCAACCGACACGCCGTCGAGCAGCCCGGCGCCTGCGCCGGAACTCCGGTTTCAGCCACGTGCCGGAGATGCACCCCGACCCGGACGCCGCAGTGGGCCTCGCCGAAGCTCACCTTGAGCCTGCCGCGCCCAGCAGTGTCGAGGCCGCCCTCACCGACGCCGGACTCGCCGACCGGATCACCTTGACCAACCTGCGCCACGCACCGCGCGACACGCAGGGTGCACCACTGCTCGACGGGGTCCGGTTCCAGAGCTCCCATCCGAGCACCCCGGTCCCTGAGGCGTTCGATGCCGTACTCGCCGTCCCGACAGTTACCCGGGACCGCACAGTGCGCTTCTGACCAGCCTGAACCCGAGCTGGTGGGGCCTGCGTCCGCAGACCCCACCTGTCTACGGCTCAAAGAAGCGGATCCGGTACCGCCCGTACCGGACACGGGATACGCAACTCGCGCGGGTACAGCCGAACGGGTCCACCAGAACGTCACTGAAACTTCAACTCCCTTACTACAGTGCGGCCTGCGGGAGACGTGGCAGCGGCCGACTGAATCGCCCTCCATAGAGTGGGGGCCGATCACGTGATCCCATCCGAGGAGCTGTCTGCCATGCCGCAGATCACCGTCGACTACTCCGGCCTGCTCGACGCAGCCTTCGACCGCCCGGCCTTCGCGCTCGCCCTGCACCCGATCGTCGTCGACACCGCCGACGCCCGCCCGGAGGCCTGCAAGACCCGCTTTCGTCGGGTCGAGGACTTCACCGTCGGGACCGAGACCGAGGGCCATGCCGTCCTGCACGTCGAGATCGGCCTGCTCCACGGCCGCACCGACGCGACCAAGGCCCGCCTCGCGGCCGCAGTGCTCGCCCTGGTTGCCGCCCAGGTCAAGCCAGTCGCTGGCGTCGCTCTGCACGCCTCCGTCGAGATCCCCGACCTGGATGCGTCCTACCGAAAGAGCTGACACACGCGCTTTCCCGAACACAACGAACGAGCCGCCCGCCGGCTTCCCTGCCAGGGCGGGCCCCCGCCCCAGTGAGGATGTGCGCAGTGCCAGTCCGCACGGCCTCGCGTACTGACTGGCCTGCAGTAGCACGGCCAGGAGCCGAGCGATCAGAGCGAGCAGTACGAGCGCACCAAGCACGATCCCGGTGATCTGCGAGGTTCGTCTCTGGTGAATCCAGCAGCACCCGTAGATCCCCGGGGGTGCCGCGCTGCCGATGCCGGATCCGGCCAGACAATCGGTTTACCGTCAATCACTGGCAAACCCCCAGCAGTACGGCCGAGCCCCCACTACACAAGAAGACCGACGTCGCCCTCCGCCTCCACGCCCGAGGAGGCCCGGTCCGACGGGGAGGTCCAGCAGATTGCTGACGATCAACGTGGCAGTGCTGCTCGCGATCAACGTCATCCTCCGGCTGCGCCGCCGGACCGAGGCACGCAGCCGACCGGACGAGAGATTCACCGCGATTGCCGTCCTGTGCTACAAGTTCTGGCCTCCGAGCCGATCACTCCCGGTTCCCCGCTCCCGCTGCTGCTGACGCCCGACAGCGTCCTGGCCTCCCGGGCCGAGCGCATTGCCTCGGGGGCCACTGAGCCGGCTCCGGATGTCTCTGGACCGCGTCTGGATCCGGTCCAACGACTGATCGAACAGGGCGTGCCGACGGAGCTGACCGACCGAGCACGCCCGCCGCACGGGAGGACCACGCACAGCACTGAGCGCGGCGCACAAGCAGGGAAATCGCCCGACAGCGGGAGGAGTGGGCCTGCATTTCCGCAGAGTTGGAGCGACGCCGGCGCCTTCCGCTCGCGATGCGACAGGCCGAGGACGCGGTGCGGCAGCACCTGCATCTCCGTCTGCAGCAGTCTTCGCCGCCACATATGCCACCGCAGCCCGAAGCGCCCCACGTACAAGGGTCCCAGCAGCGCCCTCCAAACCGCGGCCAGTCGCTCAGGCCTCGATGCCGGTAACTTACGAGTTGGTGCTTCGGTATGCGTTTGACTCGCACAACGCCGCCGCGACACGGGCGAGCGTTTCCTCCGGGGTGGTGATCGAGTCCCCGCGCCGTTCGGTCCGGGCAGCGCGAAGACCGAGCCTGCCGGGATGCACGGATGCGGTGAGGGCGGCGTTTCGAGTGTCAGGACGGAACCTGGCGGCGGCGAAGGCGCAGCAGTACCCCGCCCACCACCAGTGTCGCCACGGCGCCCGACGCGATACCGATGGCCAGTCCGCCACCGAAGCCCGGCCCTTCGTTCGATGCCGCACTCTCGTCCTGACCCGACACCGTCACTTTCGAGCGCAGGACGATCGCGGGGTAGTCGCACACGTAATCGCGGTCCTTTTCCGTCACGCAGTCGGCGCTCTTGTGCCGCAGTGTGAATGTCACCGGATATGTTCCTGGCTTCACCGTCTTCTTGATCCGGCCCGCGCCCACCCAGGCGCTCTTGGTGTCACCGAGGGCGGTGTTGTCGGTCAGCGCCGGGCTTGAGACCTCAACTGCCGTCGGGTGCGGGTTGCCGGGGCGTTCCTTGACCGTCAGGTCCACTACCTCGCCAGGCGCCGCGGGGCCGCCCACGGAGCCGTACCCCTGCTTCGGGAAGGGGAGCTGATCGGCGTGGGCCGCTCCGGCCTGCCCGAGCAACATCAACGGCAAGGCAGTTGCGGCGAGTCCCCAGCGGATGGATGAACGTGTGAAGTCGATCATATGCGCTTCCCCGTGCCAGTAGTGGTCATACGATCTTGACTGACCTTGACGCAGCCACGCCAGACGGCATGGCATGCGTCTCTTTCCATGTGGGGGAACAACCATGAGATTACGCAGAGCGCTGGGCACTGCGGCGGGCGCCGCAGCACTCATGCTGCTGCCGGGCTTTCCGGCGATTGCCGCCCAAGGCGATCCGACTCCCTCGAAGAGCGCCACCCCGAGCACCCCGGCAGAGCAGTCCTCCGTTTCGCCGCCTGCCGTCCCGGAGCAGCCTTCTGTTCCGCCGGCCTCCGTCCTGCCGGAGGAATCTTCCGCTTCGCCGACCGTCGCCCCGGAGAAGCCGTCTTCCGTTCCGTCGCCCCCTGTCCCGGAGCAATGGTCTTCCGTTCCGCCGACCCCTGTCCCGGCAGGCGGGGACGACGACGCGCGCGGGTTCACGCCGGCTGACGCCGACGACTACTGGACCCCGGAGCGCATGCGGGCCGCGAAGCCCGTCAAGGAGCAGGAGGCCAAGCACTTTCCCGTTCCGACCAGGATGGATCGTGCCGCCAGCCGGCCGTTCGAAGGGCTGCCCGTCGTCGGCACCTTCTTCTGGAACGACGGCACCGAAACCGGCCGCTTCTGCGGTGGCACCGTCGTCAAGAGCCCCGGCAAGAACATCGTGATGAGCGCCGGTCACTGCTTCGACGACCAGGACGCGCGCAAGAACCTTGCGTTCGTCCCGCAGTACGACGACGGGAAGAAGCCGCATGGCTCCTTCACCGTCAAGCCTGGGCGTATCTACGTCGACAAGCGGTACCTGTCCAAGGGCCCGGACGCCGCGGCCGACCTCGACTTCAACTTCCTGCAGCTCGAACCGCGCGGCGGCAAGAATGTCGAGGACGTCGTCGGCGGTGCCGAGCTGATGATCAACGCCGGGTACAACCACGATCCCGTCCGTCTCATCGGATACCCGGCCAACCAGAAACGCCCGCTGGACTGCACGGACAAGACCGTCCGTTACGACAGCACCGACCCCAAGATCCCTGGCAGCTTCCTGCGCATCGCCTGTGACAAGTACTCGGGTGGTGCCTCCGGTGGCCCGTTCCTCATCAAGCGGGGCAGCGACTGGGGCGTCATCGGCGTCATCGGCGGCTGGAAGACGGGCGGCGACAAGGACGACATCTCCTACAGCTCTTACCTCGACGGCGACGCCAAGGCGCTGTACGACGACGCGGTCAACAACCGTCAGCCGGCGGGCCGTGGTGTCCTGGGCAAGGCCGAGACCTGGCAGCATGCCGACGTCATGACGGGTGGCTACTTCACTGACGGCAATCCGGGATCCTGGGACTACTCCGACCTGATCGTGCGCTGGTCCGACGGCGAGCTGACCCTGTACCGCGGTGCCGGGGAGGACGCCGACAATTTCGACAAGGAGATCCGTCTCGTCGCGCCCAACGGAACCTGGAAGCACGCCGCAACCATGGCCGCGGGCGACTTCACCGGGGCCGACCGCGACGACCTCATCGTCCGATGGACGGACGGCGAACTGACTCTCTATCCCGATGTCGACGAGAAGGGGCTCCACGGCGAGGTACAGCTGCAGAAGCCCAACGACCTGTGGAAGCACGCCATTTCCATCACCGGCGGTCGCTACACGACCAGCAACAAGTGGGCCGATGATCTCCTGGTCCGCTGGAGCGACGGTGAAGTCACCCTGTACACCGACGTCAACCGCGACGGTTTCCACGGCGAGAAGAAACTCGCCGCGCCCAACGGCACCTGGAAGCACGCATCGACGATCACGTCGGGCGACTTCACCGGCAACGACCAGCACGACCTCATCGTCCGATGGACGGACGGCGAACTGACCCTCTACAAGGACATCGACCAGAACGGTTTCCACGGCGAGATCCAGGTCAAGAAGCCCAACCGGCTCTGGACGCACGCCACCGTCCTGGGCGCCGGAGACTACTCGGACAACCGCCACCCGGACGACTTCCTGGTGCGGTGGTCCGACGGTGAGGTGTCCATGTACCCGGATGCCGACGAGACCGGCCTGAACCGCGAGATCACCCTGGTGTACCCGCCCGCGTAGGGCCTCCTGCCAACTGGAGAAGGGCTTTCCCCCGGGGGGAGAGCCCTTCTCTCGTCGGATCGCCCTCCTCACATCCGGGAGGGCTTCTTCTTGTCGAAGAGCCAGGTGTGGAAGAGCGCGGTCAAGTCCTTCCCGGACTTGCTCTCGCACAGGGCGATGAACTGCCGGGTGTCGGCATTGCCGTGCCGGTGCTGCCGGGTCCAGGTGCGAAGGATATCGAAGAAGGTCTCGTCGCCGACGGCCCTGCGCAGCTTGTGCACGACCATGGCACCGCGTCCATAGACGGGCGGGTCAAAGACGCGCCCTCCGCTGGGCGGATCCGCCGGCGGGAACGCCCAGATGCCCCCGCTCTCGGCGTCCGTGCCGTCGTAGAAGTCCTCGAAGATCTCCGTGGTGCTCCTGTTGCCCCGCCCCTCCTCCCAAAGCCACTCCGCGTAGGTGGCCAGACCCTCGCTGAGCCACATGTCCTTCCACTCGCGCGGGGTGACGGAGTTACCGAACCACTGGTGTGCCAGTTCGTGCACGAGCAGCGTCTCTTCGGGCGCCTCGCCGAAGTAGGGCTTGGTCTGGGTCTCCAGCGCGTAGTCGAGTCCGGGCAGGTGGTCGACGATGGCACCGGTCGAGGAGAAGGGGTAAGGACCGAAGCGTTTGCCGGCCCAGTCGACGATCTCGGGCACCAGGTCTGCGACATCGGCGGAGTCCTCGGCCTCGTCGGGGTCGATGGCGACGTAGACGGGCACGTCATCGTCCGTTCCACCCTGGTGGATCTCGAAGCAACCGACGGAGACGTGTGCGAGGTAGCTGGCCATGGGCTCCTCGGTGCGCCAGTGCCGGGTCACCGTTCTGCCCTTGTCCTCCTCCGTGATCAGCTCACCGTTGCTGATCACGTCGTAGGGGTCGCCGTCCTCGTCCTTGGGCACCGTGACCGTGGTGTCGTACGTTGCCTTGTCCGACGGGTGATGGTTGCCGGGGAACCAGGTCATGGAGCCGGACGGCTGACCCAGGGCCGTCGAGCCGTCGTCGGTCTCTATCCAGCCCTCCATGCCTCCGTCGCCGTCCTTGAGCGTTCGCGGTGTGCCGTCGTAGGTGACGACTGTCTTGAAGACTTCGCGGTTCCTCACCGTCTTCGCCGGTGTCACGAGCATCTCGTCCCCCGAGCAAGCGACTTTGGCCCTGGCTCCTTGCACTGTGGTGGTGCGTACCCGCAGCCCTGACAGGTCGAGGTTGAAGCGGCTCAGGTCCTCGGTGGCCCGCGCTGTGATGACCGCCGTGCCCTTCAGGTGGTTGGTCTCGGGCACGTAATCCAGCGTCAGCCCGTAGTGCACCACGTCATAGCCACCATTGCCGAGCGCTGGGAACAGACGATCCCCGACTCCGGCCGTTCCGGGCTTTCCGACGACGGCTCCGCTTCCCGGTGCGGAGCCGGTGCAGGACGTCGTCACGGCCAGGAGGAGTGCTGTGGCCGGAGCCCAGCCGGACAGACGGCCCGGGACCGCCGACCGGGACCGGCTGCCCTTCGCCATATGCGGTTTCATCTCATGTCTCCCATCGATCGCAGGACGCGAGACGTCAGAAAGCCGACATCGTCCATTGGTTGCCTCAAGACGGGCAAAAATTCTCTACGCGCACCAGGATGTCGTCATGCTCCTGAGCGACGGCGGCCACGAGGTCCCGGCCGGTCGCAACTACGGGGGGCAGGGACGAGGACACGGACGGTGGCGAGGACGAGGCGAGGCTCTGGTGACCGTCATCGTCTTCACCAACTCCCCCGCCGACCTGAGCGGGTTCCTCACCTGCTGGCTGCGCGAGGTCTCCGCCGGTGTCTTCATCGACCCGTCGGCGAGAATCCGCGACGTGCTGCAGGACGAAGCACAGCAGTACGCGGACCAGGGTCGCGCTCTGCGCGCCCATAGACGAACGACGAACAAGGCTTCACCTTCCGGACCCACGAACACAACTGGCACCCCGTCGACCACGAGGGCCTGACACTGATCCGCCGCCCGAATGCCGTGGCGCCACCGCCCGCGGTGGCGACGTCCCTAAGACAGGCTGGAGCAAGGCTTCCAAACAGCCCCGCTTCGGAAGGGCATGTGCCAGTCATGCACTGTTCTGTTGGTTTGCGGAGTCCGTGAAAGTGCTCCAGAACGGCCCACGCCCGCGCTAAAACCGCAGGTCGTGGAACTGCTTTCCGCGCCCGTGGGGATGGTCCCAGGTCAGAGTCGACCTGGGCTCGCCTCGCCGGCTGTGATGGTCCATTGGCGTCCGCTACGGAAGGGGCACCGGCACAATGCGAACATGACTGGATGCCAGGCTGGGCTGTGCGGCTGCATCCCGGATGCCCTCTGTCGGCCGTCGGACGGAAACGGCTAGCCCGTCCGAGCGGACATCCCTTTCCATCTCCTAACTGCCGTGCGTCGACGGGGGCATCATCAACACCGCTCCCCGAGATACGGTGCCGCTGCCTTCGGTGCCGGGAGCACCCTGCGAACCCGGGACTTCTGAAGGAGCTACCTGTTCATGTTCATCCGTAAGCCCTCGGCGCTCGTCGCGCAGGCAGTCTGCGCCGGAGCCATCGCGACGGTCATCGGTACCGCCACTCCCGCATCGGCGCAGACGAACGTCCCATGCAGTGCGAGTGCCCTATTCACTGCCATCGCCAACGCCAACACCTCAGGGGGCGGAAGCCTGGTGCTGGCGCCGGGCTGCACCTATAGGCTCTCCTCGCCACTGCCGGACATCACCAGCACCATCGCCATCAACGCCCGGCACAGCACCATCACCCGTGTGTCCACGACCAGCTTCGGCATTCTCTCCGTCAGCCCCAGTGGCAACCTCGCGCTCACGGACGCCACCATCACCAACGGCGACGCGCCGGACTTCGGCGGCGGCATCGCCAATCGCGGCACGCTGACCGTGACCGACAGCGCCATCCGCAACAACCACGCCAACTTCTCGGGCGGAATCGGCGGCGGATCGGGTACCACCACCCGGATCGTGAGAACCTCCATCATGGGTAACACCGCCAACGTGAACGGTGGCGGCGTCGCCAACGACGGAAACATGACCATCTCCAACAGCCGCATCATCGACAACACGGCTGGCGGCGCCGGAGGTGGCGCGGCCAACGACGGCACTCTGCGAATCGTCGACACCAACGTCAACGAGAACAGCGCCGGACGGGCCGGAGGTGTTGCCAACTTCGGAGGCGGCACGACGAGCATCACGTCCAGCAACGTCAACAGCAACGCGGCCCTCGTCGCCCCCGGCGGCGTCCTCAACGCCGGCGGCGTCGTCACCCTGCAATCCTCCCGCGTCAAGGGCAACCAGCCCACCAACTGCGCCGGCAGCGACATCCCCGTCCCGAACTGCGTCGGCTGAAACAGCAGAGACCCCGCCCACCGATGGGATGCGTCAGAGGCCCCGGATCTCTCCGGGGCCTCTGATCCGTGTCATGACCTCCACCAGCACGCAGACGATCGCGGCGAACAGCGTCTCATCAGCTCCACCTTCTTGCTGGGCCTGCCCCAGCCATTCGTTGAGGCACCCACGGGAGCTGGGTGTGGCTTTCATCAGGCTGCCGCTCGTGGCTTGAGACGCTTGGCCGCCCGGCTCCCCACGACGACTCGGCCGCCGAGTGGGAAATGCGAACAGGTCGCTGTGTAGAGCAATGCCGGCGAGATCGTCCGTGGTCTGTGCTGCACGCACAACGAGCTGGAGCACGATGAACCGGATATGGGCCGGAACCGACTGCGGCAAAACCCACTACCACACTCTGGTCCTGGACAGTGAGGGTGAGCCCCTGCTGTCGCGGCGGGTGGCCAACGACGAGCCCGAGCTGCTGAAGCTGATCGGCGACGTCCTGGATCTTGCCGGCGGCCGACAGGTCACGTGGGCGTTGGACATGGCGGGCGACGGGCCTCGCGCTCGGCGTTCTTGACGGATTTCTTGTCGGCGGAGATCCGGATGCAGCCCGCTTCGGCGAGAACGTGGATCTGCCGGTCGAGCTACTACCCCTTCCTTACGTGGTGGTCAAAGCGTTCACCGGACCGCTGGTGGACCGGGTCGGCCCGCGGGCCGCTTCCTGGACGGCCCATCTGGCCAGCGCGCTCCACGCCCTGGACCTGCTCTCCTTTCCCGTTCTGCTGGCCCTGGTCGCACTGATCGGCACGGCCCGGGGCCCCGGCGACCCGGCCAACGAGGTGACGGTCCCGGAGCCGGCCGAGCGCGGCCGAGTGCCGCTGGAGCGGGCCGCCGGTCTGTCCGGCGTGTCCGAGCGGCTCGCCTCCACCGTCGGCCTGGCGGTCGGCGGATCCCTGGTGGCGCTGCTCGGTCCCCTGACAACGCTGACCGTCAATTCGGGCTGCTTCGCCCTCGGATCATTGATCATCAAACTCGTGCTGCCTCGTGGCAGGGGCACGCGGCCGAGGAAGCCCCCTCGCCGACCACGGAGACGGGCCCCGGCTACTGGCAGTGGTTCTGCGAGGACTTCACCTTCCTGCGCGACGAGCCGTTGCTGCTCACCGTCATCGTCATGGTCGGCATCACCAAGCTGCTGGACGCAGCGTTCACCGCGGTGTCCGTACCCGTCTGGGGCCCGGGAGTCCGGCAATGGGCCGACCGTGATCGGCCTGATGGGCAGCGTGATGGGGGCCGCGGCGGTCGGCGGGAGCCTGATCGCCGCGGTGGTCGCACACCGGCTGCAGCGGCGGATAGTGGTTCTCACCGGTTCCTGCCGGCCGGGGCACCGAGGTTCCTGGTCCTCACCTTCGACGCCCCGTTGGGGATAGTACTGGCCATCTTCGCGGTAAGCGGGTTCGGTGCCGTCCTCGTCGAGCCGCTCGGCCCGTGTTCACTGGCTCACCGATCAAGTGGGCGACCAGTTCACAGGCAGGGTGGAGCTGGCACCTCTATAACCTTTCAGCAGACAGACAAGACCGCCGTCTCCCTCTGCGTCTGCCAAATGATCGGCCGAACAAGTCCAAGCCGTCGGAGTTGCTGTTCTGTCTCGATGAGACATTCTGCGGCCGGGCTGTGGGTCGCGTGAGGCAGAGTTTCCGTCATGGGAACGAGTCTTGGGACTGTGGTGGTCACCGGTGCGGCCGGGCGAATTGGGTCGGTGGTACGGGTCGGTCTGCGCGGTGAAGCGGAACGCTTGGTGCTCGTCGATCGCGTCGGCCTTGCTGCGCAGTCGCCGGCCGAGGAGGTACGACAGCTTGATCTGCGCGACGCCGAGGCGGTGACAGCGGCCTTGGAAGGTGCGGACGCGGTGGTGCATCTGGGCGGGGTCCCGGATGAGGCACCGCTGCCGGAACTGTTGGATGGCAATGTTAAGGGAACGCACAACGTGCTGGAGGGTGCACGTCGGCAAGGGGTGGGGCGGGTAGTCCTCGCCAGCAGTAACCGGCTCACCGGCTTCTATCCGGTCTCGACGACCGTCACACCCGAGCTGCCGCCACGCCCGGACGGTCTCTATGGGGTGAGCAAGGTAGCGGTTGAGGCTCTGGGACGTCTGTATGCGGACAAATTCGGTCTGTCCGTGGTGTGTCTGCGTATCGGGAGCTTTGAAGACGCGCCGACCGAGCAACGTCATCTGGCCACCTGGCTGAGCCCGCGCGACTGTCTCGGCTTCGTCCGCGCGGCTCTCACCGCCATCGACATCAACTTCGCAACCGTGTATGCCGTTTCCGCCAATACGCGGCGGTTCTGGGACATCGAGGCCGGGTCGGCTCTGGGATACACGCCCATGGACGACGCGGAAACCTTCACACCGCGCATTCCGCCGGCAGGGGACGCGGCGGAACACGATGTGCAGGGCGGTGCATACGCCAGCGCGGAATACACGCTCCGACACGTCTGAGAGGACGGTTCGTGAGCTGATATCCGTTTCTGGGTGAGGTTGGGGCAAGGCTGCTGGTCCCGGGGCTTCGGCGGGCTACTGCTGCCTGGCGAAGCCGCCGGCGTCGGCTTTGTCGAGGACGTTGAATCTGCCTGAGCGCTCGTCCGCGTAGGATGCGCTCCACGAACTGGTCGTACGGGTGAGGGGTTGGGGACTGAAGGTGTTGGGGGGCAGGAAAAAGGAGGGCGGGCTGCCGAGGATCCCGCGGAGCGTGGATCCACGGCGAGCCCGTGCCTTGCCGGTTCCGGCCGAGGCGCAGGCCGACGCGCGCATGTTCATGCTGGGTGGCGACACCCTTCGAGCGGTCAAGGTGATCGTGGACGCGACGGGCTACGACCTGCGCCAGGCCCGGGACATCGTGTATGCGCTGGTCTACGACATTGAGGTGCCGAGGGGGAGCTGAGCCGAGGCGCGACGCACGCGGATCCGGATGTCCTCCGTGATCGTCGAGGTGAGGCTTGGGGCAGGTGATCAGAGGACAGGTTTCGAAAGCTGATATCCGTTTCTGGGTGAGGGTGGGGCAAGGCTGCTGGTCGCGGAGCTTCCGTCGACTACTGCTTCCTGCTGAAGCTGCCAGCGTCGACCTCGGTGAGGACGTTGAGCTTGACGAGGCGTTTCAGCTTGGCGCGGGTGCCTTCGATGTTCTTCGGCAGCAGTTCGTGGTCGAGGGCTTGGCAGACGTCGCGAGCCCGGAGGGGGCCGGTGGCCTCGTTGAAGACGGTGAGGATGCGGGGGTAGTCCGGGTGCTCGGGCAGGTCTGGCGAGGCCGACTGGACCGGGAAGCGGTCAGCGAGAGCAGTGATGGTCTTCCTGGTTATCGCGAGGTGCTCGAGATGGGTCTCAGCCTCTCGCAGTCGGCCCTTCAGTTCGTCGATCTGCGTGCGGAGTTCGTCGGCCAGGGTCCGGGCGGCGTCTTCCTGGAGGTCGAGCGCGTCGAGCAGGGGCTTGATGTTCACGCCGTCACCGCTTCCGCATCGCGCCAGGTGGGGGTGCTCGCTCCGGTCAGGCGGCGGACCATCACGTGGGTCATCGCCCAGTAGACGCGCGAGGCGGAGGAGGACAGGCGGTGCTCGTAGTCGCGGACCAGGCGCCGGTGCAGTATCAAGACGCCGTAGGTCTGCTCGACACTCCACCGCTTCGGCTGCGGGACGAACCCCGCCTCCTGTGGGTTTCGTCCGACGATCTCGACCTCGATGCCCAGGCCGCTGCCGTGCGCGACGACCTGGTTCTTGAAGCCCTGGTCGACCAGTGCCTTGCGGACGGTTTCCCCGGCGCGCTCGACGATCTGGTTCAGCAGGTCGACCCCCGCGGCGTTGTCGTGCGTGTTCGCGGCCAGCACGATGACGGCGATGACCAGACCGAGCACGTCGACGGTCAGTCCCCGCTTGCGGCCCGGGACCTTCTTCGCCGGATCCCGGCCGGTCGTGGCGGCAGGGACCCCAGCGGCTACGCGGACGCTCTGGGTGTCCAGGATTACCAGGGTCGGGTCCTCTAATCGGCCGGCCTTCTCCCTCACCTGGCAGCGCAGGAGTTCATGGATGACCTGGTCGGTTCCGTCGTCGCGCTCTTCGGCGGCAGATCGTGCGGGAGGTAGGCCCACTGGCAGCCGGTCCGGCCCTGATAGAGGAGCGCGTTCACGATCTCCCTCATCGCGTAGGCGCCCTGGTGACCGCTGACCGAGCGGTGCCGTTCCTTCCACGCCGTGATCACCGGGTCGATCAGAGCCCACTGCTCGTCCGATAAGTCGCTTGGGTACGGCGTGCGTTCACTCACCCCGCCACCTGAACGGACCACCGTCTGCGGACCGGTAGATTCCGCCCGCACCCACACCATCAGGCGATGACAAAACCATTCAAATTCTTACGAACCGCCCTCTGAGCGCGGCCAACCGCTGCAGTGAGGCATCTCAGCCGCAGCTCTTGATCACAGCGGTTCGCGGTGCGGGCAGCGGGCTGACTCGGGCCGTTCCGGCAGCGTCTTCGCAGCGCTGGACGATCTCCTCGTGCTCTGCAGCACAGCACTCGCTGGGCTGCAGGGCTTACGATCCGGAGCGCAACCCCAGAGCGCTGTGTTCCACCACTCTTGAGGGAAGATCGCTCTTTCCCGAAGCCCGAGCAGTCAACTTCACGAGATCGGCCCGGAGATCGGCGGCGGGCTCACCAAGGACAATCGCGCTGGTGATCAGCTCCAGCATCAGTCAGTCGTACTCCTCCCCCATACTCCGATAGCGCTCGCGATCGGCCTCCACAACAGCAGAGGCGATCTTCCTCCCACCACCAGTCACTGGGCAAAGGTCGCCTCATGGACGCCGTGACCAGTCCAACTTCGGCACATAAAAAGGACATCGCCTTCAACGAAGACGTTCCACTTCTCGTCCATGTCCCGGGCTCGATATCCGCGCCGGATCCGGCCCCAGCCCTCGTCAGTCCAGACTGATCCGGCAACGGAGACACCGGTCGGGGCGTGTTGATCGGATGGAGGCGCCGGAACGACTCTCGGGTGAGCGGGGCATCGGCAGTCATGAAGTGATCCAACGGAAGCACCACTCCAACAGGACGTCCTGCGGATCAGCGTCTCCATCCACACCCGAGCCGTCCGCACCTACGAATGAATCCGCATGCTCTCGCGCGACTGCCGCACCACCACCCTGCTCGGCGACGCGACCACCCACTACGGACGGATCGCCGAAACCCTCCACATCTTGCGCCTGGCCGACAAGCCCGGATATCGGCGGCAGATCAAGGTGCAGGCCTACTCCAGGAAGGCTCCACGCACTCGCCCGGAAGACCGTCCATGGATGTGCCGGGCAGCTCTACCAGCTCGATCAACGCGGCATGGAAGAACCAGATTGGCACCCTCGGCCTGGTCCTCTGCCGAATCGAATGACGAGCCGGTCTCGAACCTCTGGCGCGACGCAGGTCAACTCTCTCAACACTCCTCCAGCAGGTGGTGGAGTTCCTGCGTATCCTACGGGAATGGTCCGCACACGCACCACCATTTCACTTTCGCGGAGCGTGAAGAGCACCCGCTTCCAAATACCCAATACGGCGCTCAGGATTATGGGAGATTACCAATCCCGAAGACCGTTGCCCGTTGCTCATCCGGGCGAACAACCCGCAGTAGCAGAATCGGGATTGGGCCCAGATCCTGGATACAGGCATGAAGCCGATCGCGACGTCGGGCCCGTACGTACCGTGGCGGGTGCTGGGCGAACCAGGATTACGGGTGCGGACGTAACGCGGACACCCGTGCTCCCGCGCCGCCGCCGAAGCGGCTCTCGTGCCCTGAATGGCCTTGTGTCGGCGGTTGGTGACTGTGGCTGTTCTGCGCGGATATGCGAGGCGCGCTTCGGGTGGTCTGCGTCGTCGGCTCGCCCGATGGTGGGACGGCGGCTGGGACATGTCCGGGACACGGCGAATCCCTGGTCGCTCCTAGCGGTGTTCGTCCAGAGTGGGCACCAGGCAAAGGGTTGCACCAGTACAACCACGTCCCCTGGCACGCTCAGGGATGCTCCGTACTGTCAGAAGGAGAATTACACCATGCGTAAACGCACTGCCGTTCTGGGTGCTTTCGGCGCCGCCGCTGTCACGCTAGCCGTCTCGACCAGTACCCAGGCCGCCACATGGACGCCCACGGGGGCCACCCAACACGCCAATATCCGAGAGTGCTATCGCGCCACTTGTAAGTCAACGGGCGTCATTTTCCCAGGGATGGGCGTCTGGTGGTCGCACTACGCGTACAACGACGCGCACAACAAGTGGTACTACGTCAGAAATGACAACGGAAATACCGGCTGGGTGTATTGCGGAAACGTCACCGCTGGCTGCTGAGGGTCCCACGCAGAAGGCTCCACCGTCAGACTGTGACGGCGGAGCCCAAGGGCTGGGTGTGTCAATTTAACGGCTGATCTTGGTTGTTGAGGTTCAGTTGTTGGCCGGGGTGAGCCGGCCCTCGAAGGCGA
>NZ_BMTF01000036.1 GCF_014649535.1 Streptomyces gelaticus
ACGAGTACAAGAAGGCCGACAGCGACCACCTCCTGGAGACCACCGGCCGCGAGCTGCGCAAGCTCATGAGCTGGGTCAACGACGAGGACGCGTAACACCGACGCCCCGGGGGCGGGCCCTGCGGCCCGTCCCCGGGGCGTTTCCGCTTCACCGCTGGAAGAGGCGGCGTAGTGCGTGTGTACAAGTCGTCTACCCCCGTGTGGGTGATCCTTCCAACGGGGCGCAGTATGCGTCCTGGCGCATGACTACACTTCTCCACACATACACGCGTCAGGCCCACAGTGTCGTGCGTCTTCCACGCGGCAAGCCCCTCCACCGCCTGCGGCCGTCGGGACGGCCGTCCGCACTGGACCTGTGAGGACTCACGTGAGCTCGAAACCTGTCGTACTCATCGCTGAAGAGCTGTCGCCCGCCACGGTGGACGCGCTGGGACCGGATTTCGACATCCGGCACTGCAACGGCGCGGACCGCGCCGAGCTCCTCCCCGCGATCGCCGATGTCGACGCCATCCTGGTGCGCTCCGCCACCAAGGTCGACGCCGAGGCCATCGCCGTCGCGCAGAAGCTGAAGGTCGTCGCCCGTGCGGGCGTCGGTCTGGACAACGTCGACGTCTCCGCCGCCACCAAGGCCGGCGTGATGGTCGTCAACGCACCGACCTCCAACATCGTCACCGCCGCCGAGCTGGCCTGCGGTCTGCTGGTCGCCACCGCGCGCAACATCCCGCAGGCCAATACCGCCCTCAAGAACGGCGAGTGGAAGCGCTCCAAGTACACCGGCGTCGAGCTGAGCGAGAAGATCCTCGGTGTCGTCGGCCTCGGCCGCATCGGCGTCCTGGTCGCGCAGCGCATGTCGGCCTTCGGCATGAAGATCGTCGCGTACGACCCCTATGTGCAGCCCGCGCGTGCCGCGCAGATGGGCGTCAAGCTCCTCGCGCTCGACGAGCTGCTCGAAGTCGCCGACTTCATCACGGTGCACCTGCCCAAGACCCCCGAGACGATCGGCCTGATCGGCGACGAGGCGCTGCACAAGGTGAAGCCCTCGGTCCGCATCGTCAACGCCGCCCGCGGCGGCATCGTCGACGAGGCGGCGCTCGCCTCCGCCCTCAAGGAGGGCCGCGTCGCCGGCGCCGGCCTCGATGTGTACGCGAAGGAGCCCTGCACGGACTCCCCGCTGTTCGAGTTCGACCAGGTCGTCTGCACCCCGCACCTCGGCGCCTCCACCGACGAGGCCCAGGAGAAGGCGGGCATCGCGGTCGCCAAGTCGGTGCGCCTGGCCCTGGCCGGTGAGCTCGTGCCGGACGCGGTCAACGTCCAGGGCGGCGTGATCGCCGAGGACGTGCGCCCGGGTCTGCCGCTCGCCGAGAAGCTCGGCCGGATCTTCACCGCGCTCGCGGGCGAGGTCGCGGTCCGCCTCGACGTCGAGGTGTACGGCGAGATCACCCAGCACGACGTCAAGGTGCTCGAACTCTCCGCGCTCAAGGGCGTCTTCGAGGACGTCGTCGACGAGACCGTGTCGTACGTCAACGCCCCGCTCTTCGCGCAGGAGCGCGGTGTCGAGGTCCGCCTCACCACCAGCTCCGAGTCGCCGGACCACCGCAATGTGGTCACCGTCCGCGGCACGCTCTCGGGCGGCGAGGAGATCGCGGTCTCCGGCACGCTGGCCGGGCCCAAGAACCTCCAGAAGATCGTCGCCGTCGGCGAGTACGACGTGGACCTGGCGCTGGCCGACCACATGGTGGTGCTGCGCTACGAGGACCGTCCCGGTGTCGTGGGCACGGTCGGCCGGATCCTCGGCGAGGCCGGTCTGAACATCGCGGGCATGCAGGTCTCGCGGGCGGACGCGGGCGGCGAGGCGCTGGTCGTGCTCACCGTCGACGACGACGTCCCGGCCTCGGTGCTCGCCGAGATCGCCTCGGAGATCGGTGCCGCCTCGGCCCGCACGGTGAACCTGACCGACTGACGGTCACGGCGTCTCCACGTACCCGGGAATCTAGACGTACGTCTTACACGAACGTCTGCATGCCGGGTACGCTGCTGTCATGGGACACCGTGAGGATCTGCTCGAAGGCGCCAAGCGCTGCCTGCTGGAGAAGGGGTACGCCCGGACGACGGCGCGCGACATCGTGGCCGCCTCCGGCACGAACCTCGCCTCCATCGGCTACCACTACGGCTCCAAAGAGGCGTTGCTCAACCTCGCCTTCCTCAAGGTGACGGAGGAGTGGGGCGATGTGCTCACCGAGAAGCCGGACGGGGACGCCGACGCCGACGCCGGCGACGAGCCCCGGGCGCCGCTCGACCAGTTCCGCGACACCTGGCAGCGGGTGATCGACAGCTACCAGAAGACCCGGTCCGTCTGGCAGCTCCAGATGGAGGTCGTCTCCCGGATCGACCAGGACCCGGAGCTGCGGAAGGCCCTGGTGGGCCCGCAGCGCGAGGGGCGTGACGGACTCGCCGAGAACATGCTCGGCATCGACCCGGAGCGGGACCCCGAGAAGGCACGGGTGGCCGGGCTGTTCTGTCAGGCGCTGCTCGCGGGCGTGATGGTCCAGTGGCTGATGGACAGCGAATCCGCCCCGTCCGCACAGGACTTGACGGACGGTCTGAAGGCCGTGCTGGAGGGCCGGGCGGACTGAGGAACAGCCCTCAGGGCCGCCGGATCGGGTCCTGGCGATCCAGCCGCGCGCTCTTCAGTGCCATGTGCAGCAGCAGCCGGTCCTCGCCGTCGTTGAGATCGAGGCCGGTGAGCTGCTGGATCCGGGAGAGCCGGTAGTAGAGCGTCTGACGGTGCACGCCGAGTGCGGCGGCCGTCCGGGAAGCCTGGCCCGCGCAGTCGAGGAAGACCTCGGCGGTGCGGGCCAGATCCTTGTGCGGCGGGGTGAGCAGGGTACGGATCACGGGGTCCGCGGCCGTTTCCGCGGGGAGTGCGGTCAGCAGCCGGTACGGGCCGATCGCCGCCCATGGGACGACCGGGCCGAACCGGGACTCGGCCGTCGCCGCGCGGGCGGCGGCCACCGCCTCCTGCCAGGCCGCGGCCAGGTCCGCAAGACCCCGGCGGGGCACCGCGACCCCGGCGGTGGCGCCCCCGCCCGCAGCGGTACGCAGCCGGTCCGCGGCGGAGAGCGCCGGGTCGAGCACATCGGTGGAGCGCAGCCGGACCAGTGCTGCCAGGGCGGGAGACCCTCCGGCCGCGGGGATCGCGGCGAGCGCCGCCGTCGACGGCACCGTACGGACCGACGGCGGATCGTCCGGCCACGGGGTCACGCACACCACCGTGTGCAGCCCCTTCGCATCCGGCCCCAGTGCCTCGTCCAGCGCGGCCACCGCCATGTCGCGCTGCCAGCCCCGCCCGGCGGTCAGCACCGCGCCGAACTCCCGGGACGGGTCGGTGCCCGCCCGCGCCTCCTCGGCGAGCAGCGCCCCGATCCGGGCCGTCACCTCCATCGCCGCCCTCAGCTGTTCGTCGGTCGGCCCGGGGTCCGCGTCGAGCAGCCACACGTAACCGAGCACGGCGCCCCGATGACGTACCGGCAGACAGATCCGGTCCCGGAAGACCCCGGCCTCCGGGGCCGCCGGAATGCGGACCGGTCCGGTGGCGCGGGTGATGCCGAAGCCCTCGAACCAGGCCCGGACGGCGGGCGTGGAGCGGCGGGTCAGGATCGAGCGGGTGCGGACCGGGTCCATCGCGGTGTCGTCGTCGCTGTCGTGGGCACCGAAGGCGACCAGGCCGAAGTCCCGGTTCTCCAGCGTCGCGGGGGCGCCGAGCAGCCCGGAGATCTCGTCGACCATCTCCTGGTAATCGCCCTTCACCCGGCCATTCTCGCACCCCTTCAGACAGATGTCTGAGAACCGGGGAGCGGATGCGTGACAGCTGTCGATGGCACAGGATCGGAGAGATCCTTAAATTTCACGGTGGTTCTCCGTGCTGTACCGGTATGTACCCCATCTGCCGGTATGGCTTTCGTTCGTTCTTTCCGTGGAGGTGCCCCGTGCTGGGTCCCGTGATTCTCGCCGCGTCCCGCAGCGACAAGATGCGCCGTTTCGTCTCGGCCGCACCTGGCACCAAGCAGGTCGTCGACCGGTTCATCGCCGGTGAGACCGTCGACCAGGTCGTCCCGATCATCGAGGACGCCGCCGCCAAGGGCCTCGAAGTCACCCTCGACGTGGTGGGCGAGGACATCACCACTCCCGAGCAGGCCGCCGACGCCCGCGACGCCTACCTCGAACTGATCGAGCGCCTCAAGGACCTGGACCTGGGCACCAAGGCCGAGATGTCCGTCAAGCTCTCCATGTTCGGCCAGTCCCTCCCGTCGCCCGCCGCCACCCTCAACGGAGAGCCCTCCGGGCTCGCTGCTCGATTCCCCGGCGGACACGAGCTGGCGCTCGCCAACGTCCGCCCGGTCGTCGAGGCCGCCGCCGCGATCGGCACCACGGTCACGCTGGACGCCGAGGACCACACCACCCTCGACTCGATGTTCGCCATCCACGAGGAGCTGCGGAAGAACCACCCGCAGACCGGCTGCGTGATCCAGGCCTACCTGTTCCGCACCGAGGAGGACGCCCGCCGCCTGGCTGCCGCCGGCAGCCGCGTCCGCATCGTGAAGGGCGCCTACAAGGAGCCCGCCTCCGTCGCGTACCAGGACAAGGCCGAGATCGACAAGGCGTACGTCCGCATCCTGCGGATCCTCATGGAGGGCGACGGCTACCCGATGATCGGGTCCCACGACCCGCGTCTGATCGCCATCGCCCAGGAGCTGGGCCGCAAGGCCGGGCGCAAACTGGACGAGTACGAATTCCAGATGCTCTACGGCATCCGCAGCGAGGAGCACCTCCGGCTCGCCGCCGAGGGCCACCGGATGCGCGTCTACACGGCGTACGGCACCGACTGGTACGGCTACTTCATGCGCCGCCTCGCGGAGAAGCCGGCGAACCTGCTGTTCTTCGGCCGCTCCATCCTCACCAAGGGCTGAGCCCCCTCCACCTCTCTACCCAAGGAGCAACGGAACTCATGGACGCTGTGACCCAGGTCCCCGCGCCGGTCAACGAGCCGGTCCACTCCTACGCCCCGGGCTCCCCGGAGCGTGCCCGCCTGGAGGTGAAGCTCAAGGAGCTCGCCGAGAACCCGATCGACCTTCCGATGACCATCGGCGGCGAGAAGCGGATGGGCGGCGGCGAGCGCTTCGACGTCGTGCAGCCGCACAACCACAAGGCCGTCATCGGTACGTTCGCCAATGCCACGCAGCAGGACGCGCAGGACGCGATCGACGCCGCGCTCGCCGCCGCCCCGGCCTGGCGCGCGATGTCCTTCGACGACCGCGCCGCGATCATCCTGCGCGCCGCCGAGCTGCTGTCCGGCCCGTGGCGCGAGACGATGGCCGCGTCCACGATGCTCGGCCAGTCCAAGACCGCGCAGCAGGCCGAGATCGACACCCCCTGCGAGCTCGTCGACTTCTGGCGCTTCAACGTGCACTACGCGCGCCAGATCCTGGCCGAGCAGCCCCCGGCCAACGCGCCGGGCGTGTGGAACCGCATGGACCACCGCCCGCTGGAGGGCTTCGTCTACGCGATCACGCCGTTCAACTTCACGGCCATCGCGGGCAACCTGCCCACCGCCCCTGCCCTCATGGGCAACGTCGTGGTGTGGAAGCCGTCCCCGACGCAGACCCACGCCGCCGTGCTGCTGATGCAGCTCCTGGAGGAGGCCGGTCTGCCCAAGGGTGTCATCAACCTGGTGACCGGTGACGGCCTCGCCGTCTCCGAGGTGGCGCTGAACCACCGCGACCTGGCCGGTATCCACTTCACCGGCTCGACCCCCACCTTCCAGCACCTGTGGAAGACGGTCGGCAACAACATCGCCAACTACCGCACCTACCCGCGGCTCGTCGGCGAGACCGGTGGCAAGGACTTCGTCGTCGCCCACCCGTCGGCCGACCAGGCCGTCCTGAAGACCGCGCTGACCCGCGGCTCCTTCGAGTTCCAGGGCCAGAAGTGCTCGGCCTCCTCCCGCGCGTACATTCCGGCCTCCATCTGGAACTCCGGTTTCAAGGAGAAGTTCACCGCCGAGGTCGACGCCATCACCATGGGTGACGTCACCGACCTGTCGAACTTCATCGGCGCCGTCATCGACGACCGCTCGTTCGCCAAGAACAAGGCCGCGATCGACCGCGCCGCGGCCGACCCGTCCTGCACGATCGTCGCGGGCGGCACGTACGACGACTCGGTGGGCTACTTCGTCCGTCCGACCGTCATCGAGTGCACCGACCCGGCCAACGAGGTCTTCACGACCGAGTACTTCGGCCCGATCCTCGCCGTGCACGTCTACGAGGACGACAAGTACGACGAGATGCTGGAGCAGATGGAGTCGGTCTCCGACTACGCGCTGACCGGTTCCGTCATCGCGAACGACCGTGCCGCGGCCGCGTACACGATGGAGAAGCTGCGGTACGCCGCGGGCAACTTCTACATCAACGACAAGTCGACCGGCGCCGTCGTCGGCCAGCAGCCCTTCGGCGGCGGCCGCGCCTCGGGTACGAACGACAAGGCGGGCGCCCCGCAGAACCTGCAGCGCTGGACCCTGACCCGGGCCATCAAGGAGACGCTGGTTCCGCCGACCGACTACACCTACCCCCACCAGGGCTGATCCCCCTCGGGGCGCCCCACCCCCGGCGCCCCGCCCCGAATTCCGCCTCCCGCCCGGTTCCCCTGCCGGCCGGGAGGCGGTTTCCATTCGTCTCAGATCTCCACGAGCACCTGGTCCAGCGACTTGCGAACCAGGCCGGGCACCTCGCAGTCGTCGGCCGGATACCCGACCGGAATCACCGCGAACGCCTTCTCGTTCTCGGGGCGGTCCAGCACCTCGCGCAGGAACCGCATCGGGCTCGGCGTGTGGATCAGCGCCGCCAGACCCGACAGATGCAGGGCCGAGAGCAGCATTCCGACGGCGATCCCGACCGACTCGTCGACGTAGTAGTGCTTGTGCCGGGTGCCGTCCTCGCCGACCCGGTACCGCTGCTGGAACACCACGACCAGGGCCGGGGCGTCCGTCATATGGGCCTTCACGGCATCCGTGCCCAGCGGGCGCAGCGCGGCCAGCCACTCCTCGCCGAGTCTGCCGTCGTAACCGACCCGCTCCTCGTGCTCGGCCGCCTCACGGATGCGCCGTCGCACCTCCGGGTCCTTGACCAGGACGAAGGTCCACGGCTGCTGATGTGCGCCGGACGGGGCGGTCGCGGCACAGGCGATCGCGTCCTTCACGACCTGTTCGGGAACGGGATCGGGCGAGAACCGGCGTACGGTTCTGCGCTCGTCCATCCGCCGGCGCAGTCGGGCGGCACGGGCGAGCGACTCGTCGGCCGCGATCCGTTCGGGGCGGTAGGGGACCGGCTGGTAGGGCGTGCCGTGGATGGGTGTCCAGTGCGGGGGTACGGCTGTGGTGTCGGACATGGCGGCAGTCTGGCGGGCGGCAGCAGGTCCGGACCAGAGGGCCACCGGACAGAACCGGCACGTCCCTCGGTCACTGTCTGGTCAGGGGCGGCCGGTCGGCTCCAGCCGGTCGGGGCGGCCGGGCCGCGATGCCTGAGAGGCTGGGGCGTATGACCGAGGCGATTCTGCGTACCGCACACACCTGCCGGCTGTCCCCGGCCGCACTCGACGAGATCCGGGCGTTCCTGGACACCGTCTTCGAGGGCGACTTCAGCGACGACGACTGGGACCACGGCCTCGGCGGCATCCATGCGTGGGTGCGCGACAGCAGTGGCCTGCTGGCGCACGGCAGCGTCGTCCAGCGGCGGGTGGTGCATCTGGGCCGCTCGTACCGGATCGGCTACGTGGAGGCGGTGGCGGTCCGCGCGGACCGGCGCCGGGAGGGGCTCGGCGGGCGGGTCATGGCCGCGCTGGAGGAGGTCGTCGACGGGGCGTACGCGTTCGGGGCGCTGTCCGCCTCGGACGCGGGGGCCTCGCTCTACGCCGGACGCGGCTGGCGGGTGTGGCCGGGGCGGATCGCGGTGCAGGCGCGGTACGGGGTGGAGCGGCTGCCGGACGAGGAGGGCAGCACCTATGTCCGTGGCGCGGCCGGCCGGGAGCTGCCCGTCGGCTCCGGGACGCTGGTCTTCGATTGGCGGGACGGGGACGTGATGTGAGCAACAGGCGGCCGACGACGCGGTCCGTCGGCCGTGTCACCCCCTCTGAGCAGGGATGATGCCCGGAATTCCGGGTGTTCGTCCCGGCGGCGCGGGGGTCCGTCCCTCCATCCCCGTCTCAGATAGTAGGAAGTCCGAGTAATTGTGGAGACAGACCGGCCGAGCTGCCCTAGCTTTGTAGAAGCCGAACGTCACGCTAGATCCAGCGTCTGGCGGTCGTGAGTGCGCGCCCCTGTGCAGGCAACCCCTGCGGCGCCCGCTCCCCGCCCCTTCCGGCGCCTCGAAATCCCGATCTCGAAATCAGCTTCACGATCTTCGATCTCGAAATCCTCGCGATCTCAAGGAGTCGATCCATCATGGTCCAGACGACTGTCCGCCGTGTCCGCCGCTCCCACCGCCCGACCGAGTCGGAGCGCCGAAATGCCGCCGCCGCCCTCCAGCGCGCCCTCGACCGCAGGGACAACGGCGGTTCCACCGGTCACTGAGACCGGCTCGGTTCACCCCTGGTCAGCTCCGGCTGATCCCGAAGTGGTCGATGCGCTCGCCCGACCCGGCGAGCGCGGTGGCCTTCACCTGACGCCGTACCACCAGATGGGTGAGCGGTGCACGCATGGCTCTCCACATGTCCGCATGGTGGACGTGACGTGTCATGAGGTGGGACGAACAGTAGGGTGCGGACATGTCTCGCAGCATCAATCTCGCAGTGATCCCCGGTGACGGTATCGGCCAGGAGGTCGTGGCCCAGGGCCTCAAGGTCCTACGGGCTGTACTCCCGCAGGATGTGAAGCTGGAGACCAAGGAGTACGACCTTGGCGCCCAGCGCTGGCACCGCACCGGTGAAACCCTCCCGGACGCGGAGCTCGAAGCCCTCAAGGCCCATGACGCCATCCTGCTCGGCGCGATCGGCGACCCCTCCGTGCCGTCGGGCGTCCTGGAGCGCGGGCTCCTGCTGAAGCTGCGCTTCGCCTTCGACCACTTCATCAACCTGCGGCCGTCGAAGCTGTTCCCGAACACCGCGACGCCGCTGGCCGGCCGCCCGGACATCGACTTCGTCGTCGTCCGCGAGGGCACCGAGGGCCCGTACACGGGCAACGGCGGCTCGCTGCGCACCGGTACGCCGGCCGAGGTCGCCACCGAGGTCAGCGTCAACACCGCGTACGGCGTCGAGCGTGTCGTCCGGGACGCGTTCGAGCGGGCGAACGCCCGCCCGCGCAAGAAGCTGACGCTGGTGCACAAGAACAACGTCCTCGTGTACGCCGGCCACATGTGGAAGAACATCTTCGACAAGGTCGCGACCGAGTACCCCGAGGTCACCACCGACTACCTGCACGTCGACGCCGCGACGATCTTCTTCGTCACCCAGCCGGAGCGCTTCGACGTCATCGTCACCGACAACCTTTTCGGCGACATCCTCACCGACCTCGCCGCTGCCGTGACCGGTGGCATCGGTCTGGCCGCGTCCGGCAACATCAACCCGACGGGCGCCTTCCCGTCGATGTTCGAGCCGGTCCACGGCTCCGCCCCCGACATCGCGGGCCAGGGTAAGGCCGACCCGACGGCCACGGTCCTCTCCGTCGCCCTCCTGCTGCGCCACCTCGGCCACGAGGCCGAGGCCGTGCGCATCGAGGACGCCGTCTGTGCCGATCTCGCGGAGCGCGAGGGCGCGACCAGCCGTACGACGGACCAGATCGGCGACGCGCTCGCGGTACGCGTAGCGAACTGACCCGACGACTCCGTTTCGAAGCCGCCGGGCAACCACCGCACCCGGCGGCTTCACCTGTGCGGCCCCGGGTGCAACCATCGACCACTGGACCGCAAACGCGTCGTTTCGTGCACGGCCGCCCGGGAGCGATAATCGAACGGGGCCGCCGCTCGCGACAGAGCTCGGACGTCCTAGCACCTGTTTGGCAGGAGCGGCGTGAGCGCGGTCCAACACACACAACGGTGAAGGACACGCACTCATGACGACGCCCACGATCGAGCTCAAGCCCTCCTCGAACCCGCTGTCCGACGCGGAGCGCGAGGCGAGCATGGTCAATCCCGGATTCGGCCGCCGCTTCACCGAGCACATGGTGACGATCAAGTGGACCGAGGGCCGCGGCTGGCACGACGCCCAGCTCGTGCCGTACGCACCGCTCTCCATCGATCCCGCCAACATGACCCTGCACTACGGGCAGGAGATCTTCGAGGGCCTCAAGGCGTACCGCCAGCCCGACGGCTCGGTCGCCACCTTCCGCCCCGAGGCCAACGCCAAGCGCTTCCAGGCCTCCGCCCGCCGGCTGGCCATGCCCGAGCTGCCTGTCGAGACGTTCATCGCGGCCTGTGACGCACTCGTCGAGCAGGACCAGGCCTGGGTTCCGGCGCACGGCGGCGAGGAGTCCCTCTACCTGCGCCCGTTCATGATCGCGACCGAGGTCGGTCTCGGTGTGCGGCCCGCCAACGAGTACCTGTTCCTGGTGATCGCCTCGCCGGCCGGCGCGTACTTCCCCGGCGGTGTGAAGCCGGTCTCGATCTGGCTCTCCGAGAACCGGGTGCGTGCCGTCCCCGGCGGCATGGGCGACGCCAAGACCGGCGGCAACTACGCCGCCTCCCTTCTCGCCCAGGCCGAGGCCGCCGAGAAGGGCTGCGACCAGGTCGCCTATCTCGACGCGGTCGAGCACAAGTGGGTCGAGGAGCTCGGCGGCATGAACCTGTACTTCGTGTACGGGAACAAGATCGTCACCCCGGCCCTGACCGGCTCCCTGCTCGCCGGTGTCACCCGCGACTCGCTGCTCAAGGTCGCCCGTGACCTCGGTTACGAGTCCGAGGAGGGCCGCGTCTCCATCGACCAGTGGCGCGACGACACCGCGAACGGCACCCTCACCGAGGTCTTCGCCTGCGGCACCGCCGCCGTCATCACCCCGGTCGGCACCGTCAAGTGCGAGGGCGGCGAGTGGGTCCAGAGCGACGGCGCCCCCGGCGAGGTCACGATGAAGCTGCGCGAGCGCCTGCTGGACATCCAGCGTGGCATCGCCGAGGACACCCACGGCTGGATGCACCCCCTCGGCTAGAGGTTCCTTCCCCCGGACCGGACCGCCGGCCCGGGACCTGTACGTACGAAAGCCGCGCCCGCTTCCCGCCGGGCGCGGCTTTCGTATGGGCCCGCACATGCGCTCCGGCCTTCCGGAGTGTGCCCTCTCCCACACATTTAGATCGGCACTCTAACCATCAGTTAGAGTGCTGCTCTAACCGAGAGGTGTGGAGACGTGCGACTGACTCCGACGGAACGTGACCGGCTGCTGCTCTTCAGCGCCGCCGAGCTGGCCCGCGCCCGCCGCGCCCGGGGGCTCAGGCTCAATGTCCCCGAGGCGACCGCCCTGATCGCAGACACGGTCTGCGAGGCCGCCCGGGACGGGCGCCGGCTGGCCGAGGCCATCGAGGCCGCCCGGTCCGTGCTCGGCCCCGACGACGTACTGCCGGGCGTCGCCGACGTCGTCACCGAGGTCCATGTGGAGGCCGTCTTCGACGACGGCTCACGGCTCGCCGTGGTCTCCCGGCCGCTGGGCGACGGGCTGGGCGACGAGGGGCCCGGGGCCGTGCTCCCCGGGCCCGCCACGCCCGAGCCGGAGCCCGCGGTGCGGCTGACCGTCCACAACACCGCGACCGTGCCGGTCTCCGTGACCTCGCACTTCCACTTCTTCGAGGCCAACCCCCGGCTCGACTTCGCCCGCGCCGCCGCCTACGGGATGCGGCTCTGCGTCCCCGCCGGGTCCTCCGTCCGGTTCGGGCCCGGCGAATGCGTCGAGGTGGGGCTCGTGCCCATCGGCGGCGACCGGATCGCGATCGGCTTCGCGGGCCTGGTGGACGGCCCGCTGGACGCCCCCGGCGCACGCGAAGAAGCCCTGCGACGCGCCGTGGCCTGTGGATATCTGGGAGCCGAGCGATGAGCATCGACCCGTACGAGTACGCCTCCGTGCACGGCCCGCGCGCCGGGGACCGGGTCAGGCTCGGTGACTCCGGGCTGACCGTACGCGTCGAGTCCGATGCGCAGAGCTACGGTGAGGAGTTCCTCGCCGGCTTCGGCAAGACCGCCCGCGACGGGCTGCACCTCAAGGCCGCCGCCGTCCGCGACACCTGCGACGTCGTCATCAGCAATGTGCTGGTCATCGACGCCGTGCAGGGCATCCGCAAGGTGTCGATCGGTATCCGCGAGGGCCGGATCGCGGCGATCGGCCGGGCCGGCAACCCGGACACCCTCGACGGCGTCGACGTCGTCGTCGGCACGGGCACGACCATCGTCTCCGGCGAGGGGATGATCGCGACGGCGGGCGCCGTCGACACCCATGTCCATCTGCTCTCGCCGCGGATCATGGAGGCCTCGCTCGCCTCCGGCGTCACCACGGTCATCGGCCAGGAGTTCGGCCCGGTCTGGGGCGTCGGCGTCAACTCGCCCTGGGCGCTGCGCCACGCCTTCAACGCCTTCGACGCCTGGCCGGTCAACATCGGCTTCCTGGGCCGGGGTTCGTCCTCCCACCAGGCCCCGCTGGTCGAGGCGCTCGCCGAGGGCGGGGCCTGCGGCTTCAAGGTGCACGAGGACATGGGCGCCCACACCCGCGCCCTGGACACCGCGCTGCGGGTCGCCGAGGAGCACGACGTCCAGGTCGCCCTGCACAGCGACGGGCTGAACGAGTGCCTGTCGGTCGAGGACACCCTGCGCGTCCTGGAGGGCCGCACGATCCACGCCTTCCACATCGAGGGCTGCGGCGGCGGACACGTCCCCAACGTCCTCAGGATGGCGGGCGTCGAGAACGTCATCGGCTCGTCCACCAACCCGACACTGCCCTTCGGCCGCGACGCCGTCGCCGAGCACTACGGGATGATCGTCTCCGTGCACGACCTCAAGACCGATCTGCCGGGCGACGCAGCCATGGCCCGCGACCGCATCCGCGCCGGGACGATGGGCGCCGAGGACGTGCTGCACGACCTGGGAGCCATCGGTATCACCTCGTCCGACGCGCAGGGCATGGGGCGGGCCGGCGAGACGGTGCGGCGCACCTTCGCGATGGCCGGGAAGATGAAGGCCGAACTCGGTCCGATGGAGGGCGACGGACCCGCCGACGACAACGCCCGGGTACTGCGCTACATCGCCAAGCTCACCATCAACCCCGCCGTCGCCCACGGCCTCGCGCACGAGATCGGCTCCATCGAGACCGGCAAGCTCGCCGACATCGTGCTGTGGCGGCCCGAGTTCTTCGGCGCGAAGCCGCAGCTCGTACTGAAGTCGGGCTTCCCCGCGTACGGGGTCACGGGTGACCCGAACGCCGCCACCGACACCTGCGAACCCCTGATCCTGGGACCGCAGTTCGGGGCGTACGGGGCCACCGCCGCCGACCTCTCCGTGGCCTTCGTCTCGCAGGCGGCGACCCAGCTCGGCACCGACTCGATGCCCACCCGGCGCCGCCGTGTCGGCGTGCGCGGTACCCGGGGCATCGGCCCCGGCGACCTGATCCACAACTCCCGTACCGGAGAGGTCGCCGTGGACGCCCGCAGCGGTCTGGTCACCCTGGACGGCGACCCGCTGCGCTCCGAGCCCGCCGACTCCGTCTCCCTCAACCGCCTCTACTTCCTCTGAGGACCCGCAATGACCTTCCGCATGCCGCCCGAGTGGGCCCCGCACGAACGCACCTGGATGGCCTGGCCGGGCCCCAACCCCACCTTCGACACCGACGCCGAACTCGACGAGGCCCGTGCCGCCTGGGCCACCGTCGCCCGCGCCGTGCGCCGCTTCGAGCCCGTCACGATGGTGGTGGGCCCCGGCCAGGAGGGCGGCGCCCGCGCGCTCCTCGGCTCGGACATCGAGCTCGCCGTCCGCCCACTCGACGACGCCTGGATGCGGGACATCGGCCCCACCTTCGTCACCGACGGCCGTCGACTGGCCGCCGTCGATTGGACGTTCAACGGTTGGGGTGCCCAGGGCTGGGCCCGCTGGGAGAACGACCAGCACATCGCCCGCTCCGTCGCCGAGCTCGCGGCCGTACCCGTGCAGAGCTCCCGGCTGGTCAACGAGGGCGGCGCCATCCATGTGGACGGCGAGGGCACCGTCCTGCTCACCGAGACCGTCCAGCTCGGCAAGGAGCGCAACCCCGACTGGACCCGTGAGCAGGTCGAGTCCGAGATCCACGCCCGGCTCGGCACCGAGAAGGCCATCTGGCTGCCGCGCGGACTGGCCGGTGACTACGGCACGTACGGCACCCTCGGCCATGTCGACATCGTCGCCGCCTTCGCCCGCCCGGGCACTGTCGTCGCCCACGTCCAGCCGGACCCGGCCCACCCCGACCACGAGATCACCCGCGAGACCGTGCGCATCCTGCGCGAGGCCACCGACGCCCGGGGCCGCTCGCTGGACGTGGTCGAGGTCCCGGCGCCCACCGTGCTGGAGGCGGACGGGGAGTGGGTCGACTACTCCTACATCAACCACTACCTCTGCAACGGCGGCGTGGTGCTGTGCGCCTTCGACGACCCGCGCGACAAGGAAGCGGCGGAGATCTTCGGCGAACTGTTCCCCGACCGCACGGTGACCCTCGTCGACGCACGTACGATCTTTGCCGGCGGTGGAGGCATCCACTGCATCACCCAGCAGCAGCCGAAGGTCTGAACCGTGCCCCCCGCGCCACGCCGTCGCAACACCGCCCCGCCCCGTGAGGAACTGCTGGCCGCCGCCATGGCCACCATCGCCGAACGAGGGCTCGACGGCCTCACCATGGCCGGACTCGGTCGTGAGGTCCGGATGAGCAGCGGACACCTCCTCTACTACTTCCGCACCAAGGACGAGCTGCTGCTCCAGACCCTGGAGTGGAGCGAGGGCCGGCTCGGCGCGGAGCGGCGCGCCCTGCTGTCGGGGCCGGCGACGGCCCGCGAGCGGCTCGACGGGTACATCGACCTGTACCTCCCCGACGGCCACCGCGATCCGCACTGGACGCTCTGGCTGGAGGTGTGGAACCGCTCGCAGAACGCGGACGACGACGCGCGCGCCCGCCAGGCCGCCATCGAGGCCGCCTGGCACCGCGACCTGGTGGACCTGCTGGAGCAGGGCGCGGCGGCGGGGGAGTTCCGCCCGGTCGACGCCGAACGGTTCGCGACCCGGCTGCGCGCCCTGCTCGACGGTTTCAGCGTCCATGTCGTGGTCGGCCTCCCCGGCACCGGCCGTTCCCAAGTCATCGCGCAGGTCAGGGAGTTCATCGAGGACTCGCTCGCCGTCGGGTAGGTGCCGCCGGGCCGTGAACGAAACGCACGTAAGTACGCGCGATCGTTGCGCATTGCGCCCTTGTTCCGGTCCCCGCTGTTCGGGCACGGTGACGGACCATGGGACGAGAGCAGTGGAAGAAAATCTGGGTCGGTTCAGCCGGCAACATGGTCGAGTGGTTCGACTGGTTCGTGTACGCGACCTTCGCGGTCTACTTCGCGGATTCGTTCTTCCCCGAAGGCAACGAGACCGCCAATCTCATGAACACCATGGGCATCTTCGCCGTCGGCTTCTTCATGCGGCCGGTCGGCGGCTGGCTGCTCGGCCGGATCGGTGACCGCCGGGGCCGCAAGGCCGCGCTCACCCTCACCGTCACGTTGATGTCGGCCTCCGCGATCCTCATCGCCGTCGCACCGACGTACGACGTCGCGGGGTACGGCGGGGTCGCCGTCCTGCTGGTGGCCCGGCTGCTCCAGGGCCTGTCCGTCGGGGGCGAGTACGCGGCCAGCGCCACGTACCTCACCGAGGCGTCCGCGCCCGGCCGGCGCGGCTTCGCCTCCAGCTTCCAGTACGTGTCCATGACCGCGGGACAGCTGATCGGCCTCGGCCTCCAGATCGTCCTCCAGCGCAACATGTCCGAGGCGGCCCTGCACAACTGGGGCTGGCGCATCCCGTTCATCGTCGGTGCGCTCGGTGCCGCGATCGTCTTCTATCTGCGCCGCTCGATGCTGGAGACCGAGGTGTACGCGGAGTCCGGCGCCGCCGAGCAGGAGGACCGCGGCACGCTGAAGGCGCTGTGGCAGCACAAGCGCGAGGCGTTCCTGGTGATGGCGCTGACCATGGGCGGGACCGTCGCGTACTACACGTACACGACCTACCTCTCCAAGTTCCTCTCCAAGAGCGCCGGCATGGACAAGCCCACCGCCTCGCTCGTCAGCTTCTGCGCCCTGTTCGTCTTCATGTGCATCCAGCCGCTGGCCGGCCTGCTCTCCGACCGGATCGGCCGCCGCCCGCTGCTGATCACCTTCGCCGTCGGCTCCACCTTCCTGACCGTGCCGATCATGACGATGCTGGGGCACGCGGGCACGTTCTGGCCCGCCTTCGGCCTGGCACTGCTCGCCCTGGTCGTCGTCACCGGGTACACCTCGATCAACGCCTGCGTGAAGGCGGAGCTCTTCCCGACCGGCATCCGCGCCCTGGGCGTCGCCCTCCCGTACGCCATCGCCAACGCGCTCTTCGGCGGCACCGCCGAATATGTGGCGCTCTGGTTCAAGAAGGCGGGCATCGAGTCCGGCTTCTACTGGTACGTGGCCGGCTGCGCGGCGGTCTCCCTGGTCGTCTACCTGACCATGCGCGAGACCCGCGACATCGACCTGGGCCGGGTCGGGGCCAAGGACGCGGACCGGGGAAGCGCGGAGCCCTCCGGAGCGACGAGCGTCACGCCCGCATCCTGAGACGGGGCGGGGCACGGAGGCGGCCCTGTGCAAGACTGCTTCCGTGTCCTCGTTCGCCATGATTATCGGCAGCAGGCGCGCCGGTCCGCAGTGACCGTCCCGCACCACCCTGTGCGGCACGGCCATCGTGCCCCAGACCCGCGCGCAGACCTCTCGCACCCGCGAGGGGTTTTTTCGTTTTCCGGCCCGCACCTCGGCCGGGGCGAGCGGCGCACGGGATGATGGGGGCAAGTGGAGCCAGATCGTCCGGATCCGCTCATCCGACAGGAGTCAGACCAGCATGACCACCAAGGCCAAGGCCACCGACGACAGTTTCCACGTCTTCGACACCACACTGCGCGACGGGGCCCAGCGTGAAGGCATCAACCTGACGGTCGCGGACAAGCTGACCATCGCCCGGCACCTGGACAACTTCGGCGTGGGCTTCATCGAGGGCGGCTGGCCCGGCGCCAACCCCCGCGACACCGAGTTCTTCGCCCGCGCTCAGCAGGAGATCGAGTTCAAGAACGCCGAGCTGGTCGCCTTCGGCGCGACCCGCAGGGCCGGTGGCAGGGCCGCCGAGGACCCCCAGGTCAAGGCGTTGCTGGAGTCCGGTGCCCAGGTGATCACCCTGGTCGCCAAGTCCCACGACCGCCATGTGGAACTCGCGTTGCGCACCACCCTCGAAGAGAACCTGGAGATGGTCGTCGACACCGTCTCCTACCTCCGCGAACAGGGCCGCCGGGTCTTCGTGGACTGCGAGCACTTCTTCGACGGCTACCGCGCCAACCCCGAGTACGCCAAGGCCGTCGTACGCGCCGCCGCCGAGGCCGGCGCCGATGTCGTCATCCTCTGCGACACCAATGGCGGCATGCTTCCCGCCCAGGTCCAGGCCGTGGTCTCCACCGTGCTCGCGGACACCGGCGCCCGGCTCGGCATCCACGCCCAGGACGACACCGGCTGCGCGGTCGCCAACACCCTCGCCGCCGTCGACGCGGGCGCCACCCACGTCCAGTGCACCGCCAACGGCTACGGCGAGCGGGTCGGCAACGCCAACCTCTTCCCCGTCGTCGCCGCCCTGGAGCTCAAGTACGGCAAGGCCGTCCTGCCCGAGGGCGCGCTCGCCGACATGACCCGCGTCTCGCACGCCATCGCCGAGGTCGTCAACCTGACTCCCTCCACCCACCAGCCCTATGTGGGTGTTTCCGCCTTCGCCCACAAGGCCGGACTGCACGCCTCCGCGATCAAGGTCGACCCCGACCTCTACCAGCACATCGACCCCGCCCTCGTCGGCAACACCATGCGGATGCTCGTCTCCGACATGGCGGGCCGCGCCTCCATCGAGCTCAAGGGCAAGGAGCTCGGCATCGACCTCGGCGGCGACCGCGCCCTCGTCGGCCGCGTCGTCGAGCGGGTCAAGGAACGCGAGCTCAAGGGCTACACGTACGAGGCCGCCGACGCCTCCTTCGAACTGCTGCTGCGCGCCGAGGCCGAGGGCCGCCCCCGCCGCTACTTCCGCACCGAGTCCTGGCGCGCCATCGTCGAGGACCGCCCCGACGGCACGCACGCCAACGAGGCGACCGTGAAGCTCTGGGCCAAGGGCGAACGCATCGTCGCCACCGCCGAGGGCAACGGACCGGTCAACGCCCTGGACCGGGCGCTGCGGGTCGCCCTGGAACGGATCTACCCGCAGCTCGCCAAGCTGGAGCTGATCGACTACAAGGTCCGCATCCTGGAGGGCCGCACCGGCACCGAGTCCACCACCCGAGTCCTCATCACCACGGGCGACGGCGCCGGCGACTGGGCCACGGTCGGCGTGGCGGAGAACGTCATCGCCGCGTCCTGGCAGGCCCTGGAGGACGCGTACACCTACGGTCTGCTGCGAGCGGGGATCGAGCCGACGGAGTAGCCCTCGCGCAGGCGGGCCCGTGGCACGTGCGCCGCGGGCCGCCGGAGCGGCCTGCCGCTCGGGCGGCGGGGAGCCGAAGGGCGGGGAGCGCGGGACCGCGCGCGGCGGCTGTCGCAGGTGGTGCCCGTCGACGGCTGTCGCAGGTGGTGCCCATCCGGGTTAGCTTCGAAGTATGCGGAACAGGATGTTCCGGTCGATGCTCGTCGGCCTGCTGCTGATCCTGGCGGCGGCCGTCCTCGGTATGGCGCCCGGAGCGTCCGCGGCACGGGAGGCGTCCACCGTCGACGATGTCGCGCAGGCCCTGCGCAAGGGGCCGGTGTACGTCGACCCGGCGGCGTCCGGGCAGCTCTCACCGGGCCAGGCCGCCGCCTTGACGGCGAAGATCAAGGGCGCCGACAAGCCCGTGTTCGTGGCGGTGCTGCCACGGACATCCGCGTTCCCCGCCGATTCCCTGCTGGCCACCCTGCGCACCGACACCGGGATCACCGGCGTCTACGCGGTCCGCCTGGGCAACGGCTTCGAGGCGGGCGCCGACCCCCAGGTGATGTCCACCCGGGCGGTCCACAACCTCACCGCCGCGGTGAAGGCGCCCGGCGCGGACACCGACGCCGCCACGCAGCTGAACGCCTTCGTCGACCGTGCCGTCGAGCAGGCCCGGGGCAGCGCCCCCGCCTCCTGGGGCGGCTCGTCCGGGGGCGGCGGGTCCTCGTCCGCCGCCGGGCTGATCACGGCCGGTGCGGTCCTGGTGCTGTGCGGCGGCACGGCCTACGCGCTCGTCCGCCGCGGCCACAGGCGCAAGGAGGCCGAGGAACGGGCCGCACTGGACAAGCTCCGGGTCGTCGTGGACGAGGACATCACCGCGTACGGCGAGACCCTGGACCGGCTCGACTTCCACCCGGCCGAACCGGGCGCCGACGACGCCATGCGCGCGGACTACGAGCGGGCACTCGACTCCTACGAGAGCGCGAAGTCCCGGATGGAGCGGGCCCGGCACCCATCCGACGTGCGCGGGGTCACCCGGGCCCTGGAGGACGGCCGCTTCTCCCTCGCCGTCCTGGAGGCCCGCCGCACCGGCGGCGCACTGCCGGTCCGCCGCCCGCCGTGCTTCTTCGACCCGCGCCACGGCCCCTCGGTCGCCGATGTGCAGTGGTCCCCGTCCGGCGGCACGGCCCGCGAGGTCCCGGTCTGCGCGGCGGACGAGCTCCGGCTGCGCGAGGGCGACGAACCGCTGAGCCGCACCGTCGAGACCGGCGACGGCCGCCGCCCGTACTGGGAGGCGGGTCCGGCGTACGGTCCCTGGGCGGGCGGCTACTTCGGCGGCGGCCTGCTCCCCGGGCTGCTCGTCGGTACGGTGCTCGGGTCCATGCTGTCGAGTCCGGCGTACGCGGCGGAGTACGGCGGCGGCGACTTCGGCTCCGGCGGGGACTGGAACGGCGGCGACTTCTCCGGGTCCGACTTCGACCCCTCCGGCTTCGACGGAGGAGGTGGCGGCGACTTCGGGGGTGGCGGCGGCTTCGACGGGGGCGGGTTCTGAGCCGCTGACCAGCGACCTCTCGGGCAGGTGCGATTCATGCTAGACCTGAAGTTATGTCTGGTACCGGCCGATTCCGGGCGCGGCTGCGGCGCTCCGTCCGGCGATCAGATCGGCACGACGGAGGACGCAAGGGCCAGGCGGCCCCCGCGCCGTCCGGCCCGGCCATGGCCGGCCGGGCCCCGAACCGCGGACTGCGCGCCCTGTTCAACGTGCACACCGTGGCCGGCCAGGTCTTCGTCTTCGTCCTCGGTCTCGTGCTGCTGCTCGTCACGGCCGGGGCGATCGCGCTGGTGGTGCAGGGCCGCCGCGACAGCATGGCCGAGGCACGGGCCCACACCCTGAGCGTCGCCGAGACCTTCGCCCACGCGCCCGGGACCGCCGCCGCACTGGACAGCAGGAACCCCACCGCGATCCTCCAGCCGCGCGCCGAGGAGGTCCGCAAGCTGACCCATGTCGAGTACATCGTCCTGGCGGGCCCCCAAGGCATCCGCTACACCCACCCCGATCCCGCGCTGATCGGCAAGCACATCATCGGCCCCTACGAAGAGGCCATGGCCGGGCACAGCATCACCCGGACCTTCACCGGAAGCCGAGGGCCCTCGGTCAACTCGATCGTGCCCGTGCCCCGGCCGGACGGCTCGATCGCCGGAGTCGTCTCGGTGGGGATCACCCTCGAGACAGTGAACAGTGTGGCGGACCGCTCGATCCCGCTCAGCGCGGGTGCCGCGGTGGCCGCCCTCGCGATCACCACGGGCGGCGCGGCGCTGCTGAGCAGACGGCTGAGCCGTCAGACCCACGGTCTCGGGGCCGCCGAGATGACCAGGATGTACGAGCACCACGACGCGGTGCTCCACGCGGTCCGCGAGGGCGTCCTCATCGTCGGGGCCGACCGGCAGCTGACCCTGGCCAACGACGAGGCCCGCAGACTCCTCGACCTGCCGCCGGACGCCGAGGGCCGGGCCGTCACGGGACTCGGACTGGACCCGGACACCGCGGAGCTGCTGGTCTCCGGCCGCACCGTCACGGACGAGGTGCTGCGGGCCGGCAACCGGCTGCTCGCCGTCAACCTCCGGCCGACCGACGCGCACGGCGGGCCGCCCGGCACCGTGGTGACCCTGCGGGACACCACCGAACTCCGCGCGGTCACGGGACAGGCGGAGATCGCGAGCGAACGGCTGCTGCTCCTGTACGAGGCCGGCGCCCGGATCGGCACCACGCTCGATGTGACCCGGACGGCGCAGGAGCTGGCGGACGTGGCGATCCCCGGATTCGCCGACGCCGCGTCGGTCGACCTCGCCGACCCCGTACTGCGCGGCGACGAACCGGTCACGCCGAACGGCGACACCCTGGAGATGCGCCGCACCGCCGTCGCGTCGGTCCGCGCGGACCATCCGCTGTACCCGGTCGGCCATGTGGTGGGCATCGTCCCCACCAGGACCAGGGCCATGCGCGTGCACAGCGACGACGGCGATCTGCGGAGCGAATTCACGAAGCTGGGCTGGCAGCACTGGGACGCCGAAGTGGCCGAGCGGATCAGGGAACAGGGATTCCACTCGATCGTGTCCGTGCCGCTGCACGCGCGCGGCACCATCCTGGGCATGGCCAACTTCTGGCGCGCGGGCGAATCTGAACCCTTCGACGACGACGACGTGTCCTTCGCGGAGGAACTGGCGGCGCGGGCCGCGATCGCTGTGGACAACGCCCGCCGCTACACCCGGGAGCACGCACTGGCCGTGACGCTGCAACGCAGTCTGCTGCCCCGGGCCCTGCCCGAGCAGAACGCCCTGGAGATCGCCCACCGCTATCTGCCGGCGTACGAGGGGGTCGGAGGCGACTGGTTCGATGTGATCCCGCTGCCCGGTGCCCGGGTCGCGCTGGTCGTCGGCGACGTGGTCGGGCACGGGCTGCACGCCGCGGCCACCATGGGGCGGCTGCGCACCAGCGTCCACAACTTCTCCTCGCTGGACCCCACGCCGGACGAACTCCTCGGGCATCTCGACGAGCTGGTCGCCAGGATCGACCGGGAGGAAGCCGGCGAGGGCGGCGTCGAGATCGCCGGAGCCACCTGCCTGTACGCGATCTACGACGCGGTCTCCGGGAACTGCACGGTGGCGCTGGCCGGCCACCCCGCGCCCGTGATGGTCCTCCCGGACGGCGCCGTCGAATGCCCCGCGGTCCCGACCGGACTTCCGCTCGGCATCGGCGGCATGCCCTTCGAGGCCGCCGAGTTCCACGTACCCGAGGGAAGCCGGCTGGTCCTCTACACGGATGGTCTCGTCGAGCGGCGGGGCCTGGACATCGACACCGGTCTCGATCTGCTGCGCGAGGCCCTCGCCGGCCGCGACCGGACGCCGGAGGAGACCTGCGACGACGTGATCGCCGCGCTGCTGCACGACCGGCCGGACGACGACGTCGCTCTGCTCGTGGCCCGCACTCGCACACTCGATCCCGAGCAGGTCGCGCAGTGGGCCGTGGCCACCGATCCGGCGGCCGTCGCCGGGGTGCGCAAGAACGTCGCCCAGTGGCTCGCCGACCGGGGCCTGGAGGAGGAGGCGTTCGCCACCGAACTGATCCTCAGCGAACTGGTCACCAACGCGGTGCGCTACGGCGCGGCACCCATCGGGGTCCGCCTGCTGTACGACCGCAACCTGACCTGCGAGGTGTCCGACAGCAGTAGCACCTCACCGCATCTGCGCTACGCGGCGACGACGGACGAGGGCGGCCGGGGTCTGTTCCTCGTCGCCCAGTTCGCGGAACGCTGGGGCACCCGTTACACCGAGACGGGCAAGGTCATCTGGTCGGAGCAGGCGGTCGGCGAATCCGAGGAAGAGGACGACGGCCCGGCCTAGCCGGGCGGCCCCCGGCCAGGCCAAGGGTTTGCTGATTCGGCAATGAAACTTGCTGATGTGTGGCGGTGTCGCGGACGCTTCCGGTGAATGGAGGTGCTTCTCGTGGACGACATGGACGACACGGACGACATGAATGTCATCGACGATGCGACCGGTGAGCGCGGCGGTGACCGGTGCTACGACGTGGTGGTGATCGGCGGTGGAGCCGCCGGACTGAGCGGAGCCGTGGTCCTTGCCAGGGCGCGCAGGTCGGTGCTGGTGATCGACGCCGGGCAGCCGCGCAACGCCCCGGCCTCGCACATGCACGGCTACCTGGGACACGACGGCGTCCCGCCCTCGGAACTGCTGGCCACCGGCCGGGATGAGGTGACCCGTTACGGGGGAGAGGTCGTCCAGGACGCCGTGGTGGCCGCCGAGCGGCTGCCCGACGGCGAGGGATTCCGTGTCGTACGGAAGGACGGGGCCCCGGTCGTGGCGCGCCGGCTCCTGGTGACCACCGGCCTCGTCGACGAACTGCCCCCGGTGCCGGGCCTGGCCGAACGGTGGGGCCGCGAGGTCCTGCACTGCCCGTACTGCCACGGCTGGGAGGTCGGCTCCCGCCCGATCGGCGTCCTCGCCACCGGCCCGCAGGCCGTGCAGCAGGCGCTGATGTGGCGCCAGTGGAGCGAGGACGTCACCCTCTTCCGCCACACCGGGCCCGAGCCCACGGACGAGGAGTACGAGCAGCTGGCCGCGCGCGGCATCGCCGTGGTCGACGGCGAGGTGACCGGGCTCGACGTGACGGACGACCGGCTCACCGGGGTTCGGCTGGCCGGCGGCAGGGTGGTCCCGCGCGAGGCCCTCGTGGTGCAGCCCGGCTTCACCGCCCGCGCGGACTTCCTCGTGGGCCTGGGGCTGGACGCGGCCGAGGCGAAGGAGGCGGATCGGGTGATCGGGACGTACGTCGCCGCCGACCCGGCCGGGGCGACGGAGGTGCCCGGCGTCCGGGTGGCCGGCAACGTCGCCGACCCGAAGGGGAAGGTCGTCGTCGCCGCTGCTGCCGGGGTGCAGGCCGCCGCTGCGATCAACGCGGACCTGATCACCGATGACGTGAACCGCGCGGTCGCCGCCCGCCGGGCCTGACCGGGGCAACGCCGAGCGCCCGCCTCCCTCCCCGGTGGGGGAGGGGGAGGCGGACGCGCTCGGGTCGGGCAGTACGGCGACGGTGGGCGTCAGGCCTGCGGCGCGGCGGACTTGATCGCGGAGATGTCGAAGTTGAGCTTGACCTTGTCGCTGACCATGACGCCGCCGGTCTCCAGCGCCGCGTTCCAGGTCAGGCCCCAGTCGGAGCGCAGGATGTCCGCGCTGCCCTCGAAGCCGACCCGCTCGTTGCCGTAGACGTCGGTGGCGGAGCCGTTGAACTCCAGGTCGATGGAGAGCGGACGCGTGACGTCCTTGATGGTCAGGTCGCCCGTGACGCGGTACGTGTCACCGCCGAGCTGCTCGGCATGCGTGGAGCGGAAGGTCATGAGCGGGAACTTCTCGGCGTCGAAGAAGTCGCCGCTGACCAGGTGGCCGTCGCGGTCGGCGATGCCGGTGTCGATGCTGGCGATCCTGACGTCGATCGACGCCGTGGAGTTCGCCGGGTCGGAGCCGTCCAGCTTCAGGCTGCCCTCGTGCTCGCCGAAGGTGCCGCGCACATTGGTGACCATGGCGTGGCGCACGGTGAAGCCGATGCTGCTGTGGGCCGGGTCGATCGTGTAGTCGCCGGTGAGGGCGGCGAGGGCCGGGTCCACGGCGGGGGTCACGGTGGCGGGGGTGGACGGGGCGTTGTTGTTCTTGCGGTTGAACAGAGCCATGGCTCCTCCTCGGGGGACGTGGTCGAGCGGCGATCGAGTGGGGGTTTGAGTGGGGGTTTGAGCGTGGGTTTGAGCGTGGGTCGAGCTGGCGTTGAGGTAGTTGTTTAACCTTCAACGAGATTGACTGTAGCGGAATCTAGTTCAAGGTTCAACATCTATCCCCGGGGTGGTCGTGAACGGCGGCCGAACGCCGGCTCAACTCCCGCGCCCGATCGTCGCCACCCTCTGGCGGACGCGCGTAGAACTCGGGCAGTATTCCCCTGCCCTTACTTGTCATGAGCAGGAGGATTCCCCCCATGCTGTCCCACATGAGACTGCGCCCCGTCCTCACCGCATTCGCCCTTGTCCTGGGCGTTCTCTTCGCCCCGGGCATCGGTGTCCTGGGCGGTGGCGCCACCCAGGCCCACGCCGTCACCAAGCTCACCCACGCCGAGGCCACCGCCCGGTTCAGCTCCTCCGGCATCACCTGGTCGTCCTCCGGTGGCTGCTCCGACCGCAACGTCGCCACCTGCACCTCGTTCGACCAGCTCAACCTGGCCACCGCGCAGGGCGCCCAGACCCTCAAGAGCGCCACGGGCTGCGCGCTGAACATCACCGGCGGCACCGAGACCGGGCACGCCGGTGGCACCTACTCCCACTGGAACGGCTACAAGCTCGACTTCGCCAAGTCGACCTGCCTCACCAACTACGTCCACAACGTCTTCACCTACATCGGTGTGCGCGGTGACGGTGCCCCCCAGTACAAGGCGGGCTCCGGCAACATCTACGCCGACGAGGGCAACCACTGGGACGTGACGTACTACAACTGCGGTGGCTGCTGACTCCCTTACCGCGAGCGGCAGTTCGTGCGGGTGCCCCGTTCACCGGACGGGCACCCGCACGGGTGCGTGATCACATCGGCAACGAGCCGGCGGTGAAGACTGCCCGGTCCGGGAAATGAGCCGGGAGCCGCTTCTTGGGAAGATGCCTCGCCGCCGGACACCGCGCGGCTGCCGGTGCGTCGCGCACCGGCCTTTCCTCGACGCGAGGCAGGTTACCCATGAGACTCACCCGTGCGGCACTGGCCGTGGCCGCAGGCGCACTGGCCCCGGCCCTGCTGCTCTCCACCCCGTCCTTCGCCGCCTCGGCGGCGACCTCGCCCGCCACCGCGGCGGCCGCACAGGACGACGGGTCCCCCTACGACTCGATGTCGGAGGAAGAACTCCGCATCGCCGTCCTCAAGATCCTGGCCGATCCCGACATCGGCAGGGGCGTCTACCGCGAGGCGCAGAAAGCCCTCGACGGCACGGTCGACGACCTGCGCAACTTCCTGAAGACGGGCCTGCGCCTGGCCCAGGCCGAGGACGACCGCGTGGCCGTCTCCAGGATCCTGGCCGACCCGAAGACCGGGAAGGGCGTCCACCGCGAGGCGCAGAAGGCCCTGGACGGTACGCCCGAGGACCTGCGCTATTTCCTGGAGACGGGCCTGCGCCTGGCCCAGGCCGAGGACGACCGCGTGGCCGTCTCCAGGATCCTGGCCGACCCGAACATCAGCGACGCCCTGCGCGCGGCGGCCCAGAACGTCGTGGACGGCACCCCGGAAGAACTGCGCCACTTCATCGAAGTCGGCCAGTACGAGGTGGACGGCCGAACCCCGCCGACCTCGGGCTGACCGACCGGCCTCCCGGCGCCGGACCAGCGGACGCGGCGGCGGCGCCGGGCGGCCCCCTCGGCACGGCGAGCGCGGAAGAAGGCATTGGCGGCGGGCAGCGGATCCCGTCGCTGGACAGTCCCTTGAGGCGCCGCATCGAAGTGGTCGAGATGATGGACAATCACAGTGCCCTGGCCCAAAGGGCATGGTGGATACAGCTCGTGAGCCTATGGAATTGGCCATGCGGGGACGGGTGGAAAGTGACGCACAACAGGGTTCAGGCGTACTAGCGAGCCCGGCCCACTCAGAGACCATGATCCGCTGGGCAATGATCGGCATCATGGTCCGCCGTCTCGCCCGTGGCCGGGCGGCGACGCGTCCCGGCCCGTGCTCCCTCTTGCGAGACGTTCCGTAGGTGGAAATTCGTGCGTCGGTGTTCTATGGAACCAGGAAGCGTTCAACCTTCTGTTGCAGGTCAGGGGGCAGGCCAGTCAACTTCGAGACGATCCTGCGAAACTCTCGGCCGCGGAACGGCATCTCGTCCGGGCGGTCGAAGAACGGTGCCATCAGGTTCTGCGGTGAGATCACCCGCAGTACGTCGCCGTCCGCGCCGCGGATGACCAGCTTGTCCCACGGCTGGCCGTCGGCGGCGGCCTGGGCGGTGAGGGCGTCCGCGATCCGTTGTACCGCGCCGTCGGGGAGCGGTGCCACGGTGTGTGTCGCGTCGCCCTCCAGGGTCAGGCCGATCGGCAGCGCGGTGACCAGGTCGACGTAGCTGATGTTCGCGTACAGCTGTTGTGGGTTGAAGGTGAACTCGCAGAAGGACCAGGTGCGGCCGTAGTTGGCGTCGGTGGACGTCGCGAACGCCGGCTCGACCAGGGCGGGGCCGGGGTTGAGGTAGAACGTGAGGGTGTCGTCGCGTACGAAGTAGACGCGGGCGCCGTACATCTGGGGGAGCGTCAGAACCACCGGGGCGCCGCCCGCCGTGTTCAGTGGGATGGCGCAGTCGACGGGCAGTGGGGTCTGCGGTGCGGCGGGGGAGTCGGGGCGGTAGACGCTGCCGTCGGCCCGCAGTGACCCTGCCGGGCAACGAGCGGTTTTGCAGAGCCAGTTCACAGGTCGTGGGGGCAGCGGACGCGCTCGGGCTCAGGGCGCTGCCCCAGGCCGGGTACGTGAGGGCGGTTGCGGTGGCGGCGGCGCCGCCCGTCAGGAACAGTCTGCGCGAGATCACGAGAGACTCCCGAAGTGTGGGGGCCACGGACGGGGCGATCGTGCGGGGGGTGAAGGCGGAGGGGTGTCCGCGGTGCGCACCACTCTGGTGAGGGTCGCATCCAACGTCAAGGCCTATGACTGAGAGCGCTCTCAAGCGTTTCAATCTTCCACAACTCGCGGCCAGGGGAGGGATATTGCTGCGCGCCTTCCTGAGCGACGGCAGTGAAGACACGTACTACTCGAAGGTGCTGTACCGCCACCCGCCCGTGAAGTGCTCCGAGTCCGCGAAGGGGTGGTCCGAGAGTGATGACCACGAGGCGGAGGTCAGGGAAAAGGTTCTGTGTCTGGAGCCGCTCTGACGGGCGGGGCGGTGTTTCTCAGACCGACGCTTCGAGGAAGGCGGTCCAAGCGGCGGGGGGAACGGTGAGGACGGGGCCGTCGGTCACCTTGGAGTCGCGGATGTGCACGGCGGCGGGGTGGGCGGCGACCTCGACACAGTCACCGCCCTGGCTGCCGCTGTAGCTCGACTTGCGCCATTCGTAGGCGACTTCGAGGCAGGCGCCACCCTGGTCGCTGCTGTAGCTGGACTTGAACCAGGCGAGGGCGGCGGTACGTGCGTGGGTCATGTCTCTCCAAGCAGTTCGTCCAGTAGGCGTGCGCTCGCCTCGACGGAAAGCGCCTGCGAACGCAGCATCCCATATTTCTGCTGGAGCACGCTGACGTCGTCTGGGTCCTCGTGGAGGTAGCTGGTCAGCTGACCCTCCACGTAGACAAGGTGGTCGTGATCGGGGGTCTCCAGCACCACCATCGGGCCGTCGAGAGCGGCATGCTTCGGTAGTTTCATCGGCATGATCTGAAGGCCCAGGAAAGGGAATTCCATGCACTGGCGCAGATGCCGGATCTGCTCCCGCAGCATGGCAGGATCACCGATTTCGCTTCGCAGAATGCTCTCCTCCAGCAGGAAGTGGAGCATGGGGCGCGGCCTGCGTTGGAAAAGCTTCTGTCGGTCGAGTCGGCCTACTACCCGCTCCTCCTGTTCGTCCTCCTCGGGAGGCGGATACATGCAGGAGACGACGAACCGGGCGTACTCCTCGGTCTGGAGCAGTCCCGGCACCACCTGGTTCTGATACGAGAGCAGCGTCACCGCCTTCTGCTCGTAGTCCACGAAGTCCTGTACGAACGCCGAGAACCGCTCCTTCTGCGGCACCTTCGACACCGCGACCTGCAACGCCCCCTTCGTGTCCAGCAGTTCATCCAGCAGGACCGCGAGGTCCCACTGCAGCGCTCTGCGCCCCTGCTCGATCGACGCGATCGTGTCCTCGCCCACGGAGCACCGTTCGGCCAGGGCCGCCTGTGTCATTCGGGCCGCCTTGCGGAACATCGCCAGCTGGGCGCCGATCAGGTGCCAGGACGTGATCCGCTTGCTCTTCTTCTTTGCCGGTTGCATGAACTGCCTCTCCCCGTCACGAACCCCGGATGACCCGTCAGAAGTCGTACATCTCCGTTGTACGACCCGACGCGCTGCTCAACGGTAGTGACTTTGTGTGACGTTGGAGTCGTGAACGAGACAACTCAACTTCCCCGCTTCCGCGAGGTGTTCCACCGCCGGGAACGCCGATCCGTACCGCTCGTACGGCAGTTCGTGCGTGACGCTCTGGTCGACTGGGCGTGCGAGGAACGCTCCGACGAGGTGTTGCTCTGCGTGAGCGAGCTCGTCACCAACGCCGTGCTGCACGGCGTCCCTCCCGGTCGGGGCTTCCGGCTCCACCTCCACCTGGAGCCGGTCGGCGGCACCCTGCGCATCGAGGTCCACGACAGTGGTGACGGGGAGGTCCGGCTCGCCGATTCCTGGGCGGTCTCCGAGGAGGAAGGGGGTCGTGGGCTGCGGCTGGTGGAGGCGCTCGCCGACAAGTGGGGAGTGGGGGAGCGGAACCCCGGCAAGGTGGTGTGGTGCGAGTTCGAGGTGTCGGCGGGGGCGGGGCGCAGCATGTCGACGAGATAGACCCCGGGGCCGAGATGCAAGATCGGCAGGGTCTACCGGTTCCGGCCGCGCGTGGGCTATCCCTGAAACAGCGGCCCTCGACGGGGCCGTTCCCGTGGAAGTTTCCATGGAAGTGGAAGTGGAAGGAACCCTGCCATGACCGACTGGTACGTGGACGACCGCTGCACCAACTGCGATGTCGCCCGGCAGTTCGCTCCCGAGCTGATCGTCGAGGAGGAAGGGACGTCGCGGATTCTGCGGCAGCCGAGCGATGACGCGGAGAACAGGCGCTTACACGCCGCCGTCTTCGCCTGCCACACCCGCTCGATCCGGCCCGCGTCCGGACAGCCGGACCCTGCGCTCGACCCCTTCCCGATGGCGCTGGACGACGGCGTACTGGTCTGCGGACACAACTCCCGGCAGACCGCCGGCGCCAACTCCTACCTGCTGCGGCGTCCGTCCGGCTCCGTCATGATGATCGACACCCCGCGCTGGAGCCCCAAACTCGCCGAGCGGTACGTGGCGGCCACCGGGCCCGTCACCGACGTACTGCTCACCCACCGCGACCACGTCGCGCACGGGCGCCGTTACGCCGACCACTTCGGCGCCCGGATGTGGATCCACGAGGGCGATCTCGACGCGGCGCCGGACGCGGACCAGGTGATCCGGGGGCTCGATCCGGTGGAGATCGGGGAGGGCGTCACCGCCCATCCGCTGCCCGGTCACACCCGGGGCAGCGTGCTCTATCTCGCGGACGACCGGTACTGCTTCAGCGGTGACAGCTTCTACTGGTCGCGCACGACCGACGATCTGGAAGTCGCGGAGAGCGTGACCTGGTACTCCATCGAGGAGCTGGCCGCCTCACTGGCGCGGACGGCGGGGCAGCTGCGGTTCGAATGGGTGCTGCCCGGCCACGGCGACCGGCAGCGCCGGGAGGCCGACGAGATGTCCCGGCGGCTGCACGCGCTGACGGAACGCACCGGGCTGCTGCGGCCCCGGCCGATCGACTTCACCGCCCTGCGCTGGTGAGTAGGGGCCGTCACGCATCGGCCGCCGGGCGCGCCGCTCGGCGGCTCTTGCGTTAGGCGCGTGGTGTGGCGCCCGTCAGCCGGGAGAAGTGATGGCGCAGGCCGGCCGGCGAGGCGAAGCCGCACCGGGCCGCCTGCGCCACCACTTCCAGCACCACACACGGGCATCGGGCCGCCCGTCTACGCACCGCCTTCCGCCCCCTGGTGGCCACCCTGACCTGGGCGGAAGGCAGGAACGCCGGAGCGGGCGAGCCCGAGGGGCCGGGCGGCGCAGACGGGCGCCGTACCTGAACTCGCGTCCCCAGCAGGACACATACCGTCCACTTGGACTTACGCAGAGCGGTTGTTGGACTGGAGCACCCCGAGTCGCGGCAGGTCGTTGACGGTGTCCGGTCACGGGGACTACGCAGAGCACATGTCGCGAAGATTCACTTCGGCGGGCGCTGTCGCCGCCGCCTCAGCCGCCGTCCTGGCGCTGGTGGGGACCGCGCTCCCCGCCACCGCCGCCTCCGCTCCCTCACCCGCCGCAGTCGAGTCGGCGGTCCCCGCGGGCGCCACCGTCATCGGGTCCGCGCAGCTCGCGGTCGCCGTCGCCGACGACTTCCCGCGCGTCCTGGCGTACACCGACAAGGCCACCGGCAGCCGGCTCTTCGGCAGTACGCAGCCGGTCACCGCCGTGACCCTCAACGGCACCGCGCACCCGGTGAAGCTCAAGGGCGCCCCCGAGGTCACCGCCTCGGCCGCCCGCTACACGCTGACCTTCACCGACCTGCCCGGCATCGAGATCGACGCCTCGCTCTCCGTCTCCGGACGCGCCACCACCTTCAAGGTGACGGCGGTCCGCGACACCGAGGCGTTCCGCGTCGGCACCATCGACATCCCCGGCCACGACCTGGTCTCCGTGGGCTCCACGGACACCGGCGGCGCCACCGCCTTCACCCGGCTGGACAACGACTCGACGAAGACCGCCGACGTCTTCTCGAAGGTCACCGCGGACACCGCCGCCGACAAGGCGCCGGTGGGTGCCTCGTACGCGATTCTCAACACCGGCGCGCTCGCCGCGGCCGTCGAGTCCAACTCCTCGTACGACAAGCCGTCCGGCGCCACCGGCGGTGACGACGCCCGGTTCTGGCACCAGGCCCGCAAGGCCGACGACGGCAGCGTCCGGGTCGGCGTCTGGTCCGGCCAGTGGACCTTCCGCGGCGACGGGGCGCCGAAGCCGGAGAGCGGGGACGACCTGCCCTGGGCGAAGGTCGTCGTCACCCCCGACGCCAACGGCGACAAGGCGGTCGACTGGCAGGACGGCGCCGTCGCGTTCCGCTCCATCGGCGTCGAGGCGCCCGGCGGCAAGGACACCCCGGACCGGGTGATCACCCACATCCCGTTCAACTTCGCCAGCCAGGCCACCCACCCCTTCCTGCGCACCCTCGACGACGTCAAGCGGATCTCCCTCGCCACCGACGGCCTCGGGCAGCTCGCCCTGCTCAAGGGATACGCCTCCGAGGGCCACGACTCCGCCCACCCCGACTACGGCGGCGACTACAACAAGCGGGCCGGCGGGCTGAAGGAGCTCAACGAGCTCCTCAAGGACGGCAAGAAGTGGGGCGCCACCTTCGGCGTCCACGTCAACGCCACCGAGGCGTACCCGGAGGCGAAGGCCTTCGACGAGAAGCTCGTCGACAAGACCAGGCCCGGCTGGAACTGGCTCGGCCAGAGCTACTACATCGACCAGCGCCGCGACATCAACAGCGGCGACCTGGCCAGGCGCTTCCAGCAGCTGCGCGACGAGACCGACCGCAACCTGAGCCTGCTCTACATCGACGTCTACTACACGCACGGCTGGATCGCCGACAAGACCCTGCGCTCCGTGCAGCAGCAGGGCTGGAACGTCGCCACCGAGTGGGCCGACAAGTTCGAGCGAGGCTCGCTCTGGTCGCACTGGGCCAATGACCTCGACTACGGCGGCGCCACCAACAAGGGCCTCAACTCGAAGATCATCCGGTTCATCCGCAACGGCGAGAAGGACGTCTGGAACAACGACCCGGTCCTCGGCCAGAGCGCCATCGAGGAGTTCGAGGGCTGGACCGGCGAGACCGACTGGAACGGCTTCTACGACAACATCTGGCAGCGCAACCTGCCTGCCAAGTACCTCCAGCAGCAGCAGATCACCCGCTGGGACGGCAACGACATCACCCTCACCGGCGGTGTCCGGGGCACGGTCGAGGACGGCAGGCGGACCTTCTACGACCACGGCCGCAAGGTCCTCAGCGGCACCGACTACCTGCTGCCCTGGGACGGCGGGAAGAAGCTGTACCACTACAGCAAGTCCGGCGGCACGAGCAGCTGGGCCGTGCCGTCGAAGGGCGCGTACACCGTCTACGAGCTCACCGACAACGGGCGGGTGAAGACCGGCACGGTCAAGCCCGTCGACGGGAAGATCACGCTGACCGCCAAGGCCGGCCGGCCGTACGTCCTCTACCCGGAGCAGGCGCCGAAGGCGGCCGACCCCCAGTGGGGCGAGGGCACCCCGGTCGACGACCCCGGCTTCAACGACAAGGGACTGACCGACTGGTCGAAGACCGGGACCGTCACCCGCGACACCGACGGCCAGGGCCGCAACAGCGCCGAACTCTCCGGCACCGGCACGGCCGCGCTCGCCCAGCGCATCGACGGTCTCACCCCCGGCAAGCGCTACACCGCCTCCGCGCTCATCGAGGTCCAGCCCGGAAAGACCCGGCACACCACGCTCTCGATCGGCGGGAAGTCCGTCGCGGTGGACCGCTCCACCGTCAAGGATCAGGTCGCCGCGTCCGACTGGCACGGCACCTACTTCCAACGTGCCAAGGTGAACTTCACGGCCCCCGCGAACGGCCGCACCACCCTGCGCATCGAGTCGGCCGCAGGCAGCGCGGCGAGCGTGCGGGCCGATGACGTACGCATCGTCGCCAATGCCCCGAAGACCAAGGAGAACACCCTCTCCCACGAGGACTTCGAGGCCGTGGACCAGGGCTGGGGCCCCTTCCTCAAGGGCGACGCGGGCGGCTCCACCGACCCCCGCACCGTCATCTCCCAGCTGCACGCCCCGTACACCCAGGCCGGGTGGAACGGAAAGCTGATCGACGACGTGATCGGCGGCAAGGAGTCTCTCAAGTCCCACGAGGAGAACGCCGGACTCGTCTACCGCACCGCCCCGTGGACCGTGCCGATGACCGACGGGCACCGCTACAAGGTCGAGTACGACTACCAGTCCAGCCACGCGGGCGCCTACGAATGGGTCGACGGCTACGACCGGATCACCGCCGACGGCAAACCCGACTCCGTCGAGACCCGGACCACCGCCATCGGACAGCAGCGCACCACCGGCCACTTCGCCGAGACCGTCACCGCGGGCTGCGGCGACAGCTGGACCGGGCTGCGCAAGCGTGACGACGCCCCCGACGGCGCCGACTTCGTCCTCGACTCCTTCACCGTGACCGACCTCGGCCCGGCCCCCGCCTCCGAGCAGGCCGCCTGCGGCACCCTCGGCGTCGAGCCGGCCGCCGAGACCCTGGAGCCGGGCACGGCCAACACCGTCAAGGCCACCTTCACCAACTACGAAGCGACGGCGGCGACCGGCGTCGCCCTGAGCCTGTCCGTACCCGAGGGCTGGAAGGCGGAGCCCACCGGCGCCGTCGCCTTCGACTCGGTTGCGGCGGGCGCCGAGGTCACCGGCAGCTGGCAGGTCACCCCGCCGGTGGACGCCAAGTATCAGACCTACGCCCTGAGTTCCGAGGCCGCTTACACCGTCGGCGGGGCGCGGCGCACCCTCGGCACGCAGACCTCCGTACGGACCCTGCCGCCGCCGCCCGCCACCGACAGCTGGGCCAGCGACCTGGACTGGACGGCCTCCACGAACGGCTGGGGCCCGGTGGAGAAGGACCTCTCCAACGGCGAGACCGGCACCGGCGACGGCTCCCCGCTGACCATCGGCGGCACTGTCTACACCAAGGGCCTCGGCAGCCACGCACCGGCGAGGATCCGCTACTACCTGGGCGGGAAGTGCACCGCGTTCACCGCCCAGGTCGGCGTGGACGACGTGCAGAAGAGCGCCGGCAGCGTGCAGTTCTCCGTCACCGCCGACGGCGCCGAGAAGGTGAAGTCGCCCGTGCTGAAGGCGGCCGACAGTGCCTGGTCGCTGACGGCGGAGGTCACCGGGGCCAAGTACGTCGAACTCGTCGTCGGCGACGGCGGCGACGGCAACGGCAACGACCACGCGGACTGGGGCGACGCGCGCTTCCACTGCGGCGGCTGAACCCTCGCGACGCGGGGCGGGCGCACCTGGTCGGTGCGCCCGCCCCGCACGCGCGTGCGGTGGCGGCCCTGCCCGGTCGTGACATTCGGTGGACACCGGGTGACCGGAGTGTGTCCGAAGGCTGGGAGCGGCGCCGGTTGCGCGCGTATTCTCATGCGGCATGGGGGAGTTGAAGGCTGACTGGCGGCTCCGGCTGAGGCAGGGCGGCGCGGACGGGCCGGTCTGCGGCGCCGGGGTGCTGCTCACCCAGGACCGGGCACTCACCTGCGCCCACGTCGTGGGAGAGCCGGACGCCCGGATCTGGGTGGAGTTCGCGGAGAACCCCGCCATCGCATCCGTCGGGGCGCGTGTGGCCGAGGGCGGCTGGCTGCCGGGACTCGGTGCGTCCCGGGAGGACATCGCCGTACTCGCCCTGGACAGCCCGCGCCCGCACGCCACCCCCGCGACCCTCGAACGGAGCCTGGAGCGCGGCGGCGAGGTGTGGATCGGCGGGTACGCGCGGTCCTTCGCCGACGGGATGTGGCTGACCGGGCGGATCAGCGGGGCGCACGGCGGATGGATCCAGCTCGACGCGGGACGCAACGAAGAGGTGGTCAAGCCGGGGTTCAGCGGGGCCGCCGTGCAGGTGCGCGGCGGACCGGCCGGATCGCCCGAGCGGGTCGTCGGGATGGTCGTCAGCTGGCGCGGCGACCTCGATCTGGCGCTGCCCGCCGACAACGAACTGGCGTTCTCGTACATGATCCCGATCGACCGGATCGCCGAACTCGTGCCCCTGGTCGCCGAATTGAGCGGTCCGGACGGCTGGGACCACGGGCTGGACCGGCGGCTGCGGAGATGGTTCGCCGGGGGCGACGAGCCCGCGGTGCGCTTCAGCGTCGTCCCCCACGGCGGCGGCCGCGACCGCACCCTCAAGCACCATCTGCACCGCGCCCACCTCGTCCACCGGGGCGGACGCACCACCCCGGAGGACTTCGTCGACGAGCTGGTGACCCGGCTGCGCCCGCCCCGTCACCACGCCCGGGCCTACCGCGACTGGCTGCTCGCGGGCGGCACCCCGCCCGAGCGGCCGGCGGACAAGGACCCGGGGAGCGCGGGGCCCACCCTCGCCGTGGTCGGACTCGACGAGGACCCGTGGCCGCTTCGCCTGGTGCCCCTGCTCGCACGGGTGCGGGCGCTCGGCTTCCGGCTGCTCGTCATCGTGCGGGACAGCCACGGCGAAGAGGTCACCGAGGTGGCGCGGCAGCTGCTGTTACCCGCCCTCGACGAATGGGCCGACCGGCTGGTCCGTCGCGTCGAGGAGATCGAAACGGAATGGGCGGGGCTGAACGGCCTGGTGGAGTCGGGCTCCCTGATCCCCCTGCCACGCACCGGCGGGGCCCGCCGCCGCGGGCAGCTGGCACGACTGCGCGCCGTCGAGGACCCGCACGAGCGGCTCCGGGGCCTGCGCGCCCTGCTGCGTGAACTCCGGGCTGACCTGGAGCGGTACGGCCGGGCGGGCCTGTCCGCACACCACGGCGACCAGGGCCGGGCCGGCCTGCGATGAGGATTCCCTGCCCGCACCGCCGGTTCACCGGAGCCCCCTGCGAAGGCGCCGTGCGGTCCACCGGCTACTGCGACACCTGCGGCCGCGCCGAGGACGGCCCGGGGCTCCCGCCGCTGCCCGCCGCCCCCGACGAATGCGGACCCCGAGGGCTGCTGGAACTGCCCCTGCTCAGCCCGAACACCCCCGACCAGCGGTTGAGCGCCGCCGTGACACAGGCCCACATCCGGATGAGCTGCTCGTCCAAGTCCTGCGCCACATACTTCGTCGCCCCGTACACCGCCGCCCCGCCGCCCGACGAGGGCCACTGTCCCAGGTGCGGCACCCCCTACTCCTACCGCCCCGAACTCGACCGGGACGGGCCGCTGCTCCAGGACCAGTACCGGATCCTCGGCCCCATCGCCCACGGCGGCCAGGGCTGGGTCTACCTCGCCCGCGACACCCACCTGGAAGACCTCGTCGCCGTGAAGGGGCTGCTGAACCGGTACGCGGAACGGGGCGCCGTCCAGGCCGCCGAGGAACGCCGCAGCCTGGTCGCCATCCGGCACGAACGCATCGTCCAGATCCGGGACTTCGTCAGCACCAGCAGCGAGGACGGCACGGTCTCCGGCGGCTACATCGTGATGCAGGACGTCGGCGACCGCACGCTCTCCGCCGTCGTCGAGGCGACCCGGCAGGGCAACTTCGTCCTCGACATCGAACACGTCATCACCTACGGCTGCCAGATCCTCGAAGCCCTCGCCCATCTGCACGGCATGGGATTCCTCTACGGGGACATGAAGCCGTCCAACGTCGTCCACCAGAACGACGGCGTCAAGGTCATCGACCTCGGCGGGGTGCGGGGGAGCGGATCCGCCGGACTGCCGCCCGTCATCACCCCCAGGTACGCCGCGCCCGAGACCGTCGGCGGTGGTCCGCTGACCGTCGCCCACGACATCCACACCGTCGGGGCGACCCTGGCCGAACTGGCGGGCTGGGCGGTCGGCGACGACGTACCGGGCCTCGGCACCAGCTCGTTCCGCCTGGTGGTGGAGCGGGCCACCGACCGGGACCCGGAGCGCCGGTTCGCCGACGCCGAGGAGATGGTGGGCCAGCTGCGCGGAGTGCTGCGCGAGATCCGGGCGCTGCGCGGAAAACAGGACCGGACCGAACCGTCCGCCTACTTCACCCCGTCCACCGAACTGCTCGGCGCGCGGCTGGGCACCGTACCCGACTACGCGCACTGGCTGGACCGCACCCCGCACCGCCGCGACCAGACACCCGAGGCACCCGCACTGGACTCCGGGCTCCCCACCCCCACCGAGATCGCCCGGCGGCTGCCGGTGCCCAGGCCCTACCCCGGGGACCCGGAGGCCGCCCGGTTCCTGGTGAGCAGCTACGACCCCGGCCGGCTGCTGGCCCAGCCCGCCGAGGGGGAGCGGTCGGTGGAGATCTGCCTGCACAACGTCCGGCTGCTGCTCGGCCGGGAGGGCGGCGAGGCCCTGGCCGGAGCGCGCGAACAAGTGGCGGTGGCCGACGCCATACCCGGCCCCGGACCGGTGCGGCAGTGGCGGCTCAGCTGGCACCGGGGACTCGTCGCGTTGCGTGGTGCGGAGGTCCTGGACGACCGGCGGCAGCTGCTGGAGGCCGCCCTGGAACACTTCGCCGCCGTCCACCGGGCACTGCCCGGCGAGTACGCCGCGAAGCTGGCCCTGGCCTACGCCGCGGAGCAGCTCGGCCCGGACCGTCCGGCCGGTCCGATCCCCTCGGCGTACGAACTCTTCCGGGCCGTGCACGCCCGCAACCCCTCCCACGTCGGCGCCGCGCTGGGCCTGGCCAGGCTGGCCCTGGCGCGCGGTGACCGGGACGCGGCGGCCGAGGTCCTGGACCTGGTGCCGGACGAGTCGCGGGACCACACCGTCGCCCGGATCGCTGCGCTGCGCATCCGGGCGGCCCGGCTCGCGGCGGGTGAGCGGCCGCTGCCCGGGAAGCGGCGGATCGACGCCGTGCTCGCCGCGGTCCCGCTGCGCGAGGGCGGACCCGGGCCGCATCCGGCGTCCGCGGTGACGAGCGACGAGTCGGCCCGGCTGCTGCGCACCGAACTGTACGAGTGGAAGCTCGACGCGGTCCGGGCCGCGGCGGGCGGCGCACCGCACGACGGCCGCTGGTGGCGGCGCGGACTGCCGCCGGCACCGGTGCCCGGTGAGCGGGCCGTACGCGAGGAACTGGCCCGGTGCTACTGCTGGATGGCCCGGCAGTGCAGGGACACCGCCGACCACGAGAAGCTCATCGACCTCTCGCACGCCGTCCGCCCGCAGACCCGCTTCTGGTTCCCGCCCCGGCGCCGTACCCCTGGAGGCAGCTGAATGGGCCGCTACACCGCGCCGCCGGGGCTGGGGATCAGCCTGTCCGTCCAGGTCGCTCCGGAGCAGCGGCCGGACCAGGACACCCGGATCGACGCCCATCTGCGGGTCCGGGCCGCCGCCGTCGGACCGCGCGACCGGATTCCCGCCGTCGACATCGCCCTGGTCCTCGCGGTGGACGTGGCCGCCGGGCGGCGTGACGCGGCCGTGGCCGCGCTCGCCGAGACCGTGAGCGCGCTGCCCGACGGGATCTCCTACACCGTGCTGGGCGGTGGTGCCTCGCAGTGCTACCCGCTGACCGGCCGGTGGGCGCTCGCCGGCCCCGACGACCGGCGCCACGCCGCATTCAGCGTCGGACGGATCGCCGCGGCCGAGGAGGGCCGGCCGCCGACCGGATACACCACCTGGCTGGCCAGGGCCCGCGAACTCTTCGCCGAACGCGCCCTCCCCGTACGGCATCTGGTGCTCGTCACCGACGGCGGCAGCCGTTCCGAGGACGACGACGCCGCCCGCGCCGACAGCGCCCTGAGCATCGAACTGACCCGCTGCGAAGGGGAGTTCACCGCAGACGTCATCGCCCCCGGGGCGGGCTGGGACCCTGCTCCGCTGATCGCCGTCGCGGAACGGCTGCACGGCGCCGCCGCCTCCTCGCCCGACGCCTTTGCCCCCGCCGTCGCCACCGCCCTGGGCAGGCTGCGCAAGGTCCGCAGCCCCGAACTCCCCATCGAGGTGGCCGTGCGTCCGGCGGTGCGGGAAGTGACGCTGACCGAGATCGCTCCGCACCAGCAGCGGCTGGAGCCGGATCCGGCCGGGGACGACCCGTTCCGGCTGGAGTTCCGCACCCATCAGTGGCAGCCGGAATCCCGCGACTACCTCCTCACCCTCCGGGCCGACGCCGGCAACGACCCGCTGGGCGTCCCGCTCCAGCTCGCCGAGGTCACCGTCGGCGGCGCCGCCGGGGCGGTCGTGGTCCGCTGGCTGCCCTCCGGCACCGCCGCGGCCACCGCGGGCCTCTCCGGCGCGGCGGGCCGCAACATCCACACCATGAACGTCTCCACGCAGATGCGGACCGCCCTCAACCACGGCTACGCCGCCCTCGACCTGGAGAGCCGCGAGCGGGCCGAGGCGCAGCTCGGACTCGCCGTCCGGCTCGCCACCGAGATCGCCGCCGACTGGGTCCTGGACGAGGTCCGCAAGGTCGCCCGCATCGTGGACGGCCCGCAGGGACACGTCCTGATCGGGCCGGCCGTCGACCCGGGCACCGTCCGCCAGGGGCTGCTGAGCATCACCTCCGGGCATCCCGTGGAACTGCCCCCGGTGCCCCGGGCCGGACCGGCGGTCCGCTGCCCGCACTGCGACCACCCGGCCGGAGCGGCGGCCGTGTTCTGCATCGACTGCGGGAGGCAGCTGTGAGGCCCGGCCGACGACCGTACGCACGCGCCTACCGCTCCAGGACCCGGCGGCTGCTGGAGCGGCATCTGGCCGCGATGCTGGTGACCGCCCTGGTCTCGATGGGCGCCCTGCTCCTCTCGTACCGCGAGGTCCAGATCTCGGCGGGCGAGATGCGCGCCCGGGGCGCCCCGGCCGTCCAGGGCGTGGCCGCCACCCAGCTCGCCCTGCTGCGCGCCCACAAGGAGGCCGAGGGCTCCATGAGGAGCGGCATCGCCGACGTGGTCGGGGCCGGTGCCCGCTACGAGAACCAACTGGCCGCCGCCGACCAGGGGTTGTCCCGGCTCTCCGACGTACAGATCGACGGGGACCGCGGGCGCGGGGTGCTCGAAACCGTGAACGGGGTGCTCACCTCGTACAGCAGCTCCATCACCCCCGGCGCGGTGAAGTACGTGTCGGACGAGCCGATGCAGAAGGAGAAGTTCTCCGAGGCCGAAACCCTCCTCACCCGCAAGGGCACCGGCGTGGTGCCGCGTCTGGACGTCCTCCAGGGGAACCAGATGACCAGGATCGGCACGCTCACCACGATGAGCCCCGTGCAGTGGTCCGGCTGGGCGGTCGCCGAACTCGGCCTGCTGGCCATGGTCCTGATCACCCTTTCCGCACTGTGGGTGCTGCGCACCCGCTGCGGCCACAGCCTCGATCTCTGCCTGCTCGTATCGCTGCTGGCCGTCGTCTTCCTCGCGACGGGCCCGCTGATCGCGACGAGCATCACCCAGGACCGGCTGGCCACCGCCCGCGACGGGCTGATCCGGATCGAACAACAGGCACACGACCACCGCGACCTGGCGGGATCCCAGCAGGCCGTCACCGACATGTCGACCCGGGTGCGCGCCCAACTGGCCGCCCAGGGCTGGCAGAGCGGCGTCTACTACGGGGCGCTCGCGGCCGGCGCCCTGATCGTGCTGCTGCCCGCCGTCGGCATGGGCCGCCATCTGAACGCCGACTACTGGAGGACCGGATGATGCTGCGTGCCCGCGCCGTCCTGCTCGTCCTGTGTCTGGCGCTGGTCGCGGCGGGCTGCGGGCTCGCCGCGCCCGGCGGTGGCGACGAGCAGCCGAAGGTGACGATCCTCGGGCCGTGGACCGACGACCAGGAGAAGCAGTTCAAGGCCGTCCTCGACACCCTGGAAACCCCGTACACCTACCAGGGCACCGCCGCCACCCGGGAGGTCCTGCTCGCCGCCGTGCAGGCCGGCAATCCGCCCGACATCGCGATCCTGCCGGGCGTCGGGGACCTCGTCGAGTACGCCGCGGAGGGGCGGCTGCGTCCGCTGGGCAAGGGGGCGGGCGCGAAGTACGGCAGGCCCTGGCAGCCGGAGGCGAAGCGCATAGAGGCCGATCTCTGGGTGCCGCTCAAGGCGGACCTCAAGAGCATCGTCTGGTACCGCAAGGACCGGCCGCCGCCCTCCTACCCCGCGCCGCTGGCGTCCTGGTGCATCGGCATGGGCGACGACGGGGCATCGGGCTGGCCGGGCAGCGACTGGATCGAGGACCTGATCCTGCAGACGGCGGGCCCGGTGCTGTACGAGCGGTGGGCGACCGGGGAGCTGAAATGGACGGACGGTCCGGTGCTCAACGCCTGGAGCCTGTGGGCCGGCCTGCTGGCCCAGGACCCCGAGGCCGCCCGCCGGGCCCTGCTCGGCGATCACCGGGGCCGGCCCGGCGGGCACGGACTGCTCTTCGCCGGCGGCTGCACGCTGGAGCACCAGGGCTCCTTCGCCCGGTTCTTCTACGGGGACCGCAGCGGGCGGGCCGCCTTCACGGACTCCGCGCCGCTGCTGCCCTCGGGCCCGAGGCTCAAGGGCCGCGAGGTGTCGGCCGACTTCGCCGCGCTCTTCGGCGACTTTGCGCAGGCCCGCGATCTGCTCACCCGGCTCACCTCGCGCCGGGCACAGGAGGAATGGGGCCGCAGGGCCGGGGTATTCTCGCCGGACCCCGACGTGCCCGCCAGGAAGGGGGCGGTCGAGAAGCAGATCAGCAGCCGTCTCACCGACCAGCGGGTGCCGCTCTGCCTGGACGCGTCGGACGTGATGCCCGCCGCCGTGCGGGACGCCTTCTACGAGGCGGTGCTGCTGACCATCGCCCACCCCGATGCCCCGGTGCGGGACCGGCTCGACGACGTCCAACGGGTGCAGAACGCCCAACCGGAGCACACCCCGAGGCTGACCGGGGTGTGCAGCAGACCACAGTGAGTCTTTGTCGGACTCGCACAAAGACTGCCCCGTACCGGCTGGTACTTCGCCTGCATGCCGCCCGGATTCTGTGGGGCTCCACCAGGAAACGGGTCAGGAGACTGTACGGAGTCGACGGCAGGATTTACTTGCCCGGCTTCGTAGGGTCGGTACATGACCGTTGTGGACGAAACCCCGGGCGAGCCGAGCGACACCCGTGGCCGGGTGGCCGAACTGCTGGCACTGCGTGAGCAGGCCCGTCGCGGACCGAGTGACCGGGCGACCGAGGCGCAGCACGCCAAGGGCAAGCTGACGGCGCGTGAGCGCATCGCGCTGCTCCTGGACGAGGGTTCGTTCAAGGAGGTCGAGCAGCTGCGCCGGCACCGGGCGACCGGTTTCGGCCTGGAGGCGAAGAAGCCGTACACCGACGGTGTCATCACCGGCTGGGGCACGGTCGACGGCCGCACGGTCTTCGTCTACGCGCACGACTTCCGGATCTTCGGCGGTGCGCTGGGCGAGGCCCATGCCACGAAGATCCACAAGATCATGGACATGGCCATCTCGGCCGGTGCCCCGCTGGTGTCGCTGAACGACGGCGCGGGCGCCCGTATCCAGGAGGGCGTCTCGGCGCTCGCCGGCTACGGCGGGATCTTCCAGCGCAACACCCGGGCCTCGGGCGTGATCCCGCAGATCAGTGTGATGCTCGGCCCGTGCGCGGGCGGCGCGGCGTACAGCCCGGCCCTCACCGACTTCGTGTTCATGGTCCGTGAGACCTCGCAGATGTTCATCACCGGACCGGACGTGGTCAAGGCGGTGACGGGCGAGGAGATCACCCAGAACGGGCTCGGCGGCGCCGATGTGCACGCGGAGACCTCGGGCGTCGCGCATTTCGCGTACGACGACGAGGAGACCTGCATCGCCGAGGTCCGCTACCTGATCGGCATGCTGCCCTCGAACAACCGCGAGAACCCGCCCACCGCCGCGAGCGACGACCCAGCCGACCGGCGCGGCGACGTCCTGCTCGACCTGGTCCCGGCCGACGGCAACCGCCCGTACGACATGCACAAGGTCATCGAGGAGCTCGTCGACGACGGCGACTACCTGGAGATCCACGAGCGCTGGGCCCGCAACATCGTCTGTGCCCTGGCACGGATGGACGGCCAGGTCGTCGGCATCGTCGCCAACCAGCCGCAGTCCCTGGCCGGCGTCCTGGACATCGAGGCCTCCGAGAAGGCCGCTCGATTCGTTCAGATGTGTGATGCATTCAACATCCCCATCATCACTCTTTTGGACGTACCCGGCTTCCTGCCCGGCGTCGATCAGGAGCACGGTGGAATCATTCGGCACGGCGCGAAGCTGCTCTACGCGTACTGCAACGCCACCGTGCCGAGGATCTCGCTGATCCTGCGCAAGGCGTACGGCGGTGCGTACATCGTGATGGACAGCCAGTCCATCGGAGCGGATCTGACCTACGCCTGGCCGACCAACGAGATCGCGGTGATGGGCGCCGAGGGCGCCGCCAACGTCATCTTCCGTCGGCAGATCGCCGACGCCGAGGACCCGGAAGCCATGCGGAAGCGCATGGTCAAGGAGTACAAGGCGGAACTGATGCATCCGTACTACGCGGCCGAGCGCGGCCTGGTCGACGACGTCATCGACCCCGCCGAGACCCGCGAGGTGCTGATCGCCTCGCTGGCCATGCTCCGCTCCAAGCACGCCGACCTGCCGTCCCGCAAGCACGGCAACCCCCCGCAGTAGTCCGCACGCCGCGCAGCACCCCTGCCGAGCCCGCGAAGACCTGCCTGCCGAGAAGACGGAGAAACCACCCATGTCCACTGCCGCCGAGTCCGTGCTGCGCGTCGAGAAGGGTCTCGCCGACCCCGAGGAACTGGCCGCGATAACCGCGGTCCTCCTCGCCCGCGCCGCCGCCCAGCCCGCCGCACCCCCCGCCCACCGCGGCCGCAACACCGCCGGGTGGCGCCGCCTGGAGCGCACCCCGGGCTTCCGTGCCCCGCACTCCTGGCAGGGCTGACGCGCAAGACGTGAAAGGGCCCCGCACTCCTTCCGGAGTGCGGGGCCCTTTCTACGTCCTTAGCGCAGCCGCGCCATGAGCGCGTGCTCGACGAGCGTGATCAGCGCGCTCTTGGCGTCGGCACGGTGGCGTGCGTCCGTGGTCAGGATCGGGGTGTCGGGTCCGATCTGGAGGGCCTCGCGGACCTCGTCGGGGGTGTAGGGCTGGTGTCCGTCGAAGCCGT
>NZ_BMTF01000037.1 GCF_014649535.1 Streptomyces gelaticus
TCGATGCCGATCGGGAAGACCAGCGAGAAGTCCCCGAAGCCCTTCTGGAGGGCGAGCTCACGCACCGCCGCGTACGATCCCGCGAATCCGATCGCGGCGATGAGCACCGCACCGGCGACCACGAGACCGATGAGTATCCGGTGGGTGCGTGTCAGCTGCATCGCGGCCACCCGCGTTCCCCTCCCCGTTCTCCCGTATCCGGCGTCGTGTTCCGGCGCCGTGCTTCGACGTCCTGTTCGGCGTCCTGCTGCGAATTCTGGCGGGCACAGCCTGGCACACGGGAACGCGGCGTGTTGCGTGGGGAGGGGCGAAGCCCGGCGCTCGGGGGGAGCGCCGGGCTTCGTCGAGCCGCCTCTGGGCAGGGGTGTTGCTCGGGCTGTCCGGCGGATCAGGGCCGAACGGGTCCTAGCTCGTCTTCTTGACGGACGACTTGTTGGCGGAGGTCTTCCTGTTCGTCGACTTGCCGTCCGAGGAGTCCTTGTCGGAGGACTTGGGGGAGTCCTCCTTGTCCGTGGCCTTCTCGCTCGGAGCGGTCGAGCCGGACGGCTTGTCCGACTCCGTGCCGGCGACGGCGGCCACCGCTTCCTTGGCCGCCTTCTCGGCGCCCTTCAGGATGTCGGTGGCGGAGGGGGTCTTCGCGCCCGCGTAACCCGCGCCGTTGTAGGTGAGGGTGACGACGACGTTCTCGGTCCGGGCCACGATCGTCGCGTACTTGAAGTCCTCTTTGGTCTTGCTGAGGTCGTAGGTGATTTTGGTGGCCTGCTCGCCGATGCCGCTGACGGGCGCCTCGGCGATCTTCTTGGCGCCCTCGGCCACCTTGGCCTTGGCGACCTGCTTGTCGAAGTCCTGCCGGGCGCGCTCGGCGCCGCTGCCCAGGGACTGGTCCGAGTCGAAGCGGGTGAAGCCGACGTCGAGCCAGCGGTACTGCGAGCCCTTCACGCCGTTGTCGTCGAGGCCGTTCCAGGAGCAGCCGGCGCGGTACGAGGTGTCGCTGGAGGTGGCGGCCGTTCCGCTCTTGGACTTCGCCGAGGGAACCAGGGAGGTCACCGTCTTCTTGGCGATCGACTTGCACGGGTCGGGCAGCGCGGCGAACTTCGCGGGCTCGACGGTCGGTTCCGCCTTCTTGCTCGCGCTCGCCGATGCGGACGACTCGGACGAGTCCGGTTCCTTCTTGTCGCCGGAGTCCGACGAGCAGCCGGCGACGACGAGCATCACCGGGACGGCGGCGCAGGCGAGTATGCGGGAGAGTCGCGGGGCTGAACGGTGCATGGTTCCTTCACTCGGGTGGCGCGGCGGGCGGGCTGCCAGGCGGTCGGGCGGGTGGTCGGCAGGTGTTCCGGAGGGTGGCCCGGAAGATGCTCCGGAGGGTTTCCGGAGGGCCACGGTACGACGGACCGGGACCGGATGCCGCCTCGGCCGGGGTCCCGGCGACCGGTGGCGACGCGTGCCAGGGGCGCCCGGGACGGGGTTCATTCGCTGAACTCGTCGACCAGCTGCCGGGCCAGTGCCTGGGCCTTCTCCTGCAGTTCCTTGCTCTCGGGGACCACGGTGGAGACGGTCGGCTGCTCGGTGAAGTCGACGGTCACGATGACGTTCGATGTGCGGAATACCACGCTCACCGTGCGGTGCTGTGCGGTGGAACCTGCCCGGGTGAGCAGATCGTTCAGAAATGCGCTGTCACCGAGGTCGTCGAGGACGCGCGGCTGGAGGTCGCCCGGGTCTTCGTCGGTGTTCGTGACGCCGTCGGTGTCCCCGGTGTCCCCGGTGTCCCCGGTGTCCCCGGTGTTTCCGGCGTCGTCGGTGCTTCCGGTCTCGCTGCTTCCGGCTTCGGAGGAGAGGCCGGTCAGGGCGTGCGAGGGGGCGTCGGAGCCGGAGGTGGTGGCGTCGTCGTCGGAAGCCGCGGGGTGCGTCGGCTTCTTCGTGTCCTTTGCCTTCTCCGTGCTGCTGTCCGCGGCGTCGGGGGTCGGGGAGGGCGAGGACAGACCGGCGGCGGTCTCCTTCTTCGTGTACACCTCGCGGGCGCGGTCGTCGTCGCTCACCGCGGGGTCGTAGGACACGACACGCTCGAAGTCGATGGACAGGGAGCGTGAGGAGGAGGGGCCCTCGGACTTCCAGCGGCAGCCGACCCGGCGGTCGGTGTTGTAGGTGACGGCGGCGGTGCCCTCGTACACCTTCTTCTGCTGTTCCTCGGACAGTTCGGCGGCGCCCGGGAGCAGGTCCTTCAGCGTCGACGTCGCGATGGCGCGACAAGGGTCGGGAAGTGTCTGGTACTTGCCGGGGGCCGCTGCGGTGACGGCTGTCTCGCCGGACTTGCCGTCGCCGACGGAATCATCGGTTCCGGTGTCGGCGCTGCAGCCGACGACGAGCGATGCCAGCAGCGCGGTGCCGGATACATAGGCCATTCGTCGCACGGCCCTGGGCTCCCTTCGTGCGAAAAACGGTTGCCGCTCGATGGCGACCGGTGGACACAATGTGTATCGCACGCGCCGCTGTGATTGCCGGTCGACCGACTCGTTTGCCGACCTTGGCACCGGTTTTGCGCTTTCAGACTTTTCGGGGGAATCGAGGAACTATGTCTTATGTAGAGGTGCCGGGGGCGAAGGTCCCCATCCGCATGTGGGCCGACCCGGCTTCGGTCGAGGACGTCGCGATGCAACAGCTGCGCAATGTGGCCACGCTGCCCTGGATCAAGGGTCTCGCCGTCATGCCGGACGTCCATTTCGGCAAGGGGGCGACGGTCGGTTCGGTGATCGCGATGCAGGGCGCGGTCTGTCCTGCGGCGGTCGGGGTGGACATCGGCTGCGGAATGTCCGCGGTGAAGACCTCGCTGACGGCCAATGACCTGCCGGGCGACCTGTCCCGGCTCCGGTCGAAGATCGAGCAGGCCATTCCGGTGGGCCGCGGGATGCACGACGAGGCCGTGGCGCCGGACCAGCTCTACGGCTTCCGGGCGCCGGGCTGGGACGACTTCTGGGGACGGTTCGACGGGGTGGCCGATGCGGTCAAGTTCCGTCAGGAACGGGCCACGAAGCAGATGGGAACGCTCGGATCGGGCAACCATTTCATCGAGTTCTGCCTCGACGAGGCGGGTTCGGTCTGGCTGATGCTGCACTCCGGATCGCGGAACATCGGCAAGGAACTGGCCGATTTCCACATCGGGCAGGCGCAGAAGCTGCCGCACAACCAGGATCTGATCGACCGCGACCTGGCGGTGTTCATCGCCGACACCCCGCAGATGGCGGCGTACCGGAACGACCTGTTCTGGGCGCAGGAGTACGCGAAGTACAACCGCGCCATCATGATGGCGCTCTTCCAGAACGTGGTCCGCAAGGAGTTCAAGAAGGCCAAGGTCACTTTCGAGCCGGTCATCTCCTGCCACCACAACTATGTGGCGGAGGAGCGGTACGAGGGTATGGACCTGCTGGTCACGCGGAAGGGCGCGATCCGTGCGGGGGCCGGGGACTTCGGGATCATCCCGGGTTCGATGGGCACCGGCTCGTACATCGTGAAGGGCCTCGGGAACGAGAAGTCGTTCAACTCGGCCTCGCACGGCGCCGGCCGGAAGATGAGCCGGAACGCCGCGAAGCGGCGCTTCTCGACGCGCGATCTGGAGGACCAGACGCGCGGTGTGGAGTGCCGTAAGGACTCCGGTGTCGTGGACGAGATTCCGGCCGCGTACAAGCCGATCGAGAAGGTCATCGAGCAGCAGCGGGACCTGGTGGAGGTCGTCGCGAAGCTCAAGCAGATCGTGTGCGTGAAGGGCTGAGGTCCGCTGCGCACGGCTGACGGAAGAGCCTCGGACGCGGGTGGTGTGTCCGGGGTTCTTCTTTCTTTCTTTCTTTCCTGGTGTCTCCAGGTCTTTCCCGGTCGCGCTTGTCTCCGGGCGCCCTGCTTTCTGCGGTCGCCGGGGTCAGCTGGTGCGGTGGACCTTGGAGTTGGAGGCCTGGGCGCGGGGGCGGACCACCAGGAGGTCGATGTTGACGTGGCTGGGCCGGGTGACGGCCCAGGTGATGGTGTCGGCCACGTCGTCGGCGGTGAGGGGGGCGTCGACGCCCGCGTAGACCTTGGCCGCCTTCTCGGTGTCGCCGCGGAAACGTGTGGTGGCGAACTCCTCCGTCCTGACCATGCCGGGGGCGACCTCGATGACACGGACGGGGGTGCCGACGATCTCCAGGCGGAGGGTCTCGGCCAGGACGTGCTCGCCGTGCTTGGCGGCCACGTAACCGCCGCCGCCCTCGTAGGTGGAGAGGCCCGCGGTGGAGGAGAGGACCACGATCGTGCCGTCGCCGCTCCCGGTGAGGGCGGGGAGCAGGGCCTGGGTGACGTTGAGCGTGCCGATGACGTTCGTCTCGTACATCTGGCGCCAGTCGGCGGGGTCGCCGGTGGCGACGGGGTCGGCCCCGAGCGCGCCGCCCGCGTTGTTGACGAGGACGGCGAGGGTACGGAACGCCGTGGCGAACTCGTCCACCGCGGCGCGGTCGGTGACGTCCAGCGCGTAGGCCGTTGCCTGGTGGCCCGCCTCGTTGATCTCGGCGGCGAGCGCCTCGATGCGGTCCTTGCGGCGGGCGGTCAGTACGACGCGGTAGCCGGCTGCGGCCAGCTGCCGGGCGGTCGCGGCGCCGATGCCGCTGCTCGCTCCGGTGACGACGGCGATCGGGGTGGCGGCCATGGCGGACTCCTCGGACAGCTGATCGGTACCGGGCCAGGATAGGCAGGCGCGGGGTCAGTGGTTGCGAGGGGCGTACATGATCACGGCCATGCCGGCCAGGCAGATCAGCGCTCCGATCACATCCCACCGGTCGGGGCGGTAGCCGTCGGCGACCATGCCCCAGGCGATCGAGCCGGCGACGAAGACGCCGCCGTACGCGGCGAGGATGCGGCCGAACTCGCCGTCCGGCTGGAGCGTGGCGACGAAGCCGTAGGCGCCGAGGGCGAGGACGCCCGCCCCGATCCAGATCCAGCCCCGGTGCTCACGCACGCCCTGCCAGACCAGCCAGGCGCCCCCGATCTCGAAGAGTGCGGCGACGACGAACAGGGCGACGGAACGGGTGATGGGCATGGAGCCAGCGTTTCATGGGGGAAGCGAGGGGCCGAATGAGTGGGGGAGCATGACGAACCGGTCGGTGAATTCCTGAGCCCGGGTGGGTGGTGCGGGCCTCGTGGACGGTGATGCGGTCTCGCGGCCGGTGATGCGGATCCGGGGCTCATAGGGTGAGGGCGGCCCGCAGGTCCGCCGGGTCGGGGTGCTCGCTCGCCCAGGCGATATAGCCGTCGGGCCGGACGAGCAGGGCGGTGGTGCGGTTGCTCCGCCAGTGGGCGTGCACCAGCGGAGCCGGTGATGCCGGGGTGGCGGTGCCGGCGGGAGTGACGAGGACGAACGTCCCGTCGCGCAGCAGTTGGTGCAGACGGCCCTCGCGCAGGCTCAGGTCGGGGGCGCGCTTCGAGGTCAGGGGATGTGCGCCGCGCGGCGCCTGGTAGGCGATCGAGATGCCGGAGACCAGGCCGATGGCCTTGCCGGAGGCGGGCCGGACTATGGACAGCGCCGTGGCCGCGAGGGTTCTGACCGCCCGCTGGAGCGGGGTGCGGGCCATGGCGAGGCGGACGAGCGCGCCGCTGGAGCGGAGCACCTTCGTGCCGACCGGGTGCCGTTCGGCGTGGTAGCTGTCGAGGAGTGCCTCCGGGTCGGCCGTCCGTCCCCGCAGTACGGCGGCGAGCTTCCAGGAGAGATTGGCGGCGTCCTGAAGGCCGGTGTTCATGCCCTGGCCGCCCGCGGGCGAGTGGACGTGGGCGGCGTCCCCGGCGAGGAAGACCCGGCCGGTGCGGTAACGCGGAACTTGCCGTTCGTCGCTGTGGAAGCGGGAGATCCAGCGGGGATCGTGCATGCCGAAGTCGGTGCCGAGGGCGAGGCGGGCGATCTCGCGCACCTCTTCGAGATCGACGGGGTCGGAGGGGCTGCTGTCGGCGGCCTGGTGCCTGTGGCTCCACCCCATCACGCGGTACCAGCCGTCGCCGAAGGGCACGATGAAGGCGAAGGTGTTCCCGCGGCCGTTGACCGTGAGGATGTCGTCCGGCTCCTCGGTGAGCCGGACATCGGCGAGGGCCATCGACCGGATCACGGATTTGCCGGGGAAGGGCAGCCCGAGCGCCTGGCGCACGGGGCTGCGCATACCGTCGGCGCCCACGAGATAGCGGGCGGTGAGAGTGGTCCGGCCGCCGTCCGGCTCGCGCAGTTCGGCCGTGACGGATTCCGATGCGGCGCTCTGGTGCAGCCCGGTCAGCTCCGTGTCGTACCGGAAGCGGACCCCGGCGGTGCGGGCTCGGCGCTCCAGCAGCTGCTCCACCTCGTACTGCGGGGTGATCAGCACGAAGGGGAAGCGGGTGCGCAGCCGGTCGAGGTCGAGCGAGAGCCTGCCGAAGAAGCGCAGGGAGCTGAGGGGGGTGCCCGTCTTGATCAGCTCGTCGGCCAGGCCACGGCTGTCGAGCAGTTCGAGTGTGCGGGCGTGTACGGCGAAGGCGCGGGTCATATTGCTCGTCCGGTGCGGGCGGCGCTCCACGAGCGTCACGGAGACGCCCTGGGCGGCGAGATCTCCCGCGAGCAGCAGGCCGGTGGGGCCCGCGCCCACGACGAGTACGTCGACGAGCTCGGGTGCGGTGCTCGGGGTGGTGGTCATGGCTGCCTCCTGGGCCCGGTCATCGGCTGTCACCTTCATGCCAACGAGCGTTGGTCAACGCTTGTTGGCAACGGTACTCCCGGCGCGGCTGGCATGTCAACGCACGTTGGCCTACATTTGTTGGCATGACAAAGCCCGCCACCGCGCCCCGCCGTTCGGATGCCACCAAGGCCGCGATTCTCGTAGCCGCGCGTGAGCGGTTCGCCGCCGACGGGTACGAGCGCGCCACCATCCGGGCCATTGCCCGGGACGCCAGCATCGACCCGTCGATGGTCATGCGCTACTACGGCAACAAGGAGGGGCTGTTCGTCGCCGCCTCCGCGATCGATCTGCGGATTCCCGAGCTGGGGGCGTTGCCGGGCAAGCACGTCGGGTCGGTGCTCGTCACGCACTTCCTCGACCGCTGGGAGAACGACGACGTGCTCACGGCCATGCTCAGGGTCGGTGTCACCAACGAAGCGGGCGCGGAGCGGATGAGGGCCGTGTTCGCCGAGCAGATCGGCGCGGTCACGGTCGGCGTCTGCCCCGTTCCGGCCGAAGCGGCCCACCGTGCGGCGCTCGTCGCCTCGCAGATACTCGGAATGGCGCTCGCGCGCTACGTGCTGCGGTTCGGGCCCGCCGTCGAGATGTCGCGCGATGAGGTGATCGCCTGGCTCGCGCCCACCGTCCAGCGCTACTTGACCGCCGAGACGCCGTAGCCGGTCGGCAGGGCAGGCCTTGCTCATGGCCGCGTACGGACTCTGCGCCAGGCCGTCGCCGACCGTCTGCGGCTCCATCCGGCCGATCAGGCGTTGCGGGAGGCCACAGACGCGACCGCCGTGTGCGGTGCGACGGCTGCCGGGCCTTCGGACGCCGGCCCCGGGCGAGGCCGATTACGCGCCCCCGGCGAGGCTTATTACGCGCCATCCCCGGGCGAGGCCGGCGCGTCAGCCCTCCCCGGAACTACGCCCTGTCCGCCCGCGCGGGCGCGAATTCGTGGAGCGCCTTCGTGACGATCGCTTCCAGATGGGTGTGGTGGGCGCCCCGCCAGTAGACCCGGTCGCACTCCGTGCACTGCGCGAAGACGTCGTACGAGCGCCGGGTGCCGTGCTCCAGGTGATCGCTGACCGAGTCCTTGTCGGCCGTTCTCAGCGGGCCGTTGCAGGCGGTGCACCTGGTCCAGGGAGCCAGATGCGGGGCGAACCGCCCCAGCACATCGCGCAGTTGGTCCTCCGGGCGGTCGCTGTAGATGTACGCCCCGGCCCAGATCTCCCGGCGGTGCAGCAGCCCGCGGTCCCGCGAGAGCAGTACGCGCCGCTCGTCCGCCGACCGGGCGGCCAGCGCGGCATCGCCGATGTCCTCGCTCTCGTACGCCGCGTCGACGCCCAGCAGCCGCAGCCGCCGGGCCAGCGTGCCGAGGTGGACATCGAGCAGGAACCGCAGCGGCGCGCCCGGGACGTACTGGGGGCGCTGCACGGCCCGTACCTCGACCAGTTCGCCGGCCCCCGGGATGTGCGAGACGGGCACGGGCCGGCCGTCGACCAGGAGCTGTCCGGCCTCGGTGAGCGGGATGCCGAGCGACTCCACGACATGGCCGAGGGTGGAGGAGCCGTCGGTGATCACGGCCGTGCGTCCCCGGCGGCGTTCATGCGCGACGAAGAGCCGCAGCTCGGGGGCGACTTCGAGGTGGATCTCCGGTCCGTTCACCCCGTCAGCATGTCATCGGCCGGGGTGCGTCAGCCAGGGGGTTTCGACTGCCGCGTGCGCCGGGTGTGCCGGGTGCCCGCGGGCGTCGCGCGGTCAGGGGCGGAGCGGGGGCGCCCCTAGAGTTCCGGTATGAAGATCACCGACCTCGAACCCGGCGACGCCAGACTCACCGACGACCTGCTTCCCGTCCTGCGTGAACTCCGCCCCCACCTCACCGAGGACCTCTTCCGGGAGGTGTACGAGCGGGGGTACGGGCAGGGCCTGCGGTTCAGCGCCGCCTACGACGACCGGGGCGTCTGCGTGGGCGCGGCCGGGTGGCGCGTCGTCGACAACACCAGCCAGATCCGGCAGCTGTACGTCGACGACCTGGTCACCGCCGAGGGCGCCCGCTCCACCGGGGTCGGCCGAAGGCTCCTCGGCCACCTGGAGGAGCGGGCCAGGGAGGCTGGCTGCCTCCACCTCAACCTGGACTCGGGCACGCACCGCACCGATGCCCACCGCTTCTACCTGCGGGAGCGGCTGGACATCGTCGCGTTCAACTTCGACAAGGCCCTCGATTCGCACTGAGCGGCGGGCGCCGGACCCGGCCGGCGCTCAGCGCGGCGCGAACGCCGTCGGGGGTACGCCGACCGTGGTCGTGAAGTCCCTGGTCAGGTGGGCCTGGTCGCTGTAGCCGAGCTCCGCCGCGAGCGCCGCCCAGTCCACCTGCCGGTCCGACTCGGCCCGCTCCAGCGCTTCGTGGATGCGGTAGCGGAGGATGACCCACTTGGGTCCGACACCGACGTACGCGGCGAACAGCCGCTGGAGCGAGCGCGACGACACCCCTTCCACGCGGGCGAGTTCGCCGACGCGGCGCACCGTGCGGTCCGTACGCACCAGGTCGACCAGGGCCATCGCGCGTTCGGCCTGCGGGTCCGGTTCCGGGGCGAGCGCCAGCAGGTATGCGTCGAGCGCCGCCACCCGCGCGTCCTCGTCCGCCGGGCCGAGCACCGCCGACGGCGGGGCGGGCGGGGTGAACACCTCGTCGGCGGGAAGCCGCCGCCCGGTCCACTCCGCGACCGGTCGGTCCGGTGCGAACGGCCGGAATCCGCCGGGCCGGAACTGCACGCCGCAGACCCGGCCCCGGCCTGACAGCTTCTGCGTGAACAGCTCAAGACCGATGCCCGAGACCTCCGCGAAACCGTCCTCGCCCCCGTACCGCTGGAAGACCAGGTTCACCGACGGGTGGGGCACCAGGTGGGAGGCGTACGGCTGGGACAGGTCCCAGTCGATCAGCCAGTAGTGCTCCAGGTACGGCCGCAGTCCGGCGGCGGGTTCACGGCGGCGGAAACGTACCTGGGCGAAGAGCTCGGGGGCGTCGACGATGCCCCGGGTGTCGCGTCGAGGACCGGCCATGACGGCGATCCTACGGGCGCCGCCGCCGGCTTTCGCACTGCGCGGAAGCCGCTGGAGACCGTTCTTCGGCCCCATGAACGGCCGGACGGGGCGTGCCTGCCCCGCCCCGTGCCGCCGGGCTACCGGCTCCACACGTACAGGGTGTCGCCCGCCTCCGACACCGTGTACCAGGTGCCGTCGCCGAGGGCCGTGGGGGCGCCGGACACCGGGAACGGGTACGTGAGCTGCGCGGCCGGCCGCATCCGCGCCCCGGCCGTGCTCACCAGCCAGTGGCGCGCCTCGCCGTACTCCTCGTCCCGCTCCGACGTACCGGCGACGACGGTCTCCTCGTCGAGGAAGCCGCACGCGTAGTCCCAGAGCGTCTCGTCGGCGTCCTGGTCGTCGGGGTCGGCCCCGGGGTGGCGGGGGACGGTGTGCTCGGTGTCGAGTTCGGACAGCACGGAACCGTCGTCCACCCGGTGCACGCCGAGGGTCTCCTGGTAATGGGTCACCGTCAGGAAGCGGTCGCCCGAGGGACTCACATCCGTGAGGATCCGCTCGTCGTCGCAGAACCGCCGGACGGAGAGCTGCTCGCCGTCCCAGCGGCCCCACAGCATCGGCACCCCGTCCTGCCCCTCGCCGACGCACAGTCCCATCCGGGCGGGGTCGGGGTGCGGGACGTGGTCCGATCCGACCGCCGCGGTCTCCGCCTCCGCCCGGCCGAGCACCCGTCCGTCGGCGGCGTCGAGGACCAGCCACTCGTCCAGCGCCTCCGGATCGGGCCCGAACGCGGCGACCGGGCCGCGGACATGGGCCCACACAAGGCTTGCGTCCGCGGAGAACACGGCCGAGCCGCTGTCCGCGTAGAGATGGCGGCGGTCGGTCGCGTACTCCTCGTACGTGGTGTGGAGGGCGCGGCAACCACCCTCCCAGCAGCCGTGCCGGACCTCCCAGCGCACCGCCCCTGTCGGGTCCACCGCACGGACCGCGTGCACCCCGGCGAAGACCGCGAGGTCACCGCCCGGGGCCACCGCGCAGGTGCCGAAGCCGCGGGGCCACGGCGCGGGGAAGCGGACCGCCGCCGCGCCCGGGGAATCGGGGTCGAGAGCGATCAGTTCGGTGTCACCGCGCTGGACGAGCAGGCGCCGGCCTTCTGCTGACCGCCCGTCACCGGGTGCGGGCCACCGCAGGAGATCCGGGGCGTCCGCCGCGTCCCGCACGCGGTCCAGCGGTGCGGCGAGCGTGGCGACAAGACGTGCGACGGCGGCATCGGCCATGGGACGGGTCCTCCCCCTCGTGCATGAGTGCAGCGACTCGAACGTGAGTGCATCGGTACGAGGAGAACCGTACGGCCGTGGCCCGGCCCGCATCAGCTCCGGTACGCCTCCGGGACGACGGCGACCGGGCAGGGCGCGTAATGCAGCACCGCGTGGCTGACCGGGCCCAGCTGGAGTCCGTGCCGTCCGCTGCTCCGCCGGGCGCCGACGACCAGCAGTTCCGCCCCCTCGGCGGCCTCGACGAGTACCTGGTGCGCCGGTCCCTGCGCGACCGAGCGGTGGACGACCGTTCCGGAATCGTCCCCTTCGGTCAGCGCCCCCAGGACCTCTTCGAGATGTTCCTCGGCCCGTCGGCGCTGAGGGGAAGCGGGAGCGCCCGGGAAGGGCGGGTGGGTCAGGAGCTCGTGCGCCGGGCGGCGCCAGGCCCGTACGGCGACCAGTTCGCCGTGGCCTGCCGCGGCCTGGGCCAGCGCGAAGACGGCGGCCGCCGACGGTGCGGGGGCGTCGCTGATCCCGACGACGACGCGGCCGGGTTCCGCCCGTGCGCCAGGCCGGACCGCGGGAACCACCACGACCGGGCAGTGGGAGCGGCCGGCCAGCGAGAGTCCGACGGACCCGAGGAGCATTCCGGCGATCCGGCCCCGGCCCCGGGACCCCAGGACGACGAGTGACGCCTTGTGGCTCTCCCGTACGAGTGCGGCCACCGGGTCCTCGGGCTGAACATCGGCCACCACGACCACCTCGGGCCTGAGGTCCCGGACGCGGTCCCGGGCCGAGGCGACGAGATGCTCGGCGAGGGCCTGCTCCCCGGGGTGATCGTCGTCGAGGCCGGGCCGCAGCCCCTCGTAGCGCTCCCACAGCGAGGCGTGCACGATGCGCAGGGGGAGCCGGGAGCGTGCCGCTTCCGTCGCGGCCCAGTCCAGGGCCCGCAGGCTGCCCTCCGATCCGTCCATTCCGACGACCACGGGGAGCCGCATCGCGCACACCGCCTTCTCTCGGTGCCCCTCTCGGGCGTTCTACGGTTCGATCGTCAGCACCCGGTCCAGGGGGCGGCGCGGCGTGTGCGGCCCGGTGGGTCCGTATCCCAGGCGGATGATCATCTGGGGGTGGCCGGTGCCGTGGACCGGTTCGCGCAGGACCCAGCGCAGCTCCGGCCATTCCAGGGGCTGGGTCGCGAACGAGGTGGACACCTGCTCCAGCGTGGCGGCGAGCAGGACGCGCTCCAGCGCCTGGCCTGCGCGCAGCCAGTCCGCGGGGCGGTCGCCCTCGGTGCTCAGCAGGGCCAGCTGGGGCCGCTGTTCGAACAGGACGCGGGCCCGGCCGGCGAGGGAGGAGGTGCCGTCGAAGTCGCGGTTGGTCGCCCGCTCGGTGGCGTCGCGGGGGCCGAAGGCGTAGTCGGGGATGCCGTCGACCGGCGCGTCGGACTTCGTGTACCGGACCCAGTGCTCCTGCTCGGCCTCCCGTGCCGGGTCCGCCCGGTCGTATCCCTCGGCGTCCCGGATCAGGTCGAGCACGGTCCCCAGATGGGGCTCGGTGAGGAAAGCGAAGTCCGCGCCCTCGGCACGGGCCGCGTCGGAGAGGCGCGCCCGGACATCGTCGGGGATCGCCCGCTCGTCGAACGGGTAGCGGCTGGTGTGCCGGTTCGCGATCGCGGGATGGAGGGCGCGGAGCTCTTCGCCGGCTCGCCCGCGCGGGGTGTCGGGGAGATCGTCCAGGCGCACGGATGCCAGGAGGGCCGGCTCCGACGGTGCGGGCAGCAGGGTGGTGACCGCGTCCAGGCCGTGGTGGGCGGCGGAGACCCGCAGGTTGAGCAGGGCCGCGCCGCAGCCGATGTGGAGGGCACGGGTGGAGGGGTCGGCCTGTGGCATCCGGCGCTCGTAATCGGCCCGGAGGACGAGGGTGCGGCTGCGGCGCCCGTAGTGGAAGAGCCAGGGCTGGGCGTTGTGCATGGACGGCGCGGCGGTGGCGTCGGCGACCAGGCCGGTCACCACGGCGTCGGTGAGTGTCTCGGTGGACATCGGACCCCCGGGGGTCGGGAACTGTCGATGTCTCTCCAGCATGTATCAAGATCCGCCGCGGCGATATGGGTCTTTCCTCTCGAAGCTTGCATTTCCCGCGATTTCGGGTTCCGCCGGGCGGCGGCCGGGGGAGAGGCGGCGGGGCGCCGGGTGGCTATGCGGTCGCTCCGAGCCGGGTGACCAGGTGGTGCCAGGCTTCCTCCAGGCGCTCCAGGGGCATGCCGCGCTCCACGGTGAGGTGGTGGACGAGGGCGGTGTCGATGAAGCCGAGCAGGGTGTGGGCCAGCAGTTCCGGATCGCCGGTCGCGTTCGCCTGCCGCAGCAGCATCGCGATGTGGTTGATGCGCAGATGGAGCGCCGGGACGGCGTAGTTGCGCAGCGGGTCGGTCCGGCTGGCCAGGATCAGCGCGTGCTGATCGCGTTCGTGACGCAGAACGGCGGGCCCGAAGGCGTGCAGCCGCTCCGCCGCGGAGGCGCCGGGGCCCAGCGGTGGCGGACCGGAGAGGAAGGCGGCCTGGAGCTGCTTCTCCCGGTGGTCCAGGAGCGCGATCAGGAGGCCGGCCCGGTCGCCGAAGCGCCGGAAGACAGTTCCCTTGCCCACCCCTGCGGCGGCGGCCACCGACTCCATGGTCAGGTCCGCCGCTCCGCACCCGGACAGGAGCCGGGAGGCGGCGTCCAGCAGGAGCGTGCGGTTGCGTGCCGCGTCCGCTCGTAGCTGATGGGGCTCGTCGGTCGGTGCGAGCGGGAGATTCCTCCGCTCTTCTCCTGGTTCGGGCAGTTTCGAGGTAGGGGCGACGGAGTCGGTCATGGCCTCAGCGTAACGTCCGGGAAGAATAAGTGGACCGTGGTCCGTTTAGGTGGTAGAAATTCAACCGGACCGCGGTCCGTTTGTTTGGATCACCTGCCTCTCCGCCTCCCGGGAGTTCCCATGTCTGTACGCATCCTCGCCCTCGTCGGCAGCCTCCGCGCCGGCTCGCACAACCGTCAGCTCGCCGAGGCCGCCGTCAAGCACGCCCCCGAGGGCGCCGAGATCGAGCTGTTCGAGGGCCTGGCCGATGTGCCCTTCTACAACGAGGACACCGACGTCGAGGGAAGCGTCCCGGCGGCCGCCGTCCGGCTGCGTGAGGCGGCGGCAGGGGTCGACGCCTTCCTGCTGTTCTCGCCCGAGTACAACGGCACCATGCCGGCCGTCCTGAAGAACGCCATCGACTGGCTGTCGCGCCCGTTCGGCGCCGGTGCCATCTCCGGCAAGCCGGTCGCCGTGGTCGGCACCGCCTTCGGCCAGTACGGCGGCGTCTGGGCGCAGGACGACGCCCGCAAGTCCGTGGGGATCGCGGGCGCCGTGGTCCTGGAGGACGTCAAGCTGTCCATCCCCGGCTCCGTGACCCGCTTCGCCGACACCCACCCCGCCGACGACGCCGAGGTCGTCACCGCGATCACCGAGGTCATCGCCCAGGTGCGCTCGGCCGTTCCGGTGGCCGCCTGATCTCCGGGCCCGTCCGACCGGGGCCGGACGGGCCCTGCGCATGCGGCGGCGGCCGGGCGAGGACGCCCGGCCGCCGCCGTCGTCATGTTCCGGGGAGTCCCGGGGCGGGCGCGCCCGGGACGGCAACCCGCCGAACGCGCGCCGGTCAGGGCCACACCAGGCAGTACGCCTGGTGCCCCGCATCGTGCAGCCGGTGCGAGAAGTCCTGCCACTCGTGCAGGAGCTGGTAGACGTTGAACGCGTCGCGCGGGCCGCCGCGGTCCGGGACCGTGGACCAGATGAAGGCCGCGGCGCCCACTGACTCCTCGCCGACGCCGCGCAGCGGGTCGACGACCGTCATCGGCAGCTTGACCACCGCGTAGTCGGGGTGCAGCACGACCAGCTCCAGCGGGGGGACCCGGTGCAGAGGTATGCCCTGTATTCCGGTGAGGACCATCGCCGCCACCGTCTCCGGCTTGATCTTGGTGAACATGCCGCCCATGCCCAGCTCGTCGCCGCCGAGCTCCTCGGGGCGCATCGAAATGGGCACGCGTGCCGCGGTGGCCCCGTCGGGAGCACCGAAGTACTTGTAGGTCACCCCCACCCGGCCACCACTCCTGCTTCCGGCTTCGCCACCCTGCGCACCACTGGCCCGTACGCCCTGCTCGCGCTCCGCCTCACGCCGGTGCCTACCCCGCCGGGCAGGCTCGGGCCCCGGGCCGCCGGTCCCTTCGCCCACTCCGCCACCGCGATGCATATCTCATCCACCCGACTACTACTTAGGAGACACAGCCCCCGCCGCGCAACCCGATCATCGTGTCAGTGACCTCCCCCGCGGGCGGGCGGTGAAACACCTGCCCGCAAGACCGTCCGGGGCTCTGACACCATGGCTTGTGTGAGCTTTCCCTATGACGCCCCAGTTTCGCAGACGCTTTTCGACCGCGCGTCCCTCGTGACGCCCGGCGGCGTGAACTCCCCCGTCCGTGCCTTCCGGGCGGTGGGCGGTACGCCCCGCTTCATGGTTTCCGGCAGCGGGCCGTACCTCACCGACGCCGACGGCCGCGAGTATGTCGACCTCGTGTGCTCGTGGGGGCCGATGATCCTCGGCCACTCCCACCCGGAGGTCATCGCCGCAGTCCAGGAGGCCGTCGCCCGCGGGACCTCGTTCGGTACGCCCGGTGAGGGCGAGGTCGCGCTCGCCGAGGAGATCGTGGCCCGGGTCGAGCCCGTGGAGCAGGTGCGGCTGGTGTCGTCCGGCACCGAGGCGACCATGTCCGCGATCCGGCTGGCCCGCGGGTTCACCGGCCGGGCCAAGGTGGTGAAGTTCGCCGGCTGCTACCACGGCCACGTCGACGCGCTGCTCGCCGCCGCCGGTTCCGGGGTCGCGACCTTCGGCCTCCCGGACACCCCCGGGGTCACCGGCGCGCAGGCCGGCGACACGATCGTGCTGCCGTACAACGACCTGGACGCCGTCCGCGAGGCGTTCGCCGCGCACCCCGGCGAGATCGCCTGTGTGATCACCGAGGCGTCGCCGGGCAACATGGGTGTCGTACCGCCGCTGGACGGTTTCAACGCCGGGCTCAAGGAGCTCTGCGCCGCGAACGGTGCGCTCTACATCTCCGACGAGGTCATGACCGGCTTCCGTACGTCGAAGGCCGGCTGGTTCGGCGTCGACGGGGTGCGGCCCGACCTGATGACCTTCGGCAAGGTCATGGGCGGCGGCTTCCCGGCCGCGGCCTTCGGCGGACGCGCGGACGTGATGGCCCACCTCGCTCCGGCCGGCCCCGTCTACCAGGCGGGCACCCTCTCCGGGAACCCCATCGCCACCGCCGCCGGTCTCGCCCAGCTGCGGCTGCTCGACGACGCGGCCTACGCCAAGGTGGACGCGGTCTCCGCGGAGATCCGCGGCCTGGTCAGCGAGGCGCTGGCCAAGGAGGGCGTGGCGCACACCGTGCAGGCGGCGAGCAACATGTTCTCCGTCTTCTTCACCGACCGCCCGGTGCGGAACTACGAGGACGCCAAGCAGCAGGAAGCTTTCCGCTTCACCGCCTTCTTCCACTCGCTGCTGTCGCAGGGTGTCTACCTCCCGCCGTCGGCCTTCGAGTCCTGGTTCGTCTCCACCGCCCACGACACGCAGGCAGTCGAGCGCATCGCCGCCGCTCTGCCCGCCGCCGCCCGCGCCGCCTCGGAGGCCACCGCATGAGCGAGAACGGAAACCGCACGGACGACGGAGGCCGCAAGGACAAGGACATCACCGTCGTCCATCTGATGCGGCACGGCGAGGTGCACAACCCGGAGGGCGTGCTCTACGGCCGCCGCCCCGGCTACCACCTCTCCGAGCTCGGCCGGCAGATGGCCGGCAGGGTCGCCGAGCACCTCGCGGGCCGCGACATCACCCATGTCGTCGCCTCCCCGCTGGAGCGCGCCCAGGAGACGGCCACGCCGATCGCCGAGACGCACGGCCTGGACCTGGCCACCGACGAGCGGCTCATCGAGGCGGCCAACGTCTTCGAGGGCAAGACCTTCGGCGTCGGCGACGGCGCGCTGCGCAAGCCGGACAACTGGAAGCACCTGACGAACCCGTTCCGGCCCTCGTGGGGCGAGCCGTACATCGAGCAGGTCGTACGGATGATGGGCGCGCTGGACGCCGCGCGCGACGCGGCCCGCGGCCACGAGGCGGTCTGCGTCAGCCACCAGCTGCCGATCTGGATCGTGCGGAGCTTCGTCGAGCGGCGGCGGCTGTGGCACGACCCGCGCAAGCGGCAGTGCACCCTCGCCTCGCTGACCAGCTTCACGTACCAGGGCGACAAGATCGTGTCGGTCGGGTACTCGGAGCCGGCGCGGGACCTGGTGCCGGCGCATCTGCTGGCCGGAGCGAAGCCGGTGAAGGGGAAGTCGAAGGCGTTCGGCGCGTAGCCGGCCCACGGGGCCGGCGGGGCGGGGCGCGGGGGCCCCGGGCCCGGGTGCCGGATGCTGAGTCGTCCTTGGTTCGCGTTTTGTCCTCGATCGCCGGACGGGCTTGATCTTTTCGCCCGTCCGGCGATTGCTGTCTTCGGGGGTGGTTGAAGCGATGCTCCCACGCCACCTGCTGGGCCATGTGGTCGATCGCGACTGAGGCCTAGTCATACAAAGAATCATGTGTTAATTCGCGGAACCCCCGTGTTGATTCCATCATCTAAGTGATCGCCAGTTTGTATGGACTTTAGGCAAAACGACCGCAGATGGGGTAATCATGCGTGACATCAGCCGGAGGGGTCTGCTCGGAGCCGGACTGGGAGCCGCCGCCGCCGTCGGGGTGGCGGGCTGCGGCACCTTCGGCTCCTCGGACACGAGCCGGTCGGGGACCACGGGGGAGAAGGGTTCCGACGGAAGCACGCGCGGAACCGGGTCCGAGAAGAAGGACGTCCGGAAGATCGGTGACGGTTCCACCGCGGACACCGGGAAGCAGCCGCACCAGCCCGCCAAGCCGGTCCCGCTCGAACCCGGGCAGACGCCGCCGCAGTTCGTGATCTTCTCCTGGGACGGGGCGGGCGAGGTCGGCAACGGACTCTTCCCGCGCTTTCTGGAACTCGCCAAGGATCACGACGCGGCGATGACCTTCTTCCTGTCCGGGATCTATCTGCTGCCCGAGTCGAAGAAGTCCATGTACCGGCCGCCCAACAACCGCATCGGTGCTTCCGACATCGGATATCTCACCGACGGTCACATCAAGGAGACGCTGAAGAACGTCCGTCAGGCCTGGCTCGACGGGCACGAGATAGGAACCCACTTCAACGGGCATTTCTGCAGCGGTTCCGGATCGGTCGCGAACTGGTCCTCCGCCCAGTGGCGGAGCGAAATCGATCAGGCGGTCTCCTTCGTCACCGAATGGCGTACGAACACCGGCTGGACCGACCTCGATCCGCTTCCTTTCGACTACCGCAAGGAACTGATCGGCGGTCGCGCCCCCTGTCTGCTCGGCCAGGAAAATCTGCTGCCCACGGCGAGCAAGCTCGGCTGGCGCTACGACGCCAGCTCCCCCGGCGGCACCCAGATCTGGCCCAAGAAGCGGGAGGGCGTCTGGGATCTGCCGCTCCAGGCCATGCCGTTCCCGGGGCACAGCTTCGAGGTGCTCTCGATGGACTACAACATCCTCGCCAACCAGTCGCTGAATTCGACCAAGGGCATGCCGTCGCGCTACCCCGAATGGCGCGAGCAGGCCACCCAGTCGTACCTCGCCGGTTTCAACCGCGCGTACTCGACGAATCGCGCACCCTTCTACATCGGAAACCACTTCGAGGAGTGGAACGGCGGCATCTACATGGACGCCGTAGAGGCAGTGCTCAAGAAAATAGCGGGGAAGCCGGATGTGCGCCTCGTCTCCTTCCGGCAGTTCGTCGACTGGCTCGACGTCCAGACCCCGGCCGTGCTCGACAAGCTCCGCACGCTGGGGGTCGGACAGTCCCCCGAAGGCGGCTGGAACGCCTTCTTTAAACAAGCCTGACAACGGGCTTTACGGGCACCGAGGGGGGTGCCCGAGATCGTCGAAACAGCCATGCGAAACTTTTCACATGAGCTATGGCCGCGCACCCCGACGCCGCTTCACCCTGCTCGCCGCCCCCGCAGCGGCCGCCGCCCTCGCCCTCACGCTGACCGCGTGCGGCGGGGACGGCAACAAGGCCGGCGGCGGTGGCAACACGAACTTCGTCACGGGCAGCGGCGGCATCTCCACCGTGGACAAGGGCGACCGCAAGCCCGCCCCGAAGCTGGACGGCGAGACCCTCGAAGGCAAGCAGCTCGACGTCGCCGACTACAAGGGCAAGGTCGTCGTACTGAACATGTGGGGCTCGTGGTGCGGGCCCTGCCGCCTGGAGGCCCAGTACTTCACGCGGGTGGCGAAGGAGACGAAGGACAAGGGCGTCCAGTTCGTCGGGATCAACACCCGGGACCCCAAGAAGGGCCCCGCGATCAGTTTCGAGAAGGACTACGGGGTCCCCTACCCGAGCCTCTACGACCCGACCGGCAAGCTCATGCTCCGCTTCCCCAAGGGCACGCTGCGTCCGCAGGCGATCCCGTCGACCGTGGTGCTGGACCGGGACGGGAAGATCGCCGCGCGTTCGCTGACCGCGCTCGACTCCGACAAGCTGCACAAGATGATCGACCCGCTGATCGCGGAGAAGTGATTCCGTGCACACCCTTGCCGCGCTCCAGGGCGAGAACCCGACCATCGTGGACGGGGCGCTGATCGTCGCCCTGCCCCTGGCCGCACTCGCCGGTCTGGTTTCGTTCTTCTCGCCGTGCGTCCTGCCGCTCGTCCCCGGATACCTCAGTTACGTCACCGGGGTCAGCGGCACGGACCTGGCGCAGGCCCGGCGCGGACGGATGGTCGCGGGCGCCTCGCTCTTCGTGCTCGGCTTCACCGCCGTGTTCGTCTCCGGCGGCGCCCTCTTCGGCTTCTTCGGCCAGACCCTCCAGGAGCAGAGCGGGATCCTCACCAAGATCCTCGGCGTGCTGATGATCCTGATGGGGATCTTCTTCATGGGCCTGATGCCCTGGATGACGCAGCGTGAGTTCCGCATCCACAAGAGGCCGGTGACCGGGCTGGCGGGCGCACCGCTGCTGGGCGCCCTCTTCGGGATCGGCTGGACCCCGTGCCTCGGCCCGACGCTCAGTTCGGTGAGCATGCTCGCCCTGGAACAGGGCACCGCCGTACGCGGGGCGATACTGACCGTCGCGTACTGCCTCGGCCTCGGCGTCCCCTTCGTGCTCGCCGCCGTCGCCTTCCGCAAGGCGCTCGGCGCGTTCGGCTGGGTCAAGCGGCACTACGCATGGGTCATGCGCATCGGTGGCGTCATGATGATCGCGACCGGTCTGCTCCTGCTGACCGGCGTGTGGGGCACGATGATGCAGCAATTGCAGGGCTGGTCCGACGGCTTCACGGTGGGGATCTGAGTTCCATGAGCAACACCAAGTCCAACCCCCCCGCCCCCGAGCGCGAGCGCCCGGACGAGCGGGACCGGGAGAACGCCCCCGAACTGGGCGCCGCCGGCTCCCAGCTCTCCACCGCCCCGCGCGAGGAGAGCGCGGCCGGACTGCCCGCCATGGGCGTCATCGGCTGGGCCCGCTGGTTCTGGCGGCAGCTCACCTCGATGCGGGTCGCGCTGATCCTGCTCTTCCTGCTCTCGCTCGGCGCCGTCCCCGGCTCGCTGATCCCGCAGAACAGCGTGGACGAGATGAAGGTGGAGACCTTCAAGAAGGCCCACACCACCGTTTCGCCGATCTACGAGAAGCTCCAGTTCTTCGACGTCTACAGCTCGGTGTGGTTCTCCGCGATCTACATCCTGCTGTTCATCTCGCTCATCGGCTGCATCGTGCCGCGCACCGGCCAGTTCATCGGCCAGCTGCGCAGCCGGCCGCCGGGCGCCCCCAAGCGCCTCACCAGGCTGCCCGCGTACACCACCTGGCGCACCGAGGCCGGGCCCGAGCAGGTCCGCGAGGCCGCGCTCGCGATGATGCGCAAGCGGCGCTACCGCGCGCACATCGTGGGCGACGCGATCGCTGCGGAGAAGGGCTATCTGCGCGAGGCCGGGAACCTGGTCTTCCATGTCGCCCTGATCGTGATGCTGGTGGCGTTCGCCTTCGGACAGCTCTTCAAGTCCGAGGGCGGCAAGCTGATCGTCGAGGGCGACGGCTTCTCCAACACGCTCACCCAGTACGACGACTTCAAGTCCGGCTCGCTCTTCGACGACGACTCGCTCGTCCCGTTCAGCTTCACGCTCGACAAGTTCACCGGTACGTACGAGCGCAGCGGCCCCCAGATCGGTACGCCCAGGACCTACGAGGCCCATGTGACGTACGAGAAGGGCGCGTACGGCAAGCCGCAGAAGACCGTCATCAGGGTCAACGAGCCCCTCGTCGTCGACGGCACCAAGGTCTATCTCAACGCGCACGGCTACGCGCCCATCGTCTCGGTCAAGGACGGCAGGGGCAAGGAGGTCTACCGCAACGCGGTGCCGCTGCTGCCCATCGACAACAACGTCACCTCGACCGGTGCGATCAAGGTGTTCGACGGCTACCGCGACAAGAACGGCAAGAAGACCCAGCTGGGCTTCCAGGCGTTCTTCGTGCCGACCTTCGCGGGCAACGGCAAGGGCACGATGTTCTCGCAGTTCCCGGCTCCCGACATGCCCGTACTGGCCCTCAACGGCTACTACGGCTACCTCGGTCCCGACTCCGGCCTCGCGCAGAACGTGTACCAGCTGGACAAGACCAAGATGAAGGAGTTCAAGGACGCCGACGGCAACCAGCTCAAGCAGCGCCTGCTGGTCGGCGAGACGATGAAGCTGCCCGACGGCGCGGGCTCCATCACCTTCGAAGGCATCCAGGAGTGGGCCAGCTTCCAGATCTCGGAGCAGCCGGCCAGTGGCTGGGCGCTCACCGGGGCCGTCGCCGCGATCGCCGGACTCGCGGGCTCGCTCTTCATCCAGCGGCGCCGGGTCTGGGTACGGGCGGTCACCGGCGCGGACGGTGTCACGGTCGTCGAAATGGCGGGTCTCGGCCGCAGCGAGTCCGCCAAGCTTCCCGAGGAGCTGGCCGATCTCGCGGTCACGCTCATCGCCTCGGCGCCCGCCGCGCCCGAGGCCGATACCGCGCCCGGCACCGATACCGAGCCCGGTTCATCCCCCGAACCGGATTCCGACTCCGTCGAAGAATCCTCCGAAGAACCTGCCGAAGGGGCTGAGAAGTGAATCTCGCCGCCGCAACCAACGAGAACCTGGCGCACACCAGCAATGTGCTGATCTATTCGTCGATGGCCGTCTACACCCTGGCGTTCTTCGCGCACATCGCGGAATGGGTGTTCGGCAGCCGCAGCAAGGTCGGCCGCACCGCCGCCGCGCTGACCGGGGCCGAGGGCGCGGGCGCCGGCGGCTCGGTGAAGGTGCAGGTCGCGCAGAAGGGCGGCGGCACCGCCGTACTGGACCGCCCGAAGATCGTCACGCGCTCCGCGGCCGGTACCCGCGACGTGCCGGACGGGCCCGGCGCGGCCGGCGGCACGTTCAAGGGCGACCTCTACGGGCGCATGGCGGTCTCCATGACCGTGCTCGCCTTCCTCGTCGAGGCCGGCGGAGTCATCACCCGCGCGATGTCCGTGCAGCGTGCCCCCTGGGGCAACATGTACGAGTTCTCCATCACCTTCTCCACGGTGGCGGTCGGCGCGTACCTGACCCTGCTCGCGCTGAAGAAGAACGTCCGCTGGATGGGACTGCTCCTGGTCACCACCGTCCTGCTGGACCTCGGCATCGCGACCACCTGGCTCTACACCGACAGCGACCAGCTGGTGCCCGCGCTGCACTCGTACTGGCTGTGGATCCACGTCTCCACCGCCATCCTCTGCGGCGCCGTCTTCTACCTCGGTGCGGTCGCCACCCTGCTCTACCTCTTCCGCGACAGCTACGAGAGCAAGCTCGCGAACGGCGGTCAGCCCGGTTCGTTCGCCCAGTCCGTGCTCTCCCGGCTGCCCGCCGCCGCGACGCTCGACAAGTTCTCGTACCGCATCAACGCCGCCGTCTTCCCGCTGTGGACGTTCACGATCATCGCGGGCGCCATCTGGGCGGGCGACGCATGGGGCCGCTACTGGGGCTGGGACCCCAAGGAGGTCTGGTCCTTCATCACCTGGGTCGCGTACGCCTGCTACCTGCACGCACGCGCCACCGCGGGCTGGAAGGGCCGCAAGGCCGCCTACCTGGCGCTGATCGCCTTCGGCTGCTGGCTCTTCAACTACTACGGCGTGAACATCTTCGTCACCGGCAAGCACTCCTACGCCGGCGTCTGAGCAGGTCCTGTACGGGTGCGGATCCCGCACCGCCGGGCCACGCTGGAACCATGACCGATGCGCCCCCCGTCATCGAGCCCGGAACCAGCGAGACCCATGGTGACCTGCACACTCTGAGGTTCGTGCTACGGCTGCCCCACCCCGTTCCGCGGGTGTGGGCAGCCGTTGCCAGTTCCAGGGGGCTGCCCGGCTGGCTCGCCGCCGCCGATCCCTTCGAACCGCGGGTGGGCGGCGCGATCACGCTCCGCTGGCTCAACACCGGCCCGGAGGGCCGGGCCACGGTCGCCTCCGGCAGGGTCACCGCCTGGGACGTCGAGCGGGTCGCCGAATACACCCTCGAAGGGATTCACGGCCGCATCCGCTTCCACCTGGAACCCCCGCGCGGCGACCATGTGCTGCTGCGGTTCACCAATGGGTTCCGGGGCGACGACGAGCTGCGCCTGGACTGCCTGGCGGGCTGGCACGACCACTTCGGCTACCTCGTGGACGCGCTTGACGGATACCCGGCCGACTGGTCGAAGTGGACCCCGGTGCGGTGGGCCGGGCTGCGCGAGGAGTACGTGGCGGCCGAGCGGTGAGAGGCGGCCTCACGGCGCCGAGGACGGCGGCATGCACTTCGCGTCCGGCGGCCTGCCCTCCGGCCAGGCGATCGACACGAACCGCTGACCGGCGTCCTCGGGCGCCAGCTCCACCACCGGAACCGCCTTGTTGTACGGGTTGCCGTGGTTGTCCAGGCAGATCCACCCACCGGCCCCCGACACCCGCAGCGAGCCCTTCACCCGCGGCCACTGCTCGCCCACGTCCGCGAGCCGCGGCAGCCGCTTGCCCTCCGGGGTCGCCTGCCGGACGGCCTGCACCGCCAGCGTCATCGCGTCGTGCGCGGTGATCACCTGGCCGTCGGTCAGGGCCTGGTGATCCGTCGGACCGATCGGGCCCGCGGGCTTCTTCGACACCGTGGCCAGCAGGTCCAGGAAGGCGCGGTAGTCCGCCGCGGAACCGCCCGTGGCGGCCCCGCCCTTCTCCGTCGCCCAGGCGTCCGGATGCGCCAGCGAGGCGTAGCGGACGGTCACCTTCCGGCGCAGCGCGCTCCGGTCGAGCTTCTTGTCGATGCCGAGGTACGAGCCCTCGTCACCGGTCAGGATCGTGAACGCGCGGCTCTGGCAGCCGCGGGCCCCGAGCGCGTTGATGAACTGCCGCAGCTGGACGTGGCGTCCGGCGAAGAACACCGTCTCCGCGTCCGTGTCGCAGATCAGGTGCGTGATCTGCTGGAAGGTGTTGGCCGTGGTGCCCTCGTCATTGGGGTCGCTGCGCGAGGTGAACAGCTCCGGCTGGTACCGGGTGCCCTTCACCAGCGAGGTGAAGGCGGCCCGCAGTGTGTCCGTGTAGTGGTCCCCGGTACGGGTGTCCTGCACCAGCAGTGCCTTGTCCGCCTTGACCTGGCCGAAGTGGGCCAGGGCGCGCGCCTCGTCCCGGTTGGTCGGGGAGACCCGGGCCAGGCCGGGGAACGGGTCGCCCTTCGGGCCGTTGGCGATGTCGTCGGCCGTGATCGTGGTGCCGACGACCGCGATGTGCGCGGCGGTCAGCGCCTTGACCGCCGACTTGACCTGCGTACTGCTGGTCGCGACCCCCGACACGGCCCGCAGGTTGTCCGGGGCCCCGGTCATCCTCTTCAGCCGGTCCACCGTCGGCCGCCACAGCAGGTTGTTCTTCCCGGTGTTGGCGAGCACCAGCCGGATCTTCGGCACCTGATCGTTGGAGAGGCGGTTGGCCCGGTACTGCTCGGCGAACGCGCCCTGGAGCTCGCGCTGCATCTTCGTCTGCATCGCCGCGTCCGTCGACGTCAGCGGCAGCAGCAGCGCGACCGTCGCGTACCGGCCGGGCTTCAGGGTGTCGTTCTCGCGGGCGATGGCCGCGGCGACCTCGGTCAGCTTCGGCCGTCCGAAGTCGTAGCCGTCAGCGGAGACGCCGACGCACTCGTCGCTGCCCAGCGGCCGCTCGACCCCCGGCGCGCAGGAGCGGTCCTCGGGGGCGGTGAGCCGGCCGATGCCGTACCAGCCGGACGTGATCACCAGGGCGGCGGCCACGACCGAGGTGACGACCTTCTGCCGGGCCGTGTACCAGAGGCGGTAGCGCAGTGGATTACGCATCGGGGCCGCCGTTCTCCCGGCGCCGTCCCGGCCCGCCGTCGCCCGTGCCCGGTTCCCCGGGTGGCATGGACAGCGGACGCCAGGCCCTGATGTCCCGCGGCCAGTGCGTCGCCGCGTCCCACAGCAGGCTGTTGCCCGTCGGATGCCTGCCGGACAGTTGCCGCAGTTCGTGCGCCATCTTGTCGATCACCTCTTCGTCCGGCAGGGCCAGTGGATCGGACAGCAGCCATACGGCGTGCAGCAGCCGGCGCAGCTGCACATGGAGCTCGGCGGCCGCCGGTTCGAGCCTGCTCGGCGGCGCGTTGTCGGCCCGGCCGAGCGCGACCGCGCGCCGCGGGTCGGGGCCGGCGGATCCGCGCGTACGCGGGTACGGCGCCGAGGCGATGAAGCGCAGCGAGTCGAGCCACACCGCCACGTCCGGCTCGTCGAACCGCAGCCGCAGATGGCCCACGCACGCCTCCGCGTCGCCCAGCACCAGCTTCTGGTGCAGCAGATGCGGGACGCTCGGGCGGCGACCGCCGGGGCCGTACGCCCCGCGCAGCGTGACATGCACGGCCTGCCACACCGCGTACGACGGATGGTCGCCGTCCTGGAACCGGAGACGGTGCAGCAGCAGCGCCCGCAGCAGCGGATCGGCGACGAAGTGGACGGGCCCGACCGGCCAGTCCTCGGCCCGCAGCGCATCGCGCATTCGCAGCGCCACATCGCCGTCCGGCGACCCCCGGCCCAGCCGGCTCTCGGCCAGCAGCCGTGCCGAGTCCTCGCCGTGCGCGGCGGCCAGCACGCCGAGGAAGTCCAGCCGCTGCTCGGGTCCCGGCAGCAGCCGTGCCAGCAGCTCGTCCGCCACCAGGGCCGGCGCCCGGTCCTCGCGCACCTCCACCGTGCGGTCCAGCAGCGACCCCGGCACCAGCGAGGCGGACTCCGGCGCCCCGCCCGCCGCCAGCGCCAGCAGCTCCACCGCCAGCGGACGCCCGCCCGTCAGCCGGTGCACCCCACGGGCCAGCCCGGCCGGGACACGGCCCGTCCGGTCGTGCCGGTCGAACGCGGAGCGCACCTCCTCCGGGCCCAGCGGGGTCAGCTCCACGGCCAGGATCCCGGAGGTCACCCCCGTACCCCTGGACCAGTGCGAGCCGTGCGCCACCTCCGGCAGCCGCCGCCGCACCGCATGGCTCAGCCCCTCGTGGTCCCGGACCCGCGAGGAGGCGAACACCGCGATCCGGTCGAGCACCCCGGCGGCCCGCTGCCGCAGCAACGGCTCCACCAGCTGCCGGCCCAGCGGCGTGTGCGCGTTGTCGACGAGCAGCACCGGACGGCCCCGGCGGGCGCCCCAGGACAGACCCCCGTAGGCCGCGACCAGGTCCGCGGCCAGCGCCAGCACCAGATGGTCCTCGGCCCGGCGGCGCAGATCGCCGCCGCGCTCGAAATCGACCGCCAGCTGCCGCAGCCCTATCCGGCCGTTGCCGCCCGCGTGCGGGTAGCCGCCGTACCAGTCGGCCGAACGGCGCTGGAAGCGGCTGAACGACTCCTCCAGGACCGTCTCGACGGTGGCTTCCGCGATCATCCCGGCCATCGGGGCCACCGAGTCGAAGGCGCTGGCGGCCAGCTTGGTCAGCACCTTGGTGACCCAGCCGGTCGCCGCGTCCCCGCGGCCGTCGACCGTTGCCAGCATCGGGCCGAGCGACTGGAGGTCCCGCCGGGCCCGGGTCTCGTCCTCACGGGTCCAGGAGATGGAGGCGACCGCCACGAGCCCGAGGCTCAGCCGGGGGAACTGCACCGGACGCGCGGCACGCACCCTGGCCGTCAGCTGGGTGGCGAGCTCCGGCAGCGCGCCGGTGACCGGGGTCCAGCCGGGGCCCGCGTCCTCGGGCGCCACCACGGCCTCGCAGTCGACCAGGGCGACCGGGGTGATCTCCCGGTACAGATGGCGCAGTTGCTTGAGGACGGCCGTCTTGCCCATGCCGCGGCCACCGGTCAGCACGGCGACCGGGAGATCGTCGCGGTGCTCGTAGACGACCCGGGCGGAGCCGTACGGAGTGAGGCCGGTCAGGCGCGCCGCAAGTCCGTCGTTGCCGAAGATCGCCTCGCGCCCGTACAGCTCTCTCTCCACAGCACCCCCAGCCTCGACGCTCCATCCGATCTGTCACACCGTCAACACAAGGGTATCGCCCGGGTGTTGGGGAGTGGAGAGGAATTTCGAACGATCGAGCGGGTTCGGCGGAAGGCCGCTGTCTCCGCGTGCAGCGAGGGATCGCCGTCCCGGTCCGCGGGGAGCTACTCGCCCGAAGGGCTCGGGCTCTCCCCGTTCTCACGGCGCTTCAGCTCCTCCTCGCGGCGGCGCAGATCGGCCTCCCAGTCCTTGAGGAGCGACTCGTCCTTCTTGTTCTCTTCCTTCAGTGCCTTCAGGAACTCCGGATTGTCGTCCGGCGCCACCCACTGCGAGCGGTGGTTGCGGTGCCATTCGGACGGTGTACGGCCTCCGGCGGGCGCGTGGCGCATCTTGCCGGCGGCCAGCCAGACGATCGGGCCCACGATCCAGAACAGCAGGATGATGAAGACCCAGGCGATCTTCGGAAGGTGCTTGGCCTCGTCCTCGGGGGTGTTCAGGCAGTCGATGAACGCGTAGATCGTCAGCGCCAGAGGCACGAGATAGATCAGGGCCCGGAACATGATGGAAAGGTCCCCCTGCGGAGAGTTGGCGGGGCTTGTCCCGCCCCGGTTCGGGCCCAGAGTAGCCGGTGTCCGTGACATATCACGTCGAGCAGGGTGAACCGGCCGCGGGACGCGGGGGCGGCCGGGTCGCGAACCGGTCGGGTGGGGTCCGCGGGGTGATCGGCGACGGTGATGACAAACTGGACGGCATGGCTTACGACGATCTTCGTTCCCTCCTCCGGGCCCTGGAGCGCGAGGGCGAGCTCAAGCGCATCAAGGCCGAGGTCGACCCCTACCTGGAGGTCGGCGAGATCGTCGACCGGGTGAACAAGGCGGGCGGCCCCGCACTGCTCTTCGAGAACGTCAAGGGGTCCTCGATGCCCCTGGCCATGAATGTCTTCGGGACCGACAAGCGACTGCTCAAGGCGCTCGGGCTGAAGTCGTACGCCGACATCAGCGACAAGATCGGCGGGCTGCTCAAGCCGGAGCTGCCGCACGGCTTCGTCGGGGTGCGCGAGGCCTTCGGCAAGCTCGGCTCGATGGTGCACGTGCCGCCGAAGAAGGTGAAGCAGGAGAGCGCCCCGGTGCAGGAGGTCGTCCTCACCGGCGACGACGTGGACCTGGACCTGCTGCCCGCGCTCTTCACCTGGCCCGAGGACGGCGGCTCCTTCTTCAATCTGGGCCTCACGCACACCAAACACCCGGAGACCGGCGTGCGGAACCTGGGGCTGTACCGGCTCCAGCGCCACGACCGCCGCACCATCGGGATGCACTGGCAGATCCACAAGGACAGCCGCAACCACTACCAGGTCGCCGCCAAGCGCGGCGAACGGCTGCCGGTCGCCATCGCGTTCGGTGCGCCGCCCGCGGTGACGTACGCCTCCACCGCGCCGCTGCCGGGGGACATCGACGAGTACCTCTTCGCCGGGTTCATCCAGGGCAAGCGGATCGAGATGGTCGACTGCAAGACCGTGCCGCTCCAGGTCCCGGCCCAGGCGGAAGTGGTCATCGAGGGGTGGCTGGAGCCCGGGAAGATGCTTCCCGAGGGGCCGTTCGGCGACCACACCGGCTTCTACACACCGCAGGAGCCGTTCCCCGCACTGACCATCGACTGCGTGACCATGCGGAAGCGTCCGCTGCTCCAGTCGATCGTGGTGGGCCGGCCGCCGACCGAGGACGGGCCGCTGGGACGGGCCACCGAGCGGTTCTTCCTGCCGCTTCTCAAGATCATCGTGCCGGACATCGTGGACTACCACCTGCCGGAGGCGGGCGGCTTCCACAACTGCGCGATCGTCTCGATCGACAAGAAGTACCCGAAGCACGCCCAGAAGGTGATGAGCGCCATCTGGGGTGCGCACATGATGTCGCTGACCAAGCTGATCGTGGTCGTCGACTCCGACTGCGACGTCCACGATCTGCACGAGGTGGCGTGGCGGGCGCTCGGCAACACCGACTACGCACGGGACCTGACGGTCACCGAGGGCCCCGTCGACCATCTCGACCATGCCTCCTACCAGCAGTTCTGGGGCGGCAAGGCGGGCATCGACGCGACGAAGAAGTGGCCCGAGGAGGGCTACACCCGGGACGGAGGCTGGCCGGACATGGTCGAGTCCGACCCCGAGACGGCGGCGAAGGTCGACCGCCGGTGGAAGGAATACGGACTGTGAGCGCCGCCGAAGCAGCACTGGGCTCAGGGCCCGTACAGCCGAACAGCAGGGTCAAGGCGTTCCTGCGGCTCGTGATGATCGAGCACTCGGTCTTCGCGCTGCCCTTCGCGTACATCGCCGCCCTGACCGCGATGTTCCAGGCGGACAGGGCCATCCACTGGGGCACCCTGCTGCTCGTCACGGTCGCGATGGTGGGGCTGCGGACCTTCGCGATGGCCTGCAACCGGATCATCGACCGGGAGATCGACGCCCGTAACCCGCGTACCGCGAGCCGGGAGCTGGTCACCGGGGCGGTCTCGGTGAAGTCGGCGTGGACGGGGGCGCTCGTCGCCGTCGTCTTCTTCCTCGGCGCGGCAGCGCTGCTGAACCCGCTCTGTCTGGCACTCGCGCCGGTCGCCGTCGTGCCGATGGTGGTCTATCCGTACGGGAAGCGGTTCACCCACTACCCGCACGCCATACTCGGCATCGCACAGGCCATAGGGCCGATCGGCGCCTGGCTCGCGGTGACCGGCAGCTGGTCGTGGGACGCGGTGATTCTCGGTCTCGCGGTCGGGATCTGGATCGGCGGCTTCGACCTGATCTTCGGCTGCCAGGACGTCCAGGCGGACCGGGCGCACGGGGTGCTCTCGGTGCCGGCCCGCTTCGGCATCCCGGCTGCGCTGTGGGGGGCGCGGGTCTGCCATGTGGTGACGACCGGGCTGCTGGTCTGGTTCGGGCTGGCCACGCAGGCCGGGCTGTTCTACTGGCTCGGCATGGCGATCGTCGCCGTCGCGTTCGTGTACGAGCACCGGGTGGTGCGGCCGCACGATCTGTCCCGGCTGAACCGGGCCTTCTTCTCGGTCAACGGCTTCATCGGGATCGCGCTCTTCGTGTGCGCCCTGCTGGACCTGCTGGTGCGGGGCCTGACCGCCTGAGCCTGCCCGGGGGCCGTGTCCGGCCGACCCAGGACCTCGTCCTGGACGGACGTCCGCCCCGGGCGCGGGCGGGGCGGGCCGAGGCATGTCACCTGTTGTGGTCAAGGACCGTTGCGTTACGAGTCCGTCCCAGCGGGCCGCGGTGGTGAAGAGGTGCGCAACGGTGGCGGGAACCGTCGGCGGCGGGGGGCGGACGGCGGCAGGGGAGGGGCGCGGGCGGGGTGTGCCCGGTGGTGGTGCGCGCGGTGCCCGGCTGTGTGTGTAACAGCGGTGTATTAGCGGGTGGTTGGGCGGAACGCCTCGCAGGGACGGCCGCCTCTTGGTGATCAGAAACGTTCGCTGGTACCGACCGTGCCGAGCGGCCGACACCCCCCACCGACACCGAGGAAGAAACCATGCGCGTACAGAAGCTCACTTTCGCCGCCCTGGCCGTTGTCGCCGGTCTCTCGCTCACGGCCTGTCAGAACGGCGAGGACGACCTGGGACGGACCGCCCCGTCGTCCGCGTCCTCCACGAGCGGCGGTTCGGGCTCGGGTGCTTCGGACCAGAGCGACGGGAAGGCCTCCGCAGGGAAGGGGTCCGGCGGACAGGGCACGGCCGCCGGGACCGGTTCCAACATGAACGGCAAGGTCGGCAAGTGCCGCACCGACGAGCTGGAGATCACAGCGACGGACAGCACCATCGACGGCGACCCCGACGGCACCGTCGCGGTGGAGCTGAAGAACGGCGGCGGCCGGGACTGCGTGCTCTCCGGGTACGCGGGCGTCGACCTGAAGACCAGCTCGGGGTCGCTGTCGGCGGAGCGCACCGGTGAGAAGGCCACTCCGATGACCCTCAAGGACGGGAAGTCGGTGTACTTCGGCATCAACTACCCGATCAACGAGTCGGGCGGCTCCGGCGTCCGCATCACGGGCCTGGTGGTGACCCCGCCGGACGAGACGAAGTCGGTCACCCTCGACTGGCCGGGCGCCGCCACGCTGCCCGTCACGGACGGCTCCGGCTCCCAGGTGAAGGTCGGCCCGATGGGGAGCGCCGGCCAGGGCGAGGGCTGACCCGGACACCACGGGATCCGTCCGCGCTCTACGGTACGAGCGGCGGGGCAAGCGTCGCCGAACCCCGGCCACGCGCGTGGCGGCGGAAGACGAACGCCGCCGCCACGCCCGCCGCGAGCCCGAACAGATGGCCCTGCCAGCTGACCGAGGTGTTGGCGGGGGAGAGCCCCACCAGGATCGACGAGCCCCATATCGCGCCGACCACCAGACCGGCGGCGATGTCGAGCGCCCTGCGGTCGACGAAACCCCGGACCAGCAGATAGCCGAAGAGGCCGAAGACCAGCCCGGACGCGCCGGCCGTGTTGGAACCGTCCGGTGAGACCAGCCAGACGCCGAGCCCGTCGACCACGATGATCATCGCGGCCACGGCGGCGAATCTGCGGACGCCGCTCAGCGCCGCCAGGAAGCCGAAGACCAGCAGCGGCACGCTGTTGGAGGCGACATGGCCGAAGCCGAAGTGGATGAAGGACGCGGGCACCACGTCCAGCAGCTCGCCGGCCCGGCGGGGCTCGATCCCGAACGAGTCCAGTGAATGGCCGGTCGCGGCGTCGACGACTTCGAGCAGCCAGAGGAACGCCACCCAGCCCAGCATCAGCTTGGCCGCGCTCTTCGCGCGCTCGCCCGCGGTCCATGCCGGCGCGGACCGGTCCGACGATGCGGTCATCGTGCCCCCCTGCCGTCCTCTGTCGTTCCTTGCCGTTGCCTGCTGTCCCTGTTCCCTCCCCTGGAACGCCCGAGGCACCTTGCTCAGTTCCGGTTTCGTACCGCCGGATAGGCTCAGGAGTGTGGATTCCGGGACTTCAGTGAGTCAGCACCAGCGACAGCCTTGGATTGTTGGGGTTTCAGGCGCTTCAGGCACCCCATTTGCCGCCGCCGTGCTGCGCGGTCTACTGGCCGCAGGGGAGAGCGTCGACCTGGTGGTGAGCCGGGCCTCGCGGCTGACGCTGCTGGACGAGACCGGGATCGCGTTCCGCGACGGGCACTGGCAGGAGGATCTGCGCAGCTGGCTGGCGCGCGGGGCGGACGGGAAGCCGCACACCTTCGACGTGGACATCGAGGGCGTACGTTACTGGGCGGCCGGTGATCTGGGAGCGGGGCCGTCCTCGGGGTCGTACCCGGCGAAGGGGATGCTGATCGTCCCGGCCTCGACGGCCTGTGTGGCCGGAGTGGCGCTCGGGCTCTCGAAGGATCTGCTCCAGCGGGCCGCGAGCGTGACGCTCAAGGAGCGGCGGAGGCTGGTCGTCGCGGTGCGGGAGACTCCGCTGAACGGACAGACGCTGAAGCATCTGGTGAGCCTGGACGAGGCGGGCGCCGTGGTGCTGCCCGCCTCTCCGGCGTTCTACGCGGGGGCGACGCACATCCAGGATCTGGTGGACTTCGTCGCCGGGCGGGTACTGGACGCGGCGGGCGTGCCGCACGATCTGTACCGCCGGTGGGAGGGAGAGCTCGGTGGCGGCTCCCGTGACTCCCGTGGCTGAGCCTGTGGTCAGCGCTTCTTCATGGCGCGCGGCTTGCGGGCCCGGTCGACCCGGTGCGCGGCGGCGGGCTGGTGGGCACGCGAGCGGTTGGCCAGGTCCTGCAGCTCGCGCATCCGGGCGTAGGCCATCTCGATCGTGTACACGGTGTTCTCACTCCTGAAGATTCGAAAGCGTTTTTTGGATGTTCGGGAAGATTTGCAGGCGCTGGAGCCTGCATGCCTTAGATTCTACACGTAAACTCGCGATACTGCTGAACAATGGAAGGTTTCAGTCATATGGACGCGGTGGACAGGCAGCTCATCCAGGCCCTCAGGGAGAACGGCAGGGCCTCGTATGCCGAGCTGGGACGGCTCGTCGGGCTCTCAGGGCCCAGCGTCACCGACCGCATCAACCGGCTGGAAAGCGCCGGTGTCATCACCGGCTACCGCGCCACCGTCGACGCCGCGTCCCTGGGGCTCGGGGTCACGGCCCTGATCGGCATCTCGCTCTCCGACGCGGCCGATCACGAGGACGTGGCGCGTCGGCTGAAGGACCTCGCGGAGATCGAGGACGCCTGGTTCATCGCGGGCGACGACTCGTACATGCTCAAGGTGCGCGTCGGTGACGTGGACGGCCTGGAGAAGACCATCCGCCGGCTCAGCGGCACCAGGGGTGTCTCGCGCACGCGTACCACGATCGTGCTCTCCACCAAGTGGGAGAACCGGGTCGGAGAACTCCCCGAGCAGCCGTAGGCGTAACGTGGTGGGGCCCCCGGGTGACCGGGGGTTTCATCTGGTATCACCCGTCACCGGGAAACGCACAGCACGTCGACAACTGGGAGGCAGCCGCATGGACGTCGGGCTCAAGCGCGAGCTGGAGGAGAAGGTCCGCGCAGGGGAGCGGCTGACCCGTGAGGACGGCATCGCCCTCTACGAGTCGGACGACCTGGCCTGGCTCGGCGGCCTGGCGCACGAGGTACGCACGCGCAAGAACGGCGACGTCGTGCACTTCAACGTCAACCGGCACCTCAACATGACCAATGTGTGCACCGCGTCGTGCGCCTACTGCTCGTTCCAGCGCAAGCCGGGCGAGAAGGACGCGTACACCATGCGCATCGAGGAGGCCGTCCGTCTCGCGAAGGCGATGGAGGGCGAGAACCTCACCGAGCTGCACATCGTCAACGGGCTGCACCCCACCCTGCCCTGGCGGTACTACCCGCGTTCGCTGAGCGCGCTGAAGGAGGCCCTGCCGCAGGTCTCCCTCAAGGCGTTCACAGCCACCGAGATCCACCACTTCGAGACCATCTCCGGGCTCTCGGCCTCCGAGATCCTGGACGAGCTGATCGAGGCCGGTCTGGAGTCGCTGACCGGCGGCGGTGCGGAGATCTTCGACTGGGAGGTCCGCCAGCACATCGTGGACCACGACACCCACTGGGAGGACTGGTCGCGCATCCACCGCCTGGCGCACGAGAAGGGGCTCAAGACCCCGGCGACCATGCTGTACGGGCACATCGAGGAGCCCCGGCACCGCGTCGACCACGTGCTGCGGCTGCGTGAGCTCCAGGACGAGACCGGCGGCTTCCAGGTCTTCATCCCGCTGCGCTACCAGCACGACTTCGTGGACATGAAGGACGGCAAGGTCCGCAACAAGCTCCAGGCGCGGACGACCATGGCGACCGGCGCCGAGGCGCTGAAGACCTTCGCGGTCTCGCGGCTGCTCTTCGACAACGTCCCGCACGTCAAGGTCTTCTGGGTGATGCACGGTGTGCAGACCGCCCAGCTCGCACTCCAGCACGGTGCGGACGACATGGACGGCTCGGTCGTCGAGTACAAGATCACGCACGACGCGGACAACTACGGCACGCCGAACAAGCTCGGCCGCGAGGATCTGCTGGACCTGATCCGCGACGCCGGCTTCCGGCCGGTCGAGCGCAACACCCGGTACGAGATCATCCGCGAGTACCCGGGCCCGGACGCCGGGCGGCGCGAGTCGCCGCAGCCGATGCGCGTCTGACCCGCGCGTCGTCAGCGGTTCGGTTTCACGGGAGCCCCGGCCTCGGCCGGGGCTTTCTCGCGTTCCGGACCTGGTTTGAGGCGCCAAGCCGGTAATGGTTAATCTGCATCTATGGCACTTACATTCGAACTGGACCCCGCCTTCGACCGCGCGCTGCGGGACGGCATCGCCGAGCTGTGGGCCGATGTCTCCAACGCGGGCGGCGCGGTCGGCTTCGTACCACCCGTCACGACCGACGACGTGCGGCCCGAGCTGGTCAGGCACCTGGTCGCCATGGCCGAGGGGCGCACCCGCCTGCTGATCGGGCGCGACGAGGACGGTGCCGTCGCGGCCACGGCCTTCCTCGCCCTCAACAGCCACCGGCTGATGGCCCACTGGCTCTGGCTCTACACGGTGATGGTCCACCCGCGCCACCAGGGCAAGGGCTACGGGCGCGACCTGATGGACGCCGCGGCGCGGGCCGCCCGCGGGATCGAGGGGATCGAAGCCGTCCGGCTCACCTGCCGCGGCGGCACCGGCGTCGACCGGTTCTACGCCTCGTGCGGATACAAGGAGGTCGGGCGGGTTCCCGATGCGATCCGGGTGGCCGAGGGGGACGATCGCGACGACATCATCATGCTGCTGCCGCTCGGCGTCTGAGGCGCTTCCGTCCCCTTTGGTGCAGCCCTCCGAAGTGATCGATTCCGGGGCATGCTTCACTGGTCGGGCAGGATCGAAGGACCGTCATACCCTGAGAGAGAGGCCAACTGTGTCCGCTGCCAAGCCGAGCGCGACAATCCGGTACACCGCGATGCGCCTCAGTATCTTCGTCGGCTGCCTCGTCGTCGCGGCCGTGGCCGTCCACTTCGGCCTGCTGCCTGCCGGGACGAACGGCTCCAATCCCATTTGGGTCATTCTGCTCGCCCTGATCCTGTCCGCGCCGCTCAGCTTCGTACTGCTGCGCAAGCAGCGCGACGAGATGTCCGAGCAGATCGTGGCCACGGTCGACCGCGCCAAGGGGCGCCTCGACGCGAACCGGACCCGTGAGGACCACGTCACCCAGTGACGCGGTGACAACGGCGTGAGGGCTGCGTAAGCTTCCTCACACCCACAGAGTTTTCCTTCGAAACCCCAGCACCGGAGCGCCCGCTCCTGTACTGGGGTTTTGTCGTTCCCGCGGATTCCGGGGCGGTCCAGGGCGGGAGAGCGGCGGCCGTGCGGGCCCCTCGGGGTCAAAGAAGAGCTTTGAGCTTCTCAAAGTTCAAGTGTTAACGTGTTCGGCATGAAGACAGCAGTGCGCCATCGACACGCCGCGAGCGTCCCGCTCGTGGAGCGCCTGCATGTCGACCTCTGCCGCTGTATGTCCGCGGTCTGTTGCCGCAAGGTCTGAACGGCACCATGCAGCGGCGCCGCCCCTGACGCGGGCGCCGCACCCCCGTCCCCGCACAGTCGTCCCCGTGCGCCCCGATGCGTCACATCTGGAGTGTGTCCGTGTCCGCGAACCCCGCGTCCACCGCTGCCGGCAGTCCGTCCGGCACCGGTTTCCGTATACCCAAGGTCCCGTTCTGGGCCCAGATAGTCGCCGGTCTCGTCCTCGGTGTCGTACTCGGCTGGCTCACGCGTACGTACGACATCGGCTGGCTCTACACCACGCTCGACAAGGTCGGCCACATCTTCGTCCAGCTGCTGAAGCTGGCCGTCGCGCCCCTCGTCTTCTTCGCGATCCTGGTGTCGATCACCAACCTGCGCAAGGTCAACAACGCCGCCCGGCTGGCCACCCGCACCCTGCTCTGGTTCATGATCACCTCGCTGATCGCGGTCGCCATCGGCCTCGCGATCGGCCTGGTCACCAACCCGGGCTCCGGAACGGGCCTCACGCCGAAGGACGGCAAGCTGCCCGAACACGCGGGCTCCTGGCTCGACTTCCTCACCGGCATCATCCCGGACAACGTGATCACGCCGTTCACCGAGCTGAACGTGCTCCAGATCGTCTTCATGGCCGCCGTCGCCGGCATCGCCGCGCTCCAGCTCGGCGAGAAGGCACAGCCGATCCTCACCCTCAGCGAGTCCGTCCTGGAGCTCCTCCAGAAGGCCCTGTGGTGGGTCATCCGTCTCGCCCCCATCGGCACCGTCGGCCTCATCGGCTACGCGATCGCCGACTACGGCTGGGACCTGATCGGCAAGTACGCGACGTTCACCGCCGATGTCTACATCGGCTGCGCCCTGGTGCTGTTCGGTGTGTACCCGCTGCTGCTCGCCACCGTCGCCAAGCTCAGCCCGGTGCAGTTCTTCAAGGGCGCCTGGCCGGCGATCCAGCTGGCCTTCGTCTCCCGCTCCTCGGTCGGCACCATGCCGGTCACCCAGAAGGTCACCGAGCGCCTCGGCGTCCCGAAGGAGTACGCCTCCTTCTCCGTCCCGTTCGGCGCCACCACCAAGATGGACGGCTGCGCCGCGATCTACCCCGCGCTGGCGGCGATCTTCATCGCGCAGATCTTCGACGTGCAGCTCGGCGTCGGCGACTACGTCCTGATCGCCTTCGTCTCGGTGATCGGCTCGGCGGCCACCGCCGGTCTCACCGGTGCGACGGTCATGCTGACCCTCACCCTGTCGACGCTGGGTCTCCCGCTGGAGGGCGTCGGCCTGCTCATGGCCATCGACCCGATCCTGGACATGATGCGCACGGCCACCAACGTGGCGGGCCAGGCGCTGGTCCCGGTGATCGTCTCGGCCCGCGAGAAGATCCTCGACCACGACGCGTACAACTCGGCCTCCTCCTCCCCGGTCGACGGCGACGAGGTGCGCGACACCGAGCCGGAGCGGGTGCCCGTCGCCGCGTGACCACGCGCACGCACGGCATGCAGGAGCGCCCCCGGACCGCCTCACGGCAGGACCGGGGGCGCTCCTGCGTCGTACCGGCCCCGGGTGGGGCAGCGGGACGGGCGGCGTTCGACGACCGCGGCCTCGTTCTTGATGACCACGCACAGGCAAACAGACGGTTTCACGGAAACACCAATTCCCCGGCGGACAGGCGCGCGTGACGTTACGTACGGAGCCGGGCGGTGCGACTGCGGCACGCCGGATGCGCCACGGTGTCGACACCCGACCGGACGTGGCCGATAGGCCAATGCGTTACACAGTGCCGCCCGGCTGTAAAGCGACTCCTTCCGAGATCCGATGAACCGACCGGAGCGTGAACACGCTTCGTTGTGGCTTCACTTGATTCAGCTCTGGAAGGAGCAGCGAATGAGTCCTGACAACAGGACGCGGTCCTCTCTCGGTCCCATTCCCCGGCGGCGTGCATGGCTGACCGGGACCACGGTCGCCTCGATCGCCCTCATCGTCACGGGGTTCGCAAGCCCCGCGGTGGCCGCGGCGCAGCAGGTGCGTCCGGTTGCCGGCAGCAGCGTCGCAGTTCCGTCGGGCAGTGACAAGTGCCGGGTCGAGAAGCCCAAGAAGACCAAGAAGCCGAAGAAGCAAAGGTCGGTCGCGGAGCAGGCGTCGGTTGCGCTCGGCGGCGGTGACAAGGACAGGTGCAAGGTGGGTCCCACCGGGCCGACGGGTCCCACCGGGCCCAAGGGTCCGAAGGGTGACACGGGCCCCACGGGCCCCACGGGTCCGAAGGGTGACACGGGCCCCACGGGTCCGAAGGGTGACACGGGTGCCACGGGTCCGAAGGGCGACACGGGTGCCACCGGCGCGACCGGTCCCACGGGTCCGAAGGGCGACACGGGTGCCACGGGTCCGAAGGGCGACACGGGTGCCACCGGCCCCACCGGCCCCACCGGCCCCACCGGTCCCACGGGTCCGAAGGGCGACACGGGTGCCACCGGCCCCACCGGTCCGTGTGCTGACATCGATTCCCTTGACCCCAACAACGCGGAGGAGTTCAGCGCCGTACTCAGCAACGGGAGCGCGTTCGTCGGACGCCGGGACACCAACCCCGCGCCTCCGCAAGGGGACTACTCGTGGGTGGACCTGTCGAACAACGAGAACTTCCCCGAAACCGCCTGTGCCATCTCCCTGGTGGACCACGGCAACGACTCGTACGTGAAGGTGTTGACCACCGAGGGTGAGGTCTGGGAGACGCACGGCGACACCAACGATGACAACTTCATCTGGGACGAGCCGTGGTTCCTGGTAGTTGCGCAGCCCTGATCCCGTAGGACGGTACGGCGCGGGGCTCCGTGAAGCGGAGCCCCGCGATCGGGGGCTGGATCCTGTCGGAATCGAAGAATGACACCGTGTGCTGCGTCCGAGGCCGTACCCCCCGGGCGCAGCACACGCTTGCCTGCGTACGACGGGGGGAGTAGGCCCACGCCGTACCCTTACCGGGGAGTGGCACACCGGGGGCGGGAGGAAGTCGGCGTGGGCGCGGTGAAGAGCAAACGGATGCCGCGGGCGGTGCGTGAGCAGCAGATGATGGACGCCGCCGTGCAGACCTTCGGGCAGCGTGGCTACCGGGCCGCCTCCATGGACGAGATCGCCGAGCTGGCGGGGGTGTCCAAGCCGCTCGTCTATCTGTATCTGAACTCCAAGGAGGAACTCTTCACCTCCTGTATCCGGCGCGAGGCGAAAGCGCTGGTCGAAGCGGTGCGGGCGGGGGCGGAGCCGGGATTGCCGGCCGATCGGCAGCTGTGGTCCGGGCTGCGGGCGTTCTTCACGTACACGGCGGAGCACCCGGACGGGTGGGCGGTGCTGCACCGCCAGGCGCGTACGCACGGCGAGCCCTTCGCCGACGAGGTGACGGCGATGCGGGACGAGATCGTTGCTTTCGTGACGGAGCTGATCGGGGCCGCGGCACGCGAGGCGCACCACGATCCGGCGCTGCCCGACCGTGATGTGTCGGGGCTCGCGCAGGCGCTCGTGGGAGCCGCGGAGTCGCTCGCCGGGTGGGCGAACGAGACCCCGGGCGTCTCGGTGAAGGAGGCCGCGGCCACCTTGATGAACTTCTCCTGGGCGGGGCTGGAGAACCTTATGAACGGCCGTCCCTGGCAGCCGCCGGGCCCGTCCGCCCGGTGAGGTGGATCCGGCCGACGCAGCGCACTTCGAAGCCGGTGGCGTCCGCGGCGTAGGTGGCGGTGGCGGGCAGCCGGACGGGGCCCTGAAGTCGGCCCGTACCCAGGGGAGTTCATCGGGGTGCCGTGTCTTGGCCGGAGAGCGGGCGACGGTCCGGATGCCGTGGGCGATGGCGCGGGGGAAGCCGAAGAGCCGGGCGGTGAGCGGGTACAGGCGGATGGGATTCCGGTCGCCCGACGCGGCGCCGTACCGCCGGCCGCGCCGGTGGGGGGCCAATCCTTCGAGGAGGAGACCGAGGCGCTGTCACCGGAAGTGAGCGCCCCGGCCGCGACACGGTGCCGCCGAGGCGGCCTGTTCCGTGTCGCGGCCGGAGCCCCTCAGCTGTCCCGCGCGTCCGTCATGCGGTCCGTGGGCGGGCAAAGGTGGCAGGTGCCGACCGGCCGGTTCCCGCGGCGACACGATCGGCGGCGAATCTGCGGTTGCTGATGGTCTGCTCACGGAAGTTGGCCGGGAGGTCGGGCATGGCGAGGAGGCGATCGCAGGAAGCCAGCGATCCGTGCGCGTCACCGGTCCAGTAGGCGGTGATGGAGTGCTCGAAGAGCAGGCCCCAGCTGTATACCCAGGGTTCCATGAACAGCCAGTCCTGGGGCGCGGGGCGGTTGAGGCCGGCGACGGCGAAGGCATGTGCGGCTTGATAGCGCCCCTTCTTCCTCAGCCGGGAGACCAGCTCGTAGCAGGCCTCCAGCCGCTGCGGCCGGGATTCCCACGCATGGGTGAGAGCCTCCAGGGCGCCGGGCCAGTCGCCGCTGTCGGCCTTGAGCACCCCCACCTGGAGCAGGGCGTAGTACACCTCCTCGGCCCATCCGCCCATGCCGGCCCGGCGTTCGTATGCCGCGATCGAGTCCCGGGTCTCACCCATGTCGCGGAGGGTCTGCGCGAGGTAGAAGACGGCGCGGGAATTGTCCGGGTCGCGCTTGAGGTCCTCGCGCAGCAGACGGACGTCCCGGGTGAACTTGTCCCCGCGTGAGCCGCCGTCGGCGAAGTGCTCGATGCTGAGGACCTGGAGATCGGCGACGGTGTGCTGCTGGTCGGTGGTCAGGTATTCGTGGGTCGCGCCCTCGTACCGCCACAGGATGTCCCCCTTGACCAGCCGGGGGATGCGGTATTCGAGGGCGCCCAGGTGGCGCAACATGTAGGAATCGGCGCTGAGTTCGGAGAGCGCGGACAGCTTTCCCTCTCGTCGGACAGCCATGTCGGCGTCGATGAGGAGGAGGTAGTCGGCCTTGCCGCGTGCGCGCTGGATGTTCAGGGTGCGGTTGTGGCCGAAGTTGGTCCAGGGATCCTCATGGAGCTCCCCCGGAATGTCCTTGAACGTGGCGCGGATCAGTTCCTGGGTGCCGTCACGGGAGCCGGTGTCGGAGATGACCCAGGTATCCACCAGGTCACGCACGGAGTTCAGGCATCGCTCGATGACCTTCGCCTCGTCCTTGACGATCATGCACAAGCAGATCGACGGCTTGCGGGGCGGGGCGGCCGGCAGCTTTTCGGTAGGGCGGTCGATCAGATTTGACACCTGGATCTTCCAATCTTGCGTTTATGGAATAACGCCCCACGCGAATTGGTGCGGCGTACGGGGTCGGCCGTTGCGGCCACCGGAGGAGAGCGACGCCAACGCGCCGAAAACAGGGGACCGTGTCGCGACGCGGAATGCTCGGAGGCGCACAGGCGGTCCGGCCGAAATGACCAATAGGTCCAATTAGACTGAAAACAGGGACAGATGGATGCGTCTGCCTCACCCACAAGGGGTGCCGTCTGCGCTCGTACGGCATATCAGCGCGTGGCGCATATGCCGATCACTCGCTGCACCTGCCACATTCACGGCTCCAGTCCACGCAGAACCGGTAAGGAACCGAGATGTATAAAACGAGAAGTTGGGACATTCTGTCTCGCTCGACTCTGGGTGCCATGTCGCTGGGTATGACTCTGGCGCTGTGCCCCATGGGCATCGCTCACGGAGCGCCGAACCCCACGGGTATGCAGGCGGCCGACCGAGTGATGGCCAGCCGAGTTCTGGCCAGCGTGTCCGGGAAGGTCATCTCCAACAACTCTCAGAGCATCCGCAGCGCTCCCACCACCCAGTCAGCCATCGTGGGCAGCGTGCCTCCCGGCGGGCTTGTATCCATCGCTTGCCAGGTGGTCGGCCAGAACGTCAGCGGCAACAACCTGTGGTACCTGCTGTCCGACGCCAGTGGCTGGATGAGCGCCCGATACATCTTGACGCAGGGCACCGTGCCGTTCTGCGACGGCTACCCGGGGACGGGTCCCACCGGTCCCACCGGTCCCACCGGTCCGACGGGTCCGACGGGTCCGACGGGTGCGACGGGTCTGAAGGGTTCAACGGGGCCGACGGGTCCGACGGGTCCGACGGGTGCGACGGGTGCGACGGGTCCGACGGGTGCGACGGGTCTGCAGGGTGCGACCGGCGCGACGGGTGCGACTGGTGCGACGGGTCTGCAGGGCGCCACCGGTGCGACGGGTCCGACGGGTGCGACGGGTCTGCAGGGTGCGACCGGTGCGACCGGTGCGACCGGGGCCACTGGTGCTAATGGTGCGACGGGCCCGACGGGTCCGACGGGTGCCACTGGTCTGCAGGGTGCGACCGGTGCGACGGGTGCGACTGGTGCGACGGGTCTGCAGGGCGCCACCGGTGCGACGGGTCCGACGGGTGCGACGGGTCTGCAGGGTGCGACCGGTGCGACGGGTCCGACGGGTGCGACGGGTCTGCAGGGTGCGACCGGTGCGACCGGTGCGACTGGTGCGACCGGTGCTGATGGTGCGACGGGCCCGACGGGTCCGACGGGTGCCACTGGTCTGCAGGGTGCCACTGGTGCGACCGGCGCTGATGGTGCGACGGGTCCGACGGGTGCGACGGGTGCCCCGGGTGCGCCGGGTGCCACTGGTGCGACCGGCGCTGATGGTGCGACGGGTCCGACGGGTGCGACGGGTGCGACGGGTCCGACGGGCGCGACGGGTCTGCAGGGTGCGACCGGTGCCACTGGTGCGACCGGTGCGACCGGTGCTGATGGTGCGACGGGTCCGACGGGTCCGACGGGTGCGACGGGTCTGCAGGGTGCGACCGGTGCCACTGGTGCGACTGGTGCGACCGGTGCTGATGGTGCGACGGGTCCGACGGGTCCGACGGGTGCCACTGGTCTGCAGGGTGCCACTGGTGCGACCGGCGCTGATGGTGCGACGGGTCCGACGGGTGCGACGGGTGCGACGGGTCCGACGGGTGCGACGGGTCTGCAGGGTGCGACCGGTGCCACTGGTGCGACCGGTGCGACCGGTGCTGATGGTGCGACGGGCCCGACGGGTCCGACGGGTGCGACGGGTCTGCAGGGTGCGACTGGTGCGACCGGTGCCAATGGTGCTGATGGTGCGACGGGTGCTACCGGGCCGACGGGTCCGACGGGTGCCACTGGCCTGCAGGGTGCCACGGGTGCGACCGGTGCCAATGGTGCTGATGGTGCGACGGGACCCACGGGCCCGACAGGTGCGAC
>NZ_BMTF01000038.1 GCF_014649535.1 Streptomyces gelaticus
TGGCCGAGACCGCTCCGGCCGGCCTCGCCGCCGCGGGCATCGAACCGGCCCTGCTGCCCCCCGCCCCGGAACCGGCCCCGGCCCAGGTCGAACCGGGCGCGCCCCAGCCCGAGTTGCCGTACGCCCCCGAGCAGCAGTACGCCGAGCAGCACGGGCACCACCCGCAGAACAAGCACCTCCAGCAGCACGAGCAGCAGCCGCAGTACCAGCAGCACGCCCACCCCTCCGACCCCGGCCCCGGCCCCGCCGCCGAGGAATGGCCCCAGGACGGCCCCGGCTCGCACGAGAGCCCGTGGTTCGCGGCGCCCCAGGTGCCGGACGACGCGTACGAGAGCGCCTACAACCCGATGTACGTCGAGGGCCTGGAGCCGACCCCGGTGATGGTCCCGTCGGGCCCCGGCGGCCGCACCCGCCCCCTGGGCAACGTGGGCACCATCGGCGCCGTCCCGGGCGCCCGCCCCGCGCCCCAGGAGCAGCCGCAGCTCCACGAGCAGCCGCAACTCCCGGACCAGGCCCAGGAACAGGCGCCGGAGTCCGAGCCGGAAGCGGAAGCGGAAGCGGACGAGTGGGCGCAGGAGGACGCGGAGTTCGCCGAGATCGCGTACGAGGTCTTCGCGGCGTTCGTGAACCAGCACAACGACTACCCGAGCGTCGACGCCCTGGACATACACGTCACGGACGGCCACAACGTCAGGCACCCGCGCAGCGCGGCGCTGATCCGCCGTTTGATGCCGGAGTTCAAGAACCGCTACCACGCCGAACTCGAAGCGGACCACATCGCCTGAGCCCGCCCCGCCCCGTCCGGCAACGGCAACGACGGAGGGCCGTCACCCGAATCACCGGGTGACGGCCCTCTGTGCGTACGGAAACAACCGAAGCAGTTACGCGTCCAGCAGCCTGCGCACCCGCTCCGCGCCCACGGCCAGCAGCAGCGTGGGCAGCCGCGGCCCGGTGTCCCGGCCGACCAGCAGCCGGTACAGCAGCGCGAAGAACGAGCGCTGCGCGACCTTCAGCTCCGGCGTCGGCTTCGCGTCCGGCTCCAGGCCCGCGAGGATCTTCGGCACGCCGTAGACGAGCGTGGTGAGCCCGTCCAGCGACCAGTGCGAGTCCAGCCCCTCCAGGAGCAGCCGCAGCGACTCGCGGCCCTGGTCGTCCAGCGAGCCGAGGAGTTCCTTGTCCGGCTCCTCGCGCACGATGGTGCGGGCCTCGGCCGGAACCTGGCTGGTGATCCAGTTCTCGGCGCGGTCGAGACGGGGCCGGGCCTCGTCCAGCGAGGTCAGCGGGTTCTCCGGGTCCAGCTCGCTCAGAATGCGCAGCGTCTGCTCGTCGTGCCCGGCCGTGATGTCGACGACCGAAGCGAGCGTGCGGTACGGCAGCGGGCGCGGCGTACGCGGCAGCTCACCGGCGGCCGTGCCGATGGCCCGCGCGTACGCTGCCGCATCGGCCGGCAGCACCGAGCCGTCGGCGACCTTGCGCGCCAGCGAGTCCCACTCGTCGTAGAGCCGCTGGATCTCCTGGTCGAAGGCGATCTTGAAGGACTGGTTGGGCTTGCGGCGCGCGTACAGCCAGCGCAGCAGCGGTGCCTCCATGATCTTCAGCGCGTCGGCCGGGGTCGGCACACCGCCCTTGCTGGAGGACATCTTCGCCATGCCGGAGATGCCGACGAACGCGTACATCGGGCCGATCGGCTGCACGCCGTCGAAGATCTCGCGGACGATCTGGCCGCCGACGACGAACGAGGAGCCCGGCGAGGAGTGGTCCACCCCGCTCGGCTCGAAGATCACGCCCTCGTACGCCCAGCGCATCGGCCAGTCGACCTTCCAGACCAGCTTGCCGCGGTTGAACTCGCTCAGCCGCACGGTCTCGGCGAAGCCGCAGGCCGTGCAGGTGTAGTTCAGCTCGGTGCTGTCGTCGTCGTACGAGGTGACGGTCGTGAGGTCCTTCTCGCAGTTGCCGCAGTAGGGCTTGTACGGGAAGTAGCCGGCCGAACCGCCGCTGCCGTCGTCCTCGCTCGCCGCTCCGGAGCCCGCCTCGGCCTCCAGCTCGGCCTCGTCGACCTTCTTCTGCTGCTGCGGCTTCTTGCCGCCCTTGGCGCCCGCCGCGGCCGGGTCCTTCTTCGTGCGGTACCGGTCGAGGACGGCGTCGATGCCGGCGCGGTGCCGCATCGCGTGCAGGATCTGCTCGCGGTAGGCGCCCGCCGTGTACTGCTCGGTCTGGCTGATGCCGTCGTACTCGACACCCAGGTCGTCCAGCGCGGCCGTCATGGCGGCCTTGAAGTGCTCGGCCCAGTTCGGATACGCGGAACCGGCCGGGGCGGGCACCGAGGTCAGCGGCTTGCCGATGTGCTCGGCCCACGACTCGTCGATCCCCGGGACACCATTGGGCACCTTGCGGTACCGGTCGTAGTCGTCCCACGAGATCAGGTGCCGGACGGTGTACCCGCGGCGGCGGATCTCGTCGGCGACCAGGTGCGGGGTCATGACCTCGCGGAGGTTGCCCAGGTGGATCGGGCCCGACGGGGAGAGGCCGGACGCGACGACGACCGGTTTGCCAGGCGCACGACGCTCCGATTCGGCGATGACATCGTCCGCGAAGCGGGAGACCCAGTCGGCCTCGGTGCTGCTCTGACTCTGAGCCACGGTCTGCACGTCCTTCTCTCTTGTAGGACTCGTAGGGACACCCTGTGGGACTCATCAGGACTCATAGGGGCTCCGCCCATTCTCCCAGGTCCACCGGCGGCGCGAAAACGGCTTACGGCCCGCACGAAGAAAAACGGCTTCACCGCCCGTGGAATACTGGGCGTGATCCCCTTACTCCTACGGAAACGGCAGCCAGCCCATGGCCTCGGTCAATTCCCTCGCTTCCACGCTCCAGCAGCAACTGGCGGACGCTCTGACGGCAGCTCTGCCGGATGCAGGCACCGCGGACCCGCTGCTGCGACGAAGCGACCGGGCCGACTTCCAGGCCAACGGCATCCTGGCCCTCGCCAAGAAGCTCAAGGGCAACCCCCGCGAGCTCGCCGCCCAGGTCACCGCCGCTATCCCGGCGGGCGGCCCGATCAAGGAGATCGAGGTCTCCGGCCCCGGCTTCCTGAACGTCACGCTCGCCGACAGGGCGATCATCGAGACGCTCGCCGCACGCGCCGCGGACGACGAGGGCCGGCTCGGTGTGCCGTACAACAGCGCCGCGGGCACGACCGTCATCGACTACGCCCAGCCGAACGTGGCCAAGGAGATGCACGTCGGCCACCTGCGTTCCGCGGTGATCGGTGACGCGATGGTGCAGATCCTGGAGTTCACGGGCGAGACCGTGCTCCGGCGGCACCACATCGGCGACTGGGGCACCCAGTTCGGCATGCTCATCCAGTACCTGACCGAGCACCCGGGCGAGCTGACCCACGAGGGCACCGGCGGCGAGGCGGAGGGCGAGGCCGCCATGTCCTCGCTGAACCGGCTCTACAAGGCCTCCCGCGCGCTCTTCGATTCCGACGAGGAGTTCAAGGCCCGCTCCCGGGACCGCGTCGTGGCCCTCCAGGCCGGTGACGAGGAGACGCTCGCCCTGTGGCAGCGCTTCGTCGACGAGTCGAAGATCTACTTCTACTCGGTCTTCAACAAGCTCGACATGGAGATCCGCGACGCCGACATCGTCGGCGAGTCCGGCTACAACGACATGCTCGAAGAGACCTGCCGCATCCTGGAGGAGTCGGGCGTCGCCGTCCGCTCCGAGGGTGCGCTCTGCGTCTTCTTCGACGACGTGAAGGGCCCGGACGGCAACCCGGCGCCGCTGATCGTCAAGAAGTCGAACGGCGGCTACGGCTACGCGGCGACCGACCTCTCCGCGATCCGCGACCGGGTGCAGAACCTCAAGGCGAACACCCTGCTGTACGTCGTGGACGCCCGGCAGGCCCTGCACTTCAAGATGGTCTTCGAGACCGCCCGCCGGGCCGGCTGGCTCAACGAGGACGTCAAGGCCGTGCATCTCCCCTTCGGCACGGTGCTCGGCAAGGACGGCAAGCCGTTCAAGACCCGTGAGGGCGAGACGGTCCGGCTGGCGGACCTGCTGGACGAGGCGATCGACCGGGCGTCCGCCGTCGTCCGCGAGAAGGCCAAGGACCTCAGCGAGGACGAGATCACCGAGCGCGCCGCACAGGTCGGCATCGGCGCGGTGAAGTACGCGGACCTGTCGACGTCGGCGGCCCGCGACTACAAGTTCGACCTGGACCAGATGGTGTCGCTGACCGGCGACACGAGCGTGTACATCCAGTACGCGCACGCCCGGTCCCGGTCCATCAAGCGCAAGGCGGGCGAGCTGGAGTCCCGGCCCCACCCGGAGCTGGAGCTGGCCCCGGCCGAGCGCGCGCTGGCCCTGCACCTGGACCAGTTCGCCGAGGTCGTGGCCGAGGTCGCCGCCGCGTACGAGCCGCACAAGCTGGCCTCGTACCTCTACCAGCTGTCCTCGCTCTTCACCACGTTCTACGACCAGTGCCCGGTGCTGAAGCCCGAGGTGCCGGGCGATGTCGCCGAGAACCGCCTCTTCCTCTCGGACCTCACCGCCCGCACCCTGCACCAGGGCATGGAGCTGCTCGGCATCCGGACCCCCGAGCGCCTCTGACCGGGGCGTCAGCCCGTACGCACCGGCCCGGTGGCCGTGACCGCGAGGGACCCTAGTCCCATTCCTTGGTCACCCACTGGGCCGTGTCGTACCGGTACATGTACTTCGGCCGTGTCTGGATGCTGCTGGTACGGAACGGCTTCCCGCCGTCGTCGATCCGCAGCGTCCCCTTCCGGCCGCCGCTGCTCCAGTCCAGCTCCAGGTACCAGCTGACGTCGTGCCCCTCCACATGGGCCTTGAGGTCGAACACCTCCACATCGGTGGAGGACACCTGGAACGGGAAGTTCTTCGGCGGCACCCGCTCGTCCCCCTGCTGCCCCGCCACGGGGGTGAGGGTGGGCCGGCTGTCATCGAGGTCGATGTCGAAGGACTGCGGTGTGATGCCGCTCCCGCAGCCTTCCCCCATCGAGTACGCCGACCACGCCAGCGGTGCCTTCCGGGACAGCGTCCGCACATGCATTCCGGTCAGCACGACGGCCTCCCCCGACTTCCCCTGCACGGTGACTTCGAGCTGCATGCTGCCGCCGTCCACCCCGCCGAGCGCCCTGGCCCAGCCGCGGGTGTCCTGCGGCGGGGGCGGCGGAGGCACGTCGTTCGGTTTCTGGTCCAGCACGTAGTGCTGACCGCAGGGCTCTTCCCAGTTGTACGAGCTGATGGTGGCGGTCGGCGGCATGCCCCCGCTCTGCTTCCCACCCGACCCGGCACCTGTGCCGTGCTTCCCGGACGTGTCGGCGGCGCCGCCGGACGGCGGGGACGAGACGCTCGCCGAGCCTGACGGTACGGGCTTGCCCGACTTCTTCGCCCCGCTGGGCGAGGCGGTGACGCTCGCGTCGCGGCCGGGCCGGACGCCCTCGGCCCCGCCCGGGCCCTTCGCGTCCACGGCGGGGACGTTGCTGAGATCGTCCGTGTCCGTACCCGACAGATTGCTGACGACGATCGAGGTCGGCACGGTCAGCGCGACGACGGCGACGGCCGCGAGCAGCACACGCGCCCGTGCGGAGGCCAGGAACCGCTTGGGCCGGCCCGCCGCTCCGGTCACGATCTCGGGCTCGGATTCGGGCATGAGCCCCGGCGCGTCACCACCGGCCCCGGCCCCGGAGTCGCGAACCGCCTCCGGACCCGGGCCGGAAGCCACGTCCGCAACCACGTCCCGCACCGGCTCCGCAGGAGCAGGAACAGGAGCAGGAACAGCCGCAGGAGCCGCCGCGGCAGGACGTCTCCGGGCCGCATCCGCCACGATCCACCGCCGGTGCAGCTCCACCAGCTCCTCCGGCGTCGCCGCGCACAACCGCGCCAGCCGCTCCACCGGGGCGTACTCGTTCGGCACCGCATCACCGTTGCAGTACCGGTGGAGGGTCGACGTGCTGACGTGCAGTCTCCCGGCGAGTACCCCGTAGCTGCGCCCCGAACGGTCCTTCAGTTCCTTCAGCAGAGCCGCGAATTCCCCGGCCTCCGGCGTCGCCACCTCGGCGTTCCCCCTCCTGGTCCGTCCCGGAACACCGTTCCAGGGACGTGGAATCTGCCCAGGTCACAGTACGCGCAGGCATTCCAGCTTCCCCAATGGGCTATTCGGCGTTGCGGCCGGATTCTGCCGCCCCGCAGTCTGTGAACACACCGCAGCGACCACCGGGACAACGCAGTGCGTATCCACTTCCGCATCGAGCTCATCGATGCCGTGGCCATCGGAGTGGTGATCGTGTCCACCGCGATCGTCATGGTCCTGATCTGCCACAACTGACCGACCGGCACCACCGGCCCACACACGGGGAGTACCACCACCATGCGCAACCACATCCGCACCACCGCCCTCGCCGCGACCGCCCTCCTGGCCGCCCTCTCGCTCACCGCCTGCGGCGGCAACGACAGCGCGAACGACGGCAAGGCAGGCGCGGCGGCTCCGGCGGCGAACGCCACCGCCACCACCCCCGGCACGGGCAAGGACGCCAAGGACGCCAAGGACGCCGAGGAGACCGACAGCGGCACGGCCCAGGCCCCTGCCGAGAACGCCTCCACCACCTCCAAGAGCTCCGCCGACGGCAGCAGGAGCGGGAAGAGCAGCGCCGGCTCCACCGGGAGCGGCAGCAAGTCCCCGGTCACCTGCACCGGCTCGAACACCAAGGTCACCGTCACCAAGGTGAGCCGCCCCATCAACCACCTGCTGCTCACGGCGACCAACACCGGATCCAGGCCCTGCTACGCGTACCACGCTCCGGCGCTCCGGTTCGACGACGCCCAGGCCGCCTTCCCGGTCCTCCGCGACAGCATCCCGCAGGCCGTGGTCGCCCTTGAGCCGGGCCAGTCCGCCTACGCCTCGATCGGGCTGTTCGGTGAATCCGACGGGCAGGACCTGCACAAGGGCACCAACCTCACGGTGTACTTCACCGGCAAGGCCGACCAGGGCTCCACGGGCGCCCCGGCCGAGCTGAAGCTCCCCGCCGGCACCTCCTGGGGCGACAACGGCTTCGTCACCTACTGGCAGAGCGAAATGGACAACGCCCTCATGTACTGACCAGCCGCCCCGCGCAGGAGCGCCCCGGGGACGGCCGCCACCGGCCGGTCCCCGGGGCCTGTCGGTACTCCTGGTCCCGATGGTCCGGCGTGGTCGGCACGGCCCTCCGCAAGCCCCGGGCCCGCCTCCTGCTCGACCGGATCACCGGGATCGTCATCGCCGCCTTCGGCATCCGGCCGGCCTTCAGCGACTGAGCCCCGTCCCGGCCGGGCCCCGGGACGGCAACTAGCATCGGCCGCATGGCGATGTTCGTGCACCTGACACCCTCGGCGAACGCGGCACGCGTACGCCGTTCCGGAATACGGGCCGTCAGTCACGGCCGCGACGCCTCGCTGCCACGCGGCCTCTACTGCTTCCCCGTCCTGCCCTCGTACACCCTCACCCACCAGTGGCTGCGCGAGCTGGCCCGGCGCGGCGGCCCGCGCGGACTCGTCGCCGTGCACATCCGCCTGCCGGACGACGAACCCGTCACCGTGGGCCGCTACCACCGCGAACCCACGACCGTCACCGCCGCCGAAGCCGTACGCCGTCTCGCCGCCCTTCCCGACCCGCGCGGCTGGGAGGTGTTCGTCCCCCGGCCCGTCACCCGGCGCGAGGTGCACCGCATCCGCGCGGTCAGCCAGGTCACCGGCTGGCGGTACTTCCCCGACTCGAACGGCAGGACGCCCTGCACCTGCTTCGGCTGCCGGGTACGCGGCGAGTACGGCTCGCAGCGCCTGCGGCAACGCCGCCCGCACTTTCTCGACGGCCCTCCCCCCGCCTCCGCGGTCCTCGTGCGCCGGATCGCCGCGGCGGGCAGCCCCGGCGACCCCGAACAGCTCGTCCAGGCCCTCCACTGGTTCGGGATGCGCCGACGCGGACCGGTCGATCAACTGGCCCACCTCGCGGACCACCCGGACCCCAGGGTCCGCAGGGCCCTGGTATGGGCCATCGAGAACTGGTCGAGCCCGGGCGCCACGGAACTCCTCCACCGCCTCGCCCAGGACCCGGACGCGACGGTCCGGGAGGCCGCCGAATCCAGCGCACCCGAGGCCTGAGGCCCGCCGCCCCGACCGGGCGCGGACCCGTACAGATTTCTTGTACGAGTCGTACGCGCGTGACGCGGGCACGCTCGTGGAAGTTCGCTCGGTATGCACCCCGGAAAGCGGAAGCGCAAGAACGCGTCGGCAATGAAACTCGTGGGCAAACTGGTCGCCGTCTTCCGCAAGGCGGCCGGACTGACGCAGGCCCAACTCGCGGCCCTGGTGGGCCATCAGGTGGAGACGATCTCCTCCATCGAGCAGGGCAGACGGGCGCTACTGCCCGACCTCGCCGCCAAGCTGGACGAACGGCTGGACACCAAGGGCGCGTTGGCGATGGCTGTGGCGAACATGCCGGAGGTCGATCTGATCCCGGCGTGGGCGGAGGAGTACTTGGAGCTGGAGCGGGAGGCCCTGGCGCTGTGTTTCTTCGCGAACCAGGTGCTGCCCGGCCTGCTCCAGACCGAGAACTACGCACGCGCCGTTTTCGACAGTCGAGTTCCCACGTTCAGCAGGGAGGAGATCGACACACACGTGGGCACGCGCCTGAAGCGCCAGGAGATCATGCGCCGTGAAGTGCCACCGACCACGAGCTTTGTCATCTCCGAGGCCATTGTCCGAGACCGTCTCGGGGGCAATGAGGTGCACCAGGAATCTCTGCGCCACCTTCGGGACCGCGCTGCCCTTCCGGGGATCTCTCTCCAGGTCATGCCGCTCGGCCGGACGACTCACGCGGGGCTCGACGGACCGTTCATCCTGCTGGAAACACCGGACTTTCAACGCATCGCCTACACCGAAACCCAGCGCGGCAGCCAGCTCATCTCGAACCCGGACGAGATCAGCATCATCTCCCAGAGATATGCGATGCTGCGGACACAGGCTCTCAACGCCGAGGACACCAAGAGCCTGTTGGACCGGCTGCTAGGAGAGTTATGAGCACCGCACTTACGTGGTTCAAGTCCAGCTACAGCGGCAGCGACGGCGGCGAGTGCCTCGAAGTCGCCTACGACTGGCAGAAGTCGAGCCACAGCGGCGACGAGGGCGGGCAGTGCGTCGAGGTCGCCGCCCACCCCGCCGCCATCCACATCCGCGACTCGAAGAACCCCGACGGCCCCATCCTCACCGTCGCCCCCACCACCTGGACGGCCTTCGCCGGCTTCGCCGCCGACCGGCGACCCGCCTGAACCCACCGGAGGGATCCCACCGACATGGCCGTCATCCACCGCACCACCCTGACGCCCACCAAACTGGAACTCCTCGCCGCCTGGCTGCCCGCGCAGCCCTGGTACCGCTCCACGGGGCAGCAGCCCGAGCTGGCCCGGACCGGCGGATTCCGGCTGGACGACCCGAAGGGCGAGGTCGGGATCGAGTTCATGGTGGTCACCGACACCTCGGGTGACCAACCGGCCACGTACCAGGTGCTGTTCGGCTACCGCGGCGCACCGGTCGCGGGCGCCGACGACGCGCTCATCGGCACCACCGAGCACGGGGTGCTGGGGCAGCGCTGGGTGTACGACGGGGCACACGACCCGGTCGTCGTAGCCCAGCTGTTCGCGCTCCTCGTCGGCGAGGCGGAGCCGCAGATGCAGAGCACGAGCGACACCCCGGACCCGTCCGTCACCGCCCGGCTCGACGAAACCGGCATCACGGCGGAGCTCGCCTCCTTCACCGCCACCGACGGCCCGGACGGCACGGACATCCAGGTGACGGCGGCACCCGACGGACGCCGACTCACCCTCCGCATCAACCGCGTGCTCCAGCCCGGCCGGAACGCGGACGGCCAGGCGCTCGGCCACGTCACCGCGCCCGCGCCACTGCCCGACGGCACCACGGCGCCCACCGCGTTCGCCGTGGTGCACGCACACCCGTAGCCGAACCCCGGGGCCCGGCCGTTGTCAGTGGCCGGGCCTAGAGTTCGGTCATGGCGACACTCCCGAACCCGCTCCCGTCCCTGGCCACGTCAGGGCTCCGACTCCCGCCCGGCTCACTGGTGGACGCCACGATCGACGGCACCTGGCACGAGCCCCTGCTCTGGTGTGCCGACGAGCCCGCTTCCCACGGCACGTGGCGCACCCTGCACGCGGCCGGGCGGACGGCCGGCCTGCTTCCCGTGCTGATCGACGGCGGGCGGCGCGACCAGTGGCCCGACACCTGGGACCTGATCCCGGACGGCACGTCGTACCCCGGCGATCACGACGCCGAGGAGGTGCTCAGCGAGTACTGGGAGGACTGCGCGCCCGAGGAGCTCGACGCCGCCGAGGGCGACTGGCCGGGCCTGGCCCCCGTCCCGGCCGCCGAGGGGCAGGACACCCCGGACGACCTGGCGGCCGCGATCGCCGAGGAGTGCGTCGGCCCGGACGGCTGGTATCCCGGCTCGCGGGTGGCGCTCGTCCCGGCCCGCCGCAGCGCCGACATACCGGCGGCGATCGGCTGGTCCGGCCCGGTCAACTTCGAGGACGACACGGCCCGGCTCTGCGCCGTGCTCCGTTCCTGGGAGGACCGCTTCGGCATACGGGTCGTGGTGCTGGGCTTCGACACCCTGACCGTCTCGGTCTCCCGCCCGCCCACCACCCTCCCGGAGGCCCGCGCGGTCGCTGCCGAGCACTTCGCGTTCTGCCCGGACAACATCAACCAGAGCCCGCCGTACGACCTGGACGTCTACGCCGAGAAGGCGGTGCTGGAACAGGAGACCTGGTCGTTCTGGTGGGACTGAACCACCCCGGAGACCCTAGGTACGGCAACTCATGTGCCGTACCGGGGCGCCGGGTTGAATCGCATGCATGCCCGACAACATCACGGACGCCGGCCCTGGCAGCCCCGACGCCCCCGACAGCCCCCGGCACACCTGGATCGCCTCGCTGATCTCCACGGTCGTCACGCTGCCGCTCGCGTTCTTCGCCCTGGTGTACAGCATGCTCTCGCCGATGGCCTGCGATTCCTGCTCGGACGCGGATGCCGACCGCTTCGACGCCAGCTTCGGTCCGGCCTGGACGGTCTCCTGCTGCGGCCTGCTGCTGTCCCTGGTCATCATGGTGGCGAGCTGGGTGTTCACCAGGCGCAGGCCGCCGGCCGCGATCGGCCTTGCCGTGGCCGCACCCGCCACCGTGTTCTTCACCTGGGTCGCCTTCATGACCCTGATCAACTGGCCCTGAACCTTCGAGCGAAGGAACGCCGCCCATGAACCCCGAGCCGACCCCGGACGACACCACCCGCGCCGACCACCTCGCTCGCCTCGTCGAGGAGTTCCGCGCCCTGCCGGCCGACAGCGACAGGAAACGCGAGATCATCGCCGAACTGGACGACAACGCGGCCGCGCAGCCGTTCCTCGTCTCGGTGGTCGCCGATGCGGGCGAGTACGACCTCGCCCGCACCGAGGCCGCCACCGTCCTGCGCCTGTGGCCCCCGACCGAGCCCGAACTACGCCACCGCGCGGGCAGGGCCCTGCTGGCGGCGCTGAACGACCCCGAGGAGGATCTCGTGCGTCAGTACGCGGCGATGGCGCTCGGCCCCTACGCCTCGGACGACCCGGCGGTCACCGAGGCCCTGATCGCCGCCGGAGGGTCCGAGGAGGACCCCCTCGTCCGGGCCTGCGCGAGATCCGCCCTGGAAGAGGCGGGCCTCGCCTGAGCGCGCCCGGGGGCCACGGCCGGCACGACCGGCGACAAAGTCGGCTATCACGGACTGTTCCTCCGGAAAGGCGGCCCGGTACGCGTTCACCACTCGTGCAGGACGGGCCCCGAGACAACCTGATCGCGATCCGGAACATCCTCTCTCACAAGCCCCGCGCCACCGGTACGGGACGGTGAACGAGGAGCTGAAGCGTGGCCCGAAGCCCCATCCGCCCCATCCGCGCGATCCGCCTTCGCGGACTCGGTATCGACTACCCCCGTCGGGGGAAACGTACTTGGCGCCGCTGGATACCTTCGTGGCGGCAGATGCTGAGCGGGGTCGTGCTCGGACTCGTCGCGCTGGCCGGCCTGTTCGCCGTGGTGTACGCGTCCGTCGACATCCCGAACGAGAACGACGAGGCGCGCAGGCAGGGCACCGTCTACTACTGGGCGGACGGCAGCCAGTTGGTGAGCGTGGGCGCGGTCAACCGGCAGAACGTCACGCTCGCCGACATACCCCATTCGGTGGAGAACGCGGTCATCGCCGCCGAGAACGAGACCTTCTACTCCGACCCGGGAGTATCGGCGACGGGCATCGCCCGCGCGGCCGTGAGCATCGTCGCGGGCGGTGAGACGCAGGGCGGCTCCACCATCACCCAGCAGTACGTGAAGAACACCTATCTCAGCCAGGAGCAGTCGGCCACCCGGAAGTTCAAGGAATTCTTCATCTCACTGAAGCTGAACAACAAGCAGAGCAAGAAGGAGATCCTCCAGGGGTATCTGAACACCAGCTGGTTCGGCCGCGGCGCCTACGGCATCCAGGCAGCGGCCAACGCGTACTACGGAATCCCCGCGAAGGACCTCGACCCCAGCCAGGCGGCGCTGCTCGCGTCCCTGCTCAAGGGAGCGGAGCAGTACGACCCCGCGGGCGGCAAGGGCAACCACGAACGCGCCGTCGACCGCTGGGAGTGGATCCTCGACCGGCAGGTGGAGACCGGGACGATGACGAAGGCCGAGCGGGCCGCGTACCAGAAGTTCCCCGAGCCGAAGCCGGCCGCGAAGCCGACCAGCCTCGGCGGCCAGACCGGCTATCTCGTCGACATCGCCAACAAGTACATCAAGAAGCGTTCGGGCCTCACCGACAAGGACCTCTTCCGGGGCGGCTACCGGGTGCACACCACCTTCGACAAGGCCAGGGTGGGGCAGCTGGAACGGGCCGTGCGCAGCGTGCGCAAGCGCGACCTCGACCCCAAGAAGCGCGCCGAGGACAAGTACGTCGAGGTCGGCGCCGCATCCGTGCGGGCCGACGGGGCCGTGGTCGCGGTGTACGGCGGAGCCGACGCGGTCACCCACTTCGCCAACAACGCCGACACCGCGGGCGTCCCCGTCGGCTCGGCCTTCAAGCCCTTCGTGCTGGCCGCGGCCCTTCAGCACGGCGACGGCATCACCCTGGACAGCGGCTACGACAGTGGGGGGCGGCTGCTCAAGGACGGCCCGTACGCGGTACCCGCCTCCCCGCCGGGTGCCGGCCCCGGCCGGGCGATGGTCACGCCACCGACGCGCCTGCGCGATGCGCTGATCAAGTCGTCCAACGCCACCTTCGTGATGCTCGGCAGGGACATCGGGCTGAAGAAGGTGAAGGAACTGGCGGTATCGGCCGGGCTGCACGAGGAGAGCCTGGCCCGCCTGGACAAGTCCTTCCCTCTCGGCACGTCCACACCGAGCGCGGTCCGGATGGCGGACGCGTACACCGCCTTCAGCAACGAGGGCATGAGGGCCGATCCTTACTCGGTGACCGGGATGACCCGGGACGGTGAGGCGGTCGAGGGTTTCGGGAAGCCCGAGCCGCGGCGCGCGATGGACGCCTCGGTGGCCAACGATGTGAACAACACCCTGGGGATGGCGGCCTGGACGCGGCTGGGTCGGGACGGGAAGTTCGGCACGTTCGCCAGGATCAAGGCGGCCGACGACCTCACGGCGGGCGGGACCGGAGAGGACGACCGGATGAAGTCGGCGTGGTTCATCGGCCACACCGAAGGGCTGACCACGGCCGTCACGATGTTCCGCAACAAGCCGGGCACCCCTCAACTGCTGGGAATGCAGGGTGTGGGCGGCCCCGATTCGGGGCGCGGCAATGTCTTCCCGCTCCGGATCTGGAACGCCTACGTCACGGGGAAGTAGGTCCACGGGCCCCTTCACCGGCTGCCTCCCGGAGACCGGCGAGACCCTGGCCGTCCGGAGCGGGCCCGTGCCCCCGGGGCCGCTCCGGACGGCCGATCGCCAGGCCCGGACAAACGCCCGTACCGACCGCCGCTAACGCCCCGGCGTGCTGTCGCGCACGATCGGCTCCGCAGGAAGCAGCAGACCGCTCGCCGGGACGGCGGCGGGGTCCTCGACCGCGGCGATCAGCCGGTCGACGAGGGCATGGGCGATGGCGGCCAGCGGCAGGCGCGCACTGGTGAGGGCGGGCTGGAGCAGCGTGCAGAGGGGAATGTCGTTGAAGCCGGTGACGGCGACGTCGCTGCCGACGGTGAGGTCTGCGGCACGGACGGCCTGGTAGGCGGTCAGAGCGAGCCAGTCCGTTGCACAGACCAGGGCCGTCGGGCGGTCGGGGCCGGTGAGCAGGCGCTGGACGGCGTGGGTGAGCGCGGCCGGGTCGTCGTCGGGGACGCCGACCTCGAAGGCTCCGGCGGGGGCGGCGGCCGCGGCCTGCAGGAATCCGGCCCTGCGGTCGGCGAGCCAGGGCAGGGACGCGGCGGAGTTGAGGTAACAGATCCGTCGGTGGCCCTGGTCGAGCAGGAGTCCGACCAGTGCGGCGGTTGCGGCGGTGGAATCGATGTCCACCCAGTTCTGCGGGCGGCCCGGGGCGATCCGGCCGAAGGCGGCGAACGGGAAACCGGCCTCGGTGAGCACATCGACGCGGGGGTCGTCGTGGATGACGTCGGAGAGGATGAACCCGTCGACCTGACGGGCCGCGATCAGGTCGTTGAAGGACTTGGCGACCGCCCGGGCACCCTGCTGGGGGTCGGAGCGGAACAGCAGGATGCGGTGGCCGACGTCGTCCGCGGCGGTGGCCAGCGCCTGGAGGAAGCCGCCCATCAAGGGGTTGGGGTCGGCGGGGTTGTCGGCGGGAGCGGGATAGCCGATGACCTTGCGGGTGCCGGTGCGCAGGCTGCGGGCGGACTGGTCGGGCCGGTAACCGAGCTCGTCGATGGCGGCGGTGACCCGGGCAAGGGTGGCTTCGCGCAGCCGGTGCGGGGCGTTGAGGGCGTTCGAGACGGTCTGTCGGGAGACTCCGGCCGCGCGTGCGACGTCCTCGATGGTCACCTGTCGAGCGGTCATCGTTCCTCTGCGGGCGGTCGTCAGCGGGCTGGGGGCGGCGGCCACCCGCCCCCGGCCTGCGGTTTCAGCGCTCGCGGGTCAGGGTGAGCAGGCCACCGGTCGGTACGGTCACCGGGTTCACCCCGGCGACGAGGTCGAGCACGGCCTCGGACAGGATCTCACCTCGGCAGTCCTGTACGCGGGTGAGTACTTTCTCCGGCCGGGCGGCGGTCAGCAGCACCACGGGGTCGCCGTCCGCGTTGGCGACGAGCAGCGTCTGCGGACCGTCCGCGGCGTGCCGGTCCGGGAGGGCGACGGGCAGTGGCGCGTAGCGTGCGACCACGGTGGTGCGGTGGTCGCGGGCGCGGACCAGGGGGTACCCCAGGTCCGGCCGGGCGGGTTCCAGAACTCCGAGCTGGAGGACATCGGCGTACCGTCGGGAGATGCCGAGCCAGAAACGCAGGGTGGCGAGCTGGTCGGGGCTCTGGGCGGCGAGGTCGACGGAGATCTGCGGCACCGAGAACAGGGCGTTGACGAGGTGGACGGCGATGGCCTCGGGTGTCTCGGCGGAGTGCCACGTGATCATGTCGGCGTGGACGGCCAGCGGGCCCGCGGTGAGACGGCAGTCGATGGTGCGCTGGCGGTTCTCGGCGGGGCTGAGCGGGCAGTCGGTGGCGCGGACCATGGTGGCGTACGGCCACAGCCCGGGGCTGACGTACGGCTGGCGGTGCTCGACGATCACGTCGGGCCGGGTGCGGCGCAGGCGGGCGTCGAGGTCGGCGAGCAGCTGGAGCAGGCCCTCGTGGACGGTGGCGTGGTCGGCGCCGGCCGGGGCGGGCGGGGGGTCGGTGACGGCGAAGCGGTCGATGAAGTCGAGCTTCAGGCCGTCCATGTCCCACTGCTCGACGGCGCGGGAGACCTTCTCGATCAGGTAGGCGCGGACCTCGGGGTGGCGGGGGTCGAGCACGGCCGCGTCCAGGTGGGGTTCCTCGCGCAGGATCATGCCCTTGAAACGGTCCCAGGCGTCGTTGTGCCGGCCGATGAACGGCAGTGCGTACCACAGGAGGTAGGCGAGGCCGGTCCGGTGGACCTCGGCGACGTGGGCGGCGGGGTCGGGGAAGGCCACCGGGTTGGGCTCCCAGTCGCCGCAGTGGCCGTAGCCGCGGGCCCGGTCGGTGGTCTGCCAGCCGTCGTCGACGATGATGCTCTCGCAGCCGACGGCCGCGGCGAGGGCGGCCTGTCGTTCGACGACGGCGGTGTCGACGTTCTGGTGGAGGCTGTACCAGGTGGAGTAGGCGGGCATCCGGGCGGCGGGGGCGACGCCGGGATGGTTCAGGCCCTCGGCCCACCATGCGGTGACGTCCCGCAGGGTGGCGGCGAAGTGGTGGCCGCTGAGGTCGATCCGCAGCCGCAGCGGCGGCCCGTCCGGGGTGAGGTCCTGCTCGACGGTGAAGGCGAACTCGTTGGTTTCCTCCACCACGCCGACGCCGACGCGCACGGGTGCGGAGGTCTCGGCCGCGGCGGCGGTGCACAGGGCGCGGTCGTCGGCGCCGACGAGGCTGGCGACGGGGGCGCCCAGGGCGAGCGAGACGGTGCGGGGGGCGATCCAGGACGGCGGCAGCCAGCGGGAGGCGTTGGTGTCCGGGGTCCAGCAGGCGGTGGCCCCGAGGCAGGGGACCCGCCATTCGGCGCGGACGGTGGCCGCGGCCGCCGCCCGGACCTCGATCAGGGCCACGCCGTCACCGGCCGGGGTGACGGCGGTCTCCAGCCGGTCGCAGCCGAGCCCGGTGAGGTGGACGGTGAGCGGGGCCCCGGTGGAGAGGGACAGACCGGTGTCGAGCTGCCGGTGGCCGACGGTGCCGGGGGTGGCCCCGGTCGGCGTGTTCGGGCGCCACACCGGGGCGAGCTGCTGCGGGGCGTGCTGCTGCGGATCGGCGTCCGGCTCCGGGGGCACGTGCGTGCTCTCGGTAACCTCGGCGGCGGGGCGCGGTTCGGTGGTCATGGTGTGGTCACTCCTTGGTGGCCCCGGCCAGCAGACCGGAGATGAACTGGCGTTGCAGGACGAGGAAGAGGGCCATCACGGGGATGGCGGCGATGCCCGCGGCGAGCAGGACCTGCGCGTAGTTGGTGGTCGACAGCCCCTGCAGGGTGGCGGTGGCCACGGGCAGCGTGTACATCTCCGGGCTGCGCAGCGCGATCAGCGGCCAGACGAACTGGTTCCAGCTGCCGAGGAAGACGAACAGCGCCAGCGCCGCGATGATCGGCCGGTTGACCGGGATGACGATCTTCCACAGCACCCGGAGTTCACCGGCGCCGTCGACACGGGCCGCGTCCAGGAGTTCGTCGGGCATGGAGCGCAGCGCCTGCCGCATCAGGAAGATGCCGAACGGGGTGACCAGACCGGGCAGGATGATGGACTGGTAGGAGTCGATCAGGCCCAGTTCCATCATCATCTGGAAGATCGGGATCAGCATCACCGTGTCGGGGATGACCAGGGTGCTGAGCAGCAGGACGAAGAACAGATTGCGCCCGCGGAACTCGAACTTGGCGAAGGCGTACCCGGCCAGGAGCGAGACGGCGACGGCACCGAGCGTCTGGACGCCCGCCACCACCAGGGTGTTGAGCAGGACCCGGGTGAGTCCGATGGACTCCTCCAGCCCGCGGAGGTTCTCCATGAGGTGGCCGCCGGGCAGCAGTTTCGGTGGCCAGGAGAACACGTCCTTGTCCTCCTGGGTCGCGGCCATGGCGAGCCAGTAGAACGGACCGACGCAGAGCGCGAAGGCGCCCGCGAGCAGCAGCGTGAGCAGAGGGCCGCGGGGCTTCACCGGCGCTCTCCCATCAGGCGGACCTGCAGGATGCCGAGCACGGACACGATCAGCGCGAGCGCGTAGGCGATGGCCGAGGCGTAACCGAAGTCGAAGTATTTGAAGCCGTTGTTGTAGAGGTACATGGTGACCGTCAAGGTGGCGTTGTCGGGGCCGCCGCCGGTGAGAACGTACGGCTCGTCGAAGAGCTGCAGGGTGCCGATGGTGGAGAGCACCACGGTGAGGAGCAGGATCGGCCGCAGCTGGGGAAGGGTGATGGAGACGAAGCGGCGGACCGGTCCCGCGCCGTCGACCATCGCTGCCTCGTACAGCTCCTTGGGAATGCCCTGCAGGCCGGCGAGGTACATCACCGCGTTGTAGCCGGTGTAGTGCCAGGTGATGACGAGGACGACGCCCACGCGGGCCCAGGAGGGGCTGCCGAGCCAGTTCACCCGGTCGACGCCGAACAGGGAGAGGACCCAGTTCAGCAGCCCGGCGTCGCGGTTGAGGATCACGGAGAACATCACGCCCGCGGCGACCAGTCCGGTCAGCGAGGGAACGAAGACGCCGAGTCGCCAGAGCGGGCGCAGCCAGACCTTGGTGGAGTTGAGGGCGAGGGCGACGAGCAGCGCCAGGCCGAGCATCAGCGGCACCTGGACGACCAGGATCAGCGCGGTGTTCTTCAGCGCGGTCCAGAACAGCGGATCGTCCAGCAGGCGCCGGTAGTTGGCGAGTCCGGCGAAGGTCCGGTCGTCGCCGCTGCCGGTGGTGAGGCTGATCCAGAGCGAGGAAGCGATGGGGTACGCCTTGAAGACCGCGAACCCCAGGACGGCGGGCATGATCAGCAGGTACGGGACGGAGCCGCGGGTCAGCAGCCGGCGTCGGCGCGGGCGGGCGCGGCCGGTGCGCGCAGGAGCGCCGCGGCCGGCCGGGGCGGCGGCGGTGGTGGTGGCGGGAACGCGTTCGGGCAGGACGGAGGACATGGTGGTCAGGCCGCCTGCTGCCGGCCGGTCTGCTGGGCGAGCCGTTCGGCGGCGTCCCTGAGGGCGCGGGCCGGGTCGGCTCCCTTGACCAGCACCTGGCTCTGGGCGTCACTGGCGAGCTTGAGAGCACGGGTGTAGTCGCCGGTGAAGTTGGTGGCTTCGGAGCCGGCGGAGAGCGAGTCGACGAAGGTCTTCAGCACCTTCTGGCCGCCGTAGAACGGGTGGGGCGCGCTGAACCTCGGGTCGTCGTACGCCGCGCCGAGGGCGGGGAAGACGCCACCGGAGGTGAACATCCGGTTGATCTCGGCGGGCTTGGTGAGCGCGTACTCGATGAACCGCCAGGCGGCCCGGCGGCGCCTGCTCGATGTGGCGACGGCCAGGTAGGTGGAGTTGACGATGACGCTGCGACCGCCCCCGGCAACGGCGGCGGGAGGCTGCATGACGCGCCATTTCCCCTTCTGGTCGGGGAACTTGGTGGCCAGGTACTCGACGGCCCAGGCGGGGTCCGGGGAGGTGGCGAGCTTCCCCTGGGCGAGCAGGCGCTTCCTGGTGCCCTGGCCCGCGGTGTCGGCGAGCAGGCCGTCGTCGTTGAGCCGCTTGATGATGGTGAGGGCCTGGACGGCTTCCGCGGAGGCGAGCGTGATCCTGCCCTTCCGGTCGAAGTAGAACGCGCCCTGGAGCTGCATCAGGTTCTGGAAGAAGTCCATGTCCGGGGTGGTGCCGGGCTTGTCCAGCCCGAGCAGTCGGGCACCGGTGGCGGAGAGGATCTTCGGCCCGGCGGCGATCAGATCGTCCCAGCTCCTGATGTCCGCGGGGTCGACACCGGCCTTGTCGAAGTAGTCCTGCCGGTAGAACAGACCGAGCGGGTTGACCTCCCACGGGAGGGCGCGGGCGGCCTTGTCCTTGCCTATGACGGTCGGCCACAGTCCTTCGGCGAAGTCGCTCTGGTACCGGTCGGCCCCGAGTGCGGACAGGTCGGCGAGGCCGTCGGGGAACTTCTCCAGGTAGCCGGGCAGGTAGTCGACGCCGATGTGCAGGACGTCGGCGAGGCCCTTGCCGCCGGAGGCGAGGCCGACAGTGATCTTGTCCCAGATGGCCGGGTTGCCGACGTCCTGTACGTCGACCTTGATCCCGGGGTTGTCCCGCTCGAAGGAAGGGACGACGCCGCGCAGGGCCTCGGCCGCGGTGGTCCAGCTCCAGACGGTGATCCGGCCGCTGTCGCCGTCGGCGCCGGTGACGCCGCCCGATCCGTTGTCGCCGCAGGCGGTCAGGCCGAGCCCGGCGGCGGAGGCGGTGGCGAGCTGGAGCAGCCTGCGACGGCTCAGTTGATGGGACATGTCGGCTCCTGGGGTCAGTGGGTGGTACGGCGGGCAGTGAGGGTGTGCAGCGCCTCGGCAAGCAGGTCGGCCGCGGCGTCCGGGGTGGAGGTGTGGGGGGACAGCCGGATCCACTCGTCGCGACGGGTGGTGACCAGGCCGGCCGCTTCGAGGGTGCGGTGGACGGTGGCGGGGTCGTGGCCGGGCAGGCGGAAGGTGCCGATGCCGGCACGCTCGTGGGGGCCGAGTCCGTCCAGCAGGACATCGGCGCCGGCCCCCCGTGCACGGTCGAGCAGGTCGGCGAGGGTGGCGCGGATACGGGCTCCGGCGGCGGCCGGGCCGCCCCCGTCGAGCAGGTCGTCGATGGCCGCGCCGATGGCCGCGGCGGCCGGGAAGTCCGGGTTGGTGGCGAGGTGGGCGGCCGCCCCGGGCAGCGGTGGTGCCGGGTGCACGGGCGCGAAGGGCTCCGCGACGCCGGCCCAGCCGCCGAGCCCGGGAGCCAGGTGCTCGGCGCACCGGTCGCGGATCAGCAGCAGCGCGGCTCCCCAGCCGGCCCTCAGCCACTTCTGGCCGCCGCTGACGAGGATGTCGGCGGCGTCCGCTTCGAGCGGGACGGAGCCCAGGCCCTGGATGGCGTCGACGATCAGCAGCCGACCGGGGCCGAGCACCTCCTTGAGGGCGGCGAGCGGGGCCAGGTGGCCGGTGAGCGAGTCGACGGCGCTGACGGCGAGGGCGACGACGTCGGGGGTGAGGTGGCGGCGCAGCAGGTCGGGGGTGATGTGCCGCTGCCCGGCCGGGTCGACGAGGCGGACCGCGGGGCCGCCGCGGTCGGCGAAACGCAGCCAGGGGTAGAGGTTGGCGGGGAATTCGTCGCGGGGCACCAGGACCGTACCGGGGCCTTGGAGCGCGGCGGCCACGGTGAACAGGCCGTTGCTGGTGGACGGGGCAAGAGCGATCTCGTGCCGCCTGGCACCGAGCAGCCGGGCCGCCGAGGTCTGGGCGGCGTCGCCGAGGGCGAACAGCCGGTCGAGGTCGGTCGGGTCGACGCGGGCGGCGAGCGCGGTCGTGGCGGCCAGCGCCGCGACAGCCGGGCGGGAGAGCGGACCGATCCTGGCGTAGTCGAGGTAGCCCACCGCCGGACCGCGGACGGGGTCCGGGCCAGGGGTGGTGGAGTCGGGTCGGCAAATTTGATCGTTCAAAATTATGCCCTAACGGCGCTTGCTACATGTACTTCCGGTGATTTGAAGGTTCACATTAGGGAGACGGAGTCACCCCGGCAAGAGGTTCGTCACAATTGATTTCCGGTCCGCGGGGCCGACGTGGCCGTCCTGTCGGCCCCGCGGACGCGGCCGGGGGCCGCCGCAGCACTCCCGTGCCGCGACGGCCCCCGGAGTCCGCCCGCGTCGTCGCTTCCGCTCGGCTCAGCCCCGCAGCCGCTGTGCGACCTCCGTCGCCCAGTACGTCAGGATCATCTGCGCGCCCGCGCGCCGGATCCCGGTCAGGCTCTCCAGAATGGCGGCGTCCCGGTCGATCCAGCCCTTCTCCGCGGCGGCCTCGATCATCGCGTACTCACCGCTGATCTGGTACGCGGCCACCGGCACGTCCACCGAGCCGGCGACCTTCGCGAGGATGTCGAGGTACGGACCGGCCGGCTTGACCATGACCATGTCGGCGCCCTCTTCGAGGTCCAGCGCCAGCTCGCGCAGGGACTCACGGGCGTTCGCCGGGTCCTGCTGGTACGTCTTGCGGTCACCCTTGAGCGAGGAACCGACGGCCTCGCGGAACGGCCCGTAGAACGCCGAGGAGTACTTCGCGGTGTACGCGAGGATCGAGACGTTCTCGTGGCCCGTCTGGTCCAGCGCGTCCCGGATGACGCCGACCTGGCCGTCCATCATGCCGCTCGGGCCCACCACATGGGCGCCCGCGTCGGCCTGGACCTGGGCCATCTCGGCGTACCGCTCCAGCGTCACGTCGTTGTCGACCCGGCCGTCCTCGGTCAGCACACCGCAGTGGCCGTGGTCGGTGTACTCGTCCAGGCACAGGTCCGACATGACGACGAGATCGTCACCGACCTCCGCGCGCACCGCGCGCAGCCCGGCCTGGAGGATGCCGTCCGGGTCGGTGCCCGCCGTGCCCCGGGCGTCCTTCTTCTCGTCCGCGGGGACGCCGAAGAGCATGATTCCGGAGACCCCGGCCGACACCGCGTCGACGGCGGCCTTCCGCAGGGTGTCCAGGGTGTGCTGCTGCACGCCGGGCATGGCCGAGATGGCGACCGGGGCGTCGATGCCCTCGCGCACGAACGCGGGCAGGATCAGATTCGCCGCATCGAGCCGTGTCTCGGCGACCATCCGCCGCATCGCCGGGGTCGTCCGCAGCCGCCGGGGGCGGGAGCCGGGGAAGTTTCCGTACACAGTCATGCTTCGAGACTAGACCCGTACACATCACCGTCTTACCGACACCTGTGCCGGGAAAAGGCCGCGAAACGGGCAGGGGTCCGACCGCCGAAGCGGCCGGACCCCTGAACACTCCCGACGGGCCGGTCAGGTCGTCGTACGACGCCGCCGCGCACCGGGACGCCGCTCGCTCGGCCGCGTCACCGGATCGCCGGCCTCCTTCGCCGCCTCCCGGCGCCGGGCGCCGAACTCCGCCAGTGCCTCGGCCAGCTTGTGCACCGACGGCTCCGGGGAGAGGACGTCGACGCGCAGTCCGTGCTCCTCGGCGGTCTTCGCCGTCGCCGGGCCGATGCACGCGATGACGGTCACGTTGTGCGGCTTGCCCGCGATGCCGACCAGGTTCCGCACGGTCGACGACGAGGTGAAGAGCACCGCGTCGAAGCCGCCGCCCTTGATCGCCTCACGCGTGTCGGCGGGCGGCGGCGAGGCGCGGACCGTGCGGTACGCAGTGACGTCGTCGACCTCCCAGCCCAGCTCGATGAGCCCGGCCACCAGCGTCTCGGTGGCGATGTCGGCGCGCGGCAGGAAGACCCGGTCGATCGGGTCGAAGACCGGGTCGTACGGCGGCCAGTCCTCCAGCAGACCGGCGGCGGACTGCTCACCGGACGGCACCAGGTCCGGCTTCACACCGAAGTCGACGAGCGCGGCGGCGGTCTGCTCGCCGACGGCAGCGACCTTGATCCCGGCGAAGGCACGGGCGTCGAGCCCGTACTCCTCGAACTTCTCCCGGACGGCCTTCACGGCATTGACGCTGGTGAAGGCGATCCACTCGTAGCGGCCCGTGACCAGGCCCTTGACCGCGCGCTCCATCTGCTGCGGCGTACGGGGCGGCTCGACGGCGATCGTCGGGACCTCGTGCGGCACGGCACCGTAGGAACGAAGCTGGTCGGAGAGCGACGCGGACTGCTCCTTCGTACGCGGCACGAGCACCTTCCAGCCGAACAGCGGCTTGGACTCGAACCACGCGAGCTGGTCGCGCTGGGCGGCGGAGTTGCGCTCACCGACCACGGCTATGACGGGCCGGTGCCCCTCCGGCGACGGCAGGACCTTCGCCTGCTTCAGGACCTGGGCGATCGTCCCGAGGGTCGCCGTCCAGGTGCGCTGGCGGGTCGTCGTACCGGCGACCGTCACGGTCAGCGGAGTGTCGGGCTTGCGGCCCGCCGAGACCAGCTCGCCGGCGGCCGCGGCCACCGCGTCGAGCGTCGTCGACACGACAGCCGTGGCATCGCTCGCGCCGACCTCGCTCCAGCAGCGGTCGGAGGCGGTACGGGCGTCCACGAACCTGACGTCCGCGCCCTGCTCGTCACGGAGCGGCACACCGGCGTACGCGGGCACACCCACGGCATTGGCGACACCCGGCACGACCTCGAAGGGGATGCCGGCGGCGGCGCAGGCGAGCATCTCGGCACCGGCGTCGCCGTCCAGTCCCGGGTCACCGGCGACGGCACGGACGACCCGCCTGCCGCCCCTCACCGCCTCCATGACAAGATTGACCGCATCCCTGAGAACGGGAACACCGGCGGCTGCTGACTGCGCGTCAACAACCGTCAGCTCAGGTGTGCTTACGCTTGCGCGCGCATGGCAGCGAACGACGCCGAGAACGTCCGGCTCGGCGACAAGGACGTCCGCGCTCGCAAGCGCCTCGACGGCGCGCAGCGTCAGCAGTCCCGGGTCGCCGGGACCGGCGCCGAGGAAGGTGACGTGCCCTTGTGCGGACAGGGCCGGAAAGTCGGATGCGGCGGGGCCGGTGGGGCTCAAAGTGCTCGCTCCCCCATAAGACCGGCCGCACCCTTGGCGAGCATCTCGGCCGCGAGCTCGCGACCGAGGGCCGCCGCGTCGTCCTGCGACGTGGGGACGGGACCGGTGGTGGACAGCTGCACCAGCGAGGAACCGTCGGTGGAACCGACGACACCGCGCAGACGCAGTTCGTTGACAGCCTGTCCGTCGACCAGGAGGTCGGCCAGTGCACCCACAGGTGCGGAGCAACCGGCCTCCAGGGCGGCGAGCAGGGCACGCTCGGCGGTCACGGCGACCCGGGTGTACGGGTCGTCGAGCTCGGCGAGCGCGGCGGCGAGGTCGGCGCTGCTCGCAGCGCACTCGATCGCCAGTGCTCCCTGGCCGGGAGCGGGCAGGACGGTGTCGACCGACAGGAAGTCGGTCGCCTCACCGGTCCGGCCGAGGCGGCTGAGCCCGGCCGCGGCGAGTACCACCGCGTCCAGCTCACCGCTCCGGACAAATCCGATACGCGTATCGACGTTCCCCCGGATCGCCACGGTCTCTATGTCGAGGCCGTGGTTACGGGCGTACGCGTTGAGCTGCGCCATGCGGCGCGGCGAGCCGGTGCCTATGCGGGCGCCGGACGGCAGCTGCTCGAAGGTCAGTCCGTCCCGCGCCACCAGCACGTCGCGCGGGTCCTCGCGCACCGGCACCGCGGCCAGCACGAGGCCCTCGGGCTGCGCGGTCGGCAGGTCCTTGAGCGAGTGGACGGCGAAGTCCACCTCGCCCCGCAGCAAAGCGTCGCGCAGCGCTGCGACGAACACACCGGTGCCGCCGATCTGCGAGAGGTGCTCCCGCGAGGTGTCGCCGTACGTGGTGATCTCGACGAGCTCGACGGCGCGCCCGGTCACCTCGCTGACCGCGTCGGCGACGTGGCCGGACTGCGCCATGGCGAGCTTGCTGCGCCGGGTGCCCAGCCTCAGCGGCTTGTCGGCCCCCGCGCCCAGGGGTGAGTTGTCGGTCATGACCGCCCTCGATTCGGGTCGTTCAGGTCTGCCCGGGAGACGGCTGCGACCGTCTGCGGGTCGAGGTCGAAGAGTTCCCGCAGCGCATCGGCGTACCCGGCGCCGCCGGGCTCGCTGGCGAGCTGCTTGACCCGCACGGTGGGCGCGTGCAGGAGCTTGTCGACGACGCGGCGCACGGTCTGCGAGATCTCGGCGCGCTGCTTCTCGTCCAGGTCGGGGAGGCGTCCGTCGAGCCGCGCGATCTCGCCCGCGACCACTCCGGCGGCCATCGTGCGCAGCGCGACGACGGTCGGGGTGATGTGGGCGGCGCGCTGGGCGGCGCCGAAGGCGGCGACCTCGTCGGAGACGATGGTGCGCACCTGGTCCACGTCGGCGGCCATCGGGGCGTCCGCCGAAGCCTCGGCGAGCGACTCGATGTCGACGAGGCGCACACCGTCGAGCCGGGCCGCCCCGCCGTCGATGTCGCGCGGCATGGCGAGGTCGAGCAGCGCCAGGCGCACGGGGCCGGTGCCCTGCGCGGGCACGGTGGCCCGGCGGACGGCCTGGCGGACCGTTCCGGCGCTGCCGTTCTCGACCCAGGCGGCGTGCCGGTCGGTGTCGGCGGGGGCGGGCACCGCGGGCTCGGCGACGGGCGTCTCGGCGTCGTCGACGTCCAGGCCGAGCGCCCCGGCGACGGCCTCGGCGGTCAGCACGAGACCGGTCGCGCCGGTGCACGAGACGACGACGTCGGCACGTGTCAGTTCGTCGCAGACCTCGGCCATCTCCACGGCTCGGGCGGCCACGCCCGTGCCCCCGGGCTGGGCCAGGATCTCGACGAGCCGGTCGGCACGGGCCCGGGTCCGGTTGGCGACGACGATCTCGGCCACACCGGTGCGGGCCAGGGTGGCGGCGGCGAGCGAGGACATCGAACCCGCGCCGATCACCAGCGCGCGCTTGCCCGCGGCCCAGTCGGCGACGTCCGCGCCGGCCGCGAGCTGCTCCAGACCGAAGGTGACGAGCGACTGCCCGGCCCGGTCGATCCCGGTCTCGCTGTGGGCCCGCTTGCCGACCCGCAGGGCCTGCTGGAACAAGTCGTTCAGCAGCCGGCCCGCGGTGTGGAGTTCCTGCCCCAGCGCCAGCGCGTCCTTGATCTGGCCGAGGATCTGACCCTCGCCCACGACCATCGAGTCCAGCCCGCACGCCACCGAGAAGAGGTGGTGGACGGCCCGGTCCTCGTAGTGCACATAGAGATACGGAGTGAGCTCGTCCAGACCGACGCCGCTGTGCTGGGCGAGGAGCGTGGACAGCTCGGCGACGCCCGCGTGGAACTTGTCCACGTCGGCGTACAGCTCGATGCGGTTGCAGGTGGCCAGGACGGCGGCCTCGACCGCGGGCTCCGCGGCGAGGGTGTCCTGGAGCAGCTTGGCCTGTGTCTCTGCAGCCAACGAGGCCCGCTCCAGTACGGAGACCGGGGCGCTGCGGTGGCTCAGCCCTACGACGAGAAGACTCATGCCGGCATCACGGCGGGCATGTCCCCGTCAGGTCCCTTCCGGCTGCCGGCGGCCGAGCGCACCGGGGGTGCGGCCGGATCCGGGCTGCTCTCGGCGGTCTCGTCGCCGGACTTGCGCTGCTCGTGGAAGGCGAGGATCTGGAGCTCGATGGAGAGGTCGACCTTGCGGACGTCCACACCGTCGGGCACCGACAGCACGGTCGGCGCGAAGTTCAGGATGGAGGTGACGCCCGCGGCGACGAGCCGGTCGCAGACCTGCTGTGCGGCACCGGCCGGGGTCGAGATGACGCCGATCGACACGCCGTTGTCGCCGACGATCTGCTCCAGTTCGTCGGCGTGCTGGACGGGGATCCCGGCGACCGGCGTACCGGCCATCGCGGGGTCGGCGTCGATCAGCGCGGCGACCCGGAAACCACGGGAGGCGAAGCCGCCGTAGTTGGCGAGCGCGGCGCCGAGGTTACCGATACCGACGATCACGACCGGCCAGTCCTGGGTGAGCCCGAGTTCGCGGGAGATCTGGTACACGAGATACTCGACGTCGTACCCGACACCACGTGTCCCGTACGAGCCGAGGTAGCTGAAGTCCTTGCGCAGCTTGGCGGAATTGACCCCCGCCGCCGACGCGAGCTCCTCGGACGAGACCGTGGGTACCGAGCGCTCGGAGAGCGCGGTCAGTGCGCGCAGGTACAGCGGAAGTCGGGCGACGGTGGCCTCGGGAATTCCTCGGCTACGGGTCGCCGGTCGGTGAGTTCGGCCAGTTGCCACGGTGCTCCTGCGGGATGAGCGGGGCTGCAGGCGGCCGTATTTCCCAAGACCGCCCCGTCGACTGCAGGCTATGCCTTTGTGAACACGTGCACAAAGATTGTGTCCGTTTTGTCCGGTCAAAGTGACCGGGGTCACGCACATTCGTCGCGCGATCCCGGAACCAAGGATCGCATCAGCCCGTTGCAGGCCCGAAGGGGGCAAAGCGGCACACACTCCTCACAACCACTCCCCCGAGAGCACTCAAAACGCCCATGATGGTAACCGGCTTTCGCTCATGAACGCAGTGCCCGGCGCAGCCTCTCCGGGTCCACCCGCCAGAACGTGTGCTGCTCGTCGTCGATCAGCACCACCGGGATCTGCTCCCAGTACTCCCGGTACAGCTCCTCGTCCCGGGTGATGTCCTTCTCCTCCCAGGACGCGCCCGTCTCCTCGCACACCTCCCGCACCACCTGCCTGGCGTCGTCACAGAGGTGACACCCGGGCTTGCCCACCAGGGTCACCACGCGTTCCGCGGGCTTCTTCTTCATACGTCGCAACAGGGCGCTCATGCCTCCATTCTGCGCCGCGGGAGAAGCTGCTCCGCCCTCCGTCCCGTACGCCCGGAATCACCCGTTCAACAAATCGCCGGCCGAGAGTTCATGCCGACGCATCCCAGCAGGTCGGGAAGGGCGCGACCGACTGGCTATGCTCACGGCATGGCCGCTCTTGGATGGCTCACACCCCGTAGGCGCCCCTCGACAGCACGGAGCGTGCTGGCCGGCGAGGCAGCAGCTGAGGCAGCACGGAAGTCCACCCTCCCCGACGATCAGTCCCCCGGCACCGAGCAGGACGCCGCCGCGAAGGCGGAAGCCGGGGAAGCACCCTTCCCCGTCGTCGGCGACGACCGGGCCGCCGCCTTCTTCGACCTGGACAACACCGTCATGCAGGGCGCGGCGATCTTCCACTTCGGCCGCGGCCTGTACAAGCGGAAGTTCTTCCAGCGCCGCGAGCTGACCCGGTTCGCCTGGCAGCAGGCCTGGTTCAGGCTGGCGGGCGTCGAGGACCCGGAGCACATGCAGGACGCCCGCGACAGCGCCCTGTCCATCGTCAAGGGCCACCGCGTCTCGGAGCTGATGTCCATCGGCGAGGAGATCTACGACGAGTACATGGCCGACCGCATCTGGCCCGGCACCCGTGCCCTCGCCCAGGCCCACCTCGACGCCGGGCAGCGCGTCTGGCTGGTCACCGCCGCCCCGGTGGAGACCGCCACGATCATCGCCCGCCGGCTCGGCCTGACCGGCGCGCTCGGCACGGTCGCCGAATCCGTCGGCGGCGTCTACACCGGCCGCCTGGTCGGCGAGCCGCTGCACGGCCCCGCGAAGGCCGAGGCGGTCCGCGCCCTGGCCGCCGCCGAGGGCCTGGACCTCGACCGCTGCGCGGCGTACAGCGACTCGCACAACGACATCCCGATGCTGTCCCTGGTCGGACACCCGTACGCGATCAACCCCGACGCCAAGCTCCGCAAGCACGCCCGCGCGCTCGACTGGCGGCTGCGGGACTACCGGACGGGCCGCAAGGCGGCCAAGGTCGGCATCCCGGCCGCGGCCGGCGTGGGTGCGATCGCGGGCGGCACCGCGGCCGCCGTCGCCCTGCACCGCCGCCGCCGCTGAGGCACCGGCCGCTCCGGGACCGGGCGAGCCACGCCCGGACCCCCGCGGCCGATCGGCACCTCTCACCCACCGACCGCTCCCGCCAGTCGCGTTGCTCGCACACGACCACAACCCGTCGCCCCGGCAGACAGATCAGAAGTAATTCGATCAGCAAACGGTCACGATGTGCCACTTAATGCGTCGTTTAGTCGCTACGGAAACGACGTAATCGGTGATTTGAGCAACTGGGTGTAGCACTGCCTGTACGAAGCGTTATTCTCCTCAGACGCATTCCGGAACCCATCACTCACTACGACGAGTGACGGTTTCGCACTGCACGTGATGGAAGCTCTGCCTCTGGGAGTCCCGTGTACCCACACGTCGGGGTTGACGCCTCGGGCCTGGCTACGCTGCGCGCAACGGTCGCCGACCGCTTGCGCGGCTTCGTCCCCACCGCGTACGCCGTACCCGCATTTGCCACCCCTGCACCTGCCGGCCCTTGCTACGCCATGGCCGAGCGCAGTGCGGCGGTCGGAAGACGCGGCAACCGCGGCGCAACGACCACGTCCACCGTCCGTCGGCCGACCGCCGACAGCGACAGCGCGCGCATGATGGATCTCGTCGAGCGCGCCCAGGCCGGCGAAGCCGACGCCTTCGGCCGCCTCTACGACCAGTACAGCGACACCGTCTACCGCTACATCTACTACCGCGTGGGCGGAAAGGCGACGGCGGAGGATCTCACGAGCGAGACCTTCCTGCGCGCCCTGCGCCGCATCTCCACCTTCACCTGGCAGGGCCGCGACTTCGGCGCCTGGCTGGTCACCATCGCCCGCAACCTGGTCGCCGACCACTTCAAGTCCAGCCGCTTCCGGCTGGAAGTGACCACCGGCGAAATGCTCGACGCCAACGAGGTCGAACGCAGCCCCGAGGACTCCGTCCTGGAGTCCCTCTCCAACGCCGCGCTCCTGCAGGCCGTGCGCCGGCTCAACCCCCAGCAGCAGGAATGCGTGACCCTGCGCTTCCTCCAGGGCCTCTCGGTCGCCGAGACCGCCCGGGTCATGGGCAAGAACGAGGGCGCGATCAAGACCCTGCAGTACCGCGCCGTCCGCACGCTGGCCCGGCTCCTCCCGGACGATGCCCGCTGACCCCGCCCCCGGCAGAGACACTCTCCGCACCCCGTCCAACACGCACTGGTCCGATCATCCTTCGTGCGTAACCCAAGTGCCGCGCGCCTCGTTGTGCCGGTTGCAGGCCCCCTGTCGTCACCCCATGTCCGCTGACACTCACTCATTCGTGTGGAAGCGCTCAAGGTGTGCAACCTTCCGGACCCCCAGGGGAGTCGACCGTCATGACGAGAGGAGGTGCCGCCAGTGATCGCAAACGTTTCGGCACACCGGCGGGCGAACGCCTTCGCCCAGGCCCTGGAGGAGCAGTCGCTCCGCGGTGCGGCGGCCGCACCGCCCGAGGAACCGGCCGAAGAGGCCGACCACGGACCGCTGTTGGCCCTGGCGAACGGCCTCGGTGAGGTACCGCGGCCGGAATTGGATCCCGAGGTCAAAGTGGTGCAGCGAGCCCAGCTCGTCGCCGCCATGGAGGCCATGCTCACCGAGGGCGGTGCGTCCGCGGGCCCTACGGTGCCCGAGCAGCGCGCCAAGGGAGCCCACCGGGCCTCCCCGCTCCGGAAATTGCGTCCGCGTTCACGCTGGACGAAGGGCCTCGCGGCCGGCGGACTCACCGTCGGTGTGGCGGCGGGAGCCTTCGGCGGAGTGGCCGCTGCCAGTTCCGACGCCCTGCCGGGTGATTCGCTGTACGGGCTCAAGCGCGGCATGGAGGACATCCACCTCGGCATGGCCAGCGGCGACGCCGACCGCGGCGAGGTCTACCTCGACCAGGCATCGACCAGACTCAGCGAGGCCCGCCGGCTGATGGAGCGCGCCCGCTCCGGCGCCCTGGACCACGAACAGCTCGGCGAGGTCAGGCGCACGCTCAACGGCATGACGCACGACGCCAGCGAGGGCCACCGCCTGCTCCGCTCCGCCTACCAGCAGAACGGCGCAATCGGCCCCATCCAGACCCTGGACTCCTTCTCCCGCGCGCACCGCGAGACCTGGAGCAGCCTCCGCGACCGGCTGCCCGTACAGCTGACGGACGTCGGCGACCAGGTCAGCTCGGTCTTCGACGCCATAGACGAAGAGGTCCAGCCGCTCCAGTCGCTGCTCCCCCGCACCCTGGACGGCAACGGCGGCGCACAACAGTCGGACACCGCGGACCAGGACACGGCACCGTCGCGCACGGCCCCCTCGGCACCCACGTCGCCGGAAGCCTCACACGGCCGTACGGGCGACAGCGCCTCGCCCCACCCGTCAGGATCGGACCATGCCTCCCCCGAGGGCCTGATCGGCGGCGGCACGGACGGCCTCCTCGACACCCCGCCCGCGGGCGCCGTCCCGTCCACCGACGGCCGGGTCAGCACCCCGCCCGCCCCGGACGTCACCCTCCCGCCGCTCCTCCCCGGTCTGCTCCCGGGCCTGGGGATCAACGGCGAGGACCTGGACAGGCGCTAGCACGGCCTCGATCGCCGGACGAGCAGAACAGGCCCGTCCGGCGATCGCCGGGAACGCCCCCTCAGAAGAACACCGACCTCCGCTGCACCAGCAGCTTGTACAGCGTGTGCTGGATCTGCTCCCGCACCTGATCCGTCAGATTGAACATCAGCATCGGATCCTCCGCCGCCTCCACCGGATACCCGGCCGTGGAGATCGGCTCGCCGAACTGGATCGTCCACTTCGTCGGCAGCGGCACTGCCCCGAGCGGCCCGAGCCAGGGAAACGTCGGCGTGATCGGGAAGTACGGAACGCCCAGCAACCGCGCCAGCGTCTTCGAGTTGCCGATCATCGGGTAGATCTCCTCCGCCCCCACGATCGAGCACGGCACGATCGGCACCCCGGCCTGCAGCGCCGTGGACACGAAACCGCCCCGTCCGAAGCGCTGGAGCTTGTACCGTTCCCCGAACGGCTTCCCGATGCCCTTGAAGCCCTCCGGCATCACTCCCACGACCTCGCCCCGCCGCAGCAGCCGCTCGGCGTCCTCCGAACAGGCCAGCGTGTGCCCGGCCTTGCGGGCCAGCTCGTTCACCACCGGCAGCATGAAGACGAGATCGGCGGCGAGCAGCCGCAGATGACGGCCCGCCGGATGGTTGTCGTGCACGGCGACCTGGAGCATCAGCCCGTCGAGCGGCAGCGTCCCCGAATGGTTGGACACGATCAGCGCGCCGCCCTCGGAGGGGATGTTCTCGATGCCCTTCACCTCGACCCGGAAGTACTTCTCGTACACCGGCCGGAGCATCGACATCAGGACCTGGTCGGTCAGCTCCTCGTCGTACCCGAACTCGTCGACGTCGTACTCGCCCGTGACCCGCCGCCGCAGGAACGCCAGCCCGCCGGCGATCCGCCGGTCCCAACCGCCGCCCTCGGCCCCTCCCAGGGGCCGCGAGGCCCGCTCGGGCTCCTCCTGCGGCTCCGAGGCGTCCTGCTGCCCGGGAAGGGCGCTCACGGCCGCGGTCCCCACCACGGAGGCCGCCGCGGGTCCCTGGCCCCGGCGCCGCCCGGGGCGTGCTGAACCACCCGTCCGCGAACGGTCGTCGTCGAACGGAATGATCTTGGCATCCGCCATCGTCGGTGCGCTCCTCTACCTGGCGCTGGGGGCCGGCTCGGTGTCGCCGGCCCCGGTGATCCCCGGACCATCGCCGCCCGCCCCGGCGAACGGCCTGGCGGCCAGTCTGTCGACCGCCCGCCCCACCGCCTCGGGCGGCAGCAGTCCGGGCCCCTGACTGCGCGCGAACTCCGCGAATGTCTCCGCGGTGCTGAACCGGGGGTGGAAGCCGAGCGTCTCGCGCATCTGCACGGTGGAGACCACCCGGCCATGGGTGAGCAGCCGGATCTGCTCCGGCGAGAAATCCGTCATGGCGAAGGTACGCAGCGCCTGGCCGACCCAGGTGACCGCGGGCAGCAGCAACGGCATCGTCGGCCGCCCCAGCCGCCGCGAGCACTGCGAGAGCAGCAGCACCCCGTCCCCCGCGATATTGAACGTGCCGCTGTTCAGCGTCCCGCGCCCCGGCTCGCCCGACGCGACACCCAGTACGTCGACGACATCGTCCTCGTGCACGAACTGGAGCCTCGGGTCGTATCCGAACACCGTCGGCAGAACGGGCAGCGACAGATAGTCCGCGAGCGGCGAATCCGCCCGGGGCCCCAGGATGTTCGCGAACCTGAGCACGCACACGGCCACATCCGGCCTGCGGCGCGCGAAGCCCCGTACGTACCCCTCGACCTCCACCACATCCTTGGCGAAGCCCCCGCTGGGCAGGGACTTGGGCGGGGTGGTCTCGGTGAAGACCGCCGGGTCGCGCGGCGCCGAGCCGTACACGTTCGTACTGGACTTGACCACCAGCCGCCGCACGCTCGGCGCCTTCTGACATGCGCCGAGCAGCTGCATGGTGCCGATGACGTTGGTCTCCTTGACCGTCGTCCGGCCGCCCGTGCCGACCGCCTTGGCCGAGACGTCCAGGTGCACCACCGTGTCGACGGAGTGCTCGGCGAGGACTCTGGCGATGGCGGGCTGACGGATGTCCGCCGTCACGAACTCCGCGTCGCCCAACCCGTGTCCGGGCGCGACCGCGTCGACGGCGATCACCCGGTCCACGCCCGGATCACGCTGGATGCGCCGCACGAAGCGGCCCCCCAGCTGCCGGGCCGCTCCCGTGACCAGCACGACCTTCCCCAAGATCAGCGCCTTCCGTCGAAAGGTTTCCCCTGGCCGTCACCGTAGCGGGTGGATGTTGCCCCGCGATGACCGCGCGGCGGCCTTCCCCCGAGTCTTTGGCCCGAATGCGGGCGGCTGCCCCCAGAACGCGCCGCAGCCCTCCCACCGGATCGGCGGGAGGGCTGCGGATTCACGAACTGCGTTCGCCTACTTCTTGTTGCGACGCTGAACGCGCGTGCGCTTGAGCAGCTTGCGGTGCTTCTTCTTGGCCATCCGCTTGCGCCGCTTCTTGATAACAGAGCCCACGACTACCCTCGCTCACTTCTTCTTCACTGGTGCGGGGCGTCTGGGCCCACACGACCTACGTCGGCCTAGCCTACCCGCCAGCGGGTGAGGGGCGTAATCCGAGGTGAACCTCAGGCGGACTCCACCCCCACAAAGGACTCGCGGAGATACTCGTGAACCGCTTGCTCCGGAACCCGGAAGGACCTGCCCACCCGGATCGCCGGCAGATGACCGCTGTGCACCAAGCGGTACACGGTCATCTTCGACACTCTCATGACCGAGGCGACTTCCGCCACGGTCAGAAACTTGACCTCGTTGAGAGGCCTCTCGCTGCCAGCAGCCATGACCCACCTGTACCTTCCGCACGAGACGCGCACCGGCTTCCCCTCCGGTGACTCTTCGTCGTTGTGCGCTCACTCCCCAGGTTAGGGGCGGGTGATGCGAGTGGGGAAGAGGTGAGGAGATCGGCCGCCTACCGTGACAGAAACGCCCGATTGAGCACATAGCGCGTGAGCGGCCGGTAGTACGCGGACGGCACGGCGTCATCGAGCGGAACGGCCACCGCCACCCGCCCCTCGGCCTCCCCGACGAACAGTGCGGGATCGTCCGTATCGGCCAGGCCGATCGCCTCAATGCCCAGCTGACCTGCCCCGCAGACCCAGCCGTGATCCCCGACGACCAACTCCGGCAACTGCCCGCGACCCTCCGAAGCCGCCTCCAGGACGACCCTGACCGGTAGCGGGGAATGGGTATGTGCGCCGGTATCACCACCGGGAGCCCGCACGCCGGGTTCGCGCACCATCGCGACTCCTCGTACGTAGTCGAGGCTGCACGTGCGTACGCCGAACCGGGTCGTTATGTCGATACATCGCCCCTGCGCGGGAGTGAGTACACGGCAGCCGGCCGCCGACATGGCGTCTGCCAGCGCTGCGTAGAATCCGAGCAGCCGGTGCGGATGTCCGGTTCCGAACAACACCGGCGCCCGCCGGGCCGCGGCATACGACAGCCGCTCGGCGAAAGCGTCCAGACCTGCCAGGGTCCGCTCCGGATCGATCACATCGGGCCCCGAGACATGAGCGGGATCGTCCGAGACCCCGCACTTGTCGGCCATCAGACGGAGCAGATCGAGCTCTTTCCAGCCCCGTCCGGGGACGAGGCCGAGCGTCACCCGCGGATCCCTGGCGACGAAGAGCCGATAGCTCCGCAGACTCTCTTCCCGCGAGGTGGCCACGGGCCCGGCCAGCCGGGCCGCCAGCAGATGCGCACGCAGCGCTCCGGTGCTCAACACACCACCGATGCTCCCCCCAATCACCCGGACGGAGGGCCGGAAGCCGGGTTACGCCGCACAGTTGGCGTAACCATTACGCGCCACCGCACGCAAACGTCCGCGCCACGACCGCCCCCGCCCGGATCAGGTCAGCAGCCCCCGCAGCGGGAATGCCGCCCGCCGCGTCGCCAGCACCGCCTGGTCCAGCCGGTCCGCGGGGTCGTACCCCTCTTCCCACGACTTCCAGGAGGGAGTACGGCCGTCCGTCATCCGGGCCGGCCCCAGCTGCCGGGTCCGGGCATAGACCTCGTCCCGCCACGACGGCGGAATCACCGACTCCGGGTCCACCGGCGCATGCGCGGCGATCCCCACCAGATGTGTCCAGGACCGCGGCACCACATCGACCACCGCGTAACCGCCCCCGCCGAGCGCCACCCAGCGACCGCCCTCCACGTACTCATGGGCGAGATCGTGACAGGCCGACATCACCGCGCGCTGCGCGTCCAGCGACACCGCGAGATGGGCGAGCGGATCCTCGAAGTGCGTATCGGCCCCGTGCTGGCTCACCAGCACCTGCGGCCGGAAGTCCGCCAGCAGTTCCGGCACCACCGCATGGAACGCCCGCAGCCACCCCGCGTCTCCCGTACCGGCCGGCAGCGCCACATTCACCGCACTGCCCGCGCCCGCCCCGGACCCGGTCTCCTCCGGCCAGCCGGTCTGCGGGAAGAGCGTCCGCGGGTGCTCGTGCAGCGAAACGGTCAGAACCCGCGGGTCCTCCCAGAAGGCCGCCTGCACCCCGTCCCCGTGATGCACGTCCACATCGATGTACGCGACCCGCTCGGCGCCCAGCTCCAGCATCCGTGCGATGGCGAGCGCCGGGTCGTTGTAGATGCAGAACCCCGCCGCACCGCCGGGCATGGCGTGGTGCAGCCCGCCCGTGAAGTTCACGGCGTGAGAGGTGTCCCCACGCCACACCGCCTCGGCCGCCGCCACGGACTGACCGGCGATCAGCGCGGACACCTCGTGCATCCCCGCGAACGCCGGATCGTCCACCGTCCCGAGCCCGTAGCGCTGATCGGCCCGTTTGGGATCCGCCGAGGCGGCACGCACCGCGGCCACGTAGTCCTCCCGGTGCACCAGCCGCAGCGTGGACTCCCCGGCGGGCTTGGCCGCCACCACGTCCACCGCACCGTCGAGCCCGAACGCCCGGACCAGCCCCATGGTCAGGGCGAGTCTGACGGGATCCATCGGATGACTTTCCCCGAAGTCGTATCCCGTTACTGCGTCATCCCACATCAACTGTGCGCGGCCGCTCATGCCCGCCACCGTATCGGGCGGACTCCGCGCCGAACGACTTGGCGTACACCAGCGTCGCGAGCACCAGCACCATCGGTACGAGCATCGCCCCCCGGTAGCTCCAGGCGTCCCCGAGCGCCCCCACCAGCGGCGATCCCACCAGGAATCCCACGTAGTTGAAGACGTTCAGCCGCGCGACCGCCGTATCGCTCGCCCCGGGGAACATCCGCCCGGCAGCGGCGAACGTCTGCGGCACGATCACACAGAGCCCGAGCCCCAGCATGGTGAACCCGAGCATCCCGGTCCACGCCCCACCGGCCACCGCCACCACGGCGAACCCGGCAGCCGCCAGCACGCTCCCGCCCCGCACCACGGCCACAGCCCCGAACCGCCGCACCCCGAAGTCCCCGACAGCCCGCCCCAGCAGCGCCGTCACCATGTAGACGTTGTACGGAACGGTCGACAGCTGTTCGGAGCTCCCCAGCACGTCCTGCAGATACTTGGCGCTCCAGTTGGAGACCGTCGAGTCACCGATGTACGCGAAGCTCATCACCAGACAGAGCGGCATCAGCAACTTGAAGGAGACCGAGGCCACCGCTCCCTTGCCCTGCGTCTCCCCCGGCTCCGCCTCCGCCGACGCGCCGTCGGCGTACCACCGGCTCCCGATGAACGCGCCGGGCAACAGCACGACGACCGCCGGCAGGTAGGAGACCAGCAGCGAGAGGTCCCAGTGCGCCCCGGCCCACGCCATGGACGCCCCGGCGATTCCCCCCAGGCTGTACGCGGCATGGAACCCGAGCATGATGGAACGCCCGTACGCCCGTTGGAGGCTGACCCCCATCATGTTCATGGAGGCGTCGAGCGCCCCGACGGAAAGCCCGAACACGCCCAGCGCCAAAGCCGCTTCCCACAGCACGTTCCCGGCACCGGCACCGAGCAGGGCGAGCATCACGACGGGCTGGGCCCACCTCAGCACGACCCCGGGCCGCACCCGCACGACCACCTTCTCGGTGACCACACTGCCCACCCCGGCCAGGATGGGCACCGCGGCCAGGAAGACGGGCAACAGTCCGTCGGATATCCCGTACCGGTCCTGGATGACCGGAATACGCGTCACCAGCAGAGCGAAGGTGACTCCCTGTACGAAGAAGCTCAGCGTGAGGGAGGCCCTGCCGTGCCGCAAACGAGCGTCTGTCATGGCCGCGAGCGTAGGGCCAGTCACTACTCGTGGGTAGATGGATCAGGCGAGCAATTCCCGGAGTTGGCTCATGTCGGAGAAATGCCCGATCACCCCGGCGAGCCGGTCCGCCGGCATCATCGACGTAAACCCGTACACATCCATCCCCGCGGCCCTGGCCGCCTCCACTCCGAGCGGGCTGTCCTCGATGACGACGCACCGCTCGGGAGCAACGCCCATCCGCTCGGCGGCGAGCAGGAACAGATCGGGCGCCGGCTTTCCGTGCCCCACGTCCTCCGCGCTGAAGATCCACTCCTCCTCGAACCACTGGTCCAGCCCAGTCTTGCGATGCCCCACCCGGATCCGCTCGTGGCTGCTGGAAGAGGCCACACAGTACGGAACCCCTTCGGCGACAAGCTTCCCCAGTACGTCCTCGACCCCGGCCACCGGTTCCAGCTCCTGCTCGAACCCGGCGAAGATCCGTGAGTGCAGCGTCGCGTCGAAGTCCGACGGCAGTTTCTCCCCGGTCCTTTCCTCGACGAGATCGTGCACCCGGTGCACTGCGGCCCCCATGTAGTCGCGAAGACTCTCCTGGTACGAGGTGGGATGGCCGAGCTCCGTGAGGTACTCGGCCAGGATGGTGTTGGAGATCGGCTCGCTGTCCACGAGCACACCGTCGTTGTCGAAGATGACCAGTTCGTAGCGCATGGTTCGAGCCTAGACGCTCGGAACGCAGAAAAGCCCCGTGCCACAAGGGCACGGGGCTTTCCCGTAAAAGGAGTTCGGCGGCGTCCTACTCTCCCACAGGGTCCC
>NZ_BMTF01000039.1 GCF_014649535.1 Streptomyces gelaticus
TACGCGTGGTCCTCCCAGTTCGCCCGCGACAGCTTCCCGGTGACCGTGATCGTCCCGCCCTTCTTCACCGGCTCCGGGGAAGCGTTGACCGTCAGCTTCGACAGCCGCTGGACCCGGGCGGTGCTGTAGAAGTCGGTGTAGGCGATGTCCATCTGGTTACCGGCGAGCGCGCCCGCAGCGACGTGCCAGGTGCCGGCCAGGGAGTTCTTGTACAGGTCGTAGCGCGGGTCGATCGTGTACGTCAGCTTGCACGTCGAGGTCGTGGCGTTGACCTTGGTGCACGTCGACACGTCCTCGTTCGGCAGGATCACGCCGTCGATGGTGTCCGGCGAGTCCGGGTTGGTGCCGTGCCACAGGTCGGCGTAGGCGTCGACGACACCGGTGGCGTGCGAGGCGGTGACGGAGATGGAGATCGTCTTCTTGGCGGTGGTGCCCAGGACGATGTCCTTGCCGCCGTTGACGACGACCTTGGAGATGACGGGCTCCGACGCGTCGGAGGCGGTGGCCGCGGCGGCCTTCGAGGCGCCCCGGGCGGCGATGCCGAAGGCCTCGGCACCCGACGTCGGCTTGTTCAGGTTCGGAACGGAGTGGTCGCCCGCGTGGGCGGCCGGGACAGCCAGAGCAGACAGGGCCAGGGCGCCGGAAACGGCAGCAACAGTGGCACGAATTCGCATGTGTTTCCCCAGTGGAGAAAGGCCCCGCGGGCACAAGAATGCGCCCCCGGCGGGGCTGGTTCGGACTGTGAGTCTGCTGACTCGAAAGACCAGACCCGCCACCCGTGTGAAGGGTTGTACGCCGGGATGAAGTTCTTGCGAAGATCCCTCGGCCGTGTGTACCCGGCCGCCCGTCATTCGAACCAGCGGTCGCGTGCCAGCTCCTCCGTACGGGAGGGGTCCTCCAGCAGCGCCGCGACCTCGAAGCGGCGCGGCCACTGGCCCGCCGCCCAGGCCAGGCCCGCCGCGACGCCCTCCAGCGTGGCGGCGTGCACCGCACCGTCGGGGGTGCGGCGCCAGTCCAGTTCGACGCCGCCCGCGCGCAGTTCACCGTGCTCGACGTACACGTCCGGGGTGCCGGCGCCGAGCAGGACCCGTACCGCGTCCGGCACTTGATGCTCCTCGCCCTCCGTCGACACCTCCGCCTCGACGCTCTCGCCGAGCCGGCGCACCTGGAACAGCTCGGCCAGCTCGGTGGCGCGCGCCGGGGCGACCGGGAGCAGCGGGATCCCGGCGGTCAGCGGCAGCAGATCGGGGGCGTCCGCGATCACGGCGTCCGCCGCGTCGACGACCCGTACCTCGCCGTCGACCACGGCCCGCAGTTCGTCCGGCAGCGTGACCTGTTCCGGGTCGAGGTCGGCCAGGGCCGTGTACAGGGAGTGCAGTTGTACGGGGCCGACCGGGCGGTCCTCGTCCGCGAGCCGGCCGAGGAGTTCGGCGGCGCCGCCCGGCTCGTCGAGCAGGGCGGCCACGGAGGTCCGTACGCCGAGGGCGCGCAGCACCTGTGCGTCGTCGAACCCGGTCGCGTCGGCGGAGTCGTAGAGACCGGCCAGCCGGGGGTCGCCGCCCGCGGCCCGCAGCCCGGCGGGGCGGCGGCCGTCGAGCACCGGGTGGTCGCGCAGCCACCAGGCCGTGTACGGGCGGACGGACTGTGTGGTGCCGTCCGGCAGCAGCACCCGCACCGGCTGGGTCAGTGCGTCGCGCAGCGGAGGCTGGGCGAGCATGGCGAGCGCCTGCGGCCAGGCGTCGTCGTCGACCAGGTCCAGATCGCGGACGGCCACGATCTCGGTGGCGACCGGCGGTACCGGAGTGTCGGGCAGCTGGTCGAGGACGTCCTCGCACCACACGTCCACGGCGTCCAGCAGACCGGCGTCGTCGGGCTCGGCGAAGTCGCCCTCGCGCGGCTCCAGTTCGTCCGGGTCCAGCACCACATCGGTGGTCCGCACGAGCGCGAAGGTGGCCAGCACCCCGCAGGCGGTGAGCGGCTGCTCGCCCCAGCGGTCGGCCAGCTCCTGGTCGCAGAGGGCCAGTTCGCCCTCCCGCATGACGGCCGCGAACGGGCTGGCGGGCAGCACGAGTTCCCCGGCGGGGGCCGGTTCGCCGTCCTCGTCGGGGAGGGCGAGCGCCCCGAGCCACGGCTCGTCGCCGGGTGCCAGCTCGGCGTCCCGCACGAGGGTGAGGACGGTCTCGGCGAGCTCGTCGCCGTCCAGCGCGTCCTCGTCCCAGATCTCGCCCGCGTCCAGCGATCCGGCGACGGCGGCCCGCACCTGCGGGGTCGTCAGCACGGCGCGCGGAGTGGCGGGCAGGGCGCCCAGCTTCTCCAGCAGCGGATGGGCGGCGTCCGGGTGGGCGACCTTGAGACCGAGCCGGGCGAGGCGCTCCAGCACCGGTCCGCCGGCTGCGTCGGGGAGCGGGAGGAGTACCTGGCGGGGTCCGATGGCGGTGCGGGCCACGGCCGGGATCCCGGGTTCCGCGGCCTCCGTTGTCCCGGCCAGCGGTACGGGCAGGCCGGAGAGGCGGTCCGGGTCGATGCCGGACAGGCTGTCGTACAGCCGCCGCCACCAGCCGGGGTCGCGTTCCAGACCGGCGAGCCGGTCGATCGCCTCGGTCAGCGGGACCCGGGCGACCCGGAGCGTGCGCAGCTCACTGCGGCGTTCCAGTCCGGCGGGCAGCAGACACGGCAGGACCTCGGCGAGCACCCGTACGGTCTCGGCGCCGACGCCTTCCAGCACCTCGGCCTCGATGGGCCGCAGCGCGGTGGTGGCCGTGTCGGGGAGGCCGTCCGCCCCCGCGTCCCAGGTGTCCCACCGGTCCGCCTCGGTGGTGGTGTCGCGCGGGGCGGCGGGCGCCAGGAACGCGACGCGCGGCAGCCGCTCCAGGATCGCGCCGCGCAGCGCGCCGTCCAGTTCGCCCTTGCCGAGCGGTCCCGGTACGAGGTCGATGGTGTCGACGGACACCGGCTGCCAGCCGGCGAGCAGTTCGGCGTACGCGTCGGCGGCGCGCTGCACCAGGAAATCGGTGAGCGGTCCCGGCGCGAAGTGGCGGCGGGCGGTGTCGAGCGGCAGCGACGCGATGAGCAGCGCGGGGATGCCGAGGGGTTCGTCGGTGGGGGTCGGGGCGTGGACGACGGGGAGGGTACGGGGGCGCGCCGGTGCGCCCTCCGTGTCGACCGGGACCGCCCAGGTGACCGACCAGTGCGGGCGCAGCCGTTCCTCGCGGGGGCGGTCGGCGAGCAGGGCGGGCTCGACGGGGCCGTGCTGGGTGACGGTGCGCCAGCGGTTCGTGCCGTGCGCGGAGTCCTCGATGTGGATGTAGGGACCGTGCTCGGTGCGGCGCAGTGTCCGTACGGTGTCCGGGGTCTCGATCACGATCTCGTCGAGGCCGGGCAGGGTGAGCAGCAGGGCGTCGTCGACCGCGTCGAGCAGTCGGAGCACGAGGTCCTCGGCACCGCCGTCGCGCAGTGGGAGGACCACGACGGTGTCGTACCCGTCGGGTGCGGTGCCCTGGGCGGGCAGCGGGAGCCGGAGCAGGGGTACGTGGCCGTCGCGGCGGCGCAGTTCGTCGCCGAGGCCGGGGCTGGCGACGGCCGCCCGCGCGGCGAGGTCGCGGGCCTCGGCGAGGGACCAGCGGACGCCGCCGTGCCGGCCGACGACGGCGGGCTCGTCGCTCACCGCGAGCACGGCGGCGAACCCGACGCCGAACCTGCCGACGGCTCCTTCGTGCCCCTCGCGCTTGGCGGAGGCGCGCAGCGTGGAGAGCGACTCCACGCCGGTGGCGTCGAGGGGTGCGCCGGTGTTGGCGGCGGCGAGGACCGCGGGGGTGCCCGGGGCCGCCGGGTGCACGGTGAGGCGGAGCCGGCCGGGGACCTGAGCGCGGGCGGCGGCGTCGGCGGCGTTCTGGGCCAGCTCGACGACGAGGCGGTCGCGGTAGCCGCCGAGCGCGAGGTCCTCCTCGGCGTTGGCGTCCTCGCGGAATCTGGCGGGGCCGGCGCCCCAGGCGTCGAGCACACCGCGCCGCAGCCGCGCGGTCCCGAACGGGTCGACCCCCTCGGTCGCATTCATGCTCACGCTCTGACTCCGCTCTTTCCGGTTACGCACTGCCCATGCCGCCAAGTGTGCGCCCGAAGGTACCGGGTCCTCGCACCGGACGGAGGCGGCGGAACAGCGCATCGGCCGGTTCGGGCCCTTGAGCGGACGTCTGCCGGACGGTCGGCGGAATCAAGCCCGCCCGGCGACCGAGAACAAAGCGCTTCGCGGGAGGCCGCAGAATCTCTCCATCGAGCAGCAGAATCAAGCCCGTCCGGCGATCGAGGACAAAGCGCTTCGCCGGGCGGCCGCGAATCCCCTCGGACGAGCGGCAGAATCGAGCCCGCCCGGCGCTTGAGGGCAAAGCGGTTCGCCGGGGCTGCCCGGCATCCCGACCCAGCCCGTCCGGCGGTCGAGGACGGACCCGGTCCACCGGAGCACCCCGCACCCGCGGGAAGCCGCACCGCCCCCGGCAACCGCCTAGGAGTGGCCGAGGTCCTCCGTCGGCCCGTCCGCCTCCGCCGGGACCGAGCCGGAGTCCCGGGCCGGCCGCAGCGGATACTCGTCCACCTGCATCGTGTCCAGCGCGTGCGGCACCGGCTTCGGCGGCTTCGGCATCACCGCCGCCTCCGAGTGCCCACCGCACCCGTACGACAGCGACACGACCCGGCCGTCCGCCGGACCGAACTCGTTCGCGCACACCCCGAACGCCTGCCTGAGCGAACCCGCCAGCGGCACCAGGAAGGCACAGGTGACGCACGAGGCCGGGGCCGCCTGGGCCATCGGCGTCTTCGCGCCGAACGCCTCGTCCCACCGGTCGGCCGCCGCGTGCAGCCCGTACCGGGACAGCACCCTCGCCCGCCGCATGCCGAGCTCGTCCGCGAGCGCCGCGATCGAGCCCCGGCTCGTCGTCGCGGGGCGCGTCGTCAGCTCGGCGTCCTCCGCGTCGACGAGGTCGGCCATCTCCTGCGACACCTCGGAGACCGCGGAGCTCGGCGACGGCTCGTCCTCGCCGGTGTAGCCGGGCTCCAGACGCAGATCGTCCGCCTCGGTGGGCAGCAGATCGCCCGGCCCCATGTCGCCGGGGCGCAGCCGCTCGCTCCACGGCACCCACTCCGGGGCGAGCAGCGCGTCACTGCCGGGCAGCAGCACCGTTTCGTCGAGGGTGACGTACTTCGCGCGGGAGGCCCGCGCGACGGTCACCGCCCAGCGCCAGCCCCGGTAGCCGGGCTCCTTGCACTCGAAGAAGTGCGTGACGACCCGGTCCCCCTCGGAGACCACGGCCACATGCTCACCGACTACCCCCGGCGCGGCTGCCTCCTCGGCCGCAGCGCGGGCGAGGTCTACGGCCTCGGCGCACAGACGGTCGGGAACAGGGGTACGGGCCGTACGGCTTCGCGTCGTCGCAGCACTCACAGGTCTCGCTTCTCTCCTACGCCAGTCTCACGAGCGCGCCAGCACATCCATCGGTTTCGGCCATGACGGATGCGGGCGGAGCGGACCTGGGGGCCGCGTCGACGTCCACACCCGTTGCTGCCTGCCTCGGGCACACCTTCTGCAACCCATTCTGCGGGATCGCCGAGAGGCGCGCGGCCGAGAACAACCGCCGGTGGCGCGCTACGCACGCTACCCTCTCCGCCGCGCCCCGCCCACCTGCCCGTCCCAAACAAGGCCGTATCCGGTGTCGTCTCCCCGGCAAATCCCCTGCGTTTCCCTCACGAATCCCTTCCGGGACCTTTGCCGACACCCTCCCGAATCCCTTCCGGGACCTCCGCCGGCACCCTCCCGAAACCCTCCCAGGATCTCCGTCGACACCCTCCCGAAACCCTCCCAAGACCTCCGTCGACATCCTCCCGAATCCCTGCGGAGACCTCTCCCGGCCTCTCCCGGCCTCTCCCGGCCGCTCGCGGACGCGCACGGTCCCGGAGCCGGGCCGGCCCCGCCCGGCCTGCGCGGATCGCTGGCCCGACGGGGCGGAGTGCGCCGCGCCCCGCACCGATGCCGGTTCACCGCCACCGCTACTGGGGCACTATGACGGGGTGACTTCCGCCAGGTCGCACGAGGGGCCCGGCCCGCTCCGCAGGACGGGCCGGGCGATCGGCCGTGCTCTCCACCTGCCGTTCACCGGCACCGCCAGGGGCATCCGGAAGGCGACGCACGCCCATGGCGCCGGGGAGTCCGGGCTCGGCAAACTGATCGAACTGCATGCCGTGAACGGCGCGGGCGACGTGATGATCACGGTCGCGCTCGCCTCGACGGTGTTCTTCGCCGTGCCGACGGACGAGGCCCGCGGACGGGTCGCCCTCTACCTCGCCATCACCATGGCGCCCTTCACGCTCCTCGCCCCCGTGATCGGCCCACTCCTGGACCGCCTGCCGCACGGACGGCGCGCCGCGATGGCCGGTGCGATGCTGGCCCGCGCGGTGCTCGCACTCACCATGTCGGGCGCGGTCGCCACCGGCGGCCTGGAACTGTATCCGGCCGCGCTGGGCGTCCTGGTCTGCTCAAAGGCGTACGGGGTGGTGCGCAGCGCGGTGGTGCCGCGGCTGCTGCCGCCGCGCTTCTCCCTGGTGAAGGCGAATTCCCGGGTCACGCTCGCCGGGCTGCTGGCGACCGGGGTGGCGGCCCCGGTCGCGGCGGGGCTGCAGACGCTCGGGGCCGGCTGGCCGCTGTACGGGGCGTGCGTGATCTTCATCGGCGGGACCGTTCTCGCCTTCACGCTGCCGCCCAAGGTCGACTCCGCGAAGGGCGAGCGGAAGGCCCAGCTGGTGCCGCCGCACGGCGTGGCGGTCTCCCGGACCGAGTCGGGGCGGGGCGGCGGCAAGCGGTCCTGGCGGGCGCGGCGCAGGGAGCCGAACGGCGAGAAGCGGCCCGGTCTGCGGTCCGTGGGCCCGTCCGTGCTGAACGGGCTCCAGGCCAACACCGCGCACCGCGCGCTCTCCGGCTTTCTGATCTTCTTCCTGGCGTTCCTGCTGCGCGAGCACCCGCTCGCCGGACAGAGCGCCGCCGTCTCGCTCGGCATCGCCGGCGTCGCGGCCGGCGTCGGCAACGCGCTCGGTACGGCGGTCGGCTCCTGGCTGCGGGCCCGCGGCCCCGAGGTGATCGTCGCCTCGGTGCTGGCCCTGGCGCTGGGGGTCGCCGTGCTCGCGGCACTCTTCTTCAGCACGGTCACGGTCGCCGCGCTCAGCGCCACCGCGGGCTTCACGCAGGCCCTGTCGAAGCTCTCCCTGGACGCGATGATCCAGCGCGACGTGCCCGAAGAGGTGCGCACCTCCGCGTTCGCCCGGTCCGAGACCGTGCTCCAGATGGCCTGGGTGGTCGGCGGCGGCATCGGCATCGCCCTCCCCCTCAACGGCGTACTGGGCATGTCGGTCGCCGCGGGCATCCTCGCCCTCGGCGCCGCAACGTCCGTACGGGGTCTGCTGGGCGCCGCGCGACGCGGCTCGCCGCACCCCCGCGTGGCGTGAACCGGAGCGACCGATAGCCTTCGGCCCATGACCGTTGCGTTCTTCTCCGGTAAGAGCCGCCGAATCGGCGTCGCTCTTGGTGCCGTGTCCGCGGGACTCCTTGTCCTCTCCGCCTGCGAGAAGCCGACGCCGCTCGCGACCGTAACGGTCGGCGGCAACTCGGTGAGCTCCGAGGCCGCCTGCTACAACGACGGCAAGCCGCTCAAGCAGTCCGAGTACCAGAGCTGCCTCAACAAGAAGGCGGAGAAGTCCGTCGAGGTCGCGATGGACGACAAGGTCCGCTTCGGGGTCGACCCCGAGATCGCGAACAACGGCTGGACCCTGTTCATCAACGGCCAGCAGGCCGAGCAGGAGCCGTACATGAAGACCTACCGGTCCATCCCGGGCAGCGCCTTCTTCTCCAGCCAGACCGGCGAGACCACGAACAAGACGCAGATCAGCATCGTGGAGACCAAGGGCAAGCAACTGATCGGTGTCTGGCACTTCGAACTGAAGAAGTCCTCCTGAACCGCGCCTGACCCCCTCCTGAGCCTCGGAGGCACCTCCCCGTGCGTGTGCTCGTCGTGACCGCTGTCCCCGCAGAACGGGACGCGGTCACACGCGCGTCCGGGGACGTCTCCGAGCCGTCGGTACGTCGGATTCCCGGCGCCGAGCTCCACCGCGCGGGGCCCTTCGACGTCCTCGCGGGCGGCGCCGGACCGGCCGCCGCGGCCGCCGCGACGGCCTTCGGCCTCGCTTCCGGCCCGTACGGCCTCGTCGTCTCGGCCGGCATCGGCGGCGGATTCGCGCCCGTCGCCCCGGTCGGCTCGCTCGTCGTCGCGAGCGGGATCGTCGCCGCCGACCTGGGCGCCGAAACCCCCGAGGGCTTCGTGCCCGTCACCGGCCTGGGCTTCGGCCGCGACCGGTTCACGCCACCGCCCGCACAGGTCCGGGACGTGGCCGCCGCCACCGGCGCGCTCACCGCCGAGATCCTCACCGTCTCCACCGTGACCGGCAGCGCCGCACGCGCCGCCGCCCTGCTCGCCGCGCACCCTCGGGCCGGAGCCGAGGCCATGGAGGGCTTCGGGGTCGCGGAGGCCGCCGAACGTGCCGGCGTGCCCGCCCTGGAGATCAGGGCCGTCTCGAACACCGTCGGCCCGCGCGACCGGGACGCCTGGCGCATCGGCGACGCGCTGGCCGCGCTCACCGACGCGTTCGGGAAGCTCGTACCCGTACTGGAAGGTTGGACCCACCATGACCGAAACGACTCCTGACCCGTCGAACCCGCTGCGGATCGCTTTCTCGCCGTGCCCGAACGACACCTTCGTCTTCGACGCCTGGGCGCACGGAAGGGTCCCCGGCGCGCCCGCCCTCGACGTCACCTTCGCGGACATCGACATCACCAACGGGATGGCCGAGCACGGTGAGCTCGACGTCCTCAAGGTCTCGTACGCGGTGCTGCCGTGGGTGCTCGACGACTACGCGCTGCTGCCGTGCGGCGGGGCGCTGGGCCGGGGCTGCGGCCCGCTCGTCCTCACGAAGCAGGGCGCGGACCAGGACCTGACGGGCCGGACCGTCGCCGTACCGAGCGAGCGCTCCACCGCGTACCTGCTGTTCCGCCTCTGGGCGGCCGAGGTGGTGCCGGGCGGTGTCGGCGAGATCGTCGTGATGCCGTTCGACGAGATCATGCCCGCCGTGCGCGACGGCAAGGTGGACGCCGGTCTCGTCATCCACGAGGCGCGGTTCACGTACCAGAACTACGGGCTGCACAACCTCGCCGACATGGGCCGGCACTGGGAGCGGACGACCGGGCTGCCGATCCCGCTCGGCGCGATCATCGCCAAGCGGTCGCTGGGCGCGGACACGCTGAAGCTGCTCGCCGATTCGGTGCGCACCTCGGTACGGATGGCCTGGGACGACCCGGAGGCGTCCCGGCCGTACGTGCTGAAGCACGCCCAGGAGATGGACCCGGCCGTGGCGGACCAGCACATCGGGCTGTACGTCAACGAGTTCACCGCCGACCTCGGCGAGGACGGCTACGCGGCGATCCGCGGACTGCTGACCCGCGCGGCGGCCGAGGGACTGGTACCGCCCCTCGGCCCCAACGCACTGTCATTCGTCTGAGCTGCACGTTCGCCCGATCTGCGCCCGGCTTCAGACATCGAGCCGGATCACACGTCGACCGGGATCGGACGTCCGGGCGGATCGGACGTCCGGCCGGATCAGACGTCCAGCTGGTCGGCGACCGCGCGCAGCAGGCCGCCGATCTTCTTACCGGCCGCCTTGTCGGGGTACCGGCCGCGCTCCAGCATCGGCGTGATGTTCTCCAGCAGGGTGGTCAGGTCCTGCACGATGGACGCGAGCTCGTCCGGCTTGCGGCGCTGCGCGGCCGCGACGGACGGGGTCGGATCCAAGATCGCCACCGAGAGCGCCTGGTCTCCACGCTGACCTGCGACGACCCCGAATTCGACGCGCTGGCCCGGCTTGAGGGCATCGACGCCGTCGGGGAGCACGGAGGAGTGCACGAAGACGTCGCCGCCGTCGTCGCGGGAGAGGAAGCCGAAGCCCTTCTCGCTGTTGAACCACTTGACCTTGCCAGTCGGCAAAGCACGCACCCCATCTCAACCCGTAAGCAACCTGTATGCCGGAACAAAGCCTCAGCAGGTCAGGCTATCCAGTGGTGGTGCTCCCCTGCTGGCAGCAGCCTCCCCAGGGGGAGTACCCCTCGTCAAGCCTGGTCATCCGGACTCTGTCCGGAAACGGCGCCTGCTTGGCACACCGGCCATCGCGAGGTTGACCTCGCGCGTTGACGTCAAGGTTGACGACAAGGTCGGCCGCAGGGTGGTTCGCCGCCGCCGGGAACTACCCTGGCGGGGTGAGTACTACACCTTCTGGCGCAGGTGACCGGCTGGTCCGGATCGGCGCGATCGTCTTCTTCATCGGCGCACTGTCCACCCTGGCCACCGTGGCCCCCCTCTTCCTCGGCACCCATCCGCTGCCGTCCATCGCCTGGTCGCTGTGCATGCTGATGGGCGTCGGCTTCCTGATCGCCGCGGCGGGCGTGGTCCGGTCGGTGCGGGCGGGGTCGCCGAAGAGGTAGCCGCCGGGCCCACTAGGACAGAGCCAGACCTATATCGCGCCTATCTTCGCCGTCGACAAGCAACAGCGACGAGAGGACCGCGATGCCCGAGCAGACCAACACCGCGCCAGAGGGCTACACCACCGTTGCGCCCTGGGTCGTCACCGATGACACGGGAGCGTTCCTCGACTTCGTCACCCAGGCGTTCGGCGGTGAGGAGCTCGCGCGGGTGCCGACCGAGGACGGCTCGGTCGGGCACGGTGAGATCCGGGTCGGCGACACCGTCGTGCTGGCCTTCGACCGTCACGCGGACTGGCCCGCCATGCCGAGTCTGTTGCGCGTGTTCGTCGCCGACGCGGACGAGGCGTTCTCCCGGGCCGTTGCAGCCGGCGGCCGGGTCGTCACTTCTCTGTTGGACGACGCCTTCGGTCAGCGTGGAGGGCGGATCAAGGACCCCTTCGGCAACATCTGGTGGGTGGTCAGCCGCGTCGAGGACGTCTCCGAGGACGAGATGTGGCAGCGGCTGCAGGCTCCCGTGTACGCCGAGGCGATGCGCGTGGCTCAGGAGACCCTCGACGCCGAACTGAGCGGCCGACGCCACGGACACAGCAGCGCACCCGTCAGGGCCACCGGCTGACCGGCATGCGTCCGGCCGCCACCTGCAAGGCGGGTGGCGGCGGTCCTGGCTTCGTGATCATGTCACCGGTCTGCGACAGCACCGTCCTGGAACGAAGACTCCGGCATCCTTCCGGCGCACAGCCCCCTCATAGTGATCGAGCAAGCGCCCGGGAAGCCGATGCGCTTCGGCCTCAACCACTGATCACCAAGGGGATTTCATGTTCGGCAACCGTCGCAAGGCCCTCCTCGTCTCCGCCGCCCTCGTGGGCGGCGCCATGCTGATGACGGCATGCCAGGACACGGACGCGGCCACGGACAACGGTGCCGCGCAGAGTTCTTCGTCCGCCACCCCGGGCGCCTCGTCCGGCTCGTCGGCCGCGAGCAGCAGTCAGGGCACGGACAAGGGTGCCGACCAGCGCTCGGACACGGCGGGCAAGGGAACCAAGGACGGGGCAGGCTCCGGCGCCGACACCGGCAACGGCAAGCGGGAGCAGGTCGGTCAGGTCTGTGGCGCCAACGACATCTCCTGGAGCACCAAGTCCGAGACCCAGGCCGGCGGATACATCCTGATCACCGCGAAGGCGAAGCCGGGCATCACCTGCGTCCTGCCCGCCGCGCTCCCGACCGTGGCCTTCGGTTCCGACGGCACCGAGGCGGGCCCCGCGGAGCAGGCCGTCGGCCAGCAGATCACGCTGAGCGGGAGCACCACCGCCTACGCCGGGGTGAACCCCAAGACCACCAACGCGGACGGCGGCAAGGAACTGGACAGCATCATCGTCGCCATCGGTGACGACGACTCCAACCCGGTCTCCCTGCCGGTCGACACCATCACCGTCGACAGCCCGATCGTCACCAACTGGCACACCTCCCCGGCGGACGCCGTCCCCTTCGACTGAGCGCACCCGCGGCACCGCGGCGCTCGCACAGCGTTTCCCGCGGTTCACCGCACCCATCCTTCCCGACCGCAAACGCAATTCATCCACTCCGCGAACCAACCCGGCCGCCGCCACTCCGAACGACGCCGGAAAGAGAGAGACCATCTCACCACCCCATCCCGGCGATTCATCTCACCAATCACACCCTCATGGCAACACTGCGTGCTCAATCCAACGCACGATTGGCTTGAAGTGCGTTGCCATTGCTACTTCCCCCTTGATACAGATGAAGATCTTGTCGCCAGTGGCATGCGTGCTGCCACGCGCAGTCGACGAGACGTATCGACCGGGGACGCAGGGGGATGGGGAACGGCATGACGGGGTGGGACATCAAGCCGAGCGGGGTGGAGTCCGTTCTTTCGTTGGTGGGGCTGGCCGCCGACGACCTGAGCAAGGGCGTCAGGGGCTACGGCGAGAGCGTGGAGGACGCCGCGCTGCACGCGGGGACGATCAGCGGACCGTACTGCGGCGAGGCACCGGCGGGACCGGTCGGCGCCGCGGTGGCGAACTTCATCTCGGACACCCAGCAGCGGATCAGGTTCATGGCCGCCCGCACCAAGAAGTCGATGGACGGCACGGTCAAGGCCACCACCGAATACATCGAGGGTGACCTGGCCATGGCCGCCCGGGCCCAGCGCGACGCGGCGAAGGCCCCGACCCCCGCCGAGATCAGGGCGGTCGGGCAGAAGTCCGGCCACCGGGGCGGGGAGTAGCCGCCGTGATCGAACCGGGTGGGATACCTCAGTACACCGGTGACTTCCGCCAGTTGGAGAAGGCCGCGTCCGCTCTGCGTACGCATGCCACGGGCATCCGGACCGGCGGAAAGGACGTCCACTCCCGCTTCCAGGCGACGGCCGCGTACTACAAGGCGCCCGAGGCCGAGAAACTGTTCTCGTCCACCCAGCCGGTCATGGACACGGCCGACGAATTCGCGGCGAACATCGAGTCGCTCGCCGACGCCCTGGACACGTTCATCCACGAGGCCAAGCCGCACGCCGACCGTCTCAAGCAGCTGAAGCTGGACGCGATCGGCTTCGTCGACAGTGTCCGGGGCGATGACGACTGGACCAAGGACGAGAAGAAGACCGACGCGCACCAGGCGTTGATGGACGGCGTGGCTGCGGCGCGCGAGGGCTTCCAGGAGGCCGAGCGCAACGCAGCCAACAAGATCAACGCGATCAGCCCGGGTGCCTGCCGCCCTGCGTGGATCGTGGACGACGGCACCCACGGGCTCGGCATGTACGGCCAGAGCGCCGACGCGCTCAAGGGCATGAAGGACCTGCCGTGGGGCAGCCCCGAGGGACGTACCTATGAGCGCTGGAGCCTGGAGTGGTGGGGGCACGGAGCCAAGAGCTGGGCCTGGGACGGCATCGCCAAGGACAGCATCTGGGGCGGCATCGACGGCCTGGGCACCCTGATCGGTTTCCATGGCGGCGAGGCCCGCGACCAGGCGTGGGACGGCCTGCGGCGCACCGCTGTCGGCGGCTACGCCTACGGCATGGACCTGTTCGGCCAGGACGAGCACCTGTCCGACTGGCAGCGTGACAGCAAGGCGTACGCGAAGGAGTTCGGCAAGCAGTTCATCGCGTACGACATGGTGAACGAGGATCCCGCTCGCGCCCACGCCGTGCAGTCCTTCAACCTGCTCACCCTCGCCACCGGCCCCTTTGCCGTTGCCGCCAAGCTCGGCAAGGGCGGCACGATCGCGAAGGCCGCCGGGACCATGGCGAAGATCGGTGACGCCCTCGACCCGCTCTCCGGCACGTTCAAGGCCGCCAAGGCCCTCTCGGACCTGCCCAAGGTCTCCCAGGTCCTGGCCAACGTCAGCGACCACCTCCAGATACCGAAGACCAAGTTCCCCGACGGCGCCTTCGACCTCGACCACCGCTACCGGGTCGACAAGGACGGCAAGTTCGTCCCCCTCGACCCCGACGGCAAACCCAACCTGGACCCGGCCAGGCACGAACCCTCCGCCGCCGAACGGAGCGCCGGCCGGCCGAACGGCGATCGCGAACCAGTCGGCGTCGGCGGACGCGCGCCCGGAGCGACCGCCCACGCGGGCGACGGCCTGCCGCCGCGCGGCGGCCATGACGCGGGCGGTGGCGCGACCCATGGAAGCAGCGGCCACACAAACGCGGATCACGGTACGCACGAGGGCCCAGGAAGTGACGAACCCACTCCGGGCGAGGGTGGCGCCCATCCGGAGCACATTCCGAGCGCTGGCGAGCACACCCCCGACCTCAACATGAATGACACCCCTCCCGCGTCAGGCAGTACCGACGGCCAAGGCAGTGCCGGGGGCCCTCCAGCGCACAAAAAGGGAGTGTGGCCCGCCAGGAGTGACATCCCTGGACCGGCTGCCGGGGAAGAACTGAAGCCCCCCAACGCCAGACACACGATCAGCGGGGCTGCCGGGCGAGAAATCAAAGAGAAAAACAGCATCATCTTGCGCGGATACTCCCGCGACGTCGAAAAGGACATCGCTGGTATCGCTGAAGGGCAAGCAAAACTCACCGCGGACGGGAACCGTTATGAAATTAATGGCCGCACCTACGGAGTGGAGCCAGGCGGTCGCGTCTACCCCGAATCAGGACCGGGTATCGTCAATCTCGACAGGAACGAATACGCCGCATTGCAACAGGTGGTAAAGGCCAAGGGTGACATTAATGCCGCACCCCAGTTGACGCGGAACCCTCGGTTCGTCAACAACCCTCAAGCCGTCCAGAAGGCGCTGGACCTCTACAACGGGACCTATCAATGACATACAACCTCTTCACCACCGATCGCCTGCAGCCGCCCCGAATCTCCGATGCCCTGGCGTCATGCCTGCACATTGAGCTGAACTCCGTCGATGTCGCCGACACCGACGCCGATCAGGAAGACCGCAACTGGGATGCTCTTGCCCTGTGCGACTACTCGCATGTTCTCGGCGACGTCTCACTGACTCTGGATATCTTCGTCCAAGATGCCGTTTCCCAGCAGCCGACCGAGCCGGAATTTGCTTCACGCTTCGCTGTTGCAGCGCAGACCGTGGTCCTGTATCCGGCCGAAGAGCAAGTTCCCAGCGCATATTGGCTTGTGACTCCGACCGGTTCGGTGACCCGCGCTCGCCTCCTGGCGTCAGACGACGAGCGACCCAAGTACTCCATCGACGCTGTCGAGACTGCCGTCCCTCAGCTTCCCGGCGTTCGCATCATGCAGCTTCCGGAGATCGTACGGGAGCAGCACGTCCCCGTACCGGCCACCTCGGAATTCATCCACGCCACTGAGATCCTCCGAAAGTCACCGGAAGGCCTCGCCGATCCTGCACTCGCTGATGAACCAGGATCCCACCTGTACCACTCTCGGGCTTATCTCGCAGAATGGGAGAGAATGGTGCGACGCATGGAATCCGGCTGGCACCCCACCGGCAAATATCCGGTCGATTTGTACTGCGAAGCTCTACTGGCGCGAGACCGGATCGAGCAACTGTCAGAACAACTGACCAGGCCAGTGGCCGACCTCCTGCGCAAGTCTGCCGGGCAACTCGACGAGACGTTCAAGAAGTGCTCCACGCCGGACGACGTCTGGGCTGCTGAGGCAGGAGCCTCGGGATCTCTCATTGATCTCAGCGAACGTGGTTGGTGGTGGCACCGCAAGCCCCTCACCCACCCGTGGGACAAACCGAATCCGAAGTGAGCGACACAGCACATGACCCAGGACGTCATAGCCCTCACCCCGCAGATGCCGGACACCAGGACGCTGCTGGCCGGGCTCCACGCCGGCGGTCCCGATCTGCTCGTGAACCGGGCGGGTGACGGGTCCGTCGCTCAGCTGTGCACAGCCGCCGGGCAGGCACTGGTGTCACTCGAAACACCCCGGTACCTCCAAGTGCCGGGTGAGGTGGCCCGGTTGCTCGGGCCGGACGTGCACGCGGAGTCGCCCGTGTGGTGGACCGAGGCTCGGGCGACCAGTGCTGTGGCAGGGGCCGGAAGGCTGGCCGGGTCCGTCGCCGGGCGGGTGGCCGCCGTGCACGGAGGAGACGTCTGGCCGCGCGAGGCCGGTCATACCGATGTCGTGGCCGATCTCGCCGACGTCGTCACGGAGGCGACCCCCATGGGCGTCGACCTGCTCACCGACGAGGCCGCCGTCGTCATGCAGGGCCGCCCCGTGATCGCTGCCACGACCTGGCTGACCGACGTGGTGCGCAACGCGGCCCGCACCGGACGGGAGCTGAACCTCGTCACGCCGCCCGGCACCCGGCTCACGTTCCCCACCCGCACACTGCTGGACGGGCTGCCCTCCCGCTGGGTCGTGAGCGACCCCGTATGCGGCTACTACGACGGACTCTCCGGGACCGTACTGCAGTGGAATGGCGAGCGATTCGCCCCTGCCGTCGGGAACGGACCCCGGATCGCGGACGCATTCCGGCCCCGGCCCGGCACCGAAGGCGAACGGCAACTGCTGCTCTCCATCCGTACGGTCCACCCCGCCGACGAGCATCTCGTCCTGGGCGGTGCCCTGGAACAGGCCTGGCGCACGTTCACCGGAGCTCCGCCCGCCGGGTGGTCCACCGCCGAACCCGTCGGCGTACCTTGGTCGCCACGGCAGTTGACCGACCTGGCCCGCACCCGTGCCCAGCAGTCCCTGCCCGCCTGGGTCGTCGCCGTCGGCGCCCCGGACCACCCCGCTATCGCCACCGTACGCACAGTCCGCACCCACCTCGGCGTCGAAGAGCACATCACCCTGGCCCTCGGCCTCCGCGCCGATCAGGATGCTCCGGTGGACGCCCTGACCGAACTGGCCGAGTCCCTGGCGGCCCGGCACCGCCTCGCCACGATGATCAGCCAACTGCGCACCGCACGCGCGGATCTGACCACTCCGGCCCATCACGAGCCGCCCCCTGTGCCTCTCTCCTTCACCCTCGGCTCCGACGCCGTCGCCGATCTCGCCGCGGACCGCGCGGCCTTCGCGCCCCTCCGGCTCGGCCCTGCCGGCCGGCCCGCCCTGCACTACGCGCTCGGCGACGGCACCGACCCCACCGCCTGGCAGCGTCTGCGGCAGATCAATGACCACGTGACCGCCGGCACCAGCAAGGGCTGAGTCCCCGTGCGGGCCGGGCCCGGCCTTGCCCCCGGAGCGGCGCGGGGCCCGGGGAGCCGGCCGGATGCAGGCATCAGTCCTGGCAGTGGCTCTCCTTGAGGGTACGTACGAGGGCGGCCCAGGCTCCGGGGGTGGTGCGGAGTACCACTCCGGCGGGGTCGCCGCTCTCGGTGAGCTTGATCCCTCCGCCGGCGCCCGTGGCAACGTGGAGGCACGAGTCCCCCTGAGCGCAGTGGGACGACTTCTGCCAGTGGTCATGTGCAGGCATGGGTGCCCTTTCGCTGTTTCCAAGTCAGGAGCGGTGCTTGATGCGGTCCAGGTCTGCGCCGAAACGTGCTGGTGAACCGGGACGTCGGCGGACGCGCTCAGGCGCGGCGGACCCGCCAGAGCCATGCTGCCGTGCCGACCATCAGGGCGAGGCTTCCCAGGTTGCCCAGGAGGGCCGGGATTTCTGCCGCCGCGTGGCCCGAGATCAGGTTCCAGCTGACGATGACGGTGGTCGGCACGATGACGGTGAGCAGTACGCCGGTGGTCTTCTGGACGGCGGTCCAGTGCACTGAGGTGCAGAGAAGTACCGCGCCGGTGACGCGGAACAGGAAGCCGAACACCGGGCCGGGGTCGAACGCCGCGTCGGGGCCGATGGAGAAGATCATCGTGAAGGGTAGCGAGAGAGTGAGCATCAGGAGGGGGACCAGGGGGTGCACCTTGCCGCGCCGGGCGGGTGCGTCCACGTCGCTCCCGGCCGGGGTGCCGGTGGTCCCGTTCCCGGCCTCGGCCAGCGCTGTCGCCGCGATCGTGCGGGGGTCCCCCAGCTCCGTGAGTATCTCGCCGATCGTGGCGTCGGGGCGTTCGGTGCGCGTCACCTCGATGTGTTCGGCGAGGTCGGCGAGGAGTTCCTGGCGGCGGTCGGCGGGGAGTGCGGAGCTCTCGCGCTCGACGGCGGAGAGGTAGTCGCGTACGGGGTCGGCAGAGGTCTTCATGTGAGGTCTCCGGTGGAGGGGTGCGGGGTGGTCAGGAAGGCGTCGACGGCGTTGCGGAAGCCGGGCCAGACACGGGTGAACTCGTCGAGCGCGGCCCGGCCGCTGTCGGTGAGCGCGTAGTAGCGGCGGGGTGGTCCGGAGGCGGATTCCTGCCAGGTGGTGGTGACCAGGTCGTCGCGGCGGAGTCGGGAGAGCAGCGGGTAGACCGTGCCCTGGCTGGTGGCCAGGGCACCGGAGTCCTCCAGGGCGTGGAGGAGTTCCACGCCGTAGCGGGGGCGGTCCCGCATCAGGGCGAGTACGCAGTACTCCAGGACGCCCTTGCGTAGCTGGGCGGCTGCCCGGGCCTGCTTGGTCGAATCACCTGGTTCCATGCGATGCAAGATACCTGGCGAGGCAAGCGGACGGGAAGAGGGGATCCGAGTCTTCCGGGCCGGGTGCAAGACAGCCGCCCCTCCCGAAGGGCTCGCAATGCCGGACGCATACGAGGACGGCCTGGGGGCCCGACCTGACCGGCAGCCTCGGACCGGAACACGCCGTGGTCTTCACGCACGGGCCGTATCCGGCGGGATACAGAACCTAGTCCAGGTGGCAGCCCTCCTTGAGGGTGCGTACGAGGGCTGCCCAGGCCCCGGGGGTAGTACGGAGTACCACTCCGGCGGGGTCGCCACTTTCGGTGAGCTTGATCCCTCCGCCGGCGCCCGTGGCAACGTGGAGGCACGAGTTCCCCTGGGGGCAGTGGGACGACTTCTGCCAGTGGTCATGTGCAGGCATGGGTGTTCCTCCCGGATTGCTGACTGATGCGGTGGATCAGGTCCCAGGATTCCCCGGGCGACTGCGCGGCCTCCTCAATCGAATGAACGGGGCGGTCCGCCTGGGCTTGGCCGATGGTTCGACTTCGCACCCGTGGGCGCCCCAGGCCCACACAGCCCAAACCGTAAATGCCGCGGCCAAGGACATCTCCTGACCGACCGCAGACTCTCGCCTTCATCCCACCTGGAACGGCTGCCTTCACCGCCCTGGCGCAGGCGGCGCGGATGCGGGAGTCAGTCCTGGCAGTGGCTCTCCTTGAGGGTGCGCACGAGGGCGGCCCAGGCGGTAAGTGTGATGCGGAGTATCGCTCCGGTGGGGTCGCTGCTCTCGGTGAGGCTGACCGCGCTGTTGCGCGCAGCGACATACAGGCAGGATTCGCCCTGCCCGCAGTACGAGGACTTCTGCCATGAGCGCTGGTTCATGTCCGGCTCCTTCACTGGTCGGCGATCAGTCTGTGGATGAAGTCACGGGAATCTTCTGGCGTCAGAGCCACGGCCTCCATGCGCGCAAGCAGGAGGCGGTAAGCCTCCAGCTCTGCCTCGGCGTCCACCATGACAGGACCGTGCGACTGGTCCAGCGAGACCGTGTCGAGGCGGGGTACCGAGCCGTGCACGTACAGGATGGTCTGCCCGGACCCGGGATAGGCGCCGATGGCGAACGGAATTACCTGGACCGTGATGTGTTCCCGCTCGCCCTGCTCAAGCAGATGCCGGAGCTGGTTCCTGGCGACAGCGGGGCCGCCGACCGGCACGCGGAGGGCGGCTTCATGGATGACTGCCCGGTACGCCGGCGGGCTTGACCGGTCCAGGAGGGCCTGACGCTGAAGTCGGTGATTCACGCGATGCTCGATGTCCGAGCGGGAGAACTCTGGCACCACCTGCCGGAAGATCTCGCGGGCATGGTCCGTGGTCTGAAGGAGACCTGGGACATGCGACGTGTTGGCGGACCGCAGCCCGGTTGCGTGGTGCTCCAGTTCTGCGATGTCCAGCAAGGGTGAGGGAAGCACCTCGCGGAATGTCTCCCACCAGCCCGATGATTCAGCCAACCTCCTTCCGTGATCGGAGACTTCCATGGTCAGTGCCACGGTATCGCCGCCCTGGACGTACACCCTTCAACTCCCGCAGGATCCCCGCGCCCCCGGCGTCCCCGTGCCACCCTGCGCAGTGTGCTCCGTGTGCACGGCATGCGTGAACTCACCGAGGCCGCAGAGCTGTTGGCGAGCGAGTTGGTCACCAATGCCTATCTGTACTCCTCGGGACCGTATTCCCTGCGTCTGCGTGACGCCGGGCGCAGCCGGGTCCGGCTGAGTGTGTGGGACACCGATCCGCACATCCCCGCACCGTTCCGGTGGGGTGTCGAGACGCCGGAGGTGCTGGCCGAGCGGGGGCGGGGGCTGTATCTCGTCACGCTCTACGCGGAGTGCTGGGGCGCACACCCGATGCGGGGTGGGCTGCCGGGGCAGGGCGGGAAGCTGCTCCGGGTGGAGTGCGCGGCCAAGACGTAGGCGTCCAGCACGGCCCGCGCGCATCAGCGTGCCGCGTACTCCGCCAGCCACGACGGGAACTCCGTCAGGGACGACAGGACGACGTCCGCTCCCGCCGCCCGGAGTTCCGTCGCGTCGCACGGGCCCGTGGTGACCGCGACCGACAGGGCGCCGGCCGTGCGGGCGCCGCGTACGTCGCCGGTGTGGTCGCCGACGTAGATGTGCGCGCCGTGCTCGCGCAGGGCCCGGCCCTTGGCCTCCGCCCACAGGCCGCCGACGATCGCGTCGGGTTCGATGCCCAGGTGGGACATGTGGAGTTCCGCGCTCGGCTGGTGCTTGGCGGTCACGACTATCGTCCGGCCACCCCGTTCGCGGATCGCCGCGACCGACTCCAGGGCTCCCGGCAGCGCGAGGCTGGGGCCGATGGCGTGTGTGGGGTAGATCTCGCGGTAGCGGTCGGCGGTGGCGGCCACCGCGTCGGCCGGGAACCAGTTCCGCAGCTCCTCGTCGACCGGCGGGCCGAGCCTGCTCACCACCAGGTCGGCATCGATCGGTGTCCCCGTTTCGGCGGAAAGTGCCAGGTAGGCGGCCTTGATGCCGGCTCGGGTGTCGAGGAGCGTCATGTCGAGGTCGAAGCCGACCGTCAGGGGGTGTGAGGGCATGGCGTCCATTGTCGTGGGGGTGGGTGCCGGGTCCACCCCCGGTGCGGCCTTCGGCCCGGAAACGGCGGTGCTTAGACTTAGCCAAGCCTTACCTTCGCTCTGTTCTCGCCGCTCGTTCTTCGCCACTTGATTGGGTCCGATGTCAGCCGCCGCTCCACGCCGCTCAAGACGCGCACTCGCGACGGCGGCGGCCGTCGTGGCGCTGCTCGTGGCGGTACTCCTCAGCCTGGCCGTGGGGGCCCGTTCCATACCCCCGGCCGAAGTGTTCGACGTCCTGCTGCACGGCGGGCACTCCGACAACGCCGAAGTCATCCGGAACATGCGCGTGCCACGCACCCTGATCGGGCTGATGGTCGGCGCCGCACTGGCCATCGCGGGCACGGTGCTCCAGGGCATCACCCGTAACCCCATCGCCGACCCCGGCATCCTCGGCATCAGCCAGGGCGCCTCGGTGGGCGTGGTGCTGGCCATCGCGTACGCCGGAATCCACACCCTGACGGGGTACGTGTGGTTCGCGTTCGCGGGGGCGGCAATCGCCTCCGTCGCCGTGTACGCGATCGCGTCGAGCGGGCGCGGGGGCGCTACCCCCGTGAAGCTCGCGCTGGGCGGCGCCGCCATCAACGCGCTGCTGGTGTCGGTGGTCTCGGCGGTGCTGACGGCCAAGGCGTCCGCGCTGGACGAGTTCCGCTTCTGGCAGGTCGGCTCGATCGCCGGGCGGGAGGCCGAGGTGGCCCAGCAGATCTGGCCGTTCCTGTTGGTGGGGATCCTGCTCGTGCTGTCCGTCGCCCGGGGGCTCGATGCGCTGGCGCTCGGCGAGGACGTCGCGAAGGGGCTCGGGCAGAACATCGCGACGGTACGGATCGTCGGCGGCGTCGGGGCCACGGTGCTGACCGGGGTCGGTGTCGCGGCGGCCGGGCCGATCGCGTTCATCGGGCTCGCCGTCCCGCACATCGCCCGCGCGGTCGTCGGCTCCGACCACCGCTGGGTGCTGCCGATGGCGGCGCTGATCGGGCCCGTGATGCTGCTGGTGTCGGATGTGATCGGCCGCATCGTCTTCCCGCCGAGCGAGGTCCCGGCGGGTGTGATGACGGCGCTGATCGGCGTTCCGTTCCTGGTCGCCCTGGTACGTCGGAAGGCGGTGCCCGCATGAGCGCCGGTACACAGGTCCGGGTGCGGCCCACCGGGTACCAGGTCGTAAGGATCGGGGCGCGGGGGCGGTTCCTGCTGCACCGGCGATCGGCCCTGGTCGCCACCTCCCTCGTCGTGCTGCTGGCCGCGGTCTGTGTCGCGTACCTCTGCGTCGGCGAGAGCTTCGTCGCGCCCGGCGAGGTCGTGAAGGTGGTCCTGGGGCAGCCCTCCCCCGACGAACTGGTCGTCGGCACGCTGCGGCTGCCGCGGATGACCGTGGGGCTGCTGGTCGGCGCGGCCTTCGGGATCGCCGGCGCGCTGATCCAGACCGTCGCCCGCAATCCACTGGCCAGCCCCGACATCATCGGGATCAGCCAGGGGGCGAGCGCGCTCACGGTCGGCGCGATGACCTTCGGCATCACCTCGTACACCGTGCTGCCGTACCTCTCCGTCCTCGGCGGGGTGGCCGCGGCGGCGCTCGTGTACGTGTTCGCCTGGCGCGGCGGGCTGCACGCCACCCGCTTCGTCCTCATCGGCATCGGCTTCGCCATCGCGCTGCGCTCGGTCACCACCCTGTTCCTGACGAAGGGCGACTACCTGGTCGCCCAGCAGGCGAAGATCTGGATGACCGGCTCGCTCAACGGCCGCGGCTGGGCCGAGGCCGTGCCGATCGGCTGGACGCTGCTGATCCTGCTGCCCGCCGTCCTGTGGGCCGCCCGCGCCCAGCGGACCGTCTCGATGGACGACGACACCGCGACCGCGCTCGGGGTGCGGCTGGGGCGGGTGCGGCTGGGGCTGGTCGCACTCGGAGTGGTCCTGGCGTCCGTGGCGACCGGCACGGCCGGGCCGGTCGACTTCGTGGCGCTCCTCGCCCCGCAGATCGCCCGCCGGATGACCCGCACCGCACAGATCCCGCTGCTCTGCTCGGCACTGCTGGGCGCGGTGATCGTGGTCTTCGCGGATCTGCTGGCACGCAGGCTCTTCTCACCCACCGAGCTGCCGGTGGGCGTTCTGACGGCGGCGGTCGGCGCCCCGTATCTGATCTGGCTGATCATCCGCGGGCAGGGCGGCGGTCGCGGCCGTAGTGGAGGCACAGCATGAGTTCGACCCCCATGTCCGACGCCACGGCGAGCGCCGCCGAGCCGGACAAGGCCGCGACGGCGGCATCGGCCGGACGGCTCACCGCACGGGAGCTGACGCTCGCGTACGAGGACCGCACCGTCGTCGACGCACTGGACCTCGATGTCCCGGACGGCCGGGTCACGGTCATCGTCGGCCCGAACGCCTGCGGCAAGTCGACCACCCTGCGCGCGCTCGGCCGGCTCCTCAAGCCGCGCGGCGGGGCCGTGCTGCTCGACGGCACCGAGCTGTCCAAGATCCCCACCAGGAAGATCGCCCAGTCGATCGGGCTGCTGCCGCAGACCCCGGTGGCCCCGGAGGCGATCACCGTCAGCGACCTGGTCGCGCGCGGGCGCCAGCCGCATCAGCACTGGTGGCAGCAGTGGTCGGAGGAGGACGAGCGGGCGGTGACGGACGCGATGGAGCGTACGGACATCACCGCGCTCGGCGACCGGTCCGTGGACGAGCTGTCCGGCGGTCAGCGCCAGCGGGTCTGGATCGCGATGGCGCTCGCCCAGGAGACCGATCTGCTGCTGCTCGACGAGCCGACCACGTACCTCGACATCGCGCACCAGGTGGAGGTCCTGGACCTGGTGCGCCGGCTCACCGCCGCGGCGGCGGACGGCACCCGCGGCCGGACCGTCGTCACCGTGCTCCACGACCTCAACCAGGCCGCCCGGTACGCGGACCACCTGGTCGCCATGAAGGCCGGCCGGATCGTCGCCGAGGGCCGCCCCCGGGACATCGTCACCGCCGAACTCGTACGCGAGGTCTTCGGCCTGGAGGCGGTGATCGTCCCGTGCCCGGTGACGGGTTCGCCGCTCGTGGTGCCGGGCGCTCCGTGGCAGGCCGGACCGGCTTCGTGAGCCCGCTCACCGCTGCGCGCACCGAAACATCCGTGACCCACCAGCCCCGTCCCCACGAAAGGCTTCCCATGGCTCCCTCCGTCCGCCGCCGTGGCCTCGCTCTCGGCGCCCTCTCCCTGGTCGGCGCGCTCACGCTCTCCGCCTGCGGATTCTCGGAGTCCGGCGGGAGCGCCGGCGGCTCCTCCGAGTCCGGCTCCGGCTCCGGAAACGCGAAGACCCACACCGTCAAGACGGCCATGGGCGACGTCGAGGTCCCGGTGGAACCCGAGCGCGTCGTGGTCCTCGACACCGGCGAGCTGGACTCCGCGCTCACCCTCGGCGTGCAGCCCGTCGGCGCGACGCACTCGGCGTCGGAGGACGGCTTCCCCTCCTACCTGCCCGCGAGCCGGACGAAGGACATCAAGGAGGTCGGAGAGATCGCCAACCCCGACCTGGAGACCGTCGCCTCGCTGAAGCCGGACCTGATCCTCACCTCCAAGGTCCGTGACGGCGACCGCTACGAGCAGCTCCGGGCGATCGCCCCGACCGTGATGACGGAGTCCACCGGAAGCGCCTGGAAGGAGAACTTCCAGCTGCACGCGGAGGCGCTCGGCAAGCAGGCCGAGGCGAAGAAGGCCGTCGCCGACTACGACGCCCATGTCGCGGAGGTGACCGAGGCGATCGGCGGCAAGAAGAAGGCCGCCGGCACCGACGTCAACTTCGTCCGCTTCGTCGAGGGCGCCGACATCCGCATCTACGGCAAGCAGAACTACATCGGCTCGATCCTCGCCGACCTCGGCATGGGCCGCCCCGCGATCACCGACAAGGCGAAGGACGGCTTCTCGTACGACGTGTCGCCCGAGAAGATCGACCTCGCGGACGCGGACGTCGTCTTCACGTCGACGTACGGCGACCCGGCGAAGGCGGGGACGACGAAGACGATGAACAGCGGCCTGTGGAAGGGGCTGAAGGCGTCCAAGGACGGGAAGGTCTTCGAGGTCGACGACCGGCTGTGGATCGCGGGCATCGGCTACACCGCCGCGGGCCGGATCCTCGACGAGTTCCGGACGAAGATGACCGGCTGACGTTCCGGGCAGGCCGCACTTCCGGGCGAAGCCGGTCGGTGGCCACCGCTTCAGGCGGAGGCCACCGACCGGCGCCCGGCCGTCACGGCCGTGGCCTCCGCGACCGCCACAGCAGGTAGAGCGCGGAGGCCACGGCCGCCCCCCGTACCACCCACGGCCACGTCTGACCGATCGCCTCGTCCATCTGCCCGGTCCCGATGGGCTCGCCCCACCGGCCGTCGGTCCTGCCCCACAGCCAGACCAGAGCGCCCGCCGCGACCACGCCGGGCAGCCCCATCGCGGCCCACTTCGCCTCCACCCGGGACAGGGTGCGCGAGCTGTACGCGAGGAGCCAGCCGCCCGCCAGGGCCAGCCAGGAACCCGTCACGGCGCCCGCCACCAACAGCACGGCGGCGAGCAGCAGCAACGGGTGGGAGAACCCGTGGCCGCCCGCCCCGTCCTCGCGCGGCGCACGGCGACGGAGTCGCAGAAGCCGACGGCGGCGCGGCGCCTCCTCCTCCGCTTCCTCCTCGGTACCGGGCTCCTCGTCCGGCTCCTCGTCCGGCTCCTCGTCCCCCGCCGCGCGCGGGCGCGGCACCGCTCCCCCGGACGACGGCGGCCTCATCATGTCCGGGATCTCGACACCGCCGACGAATCCCGGCACGGCGACCCCCTCACCGAACGGCCCCGGCTCGATCCGCCACCAGTCCGGCTCGCTCCCGGACGGCCCCAGCTCGTCCGTACCGGCCATGTGCGGCGGCGAGGGCACCGGGCCGGCCGCCGCTCCCGGCGTACCGGAACCGGACTCCTCCGGCTGCGACGCGCCCTTGCGCGAACTGTTTTTGCCGTCCTTCCGGAGCATCCCCTTGCGCGGGCGGGGAATGCCGCGGCCTTCCTCCGCCGCGGGCTCCGGCTGCCCCGCGGTCTCCACCGAACCGTCGCCCGACGAGGCCGCGGCGGCCACCAGCTCGTCCGGTGAGCCGAGCCTCCCGATGATGCGGCGGACCGCCGCCGGGCTGTCCCCGGACTGCTTTCCGCGCTGCCGGTCGATCTCGCCCCGGAGCGTCGCCACCAGCCGCATCCGGGCAGCCGAGGACAGCTGTTGCTGCTGTGCCAGGTCCCCGACCCGGCTCAGATAGTCGTAGACCAGCTGGTCGCTCTCGATCCCCACGCGATCGTTCCCCTCTACCGCCCTGCACCGACGGTAGCGCCCTCGGGCCCGTCCGGAGCGACTACCGTGGGACGGATGGGGACGACCACACCACCGCGGACGCTCGCCGAAAGCCTTCGCGCCCGGGACGACGAGTCGCTGGCCGGGCTGCTGCGCGCCCGCCCCGATCTCCTCAACCCGGTACCGGGCGACATCACCCAGCTGGCGACGAGGGCCGGTACCCGCGCCTCCGTCGTACGCGCGCTGGAGCACCTCGACAAGTTCGCCCTGCAGACCGCCGAGGCACTCGCGGTGGCCGCCGAACCCACCCCGTACGGGACCCTGCTCGCCCTGCTCACCGGCGACGGCCGGGACGACGGCGAGCATCGTGACGACGCGGACGCGGCGATCGCGGACGCGCTGCCCGGCGCCCTGGCCACCCTGCGCGAACAGGCCCTCGTCTGGGGCGAGGACGAGCGGCTGCGGCTGGTGCGCACGGCGCGCGAGATCCTCGCGCCGTCCCCGCAGCACGCCTCCCCCACCGGTCTCGGACCGACCGTCGCCGAGGCGACCTCCGGCATGTCGCCCGGCCGCCTCCAGGAGATCCTGGCCGCCGCCGGGCTGCCCGCCACGCACGACCCGGTCTCCGCGGTGGCCGCCCTGTCCGCGCTCTTCACCGACCGGGCCAGGATGGGCGAGCTGCTGGACACCGCCCCGGCCGAGGCCCTGTCCGTGCTGGACCGGCTGGTGTGGGGGCCGCCGTACGGGGAAGTGACCCCGAACCCCACCCCGCCCGTGAAGTGGCTGCGCGACCACGGGCTGCTGCTGCCCGTCTCCACCCGCACCGTGGTGCTGCCCCGCGAGGCCGCCCTGCATCTGCGGGCCGGACGCGCCCACCGCGTACCGGAACCACGGCCGCCGGTCGTGGAGGCGGTCGCCAACCGCGATCCACAGGCTGTGGACAGCGCCGCGGCCGGGCAGGCGCTCCTGGCGGTCAACACCGTCGAGGAGCTGCTGAAGAGCTGGAACGGCGGCGGCCCCGCGATACTGCGGGCCGGCGGGCTCAGCGTCCGCGAGCTGAAGAAGACCGCCGCCGCCCTGGAGGTCCCCGAACAGGTCGCCGCGTTCTGGGCCGAACTCGCCTACGCGGCCGGGCTGCTGGCCTCCGACGGGGAGGCCGACGAACGCTACGCGCCGACACCCGCGTACGACGACTGGGCCGAACTCCCCGCCCAGGAACGCTGGGCGGCCCTCGCCACCGCCTGGCTCGCCGCCACCCGCGTCTCCGGCCTGGTCGGCGGCCAGGACGCCAAGGGCCGGGCCCTGTCCGCGCTGGGCCCCGAGCTCGACCGCTCCGCCGCCCCCGAAGTGCGCCACCGGGTCCTCGCCCTCCTCGCCGCTCTGGAACCGGGCACCGCCCCCGACCCGGAGTCCGTCCTCGCACGGCTGCGCTGGGAACGCCCCCTGCGCGGCGCCTCCGCCTCCGCCGGGGACGGCACCGATCCGCGGTCCCGGATCGCCCTGTGGACGCTCAACGAGTCCGAGCTCCTCGGCATCACCGGCCGGGGCGCGCTCGCCACGCACACCCGCGCTCTGCTCGACGCCGGGCCCGCCGAGGCCGCCGCGCTGCTCGCGCCGCTCATCCCGGAGCCGCTGGACCACGTACTGCTCCAGGCCGACCTGACGGCCGTCGCCCCCGGCCCGCTGGAACGCCCCCTGGCCGAGATGCTCTCCGCCCTCGCGGACATCGAGTCGAAGGGCGGCGCCACGGTCTACCGCTTCACCCCCGGCTCCGTACGCCGCGCCCTGGACGCCGGGCAGTCCGCGGCCGATCTGCACGCGTTCCTCGCCGCCCACAGCCGTACGCCCGTCCCGCAGCCGCTCAGCTACCTCATCGACGACATCGCCCGCCGCCACGGCCACCTCCGGATCGGCGCCGCCTCCTCGTACGTGCGGTGCGACGACGAGGCCGTGCTGAACGAGATCCTCGCCGACAGGCGCTCGGCCACCCTGCGCCTGCGCCGCCTCGCACCGACCGCCCTGGCCGCCCAGATCGACCCGGCGTCACTGCTCGAAGGGCTGCGCGACATGGGGTACGCCCCGGCTGCCGAGTCCGCCGAGGGCGATGTCCTGATCACCCGTGCGGGCGCCCGCCGCACCCCGCCCCGCACGGCCCCCGTCCCCGTGCCCGAGGGCCCTCCGGTACCGGACGACACCCTGCTCGGCGCGGCGGTGCGGGCGATCCGCGCCGGGGACACGGCCGCCACGGTGGCCCGCAAGGACGCCCCGGAGTCCCCCGCCGCCCCGCACGGCACCCTGCCCCGTACGACCTCCGCCGAGACCCTCGCCACCGTCCAGGCCGCCGCGATGACCGGCTCGGCGCTCTGGATCGGCTACGTGAACGCGGACGGCGCCGCCAGCCAGCGCGTCATCGCCCCGGTCCGGGTCGAGGGCGGCTTCGTCACGGCGTACGACCACACGGCGGACGAGGTCCGCACGTACCCGCTGCACCGCATCACCGGCGTCGCCGAACTGGCCGACGACGCCACGGCCTGACCCCCGGCGCATCCCCGTCCCATCGGCCGCCGCCTGACGCCGCGGTGCGTGCGAATCGGGGGCGGACCGGCCGATCGAAGGGCACACTCTGACGTGTCCACGAAGCCGGAGGGGGATGTCATGCGGCGCACCGAAGCGGCCAGACAACTGGGGGGATTCGTCCGTGAGCACCGTACCGACGGGGGCAGACGACTGCGGCAGGCCGGAATCCTGCTCTTCGTCGGAGCGGCGGGCATGGCTTTCGGGGTGCCGGTGACCGTCGCCTCGATCGGCACCACCGACGGGGCTCCGGAGCTGGCCGGCCTGCTGCTCGGCGTCGGGCTGGTGGGGCTGGGCCTGGGAATCTGGCGGCTGCTCCAGGCGTTCCGTACCCGTGAGCAGAGCTTCGACATCCACGAGCGGGGGCTGACCCACCGAGTGGCGGGCACCGCCACTCTGATCCCGTGGCAGGACATCGCGTCCGTCGGCGCACGGGGCGAGGACGGGCGGCCGCTGGCCGAGGCCCGCGGCATGGGCTTCGCCTGCAACATCGCGCTGACCGACGGACGCAGCATCCACATCGACACCTTCACCGAGGACGCCCGGCAACTGGCACAGACCGTCCACAGCGCGGTACGCCTGGGCCGTCTCCCCGAAGGACGCGGCCACCGCCGGGCACAGTGACCGGCCGCCGGGCCCGCACCCGGGCACGACCGCGCCCGTGCCCGTGCCCGACAACACACGCGCCGCGGCCACCGCATGCGGCACACTGGACGTTTGGCCGCATCCGTGGCCGCACCCCGCAGAAAGGGCCGACGCGCGTGACCGGACCCCTCATCGTTCAAAGCGACAAGACGCTGCTCCTCGAAGTCGACCACGACCAGGCAGACGCCTGCCGTCGGGCCATCGCGCCCTTCGCGGAGCTGGAGCGAGCGCCCGAGCACATCCACACCTACCGGCTGACCCCGCTCGGGCTGTGGAACGCGCGTGCCGCCGGGCACGACGCCGAGCAGGTCGTCGACGCCCTCGTGCAGTACTCGCGCTATCCCGTTCCGCACGCGCTGCTCGTCGACATCGCCGAGACGATGGCCAGGTACGGCCGCCTCACCCTCTCCAAGCATCCGGTGCACGGCCTGGTGCTGACCTCCACCGACCGGCCCGTGCTGGAGGAGATCCTCCGGTCGAAGAAGGTGCAGCCGCTGGTCGGGGCGCGGATCGACCCGGAGACCGTGGCGGTGCACCCGTCCGAGCGCGGGCAGATCAAGCAGACGCTGCTGAAGCTGGGCTGGCCGGCCGAGGACCTCGCCGGTTACGTGGACGGCGAGGCGCACCCCATCGACCTCGCCGAGGACGGCTGGGCGCTGCGGCCGTACCAGAAGCAGGCCGTCGAGGGGTTCTGGCACGGCGGCTCGGGCGTCGTCGTACTGCCCTGCGGCGCGGGGAAGACGCTGGTCGGGGCCGGTGCCATGGCCCAGGCCAAGGCGACCACGCTGATCCTGGTGACGAACACCGTCTCGGCCAGGCAGTGGAAGCACGAGCTGGTGAAACGGACCTCGCTGACCGAGGACGAGATCGGCGAGTACAGCGGTACCCGCAAGGAGATCCGGCCGGTCACCATCGCCACGTACCAGGTGCTGACGACCCGTCGCAAGGGCGTCTACCCGCACCTGGAGCTGTTCGACTCCCGCGACTGGGGGCTGGTGATCTACGACGAGGTGCACCTGCTGCCCGCGCCCGTCTTCAAGTTCACCGCCGATCTCCAGGCCCGGCGGCGCCTCGGCCTCACCGCGACGCTGGTGCGTGAGGACGGCCGCGAGTCGGACGTCTTCTCGCTGATCGGGCCCAAGCGGTTCGACGCCCCGTGGAAGGAGATCGAGGCGCAGGGCTACATCGCGCCGGCCGACTGCGTCGAGGTGCGGGTCAATCTGACGGACTCGGAGCGGCTCGCGTACGCGACCGCGGAGACCGAGGAGAAGTATCGGTTCTGTGCGACGACGGATACGAAGCGGAAGGTGACCGAGGCGCTGGTGCGCAAGCACCGGGGCGAGCAGACCCTGGTCATCGGGCAGTACATCGACCAGCTCGACGAGCTGGGTGAGCATCTGGACGCCCCGGTGATCAAGGGCGAGACGAGCAACGCCCAGCGCGAGAAGCTCTTCGACGCGTTCCGGGAGGGCGAGATCGGCGTCCTGGTGGTCTCGAAGGTCGCGAACTTCTCGATCGACCTGCCGGAGGCGACCGTCGCCATCCAGGTCTCGGGGACCTTCGGTTCGCGCCAGGAGGAGGCGCAGCGGCTCGGCCGGGTGCTGCGGCCGAAGGCGGACGGGCACGAGGCGCGGTTCTACTCGGTGGTCGCACGCGACACGATCGACCAGGACTTCGCGGCGCACCGCCAGCGGTTCCTGGCCGAGCAGGGGTACGCGTACCGGATCGTGGACGCGGACGAGCTGCTGACCGACAACTGACCGGTGCTCAGCGGTCGCGGTGGCGGACGCCCGCCTCCTCGGCGTACTCGCCGAGCACGACCACGCCGAACGCGGCGCGAACGAAGACCTTGACGGCGCGGACCGCGTCGCCGACGCGGTGGCTGTGGTGGTGACCGGTGGCCGCGGTCGCGCCGTGCGCCGGGCCGGTCCTGCGGGGGTTCAGAAGGACTGTGCTCATGTCTTCCATGGTCCTGCGCCCGGCCCGTGCGGGCATCGGCCCGCGGGCGGAATCCGGCGGCGGCGCGGGTAGGCCTGCGGTCGCATGCCGTCCCCTACGGGATGGACCCGGGGGTGGACGGCACGGGCCGGAGAACAATCCGTTCGCCCCCGGCGGGCGCGGTCGATACAATCGCCGGTCTGCCCGCCTCCCGCACCGTGGTACCGGCGGCCCGCGAGGGCTCGTGCCGGCAGCCGAGGGAGCGCCGCCGACCGGACGGAAACCGGCCGACAGCCGTACGCGCACCTGCTGTGCGTACCCGTGATCGATCCCCGAGCGGACCGCATCGCCCCCGAGCACCGACCGGGGCCGCGGTCCGCCGTCCTGCGTTGAACAGCCGGAGGCAATACCGTGCCCGCGCACGAACACGAGAGCGACACCACCACCGATCCCCTGGCCCGCGAACGCGCCCATCTCAGCGCGTCCCGCGCCGCGCTGCGCGCCATGCGCGAGGACGCCCAGGCCCTGGACATCCGCGATGTCACCGCGAACTGGGTCAATGCGGCCGTCCTGCAGTCCCAGATCGACGAGCGCATCAAGTCGCTCGCCGATCTCGCCCACACCCCGCTCTTCTTCGGGCGCCTGGACTATCTGCACCGGGTCGGTGCAGAGCAAGCCGAGGGCGCATCGGAAGGGGCGGCGCGCAGCGCCTCGGACAAGGGCGGTGGTGGGCGACGGGAGGGCCAGTTCTACATCGGGCGCCGCCATGTCCACGATGCCGACGGCGATCCGATGGTCATCGACTGGCGTGCGCCGGTCTCGCAGCCGTTCTACCGGGCCTCCAGGAAGGACCCGCAGGACGTGGGGCAGCGCCGCCGCTTCGGGTACACCGGCGGCGAGCTGACCGCGTACGAGGACGAGCACCTCACCGATCCCGCCGAGGCCGAGCAGACCAGCAAGCTCCTCCAGGCGGAGATCGAGCGGCCGCGTGTCGGTCCGATGCGGGACATCGTCGCGACGATCCAGCCCGAGCAGGACGAGATCGTCCGCAGCGAGCTCGGCGGGACGGTGTGCGTGCAGGGCGGCCCCGGCACCGGCAAGACGGCCGTCGGCCTGCACCGGGTGGCGTATCTGCTGTACGCGCACCGCGAGCGGCTGGCCCGTACCGGCACGCTGGTCATCGGGCCGAACCGGTCCTTCCTCCAGTACATCGAGCAGGTGCTGCCGGCCCTCGGCGAGCTGGCGGTGAAGCAGGCGACCGTCGACGATCTGGTGACGGCCGGGATCGAGGTGCGCGGCACGGATGCGGCGGACGCCGCCGTCGTCAAGGGCGATGCCCGGATGGCCGAGGTGCTGCGGCGGGCGATCCGTTCGCATGTGACGCTCCCGACGGAGCCGGTCGTGGTGGTGCGCGGTTCGCGGCGCTGGCGGGTGCCGGCGTACGAGCTGGAGGAGATGGTCACCGAGCTGCTGGCCCGCGACATGCGGTACGGGGCCGCCCACGAGGCGCTTCCGCAGCGCATCGCGCACGCCGTCCTGGTGCGGATGGAGGAGGCGGGCGAGGCGCCCGACGACCGGGTGCAGAACGCGGTGGCGCGCAACCCCGCGGTGAAGGCGGCCGTGAAGGCGATCTGGCCGGCCGTCGACCCGGCGAAGCTGGTGCTGCGGCTGTTGTCGGACGCGGACTTCCTGGCCGCCCACGCGGAGGGGCTGCTCAGCGCGGACGAGCAGAAGACGATCCTGTGGACGAAGCCTGCCCGGAGCGTGAAGTCGGCGAAGTGGTCGGCGGCGGACGCGGTGCTGATCGACGAGGCGAGCGATCTGGTGGCGCGTACGCATTCGCTCGGCCATGTGGTGCTCGACGAGGCGCAGGACCTGTCGCCCATGCAGTACCGGGCGGTGGGCCGGCGCTGCACGACCGGTTCGGCGACGGTCCTCGGTGACCTCGCGCAGGGCACGACGCCGTGGTCGACGGAGAGCTGGGCGCAGGCGCTGCACCATCTCGGCAAGCCGGGCGCGGTGGTGGAGGAGCTGACGGCGGGCTTCCGTGTGCCGCGCGAGGTGATCGCGTACGCCTCGCGGCTGCTGCCGGTGATCTCGCCGGGTCTGGCGGCGGTGGAGTCGGTGCGTGAGTCGCCGGGTTCGCTGGAGGTGCGGGGGGTCGCCGGTCCGGCGGAGCTGGACGCGGCGGTGCTCGCGGCGTGCGAGGAGTCGCTGGAGCGGGAGGGTTCGATCGGCCTGATCGCGGCCGACGCGCGGATCCCCGTGCTGGCCCGGGCGCTGGCGGCGGCGGGGCGCGCGTACCTCTCCCCCGGCGAGGAGACGACGGCCGAGTCCCGCCTGACCCTGGTCCCGGCGTCGCTGGCGAAGGGCCTGGAGTACGACTACGTGGTGCTGGACGAGCCGGCCGCGGTGATCGACGGCGAGCCGGACGAGCGCACGGGCCTGCGCCGGTTGTACGTGGCGCTGACGCGTGCGGTGTCGGGGTTGACGGTGGTGCACGCGGCGGAGCTGCCGGACGAGTTGGTGTTCTCCGGCGCTTGAGATGCGGGGTCCGGGGCGGAGCCCCGGACCCTCGCCCCCGCCCTGCTCCGGCTACGCGTCGAGCACCGCTCGCCACTCCCGTACCGCCGCCTCGTCCACCGGCCCCGACCACCCGTGCGGACGGGCCGCGCCACCGATGTGCACGGCGTCGATGCCCGCGGCGAGCAGCTCGGGCAGGTGCTCCAGGCGCAGGCCCCCGCCCACCAGGATCTGCGGCTCGTAACCGGGCTCGCCCGTGCGCGCCGCCTCGGCCAGCAGCGTCGGGATGCCGTCGTCGACGCCCTTGGGCGAGCCGGCGGTGAGGTACGTGTCCAGGCCGGGCAGGTCCGCCAGCTGCTTGCGCAGGGTGTCCCGGTCGGCGGCCCGGTCGATCGCGCGGTGGAAGGTCCAGCGGCAGCCGTCCAGCTCGGCGACGAGCCGTTCGACGGCGACCAGGTCCGGGCGGCCCTCCTCGTCGAGGAAGCCGAGGACGAATTCCTCGGCGCCCGCCGCCCGCAGCTCGCGCGCCCTGGCCAGGAGCACCTCGATGTCGCCGGCCGCGAAGCCGTCCGCCACCCTGAGCATCACCCGCAGCGGAATGTCCACCGCCGCCCGGATCTCCGCGAAGGTCTCGCAGGACGGGGTAAGACCGTCCGCCGCCATGTCGGTGACCAGCTCAAGCCGGTCCGCACCACCCGCCTGGGCGGCGACCGCGTCCTCCGCGTCGAGAGCGATCACCTCCAGGACTGCACGGTTGCTCATGGGTCCCATCCTCCAGGAAGCATCAACAGGTCTAGTCCAATGGCCAGCCTACGGGCCAGTACACCGAGGATGCAGCCTCAATGCCAGGCGAAGATACGCGAGGTCGGACACACATCGGGTGACCGAACGCGCACGTTCCGGGCTCGCGCGGCATATCCACTCTTGCGTTTTATAGGGGAGGGGGGTATACCTGAATCAGCAATGCATACCCCCTAGGGGTATCAACCACCGCCAGGGAGGACATCGTGTCCGCGCACACCGCCACGACCGGCGCCGCAGCCGGCACCGCCGCAGAGGTCGAACTCGCGATCGGCGGCATGACCTGCGCCTCCTGCGCGGCCCGCATCGAGAAGAAGCTCAACCGGATGGACGGCGTCGAGGCCACCGTCAACTACGCCACCGAGAAGGCCAAGGTCACCTACCGCGGCGAGGACATCTCCGTACAGGATCTGATCGCCACCGTCGAGAAGACCGGCTACACCGCGCACGAACCCGCTCCCCCGGCACGCACCGCCGAGGAGGGCGCCGCCCCCGGGCCCGCCGAGGCCGACGAGCTGCGGCCCCTGCGCCAGCGGCTGCTGACCGCCGTCGCGCTCGCCGTGCCGGTGATCGCGATGTCGATGATCCCGGCGCTTCAGTTCGACTACTGGCAGTGGCTCTCGCTGACGCTGACGGCCCCGGTCGTCACGTACGCCGCCTGGCCGTTCCACAAGGCCGCGTTCACCAACGCCCGGCACGGCGCGGCGACGATGGACACGCTGATCTCGGTCGGCACCTCGGCCGCGTTCCTGTGGTCGCTGTGGGCGCTGTTCTTCGGCACCGCGGGCATGGTCGGCATGACGCACCCCTTCGAGCTGACCATCGGGCGGAGCGACGGCGCGGGCAACATCTACCTGGAGGCCGCCGCCGGAGTCACCGCGTTCATCCTGGCCGGGCGCTACTTCGAGGCCCGTTCCAAGCGGAAGGCGGGCGCGGCCCTCAAGGCGCTCCTGGAGCTCGGTGCCAAAGAGGTCACCGTGCTGCGCGACGGCCACGAGGTGACCGTACCCACCGCCGAACTCCAGGTCGGGGACCGGTTCCTGGTCCGCCCCGGCGAGAAGATCGCCACCGACGGCACCGTCGTCGAGGGGGCCTCGGCCGTGGACGCCTCGATGCTCACCGGTGAGTCCGTGCCCGTGGAGGTCGGCGTCGGCGACTTTGTCACCGGAGCCACGCTCAACGCGGGCGGCCGGCTCGTCGTCGAGGCCACCCGGATCGGCGCGGACACCCAGCTGGCCCGGATGGCGAAGCTCGTCGAGGACGCGCAGAACGGCAAGGCGGCGGCCCAGCGCCTCGCGGACCGGATCTCCGCGGTCTTCGTCCCCGTCGTCATCGCCCTCGCGCTCGGCACGCTCGGCTTCTGGCTCGGCAACGGCGGAGGGCTGACCGCCGCGTTCACCGCCGCCGTGGCCGTGCTGATCATCGCCTGCCCCTGCGCCCTGGGCCTGGCCACCCCCACCGCGCTCATGGT
>NZ_BMTF01000040.1:0-8802 GCF_014649535.1 Streptomyces gelaticus
CGTGACGACCGTCCGTCCGGTGGTTTCCGCCGTGACAACGACCGCCCGTCCTTCAACCGCGACCGCCGGGACGACCGACCCTCGGGCGGCTTCCGTTCCAACGACCGCCGGGACGACCGCGGTGGCCGCTCCTTCGACCGCCGGGACGACCGTCCGTCGTTCAACCGAGACCGTCGTGACGACCGTCCGTCGGGCGGCTACCGCTCCGGTGGCAGCGACCGGCCGTTCAACCGCGACCGTCGTGACGACCGTCCCTCCGGCGGCTTCCGCTCCGGTGGCGGCGACCGTCCGACCGGCCGCCGCGACGACCACCGGGGCTCCGGCACCAACACCGGTTCCTTCGGCCGCCGCGACGACAAGCCGCGCTGGAAGCGCAACGGCTGAACGCGGTGAGGACCTCCTGAAGGCCCGCTGAAAGGTCTGCGGAAAGCGGGCCCGCTCTTCACGAGTGGGCCCGCTTTTCTTTTCGCTTCCGCCACATGAGCAACCGCTGCTAATATCCGGCGACTTGCACAGGGGCGCGGCTGGGGGGCTTCGCGCAATTCCTTGCGGCGGGCCGCCGTTGATCACCTGTGCCTCCATGCCTTTCGGGCATTTTCGGGGAGGAATGACCCTCTTGGTGCGCCTTGCTTCTTCACCCACCCGTGCCGTCGGGCGCCGTCGCACCGTCCTGGTCGCGCTCACCGTGGTCGCGGCGGGTCTCGGCACGATGCCGAGCGCCGTCGCGGCGGATGCGCCGACCCCGGTGCAGACAGGCGGGGTCTGGGGCATCGACTTCGCCGGCGGAACGCTGAACACGGTGGAAGTCGCGGCGAACGGCCTGCAGTACGCCTACGCGCGCCGGATCGCCCCGGACGGGACGACGGCCGGCGACCGGACCTCGATGGGGTTCGTCGGCACCTACGCGACCGGCGACCACATCAAGCGCGTGCCCTGCGACGCCGGTTCCTGCGTACCGATGCGCGCCACAGGCAACGGCCATCTGGGCCGCTTCGGCGTCGACAACGGCCAGGAATATGCCCAGATCTGGCTGACGGCGAACAGCTACCACTCGTCCGACGAGCCCGGTGTGACGGGTGGTCAGTTCGTGGACGCCACCGGACGTTACTTCGTCTACAACGCGGAATCGACCGGCAAGCAGTACATCGATGACGTCAGCGAATACCGCACGACGAACGTGCGGATGACCCGGTCCATCACCGCCGCCTCGGTATGGGGATCGGCGCTGTGGACGGCGAGTTCCACCGCCGGAGCCATTACCGCGACCGACCTCGAACAGAAGAAGGTCGTGGAGACGGTCGCCACCGGCGCGCCCTGTGTGATCAAGGAACTTCACACCGTCGGCCGCTGGATCTACTGGAACTGCGGTACGAGTGGCGCGGCCGGGGTGTACGACCGGACGGCGAGGAAGAGCTTCGCCGTTCCGTCCGGCGCCGCACTCGTCGGCGACGGCTATCTCGTCCAGCACGACCGGACCGCCGAAAAGCTGGTGCTCACCGACTTCCACACCGGAAATTCCGCGGCGCCCCGGGAGATCGCGGACCTGTCGGCGGGCAACACCGTCGACCAGCGCAGGCTGACCTGGGCCGTGGACAAGTTCGGCGGCGGCATCGCGTACGTCGGACCGGACAAGGCGATCCGTATCGTGCGCAGCGAGGTGCCCGCGCAGCCGCTGGCGAAGATCGAGTCGGATCTCGGCGAGGGCTCCATCGACATCAAGGGCGTTGAGAACGGCCACTCCCCGGCCTGGAACAGCACCTGGCAGCTCAACAAGCCCGTGACCTGGAACTTCGTGGTGAAGGACGCCCGCGGGCGCACGGTCCGTACCTTCTCCGGCGGGCCCGGCACCGAGGTCGAGGTCAACTGGGACGGCCGGACGGACACGGGTGGCTACCCGACCAACGGGGTCCACACATGGGCGCTGACCGCCAGGGCGGCCGAGGGCGGTGGCACGTACGCCACCAGCGGAAAGATCTCGGTCGGCGGTGGCCTGCCGGGCCACCACGACCAGGGCGGTCACGACTTCGGCGAGCTGGTCACACTCAACTCGGCCGGCGAGCTGACCCTGCACTACACCGAGGGCAAGGGGAAGTTCGACTGGAAGCGCTCCGGAGCCGGCTGGCCCAAGGGCACGGTGGCGGTCCCGTTCGGGGACATGGGCAGCGACCGCTGCGCCGAGATGCTCGTGCGGATGCCGAACGGAGAACTGCGCCGGTACGCCGGGAAGTGCGGCTCCCCGTACACGCCGAACAACAGCCACACCTCGCTGGGCACCGGCTGGAACGCGTACAACGTGCTGACCGTGCCCGGTGATCTGACCGGCGACGGCCGGCCCGACCTGCTCGCGCGCAAGGCGTCGACCGGCGATGTCCACCTCTTCGCCGACGACGGTCACGGCAAGCTGAAGGCCGGGGTGAAGATCCGCTCCTCCTGGACCGGCTACACCAAGGTCGTGGGCGCCGGTGATCTCAACGGCGACGGATACGGCGATGTGCTGGCCCACCACAAGGACGGCACGCTCTACCGCTACGACGGCACCGCGGGCGGAAAGCTGAAGGAGCGCGTGAAGGTCTTCGGCGCGTGGGGCACCTCGTACAACACCGTCGTCGGGGTGGGCGACATCACCGGTGACGGGAAGCCGGACCTCGTCGAACGGGACAGCTCGGGCAACCTCTTCCGCAACGACGGCAACGGCAAGGGCTCGTTCGGCTCGCGCACGAAGATCGCGACCGGCTGGCAGGGCTACAAGGGGGTCTTCTGATGCGTGGAGGTTTCCTCATCGACCTCTGCACGACGGACCAGCGGGGCAGGCTCGGCGACCGTTGCCCCGCGATCGTCGGCAGCGGGGACATGGACCACGACGGACGGCAGGACATCCTCGCGCGGACCCCGGCGGGTGCGGTGTACCTCTACAACGCGAACCACACGGGGGGCTTCTCGGCGCCGAGGAAGCCGGCCGACACGCGCTGGAAGAAGTACGCGAAGATCACCTGAGCGATGCCGGATCCAGGGGAGGGCGCGTGCGGCGGGCCGCGACCCCTCCGCTGCCGGGGCGGGTTTTCCCAGTCGTGACCCCGGCGACCGCATGCCTGTCCCGGCGCGCGGGAATCGCTGGGTGCATGACAACCGACACAGGCGAGGACCGACCACCACCACCGGGCATATCCGACGAGGAGCGCCTCGCACAGCTCGGGTACACGCAGACGCTGGCCCGGCGCATGTCCGCGTTCTCCAACTACGCCGTCTCGTTCACGATCATCTCGGTGCTCTCCGGCTGCCTCACGCTCTATCTCTTCGGCATGAACACCGGCGGCCCCGCCGTCATCACCTGGGGCTGGGTCGGCGTCGGCCTGATGACGCTGTTCGTCGGCCTGGCGATGGCCGAGATCTGTTCGGCGTATCCGACCTCCGCCGGCCTCTACTTCTGGGCCCACCGGCTGGCACCGCCGCGCTCGGCCGCGGCCTGGGCCTGGTTCACGGGCTGGTTCAACGTGCTCGGCCAGGTCGCCGTCACCGCCGGGATCGACTTCGGGGCGGCGTCCTTCCTGGGCGCGTATCTGAACCTCCAGTTCGGCTTCGGGGTCACCCCCACCCGTACGATCCTGCTCTTCGCCGCCATCCTGCTGCTGCACGGCCTGCTCAACACCTTCGGGGTGCGGATCGTCGCGCTCCTGAACAGCGTGAGCGTCTGGTGGCACGTCATCGGCGTCGCCGTCATCGTCGGTGCCCTGACCTTCGTACCGGACTCGCACCGGTCGGCGTCGTTCGTCTTCACCGAGTTCGTGAACAACACCGGCTGGGGCAGCGGCTTCTACGTCGTGATGATCGGTCTGCTGATGGCGCAGTACACCTTCACCGGCTACGACGCCTCCGCCCATATGACGGAGGAGACCCACGACGCCGCGACGGCCGGCCCGCAGGGCATCGTCCGGTCGATCTGGACCTCCTGGATCGCGGGCTTCGTCCTGCTCCTCGGCTTCACCTTCGCCATCCAGTCGTACGACGGGGCGCTGAACTCGCCGACCGGTGCCCCGCCCGCCCAGATCCTCCTGGACGCCCTCGGCGCCACCACCGGCAAGCTCCTGCTGCTGATCGTGATCGGCGCCCAGCTCTTCTGCGGCATGGCGTCCGTGACCGCCAACAGCCGCATGATCTACGCCTTCTCGCGGGACGGGGCCCTTCCCTTCTCGCGCGTCTGGCACACGGTGAGCCCGCGCACCCGCACCCCCGTCGCCGCGGTCTGGCTGGCCGCCACCGGCGCGCTGGCGCTGGGCCTGCCGTACCTGATCAATGTCACGGCGTACGCGGCGGTGACCTCGATCGCGGTGATCGGTCTCTACATCGCCTACGTCATCCCCACGCTGCTCCGTCTGCTCCGGGGCGGCGACTTCACCCCGGGCCCCTGGCACCTGGGCCGCTGGTCCCGGCCGGTCGGCATCGTGGCGGTGGCCTGGGTCGTGATCATCACGGTGCTCTTCATGCTGCCGCAGATCTCACCGGTCACCTGGGAGACGTTCAACTACGCCCCCGTCGCGGTGCTGGTGGTCCTGGGCTTCGCGGCGACCTGGTGGCTGGCGTCGGCGAGGCACTGGTTCCTCAAACCGGATCACAAGGGGACGATCCCCCCGGAGATGTCCCTCTGACGGCCCGGGAATTCACCGAGTCGGGGCCCGGTGGCCGATACCCGATCGGCGGCCGGGCCCCGGCGGGCTATGCTCAGGGGTGATTCGCCGAGGGCCGTTAGCTCAATTGGCAGAGCAGCGGACTTTTAATCCGTTGGTTGTGGGTTCGAGTCCCACACGGCCTACCGGGCGAAGGGCAGGGGAAAACCCTCTGACCTGCAACGGAGCGCCCCGACCGGTTCTGCCCGGTCGGGGCGGTCGCCGTTCCTGGCAGAGACCGGTGGCACCCGTACGGGGGAGGCGGGTGCCACCGGCATGCTGGGGGCGTTACCGGCCGAGGGAGGCCACGCCGGCCTGGGCGAATTTCTCGTCGAGGTCGCCGCTCGGGGCGCCCTCGGGGCGTTCTTCCTGCGGACCGCCCGATACGCGCCGGTCAGACGGCCGGCTCGATGTTCTGGTTGGCGTGGAAGAAGTTGTGCGGGTCGTAGGTCCGCTTGACGGCCGCGAGGCGGTCGTAGTGGTCGCGGTAGGTGGCGCGCACCCGGTCCGGAGTCTCGCCCGCGCCGATGAAGTTCACGTACGCACCGCCCATGGAGTGCGGATGCAGTTCCTCCCAGTAGTCGACGCACCACTGCCTGAGCCGCTCGGCACTGTCCGGGTCCGGGTCGACGCCCGCGATGACGCCGGACCAGACCGCGTCCCGGTAGGCCCAGGCCGTTTCGTCCGGGGCGATCCGGTGGGCGGCCGCGTCGACCGGGTACAGGTGCATGATCGACAGGGCGGTGGGGAGGTTCTCGGCGTACTTGGCGTGTACGTCGACGGCGTCGTCGGTGATCCGGTCGAAGAAATTGCCGCGCCAGTACCACTGGAGACCGGCGGGGAGCAGTCCGTCGAACATGGACTGCAGCGCGGTGTAGGGCATCGGAGCCGTGAAGTGGAAGGAAGGCGGGCCCGGGTCCTCGACGGGCTTCAGGGCCGCTTCGAGGAGTTCGGGCTCGCCCGTCCAGCACCACACCACACCGCACATCTTCTGGCCGTGGATCTCCTCCGGGAACGGCGGACCCGGTGGCACGGTGAGAGCGGCGAAGAAGCCGTTCAGGTCCTCGGGGGCCTGCGGCAGGAAGTCGCGGTACCAGCGCAGCACGTCCTTGATCCGGTCGACCGGCCAGACGGTGATGGCGACGCCCACGGTGTCCACCGGGTGCAGCCGGAAGGTGAAGGAGGTGACGACGCCGAAGTTCCCGCCGCCGCCGCGCAGCGCCCAGAACAGGTCGGGGTGGCTGGTGGCGTCGGCCGTCACCGTGGTGCCGTCCGCCAGGACCACGTCCGCGGCCAGCAGATTGTCGATCGTCAGGCCGTATCTGCGGGTGAGGTAGCCGTGGCCACCGCCGAGGGTGAGGCCGCCGACGCCGGTGGACGACAGGATTCCGGAGGGCGTGGCCAGCCGGAACGCATGGGCGGCGTGGTCGAGGTCGCCGAGGGTGGCGCCGCCGCCGACCGTGGCGGTCCGCGCGCCGGGGGCGATGTGCGCCCAGCGCATCGGCGAGAGGTCGAGGGTGACGCCGTCGTCCACCAGGCACAGCCCCGCGCCGCTGTGCCCACCGCCGCGGACCGCGAGCGTGAGGCCTTCGTCCCGGACGAGATCGACCGCCGCCATGGCGTCCGCCGTGTCGGCGCAGCGCACCACCGCCGCAGGATGTCTGTCGATCATTGCGTTGTAGACCGTGCGGGCCCGGCGGTACTCCGGGTCCTGCGGGCCGATGACGGGACCGCGCAGCGCCGTCCGCATCGCGTCCAGGTCTTCGAGTGTGGTGCCGTTCATGGCCGGGCCATCTCCTCGCGCTCCGAGATGGGGGCCGCGCCCCTCGGCCTCCCGCCGTGGCTGTTGTCTCAAGCCTCCTCGCGGTCCTGGGGCCCTGCCAGTCCGCCGGGCCGGGCTGAGGGAGAGATACGCGCCGCGCGGGGCGGTTCAGACGAGGAGCTTCGTCTTTGCCCGCTGGTACTCCTCTTCCGTGATGGCGCCCCGGTCCCTGAGCTCGGCGAGCTTCGTCAGGTCGTCGACGTGACTGCCCTTTCTCGCGGCCTCGCCGCCCGCGTCGGCGGTGCCGGCGGCTTCGCGTACGTACGCCTTGAAGGCCGCGTCGCGTTCCTGGGCTTCCTTGATGTCCCGCTTGCTCATGGACTTGCCGCGCACGATCACGTACACGAGGACGCCGATGTACGGCAGCAGCAGCGTCAGGACCAGCCAGCCCGCCTTGCCCCAGCCGCCGAGGTCGTGGCTGCGGAAGATGTCCGTGATGACCTTGAACAGCAGGAAGAGCCACATGACCCAGAGGAAGAACCAGAGCATGGTCCAGAAGAGGTCGAGCAACGTGTAGTCGTCCACGGATCGCTCCTCGATCAGCGCGAGTTCATCGCGGCGATGGGTGACGGATAAAACAGTCATATCACCACACATATGCGTCCGCTCGTCGTCGTTATTAGCCCTTTCGTCACCATCTGTGATGGCTGGTGCGGAGTACCGTGGAGATGTCGAGGGGGTGGTGCATGCACAGGGCAGATGAGTCCGCCCGCAGCCCGGTCGGGGCGATCGGCCGTGTGACCGTGCCGATTCCGCTCGGTGGGCCGGGCGAGGTGCTGGTGGCCGTACGGGGTGGGTCCGAGGCCTACACCGCATGGTCGGCGACGTCGATCGACAGGGACGTGCGCGTCGTTGTCATCGACTCGGTCTCGGCGCGCGGCGTGATCGTGGAACGCCTGCCGTCCTGAGCCGAAGCAGCGACGTACACACGGAAGCAGCACACACGGCAGGAGTCTTCCGATGTTCTTCTGGCACGTTCCCGCCCCCAACGAGGCGATGCTCATATCCGGTTCCAAGGGGCAGACCCGGGACACACAGTTCCGGATCGTCACCGGGCACGGCAGCTTCGTGCTCCCGGTGAAGCAGAAGGCGCGCATGCTCTCCCTGGCGCTGCGCGAGGCGGAGATCACCGAGGACTGCGTCACGCAGCAGGGCATCCGCCTCAACGTCCGGGCCGTGGCCGTCTTCAAGGTCGGCGACGACGCCGTGTCCATCGCCAACGCGGCACGCCGTTTCCTGACCGAGCAGGACCAGATGGAGGAACTCGCCGGGCGGATCTTCGCCGGGCACCTGCGTTCCATCGTCGGCGGACTGACCGTCGAGCAGATCATCCGCGAGCGCAACCGGGTCTCCCAGGAGGTCATCGCGGGCAGCCACGGCGAGATGGAGAAGCTCGGCATCGTCGTGGACGCCCTCCAGATCCAGGAGATCGGCGACGCCACCGGCTACATCAAGAACCTCGCGGCCCCGCACGCCGCCGCAGTCGCCAGCCAGGCCCGGATCGCCGAGGCCAAGGCCGACCAGGAGGCCAGCCAGCGCGAGCAGCAGGCCGCCGCGCTCAAGGCGGAGTACGAGCGCGACACCGCGATCAAGCGGGCCGGCTTCCTCGCCGAGACCGAGCAGTACAACGCCCGCGCGGCCCAGGCCGGGCCGCTCGCCGGGGCCAGGGCCTCGCAGGAGGTCATCGAGGAACAGACCGCCCTCGCCGAGAGGCAGGCCTCGCTCGCCGCGCAACGGCTGGAGGCGGAGGTCCGGCGCCCGGCGGACGCCGAGGCCTACCGACAGCGCACTCTGGCGGAGGCGGCCCGTGACCGGATGAAGTTCGAGGCCGACGGCAACGCGTACACCGAGCGGACCCTCGCCCAGGCCCAGGCCGACGCCAACAGTGCGCGCGCCGCCTCGCTGCGTGACGGCAACCAGGAGCTCATCGCGGCCAACCGCATCGTGGAGAACCTGCCCGCCCTCGCCGACGCGGCCGCCCGGGGCATGTCCGGCGCCGACCTGACGGTCCTCAACGGCACCAACGGTGTCAACGAGATGGCGGCGGGCGTCGTCGGCCAGGGGCTGGCGATCCTCCACGCGCTGCAGCGCGGCGCGAACCCGATGAAGCCTGCGGTCGACGGGAAGGCCGCTTCCACGCCCCGTATCTCCGGGACGAACCCGTCCTGAAGCAGCCGGGGTGAAGGCCGGGCGAACCCGAGTGGTCAAAAGGGCGCCGGAGATGCCGTAGAGTTGGGTTCACCGACGCGGGGTGGAGCAGCTCGGTAGCTCGCTGGGCTCATAACCCAGAGGTCGCAGGTTCAAATCCTGTCCCCGCTA
>NZ_BMTF01000040.1:8832-34951 GCF_014649535.1 Streptomyces gelaticus
GAGATCGGGCCCGGCACGCACATCGCGTGCCGGGCCCGATTCGTTGCGCGTTGCAGCACCGTACGCGTCCCCCCAATGGCCGATGCAAAGTCGCCGACCCGTTCCGCTCCGCTGAGCCTGGGGGTGGGGCGCGGTACCGTCCGCAGCCGCGCGCGTACCGGGCAGGAGACCACGGCTGTGGAAGCGGTGTGGAAGCGGGAGAAGCGGCGCGGCAAGCACGCAGGGAGCGGAACCCGGCAGTTCGTACGCGCGCTGCCCGCCCTGATGATTCTCGGCGGGCTGCTGTTCGACGCACTCACCCCGCCGACCTTCACCGCCATTCCGTTGTTCGTGGCCGCACCGCTGATCGCCGCCCCGTTCTTCTCGCTGGCCAGCACCATCCGCACCGCCGTCGCCTCGATACTGGCCGTCATCGCGCTGCGGCTGTCCAGCGATACGTTGCCGGAAGCCGTGCCGTTGATCGAGTTGCTCACCCTGGCCACCGTCTCGGTCCTCGCGGTGGTGATCAACGGGGTCGTACGGCGCAGCAACGAGCAGCTGGCCTCCGCGCGGTTCGTCGCGGAGACGGCGATGCGCGCGGTGCTGCCGCAGCCGGACAGCCGGACCGGCGGACTGCAGATCGCGGCACGGTACGAGGCGGCGCAGGCGGACGAGTTCGTCGGCGGTGACCTTTTCGCCGTGTCGGACACGCCGTGGGGGGTGCGGATGGTGGTCGGGGACGTGCGGGGGAAGGGGCTCGACGCGGTGGAGACGGTGGCGGTGGTCATCGGGGCGTTCCGCGAGGCGGCCGAGCAGGAGCACTCGCTGGCCGGGGTGGCGGGGCGGCTGGAGCGGGCGCTGGCGCGGGAGGAGGCGCGGCGGGGCGGGCTCGACGTGCTCGAAGGCTTCATCACGGCCGTGCTGGCCGAGATCCCGCCCGGGTCGGCCCGGGTGCGCATCGTCAACCGCGGTCACCCCGAGCCGATCCTGCTGCACCCGGACGGGGCGCTGGAGGTGTTGAAGCCCTCCGTTCCGGCGCTGCCGCTCGGAATGTCCCTGGGGGTGTGGCCGGAGCGGACGGACGAGTGGGATCTGCCGGCCGGCACGACCCTGCTCCTCTACACGGACGGGCTCTCCGAGGCGCGGAACGCCGAGGGGGTCTTCTACGATCCTGCGGCCCGGCTGCGCGGACGGGTCTTCCCGGGGCCCGAGGAGCTGTTGTCCGCGCTGACCGATGACGTGCGGCTGCACACGGGCGGTGAGTCGACCGACGACATGGCGTTGCTCGCGGTCGTACGTCCCGCGGAGGGGCAGCCGGATCGGCGGAGGACCGTGCGGATCGTCGGCGCGGAGGCGACGTGAGGGGCGGAGTGCGTGAGGTGAGGGGCGGAGTGTGCGGTGCGGAGTGTGCGAGGTGCGGCGCGGAATGCGTGATGCGGAGTTCGTGATGCGGAATCGATGCCACCGTGCGTAATCGAGAGGCGCCGCTCCGCATAACATTTGACGCAATGTCAGAAACGGGGTAATGGCTGAGGGGCGGTCAACTCGTCCTATTCCGGCCGCCTGTGTCCCGTAAAGTCCAGGCCAAAGACGTGAACGATCAGTGGGAACGGCTTGGAATACGGCCCTGGTGTCTATTAACGTTCGATAACGCAGCGCGGTCGTCCCAGCCGTCGTCAGTGGCGGCACCGTGCGCGAGCGCCGAATTCCGCAAGGGAACCGGGGAACCACCTACATGGGGTGAATCGGACACCTGTGTCTTGTGAGAGACAGAGGGGCCCGTAGGAGACCTTCCTGCTCCGAACCCGTCAGCTAACCCGGTAGGCGAGAAGGAAGGAAAGGAGTGCGCCCCCGTGGCGTCCAACAAGCCTGCCCCCGAAGCCCCGTCCAGGTTCCATCCCGACTACGGCACCGGCTACGGCGCCGAGTTCACCGGCGAGTTCGGCGGCGACCTCCGCACCGACGGCAACAACGCTGAGCCGGAACGCGGTTGGGACGAGTGGAACCCCACCGAGGAGTCGGTCCGCCCGGTGCGCGGCAGGCACCGCGTCGCCAAGCAGCGCAACGGACTCGCCCGCAGCTCCACGGTGCTGGGCGTCGGCGTCATCGCGGCGGTCGGTGCGGGCGGCATGGCCACCGCGCAGGGCAAGCCCCCGGTCTCCATCTCCGTGCCCGACTCCATCGCGGACAACCTCCCCGACGCCAAGTCGCTTCCCGGCATGGGTTCCCTGTTCTCCGGCGAGTCCGAGGCGGACAAGGCCGAGGTCGCGGCCGCCGCCGCTCCGCTCACCACCGCCGGCATCACCACCGCCGAGGTCGAGCAGGGCACGACGGACGCCGGCGAGGCGCTCCGCGCCCGCATCCTCCAGCAGGCCGAGCAGCAGCAGGACGCCGCCGCCGCCGAGGCCAAGGCGGCGCAGGAGAAGGAAGCCGCGGAGAAGGCCGCCGCCGAGGCCAAGAAGCAGCAGGACGAGGCCGAGGCCAAGGCCGCCGCCGAGAAGAAGAAGGCGGAGGAGGAGGCCAGGAAGAAGGCGGAGGCCGAGCGGCTTGCCAAGCTCGCCGCCAGCTACGCCCTCCCGACCTTCTCGTACACGATCACCTCGACCTACGGCCAGGCCGGTTCGATGTGGTCCTCCGGCCACCACACCGGCCTCGACTTCGCCGCCCCGACCGGCACCCCGATCAAGGCCGTCCACGGCGGCACGATCAAGTCGGCCGGCCTGGCCGGCTCGTACGGCTACCGCACCGTGCTGGAGCTGGAGGACGGCACGGAGATCTGGTACTGCCACCAGTCCTCGATCGGCGTCAGTGTCGGCCAGAAGGTCAGCACCGGCGAGACCATCGGCCGGGTCGGCGCGACCGGCAACGTGACCGGCCCGCACCTCCACCTGGAGGTCCACACCGCCGACGGCACGGGCATCGACCCGATGGCCTGGCTCCGCGGCAAGGGTCTCAACCCCTGAGGTCACACCGCCCCGATGAACCCCGGCAGCCTTGACGCTCACCCCCCGACGTCAGGGCTGCCGGTCTGCTGCAAGCACACGCTCGGAGCGCGAGCAGCCGTGACAGCTGACCCCTGGAACGCCGGACCCTCCGGAACACCGGACCCGGAAGGGCGCACGCTCCGGAATAGCATCCTCCGGAATAGCGCCCCCACCGGATTTCGTTGATCCACTCATGACTTCCCTTCGCAAGCTGGGCTCCTCCGGCCTTCAGGTCTTCCCGCTCGCACTCGGCGGCAACGTCTTCGGCTGGACCGCCGACGAGGCGCAGTCGTTCGCCGTGCTGGACGCCTATGTCGCGGCCGGAGGCAACTTCATCGACACCGCCGACGGCTACTCCGCCTGGGTGCCGGGCAACGAGGGCGGGGAGTCGGAGACGGTCATCGGCAAGTGGCTCGCCTCCCGCTCCGACCGCGCGGACATCGTCGTCGCCACCAAGGTCTCCACCCACCCCTCGTACAAGGGGCTCGCGCCCGCCAACATCAAGGCCGCGGCCGAGGCGTCGCTGCGCCGGCTCGGCACCGACCGCATCGACCTCTACTACACGCACTTCGACGACGAGTCCGTCCCGGTCGAGGACATCGTCACCGCCCTCGACCAGTTGGTGAAGGAGGGCAAGGTCCGTGAGATCGCCGCCTCCAACATCAGCCCCGAGCGGCTCCAGGCGTCCCTGGACTTCTCGGAGCGCGAGGGGCTGGCCCGCTACGTCGCCCTGCAGCCGCACTACAACCTGGTCTCCCGCGACACATACGAGGGCGAACTCCAGGACACGGCCGCCCGCGCCGGGCTCGCCGCCGTGCCGTACTTCGCCCTGGCCTCCGGCTTCCTCACCGGCAAGTACCGTCCGGGCGTCACGGTGGAGAGCGCGCGGGCCGAGAGCGTCAGCAAGTACCGGGACTCGGAGCGGGGACAGAAGGTCCTGGCCGCCCTGGACAAGGTCGCCCAGGAGCACGACGCGCAGATCGCGACCGTCGCGCTGGCCTGGCTCGCCTCCCGGCCGACCGTCGCCGCCCCGATCGCCTCGGCCCGCACGGTCGAGCAGCTGCCCGCGCTGGTGGCCGTCGCGGACCTCTCCCTGACCGAGCAGCAGCTGGCCGAGCTCACCGAGGCATCCGCCTGACGACAGGGTCTGGTGCCGCGTGAGGCGGCTGCTGCCGCGGCAGCAGGTACGGGTTGTAGTCGGGGCCGGGGCTGTAGCCGTGGTGGTAGCCGGCGTACTGCGGGTGCGGCGGCTGGGCCGTCCACGCGGGCGGTGGGTACGCGGGGCGCAGGCGGCCCGTTGCCTGGGCCGCGTAGGCCAGGGCGGGGGCGGCCACCGCTCTGCGTTGCCAGAGGTGGTGCAGCAGCTCCAGCTCGCGTTCGGCGAAGTCCGGGCCGGTCGCGCCCCGGCGGGCCCGCAGGCGCAGCGAGGCCAGTGAGGTCGCGAACGACTCGTACTCGGCGACGGCCTGCGCGGCCGCCTTCCCGTGGGCCTTCGCCGTGGCTCTCGCCTGGGCGGAGGGCCTGGGCGCGGGGCCGTAAGGGCTTTGCCGGATCCCCCCGGCCTCGGCGGCGTACCGCTGGCGGGCCGCGTCGCGGGCCAGGCCGCGGGCCCGCATCGAGGAGAGGGCGAGCGGCTCCGCCGGGGTCAGCCAGCCGGCCGCCGCATAGGCGGGCAGCTCGGCGGAGAGTGTACGCAGCTCCCGCACGCGCGACCAGATCGCCAGCCAGGTCACCAGGCCGAAGACCGGGACCATGAACACCCCGTACACGGCGTAGAAGCCGTACGGGCTGAAGACCGCCGAGCCGTTCCACAGCGAATGCATGCCCATGGCGAGGACGAGCCCGAGCAGCGGCAGCACGACGCGGCGGACGCGCCGGCGCCGTGAACCGGCCGCGGCGAGCCCGAAGCCCATGCCGGTCAGCACGGTGAAGAGCGGGTGCGCGAACGGAGACATCACCGCCCGTACGAAGAACGTCGCGGCCGTCACCGACACGACGCCCGAGGTGCCGATCTGCTGGTCCTCGCCGAAGGCGTTGCCCAGGTAGAGGATGTTCTCGGTGAAGGCGAAGCCGCTCGCGGTGATGCCGGCGATCACGACGCCGTCGACGATCCCGGTGAACTCCCGTCTTCGGAACAGGAAGATCAGCAGGACCGCAGCGGCCTTGGCGCTCTCCTCGACGACCGGCGCTATGACCGTGGCGCCGAGGGTGTTGGCGTTCGACGGGTCGGCGGTGGCCGTGGCTATCCAGCGGGTCGCGAACGAATTCGCGAGGATCGCGACCAGGGCTGCGGCGAACGCACCCCAGGCGAAGGCGAACAGCAGATTCCGCCAGGGGGCCGGATCGACCCGGTCCAGCCAGCGGAAGGCCGCCATCAGGAGCGGCACGGGCAGTACGGCGAGACCGAGGCCGACGAGAAAACCCTGAGTGCCCGTCTGGTCACGGACCAGGGCCAGGATCGCCAGACCGCACAGCGCGAGCACCGTGAACACGGCCGCGAGGCGGAACGTCCGGCTGCGCCACACCATGCCGACGCGGCGCGGTCGGTAGCGCCAGTGCCTGCGCTCCGGCACGGCAGCCAGGATCTCGCCGACCCGCTGCTCCTCGAGAAGCGGGACGGCCGGCTGCGAATGCCGCTGTTGGACAGACCCGTCGGACATCACGCAATGACCCTAACCAGCAGCACTGACACCTGACCATGGGGCGCCCGCGCCCACCCGCCGGCCATGGGGACCGGGCCGTTACCGGGATCCGGGGGCCGGGGCCGCGTGCGGGTCTCAGCTGCGGGCGAAGAGCAGGTCGTGCACGACATGGCCCTTGTCCAGGCCCTGCCCCTCGAACCGGGTCCGCGGCCGGAACGCGGGACGGGGCGCGTAGCCGCCGTCCGCCACGGTGTTCTCGAAGAGGGGGTGCGCGGTCAACACCTCCAGCATCTGCTCGGCGTACGGCTCCCAGTCGGTCGCGCAGTGGATCACTGCCCCCGGCTTCAGCCGCTGAGCCACCAGATCGAGGAACTCCGGCTGGATCAGCCGCCGCTTGTGATGGCGCTTCTTGGGCCACGGGTCGGGGAAGTACACCCGCAGCCCGTCCAGCGAGTCCGGCTTGAGCATCTCGCGCAGCAGGATGATCGCGTCGCCGTTGGCCACCCGGATGTTGGACAGGCCGTTGCGGTCCGCGAGGCCGAGCAGATTGCCCTGGCCCGGGGTGTGCACGTCGACGGCGAGGATGCCCGTGCCGGGGTCGGCGGCGGCCATCTGCGCGGTGGCCTCGCCCATCCCGAAACCGATCTCCAGCACGACCGGGAGCCCGTCGAACAGCTCGGGCAGGTCGAGGACGCGCTGTCCGTCGATGTCCAGGCCCCACTTCGGCCAGAGCCGCAGCAGGGCGTCCTCCTGGCCGGGCGTGACACGGCTGCGGCGCGGCTGGAAGCTGCGGATCCGGCGCTCGTGGTGCGAACCGGCCGGGTCGATGGCGGGCCCGCCCGGGAAGCGCGGCTCCTGGCGCAGCCTGCGCTGCCGCTCGAAGGAGGCGGCGCGCAGATCGTCCGGAATCCCGGCGGCGGACGGAATCCCGGCGGCGGACGAGGAGTCGTTCTCGGTGGACTTCCCGGCGGGACTCTCGGAGGGGTTCATGGGCTCAGACACAATGCCCCGATTCTACGGCGGGCGGCCTCCACCCCGTTTCCCGCGCCCGGAGCAGCGCCCTGCGTGCCACCTCCCGCCCGATGGGCAGCGAGGCCGTGGCGGCGGGCGACGGCGCGTTCAGTACGTGGACGGTGTGCGGGGCCTCGCGGATCAGGAAGTCGTCCACCAGGGTGCCGTCCCGCAGCACGGCCTGGGCCCGCACCCCGGCCGGGGCCGGTCTCAGATCGGCCTCAGCGACCTCGGGCAGCAGCCGCCGCACGGCCTGGGTGAACGCGTGCTTCGACAGCGAGCGGCGTACCTCGCCCGCCCCGTACCGCCAGTGTCTGCGCGCGATCTGCCAGGAGCCGGGCCAGGCCAGGGTGTCCGCGAGCTCGCGCGGGCGTACGACCGGCCAGCCGTACCCCTCGCGGGCCAGTGCGGGCACCGCGTTCGGTCCGACGTGGACGCCGCCGTCGTGGCCCCGGGTCAGATGGACCCCGAGGAACGGGAACGCCGGATCGGGCACCGGATAGACCAGGCCGCGCACCAGCTCCGGCCGCGCCAGCTCGTAGTACTCCCCGCGGAACGGCACGATCCGCATCCCCGGATCGTCGCCCGCGAGCCGCGCCACCCGGTCGCAGTGCAGCCCCGCGCAGTTGACCAGCACCCGGGCCCGCACCACCACGCCGTCCGCCGTACGCACCGCCACGCCCCAGGGGCGCCGGTCGATCGCGGTGACCTCCGCCCCGTAGCGGATCACTCCGCCGGCGCCGCTCACCTCGGTGGCGAAGCGGGCCGCGACCGCCGCGAAGTCGCAGACCCCGGTCGAACCGACCCGGATCGCGGCGAGGCCGCTCACCCGGGGTTCGTACTCGGTGATCTGGGCGGGGCCCAGCTCGCGCACCGGCAGCCCGTGCTGCCGGCCGCGCTGGACCAGGGCGTGCAGCCGGGGCAGCTCGGACCGCTCGGTCGCCACGATCAGCTTGCCGGTCACCGCGTGCGCGATGCCGTGCTCGGCGCAGAAGTCGACCATCTCGGCGGCGCCGCGCACCGCGTAGCGGGCCTTGAGCGAGCCGGGGCGGTAGTAGATACCGCTGTGGATCACCCCGCTGTTGCGTCCGGTCTGGTGCCGGGCCGGACCGGGCTCCTTCTCCAGGACCGTCACCCGGGTGCCGGGAGCGGTGCGCGTGATCGCGTACGCCGTCGACAGGCCGACGATCCCGCCGCCGACCACCAGCACGTCGCAGTCGTACGCCGCGTGCGTCATCATCACGCCACCTCCCACCCCGATAGTGCACTGACCCACTGACAACGCACTCAAACCAGCGCGGCCCAGCGTGGCGCCCAATCTTTACGGCCCGGCTCCCGGCACGTCGGGTTCCCGCTACGCGGGAGCCACCAGGAGCGGCCTGGCCCGCTCACGCAGCTCGGCGACGCGCGGCTCGTGCCCGTACGGTTCGAGCCGGTGCAGCAGATCCCGCACGTACTCCGTGGTCCGTGCCGAGGAGATGCGGCCCGCCACCTCCACCGCCCGGGTGCCCGCGGCGCAGGCGGCGTCCAGATTGCCGGACTCCAGCTCGGCCACCGCCGACACCACGAGCCGCAGTCCGTGCGAGCGGACGAACTCCTCGGTGGGCCTGGACAGTGCCTGCTCGGTGAAGCGCCGCACCTGCCTGGGCGCCTTCAGATCGAGGTGGCACTCCGCCGCGTCGGCCGCGAACCTGTCGTACGAGTAGAAGCCCAGCCAGGACGGGTCTCCGTCGCCGTCCCTGGAGCGCTCCAGCCAGCCCTCGGCGGCCTTCAGCGCGGAGCCCGCGGCGGCCGCGTCGTTCGCCTTGGCGTGGGCACGGGCCTCCACCAGGCGGAAGAAGCTCATGGTGCGGGCCGTGGCGAGACCCCGGTTGCGTTCGACGGCGGCCTGCGCGAGGTCGACCCCCTCGTCGGCGAAGCCGCGGTAGGTCGCCTGCAGCGACATCGACGCGAGGACATAGCCGCCGAGAGGCACGTCGGCCGCGGCCCGTGCCAGTCTCAGCGCCTGGATGTAGTAGCGCTGCGCGGCCTCCTGCTGACCGGTGTCGAAGGCCATCCACCCGGCGAGCCTGGTCAGCTCGGCGGCCGCGCCGAAGAGCGCCCGGCCGACCTCGTCGCTGTACGAGCCGAGCAGCAGTGGCGCGGCGTCGACCCGTAAACACTCCGGGACCATGGAGGAACGCCAGTCCCCGCCGCCGTACTTGGAGTCCCAGCGCCGGGCGTCCTGGGCCGCCTCCCGCAGTTTGGAGACATCGCTGTGGCCCACCCGCAGCGGGGAGATGTCGCTGGGGGCGGTGACGGGGACGGGCGGGGCCGCGGATTCGGGGTGCGGCTGGACGGGGATGGAGGGCGCCTGCCGCGTGCCCAGTGCTCCCAGGGTGCCCAGCGCCGACCGGGCCGCCTGTGCGTTCAGCGCGTCCCGGACGCCGGGCCCCGACCGCACCCCGGCTGCCGGCGGTGCGGCGGGCGCCGGCTCCGCGGCCTTCGCCGCCCTGCCCGACGGGCCCTGCGCCTCTGCACCGCCCTGTGCGCCCCGTGCGCCCTGGGTGTCGGGGGCGGTGGTACCGACCGCTGTCGCGTCCCGTGCCACCGTCGCGTCGGCGGGGGATATCAGCCAGCGGGACGCGGGGGTCGCGTACGCGCTCACCGAGAACGAGCCCGCGAGCGACTGCCAGATCCCGCCGCCGCCCGCCCGCCGCCCGACCAGATCCAGCCGGTACAGCTCGGTCGCCGAACGGACCGCCTCGCCCACGTCGCGCGGGAAGGCCAGCCCGACCTCCGGCGCCGGATCGGCGTCCGCGAGCCCGATCTCGTGCAGCGGGACCGGCCGGCCGAGCTTGGCGCCGATCGCCGCGGCGATGAGATGGGGTGCGGCGCCCTGCGGCACCATCCCCTTGGAGACCCACCGGGCCACCGAGGTCTTGTCGTACCGAAGTGTCAGACCGCGCTGCGCCCCGAGGTCATTGACCCGCCGGGCGAGCCCGGCGTTGCTGATTCCCGCGAGGGCGAGAACGGTTCCGAGCTTCTCGTTCGGTCCGCGTTGCTCCCTGGACATGCGCCACCCCTCGACACACAGACGGCCGCCGCGTCACCGTTGCGGCGCGCGGCATTCGTACCGTGTCCTCCCCAGCGACGGGCCCCGGCACTCCGGCCGCACACGCATATGGCCGAGCCCCGAGGAATATGCCTCCTGCAGAGAACCTCAGTAAACCCAGCGTAGTTCGCCGCATCCCTACCGTTAAGGGGCAGACGTCCGTATGGCGGGATTGTTGTCCGTGCGGACGCGGAAGGCGGTTCGGACGCGGACCGGAGGTGGATCGGAGGCGGATCGGAGGCGGTCCGCGCGCGCTCCGGTCACCGGGTGGACCGGTCCCGCGAAGCGGCTCGACGGCGCACGGGAACGGTATGCGGAAGCCCTGTTCGTGCGGGGTGCCGGCGCCGCGCGCGGAGCCCCGTACGTGCTCCTGGTGTGTGGCCGTGCGCCCGGCCGTGCGCTCTCGTCGGGCCGTTCCGGAAGCGTTTCCATGGGTGCTGCGTGGGTCGGCCCACTGCACAGGACTCAGTGGGCTGGGGGACACTGCCGCCTCATTCCCCGCAGGCGGCGGACCGGTCCGGGAGGTGAACGACGCCTCCCGGACTGTGCGTCGGCGGTCCAGGTGGAGACCGGTCCCGGCTGCCCGGGGGTTCCCGGAGGTGTGCGGGAAGATCCGTGGAATGAAGTGGGGCGAAAGCGGACTTCTGTTGTGGCGAGTTGGCCGGTGCGGGGTTTCAACCTGCCCTGAGAATGGCCGAATGTCGTCGGTCGTCCGAGGTTGGGCCGTCCGTTTCGCGGACATCGTGTCGACCGTCCGGCAGTCGACCGCCGACGGCCCGCGGGCGGCTCGTGGATGATTCACAGGTGGCTGGATTTCGGCTGGTTGATCCCGTCCGTGCGGGGAAGTCAACGCGCCCGGCGGGTATGGCAGTTGACTGCTGGGGCGTCCGGTGCGGGCTCTGCTCGGGCCCGTTCCGCCTCAGGAGCTGCCCGGTGTGCACCGCTCGTGCCCGGTCCGGCCCGCTGCCGACCCTCCGTTCCGTCCGGCCTTTGCCAGGGGCGCATGCCCTTCCGACGTGCGCCCTGCGTAGCCCCTCCTGTGCGCCGTTGTCGTGGCAGCATGTTCGCAACGGTGCCGCGCGTTACCGGAGTTCTCCCGAAACTGCCCTGCTGCGCCGTTTTGTCCACAGCCTGTGGAGGCGGCGATGCGTTGGTTGGTGGGATGGAGCAGTATCGCCGCGAGCTTCGGCACGGCCGGTGCGGTCGGTCCCCGTGACGAGGGGCGCACGATGCACCCCGTGGGCTCCCAACTCCTGTGGGGCGACCCGGATCCGCTCTGGGCGGTGGGCGACTGGCGCCCCGACGAGGTCCGGATCACCACCGTCGAGACCACCGAGGGCGCGCCCACCGCCCGGATGGCCGTCCTCGGCTGCTGCAGCGCCTCCGACGAGCAGCTGCGCTCCGGCCTCCTCGCTGCCCGCGGCGGCGCCCTGCGCCACCTCACCTCCTGGCCCGGCAGCTACACCACCGTCGTCCAGATCGGCCGCCGGATCACCGTCATTGGGGACCTCGCCGGAGCCCGCCCCGTCTTCTACACCCCCTGGGCGGGCGGCACGGCGTACGCCACCGCCGCGCTCCCGCTCGCCGACCTCATCGAGGCCCAGCTGGACATCGGCCACCTGGCCGCCCTGCTCGCCTGCCCCGAGACCCCGGAGGCCCTGCGCGACGGCACCCCGTACGCCGGCGTGAAGCGCATCCCGCCGGGCCACGCGCTCATCCTCCGCGAGGGCTCGCGCGAGATCACCGGTTACGAGGCGGTGGCCTCCCTCGCCGTCGCCGCACCCCAGCTCGACCCGGTCAGCGCCGTCGACGGGGTACGCGACGCGCTCGTCGAAGCGGTACGCGCCAGACTCCTGGCCCCGCGCCACGCGCCCGAGACCCTGCCGCCCGACCCGGGCCCGGTCCCCGGCATGGGCCCCGCCGACCGGCGCGCCGCCCGCGGCGCACCGGTCCCCGGCATCGGCGCCGACCTGTCCGGAGGCAGCGCCTCCGCCACCCTCGCCCTGCTCGCCGCCGGACTTCCGGGCCTGCCCGGCACCCTCCTCGGCCACCGCACGGAAGCGGGGGAGCGGCTGCTCGCCGTCACCCTCAACGACCTCACCGTGCACGGACACGAGGACGAACTCGAACGCGCCCGCGTCATCGCCGCCAACCCGCGCCTGCACCATGTGGTCGTCGCGGCGGGGGAGGAGGCACTGCCCTACGCCGACCTGGGCGGCGGCCCGCTCACCGACGAACCCGCTCCCTCGCTCGTCGTCGCCGAGCGCCACCGCCGGCGCCTCGCGTCGGGCAGCGCCGACCACTTCGTCGGCGGCGGCGCCCGGCAGGTCCTGGACGCCCACCCGGCGCGCCTCGCCGATCTGCTGATGGACCGTCGCCGACGCCATCTGCTGCGCCCGGTCGCCGCGCTCGCCAAGGCGGAGGGCCCCAGCGCGCACTCCCTGTTCGTGCCGCTGACCGTCTACCGCGCGGCCCGCCGCCTGTCCCGTACGTCGTACCGCACCGGCCTGGAAGCGGCGGCCGACCGGCTGCCGGACGCCAACCGGAACGCCCCCGACCTCGACACCCCCGCCGACGCCTCACTGGCCGCCCTCGCCTGGTCACGCCCCGGTCCCGCCGCCCGCTGGCTCACCGGGGAGGCGCTCGCCGAGGTGTCGGTCCGGCTCCAGGAGGCGGCCGTCCGCCCCGTCTCCGTCCAGCGCCCCGGCGAGGCCCGCGCCAGGGCGGCCCTGGCCCGGTACGCCGCCGACCACCGGATCCTGGAGCAGGCCGCCGAGAACCGCAGCCAGCGGCTGCACGCCCCGTACCTCGACAACCAGGTCGTACGCGCCGCCCGCGCGCTGCCCGAATCGCTCCGGGTGCAGCCGGGCGCCCGAGCCGCGATCCTGCGCCGGGTGCTCGCCGGCGCGGGGGTCCACGAGCTGCCGCCCGGCTGGGGCACGCCCTCCCTCGCCACGTCGAACGCGACCGCCCGCACCGGTCTGCGCGCCGCCCTCCCGGAGCTGATCGCCCTCTTCGACGCCCCGCTGCTCGCCGACGCGGGCCTGGTCGAGGCCCGCGTCGTACGCAAGGCCCTGCGCGCGGCCTCCGAGGGCGAACCGCTCCCGCTGGACGGCCTCGCGCACCTGGCGTCCACGGAGCTCTGGCTCCGCCGCCTCGTGTCGCGGCGCGGCACCTGCTGGACGGGCACGGCGGCGCCCCGCCAGCGCGCGGTCGCGGGCGGTGTCGTACCAGCAAGGCGGACACTGCAACGGTAGGAGCCGGAGGCGATACAGCCGCTGCCCCGCGGCCGGGGCACGGGACGCTCGCCGCGTCGCGGGACACAATGGCCCGGTGCGGTATCTGATCCTGGGCGTCACCGAGGCGCGAGACGAGAACGGCAGTGCCCTGCCGGTGGGCGGTACGCGGCTGCGCGCTCTCCTCGCCGCCCTCGCGCTGCGCGCCGGCCGCCCCGTCCCCGTCGCCGATCTGGTCGACGACGTATGGGCCGCGGACCCGCCGCACGACGCTCCCGCCGCGCTCCAGGCCCTGGTGGGCCGGCTGCGCCGGTTGCTGGGCAGGGACGCGGTGGCGAGTACCCAGGGGGGCTACCACCTGGCGGCCGGGCCCGACGAGGTCGACCTGTACGTGTTCGAGCGGCTCTCCCGCCAGGGGGCCGAGGAGCTCGACGCGGGTGACCCCGTGGCCGCCGCGCGCACGCTCCGTACCGCGCTCGCCCTGTGGCGCGGCCCCGCGCTGGCCGATCTGCCGGACCGGGACCACGGCCACGGCCTGCGCCCCGAGGGCCACCGGCTGGCCGCGTTGGAACGCCGTATCGAGGCCGACCTGCAGTGCGCGGCGACGGGCCCGGACAGCGGTGGCGCGGGGCCGGGGACCCTGGTGCCCGAGCTCATGGAGCTGACGGTCGCCCACCCCTACGACGAACGCTTCCGCGCCCAGTTGATCCGTGCCCTGCGCGCCGAGGGCCGCCAGGCCGATGCGCTGGCCGCCTACGAGGACGCCCGCCGGGCCCTCGCCGACGGTCTCGGGGCCGATCCCGGCCCGGAACTGACCGCGCTGCACCGGGAGCTGCTCGCCCCGTCACCGGTGTCGTCCGCGTCGGCGGCGCGGCCGGTGGCGATGCGCCCGCAGCGTCCGCTCGACGTGTCCGGCCCCGCCGTCGTGCACGGCAATCTGCGGCCCCGGCTGACCTCGTTCGTCGGGCGCGAGCCGGAACTGCGGTCCATACGCGCCGATCTGGCCCGGTCCCGCCTGGTCACCCTCACCGGCCCCGGTGGCTCCGGCAAGACCCGGCTCGCCGAGGAGGCCGCCGCGCCCGGGGGCCGGCCGGCTCCCACGGCCGAAACGCCCGAAGTGTCCGGCACGGACGCCTGGATAGCCGAACTCGCCCCCGTGGACGATCCCGCCGACGTACCCGGAGCCGTACTCTCCGCTCTCGGGCTGCGCGAGACCGCCCTCCTGCGCGACAACAACCGCGACGGGCAGCAGCCGCGCACGGACCCGACCGAGCTCCTCGTCGAGCACCTGGAGCACTGCTCCCGCATCCGCCCCTTCCTGCTCATCCTGGACAACTGCGAGCACGTCATCGAGGCGGCCGCCACCCTCGCCGAGACCCTGCTCGTCCACTGCCCGCAGCTGCGGATCCTCGCCACCAGCCGCGAACCCCTCGGCGTGCCCGGCGAATCCGTACGCCCGGTCGGCCCGCTCCCGGCCGACCCCGCCCACCGGCTGTTCGCCGAGCGGGCACGCGCCGTACGCCCCGGATTCGACCTCGGGCAGGAGACCGGGCGCGATGCGGAGGCCGTGGCCGAGATCTGCCGGCGGCTGGACGGGCAGCCACTCGCCATCGAACTCGCCGCCGCCCGGCTGCGGATGCTCAGTCCGCGCCAGATCGCGGACCGGCTCGACGACCGCTTTCACCTGCTGACCGGTGGAAGCCGGACCGTACTGCCGCGCCAGCAGACGCTGCGTGCCGTCGTCGACTGGTCCTGGGACCTCCTCGACGAGGACGAACGCACGGCGCTGCGGCAGGTTTCCGTCTTCGCGGGCGGCTGGGACCTGCGGGCCGCGGAAGCCGTCGTCACCGCGGGAACGAGCCCCGGGCCGGACCCCGCCCGGCTCTCCACCGCCGACCTGATCGGCGCCCTCGTCGACAAGTCCCTCGTCGTGGCAAGCCCGAGCGCCACCGGCGAGATGCGCTACCGCCTCCTGGAGACCATCCACGAGTACGCCACCGAACGCGCCGCCGAGGTCCCGGAGATACGTGCCGCCGCGGCGAACGCGCACACCGCGTACTTCCTCGCGCTCGTCGAGCGGGCAGAGCCCCTGATCCGCTCCGGCGACCAGCTGCCCTGGATCGAACGCCTGGAGACGGACCTCGACAACATCCGGGCCGCCCTGCACCGGACCGTCGTCGCCGCCCCGGCCGAAGCGGAAGCCGTACGGCTGGTTCTCGGCATGGGGTGGTTCTGGTGGCTGCGCAACTTCCGCTCCGAGGGCCTCACCTGGGCCGAACGTGCCGTGGCACTGGGACCGGAGCCGACCGGCTCCGGCGACCCCCGCTACTGGCCGCGCATGCATCTGGAGATGCTGCGGTACTTCCTCGCCGTGGAGGCCGGGCCCGCCGAGGCCGTCCACGGTGACGATCGCTTCCGGGCAGTGATGGACCGGGTGGCCGAGGCGTTCAGGACCTCGGGCCCGCAGTCCGCCCGCTTCCCGGGGATGCTCTGGCCGATGGCCCTGTTCGCGAGCCGGACGACCACCGAAACCCACGCGCTGATCGACTCGGTGGTCGACAACACCCGGACCCACGGCGGCGCCTGGGAGTACTGCCTCGCCCTGATGTTCCGTACCCACATGGTCGTCGACATGCCGGGCGGCATGCCCGGCGTCGACGCCGATCTCGCGGAACTGCGCGAGCTGAGCCGCCGCGTCGGCGACCGCTGGATCCGCGCGCAGGTGGCGAGCGCGGCCGCGGAGGCGGGCGTGATGCGGGGACGGTTCACGCAGGCCCGGACGGCGTACGAGGAGGCACTGTTGCTCTCCCGTGAGGTCGGCGCGCATGCCGAGGCGCCGTTCCTCCTCGCCCGCCTCGCGGAACTCGCCTACCGGACCGGGGACATGGCGGACTTCGAGCGGACCCTGACCGCGGCGGACAGCGAGGCGGAGCGGTACCAGGTGCACGACGCCCGCGCCTACGTCCATTTCCTGCGCGCCACCGCGGCCCTGGAGCGGGGTGAGATCGTCCGGGCACGGCAACTGGTCACCGAGGCGGCGCATGCGATCGGGCAGGGCAGCCCGCCGTCGCACTTCAGCGCGGTGGTCGAGGGGCTGGCCGCGCGGATCGCGGTGCACGAGCCGGGACCCGATCGTGGTCCGGCGGCGGGCGTGCGAGGTCTGACGGCGGCGCTGCGCGGGGCGCGGGACGCCCAGTGCGCCGAGCTGGTCACCGGGCACCTGGCGGACTGCGTGGCGACCGTGCTGCCGATGGTGGGCCGGCCCGGGGCCGCGGTACGGGTCCTGGCGGCGGCGGACGGCTGGCGCCTGTTCGGGCCCAGGACCGAGGCGCAGCAGGCCGAGGTGGACGAGGCCGAGCGGCAGGCGCGCGAGGAGCTGGGACCTCAGCTGTACGAGGCCGAGCGCGCCGCGGGCCGCGCACTGACCGTCGACGACGTCATCGAGCTCCTGACCCGCATCACCGAGGAGCTTCCGGAAGCGCCGGGGTGCACGGATGCCCTGGAGCGCCCGGACGCCCCGCGCCCCGCGGAGCTGCCGGGCTTCACCTCCGGCCTAGCCCCGGACCGGCTCACCGGCAACTGATCCTCGAATCCGCCCAGGAGGCGAGGGCCATGACGCCACCGGGCCGGGCGCGCTCGACCACCAGCCGGATCCGCTCCTGACCGGCGATACCGACGCCCACCGGCACGGCCGGGTCGTGGCCGTTCATCACCGGGGACCGCCACAGCCGTGTCCCGTCGCCGTTGAAGACGGAGAAGCGCACCGAGCCGAGCCCCATCGTCATGTCGTCGATCCCGACCATCGCCTCGTACCGCGTGCACTCCTTGTTCAGCTGGATGGTGACCGAGGAATTGCTGTTGACGGTCACCCCGTGCGCGTACGTCGTGCCGCCGACCGACACATGGGAACGCTGCCAGACCCAGCTGCTCTCGCCGAGCACGACCTCCGGTTCGGAGTGGTCGCCCAGGAACGAGTAGCCGAGTTGGCTGACCTGGTAGACGGTCGGCGCGGGAGGGGGCGGCGTCGGAGTCGGGGGGGTCTCGGGCGTGGCGGGCGCGGGCGGCGCCGGGGGAGCGGGCTTCGGCGCGGGGGGCGTCGGCCTGGGAGCGGGCTTCGAGGGCGGCGTCGGGGTGGGCGCCGGCTCGGGTGTGGACTTGGGCTGCGGGGTGGGTGCGGGGGGCGCGGGCGGCTTCGGCGGAGCGGGCTTCGGCGCGGGCGGCTTCGGTGCGGACGGCTTCGGCGAGGGCGGCGTCGGGGCCGGGGGCGCCACGACAGCCGGCTTCGCCACCTGCCCGGCCTCGGGCTTCGGCTGGTCGTCGCCGACCAGCGCCCAGGCCAGCCCGGCCGCCGCGGTCACGACGACCGCTGCCACGACGGCGGCCTTCGCCGGGGCGCCGAGCCCCTCCGAGGCCGCGGCGCCACCGGCCGCACCTCCGGTGGAGCTGCCTCCGGACGCCGCCGCTGCGACACCGGCACCCGTGGCTCCCGCCGCGCCGCCGGCGACGATTCCGGCGGCCTTGAGCGCGTACCCGGCGGCGAACCAGCCGATGACCGCGACCGGCAGCAGCGCGGGAATCCCGGCGTTGACATGGGCCAGTTCGCCTGCGGCGAGCCGGCACTTCGAGCATTCCTCCAGGTGTCCGCGCAGGCCGCGCTCGGCCCGCATGCGGAGCCCGCCACGGGCGTACGCGCCGAGCCGGTCGGCATAGCGCGCGCAGTCGCCGCCCGTCGTGAGCGCCTGGCTCACATGCGCCTGCAGGTAGGCCTGCTTGAGGCCCTCACGGGCCCGGCTGGCCAGCACCGCCGTGGCATTGGCGGTCAGCCCGAAGAGCGGGGCGATCTCGCTGGGCGACTCCTCCTCGACGGTGGTGTGCCACAGCACGGCCTGCCAGCGCTCCGGCAGGCTGCGGAAGGCCTGCATCGCCATCGACTGCTCGGCCTCGTGCATCGCCATCACATCGGCGCCGAGATCGAGCGTGTCCGCGTCCGACACCTGGGAGGACTGGGCCGCCTGCGCGGCGAACACCGCGAAGTCGTCGACCAGATGCTCCCGCTTCGCGGTCTTGGTCCAGGCGGCGCCGACATGGCGGACGGCCGTCATGAGATAGGCCCGTACGGCCTGCTCGGGCCCCTTGCCGCGGCGTACCGCCTGCAGCGTGCGGGCGAAGACCTCGGCCGTCAGGTCGTCGGCGGTGTGGGCGTCCCGGCAGCAGCTGCGCGCGTAGCGCCGCACCGCGTCGGAGTGGCGCCGGAAGAGCTCCTCGTACGCGAGATCGTCGCCGTCGCGCATCTGCCGGATCAGATCGGCGTCGGAGAGCGCGGTGCCCGGGGCATCGGTGGCGCCGGTGCTGCCGCCCTCCCGCTGCATCGGTACCGCGGCGTCGGCCCCGGGATCGACCGGAGCCGACCAGGGACCCGGCAGTACGGTGCCGCCCTCGGCGTCACCGCTCGACCGCCCCGGCCCGGCCTGATTCGGCACCTGCCGGGCGGAAGGACCACCGGCCTCCGTGACACCGCCCACGGCGGAGACGTCGTCGAAGGACTCTTCCTGCTGCCCGTCACCGCTCATCGCGGAAGCCCCCGTATGCGCTGTCGGACCCGAACTTCGGGCAAGCGTGCCACATGGCGCAATCACGTCGGACCCTCAGCCCCCGCAACCACTCATCCGGGGCGTTTTTCCGAATGTGAGTACTAAAGGCCCTCCATTCGGGGAAAGCTCGACAAATGCTTTCGCGCGGCCGAGTCGCAGCCGCAGTGCGCGATTCGGGGGCGGCAGGCGTGCGGCCATAGGGTGATACGGGTTCGGCAGCGGGAGCGGCGGTCGTGGACGACGGTCGCGGAGGTTGGTCGGGCCATGACGGGCCGTCGATCGCGACCCCATCGAAACGGGCCACATCGGCCCACGACCACGCCGGCGGGCTCAGCCGTTCTTCAATGCACTTGCGCGTCGGCACGCGCGGGCGGGCGCGGCAGCACACACTGCCGCGCCCGCCCGCGCATTCCGTCGATCTCGCCGATCCCGCGGACTCCGCTCAGGCGACCGGCCGGGAGCGCAGTCCCTCCAGCAGGATGTCCAGGAGCCGGCTCGAAGCGGCCGCCTGCTGGGCCGCGTCCGGCAGCGAAGGCGCCGCCGTCGCTATCACCAGCAGTACATCCGCGACCGTCACGTCGCGGCGCAGTTCACCGGCTGCCCGTGCCCGGTCCACCAGACGGCCGACCACCTCCAGCAGCTCCCCGGCTCCCGTGTCGTCGTCCTCGGCACCGGCCTCCGCGGCGGGCCGCTCGTCGTCCGGCCGGAGGTCGGCCTGACCCGCCCCCTGGCGCTGCTGAGGCACCCGGACCTCATCCCGGCCACTGCCCGGAACCGATACCGAGCCCGGTACGACGGCCGTCGAGCCATCGGCATTGCCGTCGCCGCTGCTGTCACCGATGCCATCGGAATCGACGTCGACGCCGACCCGCAGCACCTGAGGCGGCAGCAGCCGCCCCGCGCCCGAGGCAACGGACGTCCGCAGGAAGCGCGACAGCGCCGACCACGGCTCGTCCTCCTGACCGAGGGCGGTCCGGGCCTGGTCGGTCAGCCGGGAGGTCTCCTCCTCGGCTATCCGCCGGACCAGCACGTCCTTGCTCGGGAACCGCCGGTACACCGTGCCGACTCCGACTCGGGCGCGACGCGCCACGTCCTCCATCGGAGCCCCGTACCCGAGCTCACCGAACACCTCGCGCGCGGCCCGCAGGACATGCTCCAGATTGCGCTGCGCGTCCACGCGGAGCGGAGCAGTACGGCCATTCGCCCCGGCCGCTCCGGCGCTTCCGGCCGCGCCACCCGCCCCGTTCACCCCGGCCGTGACGACCGGGTTCGTCGACGAGGCCGCCCCGACCGTTCCGACCGCTCCGACCGTTCCGACCGCTCCGTTTCGTCCCGTTCCGTCGGACGGATGGGGCGAAACCGCAGTAGCGGACGGCCAATGAGAATCCTGAATGTGCATAACTTTCCCCCGGTTATGACGTCTCCCCCCGGAGACTTCCCGCCGTTTGAGTCAGGGAGCGGATGACGGTCCCCACCCGGCACCCCGACGACATACGAACATAGTTGAGCCCGGCTCAATTCAGAAGGGGGTAGTTCCGCATGGAGCGCCCCCCGGTCCGGGCAAGGACCGGTCGGTCACCGATTCGACCCCCGCCCCATGCCCCCACCCCGACCCCTGACCTGCGCGGCTTGCACACCACCACGGAGTCGCGCGGCAGCCGCCCGCCCAAAACCTCCGGTCACACAATTTGCCGAGCCTGTGGACAAACCCTTGAGCACGTTGCGTCATGGGGTGGTGATGGCTTCAGATTCCGGGGGAACACCCCCAGGACCCCCGCCGGGCGTGCGCATTCTCGTCATCGGTGGTGGCTACGTCGGGATGTACACAGCGCTGCGTCTCCAGCGGAAGCTGAAGCAGAGGCTCAGAAGCTGTGAGGCCGAGATCGTGGTCGTCACCCCCGAGCCATATATGACGTATCAGCCGTTCCTGCCCGAAGCGGCCGCCGGTTCGATCTCGCCGCGCCATGTCGTCGTCCCGCTGCGCCGCGTCCTCGCGCACTGCAGGATCGTGATCGGTGAGGCGCAGCACATCGATCACGCCAAGCGCACGGCGACCGTCACCACGCTCGCCACGGGGGAGGACGGCACCGGCGCGGTCGAGATCGGGTACGACGAACTCGTCCTGGCCCCCGGCTCCGTCTCGCGCACCCTCCCGGTCCCCGGTCTCGCCGACCACGGCATCGGCTTCAAGACCGTCGAGGAGGCCATCGGCCTGCGCAACCACGTCATCGAGCAGATGGACATCGCCTCCGCCACCCGCGACCCCGCCATCCGTGACGCCGCGCTCACCTTCGTCGTCGTCGGCGGCGGATACGCGGGCGTCGAGGCCCTCGCCGAGCTGGAGGACATGGCCCGCTACACCTCGCGGTATTACCACAACATCAAGGCCGAGGACCTGAAATGGATCCTCGTCGAGGCGTCCGGCCGCATCCTTCCCGAGGTCGGCGAGGAGATGGGCACCTACGCCGTCCGCGAGCTGCGCGGCCGCAACATCGACGTACGCCTCGACACCCGGCTGGAGTCCTGCGAGGACCGGATCGCCGTCCTGAGCGACGGTTCCAGGCTCCCGACCCGCACGCTCGTGTGGACCGCCGGCGTCAAACCCGCCCCGGTCCTCGCCGCGACCGATCTGCCGCTCGACGAACGCGGCAGACTCAGGTGCACGGCGGAGCTCGCCGTCGAGGGCGCCGAGCACGCCTGGGCCGCCGGGGACGCCGCGGCCGTACCCGACCTGACCGCGGCTCAAGCGGGTGAGAAGACCGCGCCCAACGCCCAGCACGCGGTCCGCCAGGCCAAGGTCCTCGCCGAGAACATCCTCGCGTCCATCGCCGGGGAGCCCCTCAAGGAGTACCGGCACAGCTACGCGGGCTCCGTCGCCTCACTCGGCCTCCACAAGGGCGTCGCCCATGTCTACGGCCGTAAGCTCAAGGGATATCCAGCCTGGCTGATGCACCGCACGTACCACCTCAGCCGCGTCCCGACGTTCAACCGGAAGGCCCGCGTCCTTGCCGAATGGACCCTCGCCGGGCTCTTCAAGCGCGAGATCGTCTCCCTCGGTTCGCTGGAACACCCGCGCGCCGAGTTCGAGCTCGCCGCAGGCGGCAGACGCCCCGGACCGAACGGCCCGCCGGACCCGGACACCCCGCCGGGCCCCGGCAACTCGCCGGGGCCGGACGTTCCCTCCGGGCCCGACGGCCCGCCGTCGCACGGCGGCTGACGGACCGTCGAACCGCCCTTGCACCCGCCCGGGGGCGGGCCGTACCGACGACAGTCAGTTCGGTCCGCCACACTGGACGTGTGACCATAGGTGGGCCCACATCTGCACAGAGTGACCCGGCCGGCAGTGACCGACAGTGAGCAGCCCGCGAGAGCGGACCAGACCGACACACGAGGCCAGAAATTCCGTGAACTTCACGCGCTGGAGCGCCCGCCTACCCGGAACGCAGCGCCGCGCCGCCGCACGGGACGACCGCAGTTCCGTGCCCCCGGCCCGCGCCGAGTACGCACAGTCCGAGACCGGGCCCCGCCCGCCGGACGGCGACACGCACGGCGGGACGGGTCACGGTCCCCGCGACGACTCGCGCGGCGAGGCCCCCCGGCCCGGCGGCCCCACTCCGGAGGATCTCTCCGCCCGGGACATCCTCGGCCAGCTGCCCGGCCTGGTGGCTCTGGTGTACGGCCCCGACCACCGGATCGCGTACGTCAACGACGCCTACGCCGCGGCCTTCGGGCCCCGCCCGGCCGGTGCCACGGCCGCCGAAGCCATGCCGGAGCTCCATGAGCTCAGCCTGCTGCCCCTCATGGACCAGGTCCTGCGCAGCGGCACTCCCCGCACGGTCAAGTCCCGCAAGGTCCGCAGCGGCAACTCGTACACCGTCACCTGCACTCCCGTACACCGGGACAGGGACGGCGAGGGAGAAGACGAAGGCGACAGGGACAGCCTCAGGAAGCAGAGCAGGAACAACAAGGGCAGAGGGAGGGACCGAGGGGGCGAGAGCGGCGTGCTCGTGTACGCCGCCGATGTCACCGACCACGCCGAAGCGGCCGAACGGCTCCGGGCCAGCGAGCGCCGCCACCGCGAAACGGCCGTCACCCTCCAGCGTTCCCTGCTCCCGCAGGAACTGGAGCAGCCGGACGACCTCCGGATCGCCGCCACCTACCAGCCCGGCGGCACCGATGCCGCGGTCGGCGGCGACTGGTACGACGTCATCACCCTCGGCGCGGGCCGCACCGCTCTGGTCATCGGGGACGTGATGGGACGCGGGGTGCGGGCCGCCGCCGTCATGGGCCAGCTCCGTACGGCCGTACGGGCCTACGCCCGCCTCGACCTCCCGCCGCACGAGGTGCTCCAGCTCCTGGACGGTCTCGCCGCCGAGATCGACGCCAGCCAGATCGCCACCTGCGCCTACGCGGTCCACGACCCCAACGAGGGCCGGCTCGTCTACGCCTCCGCCGGCCACCTCCCGATCCTGGTGTGCCAGGAGGACGGCACGGTCCTCCGCGCCGAGGACCCGACGGGACCGCCGCTCGGCACCGGTGGCTGGATCCACACCTCGGGCACGATCCCGCTGCCGCCCGGCTCCACCGCGGTCCTCTACACGGACGGCCTGGTGGAGCGGCGCAGCGAGGACATCGACGAGGGCGTCGCCGCGCTGGAACGCGCCCTGTCCGGCGCCAAGGGTTCACCACAGGTGGTCTGCGACCGGCTGATCCGCTCCCTCGGCGTCACCGCGGAACACGACGACGACGTGGCCGTGCTGGTGGTCCAGCACCCGGCCCGCACAGGGGCGGACGCGGAGCTGTTCCACAACGCCTCGCTCGATCTCCTCGGCGGTATCGAGGCGGCCCCGCGCGCCCGCGCCTTCGCGACCGGCGTCCTGACGTCGTGGCGGTTCCCGGTCGACCTCTGCGACCTGGGCGTCCTGGCCGCCGGTGAACTCGTCGCGAACTCCCTCAAACACGGCACCCCGCCGATGCGCCTGGGCCTGCGCCGCACCGACCGGCGGCTGATCATCGAGGTGACCGACGGCGACGACCACCTGCCGCGCCGCCGCCGGGCCGAACCGGCGGACGAAGCGGGCCGCGGGATCTCCATCGTCGCGACGATCGCCTCGTCCTGGGGCAGCCGCCGCACACCGGGCGGCGGCAAGGCGGTCTGGTGCGAATTCGCCCTGCCGCAGTGAGGGCCCCGTCGGGGACGGGGCCCGGCTGCTCAGCGAGCAGCGGCAGCCGTGGAGGTGGAAGCGGAGGCGGAGCCCGCCTCGGCATCCGGCAGTGACACGGCCACCACCCTGGACGGCACCGTCTCCAGCGAGGGCTGGTCCTGCACGGGGGTGAGCCGTCGGCCGAGCCGCAGCGCCAGCGCCGTGATGCCCAGCGAGAACAGCACGAACGTCACGATGTACGGGCCGTGCAGCGTCGCCCCCATCGGCCCGCCCACGGCCGGACCGACCGCCAGCGCGAGCTGCTTGCACAGGGCGAACGCGGAGTTGTACTGCCCGACCATCGACTCCGGCGCCAGATCGGCCACCAGCGGGGCCACGGTCGGCGACAGCATCGACTCGCCGAGCCCGAACAGTGCGTACGTGGAGATCATCGCGGCCGTCGCCATGGTCTGGCTGCCGTGCCCGAGCCCCGCATATCCGGCCACGATCCAGGCGAAGGCCCAGATCAGACCGACCGCGGCGATGACCCGGCTGCGTCGGCGGCGCTCGACGAGCCGCAGCACGACGAACTGCGCCACGACGATGACGGCGGTGTTGGCGGCCAGCGCGATCCCGAGCGTCGAGGGCTGGATCCCGGCGGCCTCGGTGCCGTACGCCGCGAGCCCGGACTCGAACTGTCCGTAGCAGGCGAAGAACAGCACGAAGCCCAGCACGCACAGCTGCACCATGGCCCGGTGCGAGAGCAGCGCCCGCAGCCCGCCCGGCGCCTTGGACCCGTCGGACGGCCTGGCGTCGGAGAAGGACGGCGTACGGGGGAGCCGCACCGTGGAGGCGATGACACCGAGCACGACGAACATCGCGGCCTCGATGAGGAACAGCAGGGTGAAGGTCTCCGGCCGGTTCGTGTCGACGATCTGCCCGCCGACGAGCCCGCCGACGCCGAGCCCGAGGTTCTGCAGGAAGAACTGCATGGCGAAGGCGCGTGTACGGGTGGCGGTGCTGGAGCACCGGACGAGCATGGTGGCGAGTGCCGGCTGCATGACCGCCGTACCGGCGCCGAGGACCGCGGCCGACAGCACGGAGGCGGTCACGCCCGACGACAGGCCGAGCGCGACGGCGCCCAGGGAAGCGACGGCCGAGGCGACGACGAGCACGGGCAGCGGCCCTCGCCGGTCGATGGCGCGCCCGGTGAACGGCAGAACGGCCAGCGCCGCCATGGCGAAGACCGCCAGTACGACTCCCGCGGTGCCAGCACCCAGATCACGTACCTGTGCCACATAGACGTACAGATACGGAACGGTGAACCCCAGCCCGAACGCGCTCAGTGCGCTGCCCAGCTGGATCCGCCGCAGTGCTGCACCCATCTCCCTGGTCACACTCACCTACCTCAAGGTCTCGAAACGACATGCCGAGCCATCCGAACGACTCGAACCCGAAGACTTTAGCACTAAAGTTAGAACCTCAACAATACAGCTCGAAGGACTTCGACGGCTTTGGAGGGCGTGCCATACTGCCCGCCATGCCTGACACCACCGAGCAGCCCGGACCGCAGGAGCCGAGCCTCGACGAGCAGATCGCCGCCTATCAGCGCGAGTTCCGCGACCTGGACCCCCAGGTCGAACAGGTCGTCTCGGCCCTGGGCCGACTGAACCGCCGGATGAACGTGGCGTACGGACGCCAGCTCGCCGCCCTCGGCATCAGCAACGCCGAGTGGGAGGTCCTCAAGACCCTGGTCCTGGCCGGCGCCCCGTACCGCCTGGGCCCGGGAGAGCTGGCGAAGCGCCTGGGCCTCACCCCCGCGGCGATGACCCACCGCATCGACCGCATGGCGGGCGAGGGTCTGGTCACCCGCGACCGGGACGAGAACAACCGGGTGCGCGTGATCGTGGAAGTGACCGACGAGGGCCGTACGAAGTGGCTGGAGGCCATGCGGATGGCCACCGACTTCGAGGAGGACCTGCTCCAGGACCTCACGACCGATGAACGCGGGAACCTCGGCGACATGTTGATCCGCCTGCTGCGTCGGGTGGAGCACGCCCAGCCGGACGCCGGCGGTCGCCTCACCGACCTGGACTGATCTCGCGTCCGACACGTGGGAAAAAGGCTTGACCTGGCCGGGTTGACACACCTCTCGTCGATCCGTAAGGTTCTTCGAGTTGTCACGGAGCCGGAACGGTTCTGCGACAGCCGATCCCGCCGCGAATGCGGCAACCAAAACTCAGCACGATCTCCCACTCGGGACAATTTTGGCATGCCGAAATTTATTTCGAGGACTCGATTATGAGTCGCCGGGAAAATCCGCTAGAGTTTTGGACGTCGGAACGGCCCAACAGCCGGGAAGACAAACCCCGCTGACTGGGAATCAGGCCCGAAAGGATCTGATAGAGTCGGAAACGCCGGAAAGGGAAACGCGAAAG
>NZ_BMTF01000041.1:0-16339 GCF_014649535.1 Streptomyces gelaticus
GCTCCCTCGCCCCGGTCCGCCTTGGCCTGGCGGTACCAGCCGCGCAGGGACTCCGAGCTGATGCCGAGCTCCCGGGCGGAGTCGCCCCCCAGTTCTGACCGGTCAGTCGCCCAGCAGCCGGTCCAGTTCCTGCCGCGCCTCGCGCGTGTCCCGGTGCTCGTCGCCCAGGACGCGCGCACGATCGGCGACGACCTTGCGGAGCAGGGCCACCGCCGACTCGACCTCCCCCAGCCGCGCCAGGGTCCGGGCCCGACCGAACCTCGTCGTGATGACCTCCGGGTGCCCGGGGTTGGCGTAGCGCGCCAGCCGCTGTTCCAGCAGGACGTCCAGTTCAGCGAGCGCCGTGGCCGGGTCGCCGAGCTCGGCCTTCAGCATGGCGATGTTGTAGCGGGTGATCATGGCGGCCGGGTGGGTGTCGCCGAGCACCTCCCGCTGGTCGCGGAGCACCTCCTCGTGCAGCGGCAGCGCGCCCGCGGCGTTGCCCAGCTCCCACGTGAACCGCGCGGTGTTCAGCCGGACCAGGAAGGTGTTCGGATGGTACGCGCCGCGGACCTGGGTGACGAGCGGCAGCAGCTCGCCGTAGCCGTGAAGCGCCTCCTGGAGGCGCCCCGACTCGCCCAGGAACTTACAGATGTTCATCCGACTGAACACCACCTGCTCGTGCTCCTCGCCGAACGCCTCGATCCGGTCCCGCAGGAGCTCGGCGTGCAACTCCAAGGCCCGGTCGTAGCGGCCCAGCATGCCGTGCCAGTACGCGATGTAGTGCCGCTCCTCCAGGACGGCCACGTCCGTCGGGCTCAGCACGCGTTGCAGGTCGGGCAACAGCTCCTCGTGCAGCCGCAGCCCCTCCTCCCGGGCGCCGCCGCGCCCCGTCCAGTACGCAATGTGGTGCCGGGTGTCCAGGGTGCGCGGGTCGTCGGGGCCGAGGAGGCGCTCCTGGTCGGCGAGCACCTCCCGGTGCAGGGCCACGGCCTCGGCGAATTCACCCATCTCGCCGGTCGCGTACGCGATGCGGGAGCGGGCCTCGAGCGGCTCGGGATCGTCCGCGTCGAGCACCCGCAGCTGGTCCGGCAGCAGCTCCCGGTACAGCTCGCGGGCCCGCCCGTACGCCCCGGACTTGCTCGTCCAGTACGCCGTGCGGGCCCGGGCGAGCAGGGTCGTCGGCGCGTCCGCGCCGAGGCGCTCCCCGAGGCGCTCGGCCCAGCTCGCCCAGCGGGCCCGGTTCACCGTCGCCTCCGGTGCGGCGCGCAGCTCCAGGCTCGCCAGGAGCCGCTCGTACAGCGCCGCGGCGGCGTTCTCGTCGGGTGCGGCGAGAGCCACTTGCCACAGGTGCTCGGGCTCGGCCTGCTCGGCGTAGCGGTGCAGAGGGCCGTCGGGCGTGTGCTGTTCCATGGGAGCCATGATCTCCAGCGCGTCGCAGAGCGCGCGATGCCCCTCCACCAGGTCCTGCTCCTCCGCCACGTACTCGACGAGAGACGGGTGGTACACGCCGAGCAGTTCGGTGCCCGACGGGTCGGGCGAGCGGACCACGAGGCCGTCGAGGAGACGCAGCACCAGGCAGACCGCCTCCTCGTCGGCCGGGCCGCCCAGTTCCCCGGCCGCCCGGGCGAGCAGGGGCCGGGGCAGAGTCATGCCGGGGCCGGAGGCGGCGACGACGAGCAGGACCGGGTCCAGCCAGGCGGAGGCGCCGTGCGAGGAGGCCTGGTCCCGCAGCGGGACCAGCGCCTTGTCGTAGGCGTCCGCCAGTCCCTCACCGACCTCGGACGCCTCGGACGGGCCGAAATGGGCCAGGACCTTCGTGAGTTGCCAGTTCCCGTCCCGCCGGGCGAGGATCACCTGCTGGGCGTCCTCCGGTACCCGCCGGGCCCGAAGATAGGCGCGCACGTTCCGGTCGTCGGGCACCGGGGCCGGCAGCTGGTGCCAGTCCTCGGGCAGCGCCACCCACTCCTGGACCGTGGCCACCACGCCGAACCACTCCGGTGCCGCGTCCCGCAGCGCCGCGAGCTCCGTGAACAGTGCGGCGCGGCTCGTCGGGTCCTTCACCTGGTCGAGGCCGTCCACGACCACGCGCACCGGCTCGCGCGCCTCCATCAGGACGAGCGGGCCTGCAACCTCCGCGACCGTGCTCGGCAGCAGCGTGCGCTGCGCCAGGGGGACCCGTGCCCGGTAGGCCGTACGCGCGGTGTCGAAACCCGGCAAGTACCTGCGGAGCTGACGGGCCAACTGCTGGACGGCCGTCCCGGACGTCCACGCGGCGTCGCTGAGCCGCACGACGGCGCACACCGTCGCGGCGGTGTCCGTCTCGTCCTCGGGCAGCAGCTCGGGACGGGCGAGCGCGGTGGCGATGGTCGTCTTGCCCGTGCCCATGGCGCCGACCACCGCCACGAGCCGGTTCAGGCGGACGACCCGGGCGATCCGGGCCAGTTCCGCAGGCGGCTGAAAGTGGCGCAGGGCGGGCACCAGGACCTGTTGATCGGGAGAACCGGCCAGCACGCTCAGCTTGTGGTCGTGCGCCACGTTGCGGGCGATCCACGCCTCCGACGGGGCCTGGCGCGAGCCCGTACCCCCGTCGAACGCGACCGCCTGCGGAATCTGACGCCGGAGCAGCGTCTGAACCCTCAGGCGTACCGCCTTCGTCTCCAGGAACGGTTCGAGCCGGATGTCCCCGTGGCGGACGATCCGGGTGAGGACCCGCGAGAACTGCAGGTCGTAGGAGACCCGGTCGTCGGAGGAGGTCAGCACCTCGACCGTGCGGCCGGCCTGCATGGCGGACCTGAGCCAGCCCTCGGCCGCGGCCAGGAGGGCGTGGCCGGAGAAGCACCCGTCGACCACGAGGGTCAGTTCCGGCACACCCCCGTACCGCTTGGTCATCCGGCCGACCTCGCCGGGCAGGTCGAAGGCCGTCTCGGGACCGGGCGCGGCCGGTGTGGAGCTGATCGGGAAGAAGAAATCGCCCCCCTGAGGGTGAAACCCGTGGCCGAGAAACCCGAGCAGCAGGGAGGCACGTGCCGCCTGCGCCTCCCGGAATGCCTCCTCCACGGCATCGGTCACCTCGGACACCGTCCGCGGGTTCAGCAGCAGCCCGTCCCCGTGCGCGGGTGCGTACGAACCGCGCTTCGGGTCCAGTAACAGCTCCGTCAACTCGTGTGCGTACGGCTCCAGTCGGACCAGCCTGTCCTCCTCCTTCTTCTCGCGGATGTCCCAGTGCGAAGCGATCACCAGCGTTCTGCGCTTAGCTGTCATGCGCGCATTATTACTGTGCCCGGACACGGGAACCGCCGCCCCGGCCCTACGTGTTGGGGTGGCTAACGACGACAGCGCGGGCGAGAGGGAGACGCATGGCAGAGCTGGTCATGGTGCACGGCATCGGACCCTGGGACGAGACCGAGCAGCGGCTGCGGGAGGACTGGACGCGGACCCTCGCGCGCACGCTGCGGGACAACGGCCGCCGCGAGGCGGCTGACCGCCTCGCGGCCGGGGCGGTGACGGTCGACATGGCCTACTACCGCCACCTGTACCAGGGTTACGTGCCCCACGACGATTTCGACGTACGGCTGCCCGCCCCGATCGCGGCCACCGGCGTGGAGGTCGCCCGGGACATCGTCGACAACATCCGCCGACACGCTTCCGATCCCGAGGACAGCGCCGAGGCCGCCGACGCCCTGGAGGAGCTGACCGTCGATGTCGGCCCCGAGCAGGGGCCGTTGGAGCCGCTGCGTATGTTCGCTTCGATGATGGGACGGCTCGGCCCCATCGCCCGCTCCGGATTCGCCGCGCTCAGCAGCACCGGCGCGTTCCACCTTGGGCAGGTGGCCGCCTACCTGGACGACGAGCGGGTCCGGGAAGGCGCGATCGAAGCCGTGCTGTCCCGGGTGACCCCTGACACCAAGGCCATCCTGGCCCACTCGCTCGGCACTGTGGTCGCCTACGAGGCGCTGCACCGGCTCGACCGGCCGCTGCCGCTGCTCGTCACCTTCGGATCGCCGCTCGGGCTGCGCTCGATCATCCGCGGGCGGCTGCGCCCGCAGCCGCTGCGCTCGCCGGCCCATCTCAAGCGCTGGGTGAACGTCGCGGACCGCGACGACTTCATCGTCGCCACGCTGAAGCTGCGGAAACTCTTCCCCGAGGACGACGCCGTACTGGAACGCACCCGCCGGGTGAGCAACCGCAACTTCAACCCGCACGCGGCGACGGAGTACCTCAGCCGCTGGGAAACGGTGGAGCCGCTCGCCGAGCTGCTCTGAGCTTGTTCTTTAACCTTTCAACCGGTGTCCACGCCCGTCCTGGCGAAGCTGGAGCGTCCAGTCGCTGCTGTGGGCGGTCGATCTGATGGAGAAGGGCCTGAACCCGGCCCTCCACATCAAGGGCTGCGACGTGTAGGTACTCAGAATCCGCGTCATGTTCTCGCGAGTGATGACCTCTGAACAGCACTTATGACGCGATGCTGAGATTCCCAGCTCAGGGTGATCACATACCCATTCGGTGATCGAAAGGGTATGTGATCATTCGTGCCCGCAGTGCTCATGCAACTGTCGTGCGATCAAGGTCAGCTACACGGGCACTGGGGGCAGATGGTGGCCATAGGGCTCCGACTTGTCGGTGACAGCATGATCGAGGCCCACTGCTGGTGCTGTCAGGCCCCGGACGCCTGGTTCTGTTCCGGTTTCCAGGTGGCGGTGACCGTCAGATGTGCCTGTCCGCTGCCACTGACGATGCCGAGTTTGAGGTCGTGTCCGAGCTGAACGCCGAAGGTGACGGACACTTCGGCGGGCGGGGTCGCCCCTGTGGTGATCGCGTCGTGCACGTCCTGGACCAGCGAGCCGAGGGGTTGCAGCGTCGTACGCAGTGCGTCGGCGGCGACGGCGGCCGCCCGCCTTCGCCTGGCGACCGGAACGAGCGGGCCGATGCCGTCCGGTGCCTGCTCCGCGTCGGAGGTGGGACGCTCCGCGGTCTGGATCAGGAAGTGGACTGTGGTTCCGTCCGAGAGAGCGAAATCCTGTGAATCGTTCATGCGGATCATTCTGCGGGAAGGCCCCAGCCGGACAGCGGTGTTGCCGGACTCGGTCGCAGGATCTTCTCGTGTCCCCAGGTCAGGTGCAGGGGGGCTGCGCCGGGGTTCCGTCTGGCAGCAGTTCACGCTCGGCGGGGGTGTAGTCGCGGTCCGCGACTTTGCACAGGGCGCGGAACTGGGCCTCGGGACGCAGGTCGAAGGTCCTGCGCCGCAAGGTGAAGGTCTCTTTCACCCCTCCGAGGAGCACCTCCAGGCGGCTTCCCCGCACGGAGGCCACCGCTCCTTCGGGGACGTTCAGCGTGGTGGAGTTGCGGGCGTCGGTCAGGTCGTGGGTCGTCACCCGGCCCTTGCTGTAGGTGAGGACCTGGCCCCCGTCGCCGACGCCGACCACGTACCCGTCCACGGAGCCGGGCGCGCTGCCGGGCAGCTGCTTGCGTCCGTCGACGTCCCACACCCGGACCTTCCTGCTGCTGGTCTCGACGGCGAGCCGGGAACCGCGCTCGTCGAAGACGAGAGGACCAGCCGACGGGTCGTCGCTGGAGGAGAACGTCGCTGCGATCGGGAGCCCCGGCAGGGTCCTGATGTGCCGGGGCGTGCGAAGGTCCCACAGCAGGATGTCGCCGAACGCGGCGCCGCGTCGGGTCACCGCCACGACCTGCCCGGGGTGGTGCGGCCGGGGGACGAGCCGGCCCCGGGTGAAGATGTCGTCGAGGGTGCCCATGCCGGACCGGTCGGGATCGGGGTGGGCAGGGATCGGCCTCGTCAGGAGGGCCCCGTTGGCTGCGTCGACCCGGGCGAGGCGGCCGTCGAGCGTCAGCAGGGCGATCTCGCTGCCGCCCAGGGCGGCGACTTCCTCCACCTCGCCTCCCTGGTTGCCTTCTTCCTTCCCCGCCGCCTTCGCCCCGGGCAGCGCACCGTCGAGAGGCACCTTGTCCTTCAGACTCCCCGCCGGGTACGCGGCGAGCAGGTTGCCCCCCCTGCTCCACACCACGACCCGTCGTGAATCTGCGGTCCAGGAGAGCGTCCAGGACGGCGCGTCGTCGATGAACGGAAGCTGCACGGACTGCTGCCGGGCGCCGGACGCGCCGACGACCTGCAGGCTGCGCTGGTCCGCGATGGCCATGAAGCGCCGGTCCGGGGACATGCTGGAGGCTGCGTTGCTGTCCGTGACGGTGAATCGTTTACGGTCGTAGCGCTCGGCGCGCACGACCATGAGCGCTGTGCCGAGCGGTACCAGGACCGCCGTCCCACCGTCGCCGCGGGGCACCACCGCGAGGCCCGCGTCGGAGACTTCCGTGTCGCGGGCGCTGGGAATGCGGGCGATATGGGCTTGCCCGGTACCAAGGTCGGTCAGGATCTTCTCGTCGTAGAGTCCCTCGTCGGTGCCGCTCGAGGAGTCGTCCGACGACACGTGGAAGCGTCGAGTGCTGTCCGTCAGCCCGGTGACGTAGGGCAGCTTGGTATGACGGCCAGGGGTGGTTCCGAGGGGCTGCGAGTACGCGGTGTCCCCGTCCTGACGGATGAGGAGTTCACCACCGGCAGCCAGCCTGACCCCAGAGCCCAAGCTGTTGTCAACGGTGGCGGTGTACCGCAGCCGGGACGTGCGGAGGTCTCTGATCTCGACCCGCTGGTCCTCCAAGCCGGAGGTGTAGCTGATGGTCGCGACGGAATCCGGGTCGGAGGTGAACGCCGCCTCCTGCGCCCCTCGCTCGGGGACGAGCCCGTCGGGCACGTGGATGCGGGCGCCCGATTCGGTTTCCCATGCCTCGGCGAACGGGGGCGGGCACTTGGGGAGGGGGGAGCATCTGCCCGAGGGCTTTATGGTCAGTAGGAGCCGCTTGCTGTCGCTGCTGAAGTCCAGGGTGCTGTTGACCCCTCCGGCCGTCGGGTGGAACACGGACAGTGGCTCGGGACGGGAGGAGCCGTCCAGTCGCCATAGGAGCACGGCATCGGACGAGCTCGAGGTGGCGAAGAAGCGGCCGTCGGGGCTCAGGGCCTGTTCGTGGACCAGCCCTTTGGGAACGCCACTGAGCTCCCGTGTGCGTGGCGTGCCGCTCAGGGCGCCGGTGACCACGGTGAACCGGGGGTTGTCGCTGCTCCGCCTCGATGTGACTACCAGTACGCGGCCGTCCGGGGTGGATCTCATGTCCGTGGCACGCCCCTTCCAGACCGAGGGGTGGCTGGCCAGCAGGTGCTGTCCGCGGACGTACTGGTTCAGCAGGGTCTGGCGGGTCGTGGCGGTCGGCCGGGCGTTGTAGGCAGCCAGCGCGAGTTGCAGTGCCGTGGCGGGATCATCCGGCGGGCGTGCCTCGGAGGCCTGGGCGAGGAGGTCCGCCGCCTGGAAGCGGAGCTGTTGTTCGGCACTCTGCAGGCCACGCCAGGTGGAGAGTGCCAGGACGACGGAGAGCACCGTGAGCACGGCGAGCGCTCCCACCGCGCCCCTGCGCACGCGAATCCTGCGCCGGGAGTGGCGGCGGCTCAACTGGATGTAGGCGCGCTCCTCCGCGGAGACGTCCTGGCTGTGTCCCTTGAGCTTGAGGTCCGCCTCGGCCAGGTCCGCGCCGCTGAGCAGACGCGCGGGATCGCTCTTCCGCGCCTGCCAGCGGCCCACATCGGCGCGCAACTGCTCCTGCCAGGCACGGAAGTCCCGGGACTCCACCAGCCAGGTCCGAAGGAGCGGCCAGAGTTCGATCAGCGCTTCGTGCGCCAGGTCGACGATCTCCTCCTGCCCGGATTCCCCCGGGGCTTGCGAAAGGACGAGGAGTCTCCGCGATGACCGGGTCAGCTCGCGGACGAGTTCGAGGAGTTCCGGAGCGAGATCGGTGGTGCGGGCGGGCCTGCGGACGAAGGTGTCGCCGTCACCTGGCCGGGCCAGCTGCGCGAACAACCTGGGAGCAAGCTCTTGCTGCTTCCGTGCCAACTGGGCATGGACGCCGTCAGCATGTCCGGCCAGGGCCCCCGCAATGCCTTCGAACGCGTCATAGGCGGCATGGGTCAGCATCGAATTGCTGCGCTGGTGCCACAACTCGGTCAGGGCGAACTGGACCAGCGGCATCCGCCCGGGCTCGTCGCCCGCGTCCGCGACGATCCTCTCGGGCAGTCCCGGCTCGAACCACAGCCCCGGCACGGCGTCGACGGGAGCAGTCACCGCGCGCCTCAAGTCGTCGTCGCTCAGCGGTGCGAGGAACCGCACGGCATCACTGACGACGTCAGACGTACCGACCGTCACCAGTGCGTCGAGGGAGTCGGGACGCGCCGTGGCGACGACCCGCAGGGCTGCCGCACCCCGTCTGCCGGCGAGGACGGAAAGCATGCGGAACAGCTCGCACGCCTCGGCGGGCACGGCACGTGCGTACTCCTCGAACTGGTCCACGAAGAGCACGTGCCCGGCGCTCGGGCCGCGGGCCAGGATCCGTCCCCGCAGCGCCGCGAGGACGTCCGGGCCGTCGGCGAGGAGCCAGGCCAGTTCCTCGGTCCTGACGAGGTGTTCGATCTCGCCGAGCCCCGGTTCCAGGACATCGGTCAGCACGTGAGCGAGAACGGAGGTCGCCCGGGCGCCCGGGACGGGACGCAACTCGGACACGTCGGCACCCTGGTCCCGTAACCGGGGCAGCACCCCGGCCCCCACCAGAGAGGATTTCCCGCATCCTGAGGGCCCGACCACCAGCACCACCGGCCTCTGGTCAAGAGCCTCCAGCACCCGGGTGGTGTCGGCGTCACGACCGTGGAAGAACTGCGACTGTTCCTCGGTGAAGGGCTCCAGTCCCTGGAATGGGCAACGTGCCGGCATGATGTGCTCATCGATCAGATCGGCCGACGGCAGCAAATAGGCGGTGCTCTCCCCTCGGTGCGCGGCCACGGTCATGCCGACGACCCCGCCCTGGGCGTCGTCCCACACCGGGGACCCGCTGAACCCTTCCGTGACGCGCGGCCCGGGCAGGTGTGCCTCCATCTGCAGGAGCCCCGCAGCCATGCCGGCGCGCAGGGTGCCACGCACCCAGACTCCGTGATCCGCACCATCCGGGTGTCCGAACGCACGGAACGGGTGCTCCCAGACTTCGGTGCCGTCGACGAGCCCCACCGGCCTTGCGCCCTCGACGGGCCGGTCGAGCCGCAGCAGCGCGACATCGGCTCGCCCGTGGCGCCAGGAGACCACGCTTGCCCGCGCGGAGGGGTGGGCGGACAGGAGCGGGAAGTCGAGACTCACCGACCCGCCGGGGGCCTCGTCCATGGGCGCCGGGAGATCGAGGGCCTCTTCGACGACGTGCGCACAGGTGCACACCAGGTCCGCGGCAACCAAGAATCCGGCACCGGCCACGTCTCCGTGGACCGAGAATATCCGCACCTGCGAGGTCTCCAGGACGTCACTCCGAAACTCCGCGGCCATGGCGCTGCTCCCCTCCCGTCCGGATGACGTACCCACGATCCACCGCCACCACGGGAAAGACAACTTGCCGCGCTGGCAACGCTGTTGGTGTCTGGGGGCACGCGTCGAACGCCGAGGCGTGCCGAGGCTGTCGGTGCCGGTGCGAGCGCGCCGCAGGGTTCGGCAGGCCCACGGGAACCGGTCGCGACAGATGCGGCGCCCGATGGCTGCCGCATCTGTCGGGTCTTTCTACCCGCTCGGCGCCGATGTGGGGAGCCCGTCGAGTCGGGCTTCGTTACCGCCGCGGGCGGCTGGCCAAGTGGTCGCCGCGTTCCTCGACGACCTGGAACAACGGGGGCTTTCGAAGGCCGCATCCTTGGCCCTGGGCACCGGTCTACGACCACTACGTCGGTAAGCCCGCCCCGAACGGTGGGCGGGCACCGGTGCCAGGGTGGATGCATGGACGACCTGGTATCCCGCCCTGCGCCCCGCCACGTCTACGGCACCGACCACGACGACCCCCACCCCAGCGGAAACGACGAGCGAGACCTCATACCCCTCAGCGTCCCGGAGATCCGCCGGCTGATCGGGCACGTCGTCATCGCGCCTCACTGCCATCCCAACGAGCACCGTCTGCGCTGGTCACACTTCCGACGCCGCAGCCAAGCCCGAGCCCGCCGCTGCCACTACCAACGCCGAGGCCATGACCCCCACATGCGGTTGCAGTATTAAGGGGTCAGCAGCAGAGCGGCTGCCGCGTCGTGCCGAAGGCCTCCAGCCGTGGCGAGCACGCTCCTGGTGGCGTCGCTCTCCAGATAGGCGGCCGCGGCGGCGCACTGTAGGACGCCCAGTGCCCCGGACAGCGGGCCCAGCTGGGATTCAAGGTCGATCCGGCGAGTGGCTGTGAGCAGATGGCCCGCCCCGGCACCCGCCTCGTCCACGAGCAGTCCGACGGATTTCTCTTCCGTCACACCAGCGGAGGTCAGCGCCGCGGCGAGATCCCGGGCCCGTGCGTACCTGGCGATCGTGGCGCGCGGCCGCGCCGCGCGGGAGGCGGCTGCGTTCGCTGGTTCAAGGACGATCGCGACCGCCGCGTCGGTGGACTGCTCACCGAGCAGCTTCGTCACCACGTCATTGGCTGGTTCGACGCCGACGACGACGGCCGCTTCGGCGCGCCCGGCCACGATGAGGTTTCGGGCCCAGGACACGGCGTCCAGACCGCTCGTGACGCCGTTGCAGACGGTGAGGTTGGGGCCGCGCAACCCGTATCGGATGGCCACCCAGCCGGCGATGACATTGCTTGATGTCTGTGGCAAGCCCAACGGGCTGAGGCCCCGCACGCCTGCCCTGGCGATGGTGTCGGTGGCTTCACAGACGCTGTCCACATTGCCCCGGTTGGTGCTGACCACGACGGCGGTCGAATCAGCCACGCCCGTGAACGTCGCGTTGGCGTCGGTCAGGACCGCGTCGTGGAGGGCGGACTCGGCAGCCCGCAGGGGCGAGCCGGGACGCGCGGTCCTTGTGGCGCATCTCGCGCCCGCGGAGTCCGGTTGCCGGGTCGAAGCCGCCATCGCCGGGCAGCGGTCCGAGGAGGTCGCCGTACTTCGAGACACCTGGGAGCGCCAGTCCAATGCCCGTGACGACGACATCCCGGGCGCTCGACTTACTCATCCGTGCGGTACTCGTCGCGCTCATCGGGCTGCTGCCTCCACGATCGCGACGGCGTTGATCCCTCCGAAGCCAAACGCGTTGATCTGGCGATGGTCAGGTCGCCGGCTGCGGGGGCGCCCTGCACCAGGCCCAGTCCCGCGGCCTCGGAGATCGGGTCGGTGAGTCCCAGGACCGGGGGTACCGTCCCTTCCTTCATGGCGAGCACCGCCATCACGAGGCTGAGGAGTCCCGAACCGCCCAGGGTGTGGCCGGTCATCGCCTTGATGGCGGTCATCCGCGGACCGCTTCCGGCGCCGTGGAAGACGTGGCGCAGGACGCTCGACTCCGTCAGGTCGTTGCGGGGGGTTCCGCTGCCGTGCAGCATCACCAGGTCGATGTCCTCCGCCCGTACCCCGGCTCTGCTGTAGGCGTCCTGGACCGCGCGTGTGATGCCGTCGGGGTCGGGCGCGGTGGCGTGGTGAGCGTCGCAGTTCATGGACACACCGCGCACCCGGACGTGCACGGGGCCGTTCCCGGTGCCGGCGCGCTGGACGACGACGGCTGCCGCGCCCTCGCCCATCAGCATGCCCTTGTGCCCTGCTGGCGGTGGCCGTCTGCGTACTGGTGACGAAGGCTCTGCGGTGGTCGGCGCCACGGCTGCTGGGGCCGTCGGCGGCCGAACGGCTCGCTCTGGCTGCCGAGCGGGAACTGCTGCTGGCCGAACGCAACCGGATTCCCCACGAGTTGCACGACTCGATCGGGCACACGCTGACGACGGCCACCATCCAGGCGGCCGTGGCGGACGAGGTGCTCTCCGCCGACCCGGCGGCGGCGCGGGCCGCCATGCGCAGCATCGAGGAGTCGACGCGGGCCGCGCTGGAGGACCTGGACTACGTACTCGGAGTGCTGCGCGAGGACCAGTCGGGGACGGCGCCGACCCGGACCCTGGCCGACCTCCCCGGGCTGCTGGACCGCCTGCGGTACGCGGGGGCGGTGGTGGAACCGGAGCTGTCGGGCGAACTGGCGCAGGTACAGGGGACGCTCTCCCGGGCGGCGTACCGGATTCTCCAGGAGGGGTTGACGAACGCGCTGCGCCACGGGGCGGGCGGCCCGATCGAGGTCCGAGTGGCGGCCGGGCCGGACGGACTGGATCTCACGGTGGTCAACCGGACCGGGGCACGGATGCCCGGGCCCGGGGGCCTTCCCGACCTCCGGTCACGGTCTGCCCGGACTGGCCGAGCGCGTCCGGCTGCTGCATGGTGAGTTCCAGGCCGGCCCGAACGGGACGCAGCACTGGCGCCTGGCCGTGCGGCTGCCGGTACGGGCGTCGGCGTGAGTGGATCCGGCGCGAGCGAAGGCATGGCCCTCCCCGCCGTCACCAGCCCCGCCGTCACCCTCCTGATCGCGGACGACGACGAGGTGACCCGCAGCGGCCTGCGCATGCTGCTCGCCGCACAGCCGAGGATCACGGTGGTCGGCGAGGCCGCCGACGGCGTCGAGGCGGTCGAACGGGCGCGGAGCCTGCGGCCGGACGTGGTCCTGATGGACGTCCGGATGCCGCGTCGCAACGGGATCGAGGCCACCCGTCAACTGCTGGCCGAAGCGGCCGACCCGCCGAAGGTCGTGGTGATCACCACCTTCGAGAACGACGGCTACGTCACCGCCGCCCTCAGCGCAGGCGCCAGCGGCTTCGTCCTCAAGCGCCTCCCGGTCCGCCAGATCGCCGAGGCGGTCCGGGAGGTGGCGGCGGGCGAAGCGATCCTCTTCCCGGCCGCACTGGGCCGCATGGTCGCCGCCCGCCCGCTGGGCTCCGCCGAGGCCCTGCCGCAGGCCACCCTGACCGGCCGGGAGGAGGAGGTGCTGCGCCTGATGGCCACCGGGCTCTCCAATCCGGAGATCGCGGAGTCCCTCACGGTGAGCCTGGAGACGGTCAAGACCCACGTCGGAAACGTGCTGACCAAGCTCGGCGCGCAGAACCGGACCCATGCGGTCGTGATCGCGTACGAGTCGGGCCTGGTGGTCCCGGGCTTCGCCGGCTGACCGGCTTCCGCTCCTCTTCGCGGTCGCTGTCGGCGTACGGGCTGTAGTGCAGAGGTGCGTACGGGCTGGCTGGAATCCCTGCTCTCGCACGAGTACGGCCGGGGTCTGCGGGCGTTGCAGCAGCGGCTGTACGCGACAAGCAGGCCGGTGAGCACGGGCAGCGGCCGCTGCGCATCTTCGTACTCGACTGCGAAGCCCTGTCCCTGGCCGTGCGCGGCCACCGGAAGATGATCGCCTGGCTCGACCTCGCAGCCCAGGGCGAGGCCGAGGTGGTGACGTCACCGATGACGCTGGTCGAGGCGTACGGCGGCAGTACCACCGAGCAGCGTTGGGACTGGGTACTCTCCCGGCTCAAGGTCGCCGACATCGGAATGGACGGGGAACCGTCCATTCTGGTGGCGACGGCCACCTACCGGTGCGGGGTGCTGCTGGCCCCGCGCCTGCGAACGGACCGGGTACTGCGACCCGGCCCGTATCCACGTGCCGACGACATCCGTGTGGCGATGTCGACTTGCTGACTTACCGTCAGGTGTAGGTGTAGCCGCCGGGGAGGGTGCTGGTGCCGCCTGCGGTGGTGACGGTGACGTCTACAGGGCCGGTGATGGGGCTGGGAGGAACCACGGCGGCCAGGGTGTTGTCGGCTCCGACGCTGAACAGGGCGTGGAGGCCGTTGAAGACGACGCTGGTGACGGTTCCCAGGTTGAGGCCGGTGAGGTCGATGACGCCGCCGCCGGTCTGGCTGCCGGTGCTGGTGCTCAGGCCGGTGAGCGCCGGTGGGTCGACGTAGGTGTAGGTGAGCGCTTCGGTGGCGAGGCCGCCTGCGGTGGTGACGGTGACGGGTACTGGGCCGGGACCGGCGGCGGGCGGGACGGCGGCGGTGATCTGCTGGTCGGAAACGATCAGGGGTGGGGCCAGCAGGGTGCCGAACAGTACCGAGTTCGCAGTGGCCAGCCTGGAGCCGTCGATGGTGACGGTGTTGCGGCCGCCCGTCGGGCCGACGGCGGGGCTGATGGAGGAGGCGCTGCCGCTGGGGGCGTAGGTGAAGGGTTTGGGATTGCTGGTGCCTCCCGGGGTCGTGACGGCGACCTGGGCGACACCGACGCCGGGTGGGGAGACCACGAGGATCCGGTTGGCCGCGTTGGCGATGATGGGGGCGGAGGCGTTGTTGAAGTGCACCGAGGTGGCGTTGGCGAGGCCGGTGCCGGTGATCGTCACCTTGGTCCCGCCCGACTGCGGCCCCAGAGTGGGGGCCATCTGGTTGAGGGTCTGGATGACGCTGACGGTGTTCGTGCCGCTGTTGGTCACATAGATGTCCACGCCGTCGGGGGTGACCGCGATCCCGGCGGGCTGGTGTCCGACCGCGATGGTTTCGGTGACCGTGCTGGTGGTGGCGTCGATGACGCTGACGGTGTCGGATCCATGGTTGGCCACATACGCCCAGAGGTTGTCGGAGCTGGTCACTACTCCCCAGGGGGTGGTGCCCACCGGGATGGTGGCGGTGATGGTCCTGGTGCCGGTGTCGATGACGCTGACGGTGTTCGCGGCGCTGTTGGTCACGTAGACGTGGAGGGTGTCGCGGGAGACCGCCACCCCGAGGGGGGCGGACATGCCTCCGATGGTCGCCACCACGGTGTTGGTGACGGTGCTGATCACGCTGAGGGTGTTGTCGGCGGTGTTCGCCACGTACACCTCCAGCCCACCGGCGTTGACCGCGACGCCGTTGGGCTGGGCGCCGACCGGGACGGTTGTCAGGACGGTGCTGGTCAGCGCGTTGATCACGCTGAGGGTGGCCGAGTTCTCATTGGTGACGTAGAGGCGGATGCCGCCAGGGCTCACGGCGATCGCGGCGGGGGTGTTCCCCACGGCGATCGTGTCGGTGACCGCGAGCACGTCCTTCTGCGCGGTACGGACAGCGTTTGCGGTGCTGTCCGTCGTATAGACCAGGGAGCTGTCCGGGCTGACGCCCAACGCCGTAGGGGTGTTGTAGGGGCCCAGCGCGGTGGAGACGGTCAGGTCTCCGATGTCCAGGACGCTGACCGTTCCGGAGCCGCTGTTGGCCACGTACGCGTGCAGTCCCAGGGGGCCCATCGCTACCCCCAGCGGCTTGGTGCCCACCGGAATCGTGAACACCGCCCGCGCGGTGGCGGAAGTCGGTGATACAGCGGTCAGGCTCGGCCGTTCCACGGCCGGGGTTGCCGAGTTGCTCATCATGCACCTGCTGTCGGTAGGGCGGCGGCGACGACGCGTCATCCACACGAAAGACCGGACCCGGGGGATGGCGCCGTGAAAGGGGCGACAGGCGTTCGGCACATGCCAGAGCGCCTTGTCCGCAAGAAACGCAACCGGAAGAATCCCCCGGCCAACGGGTGGCACCGGAAGCGTTCCCTACGAAAGGAAATACTGCCGGGCGCCGGCGTGGGATCCCGTGGTTGCCCGCCCGGCCGGGCGCGGGAGTGCCGGACCGGGCGGGCATCATGCGTCCGGAGGCGGTACCGGCGCCGGGCGCTGTTCCGCGCCCGGGCCGGTGCCGCAACCGTGACGGATCAGATGCCGGGGCCTGTCACATACGTGAAGGCGCCGACGTCCGTGGCCGTGCCCGCGGGGTTGGTGACAGCGACGTCGACCGCGCCGACGGTGCCGGGCGGGGCGACGGCGGACACCGTCGTCGCGTCGATGACCGAGAACGGCGCGGGCACCGAGTCGAACGTGACCTGGCTCGTCGAGGTCAGGTTGGTGCCCGTGATGGTCACCGCGGTTCCGCCGGACGTCGGTCCGGAGGTCGGCGTGACCGTGGTGACGGTCGGAGCGTCGATGTACGTGTACGACAGACCGTTGTTGGTGCCTCCGGCGGTCGTCACGCTGACCCCCACCGGCCCGGCCGCCGCACCCGCGGGCACAACGGCACTGATCTGGCTGTCCGACAGCACCGTCGGCGTCACGGTGTTGGCACCGAAGGACACCCCCGTCGCGGTGGACAGGCCGGTGCCGCTGATGGTGATGGTGTTGCCGCCCGCGGTCGCGCCCGAGCTCGCGCTCAGACCGGACTTGAAGGGGGCGCCGACGTAGAAGAACGGTACCGGGTTGCTGGTCCCACCCGGGGTGATCACCGTCACGCCGACCGTGCCCGTGCCGGACGGTGAGACAGCGGTGACCTGGGTGGGCGAGACGTTGGTGACGTTCGTGGCCGGCTTGGTACCGAAGAGCACAGCGGTGGTGCCCGAGAGGTTGGTGCCCGTGATGGTGACGGTGGTACCGCCACCGGTGGAGCCCTG
>NZ_BMTF01000041.1:16380-32737 GCF_014649535.1 Streptomyces gelaticus
CTGATTGGCATGATCGTCCTCCGTGTTCGTGAACCTGACTTCCTGATCCGGCAGTTGGCTGTCCCGCGGGCACGCCGAGGGCGCACCCGGGGAAGCGCCCGGCAGCTGCCGCTGGGACAAGGCGCCGTCAGCGGCCGTCGCCGCGCCGGGTGCTTGGTGCCGCGATGTCCGTACCGCGGGCCGTCGGCCCCGAAGGCCGTGACCGACCCGCGCGGGCGCCGCTCCGTACGAGCCGGGGCTGCCCTCGCGGTGAAGAACTGCTAGCCATCGCACTGTCCTCGGCATGCGGCCGAGGTGTTCACATCACTGGTACCGGCTCGCTCGCGGCGTCCATGGCCGCACGCGGGTCGACGAGTCCGCGGCCACGCTCGTGGCCTTGATGACGAGGTACTCCGTTGTGCGCGGATGGCTCGCGCACCGCTCCCTTGCAAAGGCCGGAGGCTCCCACCAGCCCCTGCCACTACCCGGCAGGGGCAGGAGCAGGGGCGACTGGTCGGGTCCAAGTCCTCTTCGGGGGCGCCCATCCGGAGCAAACGATGCCGAGGTCCGTCAAGCATGGACGGTCGGCGAACAGAACGGTTCCGCGCTCCCCCGGAGAGGGATGGGCGGCCCACCGGTTCGGATACCCAAGTGACCCATACGAACGGAATATGACACAACCGCCTTGACGGCTAGCCACCTGAATGGACGAGCGCACCGAGGTCGACCGGCGCACCGGGGAAGTCGAGTCCCGTCCTCCGTACCACCACGCGCACCCTGCGGCGTCGTGCCCGGTCATCGCACTCGGCCATTAGCAGCTCGGCGAGGAAGCGTAGCCGAGCGGGCCCCTGGGGGGCGTCGATGTAGACGTGCCAGTCGGTGTCGTACTCGGCCCGCGCGGTCAGCGCCGCGGCGGGCACGGTGGAGTGATCATGTGTCATACCCGCACGGTAGACGCGGGGTTGGGCCCGCGGCCGGTCTTCCGGATTCCGGTCCGCCGGTCCCTGGGAATAGGTATGCGCGGCGGCAGGTCAGCTCTTGTCGGGTTCGCCGAGGGTCCAGCCGCTGATCGCCGAGATCGGGCCGCGCCAGGTCGGCAGGGTGTGGGTGGCCCGGCCGGAGAGGTGGGTCACGTCCTGCAAATGAAGGAAGCGGGGGTCGACCTCGCGGCGGCGTCGGCCTTTCTCCGCGGCCTCGTCCAGGTGCCCGATCGCGTGGCGCGCGACCCTGCGCAGGGTGTCGTCGTGGTCACCGAGCTGACGAAGGTGCAGGCGTTCCCAGGTGTCGGTGGAGACCAGGGTGCCGGTCACCAGGCCGCCGCCCACGGCCAGGGTCAGCACGATGTCCTCGGCCTCGATGTCCTCGTGCTCCGCGCCCAGGCGCAGCATCTCCAGGTGCGGGTCGGTCCAGGTCTCCGGCTGGAGCAGCATCCGCAGGACGGGCTGGACCGCGTCTTTCCACGACAACGTACTGCTCCTTCTGCTCTCTTTGTCGAATCTCCGACCGCTTCTGGGCCGACGCCGGTCCGGGGGTGGCCGGCCCGGTGTCAGATGCCGGGCCGGCTCTCCTGGGCGGTGATCCACTCCCGGCTGTCAGCCAGGCACGCTCGGCGATCAGCCCGCGCATGGCGTGGGAGACGTGGGTGTTCAGGCGGTCCCAGACCAGCACGATCGGTGCCTTGACGAGCTGGTGGACACCGTCGATCAGTGCGATGAAGTCGCGCTCGCCCATGCTTCGGCGCTTGCCCTTGCCGGAGGGGTGGGTGCGCAGGCGGTGGCACAGCCGGGTGCGGGAGCCGGGCCGCATGGCGATCAGTCCTGCCACCGACAAACGTCCCGAGCGGCGGCCGCTGACTGTCACGACAGGGGTGCGGCCGCGCCGGCCCCAGGTGCGTCCTTTGGGCGGCCGTCGGGTGAAGCCTGCCTCGTCCTCGAAGCAGATGTAGCCCCCGCAGGCCTCCCGGGCTCTTTTACCTCCGCCCAGGCCGCCTCCTTCCATGCGGTGACGGCCTGCTCGTCGCGCTCGGCCACCCGCCGCGCAGGGACCTGCGGGCTGAAACCGAGCCGGTGCATCAGCCTCGTCGCCCCCGAGACGCTGTAGGAGACGTGGAACTTCCGGCCGATCAGCGTGGCCACCCTCGCCGCGGTCCACACCTGGTCCTCCACCCAGCCATGCGCGGCCGGGCCCTGGTCCAGATACGCAGCGAGTTTCTCCAGACAGCGTGGGGACAGTCGGCACCGCGAACCGCTCGGGCCACGGGAGGCCAGCGCCGACGCACCGCCCTCCCGCCGCAACTGCTGCCACTGGTAGGCCGACTTCCCGCTCACCCGCAGGCGCCGTGCCACCTCCAACGGCTTGGTTCCCTGCTCGAACAACTCGGCCGCCTGCATCCGCACCGACTCACGACGCAGCCGACCCGCAGCGGTCAGCCCGCCCCCATCCGCATACCTCACACAACAGGGAATACAGCCACCACGGCGAACGCGTCAGGGACTTCGAAAAGGTTCACCCCAACGAGCCGAAGTCAGTAACGAAGTGGCCAGGCACGAAGCAACGGGGCGGTCAGAAGCGCGGCGGGCTACTTTGCACCGTGGGTCAGAGATAGGAGACCGGGGCCCAGAGTCCCGTGGGTTCACGCAAACTGAAGGTCTTTCCACGGGAACCCGAGGATGGGCTGTCGTGTTTTCGTTGGTTCGGCCTTCGGGTTCAGGCGAACACGCGGGGTGAGTACTGAGCGGACCGCCCCCTAGCAACCCTCCTTGGGGACGGTGCTGGCATCGTACGAGTCATGAGAACAGCAGGAACAACACCGGAACCGGAATCCTCAACGCGGAGCGGCCTCACGTCTCTGGGTGAGGTGGCGTGCCGTTATCAGGCGGATGAGATCCGCCCGGAGGACCTGCGATGATTGCTGCCGAGGCGCTCGCGGCCGGGCTGGACACCCCGACGTTGCGCGAGCTCGCCGGATTGCCTCGCAACGCGGATGCCCGCGATATCCGCGACGCGTTTGAGCAAGCACTCTCCGAGGCCGGACTCGAGTTGCCTGATCCGGGCCTGGCACGGCGCCACGCGCTGCGTCGGCTGGCGGCGAGGCTGATCAACGGGGAAATCACTCCCGCCGACCTGGCGACGGACGACTGGTGGGAGACGGAGGTCGAAACCGTTGAGGAACGATCGTTCGTATCGCTGATCCCGCAATGCGGGTGCTGCATCGAGTACACGTTGGGGCTTGACCAGCGGACGTGGGCGGCCGAGCTGCGGATCGCCGCGCTCGCCCTGACATCGTCTCCACCGAGCAGCCCCGGTTGCTGACTCTGCCCTGACGGCATGTTCTCCCATCAAAGGCATGTACCGGTCGAGCAGACTTCACCGAAATGGCTGTTCAGCGGCCTGGTCCAGCAAGGCCCGTGCGGAGTCCGCGTAGCGGATGGCGGTCTTCTCGTCGATGCCGAAAACGAGGGCGAGGTGAAGGGGGTCGGCGCCGTGGGTGAGGCCTCTTCGAGCTGGCGGTCGACGCGGAGCCGTTCGAGGGTGACGGTGAGGTTGCGGGTGGCCCGGGTGGTCCAGAGCTTGCCGACCGGGCCGAGTTCAACGGCGGTCTTCTGGGTGATCAGCAGGTGGGGGTTCGCCGTGTTCGGCCAGCGGCTGCGACGGTGGTCGAGCCAGTCCAGGACAGCGTGCCGGGGCGGCCCAAGGCCCTGGAGGTGTCCGAGTTCGTCGATCTCGACATGGTGGAACCGGTCTTCTTCGACCAGACGTACTACCTCGGGCCACGGGGCGAGCAGTACGGCGAGGTGTATGCCCTGCTCCAGCGGGCCCTGGCGGAGTCGAACAACGCAGGCATCGCGACCTTCGTGATGCGCGGGCGCGAGTACCTCGTCGCCCTGAAGGCCGAGGACGACCTGCTGACCCTGCACACCCTGCACTGGACGGACGAGATCCGCGACCCCCACCAGGAGGTCCCCGACCTGCCGAGCAAGACGGAGCCGACCGCCGCCGAGGTGAAGATGGCCCACCAACTCATCGACGCCCTCACCACCGACTGGGATCCGGAAGACTTCCACGACACCTTCCAGGAGAAGGTCAAGGCGCTGATCGGGGCCAAGGCCGCCGGCGAGGCCGTGGAGAAGGCCGAGCCGGCCGCACGACCCACCGGTGTGGTCGACCCTCATGGAGACCCTGCGCGCAAGCGTCGAGCGGGCCCGCAGCCCGAAGGACACCGCGGAGAAGGCCGGCACCCCCAAGAAGACCGGGGGCGGGAAGAAGCCTGCCGCGAAGAAGCACACCAGGGCCCCGGACGCCGATTCGCTGCGGTCGCTGACCAAGGCCAAGCTGTACGAGAAGGCCACCAAGGCCGGCGTCAAAGGGCGCAGCATGACCCACGACCAGCTCGCCGACGCCCTCGCCAAGGACAGCTGAAGGGCCGCCGCCGACGACTGCTCCGGGGCTCTGGGTGGCACCCCATCGACGGCCGCCACGTAAGCCGCGTTGGAGGTGACCAAGTGGTGTGTCCTCCTCAGCCGGTTGACCAGTCGCGCGATCGCGGACCTGAAGGGCACGACCTCGACAACGGCCCCATCTCCCCGCCGTTGCGGGCCGTGCGGGATCAGCCAGATCTTCCATGGGAATGAGACAGATCACTGACTCCACCCTCCCAAGCATTTGCATAATTTGCGCAAATTTATGTTGAGTGGTGAATCCTTCTGCGTGTTCGCTGGTGGGAGTGGTGGCGTTTCAGGTGGCGCGGGGTGACGGGATGCGCTGGGTAAGCGATGGCGAACAGGTATGCGTCACCATGGTTTCGCTCTGGGTAATTTTTCTTGGGTCGCCGCACACATCTGATCTGGCAGACGTCGTTACTGACTTCGGCTCGTCAGGGTGATCTTTGTCGATGTGCCTGATGGGCCTGGGGTGCGGGCTGTATCTCGTGTTGTGTGAGATATGCGGATGGGGGCGGGCTGACCGCTGCGGGGCGGCAGCGTCGGGAGGCCGTACGGCGACAGGCGGCCGGGTTGTTCGAGCAGAAGATCAAGCCGCTGGAGGTCGCCCAGCGTCTCCGGGTGAGCCGGAAGTCGGCCTACCGGTGGCACCAGTTGTGGCGGGACGGCGGGATCGGGGCCCTGGACTCGCGCGGGCCGAGCGGATCCCGATGCCGTCTGTCGCCGCGCTGCCTGGACAAGCTCGCCGCGTATCTGGAGGAGGGGCCGGCCGCGCACGGCTGGGTGGAGGACCAGGTGTGGACCGCTGCGAGAGTGGCCACGCTGATCGGCCGGAAGTTCCACGTTTCCTACAGCGTCTCGGGCGCCACCCGGCTGATGCACCGGCTCGGGTTCTCCCCACAGGTCCCCGTGCGGCGGGTCGCCGAGCGCGACGAGGAGGCGGTGAAGGTGTGGAAGGAGGCGACCTGGGCGGAGGTAAAAGGGCCCGGGCGGCCCTTCAGTTCTAGTGGTCGTTGCAACACCCCAGTGAGCATTGTTCATCTTGAAGTTGCAGGTCACGGGGCTGGCGTGGGTCGAGGCTGGGGGTGCTCGTGCCGGTCGGGGGCGTGATCGGTAGCAGGTGATCATCCGGCGCGTTGCCGGTTCGCCGGAATCGCGATGCCGGGTCCAGAGGGCTTCGTAAGCTCCGAGGAAAGCACGGGTGGGAAGGGGCTATTGATGGCGGATGTTCTGGTCTGGGTGATGCAGCGGAGGGTGGTGCTGGCCGATCGCGCCGAGCGGCTGCGCAAGGAGCTCGCCGGGATCGATGCCGAGGTGGCCCGGCTGGAGGCTGCCGAGGTGGTGATCGGGCAGTTCATCGAGGCCGAGCGGAGCGGGCAGGCTGACGACCGGGCCGTGGCTGAGGAGTTGGAACGGGTAACGACGGCACCGGGTGTGGGCGGGATGCTGCTGGTCCCGCACCGCGAGCCGGGTGTGGACGAGAGCGCGCTGCCCGCCGACTACCAGGCGATCATGAAGATGGTGACCGCGGCTTCGGAGCCGGTCCCGGCCAAGGACGTCAGCGTCCAACTCGGCAGGGGTACCCAGCCCGGGCAGGTCGAGCCGGTCCGCGACAAGCTCAGGCGCCTGGCGGACCGGGCTGGCTGCACCGCACCCCAGCCGGCCGCTTCACTGCCCTGCCGCAGCCGCCGGTCTGACCGGTCGCGGCTGGATTTCGGCGTAACGTGCAGGCCCCCGACAGGAGTTGGGGTGTCCATGGGAAGGAACAACCGCCCCGCCGAGGGCACTGAAGGGCTTGTCTACCAGTGCCGCCTGCCGCTGTCGAGCGCCACTTTGGACCTGGTCTCCGGCCTGGTCCGCGGGCACCTGAAGAAGATCCGCTCGCGCTGGCGCAAGCTCCCGCCCGGCCGGATCGCCCTGATCGTCCTGGCGGGCCTCCGCCACGACCAGCGGCTTTCCGACATCGCGGGCGGCAACGACGTCTCCGCCTCCACCGTGCGCCGCTGGCTGCTGGAAGTGCTCGGCCTGCTCGCCGCGCGGGCCCCGCGCCTGGACCGCGCCCTGAAGAAAATCGCCCGGAAGGGTGGCGTCGTTGTGTTGCTCGACGGCACCCTCGTCCGTACTCGCCGACGCACCGGGGACGCCAACCGGCCGAACTACTCGGGCAAACACAAGGCCCACGGCCTGCTGTTCCTCGCCCTGACCGACGAGCGCGGCAACCTGGTGTGGATCTCGGCGGCGAAGCCGGGGCGCTGCTCGGAGATCACCACTGCCCGCCACAACAAGATCACCGCCCACCTGCGGGAGGCCGGCCTGGGGGTGCTCGCCGACCTCGGCTCCGTTGGGCCTGGACGACAATCCCGACGACCCGGTGATCGTCACCGGCCGCAAAGCGACCCGCGGCCATCCCCTGACTGCCACCCAGAAGGAGGCGAACCGGCTGGTCAGCCGCGAACGAGCGGCGAACGAGCACGGCTTTGCCGATCTGAAGAACTGGCGGATCCTCACCAAGGTCCGCATGAACGCCCGCCACGCGACCATGCTTCTGCGGGCTCTCCTCGTGCTGCCAAACGCCGAGGTCCAGCGTTGACGGACGATCACCTGCTACCGATCACGCCCCCGACCAGCGCGAGCACCCCAGCCTCGACCCACGCCAGCCCCGTGACCAGCAACTTCAAGATGAACAATGCTCATTGTCAACGGCGGAATGGAGCCGCCACGATGACGAGTCCAGCACTTTTGCCTGCCGACGAGCCTCTGGGGCTTGCTTGAGCCGTGTGCGGTGAAAGCTTGGCTTCATCGGTGTGTAGTGACAGCACTTGTGCACGGGTTCCGAAGGCAGTTGGTGATCAACCCAACTCGGATTGTTGACGAGAAGTGATGGCACTGCCGGTTGCTCCCAGGGCCGCGTCAACTATTCGCTGTGACGGGATGGGGCGTCCGTAGGGTTCGTGCATGGCAGGAGAGTGAGCGGGCCGTTCAGGCGGTATTGAGGCGGAGCTGCGGCTTCTCGACTCTGACCGGCGTGCTTCGCCGGTCCTGGTCTCGCAGCTTCTCGACCCCGAGTCCATCGAGATCGGTGCGTCTGGCAGGCGCCGGGATGCGACGTCGATTCTCACCGTGACGAGTGCCGGTTCAGTAGCCCCGGAGTCTCCGATCAGGGGCAGCCAGACCTCAGGGGTCGTACTCGCCCCGGGCATCGTTCACCTGACGTACTTCGCCGACAACGGAGGGCGCCGAGCAGGCCCCGGGCTCCTATCTCTGACCCGGGTCGCGCGGGCGAGGGGTGCTGTCCCTTGAAACGGGGAATGCTCAACGCGGCCATACCGGGCGTCGCTGTTTCATGAGCGACCACCTACGAAACGCGGTGTCGCCGCGTGATGCGCTGGGCGACGCGGTGGTCAGCCCAGGAGGTTGTCCAGGTGATAGTCCAGCACCCTGAGTGCCTCGTCGGGAGAACGCTGTCCCAGGGCGACGTCGACCCCCAGGCTCGTGGCCAGATTCCAACAGATGTCGGCGTCGATCAGGCCGTTGCCCCGTGCTGGCGCGCCCCGTTCCTGCCAGGCCGCGGCGATGAGTCCCGCGGTGAAGTCCAGAAGCTCGCCGCCACCTGGCGCCAGCACACCGGCCATAGCCGGATCCGAGATCGCCCTTCCGACGACCGCGACTGACAGCTGGAGTAGGCGCAGGCTTTCCGGGTCACGGGCGAGCATCGCGCGCAGGCATTCACGGAGCATCGTCTCCGCACTCGCCGGGTCGGTTGCCCTGATGGATGCTTCAATCCGAGCGTTCAGTGCCCGCACGGCGCGGTCGATCGCGTCACGGACCAGGTCCTCCCGGGTGGCGTAGTAGTGCTGCACCTGGCCCATGGACACCCCGGCCTCCACCGCGACCTTGCGAAGCGTCACACCCTCCAGTCCGTCGCGGAGCGTCAGTGTCCAGACGGCTTCGGCCAGGCGGTGTCGGCGCTCCTCATGGTCAACGATCTTCGGCATGCGTCCTCCCTGGCGAGCCAATGCGTTCGCATTGCATCGCCATCGGCAGTCTATTACAATGCATGCGCATTGTTAAAATGTCTGAGGGGGTATCATGAAGTTCGTCGTTCTGCTGATCATCGGAATGGCTTTAGTGGTCTTCAGCGGCCAAGGCGCGATCCGGCTGCTCATCGATCACGACAACGGTGGGGTGCTCAGCGGATTGCCGTTCCCGGGCGCCCTGTGCGTTTACATCGCTGCCCTCGCCATCGGCGTCCTCCTCGCCGGCTGGGCACAGGACCGCGCCAAGGCCCTCGGACACCTCAAGTAACACCTACCCACGGCGCCCAGCGGGCTGCCGCAGCACATTCCGGCCTCTATCCCGTTCGGAGTCCGGCCAGTGTCCGCTTCGCCGGGACCATCATGACGGAAACGGGCTGGTGAATGTACTTTCACCAGAGCACTTTGGCGGGCTGAGCGGACCATCGAGACGTAGCGGCAGAGGTCAGCCGACCTTGGCAGGCTCTTCGGCTCGTGCGCGGGTGCTGGCGAGGCGGTAGGAGTCGGTGCCGGTCTCGATGATGGTGCCGTTGAAGGTGAGACGGTCGACGATGGCCGCGCAGAGGCGGGGGTCGGTGAAGGTCTTGGTCCAGCCATCTGGGGCTGGCACTTGTTCCCTCACACGGGTTGCCGCTGCCACCTGGCCGTATCCCTTTCCTGCGGTCCTCGTTGGTTCTCGCGGTAGCACCCCGGTTTTCCAGGTGCTGCCTTGACCGTTCAGGTGCGAGGAAGGTGTGCCGGTGGCCGAGGCGAGATTCCAGGTCATCGCGGGCGGGGCTGTCCCGCGAGAGCCCCTGGCGACGGACCCGTGGCAATTTCAGACCGCGTGCGTTGATGCGTTCGTCGCCTCGTGGCGGGCCCGCGGGTTCAGCCCGGTGACCATCGACAACGACATTGGCCTGCTGGAGCGGACGCTGACGGCTTTGGGGCGGCCGGCGTGGGAGGTGACGCCGGAGGACATTGACCGCGTGGTGGGTGACCTGGCAGTGAAGGGCCGGGCGACGTCGACCCGGCGCGAGTACGTGCAGATCTTCAAGGGGTTCCACCGGTTCCTGCAGGCCCGCAAGGCGGCCGAGATCGAGGCCGCGTTCGGCGTCCGGCTGGTCTGCCCGGTCGACGAGTTCAATGCTTCCCGGCATGTCGGCGATGACTCCCCGTCCCTGGTGCCGCCGCCGACGCCCGAGAGGGTGGCGGAGTTTTTCGACTTCATGAAGCAGCGGATCGCCACGGCCCGGAAGTACGGGCCGGCTGCAAGGGACTATGCGATGTTCCGAACCCTGTATCACGCCGGGCTCCGTTCGGAGGAGGCATCGCTGTTGGACAAGCCGGATGTGCACTTCAGCCGCGGCCCGTTCGGCAAGCTGCACGTCCGCTTCGGCAAGGGCGCCCACACCTCCGGGCCGCGGCCGCGCTGGGTGCCCATGCTCGACGGCCTGGACATGGTGCTGCGGTGGTTCCTGGAGGATGTGCGGTCCAAGTTCCCTGATTCTTCGGTGCTGTTCGCCGACGAGTCCGGCGGAGCCCTGCATCGCGGAACGATCCGCAACCGGCTTCGCTATCTCATGGAGCTCGAAGGGCGCACGCCCGCAGAGAGGTTCAGCCCGCATGCCCTGCGCAGGGCATGCGCGACTCACAACTACGAACGCGGCGTCGACCTCGTGGCGATCCAGCAGATGCTCGGTCACTGGACGGTCAGCTCGACCATGCGTTATGTCCGGCCCTCCGCAACGTTCATCGAGGACGCCTATCAGCGGGCCGTCGCCGGCACCCTGGCCGAGCTGACCGGGAAGGACACCACGGCATGAAGATCCAATGGCGGCTGCGGATGGCGGCCGCCCAGCGTGAGGTGTGGACCGGTACCGAGCTGCGGCGGCTGCTGGCCGAGAAGGCCGGCCTGGAGCTTTCCTCCGCCTCGGTGTCCGCGCTGTTCACCAAGGAGCCTTCGCAGGTGAAGATGACCACGCTGGCCGCGTTGTGCACGGCGCTGGAGTGCACCCCCAACGACCTGATCGAGGTCGACACCACACCCGTTGAACGGCCCATCACACCGCCCCGGCCCGTCGCGGAGGTGCCGCAGGCGGCCTCCGCCCGGGGCCGGTCGATGCCTCCCCTGTGACCGGCGGCGACCACCGTGGGCAAAAGGCAACGGGACTGCATCACCTGCGGCGGACCGGTCGGCTATCGCGACCGCCAGCACTGCTGCCGATGCTGGCGCCGGATGCAGGAGCAGGCCGCGAAGGCGGCATGTCCGGCCTGCGGCAAAGACCGGGTCCTCCAGGAGGACACTGGCTGGTGCATCAGATGCTCGCGCGTCTGCGACCAGTGAGGCCATCCCGTCCGCTCGGCTGGTAACCGGCTCTGCCGGGACTGCCGCAATAAAGCCGAGCGGCTCGCCGCCCAGCGGCCCTGCCCCCGCTGCGGCAAGCCAGGCTATCTGCGGGAGGACACTGGCTGGTGCGGGTCCTGCTCGCGTCCGGGTCCGGTGAAGCAGCCGCCCCGGATCTGCCGCGAGTGCGGTCAGCTGCGGCGGCATGCCGGACTGGGCCTGTGCTCGGCCTGCTGGCAACGGCACCCAGGCCGCCCCTTCATCCGCGGCGAACACCTCCGCGACCAACTCGCCGATCCGCCCGCCTGGCTCGAAGACTTCGTCGCGCATGTCGCGGCCCGCTTCTGCGTCGCCCGGGCCTGCGGCCTCGTCACCGATTTGGGCCGGCTCCTGAACGACGAGCACTCCAACTCGCCCCGGGCCCTGCTGGAGCGATCCCGCAGACCCGGACGCTCGATGGGCTGCTTCGCCCGCGCGCTGGAGGACTTCTTCACCCTGAGCGGCCTGGCCCTGCCCACCGACCAGGCCGAGCGGCTTGCTGCCGGGCGGCGCAAGCGCCGCATCGACGCCGTCCCAGAACCACTCCGGCCAGCCGTGGCCGCCTTCGACGCCTCCCGCATGAGGGCCCGGGACCGGGCCCGCCGGGCCGGCACCCGCCCCCGCAGCAACCACACTCTGGAAACCGCCCTGAGCATCCTGCGGGACCTGGCCCGCTTCCTCACCCAGCGCTGCGGCAAGGACGACTGGGCCCTGGTCGACGTGCACGACGTCGAAGCCTTCCTGGCCACCTTGCCCAAGGCCCGGAAGCGCCGGCTGGTGGTACTGCGGCAGTTCTTCCGCTTTGCCCGCTCCCAGCACATCGTGCTGATCGACCCGACCCGCACTCTGATCGTGAAGGAACGGAACGGTTTCCGCGGCCGGACTCTCACACTCGACCAGCAGCGCGAGCTCTTCCGCCGCTGGACCACCAGCGAGCATGTCCACCCGCACGAGGCCCTGCTCGGCATGCTCGCTCTGCTGCATGGTGCCTCCAGCGCCGAGGTCCGGATGTTGCAGATCACCGACATCGACGCGGCCGCCCAGACGATCCGGCTCGGCAAGCGACCTCACCCCGTCCCACTGGACCCCGCCTCCTGGACCGTGCTGCAACGCTGCATGGCTCACCGCGAGGCATGGCCGACGGCCAACCCGCACGTGGTAGTCACCAAAGGAACGAAGGCCGGGCGAAGCCCGGCCTCAACTGCCTATCTTTCCCACGTCCTTGACGACTGTGGCTACCCGCCCCGGACGATCCGCAGCACCCGCCTTCTAGACCTCGTGAACACCATGGACCCCAAGCTCGTCGCCGCAGCCTTCGGCATGGACCCGCAAGCCACCTTGATTTACCTCGCCGACCGCGTCGACGAGTGTCGCCTCCCGGCTTCGGAGCCGAGCCGGAAATGATGGGAGCTGACAGCAGAGGATCACGCAGAATTGCGGCCATGACGGTCTTCTCCTGCGTTACCTGTCAGCAGCGAATCAGCCCCGACCTTCGGGAAGTGCCGATGCCGCCGCCAGTCACAGAGGAGTCCCCAGGCCACAGGTTTCTGCCACCCCTCATGCCGCGCGGGTCGTACGCGATCAGCACTCACACCGGCGTGTTCATCCTCAATCCCGACGACGTCTCGGGAGTGGTCAGGCACCCTGACCGCGGACGCCGCAACGGATGCTGCGGTCTCGATGGCCTGGATGGCCCCAACCTTGTCTGCTCTGCGTGTGGAGCCGAGGTCGCCACCCAGCAGTCGGACTGCTGGTCTCAACAGCTGATCGCGTTGATTCCCGACGCCGTGACCGTGACGATGGCGCCCGCCGGTTGAACCCGTGAAGTTTCGGCAGCACCTCGCACGGGTTCGCCGGAACATGTGCGCTTTGCCGAAGGACTCGTTGGAGGCGATGGCGACGCTGTTCTTCTCCTCGCGTTCGGTCAGGACCTGGAAGAGGAGTTCGGCGCCGTGGCGGTCCAGTTCCATGTAGCCGAGTTCGTCAATGCACAAAAGATCGACGCGGCCGTAGCGGGCGATGGTTTTGTTCAGCTGCTTCTCGTCGGCGGCCTCGACGAGCTCGTTCACCGGTTTCGTGGCGAGGGTATAGCGGACGCGGTAGCCCTTCATGGCGGCCTCGGTGCCCAGGGCGATGAGCATGTGTGACTTGCCGGTGCCGGAGTCGCCGATCAGGCAGAGCGGCTGGCTCTTCTTGATCCACTCGCAGCTGGCGAGGGTGTGGATGGTCGCGGCGTCGATGTTCGGGTTGGCGTCGAAGTCGAACGCCCGAAGTGACTTCTCCCGCGGGAAGCCTGCTGCCTTGATTCGCCGCTCCGAGCGGCGGCGGGCCCGGTCGTCGCACTCGGCCATCAGCAGCTCTGCGAGGAACCCGCGGTAGCTCATCTGGTCCTTCAGCGCCCGCTCGGCGATGTCGGAGAACTCGTTGCGGATCGAGGGCAGCCGCAGCAGGCGGCAGGCGCTGTCGATGGCGGCGTCGGCGGCCTGCTCGGTCAAGCCTCGCTGGCGGGGCAGGGTCACTGTGCTTCTCCCTCACGGTGGTCACCGCCGCTGGTGCGGCGGCGTCGGAGCAGTTGGTCGTAGGGGGTCACCGAGGGCAGCGGCCTGGTGTCCGGCGGAAGGTGCGCGAGTCGCCATTCGTGCAGGGAGGTCACCGTCGCCGACGGCTTGCCGGAATCCAGCCGGGTCGGTCTCTGGGGTGGGTTCGGTCTCGGCCTGGGCGGCCTTGCGGGCCTCCAGAGCGACCGCGTCAGCGGTCATGGCGCCGGCCCGCAGAGCTGCGGCTAGGCCGGCGACGACATGCTCGTGGGGCAGATGACGCCCCAGCAAGAGGACCTCGATCAGGGCACGGGTGCCGTCCCGCTCACCATGAATCTTGCGAGCCTGGTCCCACCAGGCGTCGTGGACCGGGGTGAACCTGCCTGCTGAACGGGCCTGTTCGAGCGCTGTGGAGCCGGGGAAGGCGCCGGGCTTGCGGACCAGGACTTCCAGGTAGTGGTCCAGGTCCAGACGAACGGCGCCCTTCGCGATCAGCCGCTCGTGCCGGGCCACTTCCACGTTCTGGTCGTAAACCACCAGATGAGAGGCGTGCAGCACGACCCGCACACGTTTGCCGATCAGCCGGATCGGGACCGAGTAGCGATTGGTGCGGACAGAAATCTGGCCGTAGCGGTCGATCCGCGGCGTGAACAACCGTCCTGTCTCGAACGGTTCCTCGGGCAGCGGTATCAGCAGTGGCTGTTCGAGTGCGTAGTACTCCGCGACGGTCTTGGGCCGGGCCCCAATGCGGCGGGCATCGTCCTGCTGGTCCCACTGTTCGACCATCTCGTTCAGCTCGGCAAGCGAGGAGACCTCGGGGACAGGAACGAAATGGTTGCGACGGAAGTAGCCGATCATCCCTTCGACCCCGCCCTTCTCATGGGCGCCTTCGATGCCGGGCCGGCAGTAGAAGCTCTCAATGCCGAAGTGCGACCGGAAGGCGATCCACCGGTCGGCCTCAACTCTTCCGCGGCTCTGCCCCAGCACCCTGGCGACGGCGGCCTTCAGGTTGTCGTAGCGGACCCTTGGTCCGGGGAACCCCGCCCAGAGTCCGCAGCGCGTGGACGTGGCCTTCGAAGAAGGCTTCCTGGCCGCATGAGGCGAACACGCGGTGAACGGCCTTGCCCGAATACGACAGCCGGAAGGAGAACAAATAGCAGGTCACCAGCTCGCCAGCCAGGCGTACGGTCACGTCACCGAAGTCGACCTCCGCTTCGTGGCCGGGCAGGTGGGTCTGCGGGACGAACGCTTCCAGCGGCGCTTTGCCGGACTCGACCAGGATCTCGGGCTTCCGGCCGGCGACGTAGTAGCGCACCACCCCGTAGGAGACGTCCGCCCCGTGCTCCTCGACCAGCCGGTGGAAGATCCGGGTGACCGTGTGCCGCTGTTTGCGGGGCGCGTCCAGATCCGCCCGCAGGATCTCGTCGATCACCGGCTTGTACGGGTCCAACGTGGTGGCTCGGGGTGGCAGCTTCTTGCGAGGCTCCGGCCAAGACGAGTCCAACGCCTTGCGCACCGTCCGCCAGGTCACGCCGTGCTTACGCTCAAGCTCCCTCATCGACATGCCGCCGCGATGGTCACGCCGGATCGCCGCGTACAGCTCGACCTTCGACATCTGCGGCATGACCAGCACCTTTCACCAAGAGCATCCCGATGCTGTCCTGGCAAGAGCCCCCGCGCCTCCCAAACTCATCAACATCACCCGACCGTGGATCGGAGCGCCTCCCAAACCCATCGACAAGTGACGTCACTACTGCTCGATAAAGCCAAAAGCTGCTTGCACGGTTTTGAGGGGGCGGGGACGCAGTAATGCGTCCCCGCTACCCGACTCATCATCGGCAAGGACGGCCGCTCGGCCATCGGCACCCTCGTCGAACGGTCCACCCGCTACGTGATGCTCGTGCACCTGCCGGTCGGCCACAGCGCCATTGCCACCCGCAACGCGCTCGCCGCCACCGTCCATACCCTTCCGCCGCATCTGTGGCGGTCCCTGACCTGGGACCAGGGCTCGGAGATGGCCGCCCACCACGCGTTCACCGTCGCCACCGACATCCCGGTCTACTTCTGCGACCCAGCCAGCCCCTGGCAGCGTGGTTCGAACGAAAACACCAACGGCCTGCTGCGGCAGTACTTCCCCAGGCACCGACCTGAACGCCCACACCCCCGAACACCTCCAGGCCGTGGCCGCCGAACTCAACAGCCGCCCACGCAAAACGCTCGGCTGGGAAACCCCAGCCGAGCGCCTCGCTAAGCTACTGGACCTAGCCAGCTGACCAGCAGTGTTGCAACGACCCCTCGAATTCGCCGACTGCGGGGGCTACATCTGCTTCGAGGACGAAGCAGGCAGAACCTGACCCTCCACGTCAGCTGACACCTGCACCACCGACGCCTGGTGGGCGGCACCCCGTGTGGGGTGCCGCCCACCAGGCGTTTCGCAGGTACGGCACCACTCTGTGGCCGCACCGGCGCCGAGGCGATGTCAGGCGGGATGGCAGGGCTGTTCCTCGCCGGCACGGCCACCGGTCCCGAGGGTTCGCCGCGGAGACGGGGGCGCAGCCGGACTGGAACCGAGCACGCCCCAGGCACGCAATTCGCCGAGGTCGGGCAGACGCTCTCCGGGAAGAGCGTCGAGCAGGTCGGCCTCGCCGACATCGAACTCGGCACGGCGGAATGGGTCGACTGGTTCAACAATCAGCGCCTCCACAGCGCGATCGGTGACATCCCACCGCACGAGCAACGAGGTCAACCATCACGCTCAACACCAGCCCCAATCGGCGGCTGAAGTCAACGCATAGAGCGTCCACCGATCCCGGTGCGGTTCAGTCTGCGCGCCAGTTCAGCCCTTGACCCCGTGTCGGTCAGATGATCGCAAGCCTACCCACCGTGGTCACCCTTGCCTTTGCCTTTACCTTTACCTTTGCCCTTGTCCTTGTCCTTGCCACCGTGGTCGCCCTTGCCACCACCGTGGTCGCCCTTGCCTTTGCCCTTGCCCTTGCCACCGTG
>NZ_BMTF01000042.1 GCF_014649535.1 Streptomyces gelaticus
TGCCGGTCGCGGTCAGTGCCGCGGCGGCCGCGACGGCCGCCGCGATCGCGTGGGAACGGTTCATGATCATGTCGCTTATTCCTCTTCTCGGTCTCAGAGACAGTCCCGCTGTGACAGCCGGTGCATGATCGAACGTACTAACACCCCCTATTGCTGTCATATCGAGCAAATCGGAACCCCTGATTTGATGGGCCGATCGGGTCTGCGGCAACCCGCCACACCACCCCGGAAGGAAACTGAATAATCGTCAAAGTCCCACGTAGCAGAGGAAATTGAGAGAGAATTAGCCCTTGCAGGTGATGTTCTGACGCCTGCTCACCCCCTGCGACGGATGGGAAGTACCGGCAAGTCGCTGCTTGACACACGGCCCGTCATAGGCTCCAGAAGGCCGAACGACCCCGTTGAAGCGATCAACGCCCACATCGCCCGCTGCCCGATACCCCTACGAGGACGGCCACTACCACGTCACCCTCATGGAGGATGCGGGCCGCGCTACCGCACCGCCGCCCCTGACGCCATGAAAGGGCAGCTGCGCCACCTCCTGGCCGTGATGCCGCTCGCCTCGGTCCCGTTGCGGATCATCCCGTTCACCGCGCAGCACACCATGTGGTCGTTGGAGGCGTTCTACCCTCCACGACGACGTGGCGCTGTCCCTTCAGGAACGGGAGCAGCGGCCGGTCGGCCGGCCGGCGGGAGGACGGCACTGGAGGGCGTCGTCGGCCGAATCGGTGCTCAGGTAGCGGCCGATGCATGCGTTGGCCGTGGTTCTGCCGCGCTCGGCGCAGAAGGCGAGTGCGGAGCGCCCATCGGTGAAAGGACCCGGGGCATAGAACACCCAGTAGCCCGGGCGCAACGATGCATAGTCGTCGCTGCGGAGAACCTCCGCTTCAGGCACCGACCGCCGAACCGCCGCGAGCCGTTGAGCACGCGCCGCGGCGCCCGCGCTGACGGGCTCGGAGTGGAGCTGGGCGATCCAGCGGCCGCTGGACAGAGGAGGCTGTTCGGCCGGGGCGACCGATCGCGGCGTATCGACTGTCGGGTCTGCTGCATCTGCCGTCGGGTCGGCCGTTGCGGTGGGAGTCTGTCTGGGCGAGCGGCTCGGTGTGGTGGCCGGGGATCGGGAGGACGTCGTGCTCGGCGAAGTGCCCACTTTCCTGCCCGCCTCGCCGTCTTCTGGACCGCGAGGCAGGAGCACCAGTGCGGTCGACGCTGTGGCCACCAACACTGCAGCGGCTACGGCGATGACAACCGGCTTTCGGTGCCGTTGTCGTTCCGACACGGGGGCGGGCCTTGGACTGTCCAGCTGAGTGGGTGGGTGCCCGAGGGAAACAGATGGTGGCACCGAAGCGGTGACCGTCGGCTGTGCCTGGTGAGGCGCCGAGGCGGCCTCTACCTGCGCCAGCATCGCGTCCAGTTGTTCCGCGTTCGGGCGGGCCGCCGGGTCGCGTACCAACAGGGCTTGGAGTACGGGGGTAAGGGGGCCCGAGCGCACCGGCGACGGTACTGGTTCGTCGAGCACCGCGGCGAGGGTGGCAAGCGTCGTAGCACGCCGCATCGGGCTGACACCCTCCATGCTCACGTACAGCACCAGGCCGAGCGACCACAGGTCGGACGCGGGATCGTCGTCGTGGCCGCGAATGCGCTCAGGAGCGATGTACTCGGGTGAGCCGACAAGTTCATGGGTGGCTGTCAGCGAGGTAGAGCCCCGCAGCCCTGCGATTCCGAAGTCGGTGAGCACGGCGGTTCCGTCGAGGGCCAGCAGAACATTGGCGGGTTTGACGTCCCGGTGGTGTATGCCGGCTCTATGGGCGGCCCTGAGTGCGGACAGCACCTGTCGGCCCATGCGGGCCGCCTCCACGCACGTCATCGGGCCCGCCGAGAGCCGTTCCTGGAGGGAGTGGCCGGAAACCAACTCCATCACCAGCCATGGGTGCGGGTCTGCATCCACGATGTGGTGGATGGTCACGACGTTGGGGTGGTTGAGCCGGGCCAGTGCCCGTGCCTCGCGCAGAACACGCTCACGCGAGACATCCGACGCCTCTGCGTCCGACCGTACAGCTTTGAGTGCGACTTCCCGGTGCAGCACGGTGTCGCTCGCCCGCCACACCGTGCCCATTCCGCCACTTCCCAGCTGCTCGATCAGCCGAAAGCGTCCGTCTATCAGATGTCCCCCTGTGCCCATGGCCCACAGATTAGGGACTGAGTCAACTCTTGATCAAGTTCACGGAAAAGCTGATACGAGGAAGTCGCGATGCTGGTGACTCACGGTTTGGAACGGGTGTGGTGGGAGAAGCCGTGGCGCGGCCCGAGCACCCCGACCGGCCTGACCTGCGCTGTGGACACTCGCCGATGTGTTTGCCTATGCCCGGGCCGAGGGTGTCCATGCGTTCGGACGCCACTGAGATTCAGGTCCGGGGGCCGGTTGCGGGCCGCGGCGGCAGAAGCGTGTTCGTTTCGGGCAAGAGTAAGCAGAACACGATGAAGGCCACCGTCATCGCCGACGACAGGGGCCGCACGTTGTGGACCGATGGTCTGCGGCCTGGCCGGATGCTCCTCGGGACCACGGCCCGGTCCGGCGTGATCCGCCGGGCAGGCCCCAAGTCGAGTGCAGAAGCGGGGCACTACCTTCCGCCTGCGTGCAGCGCGATTGCGTCGGCATCGCAGGTAGTGTTCGGGCAGCGCGTTTCGTGATCAAGAGACGTTGCCATAACGGGAGGAATGAGATGTTCAAGCTGAAGAGCACCGGCACGATGTCGCGCAGGTTCGGCGCGGCCGCGGCCACACTGGCTCTTGCCGGTACGGGCCTCTTCGCAGGGGCGGGGTCTGCTGCCGCGGGCACGAATGGGCAGCAGCTGTCGTTCTCGTCGAGCTTCGTGGACAAGGTCTATGCCTGCGGTAGCAACCAGAACGGTGTGCGGGTCTGTTCTGGCTGGCGTGATGTGTCCAGCCCCACCTGGACCGACCTCCACGGGTACTGGTGGAAGGGCGCAGTCGACGTCTACGGCCTGAAGAACGGTGTCAACTACGTCTACGCCGCCACCTGCTATGTGCCTGAGAAGCAGTCGGGCGACTGGTACTTCTGCAACACCGGCGGCAAGATCTGAGCTTGGCTTTTGACGTCGCCGGCGACCCGACCTGCTGAGATTGCTGGAATCCGGGAGCACGCGACGCGGCCGTTCTCCACGTTTCGAGATGGTGCGGCGGCCACTGCTCCTCGGCGCAGGGCCGTCGCACCTCGAAGTGGAAGCGTCCGTACTCGAGCGCCCGGACGTGCACGAGCACCACGTCCGGGTCGTTGACGCCCGTGCCCGGCCTCTTCGGAGTGAGGGGAGGGAAAGACTCGCGTCACAGGTCGTCGACCTGGACCAGTCCGTCCTGGATTGCTCGCGCCAGGAGCGCGGCCTTGGTGGGCGCCTCCCTGCCGATCATTGCGTACTTGACCCGGATGTGTTCGAGGTGGGTGTTGACCGTGCGCGGCGAGATACCCAGGCGTTGGCCCACGAAGTCCTTGGACTCGGACTGGAACCACTCGACCAGCACCTCGGTCTCGCGCGCCGAGAGCGCCGGCCGTCCGGCGGAGCGGTCACCCGCCAGCGCGCCTGCCAGCGACGGCGGAGTGTACGCGCGGCCTGATGCCGCAGCGACGGCGGCTTCGAGGAGATGTTCGGCGCCCTCGGCCTTCGTCAGGTAGCTCAGGGCCCCCAACTCCAGGCACTGCAAAGCGATCTCGTCGTCCGCGCGCATCGAGTAGACGACGACCCGTCGCCCCGCCTCAGCCAGCCTGCGCAGCTCGCTCATGGCCGGCGTCGGCCCGCCCAGGTGCAGGTCGAGGATCACCACGTCGGCGATGGCGCCCTCACCGGCCCACGCGACCCTGACATCGTCACCCGACGCCGCCACCTGGATCGGTGGGGTGCCGGTGACAAGCCATTGGGCGACCCCGGCACGCACTGCGGGGTGGTCGTCGACGATGACCGCGCTCAGCTCCGCTGCTTGCGCCATCTGGCCTCCAGCCGCAGGTACTCACCGTAGACACCGTACTCGACCCCGACCCGGCCGGTGGATTCGACGACCAGGTCGGCGCAGGCGTCGGCCACCACCGCGATGCGTACCTCCTCATCGGTACGCAGCATGCTCACCCTGGCACGACTCCGAGCCGCCGACAATGCCGCGACCACCGGCCCGGTCAGCTCGTGGCGCGCCTGCGAGGGCACCGGCACGGCGGCGCCACTGATCGCGAACGACACGTCCACGCCTCGTCGCTCCGCCGCGTCGACGCACGCGGTGACCTCGTGCACCAACGGGTCGGGCACGTCGTCGTTCTCGGCGAACAGCCGCCGCAACTGCGTCGCGGCAAGCGCACATCGCCGCTGAGTGTCACTGTCGCGTGGGTCCAGTTCGCCGTCGGCCAGGCCCGCAAGCAGCGACAGCGTCGAACCCAACTGGTCGGCGAAGAGGATCCGTTGGCCCCGTTCCCACTGCTGCGCCGTCAGTACCCGGGTCACCAGCCGGTCCTGTTCCTCGGCCACCGCCATCGCCACGTGGGTCTGCCGGTGCAGCACTCGCGTGATCACTACGACCGCCAGCTGGACGTTGACCGCGCCGAACGCGGTGGCACCGGCCGCACCCAACACGGCGCGGTCCGGCACACCTGCTGACAGGAACAGTCCCATGCTCGTCATCAGATGCGCGGCCAGAACCGTGATCAGCACCCGGACCCGGTCCAGCAACAGCAACAGCAGGTGCCACCCCACCAGGCCGAGCGACCAGTCGGATGCCTGGAAGCGCCGGTCCGGGGCGATCGCGGCCGTGGCGCAGAGCGACGCCGCGAGCACCACTGCCGTGCCGGCCACCACGAGGGCGACGGGCAACGGCTTTCGCCGCAGCACCCACCCGCAGCAGACGGCGGTGACGCAGGCCAGGGCGATGAAGGCGGCCACGGCGAGCCATAGGTGCCGGTACTCCTGTGCGAGCAGGGGGTGCAGGCACAGGCCGAACTGCAGAATGCCGGTGGCGCAGGCCAGGATGATCCGCATCGTCGCGTAGACGTGGTCACCCGGCGCGCGTTTCTCACTCACCGGGCCACACCAACCTCACGGTGGCCCCCGCGCCGGGACGCGAGGCGATCGTGGCGCTGCCGCCGGCGGCGACCATGCGCTCGACCACCGAACCCCGGAGACCGCGACGGGAGCGTGTCACCTCGTCCGGGTGGAACCCCACCCCGCGGTCGGCCACCACGACGACGACCCGGTCGCCTTCGCCGTGCACGCTCAGCACGGCGGTGCCGACCTCGGCATGCCGCTCGACGTTCACCAGTGCCTCACGCACCGCACGCACGAAGGCGAGTGCCACCGAGGCCGGAACCAGTGGGGTGCCCTGCGCGCGGACGTCGACGGCCAGTTGGCCGCGGCCGACGACGGTGTGCAGCGCGGCCGTCAGGTCCACGGTGCTGTCCTGGGCGGTCGCTCCCCCCGCGGCACCGGTGAGCACCGCGAGGTCGTGTCGGGCGTACTCGGCGACCTGCTCCGGGTCCGTTTCCTTCGCCTGCACCGTCACCAGAAGGAAGGTCGACGCCGCTGTGTCGTGCAGCAGCGCGAGGTACTCGCGTTCCTGCCGGTGCCGTGCCAGCGAGGCCGCCTCCGCGCGCGCCAGCGCCGATCGGCGTTCCCTCAACTCGTCCACCCGCCTGGCCGATTGGCGAAGCAAAACGAATCCCAGGCGCGCCAGCAGGCACTCGAACACCAGGCGCGGCAGCAGAGTGCCGACGACATCGGTTCCCACCGCGGCCAGGTCGACCGCGAGCAGCGCGGACGTGACGGGCACGGCGACCGCCGGGGGCCACTCCCACTGAAGTGTGATCGCCGTTGTGGTCAGCATGTTCAGCGCCCACGGGTTCAGTGGCCCGCCGGTCCATTCCTGGGTCTCGCAGACCGCCGCTACCCGCAACACGGCGAACACCAGAGACAGCACCGCGCCGCGCCCCGTGAACCCCGCCCAGCAGTCCACCCCGGCCCCCGCGAGCACCAGCCCGAACAAGGCGAACCCCAGCGGCAGGGCCTCGTCGGGTACCGCGAGAAGGCCGAAGACACTGATGACGACCACCGCGACCCCGCGCACGGGAGGAGCCAACCGGTGGGCGGACGCCAGGAATTGCGCCTCGACACTGCCTTGCGGCGAGATCGGCTGCACGCCGCTCACCGAATTGGTCCGGGGGCGGGGTCGCTGGTGCCGCCTTCTTCGCGAGCGAGTGGGCAGAGCCCTCGAACAACCGGTGCGACACCGCAGGATGACAACCCGGGCATCGGTTCACCGTCCTCTTGGGTTGAGCCGACCACCTCATCCGTCGAGCACGAATCCCCCGACGCGGGACTATACCGAAGCCGTACGACGGCTCCTCACGTCGGACGTGCGTGCTCGTCGACCCATCGGATCCGGACGAGTAGCCCCGGAGCGTGCGCACAGGGTGGGGCAGAAGCGTCGGCGGCGGGTGAATTCGGCCGTCTCCGAGAAGAAGCGACACGGCGGACATGTCACGTTCCGTACGTCGGTCGAACACCCGATGCCGACTGGGCCGTCTGTTGCTACTTTTCGGCGCGCAATGTTCCTCGACGTGGGGGCCGGGTTGATATCAGGAACAAGAGTCAGACGTGCGTGGGTCGCGATTGCCGCGATATGCGCGGCCCTGGTGGTCTCGCTCGGTCTTGTGCAGTCGGCCACCGCCGCACCGGCCTGGCCCACCCTCAGCAATGGCATGACCGGAGCCAACGTCGCCACCGCCCAGTACCTGTTGCGTGGTCACGGTTACGACATTTCGGTCGACAGCGATTTCGGCCCGGCGACCGAGAACACGGTGGTTGCCTTCCAGGAGTCCAGGGGATACGCCGCGGACGGTGTGATCGGCGCGGAGACCTGGCCGGGGCTGATCGTCACGGTCCGGGAGGGGGAGAGCGGCGACGCGGTCGCGGCGGCGCAGACCGCTTTGAACAAGCACGGCTACGGACTGGCCGTGGACGGTCGGTTCGGTCCGGCCACCGCCTCCGCGGTCACCTCGTTCCAGAATGACAAGGGTCTGTCCGTGGACGGTGTCATCGGCCCCGAGACCTGGCAGAACCTCGTCGGCCAGGGCGGCGGCGGTGGCGGCGGGGGCTGCGCGGTGCCGGACGAACCCGACCCCGAGGTGATCGAGGTCGTCTACCGGACCGGCGTCGAACTCGATGTCAGCGACAAGGTGTTGCTCGCCGGGTTCGAGGCGGGCCTGGTCGAGTCGAACATGAACAACCTGGACTGCGGCGACCGGGACTCGCTCGGAGTGTTCCAGCAGCGTCCGTCGCAGGGCTGGGGCACGCCGGAACAGATCATGGACGTGTCGTACGCGTCGAAGGCGTTCTTCACCCCCGCCATCCGGGTGGCGGCGGACAACCCGGACATGTCCGCGGGGCAGGTGGCGCAAGCCGTGCAGGTCTCGGCCTACCCGGACCGCTACGACGCAGTGGAAGGCACCGCCCGCGAGCTGATCGAACGCGCATCGCACATCTGAAGTCCTGGTGCATCCTCCGACACACCCGTTGCAGCGCCAACCGCCTCAGCTTGATCACCACCGCCCTCCTCACCCTCGAGAGGCAACGCTGACAACGCTCGATCAACGACGCTGCGCCCACAACGCCACAGAGCGTCGTTGTGATACGAAACCAGACTTTCAAGAACCCTCGCAGAGCCACTCACGGGATGGTCCGGCAGCTTCCGGCCATGCCATTTCCCGACTGGGCACTGATAGCGGTTCGGCCGACTCGCAAGGCTGCGCCGCTGACCGTGTCATCCGACAATGTCGTCGTCCGAACAGAGGCCCCCACATGACATCGCGTTCATCCCTGTTGCTCGCGTCCGCCCTGACCGGCGTCAGCCTGCTTTTCGCCGTACCCACCTCCGCGTCCGCGAGCCCCGCACCGTCCCTCGCACCCGCCTCGGCATCCGCCGGCCTCGCACCCGCCGACGCCTGCTTCACCTGGAACCGATCCCTGAGCGAGGGAACGTCCGGCGAGGACGTACGGCAGCTCCAGATCAGGGTCGCCGGCTACCCCGGGTTCGGCGGCGAACTCGCCATCGACGGCGAGTTCGGCCCGGCCACCAGGGCCGCGGTGCAGCGCTTCCAGGCGGCGTACGGCCTGGAGGCCGACGGCATCGCCGGCCCGCTCACCTTCGGCAAGATCTACGACCTCCAGAAGGGCGACTGCTCCCCGGCCAACTTCGACTGGCCGGAACTCAACCAGTGCGGCACCGACTGGTCCGGCGGCCAGGCCGACGCCGCCACGGTCCAGGCCAACGTCCTGGTCACCATGTGGAAACTGCAGGCCCTGCGGCACGCGATGGGCGACCGGCCCATCGGCATCAACGACGGCTTTCGTGACCACGCCTGCAACGACGCCGTCGGCGGCGCCGCCGACAGCCTCCACATGTACGGCCTCGCAGCCGACATGAGCGCCGGCTCCCAGGGCTTCTGCGCCCTGGCCTTCGAGGCCCGCGAACACGGCTTCACCCAGATCCTGGGACCGGGCTACCCCGGCCACGACGACCACGTCCACGTCGCAGGCGGCACCGGCCGATACTGGTCAGCCCCCAACTGCGGCCTCTGACCCCGCCCCGCGCCGACCCGGCCGTCCGCCTTCACCCGCCTCGCCGGGACGCCCTCGACGTGACGGCCGGAGTACGGCACGCCCCACCGACCGGCTCACACCACCGGCCGCCACGTTCCGGAACGAGAAGTACCCGCCAGAAGTACTTCAGCTTCAACGTCTCGTACAGCGTGGCCGCGTGCCACCACGCTCTCGCTACCTGTCGGGCCGCCAGGCCCTCTTGTGCAGAAGGGATATCGCCCATGCTTTCCAAATTGTCCGTGAGAACCACCGTCGCCGCCCTCGCCGTCACCGGGCTGCTCGCCGCCGCGCCCTCGGCGACGGCGAGCAGCCGGCACTCGGCCGCGACTCCGACCCCGATGGCCGCCGCCCAGTCGTCGTCCTCCGATGTGACCGTGAAGATGCCGGCCACGGTCGCCGACCGCCTCGGCACCGGCCGCAAAGCACTGATAGACGCCGTCTCCACCGACGTCCTCTCCCGGTCCTACGACGCCAAGGGCCTCGCCCCGAAGGCCGCCGTCAGCAAGCTCGCCGCCGAGGGCCGCAAGGTGGTCGTCGACGTCCGCACCGTCTCGCGCGACTGGGCACGTGGCGTCGCGTACGTAGAGGCGCCGCGCACACACCACGGCGAGCCGGAGGGCTGGCTCTACCTCGCCCACCGCAAGGACGGGCACTGGGTCGCGGGTCTCGAAGGCGACCGCGAATTCGCCGACCACGTGGCGAAGTCCCCACTGGTCGGCAAGGCGGAGCGGCAGACCATGACGGCATACGCGCAGCACAAGGCGACGCCGCAGAAGCAGACGTCGTCGGTGGGGACCCTGGCCAACACCAACGGGCTGCTGCTGCCCTGGATGCCCGACTACTACATGACCCTGACCGGCGGCGCGCACTCCAGCAACGGCTCGACCGGCTACTGGAGCAGCCTCGACTTCTCCGGCGGCAACGCCAGCGGCCGGGTCCGCTCGTCCCGTGAGGGGACGGCGACCTCCATGTGCGGCGCCGGCGGCGGCTGGACCAGGGTGATCCACCCGGGCGGCTTCTCGACGGACTACTACCACATGTGGAACACCACCTATTACAACGGGACGTCGATCGCCCGCAGCGCCCTGCTCGGCAACATCGGCACCGACACCTGCGCAGGCGGCTCCGCGACCGGAGCCCACGTGCACTGGAGCCTTCGCACGTACGACGCCAACTACGTCGGCCAGTACACCTGGCTGAACGGCCGCACCATCGGCGGCTGGGCCTGGTGGAACGGCTCCAGCCAGTACACCGGCTGCGCCACCCGCTCCGGCGTCACCGCCTGCCCCGGCACGGCGATCTACAACCGCACCAGCTGACGGCCGCGCGGAACTGGCAGCGATGCGGAACCGGGTCAGCCCCAGAACTCGCGCAGGGCGGCGTTGACGACGGCAGGCTCCTGGGTGTGCGGGTAGTACCCGCGCACCCGCAGGAGGCGGCCCCCGAGGGAGTCCGTGAGGGACTCGGCCACGGCCATGAGGGGGAGCCCCACGTGCTCGCGGTACGCGGCCGGCGCGCGCTCCCAGGTTCCGCAGATCACCAGAATCGGCAGGGCGGCGCCCCGGATCACCCCCAGCGGGATTTCCGCCTCCCAGATGGGCCGCTCTCTCATGGAGGTGGCAACGGCACGGAGCCGGCGCGACGTCGGCTCGGGCATAGCCATCCCCAACCCCTCGGTGGACGCACGCAGATACTGCTCCGGCGTGACGCCGTCCGGGATGCCCGGGGCGCCGTCGCGCACCCGGTCGAGGAGATCGGCGACGACTGGATGGTGCGCGGCGGCGGTGAAGGCGGAGGGCTGGATGAGGGCAAGGGAGCGGACGAGGTCGGGTCGGCGCGCGGCGGCGATGAGCGCGGCGACGGCGCCGTTCCCGTGCCCCACGAGGTGGGCGCCGCCGAGCCTCATGGCGCAGGCCCCGTCGCCGAGAACCTCCACGACGTCCTCGGCGTCGACGTCGAAGTCGCTGCGCGCGGTGTCCGGGCTGTCGCCGTAGCCCCGGCGATCCATCAGGAGGAGCCGCCGGCTGTCCGCGAGGGGCCGCTGCCCGGCAAACCCGTACGTGGAGTCGCTGCCCCAGGTGAAGATGTTGTGGATGAAGAGGGCTGGGGCAGCAGCGGCCGCCGGGGTCACTGGGGCCATCGAATCTGTCGGGGCCCCGCCTCCTCCGACCCGATCGCGGTCGTCCCACACGGTCACGTGCACGGCCATGGGTCGCCCTCCCGAAGCTGAGGAACATCGACTCCCGTGAGGCTAAACCTCGAGCCACGGCTGATGCCTGTGGATGACGTCGGAGACAATGCCCACGTCCTCTGGTCGACGTTCCCCTTCGCCCGGTCGGCGGCTGCTGTTGGCCCTGTTTTAGCTGCTCAGTGGGTGGATCGGGTACAGGGAGCCGTAACAGCGGGAGAGTGGGTGACGGCTTCGCGTACCCGCTGGGCACGGCCCGCTGGTGCCCAGAGAAGAGGAACACGGGGCTCCGGCCTCACGGCTGCGCTCGCTTCGGCAGGGTGAGGATTTCGGCTCCGTCGTCGGTGATGGCGATCGTGTGCTCACTGTGTGCTGTCCGGCAGCCTGTCGCACTTCGGAGCGTCCACCCGTCGGCATCAGTGACGAGTTGAGCAGTGTCCGCCATGACCCACGGCTCCAGTGCCAGCAGCAGCCCAGGGCGCAGTTTGTATCCACGGCCGGGCCGTCCGGTGTTCGAAACGTGCGGGTCCTGATGCATCGTTGATCCGATGCCATGACCTCCGAACTCGGTGTTGATCGGGTACCCCGCCTCGCTGAGAACCGTACCGATGGCATGGGAGATGTCGCCGGTACGAGCCCCGGGCCCGGCAGCGGCGATCCCTGCGGCCAGCGCGCGTTCGGTTGCACTGATCATCGCGACGCTCTCCGGGGGCTTTGCGTCGCCGACGATGAAGCTGATGGCAGCGTCTGCAGCGACTCCGCCCTTGGAGACGGCAAGGTCGAGTGTCAGCAGATCGCCGTCGGCAAGCGTGTAGTCGTATGGCCTTCCGTGGAGCACGGCGTCGTTGACGGCCGTGCAGATGTAATGGCCGAACGGGCCGCGTCCGAAGGACGGTGCGTAGTCGACGTAACAGGACAGCGCTCTCGCCTCGGCGATCAGGGTCTTGGCCCACCGGTCGATGTCCAGAAGGTTCGTGCCGATCGTGCTACGGCTCTTCAGCGTCTGCAGGATGTCAGCGACCAGGGCGCCTGTGTCTTTCGCTCGGGCCAACAGGGTGGGGTTCAGGATCTCGATCACGGGGTGCCCTTCTCACGCACACAATAACTATACCGGCATTACTATACCGGTATTGGAATTGGGGTCGTGGTCAGGTCGCCGCATCGACGGTACGGCCGCCGTCCAGGACAACCGGGGTGTGCAGCATCCGGACCAGATGCGCGAGGCGCTGCTCCAGGGCCGTGCGGCGGACACTTGACGGGCGACGGCGAACTCATTGCCCCTGAGGCGGCCTTCCCGGGTGTGGCCCTATTCGGGGTACTGTGCCGGGCTCCCGCGCCTACCGGATCTGCCGATGACCGGGCGAGCCCGGGCGACCATCGGCAGATCCGGTGGGGCCTTTCGCGGTGTGCAGTCTGTGGCCGAGTGGCCTGATGCGAGTGGCCTGATAGGAGTCTGTCGGCGGCACCAGGGTGAGAACGACGATCGAGAACTAGACGCTGGAACACGGTCCACGATCTCCTCGGCCAGGGCGTCGGCCTGCTCGACTGCTCCCGCCGCCTCAACCTGGCCCCAATACCGTCAAACGGTATGCCCGCATGCCCGAACCCCAGGTCCTGCGCATCGCCCCCGCCTACCGGCCCACCCTCGCCGACCCCTACCGCGACCACCCTCGCCGACCTCTACCGCGACCACTTCCACGAACGGCGCCAGGGCGACCCCGCAGTCCCCGTCACTCAACTGCTGCAAAAGATCCAAGAGTTGGGATACGCCGGCAGCGCCAACCTGTTGGCTCGCTACCTCAACCAGGGCGGGCCGAAGGCGACCGCCCCGTAACCACGCCGCGTCATACCAGCCGTCTCCTACTCACCGACCCCGAGAATCTGCGCCCGAAGGAAACGGCCCTGTTGGAGAAGATCGCCGCGACCTGCCCGGAGATGACCGCGCCGGCCGATCTCGTACGCGGCTTCGCCGACCTGCTGAAACCGGCCGAGGGTAGTGATGTGCAACTTGCCGGGTGAATCACCACCGCCCGAGCCGTCGACCTGTCGCACCTGCGCAGTTTCACCAACGGCCTCGAGATCGACCGGGCCGCCGTGGACGCCGGCCTCACCTTGCCGTACCACAACGACCGCACCGAAGGCGTCAACACCCGCACCAAGAGGATCACGAGACAGATGCACGGACGCGCCGGAATCGACCTCCTCCGCCACCACGCCCTCCTGCCCTGACGGACACCCAGCCTCACCACCGACTACGTGCCAGAGCCGAACATCGCTCACATCTTCACCGCGAGAGGTGACCTTGGCGACGGGGTCCGGGGTGCTGTGTCGAGTGAAGGCCCACAGTGCGAGCCCGAGGCAGCTGAATGTGGCGCCCAGTGCGCATACGGCGCCCCAGCCGGCCACCGTGTACAGGGAGGTCGCGGCGATGGCGCCGGTGGCGCTGCCGATCGAGTAGAAGACCATGTATCCGCCGATCAGCCGGCTGCCCGCGTCCGGGTGCAGCGCGTAGATCAGGGTTTGGTTGGTGACATGAACCGCCTGCACGGCGAGGTCGAGAAGGATCACGCCGACGACCAGGGCCCAGAGCGAGCTGCGGCTGAAGGACAAGGGCAACCACGAGGCGGCGAGCAGTGCCAGGGCGATGCCGGTGGTCTGCCGGGAGAGTCCGCGGTCGTTCAGACGGCCCGCCACGGTCGCGGCCAAGGCGCCGGCGACACCTATCAGCCCCAGTGCCCCGATCGCACTCTGGGGCAGGAAGTACGGGGCCTCGCTGAGCGGCAGCGCGACGCTGCTCCACAGGGTGCTGAAAGCGGCGAAGATCAGCAGAGCGAACAAGGCCCGGAGTCGCAGCAGTCGTTCTCGTGCGAACAGGGTGATCGTGGAGCAAAGAAGCTGTCCGTAGCGCAGGGTTGTCGGCTCAGCGTCACTGTGGCGCGGCAGCACTCGGTACAGGACCAGGGCGAGCAGAGCGGTGAGCGACGCCGAGGCGAGGTAGACGGAGCGCCAGCCCGCGAGATCGGCCAGGAGGCCGGATGCGGTGCGGGCGAGCAGGATTCCGATGACCACGCCGCTGGTGACCAGACCGACGACCCGACCGCGCTCGGAGGGAGGGGCCAGCGATGCCGCGAAGGCCACCAGCGTTTGCGTGACGACCGCGAAAAGTCCCACCGAGGCCATGCCCGCGAGCAGGATCGCTGCCGTGTGGGCGGCGGCTACCACGGCCAGTGCCACCACGAGGAGCAGCAGCTGGGCCACGATGAGCCGTCTGCGGTCAGTCATGTCGCCCAGTGGCACGAGGAAGAAGAGTCCCAGCCCGTATCCGACATGCGTGAGGGTGACCACGCTACCGACAAGTGCCGGGCTCATGGCGAGGTCGTGGCCCATGGTCACCAGGAGCGGCTGGGAGAAGTAGACGTTGGCCACTGCAGCCCCGCAGGCGACGGCGAACAGTACGACGACGCCACGGGACAGGACGAACGCGGGACCTTCCCGACTTCGGACCGCTGCCCGTCGTGTCACAGCCTCACCATTACCGGGCATCAGCACTCCCTCGCATTCTGGTTTCATCTTGCTACCAATGGCGACGGTAACTACATTGGTAGCATGTTGCAACCGTTATGAGAGTGAGGGACGCCATGGTGACCAGGACGCGCTTCGATGACAGCGAATGCCCCGTCGCCCGGTCGGTGGACGCGATCGGCGACTGGTGGTCCCTGCTGATCGTGCGGGACGCCTTCGACGGAAGCCGGCGCTTCGGGGAGTTCCAGCGAAGCCTCGGCGTGGCAAAGAACATCCTCACCGTGCGACTGCGTTCCCTGGTCGCCGGCGGTGTCCTCGAATCCGTCCCCGCCTCGGACGGCAGCGCCTACCGCGAGTACGTACTGACTCCGAAAGGTAAGGCGCTCTTCACCGTCATCGTGGCACTGCGACAGTGGGGCGAACAGAACTTCTTCGCCCCCGGCGAACCCCACTCACAGCTGGTCGACCGCCGACAGGGACAACGCCTCCGCCCGCTGGAAGTGCTGTCCGCGGACGGGCGACGGCTGGACCCCGACGACACCACCGTCCACAAGGTTTCCACCCAGTGATCCGAGCCGAGACTCGGCGCCGACACGCTGCTTGAGCGGCAACTCCCGTGTACCACCCGGCTGCTGGCCGGCGCGGGCCTACCTGGGGAATCAAACCGAGCGCCTCTGAGGACAACCCGAGCACCGCGTGCAGGCTTCGTCATCACCGCCGCCCTGTTACGGGCCGCCCACGCGACCGCCCACAGCCACCCGGCATGCCACCCGTCGGCTGTGGGCGCAGGCCGAGACCGAGGGGCTCGCCATCCGGTGGTTCGGCGCCGGTACTGGAGCTGCCGTCGCCCCGTGGGCCGCCGCGGAGCCGGTTCGCCGACCACATGGCTCCCGCGCACGCACACGTGTAGCCACACGGCGCCTCCGTCTCACGGCTCCTTCGCGCATCGCTCACGACGGCTATAGCGTGGAAGGGTGTGCGAGGGCGTGGTCACCCTGTTCCTCGGCGGGGACGTGATGCTCGGCCGGGGCGTCGATCAGATCCTCCCGCACCCCGGTGACCCGGCGCTGCGGGAGGAGTACATCCGCGACGCCCGTGCCTACGTCGACCTGGCGGAGGCGGCGAACGGGCCGATCCCCTGGCCGGTCGGCTTCCGCTGGCCGTGGGGCGAGGCGCTGCCGGTCCTGGACGACGCCGCGCCGGACGTGCGGCTGGTCAATCTGGAGACCTCCGTCACCGGTGACGGGGACTTTGCGCCCGGCAAGGGCGTCCACTACCGGATGAGCCCGGCCAACCTGCCGTGCCTGGCTGCGGCCCGGCCGGACGTCTGCGCGCTGGCGAACAACCATGTGCTCGACTTCGGCCCGCGCGGCCTCCACGAGACGCTCGACGCCCTGGCAGATGCGGGGCTGCGGACGGCGGGGGCGGGCCGGGACGAGGTGCGGGCGAGACAGCCGGCGATCGTGCCCCTGGGCGACGGCGGGCGGGTGCTGGTCTTCTCCTTCGGGATGCCGTCCAGCGGAATCCCGAAGGACTGGGCCGCCACCGAGCAGCGGGCCGGTGGCGACGTCATCGCAGAGCCGTCGGTGGCCGCCGCGCACGCGTTCGCCGACCGTCTGCGGCAGGTCCGGCAGCCGGGGGACATCGCGGTCGCCTCGGTCCACTGGGGCCCCAACTGGGGCTACCACGTCTCCCGCTCCGAGGTCGGCTTCGCCCACGCGCTGCTCGACGCAGGAGTGGACGTCGTGCACGGACATTCCTCGCACCACCCGCGCCCGCTGGAGGTGTACAAGGGCAAGCTCATCCTGTACGGCTGCGGCGACCTCGTCGACGACTACGAGGGCATCGGCGGCTACGAGAGCTACCGGGACGACTTGCGGATGCTGTACCTGGTCTCGGTGGAGGCGGACACCGGCCGACTGGTCGACACGCGGCTGGTGCCCCTGCAGGCCCGCAGGATGCGGCTGGAGCACGCCTCACTCGAGGACACCGAGTGGCTGCGCACCGTCCTGGACAGGCGCAGCCGGGAGTTCGGCACCCGCGTCGAGAGCGGGCCCGACGGCACGCTCACGCTCCGGCCCCTGCGCGCCGGGCAGCGCACATGACGTGGACCTCAGGCGGGGACCCCTCAGCAAACAAACGTCCCGAGCGGCGGCCGCCGGCTGTCACGACAGGGATGCGGCCGCGCGGGCCCCAAGTGCGTCCTTCGGGCGGCCGGCGGGTGAAGCCTGCTTCGTCCTCGAAGCAGATGCAGCCTCCGCAGGCCGCCCGGGCTGTTCTGCCTCCGCCCAGGTCGTCTCCTTCCATGCGGTGACGGCCTGCTCGTCGCGCTCGGCGGCCCGCCGCGCGGGGACCTGCGGGCTGAAGCCGAGCCGGTGCATCAGCCTCGTGACACCCAAGACGCCGTAGGAGACGTGGAACTTCCGTCCGATCAGCGTGGCCGCCCTCGCCGCGGCCCACACCTGGTCCCTCCACCCAGCCATGCACGGCCGGACCCCGCTCCGGACACACAGCGCCCTCCGACCGTCGCGCCCTGCGCGGCACCGTTGCGGACCTGATGTGACGTACGCCTCGTCTCTCGGGCGTGGTTTCCGACATGCCGCTGTAACGATCAGCCCGTTCGGCCCACTACCCAACGACAGAGCACATCAGGACGGAAGGAGGTGCGGCAGTGCCCGATTACGACGCGGATCGTTTCACCGCCATCTACGACGGTTGTCGGCAACGCGTGTGGGCCTACGTGGTCAGCCGCGCGGGATGGCAGGTCGCCGACGAGGTGGTGAACGACACGTTCACCGTGGCCTGGCGCAAGCTGGACGACGTCCCCGACCCGCCGCTGCCATGGCTGTTCGCGGTCGCCCGCAACATCCTGCGGGACAGCATCCGGGCGGAGGCCAGGCGCGCGTCATTCGCCGCCGAGGTGCGCTCCTGGGCGGAACCCGCCGAGGCCGACATTGCCGAGGAGGTATCCGAGCGAAGCGCGCTGCTCAAGGCGCTGGCCACGCTGCCGGAGGACGATCGGGAACTGCTGATCCTCTCCGGGTGGCAGGGCCTGACCCCGGCACAGGCAGCCGCGGTGGTCGGCTGCTCGCCCATCACCCTGCGGGTCCGTCTGCACCGGGCGCGCAGACGTCTCACCCAGGCCGCTTCCATCAGCCCACCCACGGAGGAAGCCGCAGCCGTGCGGCGCGTGTCCACCCGAGTCCGGATCACCGCAGGAAAGGAAGCCCGGTGAAGAACGACATCCTGCATCGCCTGACAGCCGCCCGCCCCGCCCACCTCGACCCCGACCGCCCCACGCCGTCGTCGGTCCGGGAAGAGGAGCTCGCAACGCTCATGACCCTTCCGCGCGCGACGCGCACGGCTCGCACCACCCCCGAGCCACGGAGGGTGGGCCGCACTCTCCTCTCGGGTCTCGCGCTGGCCACCGCGGCGGCGGTGGCGGCTCTGGCGATCACCGAAACCGCGCCGCAGAAGCCAGGACCTGCGCCCTCCCTGACGTCGGGCTCCGGCAGCCAGGTCCTTCTCGCTGCCGCCTCCCACGTCGAGCAGCAACCGGCCGGTTCCGGCACGTACTGGTACGTGGAGGAACACTTCGGTTCCCTCCACAAGGTCCCCGGCAAGAACTACACCGTCGACGTCCGCACCGAGCAGCGGTACTGGACGGCCGCGGCCAAGAACAAGCGGTGGTCGCAGCTCCTGGATCTGGGGGCCCGTCCGGCCACGAAGGCCGACGAGACAGCGTGGAAGGAGGATGGTTCCCCCACGTCGTGGAACCTGACGGGTGAGACCGTCACCTACGCCGGCAAGGGCGAGATCCAGCACGACGCCCCCGGCGGAAGCGCGGACACCGTCAAGATGGGCGACCTCCCCCTCCGCCTCCTTGCCACGCTCCCCACCGATGAAAAGGCCCTCCGCAAGCGCCTGTTCGCCCTGGTCGACAAGGACTACAACGGCCCTGAGGAAATCCTCGACCGGATTGTCGTCGACACAGCCGTCCAACTCGCCACGACCCTCCCGTCCACCCCGGCCCTGCGCGCCGCCGCCTACCGCCTCCTCGCCGCCGAACCCGGCGTGCGCTCCCTCGGCGACGTCAAGGACCACACCGGCCGCACCGGCTACGCCGTCGCCCTTCCCAGCTCCTACGTGCCCGCTCCCGAACTCCGCCTGATCTTCGACAAGTCCACGGGCATGCTGCTCGGCACCGAGTCGGTCGCCACCCGGAGCGGCGACGGGGTGAGCAAGGGCGAGCTGCAGAGCTACACGACGGTCACGTCGATGAAGTGGACTCAGGAGGCACCACCGTTCGACACCGACAGCGAGGACCCGGGACCGATTTCCGCCCCGGACGAGGCGCCGGATCCCGAACCGGCCCGCTGAGGCTTTTCTCGCCTTTTGGGTGCACATGTGATCAAATTGATCAACACACCATATTCTAGGGCTAGTTCGGCCCCAGGCTGGAGACTTTGCTGTGAACAGGCGAGTCTGGAGAACCATTTTGCTGCCGACTGTGGCATGTCTGCTGCTGGCCGGCTGTGGGGGAGAGGACACTGCAGGTACGTTCCCCGCCGGGGTCGGAGAGGGGCCCATGGACGGAGATGTTGTTGCCGACGCCCCGAAGCCTCCCCAGAGTCCGGAGGCGTCCTACCGGGCCTTCGTCCGGGGGCTGTACGCAGGAGACGGCCCGGCCGTGTGCCGGCTGACCGGTTCCGATCCCTCGGCACAAAGCAGGCTCCTGCGATCGTTCTACAGGGCGCTTGACCTGAGATCTGAGGGGAGATCGCCGCTCTGCGAGGACGCCGTCACCTATTACGTGCAGGAGAAGAAGCTCACCCCGATTCCAGAGGGCAAGGACATCCCGATCTACGGGAAGGTGAAGTACACCAACGACAAGGCCAACCTGGGCGGCTGCTACGAGAAGCCTGCCGGAGGTTACGACAGGAACCTGGGCGGCTTCGAGTGGAATAAGGAATCGGACGGCTGGGTTATCGACTGGATGGACTTTACGACCGGCTGCGGCGGCTGATCCACCCCGCGCATATCCGGGGCACCCGATGCGGGCCGTCCTGGCTGTCCCCGGGGCCGCATGGCTGCAGATGACCTACCCCGCCGCCGTGCCCGCCCCCGACACCGGCGAACCCATCTTCGACGCGGAGGTCGCCGAGATCCCCGCCTGCACCAGGAGGAAGTCCGGGCGCAGCTTGCCACCCGCCCTGGCCCGGCGGGCGAGTTCGGCGACCTTGCCCAGTGCCTGCTCCCGGTCCGTGGCGAAGTCGATCGCGCGGGGGAAGGCCGAGACGAACGCCGCGGTGAAGCCCCGGTCCTGCGCCTGCATTTCACACACCGCCTCGATCACCGTCCCGAGGACGTCATCGAGCGGTGTGGTCAGGTTCCAGGCCGGCGTCTCGTGCCAGCAATGCGGCTTGCACCCGGTTCTCGCAGCCCAGCTTGGTCAGAATCCGGCTCACGTACGATTTGACCGTGGCCTCGCTCATATGGATCCGCCGACCGGCGTCCGCGTTGGACAGGCCCTCACCCAACAGCGCCAGGACCTCCAGTTCGCGGCTGGTCAGCGCCTCCAGTCGGCGGCGGGCCTGCTCGGCACGTTGGGCGCCCCGGCCGGACGCCAACGAGTCCACGACATGGCGGGTGGCGCCCGGCGAGAGGTACGCGTCTCCGGCCGCGGCAGCCCGGACCGCGCGTATGAGCTCCGCGGGCGCCGAGTCCTTGAACAGAAAACCCATGCTGCCTCCGGTCACGGCGCGCAGTACGTTCTGCTGTTCCCCGAAAGTTGTCAGGATCAGCACCCGCGTGTCAGGCACGGTCCGGTGCAGCTCGGCCAGGGCCGCCAGCCCGTCCATGACCGGCATCTGGATGTCGAGCAGCACGACGTCCACGCGGCGGGTCTGGGCCAGCTCGACCGCCTCACGGCCGTTCACCGCCTCGGCGACGACTTCGATGTCGTCGGCGGAGGAGAGAATCATCCTGACGCCTGCCCGGATGAGCGGCTCGTCATCCGTGACGAGAACCCTGATCATGACTCTCCTGCGCGGTCCTTGAGTGTCTACCTGCGGTCACTCGCCATCATCGCTGATCGAGCGCCCGGTACTTTTCAGTTCCTCACCTCGAAGGACTTCTTCTCGGTCAACTTGCCGTCCTTGAAGCAGAACCGGAAGACCGGCTCCATGCCGGGATTTTTGCTGGTCTCCGTGGAAGTCAGGCTGAGGCACTTCGCCCCCTTGGGCACGGGCGGCGCACCCATTTCCAGGCCGTCGGTCACGAAGGGGTTCTCCTTGGGCAACTGCTTGCGGATCTCTGCCTCGGACTGGCCCAGCTCCACCGCGTCGTATTGCTTCGGCTCGATCCTGGCCTTTTCCGCCTTGTCCAGGAGGACGTATCCCCCGACGCCGACGGCTGCGATCACCAGGAGCAGAGGGATCAGTACCACCATCCCGCAGCCGATGGCTATGCCGCTTCTGTTCTTCCTGCTCATTGCCTTGGTCAGCTCCTTCAGACCGTTCCCGTTCATGACGGGACCACCCTCGTCCAAGGAGTCCCCCGCGGTCTGCTGCCAAAAGGCGCCGGTCGGATCAACGAACGTCGTCGCCACGTTGCCGGGCCCGGGGCTCGGGATACCGCCTTCCGGCGATGCGTACGGCAGTACGCCTGCCAGCCGGAAGCCGCCGTCCGCCGTCGGGCCCGCGTGCGCCATGCCCCCGATGAGTCGGGTCCGCTCACCGAGCCCGGTCAGCCCCTGGCCGCCGCTCACCACGTTCCGGCCGTTGCTCGTCGTCCCGGTTGCGGGCCCGTTGGCGACCTCCACGACCAGCGAGTCCGGTTCATACCGCAGCTCGACCGTGATCGGGGCGCCCGGGGCGTGCTTGTGGGCGTTGGTCAGGCCCTCCTGGACGATGCGGTACGCCGCGTGACCGGCGGTCGGAGGGAGCGGGCGCGGCTCGCCGGAGTGCCGCAGCTCCACGGCCGCGCCCGCGCTCCGGGACGTTTCCACCAGGCCCTCGATGCCCGCCACCCCGCGCGACAGCGCCGTGGTGTCCTCCGTCGCCGCGGCCGCGACGCCTGGGGCGGTGGGGTCATGGTGGGGGGCCTCCGCGCTGTCCCGCATCACCTGTATCACCTCGCGCAGCTCGTGCATCGCGGCCACCGACGCCTCGCGCAGCACCCCCACCGCCTCCCGCTGCCGTCCGGTCAGCTCGCGGTCCACCTCCAGCGCGCCCGCGTGCACCGAGATGAGCACCAGCTGATGGCCGAGGCTGTCATGCATGTCCTGCGCAATGCGCTGACGCTCCCGCGCCCGGGCCTGTCCGGCGATCATCGCGCGCTCGCGTTGCTGCTGGGCGTCGTACTCCCGGAGCGTGTCGGTCAGCACATGGTGCTGCGACCGGTAGCGGCCGGCCAGGCCGGGCACGATGATCGCGACCAGCGGCCACAAGACGCTGAAGATCAAGCGGGGCAGTGAGAGATAAGGCAGCGCCTGCACGACTGCCAGGCCGAGGTTGAGGGTGTATGCGAGGGCGAAGGTGCCGACGGTCTTGCCGACCACGTCGATCCGCCGCCCCGCTGACCAGGCAGCGACGAGAACCAACGGGGCGAGACCGCCCAACAGGACAGAGCCGACGGCGGTCACCAGCAGCACGGTAGCGGGCAGCGTCCGGCGCAGAAGTGACAGCGCTGCGATCGCCAGCCCGGTGGCAGTGACCCGTACGGTGCCGCCGTTGTCCAGGGCCGCGAGACCTGCTCCCAGCAGCCCGAACGCCACGCTCAGCAGCGATTCGCCCACGATGCGCCAGGGAGACCACATTCCGGGAGCCAAGAGAGCCCTGCCCGGGGCGGCCAGCCGCGGGGTCGCCGAACGCAGCTTCGCCGCCAGTGCCTGGCGAGCCGATGCTTTAGGGGCCGTAGATTCCACACGAGTCACCCGGCTACGTTAAGACCCCTTCGACCCGCCCAGCGTCAGCCGATGGTCGCGACGGCCAACGACGAAAGTTCAACCCGTGACCGACGGTGCTACACCGCCAGTGACCGCTACGGCTTGACAACGACAGTAGGAAGCGGGCGTCGGCGAAGTGGGTGCGGTCGTTGCCGATCTCGGCCAGGACGCGGGCGGCGAGCTGGGTGCCGAGGCAGGCGGGCCAGGTGCCCTCGACGATCCAGACCACCACGGCCATGGGGGTCAGCCTCCTCCGATTGCGGTCAGTGATACCCACAGTGCCAGTACCGCGGCGCCCAGGCTGGCCGGTACGGTGTACAGGCCGAGCCGGGTGAACTCTTTCAGCTCCACGTCGGCGTCGTGGGCGTGGACGATGCGCCGCCACAGCAGGGTGGCCAGCGAGCCGGCGTAGGTGAGGTTCGGCCCGATGTTCACCCCGAGCAGCACCGCGAGGACCGCGCCGGGTCCGGACGGGGCGGTCAGCGGCAGCAGCACCAGCACCGCGGGCAGGTTGTTGATCACGTTGGCCAGGACGGCGGCCAGCGCGGCGATGCCCAGCAGGGCGGGCAGGCCGGTGCCGTCGGGGAGCAGATGGCCGAGGGCCGTGTCGAGGCCGTTGTCGACGACGGCGCGGACCACGATGCCCAGGGCGAGGACGAAAGCGAGGAACGGCACCGCGCTGGCGCGCAGGATAGCGACCGGCGTGGTGCGGTGCTGGGCCAGGGCGCGGACCGCGAGGACGGCGGCGCCCGCGAACGCTGCCCAGGCCGGGTTGATCCCGAAAGCGGAAGTGACCACGAACCCGGCCAGCGTGCACACCACCGTGGCCAGGGCGAACACCGGCACCTCGCGCGGCTCGGCGGCGGGCGGGGCCGTGGCGCCGGCGTCCAGGTCGGTGGCGAAGAACCGGCGGAAGACGACGTACTCTACGCCGATGGCCACCAGCCAGGGCAGTGTCATCAGGGCGGCGAACCGAGTGAAGCTCAGCCCGCTGGCCGCGAACGCCAGAAGGTTGGTCAGGTTGGAGACCGGCAGCAGCAGCGACGCGGTGTTCGACAGGTGGGTGCAGGCATACACATGTGGCCGGGACCGGGCCCCGAGCCGGGCGGCGGTGGCGAACACCACCGGTGTCAGCAGCACGATGGTCGCGTCCAGGCTGAGCACGGCGGTGATCACCGCGGCGAGGGCGAACACCTGCACCAGCAGGCGGCGCGGCCGCCCGGCCGCGGTGCGGGCCATCCACGCGCCGCACGCGTGGAACAGCCCCTCGTCGTCGCACAGCTGGGCCAGGACCAGCACGGCCGCCAGGAACCCGATCACCGGTCCCAGCCGGGCGGCCTCATCAGCCGCGTGGTCCAGTGAGATCGCCCCGGTGGCGATGACAACGCCGGCGGCCGGGACGGCGACGACCGCCTCCGGCCAGCCGAACGGGCGGATGACCGCGCACGCCAGCACGACCACAAGAAGAACGGCGGAAAGAACCTCTGCCAGCGCAGTACTCACCGCCCTATCCTCTCCGGCCGGGCGCCTGGCTCTTGCAGAGACACAGCCGCGTCCGGTTCAGACGGCCGTGCCGAAACCGGCCGTGGTCAGGTCCTGCTCACGCAACGGGGTGAAGTCGACATCGAGCTTCAGGTCGTACGCCTCGGGCTGTGCCCGCGTACTCTCCGTACTTCGCAAGCCTGCGACCCGGAAGAGTGGCCTCGCTGTCTGATTTCTGCCCGAGCCGGAGCCGCCCGAGGAGGTCGTCTGGGGCCGCTACCGATTGCCCGAGTCACCACACCGGCCCAGCACAGGAAGCCGCGCCTGGACGACCCGGCGCGCAGTGGCACGATCTCCTTGCACGAGCGGCACCTTCACCGCGTCGCTGCCGGGGCCCCATGCCGTGACCCGTCCCGACAACGCTGAGCCCCGGTCACCACCGCGGCCGGGCCGGACGGCACGAGCAGTAGCTCGCCAGTCGCGTGGGTGCGGTCGGCCGGCTCCTCGACGGCGTGGCGCAGTGCGGCGAGGGCGGGGTCCGTCAATCGAGCAGACCCGTGCCATGGCTCAGGCCCTCCAGCATGTGCCGGGTCACCTCGGCGGTAGTGCCGACGCCCTCAGTCGGCTCCCGCACCCCTCGCACGCACGCTGCGCAGCCTGCCCGGCGTCCTCGGACACTGAACCAGCCCAGGGTGCAAAGCCACCCAGAACCCGGGATCGAAAGCAGGCACTGAACCCACGGGGTTCAGGTCGAAGTGCGCGCCCGGTTCTGGCCGAGGTCCCAGTGGCGTGCCCTGCTGAGTGGACGGCAGGCAAACACATCGGGCCCTGGGACTGTTGGCTCAGAACGAGTCGCCATGCCAGTGGGTTGCTCCCGTGGCCTGCAGCGTGGCACGTATCGCCTCCGGCGGGGCAAGGAGCGGGCGGGCCATACCCACCGTCTGTGTCCGTTCCCGGGCCTGATCCTGGGCGAGAAGCCGGGGCAGGGCGGCGCGGACGGCTGGGTCCTCGGGGAGGTGGGCCCGGCCGACTGCGGCACCCGCCGCACGGGCCCGGCGGGCCACCGCAGCGAGCAACTCACCGAGGGCCGCCGGTGCGGCTTCCGTCACCGCGCACTCGCGGACCTCGACGGCCTCGCCGATGTGCTGGGTCACGGTGTAGCCGACCGCCGTCCCCCTGTTGTCCTCGGCGATGAGCCATTCGGCGCCGGGGCCGTACCAGGCGGGCACGCGGTGGATCCAGTCGTTGGCCGTCCGCACCGCGGTGAGTGGGCGTGCGGCGTTGAATCCGGCGTGCAGTTCTGCGAGCCGGGGGGCGTCGGTCGGGGTGGCCGCACGGATGCGGAAGCGGGGCTCGGGTGGGCCAACAGTGGTGAGCGGTCCCTCAGTCCAGGAGGTGCGGAAGCCGGTCCAGCCCGAGCGCTCGTAGACCCCGGGAGTGTCCGTGAACAGCAGGGACCATGTGCAGGACTCGGCGGTCATGGCCTCGGCGGCAATGGCGAGCAGCCGGCGAACCAGGCCCTGGCCCCGTGCCTCGGGGCGGGTGGCGACATTGCCGATACCGCCTACCCGTTCGACCCGGCCGCGGGCGTCGCGGAGCTGCCGCGGCACGTAGCAGACGACGGCGTCGACCGTGTCACCGCGAGCGGCCACGAAGGTCCGCCGGTGGCGGTCGGGGTCCAGGGCGTGCAGCGCCGGGAGGTGCGGGGCGTCGAAGCAGATCGCCCATAGCGCGTGCACGGCTGCCTCGTCGGCCGGGTCGAGGGTGCGCAAGGTGTGTGTCATGGCGTCAAGTTTCCTTCTGTGCTGACCCGGTCACCAAAGGGTGGCAGAGCTGAGCGTCGTACGCCGCGTACGCGGCGGGGCAGATGAAGCGCATCCGGCGCATCTGTTCGGCGAGCACTCCGCCGTCCACGACGATCCGGGCGCCGTTGATGTACGCCCCGGCGTCCGAGGCGAGCAGCAGCGCGCCCACGTTCTCGTCGGGCACCGAGTAGCAGCCAAGCGGAATACGCTCCCGGTGGGCCGTCTCGAACGCATCGCGGTCGAAGGGGAACGCGCCGTCGATCGGGGTCCGGACCGTGCCGAGTGCGAGGGTGTTGGCGGTGATGCCGTGCGGTGCGAGTTCGACGGTGAGGGCTGAGCGCCGCATCGACGACACCGGGCCACGGCGTACGGTCGCCGTGGCCTGGTGTCCGCGTGTGGGCGTCACCCACGCCTGGTCTGTTGAAGGCTCACCGCGTCGACGTATCCGGTCATGAGGTTCCACGCCGACGAGTACAGCGAGACGCGGACCGACGCCGTACCAGGCGGAGCCGTACCACTCGCCTGCGCGTCGATCCAGCGCCGCTGGTCCGCGCTGCGGAGCGGTGCGCTCGCCATCCGGCCGACCGGCTGGCCGGCCCTGTCGAGGAAGCTCAGCAGCAGCACCGAATCGTCGGTGCTTCCGTCCTCGATGTATACCTTGGCACGGGCCCGGTAGTACGCCCCCGCGGCAGCCGGCACCGGCTCACCGGTCAGCTCCGCCGACGCCTCGGGGCCGCTCCGGGCCGCATCGACGATCTTCATGCTGCGTCTGCCGGTGTACGCCCGCTCTTGGGAAAGGGTGAACAGGGTGCCACCGCCCTGCCACCCCGGGACGGCGCCGTCGCCCAGCGGCGCCACCTCGAAGCCGGCGTTGCCGACGGCCACGGCGCCGGCCAGGCCGTGGCGCACCGGGATCATCCGCAGCCGGGACTCCGCCGTCTTGCCGAGGAAGTAGATGTTCTCGTGACCGTCGGCGTCCCGGGCCAGGGTCATGAAGGCGACCTCCTCGTCGTAGTCGCCGAGTGTCACGTGGTCCATGGTCTTGGGGTCCACAACGGTGAGCTTGCCGGCCAGGGTGGTGTACAGCAGGCCGTCGGCGCCCCAGCGGAGGTAGACCGGCCGCCACATGCCGTAGTTCTTCACCTCGGGGTAGACGTTCTTGTACTTGACGACCTGGAGGGTGTCCGGGTCCATCGCGAACAGGAATCCGTCGGCCGCGCCCCACAGCAGGCCGTCGCGGCCGAAGCTGAGACCGCTGATCATCTTCGGGCTGTCGAGGCCGAGGAGGTCGAGAGTGAACTCCTTGACCTTGCGTTCGCCGGCGACATCCCAGACGAACATCTTGGCCTCGGACTCAGTGGCGCCGGTCCCCAGACCGCCGTGGACGGTGGTGGAGCCGTAGATCCGTCCGCCGCGCTGGGCGAGCCCGGCGACGCTCTGGTTGTGGACGATGTCGGGGTAGGTCTTCTTCTCCCCGTCGGCGGGGTCGTAGATGGTCAGCGCGCCGCCGAGCTTTCCGTAGTCGGGGATGGAGCCGATGAGCAGCTTGCCGTCGTGGGCCTTCATCACGTACGGCCGGTCCTGTTCGGAGCCGAGACGGAACTTCTCGGAGACGGCCGGGGTCGCCGCGTCCAGCTTCGCCGAGGAGATGATGCCTCCGGGGTAGATGCCGAAGTACATCGTGTCGCCCAGGCCCGCCATGCCCTCGGCCTGGCCCATCGGGAAACGGGTGGTGCGGCCGGTGCGCGGGTCGAATCGGGACCCGGTGCCGCCGGGGTAGCCGCTCATGAACAGTGTGCCGTCCGGCGCCGCCTCCAGGTTGTGCAGCGGGTTCGGCGCGCCCTGCACCACCGAGGGCAGCGCCTTGCTCCGCCGTGACGCGATGTCGAAAGCGGTGATCCTGCCGCCCGACTGCAGGGTGACGAGCGAGGTCCCGGGGAGGTCCGGATCATCGAGCGGTATCCAGGCGGCACCGCGCAGCGAGGTACCGAAGGCGATTCCGGTCGAGCGGGACTCCAGCGTCGACGTGTCGATCTCGTACAACTCGCGGTTGTTGGTGACGTACACCTTCCCGTCCCGCGACTGAAGCTGGTTGAAGGAGAAGACTCCCGCGTCGGAAGGCGTGTTCTTGCCGACGGACTTGTCACTCCACTTGCCGGCGTCGAGGTCGTAGAAGAGCAGCTTCATCTGCGGGTCGGCGAACTTGACGAACAGCCAGCCGTCGACGACCGCCATGTCGTAGGCGAAGGGCACCTTCTGGGGCTCCACCCCGAGGAGCGCCGGGACCTGGTCGGAGATCTTCGTCTTCGTACCGGTGGCGGTGTCGAGCCGGATGACGTCACCGACGGAGCCCACGCCCGCGTAGACGGATCCGTCGTGGTAGGCGATGGAGCGCACGTACTGCTGGCCGGGCACCATCTGCCCGTAGTCGTGGAAGTCCTTGCTTTGCGGGTCGTATCTGAACACCTTGCCGTTGGGGAAGGTGCCGATCCAGACATTGCCCTTCGGGTCCGTGGTCATCGACCACAGCGACTTCTCGCCCGGAACGGTGCCGAGCTTGCGCACTTCCTTGTCGGCCGGGCTGTAGCTCCACAGCTCTCCCGTCTGGCCGCCGGTGATGGCAGCGATGTAGACGGTGCCGTCGGGGCCGATCGCATGCCGCCAGGACTGCTGCACGCCAGGCAGTGTGAACGAGCGCAGCAGCCGGTTGTCCCGGATGTCGATGACGTTGAAGATCGCGTTCTCGGCGGAGACCGTCGTGTACATCGTGGGCCGGCCGTCCTCCGTGCCCACCACGGCGTCGTTGACGGAGACCGTTTCCTGCTGGACGCCGAGGTCGGCCTCGGGGCCGAACCACGTCCGGTCCAGTGCCGATTTACTGGTGCCGCCACCTCCCCGGGCCGCGGCCAGGGGTGCAGGACCCGCGACCAGAACGGTCAGGGCGAGCAGCAGGATGAGGAGTGGTCTAGGGCGTTTTCGGGGCACCGTGATCCCTTCAGATTATGAGAGTCTTCCAAATAAGTGGGCGCTTTGTTCACGACTTGATCAGCCTCAGCGTCCTCCTGACGCTTGACCATCGCAATATTTTCGTGGACTCTCTGATTAATCCCTACGGCTGAATCGACGTCAAGAGGAGTACATGGACGCATCCCGACCCGCCGGCGGTGACTTGGCGCAGCTGCGCCGGCTCAACGCGTTCGGCGCGCTGCAGGCGCTGAGAAGTGCCGACGCGCCGGTGACGCTGACCGAGCTGGCCACGCTCACCGGTCTCTCCCGCGCCTCGGCGGAGGACCTCGCCACCGAGCTGACCGACCAGGGATGGGCGGCCGAAGTCCCGCCCGCGCCCGGCGCAGTGGGGCGGCCGGCCCGCCGTTACCGGTTCCGGGCCGAGTCCGGTTACGTCTTCGGGCTGGACATCGGCGCCCACAGCGTCCTCGCCGTGCTCGCCGACCTCTGCGGCACGGTCGTCACCACGGCCCGCCGAACGGTGCCGCCGGACATCCGGCGCGCCGACCGGCTTGCCGTCATCGGCGACGTGATGACCGAGTGCCTGGACGACGCGGGAATCGACGCCCACCGGATCTGGACGATCAGCGCCGGCACCACCGGCGTCGTGGGCCCGGAGGGAGACGTCGTACTCGCGGGAGCGGCCGCCGACTGGACCGGTGTACGGCTCGCCGAGCACCTGGACGAACACTGCGCCGGGGCGGTCCTGGTGGACAACGACACCCGGCTGGCCGCACTCGCCGAGCAACGCCTCGGTGCGGCACGGGACATCGAGGATGCCGTCTACATCCACGCCGGTCTCGGCCTCAGCGCGGCGCTGATCATCGGCGGCCGGGTGCACCGGGGATACGGCGGCGCGGCGGGTGAGATCGGCAGCTTCCCCGTCACCCCCTGGGCGACCGCCGCCACCCGCCTGGCGTGTTGTCCCGCCGTCCCGTCCGACGTACCCCCGCGGAACGCCGCCGCCCATGTGCTGGCCGCCGCCCGCCGGGGCGACACCGTCGCCGTGCGCGCCGTCGACCGCTACGCCAGCGACGTGGCCCTCGGCCTCGCGGCCATGGTGCTGACCGTCGACCCGCAACGGGTCGTGCTGGGTGGGGGACTGGCCCAGTCCGCCGACGTCCTGCTCCCACGCCTCCGTAACCGTCTGGAGCCGTTGTGCATCCGGGTCCCCGATCTCCAGCCGTCCTCGCTCGGCGACGACCGGGTCGCGCTCGGTGCGATCTGGCGAGCCGTCGAGCACGTCGAGACGACGTATCTCGCACACAACCGGCGGCCCACGGCGGCGCGCCCGTGAACGGCCGTTCCGGACCTCCCGTCATCGACCCGGGCAGCCCGTGTCCCGGATCGCAGAGACCACTGCGCGGTCCGCCTTCCGGCTTTCAGGCGCCCCCGGTACGCGCCGTATGCATCGGCAGCCGGCCGCTGTCAGTTCTCCGCACCCGGTAACCGTTGACGGCTCCGCGTCCAGGCATCGTCTCGGGAGACGCCTCCCGGCCCCACCGTACGCCTTGTCCGTCGCGTGTCTCTCCTTCACCTCCAGGGAGCTCTTGGGAATGTCCATGCACCTTCCGATATCCGATCGGCCCGTCCGTGTGGCTCTCGTCGGCGCCGGCAACCGCGGCCTCACCTATGCCGCGTGGATCAAAGCCCACCCCGAACGCGCCCGCCTCGTGGCCGTGGCCGATCCCCGGCCGGCGGCCCGCGCCGCGGCCGGGGCGGAGCTCGAGTTCGACGACTGGCGGCCGCTCGTCGAGGGGGACGCCATCGCCGACGCCGTCATCGTCGCCACCCAGGACCGCAATCACGTCGAGCCCGTCCTGGCGCTGGCGCGGGCCGGGTACGCGATCCTCGCCGAGAAGCCACTGGCGCCCAGCGAGGCCGAGACCCGCACCCTCATCGAGGGCGTGGAGAAGGCGGGCGTACTCTTCGCCGTCTGCCATGTCCTGCGCTACACCCCCTACACCGACCTGGTGAAGGAGGTTGTCGGCTCGGGCGTGCTGGGCGAACTCGTCAGCGTCGACCACCTGGAGCCCGTCGGCTGGTGGCACTACGCGCACTCCTACGTCCGCGGCCCGTGGCGCAGCGAGAAGGACTCCTCGCCGATGCTGCTCGCCAAGTCCTGCCACGACCTGGACTGGATCTCCTACGTCACCGGGGAGCGCATCGAGCAGGTCGCCAGCTTCGGTGGGCTCAAGCACTTCCGGCCGGAGAACGCCCCGGCCGGTGCCGCGGAGCGCTGCCTGGACTGTGCGGTCGAGTCCGGCTGCCCCTACTCCGCGCTGAAGCTGTACGTGCCGACGCTGCGCGAGAAGGGCGCGGTCTGGCCGGTCACCCACGTCACGGACTCCACGGACGAGACCGAGCTGCTGACCGCGCTGCGCGAAGGCCCGTACGGCCTGTGCGCCTACCGCGTCGACAACGACGTGGTCGACCACCAGGTCCTCGCCATGCAGCTGTCCGGCGGCATGACCGCGACGTTCACCATGGTCGCCTTCACCGAACAGACCGACCGCCAGACCCGGATCTTCGGCTCGCACGGCTGGCTGCGCGGCGACGGCAAGCGCGTCACCGTCCACGACTTCCGCACCGACGAGGTCACCGTCCACGAGGTCGACACGAGCGGTTCCAATGCCGCCGAGGGACACGGCGGCGGAGACACGGCGTTGGTTGATGCCTTCGTCCACGCCGTCGCCACCGGCGACGCGGCCGCAGTCCGCTCCGGCACCGAGGCCACGCTCGGCAGTCATCTGGCGGCGTTCGCCGCCGAGCGTGCCCGGCACACCGGCACCGTCCAGACGGTGCCGGCCCGGTGACTCCCCACCGGATGCCGTCCCCCCTTCCCCGTCCCACTTTCACGTCCTCGGAGGACCTCCTCATGTCCCGTCTTCTCACCCGTCGTTCCAGAGTCCGCGCCGCGGCCGCCCCGGTCGTGGCGACCGTGCTCGCCGCCGGTGTGCTGGCCGGCTGTTCCAGCGGTGGTGACGACAACACCGT
>NZ_BMTF01000043.1 GCF_014649535.1 Streptomyces gelaticus
CGGCCGAGACCCGGCAACGGCACCAACACGACCTCGCAGCATAGGTATCGAGTGTCCAAGATCACGGGGAAGCTTCAATGAACGCATACCCCCGTGGATCAGATTCAGCGGAGCCCAGCAGGGCATGACGCTCGACGAGCCGGAGGAGCCCATCCAGCACACCAACGGCAGGAGAGGGGCGGCGTGGCGAAGCCGAAGGAGCGCGGTGTGCGGATCCCGTTTGTGGAGGACGCCTTCGGGAGCCGGTGCGACCGGTCCGTGATCGCCAGCCGATTCCGTGGAGGTCGATGTGGCGTGGTCTGAACGCGTGGTGGTGCGAGACGGAGTCCGGCTTGTCTGCCGGGACTGGGGCGGTCCTGGACAGTCCATCGTGTTGTTGCACGGTCTGGCCGGTCACGCGGGTGAATGGGACGTGCTGGCCGGGCGCTTGAGCTCCGGATATCGGGTCGTCGCGGTCGACCAGCGCGGGCACGGTACCAGCGAGCGCGACCCGCGGGACGTCTCCCGCGCCGCCTATGTCGCCGATGCCGTCGCCGTTGTCGATCAGTTGGCGCTGCAGCGGCCCGTCCTGGTCGGCCAGTCGCTGGGCGGGCATACGGCCATGCTCACCGCCGCCGCACGTCCCGGGCTCGTCCACGGTCTCGTGCTCGTCGAGGCCGGGCCCGGGGGTGCAAACCCGAACAGCGCCGTGGACCTCGGTGGATGGCTCGACTCGTGGCCGACACCGTTCCGCTCACGCGAAGCGGCAGCCGCGTACCTCGGTGGCGGACCGGTCGGCGCAGGCTGGGCGGCCGGGTTGGAGGAACGCGAGGGCGGATGGTGGCCTCGCTTCGACCGGGACGTGATGGTCCGCTCGCTGGCGGAGAACGCCCAGCGTTCCTTCTGGCACGAGTGGGGGCAGGTCGCGTGCCCCACCCTGGTCGTCCTGGCCCAATCCAGCTTCATACCTGCGCAGGAAGCCGACGAGATGCTCCGCCGACGACCCGCCACCACGGCCATGAGCGTCCCCGGCACCGGCCACGATCTGCACCTGGAACAGCCGGAGATCCTGCACACCGCACTCTTGGGCTTCCTTGAGGGCCTCGCTTGAGAAACTCCCACGCGGTCACAACGACACCAAGGTCAGACCGGCAGATAGCCATCGGTCGGTCCACGGGACTTGACGATTACTCAGTTTGGCGTGACTCTCCCCCGGCGTCGTCTGGCCGGAGTTCCACCACGGCCGTACCGGCGTCCGCCAACGCGCCCAGGGCCTCATCGGGGACGTCGCGACACCTGACTTCCGTCAGGACCTCCGCAAGGGGGGTGAACCGGAAAGCCGCCCCGGTAGACCCGCCAGGTCGGCCCCCGCTCTCCCGTGGTCGGATCATCCTCATCACCCGGGCCCGGCACGGTATGACATGAACGTCACGCGACGGCTGACGGGTCTTGAGCCCGAATCCTGGGCACGGGTTACGCGGCTGGTGTCAGCGTAGTTGGTGTGAGGTGGAGCGCCTGAGCAGCGCCTACGGATTGATGGTCCCATAACCCCTTACAGCTTTGCCGATGTCGGATGGCCAATTGGGCCTGAATCGGGCAACGAAGTCGGCGAAGTCCTCGCACAGGTACTGCGGGTCAGAGGGCTTTAGCCGTATCTGCTGGTGGTCACTGTGCACCCACCAAACCTCGAAGTCGGTCACTGTTCCCTCGACAGGCCAGTCCTCGCTTCGCCGACGAGGCAAAAGCACGACGTCGACGAACCCTCCGACGCTGAGGCCAATGTCCACGAAGACACCGATCGCCCCGGGCCTGGGCACTCGGACGACGGTGCCTGTGAAGACTTGACCGAAGCGCAGCTCACCTCGAAGTCGCTCCCACTCTGCTTCAGTCACCACTTACGCATCCTCGCACCTCAGCACTGACCTGGACAGGAGAGCCCGGTGCGAGCTCCAGCTCGCACCGGGCTCAGCATCTGAATTCGCCAAAAGCGTCCTTCTGGATGCCGGGGCGGTCCCGTCCAGCTCGTGGTGGTGAGGGTTCCTGAGCCATGACCGAATTACGGGAATCCGCAGGTCAGACTCCTCGGGACGCCGCATGCGCCGGGAGCTCGCCGCAGAAAAGGGTCGGACCAGAAAGGTGGTTGCCAGCCGCCCCGGTTTGTCTCTTGGCCGGGCGGGGGGCCAGGATCCTTCACCTGCATGGGGCCACAACCAACCCACCCATTCACACTCCGGGATCGCGCCCCCCGGCACCGCTTGGGGAACCGCCCGCTCGACCTGATCCACTCCCCCGCTGACATGGACCGGATCACGACCGACACTCCGGACATCGTTTACGCCTGCACCACCGCGACCCTAGGATCGCCGACGTACTCCTGCGCGAAACCCAGCCCGGCGACCTGCTACGCGTCTTGACCACGAGAAAGCGGCTCCGCTCCCCCACCACCAGGTGAAAGCGCGGGGCCGCCAATGACGCTTGGCGCTATGTCTCGGAGTCCTCGATCCGGCTCGTCTCGCTAAGCATCACGCGCTGGAGCTCCTTCGTCAGCATGTGCCGGTCCAGCTCGGACAGCTCCTCCTCCATCAGCCGGCCAAACCACCTTTCGCAGCTATAGGCAGGAGCCTGCTTCTGCTCTGTGGCAGGGGCCGACTCGACTTCGGGCGGTTCAGGAGCGGCGTCGCGCGGCACAGGGACGGGCAAGGTTTCGGGGCGAGGGAGTGTTCTGCGATTCGACTGAGAGCGGCTCTTCTGTATGAGGTACGGGCTGCTCTGAGCCTGCTCCCGAACCGGAGGATGTGTATACCGCGGTATACACCGATTCAGCTTTGGGCGCCGGCATGGGGGCTCTCTCGTGGGCGCGGGGCCGGGGCAGTTGCGGCCGCAGGGGATTCCTTCCTGCCAGCCTTCCACGCGGCAAACTGCTCGCTGGGTGGCATGACCGGGTACATCCGCATGTCATGGAACGCCTTGAGATCGCCAGAATGACGAGCGCTTGCATCTCCTCGGAGAGGCGCAGCAGGCCGATGCGCTGACTGAACCATTGCTTCGACTTCTGCAGCTTCTCTGAGGCCTGCGTCTGGTTGCCGTTGGTCATCTCCAGCATCTGCTGAAGGACAGGGGCTTCTTCGATGTAGTTGAAGTTCGACCGCTTGACGTTCTCCGTAAGAACGGCCGCATGAAACCTGGCACGTGACTCAGCGATGTCCTCGCGGACATGTACGTCGAGCGTAGGCAGACCGACCTGGACGGCAGGTTTGGAGAGTGGTGCCGTTGTCGGCGTCCTGGGTAGTGATCTCACCCTCGGCCGCCGCGCGGGTGTGAATCTTGTGCTGGCGGATCACAGTGTTGGCGCGCGGCCAGCCCATGGCGTCGCTGTACTCGAGGACCTCGTCGCGGTCGGCCGTGCCGTCGCGCGAGGCCCAGGCGTTGACGACGACCTTGTACGGCAGCCCGCCCCCGGGCTCTCTCCCCTGGGTGAGCATGCGCGCGGTCGGGTCGAACGCAAGAGGTTCCGGGGAGCGGTACCAGGACGTCACCGGTGATGTCGAGCGCGGCCCTGAGGAGGTGCGCGTTCTCAAGGCTGTCGGGGGCTGCTGAATCCGACCGGTCACGACGAGCTGCGGCCCCACTCCCCCACCATCGGGCGGAAGAACGGGGCCGCAGCACTGTCAGGCCATCGTGGTCACTGGCTGCTTGGCCGCGGAGCTGTCGCGAGCTCCTCCACCATGACTTTGTGCAGTCGTTTCGTCAGCCTGTGCCGGTCGAGCTCGCCCATCTGTGCCATGAGCGCTTCGAACACCGGCTCCCACCCGCCCGACGGCACCTGCCAACCCTCAGCAACGTCGGCCTCCCGTGGCAGATGCTCTGCCGACGGCACATCCCCCGACGCCTTCCGGCGGACTGGACTGGGAAGACCTCTGTTCTCCGTGACTGTGGCCTGAGCGGGCACGGACAGTTCAGGGCTCGGAGGATTCGTCGGCGCGGTCCGGTCTGCAGCGTGCGATGCCATCTCTGCAGGTTTGTTGTCCGCGGACAACAAACCTGCAGCCGTACTTCCACTGCGCATGCGATCGTCGGCGTATTCCTGCGTAGCCCCGGGTTTGTTGTCCGCGGACAACAAACCCGTACTGCCGTGCTTCTCCAGCGTTTGCCGGCCCGCTTCCAACAGACGCTGCTGCTCCTCCCGCTGCTCGTTGAACTCCTCCTTGGCCGAGGCGAGGTGCTCCAGGAGGCCAGCCGCGTCCAGACCAGGGTCGTCCTTGAGGCGCCGGGCCAGCTTCCGGCCGTCGCGCTCGGAGATTTCACCGGAGCTGAGCTTCACTTGCAGCTCCTCCGGAAGCGTCAGCAGGGCCAACTGATTGGTCACCCAGGAGCGGTCCTTACCCAGTCGAGTCGCGGCCCGACTGCGCGCGCCCCGTTGCCCCGATTCCTCAGCGCACACTTCAACCAGCTGCTGCACGCCACGTGCACGCTCGATCACGTCGAAGTCCTCGCGATCCAGATTCTCCGCGAGCAAGTGGTCGATGAAGTCTTCGCGCGAGGCGGCCAGGTCATCGCGGACAACGAAGTCGAGCCGATCGACTCCCACATGCAGGGCGCTCCGGAATCGGCGCTCTCCGTTTACCAGTACGTACTGGGCACCGGCGCCGATAGCCATCTCGTGCTCCGGCCAGAGCTTCAGGTACGCGGCACGGCTGACGGCGACACAGGCAGCAAGCTGCGCCTGGCGCAGCTCTTCGCCGAACCGGGCCATCTGCTCATCAGTGCCGAAATTGCGGCGCGGGTTGAGGGGAGTCGGGGAAACCTGGTCGAGACTGAGCTTGATCAGCTCGTAGGTGGGAATCGAGCCTTCTGTGATGGCCTTGGCCCGGCCGCGGTCGCTGCGCTTACGGGCGCGCCCGAATGAGGAACTCTCCCCGACCTTGTCGGCGATGCTCATCCCTTGATCCTCCTCGCGATCGAGCGCAGTACTTGGGCCTGCTCACAGTCTGGTTCGTAGGCGAGCAAAGGTTCCTTGCGGCGTACTGCCTCCCGCTGTTCTTTGAGTTCCGGAACGATGCCGAGAACCGGTTCGTCCATGCTCTGCCAGGATTCGAGTGACGAGGTGGCGATGTAGCCATTGCGTGCGTCGTAGAGGTTGACGACGAAGCCGAGGGTGGTGATTTCCACTTTCAGGTCTTCACACAGGTCGTCCATCTGCTCGGCGAGCATGTCGTATGCGTCGCCGGACGTGTCCTCGGCCTGGACCGGGATGATGATCCCGGACTGGTCGGGTTCTTCGTCTTCGCGGGTACGCCCGTAGTACAGGGCGGTGTCCATGGTGTACCCGAGGCTCGGAGGACAGTCGACGACGATGAAGTCGAAGTCCTGTTCCACGTCGGCCAGGACGCGTTCCAGGGCTGTCTCCTTGATGCGTACGGCCCGTGTGGTGGCCAGCTTGGCGTCCAGCAGAAACGCGTCCTTGCAGGAGGGCAGCAGCCACAGCCGGTCCTCGAAGTCACCGCCCTTTATGGGGACGAACAGGGCCCGCAGGTTGTCCTCGGCCTCCCCGAGCATGTGCTTTGCGAGACTGGCCGACTCGATTTCCAGCATCTCGTAGCCGAGCTGTCGCGTCAGGTGGCCTTGCGGGTCGAAGTCGATGAGGAGGGTCTTCCTGCCCATCTCGGCCAAGGCCTGGGCCACGCCGGCGGACACCGACGTCTTGCCCACGCCGCCCTTCTGGTTGCCGAAGACGAGTCGGCGGGCCCCAGTTGTGCGCGGGGGTGTCGGGCGCGGGGAGGGGTTCGCGTCCAGCCAGTGCCGGATCGACTGAGCCATCCCCTGGTTGTAGGAGATCTTGCGGGACTTGCTGGAGGTTTTCAGTTTCTCGTACAGCCCGGCAGGCAGGTAGGTCGAGAACGAAGAGCCGCCGCTGGTATCGACTGGGGGGTGCCTCTCCAGCTTGATCCAGGAGGTCACCCCAGCCGTGACGGCTTCCTGGATGTCTTTGCTCAATTCCGCTGCGCGGACTTTGAGTTCGCGTCGCAGATCGGTCGGCAGCTTGGCGACTACCTTTTCCCGATCTCCTGGGCTGTATGGAGCAGTCATGGCGCTACCTTAGTAGCGTCCTGGCTGTAAGTGAATCAGGGCGCCCGTGTCGGGGCCATCTGCCCAGCGCGTACCTGCGGAACGAGGGAGTCGAGCAATACTTCCTGCGTAGCCACCTCCAGGTCACAGCACGAAGCCCTCGAAGCGGCCCTGCACGCGCGCTTGGCAACTACCCCGACGAAGACCAAGCCTTCGATCATTTGCCGCCGCCCTTCAAGGGCGCGTGCTGGCGCTGATCCCGCTCATGTGAGAAGCGAACCACCCAGCGCACCACAAAGACGCTGACTGAGTCTGTGGGCACACGACGCTCGGCGGGATTTGCTGCTGCGGGGGCTACTTTGCACGGCGCGGTGGCGATCTGCGCAGCCTTGATCCCTCCGGTGTACAACATCGCGATCCGCGAGTTGCGGGGTGGCCCTTCCTCCCAGTTCGCGCGCGACCTCGCCTGCCAGACCAGTGCGACTGAATCGGTGGGTCATGTGGGGCGAGACTCTCAAGCCGGCTCACTTGAGTTCCGGCCTTCTTGATGAAGTACTTCTCTGGCACGGATCACGAACGCTTCGCAGGAACGCTCCGCTATCTCGCCTCGGCGGAGCATGTCTGTCCGATCGGTAGCGAGAAAGATCTCTCGGGTCTCTGTCTGAATGTTCGCGGCCTGCTCTGCGAGGTACCGCATCTGCTGGGACACGGCGACGAGATGGAGCCGGTAGATGCTACTGCGGACCTCGGCATAGAGCTGGTACGACTCCGCCCGGGCCGAGAGGGCCGCCTCTGATTCAGCATCCCTGTGCTGGCTCGTCCATCGGTCGTACTGTGCCCTCCGATAGTCCTCTGCGAGGGCAATGAAGTCAGCACACGCATCGAGGAGACGCTGATGGTCTCGTTCACGGTCGGCGTTGGCTGCGGATAGGGCTGCGGTCCTCTGCTGGTAGCGATGCGCGACGACCGCGCCAAGCAGCGTTCCGATGACGGCGATGGCTGCCGCAATGATCCCTGACACGGGAGATAGCCCATCATCGGTCGGTAAGCGTCAGGCAGAGCGCGAATCGGCCACATGTGACTGGAAGGTCCAGACAGATCGAGACCGGCGACGTTCGGCGGGACTGGTTTCCATACGTGAGGACGCGCGGAAGTTGCTGGCCCTGGAAAGGGGTGAGGTATTCGCTGTAGAGGACGCGACGAGTGTCGATGAGGCACTGTGCTCGCGGTGCCAGCGGCGATGGTCAAGGAACGCGCTTGATGAGGTTGCAATGAGCCCGACGCTGACGCTTGTCAGCGATGTCTGTTGCATAGCTCGCGCGGTAGGGAGGCCCGGGCAGGGCGGCAACAGGGCATCCATCCGCGACCTCCATGGCATCTTTCTCTTATAACCGACAGATGCACTCATCACGGGTGCCTACTGGGAGAGCCGAGCTCTGCTGGCGAGGAGTGGCGGCGAAGCTTAGGATCGCTCCTGGCGAAGAAGCGGAGCTATCCTCCGAATCGCAAACCCGGTCGGCTACCCTTCAAAGTACGGTGGGTAGCACCACATCTGATTGCCAATAGGCTCGCCCTCGTCATCTGGCAGGACGACGAGACTCACCAGTCATTCATGAGCTCCTGCGCTGCCAGGTCCGTGAACGGACCCCGCCGCTAGAGGATCCGATCCTGGTGGTGCTGGACACACTGAGTGCCCGTTCGGCTGTCAGGGTCCCCTCACCCACGCGACCGGCCGGGATGCGGTGAATCGCGTGTCAGCTGCAAGTGTGGGAGTGGCCGTGGACGTACTCCGCCTGGTGGCTCTCGCCGCGAGCACCCACCCCATGGCAGCCTGCGAACCCCGTCTGACGGCACAGACCGTGGAGAGCCGCGAGTTCGTGGTCGGGCATGCCGGGACCCGTGAGTGGCTGCGCCCCGTGGCTCATGCCCGGACCCTCTTCCTGGCGGGCAGCCACGGCCCTTTCGCTGCTGCCCGCACCTCATTCGAGCAGGCGGCCGGCTGGGGACCCGCCAGTCTGGCGCCGTCCGCGGCGACCACGTCCTGACCACCAGCATCACCAGTCAGTTTGTGCCCGACCCGACCCTGCGCCGCCCCGAGGTCGATATCTCTGAGATCAGGAAGCTCCGCGCGGCGGGGCGACTGGACGCCGGTTCGTTCAAGTGGGGTTCTCTTTGCCCAGGGCCCAGGCCTCGATGTCTCGGTAGTGGATCGGCCCTCGGCTGCGGCCGACGTTGCTGCCGACCAGGTGCAGACGTTCGGTGGGCCATCGACGACCGGTGAATCCGGCGAGCCTCTCCGCGACTTCTCCTGCCGAGGAGCGGTCGCCTCGGCGGGCACGGGCCAGCGTCAGATGGGGGCGCAGGGGCCGATCCTCGAAGGCGACACCACAGTTCTTGATGGCGGTACGCACATCGGCGGCAAGCGTGTGCAGCTCGTCGAGGTCTCCGTCGATTCCGCTCCACAGCACCCGGTCGTCGAAGTTCCCGCTGCCACGTAGTGCCAGACGGAGTGGCCGGTGGTCCGCCGCGAGGCCGGCGAGGGGTGGGCGCAGGAGTGGAACTGTCTCGACCGGGAGCTCCCCGAGGAACGCCAGGGTGATGTGCCAGTCCTCGATGCGGTTCCACCGCATGTGAGGGTGCGTGTCATAGGCGGGGCGCAGTTCCCGGGCCAGTTCTTCTTTCGCGTGGTCGGGCGGGGCGAGCGCGATGAACACGCGAACTGTCGCGGGCTGAGTCTGATCGTTCACATCGGACTTCGTACCGCACCCGGTAGTGGCTGCGACGACCCGGGTACGGCAGGAGAGCTCTCGCGGTCGCGATGCCGGGAAAGTCCCTTCGGTGGGGCGGCGGCAAGCCCCCTGGCCGCTACGCCGCACACAAGACCGCTGGCCTTCGCGAATCCGGAACCCCGTAGGGGCCAGGCCGGCCCATAGGAGTGTGGTGCCGGGCCAGGGCGGTCTGCGCTCGGTCTCGCCGAGGGTGTCAGGTGTTGGGGGCTGCTATTGATGCGGCGGGGCCGCGCTGGGAGCGGGGGGTCTTGTCGCCCACGCGCTTGGGGGCGATGGTGCGGGGATCCACGGCTTCGCCCGGGGCGCCTTCGTGGTAGGGACCGTCGGGGTTGGCGTCGCGGTCGTGCGGGAGGAGAAAGAAGACGCGGCGGAGCTGGAGGCCGCTGTCGGGGTCGGCTTCGGCGTGGGCGTCGAGTTCGGTGTAGCCGACCATGCGCCCGTCACGTTCGTAGCGGGGCTTGCCGCGGCGGCGGGCGGTCTTGTCGAGCGCCTGGCGTACGTAGTCAAGGTTGTCGAGGTTCTCCAGCCACACCACGGTGCTCTCGTGGCGGAGGTCGCTCTCGTTCAGCAGCGAGCTCATGGCTGCAGCCTCTTTTCGTTGTCGACGGCCCTGGTGGGGGCACCGCGTTCATGGTAGGCCGGGTTGGCGGGTGCGTGTCGGGCGCTCTGGTCAGGCATGGCCGCCCTGAGGTTCGTCGTCGGTGAGAAGTCCGAGGCCGGGGTAGTACTTCTTGCCGCTGGACTTCATCATGTCGGCCGGTGAAGCGAGGGAGAGTTCCTGACGTACGCGAGTGGCGAAGGCGCGGGCGGTGGCGGGGCGGATGCCTTCACCGGCGCTGCACCAGCTGCTGTAGGTCGCGTACAGCAAGCCTTGCTCGACACGCAGGTCGCCGTTGCCGGTTGTGCAGCATTCGGCGAGGAAGCGGCCGATGTGGTCTTCGGTGGTGGCGTAGGCCTCGGTGGCGATGCGGACGGTTGCGGGCCCGGTGAGTGGGTCGCGGGTGTCGAGGTAGAGCTGGGCGCCTTCGATGAGCCACTGGAGAATGCCTGGGCCTTCGCTCTGGACGAGTTCCTTGGCCAGGTTGTCGATCTTGCGAGCGGCAGGGACGACGCGTTCGAAGGGGATCAGGCGGATCCGGCGCCAGAAGGCGTGGCCACCGGTACCGACTTCGGGGCGGTGGTTGCCGAGCAGCCAGAGTTTGTGGGTGGGGTTGAAGCTGAAGAAGTCCTGGCGCATGCGGCGGGCCATGATGCGGTCGCCGCCGGTCAGGAGCTTCACCCGGGATTCGTCGAACTTGTCGTTGGGTTTCAGTTCGGAGCAGACGACGATGCGGCGGCCGTGGAGTTCGGTGAGTTCGGTGGAGTGCTCGGAGAACTTGCCCTTCTCCATGAGGAAGCCGGGCGGGGCGGCCTGGGCGTAGTCGCCGAGGATCTGGGTCATGACGTCGAGCAGCACGGACTTGCCGTTGGCACCGGTGCCGTAGAGGAAGGGCAGGACCTGGGCGCCGACGTCGCCGGTGACCGAGTAGCCGAGGAGCAGGTGGAGGAAGTGGATGGTCTCCTCGCCCTTGGCGTCGTCACCGAAGGTGTCGTGGAGGAAGCGGTGCCAGCGGGGGGTGGGCATCGTTTCGGGGGCGACGCTGGTGGCCCGGGAGTGCATGTCGGCTTCGGGGTCCGGCTTGTGGAGGTGGCCGGTGTGGAGGTCGACGACGCCGGCCGGGGTGCACAGGGCGTAGGGGTCGCCGTCCAGGACGTCGGGGTCCAGAGCGAGTGCCGGGGAGGCTTTGGCCTGGGTGAGCATGGCCTTGATACCCGGGGTCGACATGGAACGTCGACGGTGGGAGGCGAGTTCTCGGTCGGTGAACTGGCCGGTCGGGTCGGTGGCGGGCATCTGCTCGGCCAGGTCGCCCGCAGCCCAGACCGCGGCTTTCTCGCCGCCGGTGCGCTTCCAGCGGTACTGGTCCCAGTGGTACCAGCCGAGGCCTTCGACATGGCGGAACTGGTCGCCGAACATCACCGCGAAGAGCTTGGCGTTGCCGCGGTCGGTGAGCAGCCCGGGGAGCCTGCCCGACTGCGTCGGCGACTCGTGGACGGCCGCAGTGGCGACTCTCTGTTGGGCAGGCAGGCTGGGCTGCTCCGCCTGGACTTCGAGATCGAGCATCTGCTGCGCTGCGGCAGTGGCGTCGAAGCGAGGGCTGTCGGCGCTGCTCATGGGCGTCCTTTGAAATGGAGCGGCCGACTCGCGCCGGCGGACAGGGCAGAGGTGATGACGGCAAGACTGTGGCGGCTGCGATGCGGCCGAGCAGCGTCGGCAGCCGCAGTGAGCAGATCCCGTGCCTGGCTGTCGGTGAGGTGGCCGGAGGCGATCAGGCCGCCGGCGGTGTAGGCGGCTCGGTTGAGTTTCTCGGTGAAGGCGGTGCCTTCAGGGGCGGCAGCGCAGTCCTTCACCTGGTCGAGAAGTGGTTCCAAAAGCCGGTGGGCGCGCTTACGGGCTGGGCGTGGGGAGCCGGGGCGGGGCGGCACGACCTGGGCGGGCCGGGGGTTGACCGGGTGGCCTGTGCGCTGGAGCTCGGTGGCGAGCCAGTCGGGCAGGAGAGCGGGAAGCCTGGCTGTACCGACCGGGCTGTACGTACCTGCGGAAGTGCGGGTGGCCGGGGTCACGATGTAGCCGCCGGTGGACCGGACGTCGACCTGCCAGGCGAGGGCGGTCTTCGGGCTGGAGCCCACCGAAGAGCGGTAGCGCGGCCCTTCCGGGGGTTTCCGGTACCAGACGTGCAGTCCGCCCGACGGAGTTCGTACCCGCAGGGTGGAGTCGTCGTCTGCGGGGCTGCGCCGGCCCCGGAGAGCAGCCAGCAGGGCGAGGGTGTCGAACCCGGAGGCCAGGCCTGTCAGGTTGACGCTCTCGTGGATCGGGATGCCGGGCAGGAGCCGGTTCCGGTCGGGGACCGCAGCGCTGTGGGCATCGATGTCGAGGACGACGAGGTCTGCCGGTCCGCAGGAGACTCCGACTCCGAGCGTGGGGTGCTTGCCCCACCAGGCGTCCAGGAGAGCGCTATTTGTGGTTGCTGCGTGGAAACCGTGGCACCACCGGCCCGCGGAGTGGCAGGAGCAGTCCTGAGGACTGTGGTGCTCGTCGCGGCATGCCGGGCAGTTGGCGGCCGGGGTTTTGCGGCCTGGGGCGAGCGGGTGCACTGGCCAGCCGTTTCCGGCGCACCAGCGGGCGATGTCGTAGGGACTGGCGGTTCCCGCGGAGCGGGGAACGCTGGTCTCACTTTGACGCGGCACGCTGATCGTCCTTGCCGAGGGGCTAATAGCCTGTTCAGTCCCTGTCAGTCCCTTCGGTAAAAGACCAGGTCACAGCGCTGCCAGTACTTGGAAAGGGACCGAAGGGACTGAGTTTTCCAATGAGGCCAGAGCCTACATCAGCGGTCTGGGCGAGGGTGTAGCCGTTCCCCGTTTTGAGTCCCTTCAGTCCCTTCGCCATCTGGGGAGTTGGAGGGCTTGCGCCTTGGGCAAGCGGCTGATCGGGTCGGCCGGCCGGGCGTGTCGGTCCTGACGGGGGCGTGAGGGACTGAAGGACCGGGACTCATTCGGTCCCTGTTCAGTCCCTCACGGAAAAGCGCAGGTCACAGGGCTTTTCATGCTGACCCGTGAGGGACCGAAGGGACTGAAGGGACTGAAAGTCCTAGTTATGAGCTGCTCAGGATAAAGACCTCTGTACTCGCGCGTACGCATACACGCACACGCGTAATGACTGGAACAGGGATTTTGAGTCCCTTCAGTCCCTTCAGTCCCCTCTCCAGATAGAACAGAAGCCTCTGACCTGCGCTTTTCCATGAGGGACTGAACAGGGACCGAAGAATCAGGGACTGAACGGGACTGGCCGACCGGACAACGAGGCGCTGGAACAGTTCTTGCCCGGCCTTGCTCGCCTCAGCCTCGTGGGTCGGTCGGTGTGAGGACTCCGAGCCGTTCCTCGATCACCTGGGCCGCGCCCAGACACAGGTCCTCCCGGAACGCACGCCCGATGAGCTGTACCCCGGACGGGAGCCCGTCGGGCAGCCCTGTCGGTACGGCCACGCCGGGTACGCCCACGAAGCTGGTCACGGTGCACAGGCGCATTCCCGACGCGACCCGGTCCCTGCCTGCCCTGTCCCGCGATTCCAGTCCCGGCTCGACTGGTGGCTCGGTGAAGACAGGGCCGAGCAACAGCGGGTACTCGTCGAGGAATTCAGCCCATGAGCGGCGGATACTCATCCAGGTACCCATCAACTTCATGAACTCGTCCGCGCTTGCGGGCGGGGTCTGTTCCATCGCCATCTGGATGAAACGGTCCCCGCCCTTGCCCAGCAGCTTGCGCACCATCGGCCAGTTCGGCGCGAACTCGGTCACGGTGATCCGGCCATACGCCTCAAGGGCCTCGTCCAGCCGCGGTACGTCTGCTACTTCGCGCACGTCGTATCCGGCGTCGCGAAGCGCCTCGGCCGCGGTCGCGATGGCTCCGAGGACCGTGGGGTGGACGCCGTGCCCGCCTGGGTCCGGCACGACCGCGACTTTCACCGGCCCGGCGAGCGTTTCGCCGTAGGCCGGTACCGGCACGGCTCGTGGGTCGCGCGGATCCGTCCCGGCCAGCACCTCGTAGGCAAGCCGGAGATCGCCCACGCTCCGGGTCAGCGGACCGTCGGTGACCAGGATCTGGGACGCGAGGCCCGGGTCGTCCGAGCCGAGGACGCGATGGTCGGCGGGGAACCGCCCCGTGGACGGCTTCAGCCCGGCGACACCGCAGAACTGGGCCGGGATGCGCACCGAGCCGCCGGAGTCGTTGCCGAGCCCGAGTGCCGCCATGCCCGTGGCGACGGCAACCGCGTCTCCCCCACTGGTACCGCCCGGGGTCCGGCTGCTGTCCCACGGATTGACCGTGTCTCCGAACAGCTCGCTGCGCGTGTGCATCCCCGCCAGGATCAGGGTGGGGAGGTTGCTGTGTCCGATGGGGATGGCTCCGGCTGCGCGGAGCCGTGCCACCGGGGGCGCGTCGGCCGAAGCCACCAGATCGCGGAAGCGCTCCGTGCCGAACGTGGTCGGTACGCCTTCGATGGCGGTGCTCTCCTTCACCGTGAAAGGCACGCCCGCGAGCGGTCCCAGCAGTTCGCCGGCAGCCCGCCGACGGTCCATCCGTGCCGCGGCCTCACGTGCGCGCTCCGCCAGGAGCTGCGTGACCGCGTTCACCCGGGGATTGACCTCAGCGATGCGATCCAGGTGGCTGTCGACCAGTTCGACAGCTGAGACTTCTGCGCTGCGCACGGCCTCCGCCTGTTCGGCGGCCGACATCTTCCACAGGGCGTCCTGCATGAGGGTTTCCTTCCTCCTCCACGTACCAATGCGCTTGCATCGGAACCGTACCTGTGGAACCGATGCAAGCGCATCGAATAAAGTGCATCGCACAGCAGAGTGCTGGGAGCAAGGAGGAGGCAGGGCATGCCCAGGCAGGTGGACCACGTGAGTCGACGCCGTCTTATCGCCGAGGCTGTGTGTCATCTCGCCGACGAACGCGGACTGGAGGGTGTGACCCTTCGGGATGTCGCAGCCGACGCACAGGTGTCGATGGGCGCGGTTCAGCGGTGCTTCCGTACGAAGGAGGAAATGCTCGTGTTCGCTCTGCAGTACGTCAGCGAGCGGGTCAACGAGCGGGTGCGGGCCCGCCTCGTCAGGAGCCCGGCTCAGTCGGCGGGCACTGCCCTGGGCCACGCGGCCGCCGAGATCTCACTGCTCCGGGAGGAGCACCGTGCCGAGGCCAGGGTCTGGCTCGCCTTCGTCGCGCAGGCGGCTGTCAGCAAGGCGCTCGGAAGGACGCTCAAGGAGAACTACACATCCCTGCAAGAGGCGTTCGCCCACCTCATCGCGGAGGCCGGCGAGGACGCCGACGGCGCCCTGCCCGTCGATCCACAGCTTCAGGCCCGCACCCTGCTCGCTCTGGCGGACGGGCTCACCACGCACGTCCTCATCGGCCACCTCACCCCGCAGGAGGCACACGACGTCCTCCACACGCACCTGGCCAGGCTCTGGGAACCATCGGTGCCTCCTTCGGAGGTCAGGGTCAGCCGTTCGGGGCGGTGAGGTAGGTGTCGATCACTCGCATTGCCTTCTCCGTCCCGCCTCGGCGGTAGATCCAGTGGCCCACGACGTCCATCGTGAACAGGGATGCCTTCGGGAAGGAGCGCGCCATGCGCTGTGCGCCAGGCAGCGGAGTGGCCAGATCGTGGGTGGCGTTGGCTACGAGGACGGGAGGGAGGTCACCCTTCGCCTCGGCGGGGCGGGGCTTGGGTGGCATGGTCCAGCCCTGGCAGGCCAGGACGGTGTCCAGGGACTGGGCGTTGTAGCGGACATGCGGAGCGGCCTTCGCGACCCTCTTGCGGATGGCCAGGTACTGGGCGTAGTCGCGGATCCGGAAGTCGTAGTCGCGGCACAGGACAAGCCGTGAGTGCGAGTTGGTACCGCCGGGGAGCCAGTTGACCCCGCCCTTCCCCGTGTACAGGGCGGCCAGCTGCCGTGCCGTCTCCTCCTGGCTTCCCTTGCCGAGCGCGAAGGTGAGGAAGTCGGACAGCTGATCGGCGTCGATCTTGGTCCGTGTCGGGCCGTTCGGGCCCGGATCGCGGAGTGTGCCCGCGTCGGCGCGGGCGAACAGCTCGTCGGTGACGGCGGTCAGGTCCTTGCCGTTGAGCGCGCAGGCCTTGTCCTTCTTGCACCAGGCCGCGAGCCGCTTCAGGGTGTTGTCGATGGTGATACTGCCGTCGGTCAGGTAGCGCTCGGCGTTCGGCCGATCCGGGTCCATCGCGCTGTCGAGGGCCAGCGCGCGGAGCCTGCCCGGGAACAGGCGTGCGTAACGCTCGCCGAGGAACGTGCCGTAGGAGTGGCCGAGGAAGCTGATCCTGCGTTCGCCGAGGGCGGCACGGATCGCGTCCATGTCGCGGGCCACGCTCTCGCCGTCCATATGGGCGGCGAGCGGCCCCGTCCGTTTCAGGCAGCTGTCCGCCAGTCGGCCGTTCAGGGTGCGCAGCCGCTCGAACTCGGTCGCACTGCGGGGGCGGGACGGGATCGTGTCGGCGATCGTCTCGTCGCACTCGGCGTTCTGGCTGCGGCCGATGCCGCGCGGGTCGAAGCCGATCATGTCGAAGCGCTGGAGCATGGCCGGGGTGTAGCCGCCGATGGGGTCGTCCGCGTACAGCGCATCATCGGAACCGGGTGTTCCGGGGCCGCCAGGGTTCGACATCAGGACGCCGATCCGCCGGGCGGGGTCGGTGGCCCGGTGGCGGGCGACGAAGATGCCGATCTTCGGGCCCTTCGGCTTCGACCAGTCCAATGGCACCTTGACCGTTGCGCACTGCGCCCTCGGGCTGGGGTCGGGATAGGGCGGTTCGGCCTCGGGACAGGCACCCCAACGGATCGGCGGGACAGTGGTGGTGGCGCCGGGCGGCTCCTGGGCGGCTGCCGTACTGGGGGCAGCCAGGGCGGCGGCAGCGGAGGCGGACAGGGCCAGGAGTACGGAGACCACCTGGCGGCCCATATTCGGGTTCACGCGCATCCTCTTGTTCATGCGCGTCACTGTTTCGGTGCCGTATGACGGTGCCTCCATGGGCATATGGTGAGAACGTAACAAGGCGTTCCGGCTGAGGTGTGATGGCTCGGCTGCCGACGGCGGCGCCTCGCCGGTCATCGCGCGTACCGGTATAGTGAGGCGTACAACTTGTTGTTCAGGCACAGAGGGCCCGCCATCCAAGATGGCGGGCCTTCTGATTTTTGCCGGTTCAGGCGATACGGAGGTCGGGGCGGCCCTCGGTCGGCGGTGCCGCTCGGTATTCCGGTAGCTGGATGGTCGGCAGCTTGCCGCTCTTCATTTCTTCGAGAGCGTGCGCGAATGCCGCTTCCATGTCCGTCATGCTCTCGTACTTGGCGGCGAGTGGGTGGAGGCGGTAGCGGTTGCCCCCGCGGCCTTCGGCGCGGGAACGCAGTACGAGGTTCAGCTCGAACAGTGGCTCCATCAGCGCGCTGACGGTGGGCGGCTTCACCTTGTACTCCACCGCCATCTCGCGCTGGCTGGGCAGTGCGCCACCGTTCTCGCTCCGGAAGACCAGGTACTGAAGGAACTTCACCGGGGCGGCTCCGATGGGCAAGGCCCAGATGCGCTCAGCAACGAGGGGCGACATGACTGCAACGGCCATCGGTGCCTTCCTCCGTATCGAATCGGCTTGTCGTGGTAGCGGGCATCACCCTGTGCGCTTCCTTCTGACAGGCTCGGGCACTTCGCCATCCAGATTAAGGTCCAGCGCCTCCTGGTGGTGAACCATCTCGGGACCGATCCTGTGCGGGAACGCGGAGGGGTCGTCGTCGTGGTCCGCGGCGATCTGGGCGAGTACCTCGTGCTGAGCTGCGCTGTTGCCCTGGAACCAGAGTGTCACGTTGAGGCGGATCCGTCCGTTGCCTGCCGATTCGAGCCACTTGTATTCGCAGAGGGTTCGGACTGCGCGGTTGACGGTGGGCCTCGTGATCTTCTTGGCGCCGGGCTTCTTGGCCGCGAGTCCGTTCAGACCGTCGGTGATTTCCTGCTGGGTGTACTCCGCGATTCCGGTGCCCGGCCGCTGTCCGCCCGCCACGTACAGAAAGACGCACAGCTGGCTCTTGGTGATGCCGTTGGCGATGAAGAGCTGGGGCAGCAACTGTGTGAACCAGTTGCTCGCGAGGCTGTAGCCGGCGCCTCCGGCGAAGCTGTGAACGGACCGAGGGTCGTCCTCGTACTCGAAGGTGACGCCCTTGAGCTTCCGCTTCGCCGTCCTGGCGGGGGTTGTGTCCTGGGCGGTCGCTCCGAGTTGCTCACCGAGCAGGTTCAGGATGTCGTCGTACACGATGTCGCTCTCCGGCGAGGACGCGGGAGAGGGCACTGCTCGTGGCCGACGCGGCTGGCGCGACGGCGTTTCAGATGTCACTGGACCTCCTTGTTGCTCAGGCGGTCCGAGGCTATCCCAAAAGTTCGGCTCAGCCTTACTTTTGACGGCTCGACACGCCTCGAGTCACGGAGGTCTGTGTGCTCGTTTCGAAAGTTCGGCTCAGCCGAAGTTTCGGTGCACGGAAGTGCTGAAAGTTAGTGTGACCCTAACTTTCGGTGTCGGTATTGCGGCACATTTTGTTCGGGTCGGTTCGGATCGATGTCACGGGAGGGTGTGTTCGTCCGGTACCGGCACGTCGCTGACCTGCGGTTTTTGCGGCGCGCATCGCCGGTTTGAAAAGTTAGGCTGAGCCTTACTTTTCGGGCCAAATGTGCTGGCCAGGTTAACATTTCGACCTGCCAAATGTGTCGGCCAGAGCATGATCAACTTTGAATATGTGCAGGTCAGGGCGTTTTCGAGGCTCGCCGCCTCTTATAAAGAAGACCCGCACCCGGCGTACGGCCCTGCTCACGGGTGGGCCTGAGTGGGCCTGTGTGTCCGGCCTGTATCTCATCGAGGGTGTGGTGGACGGTCCTGAGGTGAGGTCACCGGCTGAGTCACCTACTCCCCCGCACTGAACCTCAGCCGACGAAAGCCAGCCCCGACGATAGGTTCCCGGACCCTCCGGCGGGAGTGCCTACCCGAGCCACCCACTGTGCTCAGCCACTCCATCGTGTTGTCCGACCCGCAGGGGGATGAACCCGGCCGCCCGCGACGGTTCGCCAACTGGCTTCCGGTCGAGTCGGCGCCCGCGATGGACAAGATGTCCTATGAGCCGCCCACTTGCAGCACAAGGGGCGCGCATTATAGCTGAAGAGTATTCAGACAGCAGGGTTCTTGCTCCTTTGAAGTGTCGGGTTCGGGAGGTGAGGGTGCGCTGGTACGGCGTTGTCTCTCGACGTCACCTCTGGCGGCATCGAGCTGGGCTATCACGGCGTGATAGCCCCTCGCACGGAAAAGACGACACAGCTAACGTGTCATTGGCTTAATTGATCTATGACGTTAGTAGAGTGACGAACTATGACGACTCCCGACTCCAGGGGCGACCGAGAGAAGGTCGTCTCCAAGCTGCCCTCCTGGCTCCGTCAGGAACTCAAGATCCGCGCCGTTCAGCACGGCATCGACATGCAGGACGCCGTCGAAGCCGGCATCACGACATGGCGCGCGCTCGGCTCCAACCTCTCCCCCATCGACACATCTGGTGCGGAGTCCTTTGCCACATTCCTGCCCGGCCAGCTGTGGACCGGATTCCGATCGGACTGCAAACGCCGAGGCGTTTCCCTCATTCAGGGCCTGGCCCAGTCCGTGCGCGTCTGGCTGGACAGCCATCCCGCTCCTGCGGTGAAGCGTCCCGACATCGTCCGACGCGTTGTCATCTGCAATCAGAAGGGCGGGGTTGGTAAGACCGCTGTCACTGCCGGAACCGGCGAAGCCCTCGCGGAAGATTCCACCGCCCTTGTGCCGGTCCGGGTGTCCAAGCACTTCGCCGCACTGCTCGAAGAGGACGAAGAAGCCGCCAGCGATCCGCTCGCCCTTGAGGATCTTCCCGGCCTCGGGCAGCGCGTCCTGCTCGTCGATTTCGATCCTCAGGGACACCTCACCAAACAGCTTGGCCACGCTCCCCTGCCCATGGACGGGGACTCCCTCACCAATCACATGGCTGGTGACGGCAAGAGTTCGCTGAGCGACCTCATCGTGTCGATCGACGAGGACCGGTTCGGTGGGCGTCTGCATCTGCTGCCGGCGTGCACCGATGCCTTCCTTCTCGACGTACGTCTCGCTTCCGTCCGTGCACGCGAGGCCGCTCTCGAACGAGCCCTCGCCGCGGTCGAGCCCGACTACGACGTCATCCTGATCGACTGCCCGCCCAGCCTCGGGCTCAGCATGGACGCCGCCACCTACTACGGGCGTCGCCGCCCTCAGGAAGTGCCCGGCAATTCCGGCGTTCTCATCGTTGTCCAAGCCGAGGACAGCAGTGCCGACGCCTACGAGTTGCTCACGTCCCAGATCGAGGACATGCGCAATGACCTGGCGCTCGACGTCGACTACCTCGGCCTTGTCGTCAACCACTACGACGCCCGCCGCGGCTACATCGCAACCTCCTCGCTCCAGTCCTGGATGGCCATAAAGGATCCGCGGGTCGTAGGCGTCATCGGAGACCTCAAGGAACAGAAGGAAGCAGTCCGCGCCAAGCGACCGCTTCTTGCCTACGCACCCCGCTGCGAACAGTCCGTCGCGCTTCGCGCCCTCGCCCGGGAGATCAGCAAGTGAGCAAGGCCAAGAACCTCGGAGCCGGCTCTTCCTTCGCGCAGGCCCGCCCCATCAGTGCCCGCCGGGCTGCCATCGGTGCTGCTACGGGTGTGCCGACGGCCGGTGTACCCGATCCGACCGAGCTCTCTCTGAGTCTCATCAGCCAGAACCCCGACAACCCTCGCGAAGAGCTCCGTGATCTTCAGGGTCTGGCCGAGAGCATTTCGGAGATCGGTCTCGTCAACGCTGTCACGGTGGCCTCCGTCGATGCCTACCTGGCAGAGCGGCCGGATCGTGCGGCTGACCTCGACGAGGGCGCCCGGTACATCGTCGTCGACGGTCACCGCCGACTCGCCGCTGCGCGTCTTGCCGGAGCTGCGACGATTCGCGTCAGCGTCGACAACGCTCTGGTCTCCACCGACCAGGCGCTTCTCGAAGCAGCCTTCGTCGCCAACGTCCACCGAGACGATATGAACCCTCTGGAGCAGGCCCAGGCGCTTCGTACCCTGGTCGACTTCTACGGTTCTCAGACCAAAGCCGCCAAGCGACTCGGTATCGCCCAGTCGACCATCTCGTCGAAGCTCTCTGTTTTGGACCTCGATCCTCAGCTGCAGGCGGACCTGCTGGAGGGGCGCCGCAAGATCGAGCATGTACGGAATCTCTCCAAGCTGCCGCCCGATGAGCAGCGTCGGCAGGCGGATGCACGGGCTGCCGCAGGCGATCAGAGACGTTCGGCGGCACGTGAACTATCACGCCGTGATAGCCAGGAGAGCGGGGGAGTGGCGGAGCCCGCTGCCAGGTCTGAGGCTTCCGATGGTTCAAACGCTCCGGGCAGCCCCGTCGAAGAGCGTGCGCGGGTATCACGGCGTGATAATCCGGAGGAGCGGGATGCAGAGCTATCACGCCGTGATAGCCCGGGGGAGCAGTCAGCTGAGCTATCACGCCGTGATAGCTCAGGGGAGACGCAGGCCCAGCTATCACGGCGTGATAGCCCGCGGCAGCAAGAGGGTGAGCTATCACGCCGTGATAGCTCCGGGGCTCGGGAGCCGGTCCCGTCGATGCACGATGAAGTACCTGGGCAGCGATCGGAGCATGCCGAGCGCCAGGTGGCACCGGCACAGCTGGCTCCGGGGGAGTCAGGCATCGTCGCCCTCGGCAAGGTCACGAAGATGCCCTGGCACGACGGTCACCAGGTTGCCGACCTGGTGCTGCGGAAGATGGACGAGGCGCAGCGGAAGATCCTGGTCGACAGGATCCTCGCCGAGGGCACCAACTCGGCCCGATGAATGGCCCGGTGAGTTCGGGTCGGGGGCCGGCGCAGGTCTCCGGCCCGGCCCGGTCGCCGCGGTGGTGGTGGCGGCGGTCGTTGTGACGATGGCGGTGGTGATGGTGAAGTGGGGCGAGGAACTGCTCGGCGTAGCCGGGGAGTTGGCCGAATGCGCGGCGTAACTGCCTTGCTGTGGGCCCACATGGGCAGGTTCTCCACGGGCGCGATTGGCTGGTATGCGTGGGTGCGGGCCGTCATGATGCGGACGCCGCTTGAACCTGGATACAGCCGGACTCGAACGGTTCGTACGGTGGGGAAGCGGGCCCAGCGACTGAATGCCAGCGACCGAATGGGTACTGAGTCGCTCTGGTCGTAGAGGTAAAACCGCAGGTCAGAGCTGCATTCGGGGAGATCAGCGACTGAAGCGACTCAAGTTTCAGGTATATGGAGACATTCGTGCGTGTGCGTGTAAGCGCGTGTGTGCGTCATATATGGGGAGCTTGAGTCGCTTCAGTCGCTGATCTTTGTTGCACAAGCCTCCGACCTGGTGTTCTGTGTGCCCGTAGGCGAGCGACTGAGCGACTCTCAGCCGCTGGGCACTCAGTCGCTCGGTCGTTGGGGCTTCTTGTAGATGCGTACATCTGTTCTGTCTCATCTGCCTCTCCTCTCCCGTAGATTTCGCTAATCTGATTTTGGGAGTTGAGTCGCTTCAGTCGCTGATGGGGGAAGTGAATGGCAGCTGAGCTGCAGGTTTCGCGCAGCGACCCACGGCAGTTCGTGAGATCTGCACCGGTCGCTTCGCAGCCTCTGACAACTGCCTCGTGGTGTGCGCGCCAGGGGTGGCCGGTTCATCCTCTCGCTCCGGGTCGCAAGACGCCTGTGGGCAACTGTGAGGTCTGCCGTGTTCAGGGTCATGCCCGAGGGGGGTGCGACTGTATTCGTGCGGGCCGTTGGTGTCACGGCTTTCATGCGGCCACGCTCGACGTTGACCGGATCCAGGAGTGGTGGGGTTCCCGCCCCGATCTCGGGGTCGGCGTTGCCACCGGCCCGGCCGGCCTCGTCGTCATCGATATCGATGCGCATGAGCGTGAACTCCCCGACCGGAACCGGCTGCTCCCCGGTGTCGGGATCTCTGCCGGGATCGATCTGACCGGCCTGGCCAATGGCTTCCACACTCTGGGTGTGCTGGCCGCACTGCGTGGCGCTGCCAGCCCGGCGGATGACGAGTCGACGCTGCGCGTCCGTACCCCGTCGGGGGGCCTGCACGTCTGGTATCGCAACGACGGCGGGCACCACTGGCAGTGCTCCTCGGGGTCGGGCGGCGGCCGAGCCCTCGCCTGGCAGGTCGATGTCCGGGCGCATGGCGGGTACATCGTGGCGCCCGGGACCGTGACCTCAGCAGGGGTCTACCGGCCGGTGGGGACCATGCGGGTTCCTGCTCCGCTGCCCGCCTGGCTCGCCAGGGAACTGGAGCGCACCGGGCATCTTCCGTCCGCCTCCGTGCCTGGGGCGCGACCCGTGCCGCCTCGCGCCCGGCAGGCGGTTATCGCGGCGGGTGGCGGACGAGGTGCGGGGGAGCGGGTGCTGACCGGGGTACTCGCCGAGGTCGCCGCATGCGCGGCCGTACCCGAAGGCGCCGCGTTCTCCGAGAAGCTGAACCGGGCCTCGTACACCGCCGGCGGTCTCGTCGCGGCGGGGCACATCACCGAGGCCGAGGCCACGAGGGCTTTACGGGAAGCGGCCGAGCAGGCGCGCCCGGGGCAGCAGAAGCGGTGCCTGGCCATCATCCGGGGCGGGCTGAGCGCGGGTCTGGCACGCCCGCTGTCCCTCGGGGGGCGTCCGTGAGCGTGGACGAGGAGAGAGCTTTCACCGGCTTCGACGTCCAGGCCGTGGCCGCGCAGATCCTTGCGCAGCCCGTCCCGGCGCCCCGGCAGAGGGATGAGTCCGCGCGGTACATGGCCGCTGACGCGCCGGAAGGGAACGGTGAGGCGACGGCGGACGGCCTGCTGCCCGACACGCTCACCGACCGCGGCAACGCCAAGTTGTTCGTCAAGCTCTATCGCAACGACTACCGGCACGTTCCCGGAATCGGCTGGTACCGCTGGGACGGCACCCGATGGCAGATCGACGAGGACGACACCGTGATGTGGTCGGCGGGTGACCTGGCGGAGTCCATCGCCACCACCGATCCGCGAGGTGTCTACACCCCGGCCGCCTTGCAGCAGCACCGCCGCCGAACGCTGAGCACCAGCGGGATGAACGCCATGCTGACGCAGGCGAAGTCCGCCCCGGGGATGGTGCTCAACGCGGCGCGGCTGGACGCGGATCCGTACGCGCTGTGCACGCCTGGGGGCGTTGTCGATCTGCGCACCGGGCGCATCCGTCCCGCCGAGCCCACTAAGGACTTCCACTCCCGCTCCACCTCGGCCTCGCCGGAGCCGATGTCCACGCCGCGCTGGAACCGCTTCCTCACCGACACCTTCGGCGAGGGGCCGGATGGTGCGGAGATGATCGACTTTCTCCAGCTGCTGCTCGGCTACTCCGTCACCGGGGACGTCGGCGCTCAGGTCATGCCGTTCCTGTTCGGTTCCGGGAAGAACGGCAAGTCCGTACTGCTGGACGTCCTGATGAAGCTGCTCGGGGACTATGCGGACGCGGCGCCCCCCGGGTTCCTGATGTCGCGTCCGTACGAGGGGCATCCCACCGATCTGGCCGAACTGCACGGCCGACGCGTGATCGTGTGCAGCGAGGTCAAGCCGGGGGACCGTTTCGATGAGGCCCGGGTCAAGCTGCTCACCGGTGGCGACCGGATCAAGGCACGCCGGATGCGGCAGGACTTCTTCAGCTTCGAGCCGACGCACAAGATGTGGCTGCTCGGCAATCACCGGCCCGAGGTGGGTACGGGTGGCTTCGCGTTCTGGCGGCGCATGCGGCTGATCCCGTTCGAGCGGGTCGTCTCGGACAACCGCAAGATCGACAACCTGGCGGACATCCTCGTGACCCAGGAGGGCCCGGGGATCCTCAACTGGCTCATCGAGGGCGCCCGTCGCTACCTCGGGGGCGACAAGGACCTCTCTGGTCCCGAGCGGGTCCGCATCGCGACCACGGCGTACGCCGAGACCGAGGACCACACCGGGCGTTTCGTCCACGAGACCTGCCGGCTGGAGGCCGATCTGCGCGCGGAGCAAGCGCAGTTGTACGCGGCCTACAGGAGCTGGTGCCAGAATGAAGGTGCACCGGCGATATCGTCCCGGGCTTTCGCGGCACGTGTCCGCGAGGTGGTGGGACTGGCGTCACCGAAGGAAATGATCCTTTCCAATCAGCGCAAGTACTACCCGGGCATCGGCCTGCTCGCGGACGAGGAGACAGTATGAGTGCCCTCATCGCAGAGGACGAGATCGTCGACGAGATGGATCTCGTCTGGCTCGAGGACATCAGTCGGCTCGACTATGTCCGCCAGAGCCTGGACCGGTTGCCGACGCGGCGGGGGAGACCCGCGTATCACCGTGACGGACGGATGGTCGGGTACGCCCTGCTGGGGCCGAAAGCCAAGCCGTCCCGGTCCTCCGGCACGTTCCGGCGGCGGGTGTTCTGGCTGCTTCCGCACGACCGTGACACCGAGCCCGACGGGCTGTACGCGAGGGGGGCGCCGGCGGAGGCCGTGGATGTGCGGACTCTGGCGCCGGGCAGCAAGGGACACAAGACCGAGCGCTCGGAGGGCGGACCGATGTCGTCCGCGATGCGGGAGCACCAGCCATGATCTGAAGCTCAACCTCAGCCTCAGGTTGAGCCTTGTGGCTTCTGGCTTCCTGCTGAGCGCGCTCCCTCTGGTTGCCATGGTGCTTCCTTGGTGGATGGATTGGAAACAGTCCGTCCGGTATATTTCCATCAGTGGATGGACCGCAGCCAGGGGGAGGCTTCGCTGTGCAGGGGGAGAGCCGGGTACGGGCACAGGTCGTGGTGGTCGGTGGGGGACCCGTCGGTATGCTCATCGCCGCCGAACTGGCCGGGTACGGAGTCGACACCGTACTCCTGGAATCCCGGGCCGATGTGTCCGAGCAGCCCAAGGCGACCACGCTGCACGCACGGGCGGTCCAGACCTTGGCCCGTCGCGGGCACCTGCCGGGGCAGGGATATCCGTACACCGAAGGCCCGGTGGAGAGCCCGTTCCACTTCGCGGGCCTGCCCGGACTGACCATCACGGCTCCCGCTCGCGAACCCGAGCCGATCCTCAAGTGCCCCCAGGCGGAGCTGGAGCGGCACTTCGAGGCGCGGGCACGGGCCGCCGGGGCGCGGATCCTGCGCGAACACCAGGTGCGCGAGGTGGTCCAGGACGACCACGGGGTACGGGTCACGACCGACGGGCCGCAGGGGGGCACGGTCTGCTTCGCCGAGTACGTGGTGGGGGCGGACGGCGCCCGCAGCACGGTTCGCGACCAGGCGGGCATCGCCTCCGACACCCACCCGGCGACGGTGTCCGCGCTCATGGGGGCCGTGACGCTCGCGAAACCGGACGAGCTTCCCAAGGGCTGGCACCGCACCGAGCGTGGCTGGATCGTGGCCAAGCTCGATGCCGAGGGCCGGACACATATCCGCACGCTGAACTGCGACGGCGCCCACCCGGACCGGCAACTGCCGCCCACTTTGGAGGAGTTGCGCCGGGAGGTGTCCTGGATCGCCGGCCGGGACATCACGATGGACGCGCCGCGCTGGCTCAGCAGGTTCAGCGACTTCGCGCGGCTGGCCCGAACCTTCCGCGCGGGACGGGTCTTCCTGGTGGGGGACGCGGCGCACGTCCACTTCCCGATCGGCGGGCAGGGCCTCAGCACCGGGGTGCTCGACGCCCTCAATCTGGGCTGGAAGCTGGCGCTGACGGTGCACGGATCGGCGGGGGCCGGTCTGCTCGACACCTACGACCTGGAGCGCCGTCCCGTCGCCCGGCGCGTCATCGATCAGACACAGGCCCAGCTCGCCCTGATGCGGCCCGGTCCCGAACTCGACGCGCTGCGCCGGGTGTTCACCGGAGTGTTGTCGGCGGACCGCGAGCACGGGTACCTCGGAGGCCTGATCAGCGCACAGGACACCGTGCTCCCGGGCCACACCGAGGGATCCCGCCGGGCAACGGGAACATTTCTCCGTAACGCGGTGCTCAGCACGGCAACCGGCGAGACCGACGTGATCGGGCTGCTGCGTGACGGCAGGCCACTGCTGTTGCTCCTCGGTGAGGAAAGCAGCGGTCATCAGGAGGAGGCACGGGAATGGGAGGGGGACCTGTATGTGGTTCGCGCCCGGCCCACTCCCGAGGTGCCGCACAACGCGCTGCTGGTGCGGCCGGACGGCTACATCTCCTGGGCGTCGGGGGAAAGTTGTGACCTGACGGACGCGCTGTCGGCGTACTTCGTCAAGAGCGTCGTACCCAAGAGCACTGTCCCTGAGGGCACCGTTTCTGTGGAGCACCCTTGACGGTGCCCCACAGAAACATGCGGCGTTCAGCCGGCAGCGTCGACGAGGTCCTGCATCTCGGCCGCCTTCACGGCCTCGGCGTAGACCGTGGCTCCGCGGCCCTCGGAGAGGTCGAGCGAGGCCAGGACGGAGGGCACCACCGCACTGGGCAGCACATGACGCATCAGCGCCGAGACCCGTCCCACCAGGTCGCGGTATTCGCAGACGGCCTGCGACATGGACTGGATGCCGGCGAAGGAGCCCACGATGACATCGGCCGTCTCGGACGGCGAGATGTGGGGCAGCAACTCGCCCTGGATCTGGGCCTGTTCGAGCAGTTGGTGGCCGACCTCGCCCCAGCGCAGGAACGGCCCGCTGCGGTCGAGGCTCTGGGCCAGCTGATCCATCGTCAGCCGCACGCCGGCGCGCACCATCGGGTCGGTCTGCAGCCGGTGGGCCTGCAGCATCACGACGTCCACGATTTCCTGCACCTTGGAGGGGCGGTGGGGAACGATGATCCGCTGGTCCTGCTCCGCGAGGACGCCTTGAGCCAGGTCTTCCTTCGAGTGGAAGTGGAAGTACAGGGCGCCCTTGGTGACCCCCGCCTCGGTGAGGATCTGGGAGATCGTGGCTGCTTGGTACCCGTGCTCCTCGAAGATCTTGGCCGCCGCCGAAAGAATTGTCTGACGGGTACGGATGGCTCGTAGCTGCTCAGCCACTCTGCCTCCTCCCTCCTCAGGGTGGTCGAACGTCGGGAGGCCGGTAAAGAAACCGTCCAGTTCGTATCTTACAGGCCGCTTCCTCGTCCGTACTGGCCGAGGAAATGTCGGACAAGGGAGGGAAGTCCATGATTCTTGTCACCGGCGCCACGGGGACCATCGGGCGGGAAGTGGTCCGCGGAATCCCTGCTGACCTGGCAGTTCGCATCATGGCCAGGGATCCGGGGCGGGTCGAGGGGGCGGGTCCCGGGGCCGAGATCGTGCCCGGGGATTTTTCGGATCCGGCTTCGCTGGCGGGTGCCCTGCGGGGGGTTCGCACCGTTTTTCTGGTGACCAATCCCGGCGGGGCCGACGACGCCGGCTTCTTCCGGAGCGCCCGGTCGGCGGGGGTGCGGCACGTGGTGAAACTGTCCGCGGCCGCGGTCGCGGACGACCGGGCGGAGGATCTGATCACCCGGTGGCAGCGCCGCAACGAGGACCTGCTGCGCGGATCCGGTATGGAATGGACTCTGCTGCGTCCGCGCGCGTTCATGTCCAACACGCTGTCCTGGGCGGGCTCCATCCGCTCGGGCGACGTGGTACGGGCTCTGTACGGGGCGTCGGCCAACGCCTGCGTCGATCCGCGTGACGTGGCGGAGGTGGCGGTACGCGCTCTCACCGAGGACGGCCATGCGGGCAGGATCCACACGCTCACCGGGCCGGCGGCGATCACCGCGGTCGAGCAGACCGCACAGCTCGCCGAACTCCTGCGCCGTCCACTCCGGTTCGAGGAACTGGGGCCGGAACAGGCCCGTGCCGCACTGGGTGCTCGCTATCCGGCGGACATCGTCGAGGCGCTGCTGGACAGCGCGGAGCGCGGCCGCGAGGGCTCCAAGGCGGAGGTGGACGGCACGGTCGCCGCTCTGCTCGGCCGGCCGGCCGGAACCTTTTGCGGATGGGCGAGCGATCACCTGAGTGCCTTCGGATGAGTGCCGCGGGACGCTGGTGAGGGCGCTTGCGAGGGCACTGAATGAGGGCTCTGGTGAGGGTGCTGATGACAGCACAGGGCGGCGGCTGCCCGGTGGGGGCAGCCCGCCGCCCATCATGGGTAAGCCGCTGTTCGACACTGGTCAGATGCCGTTCGTCAGAGGTTGGCCGTCGTGCGATCCGGCAGTCACCGTGGAGTTGAAGACGAGCACACCGTCCTGATGGGCGGTCACCAGGACACTCTGTTCGCCTCCGGGGGGCGTGCCGGGCAGCATGGACGCCTCGATCATGCACGGGGAGTCCAGCTCGACGTACCGCTTGAACTCGTTGGCGATGCCGAGCGGGAGGTAGGAGGACCGGCCGAGGGCGGCCGCCGTGGCCTGGCGGGCGGCTTCGATCAGCACCATGCCCGGCACATGGTCGACGGCGTGCTCGAAGAGCACGGGGTGCCGTGTGTCCATCCGCAGCTGCCAGCGGTTCCGCTCGCTCGTGGGGGAGAGCACGACGTCCATGGGCGACATGCGTCCGACGCTCTGGGGAGCCGCCGGGCTGATCAGTGGCAGCTGGTCCCAGTTGCCGCCGGGTACGTGCTCGCCGCGCACCCGGCGGTAGACCGAGGGGGCCATGCAGGAGAAGGAGCCGCCACCGGTCGCCACGACGTTTCCGTCGCGGTGGAAGACCGCCTCGAAGCGCAGCCCCGCCAGGTTTCTGCCACGCCGGTTGAACTGAGTGCAGTGGACGTCGATGCTGAGCGCAGCGGGCTCGTACCCCATCCGCAGATGCTCCGGACGTACGGTGATGTCGAGGTCCCAGACGAGGAACTGGTGGCCGAAAGGCACACCGAACTCCGCGTGTCCCAGCAGGATGCCGATCTGGCGGATCGTCTCGCAGCCGATGAGCGGATCGTGGTAGCCGTCCGCGACCGGAGTGAAGAAACTGTGGCCGCGAGGCCATTGGGCGGAAACGACGAAGTGGGTGTCGTCCACCTGCTCCCAGTCGGTGAGCATGACCTCCGCGACTGCGGACCGGTGTACGAGTTCTTTGGGAACGGTGGTGGTCAGAGTGGTCGGGTAGTCGCCGGGCTTGATGGTGGAAGCCTTGGCGCCTCTGGTCATTTCTCTGTCGAACGCTGTTCGTTCGACCTGAAACGTGCTCGCAGACATTGCTCCCCCTGGGCGGGCGCGAGAGGTGTGTTCAGGACTGGTCTGTTCCTCGGCTTGAAAATACATACCAACCGGTTTAATTTCTAGTGCTTCTGACTTCTTGTCATCCAAAAACGGCGGAGGTTTTCATTCCGGTTTGCCTGTCCTTGGGATGAGACCAGGCAGGTGCGTTCCAGCGCCGAGTCAGTGTCCGCTTCCCGTCCGACATGGTTCGAGCGTGACACAAGTCGCCCTTGAGTGGGGTGACTCAAGGTGCGCCCGCGGCGTTCTGGCTGGTGGGTCGCCTCCGGTCCCCATGTTTGACAAAAGAAGCCAGGGAATCTCTTCAGAAACCGCGCGTGCGGTTTGTTATAGTCGTCCCTGCCTTTCGGTAAGCAGGGCAACTCCCGGCAGTGACGGAGCAGTTGATGGTCAAACAGGAACGCGCGGCGCGCACGCGTGAAACCCTGATCCGGTCCGCGGCCGAGGTCTTCGACCGGGACGGTTTCTCGACGGCGTCGCTCACTGCGATCAGCTCGCGGGCGGGGGTGAGCAACGGGGCGCTGCACTTTCACTTCGCCAGCAAGGCCGTCCTGGTGGACGTCGTCGAGGAGGCGGCGCTGACCAGGCTGCTGGCCGTCACGAACGGCGCACTGTCGCTCGGGGCGGGCCGTATGCAGGCTCTCGTAGACGTCACCCACGCGCTTGCCGAGGCGCTGCGCAGCGATGTGGTGCTGCGGGTCGGCTTCGCGCTGAGCGGTGAGACCTCCCGCTCAGCGCGGATGGATCTGCGGCAGCGCTGGCGGTGCTGGGTCGAGGGGACGCTGAAGCAGGCCGAAGCCGAAGGCGAATTGCGCCGGGGGACGGCGGTCCAGGACGCGGTGACCGCCGTGGTGGCCGCGACCGTGGGATTCGAGGTGCTCGGGGTCAGCGACTCGACGTGGCTCTCGGCGTCGACGGTCACGCGGTTCTGGCGACTGCTGCTGCCGACGCTCGTGCCGGCGGCGGGTCTTGCCGTGATCGAGGCCGGGGGGACCCGATGCCGCTGACTCGTGAGGTGACGGCCCCCGGTCGAGGTGACGGACCCTCGGCCCTTCATGTCCCGTGAAGGGCCGAGGGTCTTTCGTGGTCGAGCGCGGTCGAGCAGGTGGCAGGTAAGCGGCTGTTCCGAACGAGAAGACCTGTCGGTTCGTTTTGGCGAGTTCCCTCCGTTCTGGATGAGGGATGCGTTGGCTCTCCAGGAGGCTTCCGTATCGTCGCTGCACAGTAACTATGCAGCTCAGGGAGTGGATTTTTGAGGGGGCGCCAGGTCGGGCCCACGTCCACGGCATCACCATCGACTGGACGGCCAGCACGAGCGCCCGCTCCGGCGGATCGAGATACAGGCCCACCACGTCGTGGATCTTGTCGACGAAGAACGGGTCCG
>NZ_BMTF01000044.1 GCF_014649535.1 Streptomyces gelaticus
TCGCCTTCGAGGGCCGGCTCACCCCGGCCAACAACTGAACCTCAACAACCAAGATCAGCCGTTAAATTGACACACCCTGGCCCCGGTCTGCCCCGAATGCCTGCCGGGCCGACCCCATCCGCGGCCAGCCTGGCCCTGCGATGCGCGCAAGCTGGTGCACCGAGCGGGGCCAGCAACGGCTGTGCAAGGGCTGCCTGACGCACTGCCACGCCTGTAGTCGTGTCCCGTTACGACTTCCCACCCGCCAGGGTGACTCCTGCCCGGCAGCAACGATTCTGCGTCGGGCGGGGGCCTGAGCATGAGGGTTGAAGATCAACAGCAACGACTGCGGCTGAACACCCCAGGCGAACACGGCGAAGCCCTTCCCTGATGGAGGGAAGGGCTTCGTGAGCGAGCGCTGGGCAGGCCTTGCACCTGCATTTCCCCGCGGGAAGCGGGGCGTCTTTCCTTGGACGACCAACGCAATGTCAGTTGCCGCGAGTTGCGGCGAACTTTCAAGATCCACTATAGCGCATGCGGTCCTGCTGAGGCACAGCACCAGCAAGGTGCGGCGGTCCGGTGAAGACCAGGCAGAGCGCATGCAAGGACCACCATATGCTCGTCACGCACTGCGATGCCGTTGCCCTGCGCCGAGCAAGCAGGGCGGAGATCAGCCGCGCCGCCGACCTTCCGCTCTTCGGCGGGTACCGCGTCTCCGCTTTACGCGGGGCAGAACAGGGATCCGGCGCGGTGAATGCGCCTATTTTGGGGCGTGCCTGGTCCGCTGCGGAGGTAGGAACGCGGAAGGCTGATCACCGGTTCCTCCGTGAAGCCATCGGGGTCCCTTCCCTGGAACCGGGCCCAGGTGATGCCGTGGTGATCAAATCGTTGCCGCACCGCGTACAACCGTGTACAGCCCTCTCTTGTCCCACAGTCAGCCGCGAGGATGAACCTCCGGCTGGTGCGCCTACGCGTTCGGTCCAGGCTGCAGGGGAAAGGGCGAGCTCGAAGATGGGGAAGACGATGTGGAAAGGGGTGGTGGCCGGTGGAGTGGCGGTCGTGTTCACAGGGGTGGCGGCGGTGCCGGCTGGGGCGGCGGAGGGCGGGGTCTCCTTCACCCGGGTCTCGGTGAACGGAGGGAAACCGATCGTGATCGGGGTCAAGGAGGAGGTCGAGGTGCATGCGGTCTTCCGGATGACGACCAAACTCAGATACGACTTCGGGCCGACGGTGTTCCCCTACCGGGGGAAGCCCGACACTGGGGACACTCTGCACAGCTCCATCATCACCAGCGACTGCAAGGTCGTGGACAGGGCGAAAGGAATCTGCGACTTCGAGGAATGGCTGTACATCGACCCGCAGAACCATGACTTCGGCAACGAGGACGCCGGCACCTGGCGAACTGCGGCTCGGGTCTTTCTCGCCGGCGACGCCCACGACACTGACGACAAGGACCTCCCGTTGCAGGTCAAGCGGGCCACACGCGTCACTGTCAACGCCTCGCCGGAGCCGGTCGCGAAAGGGAAGACGATCACTGTGACCGGGCGGGTCACACGGGCGAACTGGGACACCCACACGTACGAGGGGTACGCGGGCCGAACGGTCAGCCTGCAGTTCAAGGCGGCGGGCGCCTCCTCGTACACGACGGTCAAGAAAGCGACGTCGAGTAAAACGGGGGCGCTCAAGACCACGGTGAAGGCCACCGGGCCGGGGACATGGCGGTGGACGTACTACGGGAACTCCACCTCCGGGGCGAAGTCGTCGACCGGGGATTACGTCACCGTGCGGTAGTCGACGTGCGCGGACCGCCTCCCCTTCCAGAAGCGTCGTCATCCGGACCAGCGGGACGGGGACACCTCGTCGACACGACCTCGCAGAAGTCGGAACTCCATGTGCTCGAGCAAGTCGGATCCCCTGGGCTGTGGCTGACCTACTGACTTCGGCTCGTTGGGGGTGAACCTTCTTGAAGTTCCTGACGCGTTCGCCGTGGTTCCTCACGATCCTTCGGGCACCCGGTCAGCCCGACTCGACGCCCGCACCGACACACACCCGTCGCCCGCCGCAACGGCCGCGCCTTCACTGCGGCCGAGGACGCCTTTCTGCTCCACCACCACCAGCTGCTGCTGAGCGTCGACCAGATCGCCACGTGACCGGGACCGAACCCGCGACCGTCACCGTACTCCTGGCCGCCGCCCGCCGAACGCCCCGCCCCGCTGACCACGTCGGCCAGGAGCAGGCTCCCCGGTGCCTGAGCACCTGTTACACCCCGTGGTCGCAGGCGTCTGCGCGGGCCGAGAAGAGTGCAGGGCAGGACCAGGTTGCGCTGCTTAACCCTCTGTTCTTCCAAAGTGCCGCCACACGCCGCACGACACCCGTGTGGCACGGACACAGGAGCAGCATCATGGGCAAGCGCCCAACAGCCCGTCACCAGTCTGAGGAAATGGACGAAGAGCCATGGCCCGACATGGAGTTCAGGGCCCGAGGGTTCCACGTCCGCGTGGACAAGTTCCCGTGGAAGGGCCTTGCCAGCTCGCGGGCGCGGTCGCCGCTGCCAGGCTGGCCGGCGTTCACCTCTGGATGTTCTGACCCGGCAGAGGGGTTGGCCCTGCGGGGCGTGCGAAGTGACCGCAGGGCCGACCCAGGAGCACCGTCCTGTCAGGGCGCTCATGCCCCACGGTACGGGCAGCAGCAGCTCGCAGCCCGGACAGTTGCTGCATTCGGCACCGACTCGCAGGGCCCTCGGTGTGCCCACCCGGGGGTCCGGTTCAGCCGGTGATGGAGAAGAAGATCGATCCGTCTTCGGCCCACCACCAGGCGCCCTGACCCTCGGCCCACTCCGAGAACCAGCTTTCGAGGGCCTTGATCAGCTCCTCCAGGCCATACCGCAGGTCGGCGTCGATCCGGTCCAGCACCGCCCGGTAGGCCTCCATCGCAGGGCCGGCCTTCGCCAGCGGCCAGCATCCGATCTCCGGTGAACCTTCCAGGGGGCGGGGGATGCGGAACCCGATCTCCGCGGGCGGGCCGCCGTAGATGTACTGGTAGGGCAGCAGGTCCGCCTGGACACCGGCCGCGCTCAGCGCGTCGTCCAGAGCGGAGAAGAAAGTGATGGGGCTTCGGTAGCTCGCCAGGGTGGAAGGGTCGGAGGCGTTGTGGTCAATGACGATCTGGAGAGCCGCGTAGTAGGCGCTGCCAGCGTACGGGGCGGTGGAATCGGCCCGACCGGCAATCAGCTCCTCCAACGCGTCCTGAACCGACAGACCCCAGTCCACCTCCTGGGCATCGAGGTCGTCCTGGCGCACCCGCGCCCGCTTACGCATGCTCTCCAGGAGCCGCGACTCGTCGGCGCTCAGGTTCCGGGCGGGCAGAAAACGCGCAACCTCTCCGCGGTTCGCCATGGAGTAATTGACTACTTTGCTCATATGGCCACCCTGTCAAAGGGCACTGACATTCCCAGCGCCCGGGGTCGTTCCGCAGATGGGGCGCTGTTGACGAGCGTCCCCAACAGCGTGCTGATGCGGCTGGAGTTCATGGCCATCGCCGGAGGGGAGGTACATTCTGGGCCAGGCAGCACACGGGAATCCGGTGAAAATACGGAACCATCCCGCAACAATGTGCGCGCGAGGCCGCCGACCGCGTGGAGGCTGGCGGATCGCAGAGGTCCTGCTGCGCTGTCGTGGGACACCGCGTATGCTCACCCGGCGTCCCCGGATCCGGCTGGCCCCGCTCGTTCATGCCCTGCTTGAACGGCTGCCTGCGTAGGGGGATCACATGTGCACCGGCGTCGCGGCCGGTCAGGGCGGTGTTCTCCAGAGTGAGCAGGTTGATCGCTGCGGCGTTGATCTGAAGCCGTTCTTCGAGGTCGGCGCAGTGCTGCCGGAAGTCGGAGTATTTCTTCCTGAGCTTTTGTGCTCACCGAGCGTGCGGCTGAACGCTCGGGGGTGCTGTCCAGGGCCTTCACCCGGGCCTGGAAGAGTTCCTTCAGGTCGAGGTGCTGGTGGGTGAGGTGTCAGCGTTTGACGTCGGCTTCGATGGCGAGTTGGGAGATGCTGAGGCCCCCGCTGGAGCGCAGGGGGCGCCGTCACTCCTTGATCCCCTTCGTGTCGTGGGCGTCGAGGATCCGCTGCAGCCGCTTCACCTCGCGGAGTTCACGTTCGTGCCGGACGGGCGGGGCCAGCGGGTCGTCCACGGTGGTGGCGAGTTCGCCGTGGCGTCGGCGCAGGTGCCGGGACCGCCGACGCTGGCACCCGCGAAAGGTGCGCGGTGACCTGGTCGTAGTCGACGCGGTCGACCGGCCGCACCTGGTCGGGAGCCCGGACCCACCCCCGGTAGTCAGCCGCTTTCACCTCGCCGTCCTCAAGGTCCCGGTACGACGGCAACCCCACGAGACACCTGGTCTCGCCTACCGTGACATCACGCTGCTGGCCCGGGCTCGAGGTTTCCCACGATCTACGACCGAATCTCTCCTCGCCGGGGTCCGGTAAGCGTGAACCCACGCAGGGGATCGTCCTTGGGGTGGTGGAAGAGGCAGTCGCGGGACTGCGCATCTCCAACCAGTTCACTCACACACGGATCAACGAGCCAGAAGCCCCACCGTTTCGGATCAATAGACGTGTTCAAGATCCGGGGTCAAGGCCCGAGGTGATCCACATCGAGATGGTGTAGGCCCGTGGCCGTCCGTCGGTATCAAGCCGCCCGAGCGTGAAATGCGCTCGTACAAGACGGGCCACTACTACCTTCGGGTGATACGTGGTTGCGAGCCTTGCTCCTCAAATCTCCCTGTGGGTCACTGAAATGGTGAACGGGCGGGTGCATCCCTAGTCCAGGAAGTTGAGAGCAGACGGCGCTTGCCGGTTCTTTTCCGTACTCGAGAAGAAGTTCCGGCAGCTGGGGCCCGGGGCCGGGTCCCAGCCTCATGTGCCCGCGCCCCCGGACTCTCGGCAGCGCCAACAACTGTGGGCTGCCACACGTGGCGTCGCTTGACTTCGTCGACAACCGACCTTTCCGGCGGAAGCCGAACACTTGGGCCGGGCGCGCTCCGCCGGTCCCCTTATCTTCCATCGGAGAACAAGGAGCGTTGTACATGCCTCTCTCCCAACCAGGGCTCCACCGGCGGCGGAACCATGGTGACCATCACGGGAACGAACCTGCCCAACACGACCAAGGGAAATTCGACAGCAAACTGGCCGCCAGTATCACCCAGGTATCCCCGACCGGCATGACGGCGGTCTTCTCCTCGGGCATGGGCATGGGCGCGGTCGGGGCCACCGTCACCGCCCCATATCCCGGCGCAACTCCTCCCGGATCAGGAACGGACCACTCGCATGCTGCACTGCGAAGCCCACGCGTAACTCATCGCCGTCGCGCCGGGCAGGATCCTGGGCGAGGAGCGACCCGGGAGGGCCACTGCTGGGCCATACGACCGATTTCGGTGGCAGCCCGACGGTGGAAAGCCAAGACCGGCAGCGGTTCGGGATCCGGACAGCAGAACCCGACCTCGTGATTCCCGGACCACTTGCTCCAGCCGTCGAAAATCGCGAGTACGGAATGCCCTCCGTAATGGCGACGGTACTCGAAAGTTCCTCAAGGAGCTCTGCATGGAGGAGAAATCCCGCGACGTCTTGACGCCCGGGCCTGATGAATCCGCAATCGATACAAGCAGGTTCACCAGTCCGGAGGCCGACATCGAGAAAAGCCTTGCCGAGGTGCTGGCCGACGTCATGTGCCTCGAACGGGTGTCGATCGATAGCCATTTCTTCGACGACCTCGGCGCCAACTCATTGGTGATGGCGCACTTCTGCGCACGAGTCAGAAAGCGAGCGGACCTTCCCTCGGCGTCGATGAAGGACATCTACCGTCACCCGACGATCCGCAGTCTGGCGACGGGGCTCGCGAACGCCGCCCCCGTCGAGCCGGCAGTCCCGGCGCCGTCCGAGGTGGTGAACCCAGTCGGCACGGTGCGGTACGCCCTCTGCGGAACCCTGCAGTTCCTGCTTTTCCTGGGATACTTGTTCCTCGCCGGACTCGTTGCCAACCGAGGCTACTCATGGGTCTCCGCCGGGTCGGGTGTGATCGATATCTACCTGCGATCGTTCGTCTTCGGAGGCATCAGCTTCGTCGGTCTGTGCACCTTCCCCATCGCAGCCAAATGGATCCTCATCGGCCGGTGGACATCACGGAGTTTCCCGGTCTGGGGTCTGACCTATCTGCGCTTCTGGACCGTCAAAGTGCTGATCCACGCCAATCCGATGATCTTCCTCGTCGGCAATCCCTTGTACGTGCTGTACCTGCGAGCGCTGGGCGCACGGATCGGCAAAGGGGTCACGATCCTCTCTCGTAACGTTCCGGTATGCACCGACCTCCTCACGGTCGGCGCCGGCACTGTGATCCGCAAAGACTCGTTCTTCCTCTGCTACCGGGCACACGCCGGGCGTATCCAGACTGGCCGGGTCACCCTCGGCCGGGACGTGTTCATCGGCGAGAAGACCGTGCTCGACATCGACACGTCGATGGGCGACGAGGCCCAACTCGGCCACACGTCCACGCTGTACAGCGGCCAGGCGGTCCCGGGCGGTCAGAGCTGGCACGGATCCCCGGCACAGCTCACGCAGCACGACTACCTGAGGATCGGGCCGGCCGCATGCGGCACGCTGCGCCGGGCCGGCTTCGGCCTCATCACCGTGCTTCAGCTTTTCTTCCTCTACGTGCCACTGTCTGTCGGGGGCGCGTACATGCTGGTTACGCTCGTCCCGGCGCTGCACAACGGGCTGGGCACGGTGGAGCTCGCGTCACTGGATCTCTGCATCGACGCGCTGCTCCTTTCCCTGCTGCTGTTCTTCGGCTCCGTCGTCGTGGGCCTGGCCGTGATGCTCACCGTTCCGCGCCTGCTGAACCTGGTCGTCAAGCCGAACAAGATCTATCCGCTGTACGGGTTTCATTACTCGGCACACCGGGCGATCGGGCGCATGACCAACATCAAGTTCTTCACATGGCTGTTGGGTGACAGCTCCTACATCGTCCACTACTTGCGCGGCATCGGATACGACTTGTCCCGGGTCGAGCAGACAGGGTCGAACTTCGGCACGGAAGTGCAGCACGAATCCCCGTTTCTGTGTGCGGTCGGGAACGGAACGATGGTCGCCGACGGGCTCTCCATCATCAACGCCGACTATTCGAGCACGTCCTTCCGGGTGTCCCGGGCCTCGATCGGGTCACACAACTTCCTCGGGAACAACATCGCCTATCCCTCGGGGGCCAGGACAGGTGAGAACTGTCTCCTCGCGACGAAGGTGATGGTTCCGCTCGAAGGCGAGGTGCGCGAGGGGGTGGGCCTGCTCGGCTCGCCGTGCTTCGAGATTCCACGGTCGGTCGAGCGCGATTCCCGGTTCGATCATCTCCGCGCCGGCGACGAGCTGCGCCGCAACCTCGCCGCGAAGAACCACTACAACATCCGCTCGATGGTCTTCTTCCTGCTCGTGCGGTGGCTGCACTTCTTCATGCTCACGATGCTCGGCCTGGCGAACGCCGAGCTGTACGACTCCTACGGGCATGTGCTGATCGCCGCGTTCCTGGCGCTCAGCCTCGGGTTCACCGCCCTCTACTTCGTACTGGTGGAGCGCGGCATCGCGGCATTCCGCGCGCTGCAACCGCAGGTGTGCTCCATCTACGACCCATACTTCTGGTGGCATGAGCGCCTCTGGAAGGTGCCCGACACCTACCTCGACATCTTCAACGGCACCCCTTTCAAGAATGTGATCTGGCGGATGCTGGGGGTTCGGATCGGCAGCAGGGTCTTCGATGACGGCTGCTATGTGACGGAGCGGACACTCACCACCATCGGGAACGACTGCACGCTCAATGCGGGAAGCAAGATCCAGTGCCATTCGCAGGAGGACGGCACCTTCAAATCCGATCGCAGCACCCTCGGCGCCGGTTGCACCATCGGCGTGGGAGCCCACGTCCACTACGGCGTGACGATGGGCACGGGCGCGGTGCTCGCACCCGACTCCTTCCTCATGAAGGGCGAGGAGGTCCCGCAGCACGGACGCTGGGGAGGAAACCCCGCCACGGAGATGCGAGACGCCCCTGATCAGCCCGAGGCGCTGACGCGAACGGGATAGCAGCGCCGCCCTTGTCGGTGTTGAACAGCACGATGGCGAAGGCGAATGGAGAGGGACGATCAGATGGGAATGCAAGCGCAGACCGACCGGGAGTTCTGGCGCGCTGTGCTCGTCGCCGGTGGATTCACCGAAATCCCGCGGTGGACGCTCAATCCGGAGAAGGGCATCGGCGAACACGAGGCGCCGGTCCCGGACGATGTCGTCGCGGCGTTGGTCCGACTGGCCGAGGACCTGGCGGTACCACTCGACTCGGTGCTGCTGGCAGCGCACTCCAAGGTGCTCGCCGCGCTTTCCGGCGAGCACGAGGTCGCAACCGGATACGTCTCCGCTGAGGGCGGCCGACCGCTGCTCTGCCGGCTGACGACCGAGCCCGACTCGTGGCGGACGCTGCTGCTGGACGCTCATCGAGTCAAGTCGGACCTGCTGTGGCACAAGGACTACCCGGTCGATGAGCTCAGGTGCGAACTGGGCCTGGCAGAGCCGTCGATCGAGGCTGTGTTCGATCCGCACGGCGTGGGCGGCGAAGTCGCCAGTGGCACCATGCTGTGGGTGGGATTCTCGCAACGCGGCCGCCACCTGGTGCTGCGGCTGCGCTATCGGACCGACGCGCTCGACGAGGACTGCGCCGTCAGGATCGCCGGATATCACCTCACCGCACTCGCGCTGATCGCCGCCGATCCGGACGCCGAACACGGGCGGCAGAACCTGCTCTCCGCAGAGGAACTCCATTTCCAGCTCGAATCACTCGCCGGCCCACGCCGGGAACTGCCGGACCACCGGTTCCACGAACTGTTCGAGCAGCGGGTGGCGGCACACCCGGACGCCGTTGCCGCGGTGCATGGGGAGCAGCAACTGACGTATCGGGAACTCAACGCACGCGCCAACCGGGTGGGACGAGCCCTGCTGGCGCGGGGGCTGCTCCCCGAAGGTGTCGTCGCAGTGGTGACCGAGCGCAACCTGGACTGGATGGCCGCCGTCCTCGCGGTTTTCAAGGCCGGCGGCGTGTATCTGCCCATCGAGCCGCATTTCCCGGCCGACCGTCTCGCGACCATGCTCTCCCGTGCCGCATGCGGGCTCGTGCTGACCGAACCCGGCAGCACCACCACGCTCGACCAGGCGCTCGACTCGCTGTCCGGGGTCCAAAAGCTCTTCGTCCGCACAGCCTACGAGGAAGACCACGCCGACGATGATCTGGGCCTCCACATCGCACCGGACCAGCTCGCCTACATCTACTTCACCTCCGGCTCCACAGGTGAGCCCAAGGGTGCGATGTGCGAGCACGCGGGCATGCTGAACCACCTCTACGCCAAGATCGACGACCTGGAGATCGGCGAGGGACAGGTGATCGCCCAGACCGCACCCCAATGCTTCGACATCTCGCTGTGGCAGTTGGTGTCCGGGCTCCTGGTCGGGGGGCGGACCCTACTGGTGGAGCAGGAGGCGATCCTGAACATTCAGCAGTTCGTCGACAAGATCGTCGACGGCCGGGTCGCCGTCCTCCAGGTCGTCCCCTCCTACCTGGACGTGGTCGTGTCCTGGCTGAAGCAGCACCCCCGCGAGCTGCCGGACCTGCGGTGCGTGTCGGTCACGGGCGAGGCTCTGAAGAAGGAGCTCGTGCAGCGCTGGTTCGCCGCCCAGCCCGGGATCAAGCTGGTCAACGCCTACGGGCTGACCGAAACCTCGGACGACACCAACCACGAGGTCATGGAATGCGTGCCCGACGGAGACCGGGTTCTGCTGGGTCCCGCGGTCAACAACGCACACGTCTATGTCGTCGACGAGCACCTGATCCCGGTGCCGCTCGGTGCTCCCGGCCTGATTGTCTTCTCCGGCGTCTGCGTCGGCCGCGGATACGTCAATGACCCCGAGCGCACCCGGCAGGCCTACCTGGCCGATCCGCACCGTGAGGGCGCCCGCCTCTACCGGGGCGGCGACTACGGCCGCTGGACGCCCGAGGGAAAGCTGGAGTTCCTCGGCCGCCGCGACACCCAGGTGAAGATCCGTGGCTTCCGGATCGAGATCGGCGAGATCGAGAACACTCTGTTGCAGGTGCCCGGTGTTCGCGACGGTGCGGTCGTGGTCACCGAGCGGGCCGACCGGAGCAAGCACCTGGTGGCGTTCTACTCCGGTCGGCGGCCGCTCGAGGTCGACGTCCTGCCGGACCGGCTCGGTGAGTCGCTGCCCGCGTACATGGTCCCGTCAGCCTTTCACTGGCGGGAGGCTCTGCCGCTGACGGCCAACAGCAAGATCGACAGAAGGACCCTGCAGGCACTCGCCGGAGAACTCGAGGTCGTCCGGGACGACTACCACGCGCCGGATACGCCGACCGAACAACAGTTGGCGGCCGCATGGGCGAAGGTCCTGGGCATCCCGCAGGACCAGGTCGGACGGCGGGACCACTTCTTCGACCGGGGCGGCACGTCGCTGTCGGCAGTAAAGCTGGCCATCGTCCTGAACCGTGCGGTGTCCCTCAAGGATGTCACCGGTCACCCGATCCTCGCCGATCTGGCCGGGCTGATCGACGGCAGGTCCGTGCGGCGTGCCGGGCTGCTTCAGCCGCTGTCGGAACCGGGCGGTGCGCAGACCGCAGCCCTGGTGTGCTTCCCCTACGCCGGCGGCAACGCGGTGAACTTCCAGCCGATGGCCGGAGCGCTGCCGGACGATGGACCGGCGGTCTATGCCGTTGAGCTGCCCGGGCACGACGTGGCCGCCGACAGTGAGTCGTTCGTGCCGATGACGCAGGTGGTCGAGCAGGTCGTCGACGAGATCACCGGGCGTGGCCTGACCGGGGTCCTGCTGTGGGGCCACTCCTCGGGAACCGCGTTGGCCGTGGAGACGGCCAGAAAGCTGCGAGAACGCGGAGTGGACGTCCAACGGGTTTTCCTCGGCGCGCAACTGCTCGGGGACGCCGACGACCGGCGCGCCACCATCACCGAGCTGACCGGACGGAGCAACGCCGAGATCGCCGCGAGCCTGAGTACGCACGGCGGCCACACCTCACTCGGTGAGCTGAGTGCGCAGCACGCCGAGCACGTCGGCGCCGCCTACCGGCACGACTGCGTGTCCGCACACCACTACTTCGCCGACGTCCTGGAGCACCCGCTGGCGCAGAAGCTCTCCGCGCCGGTCACCGTGGTCGTTGCCGCGGACGACCCGAGCACGGCGGAATACCCGCGCCGGTACCTCGACTGGCAGCTTCTGGCCGAGCAGGTCGACCTGTACGAGCTCTCCGACGGCGGCCACTACTTCCTGCGCACCCGTCCGGCCGAGGCAGCAAAGGCCGTGCTGCACGCTGCCGAATTGTCCGCTTCTTCATGAGTATCGGCTGAAAGGAAGACGAGATGTCGTTCACATCCACGGCGTTGCTGGTCGACGGAGGAATGAATTCCGGCGCACCCCCACAGGTGCGAGCCGAGGCCACTGGCGACGCGCCGGCCTGGGCGGCCGAACACCGGGACGCGCTGCGCGCAGTCGTCGCCGAGCATGGTTCGGTTCTGGTCCGTGGCCTCGGGCTGCGCGATGCGGCCGAGACCGGAGCCGTCTTCTCAAAGCTGGCCACCGGTCTGATGATCGAGCGGGAGGCCTTCGCGCCCCGGCAGGCCTACCCCGACGGGCTGTACTCCTCATCGAAGTGGCCGCCGAACCAGCCCATGTGCATGCACCACGAACTGAGCTACACGCTTGAGTTCCCCGGCCTGATGATGTTCGCCTGTCTCAGCGCGCCCACCGACGGCGGCGCGACCCCGGTGGCGGACTCACCGACCGTGCTGGACGCGCTGCCCACCGAGTTGACCGAGCGGTTCGAGCGCGAGGGCTGGCTGCTCACCCGCAGCTACAACGACGAGATCGGCGCGTCCATCGCCGAGGCCTTCGGCACTGACGACCGGGGCGCCGTCGAGCGCTACTGCCGCGCCAACGCAATCGCGTTCGAGTGGCAGCCCGACGGTGGACTGCGCACCAGACAGCGCCGTAGCGCCGTGGTGCGCCACCCGGTCACCGGCCGACGCTGCTGGTTCAACCAGATCGCGTTCCTCAATGAGTGGACGATGGCCCCCGAGGTGCACGAGTACTTGGTGGACGTCTACGGCGCCGACGGGTTGCCGTTCAACACCCGATTCGGCAACGGCGACCCGATCGGCGAGGACGTCGTCCAGCTGCTCAACAGCGTCTACGAGGCGAACACCGCACGCGAACCGTGGCAGGCCGGCGACCTGATGCTCGTCGACAACGTCCGCACCGCGCACAGCAGGGAGCCCTTCGAGGGACCGCGCGAGGTGCTCGTCGCCATGGCCGAACCGGTGCGTCTGGCCGACTGCTCACCGACCGTGGAGGTGACCACGCGATGACCGCTGTCGATTCCACCGCGAGTAAGTCCACAGGCGTCGCACCGATCACCGTGCCACCGTTCGCGGTAATCTCCGGTGCCCAGGTCCGGCGGACGCTGCACGGATCCGAGAAGCGGATCACGGAGTTGGTCGAGACCACCTACCGGGTGCACGGCGCCGGTGATTCGGTGAACCCGCCGTCGTACTTCCTGCGTTTCCCCGACCGCCCGTGCTCCCGGATCATCGCGCTGCCCGCCTCGATCGGTGGGGACACACGGGTGGACGGCCTGAAGTGGATCTCCAGCTTCCCGAAGAACGTGACGGCCGGCATCCCAAGGGCGTCGGCCGTGCTGATCCTCAACGACCATGACACCGGCTACCCGTTCGCCTGCCTGGAGAGTTCGATCATCAGCGCCACCCGGACGGCCGCGTCAGCGGCGTCGGCGGCCGACTGGCTCAGCCGCGGCCGATCGCGACCGACACGCGTCGGGTTCTTCGGGGTGGGCCTGATCGCCCGCTACATCCACACCTTCCTGGTCGGTACCGGCTGGTCGTTCGACGAGATCGGCGTACACGACCTGTCCGCCGACAGTGCGGCAGGCTTCCGCTGCTACCTGGAGCAGTCGGGCACCAGCAGCCGAATCACCGTGCACGACAGCGCCGAGCAGTTGATCCGAAACAGCGACCTGGTGGTCTTCGCCACGGTCGCCGGTCAGCCGCATGTCAGTGACCTGTCATGGTTCGCACACAACCCGCTGGTGCTGCATGTGTCGCTGCGCGACCTCGCGCCGGAGATCCTGCTTGCCTCGACCAACATCGTCGATGACGTCGAGCACTGCCTCAAGGCCGACACGTCGCCGCATCTGGCCGAGCAACTCACGGGCAACCGGGACTTCATGCACGGCACGTTGGACGACGTGATGGCCGGGCGGGTGACGGTGCCGACGGACCGGCCGGTGGTGTTCTCGCCCTTCGGCCTCGGGGTGCTCGACCTCGCGGTGGGCAAGTACGTGTACACCGAAGTGGCTCGCCGCGGAGAGTTGCACGTCATCGACAACTTCTTCCACGAACTGAGCCGGTACGGATGAGCAGGCCGAGAGTCCAGGAGGCTCCTTCAAGGCTGATCCCAGGAGAGACCACCGGTCACGTCGCAGCAGGTCCTGACACATGAGACAGCGGCCGCTGACGCAGGGCCCTTTCCCGCCTGGTTGGACACGGGGTCTCGCCCGCACAAGCGAGGAACGCGCCCGCGGCCGGGTGGAAGTTCCGATAGCGCTCTGCTCGAGACAGGAGACCATCGTGCCAGTCGTTTCCGCTCCCTACGCCTTCAACGAAGAGGATCTCTATGTCGACCTCAGGTCAATCTTCGGGCACTCGCTCTTCCTGAAGTGTGAGGGCTTCAACTTCGCCGGTTCGATCAAGTTGAAGGCCGCGACCGAGATGGTGGAGGACGCTGAGCGGGATGGAATCCTGACGCCGAAATCGATCCTGGTCGAGTCCTCGTCCGGAAACCTCGGCGTGGCGCTGAGCGTGATCGCGGCAAGCAAGGGCTACCGGTTCCTGTGTGTGACGGACGCCCGCGTCAATCTGCCCAACAGAATGATGATGGAGGCGTTGGGCAGCCAGGTGCACGTGATTGCCGAACAGGAGGCCCAAGGCGGTTTTCTCGGCGCACGGCTGGACTACGTCCGCGCGCTGTGCGCCTCCGACAACCGGTATGTGTGGCTCAGCCAGTACACCAATCCGAGCAATTGGAAGGCGCACTACCGCACGACCGCGCCGGAGATCGCCCGTCAGTTCCCACGGCTGGACGTGCTGTTCGTCGGAGTCGGCACCACAGGGACCCTGATGGGCTGTGCGCGCTACTTCCGGAGATGGCACCGGCGGGTGCGGATCATCGCGGTGGACAGCGTCGGCTCGGCATCCTTCGGCGGTTCGCCGGGCCGCCGGATGATTCCCGGCCTGGGCACGAGCATGCGCCCGCCGCTGCTCGACGAGTCCTATGTCGACGAGGTGATTCGTGTCGAGGAGGCGGACACCGTACGTGCCTGCCATCGTCTGGCCAGGCGCGGATTCCTGTTCGGCGGCTCCACCGGCACGGTGATCAGCGCCGCAACGGACTGGATGGCCCGGCACGACGCGCACGAACTCACCGCAGTGGCCATCGGCCCGGACCTCGGCGAGCGCTACCTCGACACCATCTACCAGACCAACTGGCTGCAGGGTTTCTACGGCGAGGACGTGCTCGACTCCGACAAGGAGGCCGCCGATTCCTGGGCAGCCGCCCCCTCGCCGGTGACACCGTAGGGCCGTCGGCCGGACCCTGCTAGCTCAATACCGATAACTTAAGTCCGGAGAGCTCACCGTTCCACTGACCAGGTCTTCCAGGGGCCGGCTTGTGTTCGCTTCCATGCTGCCCATCCTGCTTGACCGCGTGGTCTTCGGGTAGTGATGGCCGCCAGTGAGCTCGGCACGGCTATCACACGGCGGGGCTTGGTGCCGACCTTGTGATGGGCGGGCGTGATGGGCCGCGCCCGTAGGAGCGGAGCTTGTCGGTGACGATCACCCTCGGCACCGAGCAGGTCTTCTTGAGCAGTTTGTGGAAGAACCGCCTGGCCGCGGCCTTGTCCCTTCAACCCTGGATCAAAATGTCGAGCACGTTGCCTTCGGCGTCGACGGCCTGCCACAGGTACTTCAGCTCACCGTTGATCTTCACGAAGACCTCGTCCAGGTGCCACTTGTCGCCCGGCTGCACACGCCAGCGGCGCAGGCCGTTGGCGTAGGCCTGCCCGAACTTTGTACACCAGCGGCGGACCGTCTCGGGGGAGACGAGCACGCCGCGCTCGAGCATCAGCTCCTCGACCTCGCGGAACGACAGCGGGAAACGGAAGCACAGCCACACGTAGAGCACGATGATCTCCACCGGGTACGGTGCCCCTTGTACGACGGCGGCGCGCTGCGCACGGACGACCCCTCCCAGCATGACCAACCCGAAGACCATCCCACCCGGTCAGTCAACGTGACAGTGTCCCCGAGGGTGCTCCAGACTCCGGTACGGCGAGGTGGTCACGCGCAAGACGCTCCTGGCCAGTTAACGGCAGCTCGCCGACCGGGCCATCGAAGTCCGGGTTGCGGGGCGGCCCCCAAGGGGACGGGGCGGCCCCGCGCGGCCGATACGCTGCCTCACCCAGCCGGCACCGCATCGCCGTCGGAATCCGCGGCGGCCTTCGCGCGCAGCGGTTCGAGCGCCACCGACCAGGCGACGACCTCGTCCAGCATCGTGTTCATCGCCGCTTCCTGTCGCTCCCCGGGCCGGAACACGCCCGCCGAGGTCGGGTCCGTCATGTCGCAGCCGGTGTAGTCGAAGTCGTCGAACACCGACAGGACGACCTGGCTGCGCACACAGGCGACCTTCACCTCGGCCAGCGTCAGCCGCAGATGTTCGACGGCACGAGTGCCGCCGTGCACGCCGTAGCTGACGAACCCGGCCGCCTTGTCGTTCCACTCGGCGAACAGGTGGTCGATCGCGTTCTTCAGGGCCGCGGTCATGGAGTGGTTGTACTCGGGCGTCACGAAGACGAATCCGTCGAACGAACCGATGGCGGCGGCCCACCGCCGCGGGGCCTCGTTGCGGTACTGGCCGAACATCGCGGGCACGGGCTCGTCCAGCAGCGGCAGCGCGTAGTCCGCCAGGTCGACCAGTTCGAAGGTCACCTCGCCCACCACCGCCGCGGGATGCCGCGCGGCGACCTCGGTGGCCCACCAGGCCACGGTCTCCCCGCGCCGGCCGGGGCGAGTGCTCCCGAGTATGACGGCAATCCTGGTCATCTGTTCCGCTCCTTGTGTGTCATGGGCGTGCGGGCCCGGTGGCGGGCACGTCGTTCAGCCGGTCCGCGAGATGGCGCCCGGTCACCGAGGTCCGGTGCTCCACGAGGTCCCGGGGCAGCCCGGAGAACACGACGTCGCCGCCGGCCGCTCCGGCACACCCGGCCCCATGTCGATCACCCAGTCGGCCTGGGCGATGACGTCCAGGTCGTGCTCGACCACGACCACGACCACGGTGCTGCCCTTCGCGACGAGCTGGTCCAGCAGGCCGAGCAGGCGGCCCACGTCCTGGCGGTGCAGCCCCGCCGTAGGCTCGTCCACCACGTAGAAGTCGCTGGGCGAGGCCAGCTCGACGGCCAGCTTGAGCCGCTGCCGCTCCCCTCCGGACAGCGTCGACAGCGGCTGCCCGAGCGCGAGGTAGCCGAGCCCGCCCGCGAAAGTCGACTTGCGTGACGGGTTCAACGCGATCCTCTATCTCAACCGCGCCGGAATACCCTGGAAATACCTCCCGCACGACTTCCCTGGACACGGCACCGTCTACTTCTACTACGCCGCCTGGCGCGACGAGGGAATCTTCAACCAACTCAACTACGACCTCACCGCACTGGCACGCGTGAAGGACGGACGCAAGCCCGAACCGACCGCCTCCGTCATCGACACCCAGAGCGTCAAGACCTCCACCAATGTGCCTCTGACCAGCCAGGGAACCGAAGCCGCCAAGAAGATCGTCGGGAGAAAGCGCGGCATCCTGACCGACGCGATCGGCCTCATTCTCGCCGTGACTGTCGCCGGTGCCGGCCTCTCGGAGAACGCCATGGGAATACGTCTCCTCGACCAGGCCAAGAAGACGTACCCGACCATCGCGAAAGGCTGGGTCGACACCGGCTTCAAGAACGCCGTCATCGAGCACGGCGCCACCCTCGGAATCGACGTCGAGGTCGTCAACCGCAACCCCGAGAAACGCGGCTTCCACGTCGTCAGAAGGCGCTGGGTGGTCGAGCGCAGTATCGGATGGACCATGCTCCACAGGCGTCTCGCCCGCGACTACGAGACCCTCACCACCAGCTCCGAAGCCGTGATCCACATCGCCTCGATCGACAATCTCAGCAAGCGCATAACGGACGAGACCACGCCAACCTGGCGAGGAACCTACTAGGGCAAAAAGGGCAATCCACCTAGATCAAGCGCCCTCTCAGTCAAACTGGCTGGAGGCGGTCAGGAATCCTTCGCCCTGGCCGAAGGGGCTTACGTGAAGGCCTCGCGGTTCATCTCGGCGATGACATTCCCGGCGGCGGTCGTCGAGGGCACCGGGTGTTGTCGTCCGAGCGGGGGATGAGAACGTCCTCAGGACCTGGGTCCGGCACACGGCCCTGACCAGGACCAGGGTCCTGGTCAGGGATCGGTCCCGGGTGCCTGTCCGGGGCTGGGAGCCACTGCGAGAATGGTCCGCGGACGCCGGCTCCCTCCCAGGGACCGCGGCCCGCCGTGGGGACGGCTCACGAACGACGGGTCGCGGTAGGCCGGCGAAGGCCGGACCGACCGGTCACGGAAAGGACCACTACCAGCATGTCGCCGCACTACCGGCCGCTGCCGCCGTCACCGGGAGCTAGCGGCCCGCCCTGGACCGTCAGGGACGCGCTGGTGGCTGTCGGGGCGGCCGTCGTCGACCTCCTTGGCTACACGGTCGGCGGCCCGGACGGCGGTCGGCCAGTCTCCCTGACCACGCTGGTTCTGCTCGTACTGGCGGCCGTACCGCTGCTCACCAGGCGCCGCTACCCGCTGGCGACACTGGCGGGTGTGCTGGTCCTGGGCCTGGCACTGAACCTGAGCGGGCCGATGCCGCACCACTTCAGTGGCACGCTCACCGTCGCGCTGTTCGCCGTGGCCTGGTCCTGCGGTCTCGTGGTGGCGGCGCCGGCCGCCCTCGTGGCGGCCGCTGTGACGCTGCTGGGCAGGGGGCTTCCGCTGCCCCCGCCTGCCGCGGACGTGGCGAGCAACGTGCTCGCCGCGGGGCTGGTCATCGCCGCGGCCGAGGCACTGAAGCGCTGGCGGTACGCGGTGGAGGTCCGGCGCAGGCTGCTGGCCGACCGTGCGGTGGCCCAGGAACGTCGCCGCATCGCACGGGAGCTGCACGACATCGTCGCCCACCACATCACCACCATGCAGCTGATGGCCGGCGGTGCCAGGACCAACCTTGGGGGCGACACCGAGGTGGTACGCGACGCTCTGGTCACCCTGGAGGGCTCCGGGCGAATGGCGCTGCGGGAGATGCGCCATTTGCTCGACGTGCTCCGGGCCGGTGACGAGCCGGAGGAGGCGCCGTCCGCGCCGCAGCCCGGTGTCGGGAGCCTCGGACAGCTCGTCGACGAGTCCCGGAGGGCCGGCCTGCCCATCGACTTCGCTGTCCTCGGGGCGCAGCGCCCGCTGCCGCCGAGTACCGGCCTTGCGGTGTTCCGGATCGTCCAGGAGGCCCTCACCAACACCCGTAAGCACGCCGGCCGGGCCCAGGCGCGGGTGCGGCTGACGTACCACCCGGACCGGATCACCGTCGAGGTGTCCGACAACGGCACTGCCGCGTCGGCCGATACCTTGGTGGGCGGCCTGGCTGGGGCGGCCGGTGCGGGTGGACCGCGGGTGGGCCGTACCGGGTACGGTCTGATCGGCATGCGCGAGCGCGTCGCGCTGCAGGGCGGCAGCATGGTGGCCGGCGGTCTCGACGGCGGTGGCTTCCGGGTGGCAGCCACCCTGCCGGCGGCGCCGGTCGACGGAGAGGAACGGCTCGGATGACGGGACCCTCGGAACGGATCAGGGTACTGATCGCGGACGACCAGCCGCTCGTGCGGCGGGGGCTGGCTCTGATCCTGACCCCCGACCCGGCGGTCGACGTGGTGGCCGAGGCGGACGACGGGCAGCGGGCGGTCGAGCTCGCGCACCAGCACCGGCCCCATGTCGTGGTGATGGACATCCGGATGCCGGTTCTCGACGGGGTCCAGGCAACTGAGCGGCTCGCGCGGGAGCTGCCCGCCTGCCGGGTCCTGGCGCTGAGCACCTTCGACATGGACGAGTACGTGGTCGCCGCCCTGCGCGCCGGCGCCTGCGGATTCCTGCCCAAGGACGTCTCTCCGGAGGAGCTTCTGGCGGCTGTGCGCACCGTGCACACCGGGGAGGCGGCCGTGGCGCCCCGCCTGCTCACCCGGCTGATCTCCGCCTACGTCACCGCGCCCCGCCGTCCGCAGCCGCCGTCACCGGCGCCCGGCGGGGGCGAACTGACGCCCCGCGAGGTCGAGGTGTGGCACCTGCTGGCCACCGGCCTCGACAACGCCGAGATCGCGTCGGCGATGGGGATCAGCGCCTCCACGGTCAAGAACCACATCACCAGCGTTTTCGCCAAGCTGAGTGTCCGCGACCGCGCCCAGGCGGTGATCGCGGCCTACGAGTCCGGCCTGGTCGAGGTCGGTTCGGCGAACTCGGTGGGCTGAACCTGGTCGTGCCCGGCCTGCAGGAGACAGCCACGCAGGAGCCGGGAAGGCCGCTGTGCCCGCGGAGTGGTCGCGGCCCTCATCCGCGGGAGCCGCGATCACTCTGCTCGACGTCGGGCTCAGCGCCGCAGGGGCCGGACCCAGGGGAATCAGCGGCACAGGGCCGCGTCCAGCGCATCTGCCCTGTGCTGCGCGCCCGTCCGGGACGGTGGTGACCGTAATAGTGGCGGCGCGACCGGCGGCAGGAACGCGCGCCGGTACGAAGCTCCGCGTCGGCAGCGCGGTCCGACTACCCCGCATGGCCCGCCGCTCGGGGACGCCCTATCGCTCAGGTCGGATCGAGGCGCGGATCAGCGGCACAGGGCCGCGTCCGCTGTGGCCTCTACACGCTGCCCGGTCTCGTCACTTGGGATCATGGTTACCGCGATGCTGGCGGCGCGGCCGTCCTCCGTGGTTCCCCCAGCGGTGTAGTAGCCCGGAAGAGTTCCCGCCGTGTCCCCAGTACAGGCCGCCGCACGATAGCGGTCGGCTCACCAGGCCCAGCCCGTAACGGGCACCGGGGCTTATCTCGTCGGCGACGACGGTGGTGCGCATCTGCTTGCGCTGGGCCTTCTTGAGGAGAAGGTTGCCGTCGTCCTTGAGTAGCGCGGAGAAGAAGCGGTTGAGGTCAGAGTTGGTGGAGACGACGGCGCCCGCCGCCCAGCCCCAGGAGGGGTCCAGTTCGGTGTAGTCGCGGGGCGACCCGTCGACGTCCCGGTTGTAGCCCTTGGGGTGGGCCTTGCGGATGGTCATGTCCCCAGGGGCGGGGAAGTAGGTGTGGCGCAGGCCGATGCGGTTGATGACGCGTTTGGTGATCTCCTCGCCGAGGGGCCGCCCGGGGACCTTCTGGATGATCAGGCCGGTCAGCAGGTAGTTGGTGTTGTTGTACTCCCAGCTTGTGCCCGGGGCGAAGTGGGTCCTCTGGGACAGGGCCGCGTCGAGGAGTTCGCGCGGTTCGTAGTACCGCGTCGGATGAGTGAGGACGGAGTCCTTGTCCAAGAATTCGGGCAGGCCGCTGGTGTGCTGGACCAGTTGGCGGACGGCGATGTGGTGTCCGTCGATGCCATCGCCGTGCAGCAGGCCCGGCAAGTAGGTCTCGACGGGTGCGTCGAGGCGGATCTTTCCTTCGGCAACGAGTTGGAGGACGACGACGGCGGCGGTGAAGGTCTTGGTGTTGCTGCTGGCGCGTATCAGGCCGTCGACGGGGACCTTGGCTCCGGTGGCGAGGTCGCCGACGCCGACGCCGGCGGTGTAGGTGCGGGTGCGGCCGTCGCGGCCCTTGACAGTGGCCAGTGCAGCGGGCAGGCCGTCGTCCTTTACCAGTGCGTTCAGGCTGGCCTGGACGCTGCTCCGGCCTGCCGCCCGCGAACGCCGCGGTCGGTGCCAGCACTCCGGCCGCCACGACACCGGCGGCCACGACCGCCGCCACCCGGTGCCGGCCACCCCGGCGGAGCGCGGGAAGCGACTGTGCGATGCATGCTCGTGCACGGAGGATGGCGCCGGTGATTCCCGGCCTTCATCAGCGCCCTGGTGCGCGGCAAGCTGCTACCCAAGAAGCAACTCGCCGAAATGCAAGAAGACGGTGCCCACGACTGGCGACCCCGTCTACTCCGGTTACGGCCTCGGGCAGTACAGCGTCAGGGCGAGCCGCCACGCGAAGCTGTGGAGCCACAGCGGTGGAACCCCCGGCTCCATCACGGAGACCGTGACCACTCCGGACGGCCGTCACACCCTCACGTACAACGCCAACGGCGACTGGAGGGCGAGGGGCGACGTGGTCGACACGGAGTTCTGCGGAGCGGTCGGCAAGGGCAAGCAGGGAGAGCGTCCTGCGCCACGGCTGTGAAGTGCCGCCAGGAGAGGTGGGGTGAGGGCCCCGACAGTGCACGGAAGCTGTTCCTACGGGTACATCTGACACTCACTCCAGGGCGCGGTCGACGGCGGGCGCGGGCCGGTTCGGATGCACGGCGGCCGAGCGGGCCCGCGCCCGCCGCGACTTCCCGCCGTTGCCCAGATGGATGGCCAGGGGCGGGACACCGCGTGCTTGGTGTGCCTCTGCGGCCGTTCAGAACGCCCACCAGATCCTCGTTCCGGACGACGGCCGGGCGAGCCAGAGGGCTTGCCCCGAAGCTGATCCCGGCCGGGCGCCCCGATGTCTGTCTCGTCTTCCAGGCCGACACCAAGGGAACATCGGCCATGCCCCCGGATCGAGGACTTCGTGAAGCACTACGCCAAGGGTCCGGTCCACACCAAGCTGAGCTTCACCGCAGGCGGTAGCCACAACGCCAAGACGCACGTGCCCAACATGGAGGCGGGCGAGCTCATCCAGTAGACCGGTGGGCCGTTCCTCAGGGCGAACTGGGAGACCGCTCCCAGGGAGGCTATGGGAGTCCGCTCCCAGGAAGGCCGAGGGTCTGGTCAGGGTGATCCCTGATGGGCAACAGCGGCTGTTTCCAGCAGAGTTGATCTTGCCGCTAAGGCCCGTCACCGCCGCTCTGGAGGAACCTCAATGCGTAAACATGTCGCCCTGACCGCCCTTGCCCTGGCCACCGCTGTCACCGCCGGTATAGCAGCGCCCGCAAGCGCCGTCCGGCCAGACCCCGTGCGACAGGGGCTGGAGGCGCTGGTGCACTCGGATCGCGCACCCGGCGCGCTGGCGAGTGTGTTGGACGGCGAGGGGAACTTCCGTACCTATACCGCGGGTGTAGGGGACCGGGACACGCACGCGAAGATGCCCCGGAACGGTCAGGTGCGGATCGGCAGCGTCACCAAGACGTTCACCGCGGTGGTCGTGCTTCAACTGGTCAGTGAGGGCAAGATCAGCCTCGATAAGCCGGTCGACGAGTATCTGCCGGGGCTCGTCCGGGGGGAGGGGATCGACGGAGACAGCATCACGGTGCGCCAGCTCCTGCAACACACCAGCGGACTGCCCGACTTCGAGGACGATGTCACCGATGACATCCTGGAGCGCCGCTACCTGTCCCCCCGCGACACCCTTGACATCGCCCTCAAGCACAAGGCTGACTTTGCCCCCGGCACGCAGTGGAAATACAGCAACACCAACTACCTGGTGGCCGGCCTGATCGTAGAGAGGGTCACCGGACGACCTCTCGCTCAGCAGATCGACAAGCGCGTCATCCAGAAGATTGGGCTGCGCCACACCTACTTCCCCGCCCCAGGCGAGACGACCATCCAGGAACGCCACCCCCAGGGCTACCGCCCGGAGCCCACGGGCGCGCCCTTGCGCAACGTCACCGAGATCGACCCCTCCGCGGCCTGGGCGGCAGGCGCGATGGTCTCCACCAACTCCGATCTCAACCGCTTCTTCTCCGCGCTGCTCAAGGACGACGGCAACCCTCTCCTCAAGGAGGCCCAGCGCAAGCAGATGCGCACCACCGTCCCCATGGAGAAAGGGAACTCCCGCTACACCATGGGACTGGGGATCATGCGGGTTCAGCAGTCGGAAAAGTGCGCCTTCTGGGGCCACAGCGGCGGCATCCCCGGCTTCGGGACCTGGGCTGCGGCCACCGACGACGGCCGGGCCGCCAGCGCCACGATGAACCTTGAACCGAAGACCGGCGAAGCCGTAGGGCACCTTGAAGAGACCGTGGCGGCGGGTCTGTGCCGACGCTGAACCACACCGCCTGGCCGACAGGGACGTTCGCTCACTCATGGCCTGTCCCGTTCGAGCGCGGCTCCACGACCGGCTACACCGAGCGCGAAGACACCAGAAGCCGATAAGTATCTCCTGAGACTTACACCGACACGTCAAGCGCCTCGTGACGACGAACCGTCAAAGATCTCCTGGGATCCCGCAAAGCCATCCCGTGCACCCCACCGACTCTCGCATGCGTGAGCGATGCGTGAGCGGACGACGTAACACGGGCCGTCCGTGGCAGGATCGGCGACCCTGCCACGCGGCACTGGCCAGGAGGAACAGCACCACACAGCGGGGTCAAACACCACTGATCATAGATTCCGTCCCGCTCCTAATGCTCCAGTCACACTTCGCGATCTGGTTCGATGACCGTGCAAGGCTGACGGCCTGGGGTGCTGTGGAGGTGGGGCGGGGTGGACGAGCGCGCGGTGATCCTGAACGGGCGGTTCACACCACGACGTCGCGCTCGTCGATGACACCGGCAAGCTGCTGGCCAAGTGCCGGATCAACGACGACCTGGACGGCTACCAGCTGCTGCTGGACCTTCTGGCCGAGCGCGGGGACACCGCGGAGGCGCCGATCCCGGTGGCCATCGAGACCAGTCGCGGCTTGCTGGTTGCCACGCTGCGGCAAGGCCCCCGGAAGGTTCACGCGGTGAACCCGATGGCTGCCTCCCGCTACCGCGACCGATGGCACGCTGTATGCCGGGATCGGCGCCATCGCCGTGGTCCTGGCGGTCCTGGCGCTGCCCTTGCGCGGAGCGGCGCCGCTGGCCGTCGGGGTGTTCCTGTTCGGCGCGGCCGGCTTCGTCATCAGCCCGGCCCTCAACGCCCGGGTCTTCGCCCTGGCCGACGGCGCCCCCACCCTCGCCGGGGCCACCAACGTCTCCGCCTTCAACCTCGGCAACACCATCGGCCCCTGGCTCGGCGGCCTCACGATCGACGCCGGACTCGGCTACCCTCCGCCTGCTGGCTCGGCGCGGGCCTGAGCGTGGCAGCCCTTGGCGCGGTCGGCGTGTCGGCGACATTGTCACGCACGCCCACCGCCCGCTCCAGGCGGACGATCTCGTCGCCCAAGTGATCCGCCAGACCGTCCAGGGAGACCAGCGGGCCCGGTCGTTCTCTTCCTGGCGGACCGTGGCCACCATCCGGGCCGGCGTCGTAACCCCGGGCAGCGGCCCCCGGTTGTTCACCAGCCACACCACCGCCCGGTCGAACAGGACCCGCGGCCCCTCCAGCGACGACCGCACCCGCGCTGCCGAGGAACTCGTAGCCCGGCGCCGGCGCGATGCTCTACCCGAGACAGCGTCAGGCCCCGCTACAGCCAGAGCTGGTAGTCGGTGCCGTTCGGCGGCATGGTGCGCAGGCCACCACTGTTGCTGTCGTCCAGGTTGCGCTCGCTCCAAATGTTGTTCAGGGTGATCCCGCCTCCGGTGCCCTCGGGGTACCACTGCTGGTAGTACTCCCCGTTGCAGGGCACGGTGCGCAGCCCGAATGCGTCGCTGTCGTCCAGGCACCGGTTGGTCGCCACGTTCCGCAGGATCCGCCTACCCCCGTCGCGAGTGACGTCCCATTGCTGGTAGGCCGTGCCGTTGCAGGGCATGGTGCGCAGGCCGCCGCCGTTGCTGTCGTCCAGACAGCGCTTGGTGAACTTGTTCTGATAGGTCTCGATGATTCCCGCAGCCGCGGACGGTGAGGCCGAGGCGCTCGGGGCGCTCAGCCCTAGCCCGGCCACCGCCGTCGCCGCGACGAGGAGCGATCCGAAGGTGCGCTTGGCAGAAGACATGGAGGTTCCTTCCTCGTTGGTCGTGCACGCTCTGCCGGGCCAGTCTGCTGCAGCCGAACGTCACGGGGAACGCCTGCATGA
>NZ_BMTF01000045.1:0-5706 GCF_014649535.1 Streptomyces gelaticus
CCGAACTCCTTTTACGGGAAAGCCCCGTGCCCTTGTGGCACGGGGCTTTTTCGCGTTCACGGGTCTCTGCCGGGCCGACCTGCTATGCCGGCGTCACCAGGTGGGTGTCGTAGGCCAGGATGACCGCCTGGACACGGTCACGGGATCCGGTTTTCGCGAGGATGCGCGTGACATGTGTTTTCACCGTTGATTCGGCGAGGTGCAGACGTTCGGCGATCTCCGTGTTGGACCAGCCCTGCCCGATGACGGTGAGGATTTCTCGCTCCCGCTCGGTGAGGGAAGCGATACGCGCGTCCAGGGTGGCGGGGCCACCCGGAACGGTCGGGAGATGCTGGACGTACGCGTCCAGCAGACGGCGGGTGAGGCTGGGGGCCACCACCGCGTCGCCGCCGGCCACGGCACGGATTCCGGCGAGGAGCTCCTCCGGCAGCGCGTCCTTGATGAGGAAGCCGCTGGCGCCGGCGCGGAGACCGTCGTACGCGTACTGGTCGAGATCGAAGGTCGTGACGATGAGGACGCGGGTGCGGGCACCGGCCTTGATGATGCGGCGGGTGGCCTCGATGCCGTCCAGGAGCGGCATGCGGATGTCCATGAGTGCCACGTCCGGCTGATGCCGCTGAACGAGGCTCAGGGCTTCGACGCCGTTGCCGGCCTCGCCCACGACGTTCATGTCGTCCTGGCTCTCCAACAGCATGCGGAAGCCGAAGCGTTGCATCGGCTGGTCGTCCGCGATGAGCACGGTCGTCACGAGGGTGTGTCCTCCAGAGGAAGTCGGAGTCGTACCTGCCAGCCGCTCACGGGAGCGGACTTCGGCAGCGAGCCCGCTTCGAGTGTGCCGTCGTACAGGGACGCCCGCTCACGCATACCGGTGATCCCCTGTCCGCCGCCCTCGGGACCGCGACGGCCGGCACGGCCGGCGGTGCCCGTGTCCGTGATCAGGGCTTCCAGTTCCTCCGGCCGGTAGGTCAGGGTGACCTCCGCGGTCGGCGACGGGGCCGTGCCACCGTGCTTCAGGGTATTCGTCAGGGCCTCCTGCACCACCCGGTAGACCGTCAACTGCCGGCCCGCGGTGGGCGGGGCGGACGGGGGCGTGCCGCGGATGTGCAGGCGAACGGGGAGGCCCGCTGCCCGTACGCCGGTGAGGAGGTCGTCCAGGTCGTCCAGGGTCGGCTGCGGGGTGCGGTCGGCCTCGGCGGGGTGGTCGCGCAGGACGCCGAGCAGACGGCGGAGTTCGGTGAGGGCCTGGCGGCTGGTGGTGCCGATGGCTTCCAAGGCCTGGGCGGCCCGTTCCGGGTTCTTGGCCGCCGCGTAGGCGCCGCCGTCCGCGAGGCCCGTGATGACGGACAGGTTGTGGCCGATGATGTCGTGCATCTCCCTGGCGATGCGGGTCCGTTCGGCGGCGGCCGCGAGCCGGGCCTGCTGGTCGCGTTCCCGTTCCAGCCTGCGGGCCCGGTCGACGAGGGCTTCCGTGTACTCCTTGCGCGTACGGACCACGATCCCGAGCAGTGCCGAGAGTGTGAACGCCCAGAGGTGCGGGACGATCAGCGGGTCCCAGCTGTGCGGGTGGCGTACCGCGCCGGCCAGCAGTGGGGCGGCCACCAGGGCGCCCGCCCACGCCAGGGCCCGTCCGGGCAGCCGCAGCGCGACGTTGAAGACGACGATCTCCTGCAGGAAGGCGGCCTGGATGACGGCACCGGACCAGGCGTTCACCAGCGAGACCGGTGCCATGAACGCCAGCACGGCCAGGGGATGCGTACGCCGCCACAGCAGCGGCGCGGAGAACGCCACGCTCATCAGCAGGACCAGCGTCCCGGACACGTTCGGGTCGAGGGCCACGGTGCGCCAGCCGCCCGAGCTGACGTCGAGTACGGCGAAGAGCACCCAGGAGGTGGTCAGCAGGCCGTTCCAGACCATCGGGCGGCGCAGGTCGAAGGCGCGGACGCGCTGGAGCAGGCGCTGGATGTGCCCGGTGATCGCGGTGGTGCCGGGAGTGGTGCCCCAGGCCCGGTTCATGTCGTCGTCCGTCACGCGTCCATCCTCGCCGTCGGCCGCCCCCGGGTCATGCGTCGCGTCGGCGCAGCAGCAGGGCGGCCGTGCCCAGGCTCGCCCCGGCCCACAGGCACAGCGCGAGCAGGGCGCCGCCCGCGGAGGCGTCGCCTTCGAGCGGGGTGGCGGAACCGAGGACGCCGGCCGCCTGGGTCGGGAAGTACTTGACGGCGCTCTCCACCGCGTCGTACGGAAGCATGGAGAGGACCTCCGGCAGGATCAGTACGCCGCCGATGTAGGTGCCGATGGCCCCCGGCACCGAGCGGAGCAGGGCGCCGAGCCCGAGCGCGATCAGGCTGAGCAGGGTGATGCCCGCCGAGTTGCCGACGATCGCGCCGAACACGCCCGGATCGCCGAGCGAGGCCGCCTGGTCGGTGTCGTGGAGGAAGAACTGCGCGGCGAGGAAGGTGAGCAGGGCGGTGGTGAGCGTGGCGACGAAGACCGAGACGGCGAAGACAGCCGCCTTCGCCCACAGGACCGGGAGTCTGCGGGGGACCGCGGCGAGCGAGGCGCGGATCAGGCCCGTCGAGTACTCGCCCGCGGTGACCAGGATGCCCAGGACCACGGTGCACAGCGTGCTGAGCACCGATCCGTAGAGGACCAGGACCACGGTGTCGACGTCGGAGTCACCGCCGTCGCTGGTGTACGTCGTGCCCATCACCAGGCCTACGGCGAGCATCAGGACGGCCGCCGACCCCATGGTGATCCAGGAGGAGCGCAGGGAGCGGAGTTTGTGCCACTCGGAGCGCAGGACCCGGGTGGGGGTGACCCGGTACGGGTGTTGCTGTGCCTGGTGCTGCTGTGCCGGGTGCGGTCGGCGGTCGGGGTGGGCTGCCGCAGTGGTCATGCGAGGGCTCCGGTCGGTTCGGGGGTGGTGATCCGGTACTCGACCGACTCCTGGGTGAGGTCCATGAAGGCCTGCTCCAGGGAGGCGGTCCGCGGGGTGAGTTCGTACAGCGGGATGGCGTGGGCGGCGGCCGTGCGGCCGATGTGTGCCGCGTCCGTGCCGCGGATGTCCAGCTCGTCGGGGGAGGCGGCGCTGTCGGTGGTGATGTCGATGCCGGGACCGGTGAGGAGTTCGCGCAGGGCGTCGGGCTGCGGGGTGACGACCTTGACCGAGGTGCCACCGGCCGTGGCGACGAACTCGGTGACCGTGGTGTCGGCGAGGAGCCGGCCGCGGCCGATGATGACCAGATGGTCGGCGGTGAGCGCCATCTCGCTCATCAGGTGCGAGGAGACCAGGACCGTACGGCCTTGTCGCGCGAGGGACCTGAGGAGGTTGCGGACCCACAGCACGCCCTCCGGATCGAGGCCGTTGACCGGCTCGTCCAGGATGAGCGTCGCCGGGTCGCCGAGGAGCGCGGCGGCGATGCCGAGCCGTTGGCCCATGCCCAGCGAGAAGCCCTTGACGCGTTTGTGGGCGACCGCGGTCAGCCCGGCCAGGTCGAGTACGTGCTCGACGCGGCCGCGCGGGATGCCGTGGGTGTGGGCCAGTGCCATGAGGTGGTTGAAGGCGGTCCGGCCGGGGTGGACGGAGCGGGCCTCCAGGAGCGCGCCGACCTCGGTGAGCGGTGCGTTGTGGGCGGTGTAGGCCCGTCCGCCGATCGTGGAGCGGCCCCGGGTGGGCGCGTCCAGGCCGAGCAGCATGCGCATCGTCGTCGACTTCCCGGCGCCGTTCGGGCCGAGGAACCCGGTGACGGTGCCGGGCCGGACCGTGAAGTCGAGGTCCTGGACGACGGTGTTGTCCCCGTATTTCTTGGTGAGTTCGTATGCCCTGATCATGCGGTCGACGCTACGGAGCGGGCCCGGGGCAGGCGTCGGACCTGGGGCGGGACGTGGCGGTGCGCGTAGTACCGGGGTACGACGTCACGATGCCGTGCGGCGCGGGAAATGGTGTTGGCGCAGGTCGGGCGGCGGGGGCAGGATCGGTGGATGGAACATGTGATTCGAGCCGTGCGCGCCGACGAATGGCCGCTGGTCAAGGAGTTGCGGCTGGCCGCGCTGCGGGATCCGGTCGCGCCCGTGGCCTTCCTGGAGACGTACGAGCAGAGCGTGGCCCACTCCGACGCGTTCTGGCAGGACCGGGCGCTCGGCGGGTCCGCGGCCGGGAGCGGTGACGTGCGGCAGTTCGTCGCCGTCGCGCCGGACGGGCGGTGGGACGGCAGCGTCACGGTGCTGATCGAACGGCCGGACACGGAGGTGCGGTTCGGGGAGGCGGTCGGCGTCCACCAGGCGCATGTGGTCGGCGTGTACGTCCGGCCCGAGGCGAGGGGCGCGGGTCTGGCCGAGGAACTGTTCCGGGCCGGGACGGACTGGGCCTGGTCGCTGGCGGAGCCGCGGATCGAGCGGGTGCGGCTGTACGTGCACGAGGACAACGCGCGGGCGGCGGCGGTCTACCGGCGGATCGGCTTCGTGGCGACCGGACACTCGGTGCCCATGCCGGGCGACCCGTCCGCGCGGGAGATCGAGTACGCGGTGGAGCGCGTTCCGTCAGAGTGAGGTGGTGAGCTCCTGGGACCAGCGGGCGCGGGCCTGCTCCTGGGAGCGGAGGAGCGCCAGGGCCGGCAGCCCCATGTCCTCGCCGGTCGCCAGCAGTTCCGGGAGCCGGGGGAGGGGGGCCACCGCGGCGATGTCGTCGAGCACCAGCGTCATTGGTGGGTCGAGCCGACCGTCGGATGACCGTGCGGCCATGCGGCGGCCGTGCTCGACCACGTGTGAGGCGAGTGCCGTGAGCAGGGGCATTGCTCCTGGTACCGAGCGGGGGTCCTCGACCGGTTCACCCACCACATAGAGGGTGCCCCCTTCTGCCGCGAAAGATTCCAGTGCGAGTGAATCGGCCCGGTTCGGCGTGCAGGCCTCGCGGATGTGGACGGACGACAGCGCGCCGAAGGCCCGTACCGTCAACGCCTGTGCCATTTCACGGCGTTCGGGGTGGGCGGTCAGCGCCGACTCCAGCAGGCCGGCGAGTCCGGAGGCCGCCTTGGGGTGGGTACGGAGCAGGCGCACCGGTTCGTGGGCGCTGCCGCCGAGCGCCCAGCGGTGGACCTGGCGGAAGGGGCGGCCGTCGATGGCGGCGGCGTGCAGCCAGCACTGGAGGAGCGTTGCCGCGGTGTCGGCGGTCGCCGCGTCGATACGGGCCTGCGGCCGGACCGGGGCCAGGAGCGCGGTGGAGCGGGCGGCGGCCGTGTCGGGTTGTTCGCAGCCCGCGGTGGGGGACCAGTGCAGGCGGGCCGGGGTGTCGCAGAGGTGGCCCGGGTCGTAGACGAGAACCGGGCCGAGCTTGGCGCGGGCGTCCTTCGTCTCGCCCCAGACGGTGGGGTCGGAGGTGACGACGAGCGCGGGGCCCACGGCTTCGTGGATGGCCTGGACGACGGTGGGGCGCCGCGTCGCGGCCGGTCCGTAGACGACGCGGGGGGCGCGGGGGGAGGGGAGCGGGGAGAGGACGGGGGCGGGGGCCCCGGCTCCGCTTCCGGTTCCGGAGGCGGCTTCGGCGGGGGCGGCGGTGGCGGTGGTCTCGGCCGGTGTGTGTTCCACGGGGACGGCCGCGGGCGCCGCGGGATCGGTGGGCTCGACGGCGGGAGGGTGTGCCTGGCGGCGGGGTTCCGGCTGCTGCCGGGACCGTACCGGATCGACTTCGTTGCCGTCCTCGTACCGCTGGTT
>NZ_BMTF01000045.1:5729-25192 GCF_014649535.1 Streptomyces gelaticus
CCGCTGCCGCTCCCGTACCGCCCGCCAGCGGGCCACCACGCCCAGCACGAAGACCGTCAGCACCAGCAACACCATCAGTTCGCCGATGAACAGGCCCCAGAAGAGCCCGTACCCGGAGAGCTCGCCCGGCGGGGTGTTCGGCCAGGCGGCCGGGAGGTCGTCCGGTGCGGTGATGAGCCGGCGCACCGACAGGGGCGTCTCGGCGAGCGTGACCCCCTCCGGCCAGGCGCCGTGCGCGAACAGTCCGGCGAGGCCGGTGGCCGTCCACGCAAGCAGCGTCAGCCCGAGCAGGAAGGCCAACAGCCCTATCAGCAGGCCGTCCGGGATACCACCGCCGCTCCCGTTGTCTCCCCTGCCGCCGGTACGTTCCTCAAGGCGCCCCGCCATGTCATGCCACCGTTGACTCGGACGACTCGTTCAGCCGTTGTTGGTGCTCGATCCGTGCGGCGCGCTGTTCCGCCTCCAGGTCCGCGGCGCGTTCGTCCTCGGGGAGGTGATCGGCGGCGGAGGACTCGGTCATCGCGCGGTCGGTGAAGACCAGCGGACGTTCCGCTTCGGTGATCAGGTGTTTGACCACCTGGACGTTGCCGTTGACGTCCCAGACCGCGATGCCCGGAGTGAGGGTCGGGATGATCTCGACCGCCCATCGGGGCAGGCCGAGCACGCGCCCCGTCGCTCTGGCCTCGTCGGCCTTCTGGGCGTAGATCGTGCGGGTCGACGCCATCTTGAGGATCGCCGCGGCCTCCCGGGCCGCCGCTCCGTCGACGACGTCGCTGAGGTGGTGGACGACGGCCACGAACGACAGGCCGAGCCGGCGCCCGAACTTCAGCAGGCGCTGGAAGAGCTGGGCCACGAAGGGGGAGTTGATGATGTGCCAGGCCTCTTCCACCAGGAAGATGCGCTTCTTCCGGTCGGGCCTGATCCAGGTGTGCTCCAGCCAGACGCCGACGATCGCCATCAGGATCGGCATCGCGATCGAGTTCCGGTCGATGTGCGAGAGGTCGAAGACGATCAGCGGGGCGTCGAGGTCGATACCGACGCTGGTCGGCCCGTCGAACATGCCGCGCAGGTCACCGTCGACCAGCCGGTCCAGGACGAGGGCGACATCCAGGCCCCAGGCCCGTACGTCGTCTATGTCGACGTTCATCGCCTCGGCGGACTCGGGCTCCGGGTGACGGAGCTGTTCGACGATGTCGGTCAGGACCGGCTGCCGGTCGGTGATCGTCTCGTTGACGTACGCGTGGGCGACCTTCAGCGCGAAGCCGGACCGCTCGTCCAGTCCGTGCCCCATCGCGACCTCGATGATCGTGCGGAGCAGGGCGAGCTGGCCGGTGGTGGTGATCGAGGGGTCGAGCGGGTTGAGCCGGATGCCGCCGTTGAGGGCGGCGGTCGGGTCGAGGCGGATCGGGGTGAGGCCGAGCTCCTGGGCGATGAGGTTCCACTCGCCGACGCCGTCCTCGCCCTGGGCGTCCAGGACGACGACCTGGCGGTCGCGGAAGCGGAGCTGGCGGAGCACGTACGTCTTCTCCAGCGCGGACTTGCCGTTGCCGGACTCGCCGAGCACCAGCCAGTGCGGGGCGGGGAGCTGCTGTCCGTACAGCTGGAAGGGGTCGTAGATGTAGCCCTTGCCGGAGTAGACCTCGCGGCCGATGATCACGCCGGAGTCGCCGAGGCCTGGGGCCGCGGTGGGCAGATAGACGGCCTGGGCCTGTCCCGTGGACGTGCGGACGGGCAGCCTGGTCGTCTCCACCTTCCCGAAGAGGAAGGCGGTGAAGGCGTCCGACAGCGCGGACAGCGGATCTCGCATGGCGTGACCTACCTCCCTTTCGTTTCTCTCGGTCGCTGTGCCGTCAGCGGCGGATGCCGGTGGCGAACGGCAGGGTGTTCACAAAGGCGCGGTGGTGCTCGCGGTCGCACCACTCCAGCTTCAGGTACGACTTTCCGGCCGAGGCCCGGATCGTCCGCTTGTCCCGGGCAAGGGCCTCCGGCGAGCGCGACGACACGGTGATGTAACCCACCAGGTTCACGCCCGCCGCGCCGCTCGCGAGATCTTCACCCCGCTGGTCGAGCCGGCCGTGCGCGGCGATGTCGCGGGGGTCGACGGTGCGGTTCATCTTGGCCTGACGGCTGGCTTCCGCCTCGTCGTTGGTCTTCTCGGTGAGCATCCGCTCGATGGCGACCTCGGTGGGTTCGAGGTCCATGCAGACCGCGACCGTACGGATCACATCGGGTGTGTGGACGAGGAGCGGGGCCAGGAAGTTGACGCCGACGGGGGTCATCGGCCACTCCTTCACCCAGGCCGTGGAGTGGCACCAGGGGGCGCGGGTGACCGACTCACGGGTCTTGGCCTGGAGGAACGTCGGCTCGACCGCGTCCAGTTCGGCCGGCCAGGCGTTGCGCTTGGTCATGGCCTGGATGTGGTCGATGGGGTGGTCGGGGTCGTACATCGAGTGCACGAGGGAGGCGAGCCGGCTCTGGCCGAGCGGCTGGCGGACCCGGATGTCGGCCTCGGCGAGGCGGGCGCAGATGTCGGTGAGCTCGCGCGCCATGACGACGGCGAGACCCGCGTCCCGGTCGAGCCTGCGGCCGCCCTGGGGGCGGGCGGCGCGGGCCATGGCGTTGGCCTCGGCGGCCAGCTCGCGGGTGTAGTGCATGCAGGCCACGAGGTAGGCGCGGTGCTGCTCGCTGGAGGTGGAGACCATGGACTGGAGCTGGTCGTACGACTCCTGGAGCCAGCCCGGGGAGGTCTTGTCGCCGCGCTGGGCGACGTCCTTGGCATGCGCGTCGGGGTCGGCGGGCAGGGTGCGGGCCAGCATCTGGATGCGGGTCACGAAGCCGTCCCCGTTGGCGACGTGCTTCAGCAGGGTGCCGAACCGGTCGACGAGCGCTTCCTGGTCCTCGCTGTCGCGCAGGCCGACGCCGGGGCCCTCGATCTCGATCGCGGCGGTGACGGTGCGCCGGTCGGCGTGCAGGAGCACGGCGATCTCGTCCGGGCCGAAGGGGGCGGCGAGCCAGTTGATCCGGCCGATGCCGGGCGGCGGTCCGATCTCGACCTCGCGCCCGTCGACTCCGACGCCCGCCTCCATGGCGGCGGAGCGGTAGGTCGTACCGCGGCGCAGGGAGCGCTTGTAGCTGCGGTTGATCTCGAACCACTTGTAGAAGGTGCGGTGCTTGTACGGGAGGTACACGATCGCCAGGGCGAGCAGGGGGAAGCCCGTGAGCAGCACGATCCGCAGGGACAGGATCGGGACGATCAGCCCGCTCATCATGCCGAGGAACGCGCCGACGATGATCAGGGCGATCTCGCCGGTCTCGCGGTTCTTGCCGACGATCGCGTTCGGCCGGGCGCGGCCGATGAGATACGTACGGCGGGGCGCGATCGTATGGGACGGAGTCGTCAACGCCCTCCACCTCCCGTGCTGTTGTTACCTGAACTGCCTGATCCGCCACCTCGGTGGGAGCGGCTGCCGTGCGGGGTGCCGGAGGCCGGCCCCGATCCGCTGCGTGGCGGAGGCGTGGCGGAGGGGACGGACCCACCGCCGATTCCGCTCCCGCCGGAGTTGCGGGAGCTGTGCGCGGCGACACCGCCGCTGACCGGGTTGGCGGGCCTGCCTCCGCTGTTGCCGCCGTCGCCGCCGCCCTGGCCGTTGCGGCTGCTGTGCGTCTTGATGCCCTGGGAGACGAGAGCGGCGGGGGAGCTGACCAGCGCGGCGGCCTGGGCGCCGTCGGTGGCCTGCTTGCGGTTGGTACGGGCGCCCTGGATCTCGTCGCCGAAACCGGGGACGAAACGGTAGATCATCGCGGAGGCGAAGATCGCCAGCAGGATGATGGCGAGACCGGACACGACGGCGGAGAAGGCGTTCGGCCCGTCGTTCTGGGAGAGCGCACCGGCCAGGCCGAGCACGACGACGATGACCGGCTTCACCATGATCACCGCGATCATGATGCCCGCCCAGCGCCGGACGTGGCCCCACATGTTCTTGTCGACGAGCCCCGCGTAGACGACGGTCCCGAGCAGGGCGCCGACGTAGAGCAGGGCGGCCCGGATGACGAGCTCCAGCCAGAGGATGCCCGCGGCGAGGATCGACACGAGCGAGACGACGATCAGCATGATCGGCCCGCCGCCGATGTCGGAACCCTTCTTGAGGGCTTCGGCGAACGACCCGAAGAAGACGTCGCTCTGCCCGCCCGAGGACGTGGCGATGACATCGGTGACGCCGTCGGTCGCGGAGACGACCGTGTACAGGATCAGCGGGGTGAACGCGGAGGCGAGGACCGTCAGCCAGAGGAACCCGATGGCCTCGGAGATCGCGGTGGTCAGCGGCACGCCGCGGATCGCCCGCTTGGCAACGGCGAGCAGCCAGAGAACGAGTGTCAGGACCGTGGAGGCGGCGAAGACGATCGCGTACTGCTGGAGGAACTTGGTGTTCGTGAAGTCGACGTCGGCGGTGCTCTTCACGGCCTCGCTGAGCTTGCCGACGATCCATGCGGCGGCGTCGGCACAGCCTCGGGCGAGGGAGGTCAGGGGGTCCTGGGAGTTGTCGAGGGTGGAGGGCAGGTCGTTCTTGGAGGCGCCGGCCTCGCCTCTTTCGCAGTAGTCCTTGGCGGGGCCACGGATCAGGTCGCACGCATTGTTGCTACTGCTGGGTGACGGGCTCGGAGAGGGCTCGGCGAACGCGCGACTGGCCAGCAGTACGAGAGTGACCTGCAGACTTGCTGTTGCCGCCGTGAGCGAAAGGGCTCGGCTGGATCGTTTACCGGGCATAGGTGAACCCTCCGAACTGTTCCACGGCGTTGGCCATTTCTTCCGCAGGGGAAGCGACCTGATCACGGCCGACGGGTGTGGGGCCGTCCTTCTGCGTGAAATCGGTGACCTTCCAGTCTCCGTCGATCCACGACAGCTCGAAGGTGTTGGTGAACCAGCTCTCAGAGACCGGGTTCTTGGAACCCTCGCCGGCCAGTCCGAACAGGGCTGAGTACCAAACGGCGACACTTGCGGAGTCGCCGTTGAACTTCACGATCTTGGTGCCGGCCGGGTTGGAGCGTGAAATGAACGTCAACCCTGCCGGCGCGGTGCCGTCAGCGTTCAACCCGATGCTGGTGAGGAATTCCTGTCCGGAGTACACCTTGTCAAGGTCCCCCTGGCGAGCGGCCGCGACCTCAGGGGCGTATACAGCGGTGACGACAGCACGACGACTGTTCTTGTCAAACATGTCGGCCGAGCCGAGCGCTACTGCGTAATTGGCCGCCGCGCTCTGCGCCCCCTGTTCGTCATGCGCGAACCCCGACGGGATCGACCCGTTCTTCCCCGTCACCGGCTTCGTCCCCGTGGCCGCCGTGGACGACGACCCCGGCTTGCTGCCCGCGCTTCCCGAGCCGTTGTCGGCGTCCCCGCGCCCCCCGCCCATGTTGGCGAACGCGATGGCCGCGATCAGGAGGACAACCACGCCGACCACCGTGACCATGGAGCGGGATGTGCGGGCGGGCCGGCGGGGGGCGCCGTAGCCGTCGCCGCCCTCGCCGTCGGGGAGCCGGGTACGGGTCTGGCGCGTACCGCCGATGGTGCTGTACGCATCGTCTGTACGGCCCGAGCCCTTGCCGTAGCCGTTGTCGTCGTCGAGGTTCATGCCGCGTACGCCCCCTCAACCGTTGCCTGAACCGGGTAGTACGACGGTAGCCGTGCGGGTTTCCGCGCGGATGCGGTGTGGTGACTCGACATCAGGGGACGCAACCTCTGCCGGTGGGCACGACGGATGGATGGTGTGGGGGTGGGCGGGACTGCCCCTGGCATGGGATGACAGCCGGTCAGACGGCCATTCCGTAGACGATGGTGAACAGGGTTCCAAGGGATCCGATGATGAACACACCGGTCAAACCGGCAACGATCAGCCCCTTGCCCTGCTCCGCGCTGAACGTGTCGCGCAGTGCCGTCGCGCCGATGCGCTGCTTCGCTGCACCCCAGACCGCGATGCCGAGGCAGAGCAGGATGGCGATGGCCATCACGACCTCGATCATTACGCGGGCCTCGTTGCCCAAGGTCCCGAACGGCCCCCAGTTCGGGGCGATTCCGCCGATGATGGTGGTGATGTCGCCCTTTTCAGCTGCCAGGATCATGTAAGTCACCGCCCCTGTTGGGTAGTTCGTTTCCCCCTGCCACATGGCACGGGTCGCTCTCTATCTTCGCTGATGAAACTGCTTTCGTACGACGGCTTGACAGCTCTCTTTACCCGGATCTCGCACATTTGGCCGGTCCGGCCAACCCTGGCACGCGGATCGAGATGGTGTGTGACCGAATATGTATGGTTACTCTGTGTATCACGGGGTGTGACCCCGGGCAATGACTGCCATCCCGCCACCCCGGCCGAGAATGTGTACCTTCCCTGGTCAGCGCGCCGGGACGGGCTGGAGCAGGGGGCGGTCAGAGCAATGGGTGACGGGGAACGGGCGGCCGGGGCGGCGTCGTCCAAGTGGGCGGCGGCCGAAAATCGCACCAGGTCCCGTCGAAGGGAAACGTTCCGGCCTCGGCGAGTCGGACAACCGAGGCGCCCTCGTCCCGGATCGCGGACGCTTCGTCCGCCGACCAGTAGACGGGGTGACCGGTCTTCTCGGCGAAGGACTCCTCGTCCTTCCACTTCCAGGTCCGGTCCGGTGCCACGTTGATGTCGAGCTCGTGGTCGGTGATGTCGATGTCGTCGCCGTGGTGGGTCCGGCGCTCCAGATTTACGTACCAGCCGCGGAACTTCCGTCCACGCCCGAAGAGCCAGAGGACCGAGTGGGCTGCGCCGGTCGGCTGGTAGAAGAGCGCGTTGCCCATCGGCCAACGGCCGGCGACCACCGGGTAGCCGCCGGCGGGACGGTCGTCCGGGGCGATGTCCCGCAGATGTCTCCCGCGCGGGAGCTTCGTGCGCCACATCGGCGTGCCGCTCTCCATCCACACCAGCTGGCCGGCGTCGGTGCGCTCGACGAGGCGTACGGGCACCGACGCACTCAGGTGGCCGCCGATGAAGAAGTTCCAGCGGAGGATCCTGCCCGGCTCGTCGTTCATGCCGTTGATCATGCCCGCGCCGAGCCGACCGAACACGTTGTCCGATCACTTGACCGGGGGTCACCAAAGGTGGAGGGGAACGCGCTTGCGCCTCAGTCGGCGGTGATCCCCCGGTCTTCGAGGATCTCGGCCTTGAAAGGGACTCCCAGCCCGCAATTGCGGGCGCCCACGATGCGCCGCAGGTTCGGCAACAAGTCGAGGTCGTCGAGCGAGCCCACGTCGAACAGGTCGTCCTCGCCGTCCCACACCGGCGAGCACTCGTAGTACACCTGGTGCCCGCCGTCCACGAGCAAGCTGTCCACCGTCGCGAGCAGTTCCTCGCCGATCTCCAGTGCCTCGAAGTCGGCGCGGGCCTCGTCGAGCACCGTGTGGTCGAGATCGTTGTCGAAGACGTAGAGCTGCGCGTCCTCGATTCCCTTGGCCCGCAGGCACGCATCGATGCTGAAGGCCGGGGTGAGCGTCTTGTCCTGGTACATGAGCTTCTCGATGACGAGCAGCTTGAAGTTGAAGTCGCGGAAGGCGGGCATGGCGGGACCCTACACACGGCCCCTGACACACGGCCCCTGACAACGGGTCGGCCCGTAGTCAGTGCCGGCTGCCAGACTGGTACACATGCCCAGCAGCACCGGAACTCCCGTTCCGTTCCCGGCCGATCACCGCATCTCCGAGACCTACGTCGACTGGGCGCGCGCCCGGGTCCCCGGCGCCGAGGCCGGTGCTCGTGACGTGCTGGAGCAGGCGGGCCGCGGCCGGAGCAGATCCTGGGAGAAGCCCGGTCGGTTCGTGGACGAGGCGGGGCGCCTGGCGCGGGGGTTGCCGGCGGCCCATCTGCCGTGGTTCTGGGACACCATCGGGCACTGGATGCTGGAGACGCACCGCCGTTCCGCCGCCCGCGCGTACGCGAACGCGCGCGCTGCGGAGCGTACGCACGGTCTGTCCGTCGATCCCGACTGGCGGTGGGCGAACCTTCAGTTGTTCGCCCGGTTCGGCGCACTTCCCGCCACCGAGCTCAGCGGCGTCCCGGCCTGGCTGGCCGAGGTGTTCGAACCGGGGGACGCGCACCGCGAGTTCGTACGGCTGCTGACCGTCTGGGCGGCGTCGCCGGGCGAGCTGCCCGCCGATCTGGCCCGCCGGGTCCGGGATTCCGCGCGTGCGGCCGGGCTCGGCGCCGACGAGGAGGCGCGGGTGCTGGGCGAGGTGCTCGCCTCCGCCCGCGGCAAGGCCGTGCCGGACCGGCTGTTCGACGCGGCGCTCGCCCCGCTCGCCGCGCACCCGCCGGCCGACGACCGGGCCACCGCCCTGCTCGACCTGTTCCCCGAATCGAAGAACGACGCGGCCGCCTGGCTGCGGCTGCTCCTGGGCTGCGGGGCCGCCGACGCCGCCGCGGCCGGCCGGATCAGCCCGGAGGGCGGCCTCGGCGAGTGGCTGCGGCGGTACGCCACCCAGTACTCCCACCGCACCGTCGCCGCTGGCGGGGTGACCCGCCAGGCCATGCCCGCCGAGCTCTTCGACCTGGTGGCCCGGTTCGCGAGGCTGCTGAAGGAGGACGGCACCCCGGTCCGGCTCCACGAGGACCGCTACCAGTGGCCGCATCTGGACGCCGACCTGCTCGACGTCTGTCTCGCCGAGGGGATCCCGGTCCACGACCCAGGTCCCGCCATCTCCCTGGAGTTCTGGGACAAGGACGCACAGCGCGACCTCAGGGCCCTCGCCGCCGACCCCGTGTTCGGCTCCCGGCTCGAAGGCACGGTGCACGCCGGGCTCCGGTCCGGTGGCGGCTCCGCCATCAGCCGGCTCCCGCACAATCCGGGCATCGCGGCCGAGGTGCACGGCCGGATCGAGAAGCTGCTCGACGGACTGCGCGGCGGCGGGCTCGCCGCCGCCGACGAGGCCGTCGAGGAGCTGCACGGCCTCCTCGACCGGCCCACCGCCATCGCTTTGGACGGCATCGAGGAGGCGCTCGAAGCGCTGGACCTCACCGGCCCGCTGGCCCGCGCCCTGCGCTCCGGCCTGCCCGAGGAGCTGGGCTGGCCCGCGCTGGAGGAGGCCCTCGCCGAATTCCGGCCGGACGAGATGGTGTACACCACCTGCACCTGGCCGGTGCTCACGTGTACGGGGAGAACCGCGCGTTCGCCGTCGACCACGGGGGACGGCGCGGCGAGCACACCCTGGAGCTGCCGGAAGGCGCCGCCCGCCCCACGGTGCACTGGGCCGGCGGCCAGTTCCTCGTCGCGTGGACGCGCTCGGGCGACGAGCACGGGGCCAGTACGGCGTACTGGTCCGGCAGCCCCGCCGACACGTTCGCGCCGGAGCAGACCTACGGACTGCGCCCCTACGGCGGCAGCATCCAGGGCGGCCTCGGCTACCAGTTCCAGACCCCGGACGGCAGCGGCCGGTTCGACGGCGAGCACGTGCTGCGCCCCGGCGACACCACGGGCATCGGCCACCGCGACTACCAGATGTACGACGGCCGGGACTTCTGGAGCACCGAGGTGTTCAGCGAGGATCACGGCAGGGGATGGGCCCGCCTTGACCCCGCCACCGGGGTGCCCACCGCCGACCGCACCCTGCCCGCCTTCCACAACCCCGACACGCTCCCGGACGGCACCAGGCCCTTCCCCGACCACCGCATCCTCGCCGAACTGCCGCCCGGCGCCCCGCCGTCCCCGCTCGGCCAGGACGGCCGCCTCACCGGCTGCCGGGTCAACCACCGCACCCCGTACGCCGGTCCCTCGCCCCGCGAGTTCGTGCTGGAGTCCGCCGATGGCCGTACCGCGTCCTACCGCACCACCGCCTGGGGCCGCCGCCCGTGGGGCATCCTCGCTCTCCCGGCCGGCGGCGAGGACGCCGTCGTGGTCGGCAGCACCACCGTCCGCTGCCATGCCGCCGAGGACAACTCGCTGCTCTGGCAGGTCCGGGGCTTCGCCGACAGCCGCCACCGCGGGCCGGTCCGCGCCACCCTCGGCGAGCAGGCCGGGCCCGTACCGCCGCCCGCCTTCTGGCACTTCCTCACCCCGCGCGACGAGCCCTCCTCCCGCGCCCTGCGCGCGGTCACCGACGAGGCGGTACGTGAGCTGCTGTCGTCCGGCGACGGGGACGGACTGCCCGGGGTGACCGATCCCCGGATCCGGCAGGGCGTCGCCCGTGCCACGCAGCTCGCCGCCGACGTGCTGCGCCGCCGCCGCGAGCTGTCGCACCGGGTGTCCGTCATGCGCTCCGGACCGGTCATCGAGCTGCCCGACCCGGTGCCCGACACCCGGCTCGTCCCCGCCCTGCACGGCCTGCTGGCCCGGCTGCGGGGGTACGAGCAGCGGCCGCCGCAGCCGCATCCCGCCCTGCTCACCGCGGTCGCCGCCGACGGCCGCTATCTGCGCGGCGAGATCGACGACGAGGTACGGGTGCTCGCCCCGCCCGCCCCGCCGTCCGAATGGGAGGTACTGACCGGCCGGACCGACGCCGTGGCCTGGCGGGCCGCCGTCGCCGCCACCCCGGACGAGCACCGGCAGGCACTGACCGCTCTGCTCGACGTGTGGAGCCGCCAGCCGTTCGCGGAAGCGGGCACCACCTGGCGTACCGGCCGTGCCCCGGAGCCCCGGATCGCCGAACTGCGCGCTTCCGGCGTACCGGTGGTCTCCGGCCCGGTCCGCAGTGACCTCGCCCCCTTCCTCCAACGGGCCGCCGACCCGGCACCGGTCGGCGCCGAGGAGTGCGAGACCCGCACCGTGGCGGGCGACGACACCACCCGGATCCCACGCCTGCTCGCCGTGCTCGCCGAACGCGGCCCGCTGCCGGTGCCCGAGGAAGCCGTGGACCTGTTCCGGTGGCGTACGGGGGTGCCGCGCGCGATCGCCGCCCTGGTCCTCGACGGCTCCGCGGGCAGCGACGACTACGCGGCCCACCTGAAGGTGTGCCGCGCCAAGCCGTACAAGGCCGACCGGACCACGGCGTACGCGTACGACGAGATGAAGGGACGTCTCGGTCTCGCCGGCCTGCACGCCGTGCTCGCCGCCGCCGTCCCCGCCGACCCGGCGGACCTCTGGGCCCCCGGAGGCGTGACCGCTGCCGCGGACCGGATGGCCGCCGAGTGGTCCGGACGGCTCGGCGCCGCCCCGTACGCCGACGACGGCAGCCATGCCGCCGCGTTGGCGAAGGACCACGGCCTGCCCGAGACATGGGCCACCGCCCTGCTCACCGGCCGCCCGGAGCACTTGGGGGAAACACCCCTGGACACCGACGGGATACGAGCCGCCGTCACCGCTCTCACCTGGGCGTTCACCGAGCGGCCCGTCGGCGACCCGGCCGCGAAGGGCGCCCGCCTGCTGCTCGACCAACTCACGGACATACCCGCCGACCAGCTCACCGCCCTGCGCGCGCTGGCAGACCGCTCGGAGGCCACCCCGGTCCCACCGGGCCAGTACGAGGCCAACCCGCTTCTCAGCGTCCCGGCCCTGGTGGATGAGGTGGCCGTGTCCCTCGGCGTCGGCCGCGACGCGGCGGCCCTGCACCTCCAGCTGCACGCCTTCGACCGCCCGGCCGACCGCACCGTACGCCGCTGGAACACCTGGACCCTCGACCACCACCGCGCCGTCCGCAAGGAACTCACCGCCGCAAAGGCCCCGCGCCCCGCATCGACGCCTCCGGCTGCCGTCCCGTCGCCTGTGCACGAACGGTTCGCCCGCGCCTGGGCGGAGGCCGGATCGCCTCCCCGGCCGTGACGGCCCGCCCGGCGCCGTCCCCGCAGACATTGCCAGTCAACTCGCCCGCTCGCAGTGAGGCGTCGAGGCCGTGCGCCATGCCTGGGGCGCCCCGTTCGACGAGGAGGCGTCCGCCGGCCGCCCGGCTCCAGCTCCACAGCGTCTCCGTGTTCCCCGTGGGGAAGGAGGGCGGGGAGCGACCGAGTCCGCTGCGTCGCTCCTGCTGGAGGCTACGCGTCGAATTCGCCGCGCCAGGCGAAGTCCAGCAGGGCGTTCGGCAGGTAGCCGGACTCGACCTCGATCGGAATGCCGTTGGCCTTCGCCAGGCACGCCACTGCCAACGGGGCGATGGCCACGACCCCTTCGATGTTCTGGGTGCGGTCTTCGTCGGCCGTCCAGTACTCCTTGTGCCAGCGCAGGGCGTCGTTCAGCGCCTCGTTGAAGCCCGCCGCGTCGTTGCGCAGGTAGCGGTAGAACATCATGATCGGCGGGTACTCCAGCTTGCCCATGGTCTCGGCGTCGAGGATGTGGGTGGCCTCGGGAGCGCTCAGGTCGACGGCCCGCACCAGGTGCTGGCTGACGTCGTCACGCCGCAGCCAGAAGCTCTGGAGAGTTTCCACCCAGGAGTAGACGTACTCGTCCAGCACGCCACCGCAGTCACGCAGCAGCGACAAGGGCACCCGCGCCAGCATGTCGAGGCGGGCCGTCTCCCGGCAGATCAGCGCCAGGAAGAAGGCGTCGAGCCAGGTCCCCGCATTGAGGTAGAACTGCGGTCCGGTGACGGCGAGCTGCCGCTCCTCCTGGCGGATCTTGCAGGTCACGGTCTCCCGATCGGTGAACGTGGCGGCGAAAACCGCCGAGTGCACCTGCATGGCCAACAGCCAGGACTCCCAGGTCTCCAGCATCACCGCGTCCGGATCCCCGACACAACGGACGCGCGCCACGTTCAGGGACGTCGTCAGCGACCCGATCCTGGCGTCATGTGAGGTTTCGATGGTCTGCAGCGAATCGGCCAGGGAGCCCTCCATGACCGGCACAACTTTCTCCATCGCAGCCACCGGATAGCTCTGACGGGACACGCTTGTAACCACTGATCTCCCCTGTTGGATTCATATCTTGAAGTACTCGAGAACGGCTCCAGCGTACGAACCCCTGCCCTCGACGGCCTTCACCATCGCATACTCCAGATTTCCGTCTCGGAGCGCAGGCTTCAGCTCAGCCACTAGATCAGCATTGGTCCAGACCTTCCCGGCGGCATCGGTAACTGAAAGCGCTGGCCGGGCTTCCATCTCAGCGATGATGGTCCACAGATAATGTCGGGTGCCCTGCTGCACCATAAACTTTGCCGCGAAGCCCTTGCCTCTGCGCCAGATGAGCCCCGACTTCGGTGCCTTCGCCTCGATGATCACAAGCTTCCCGTCCGGCCGCCGGTACAACTGGTCGAACATGTTGGCCCCGTTGGGCGTCTTCGGCAGAGGTTGCTCCACCGAGCCCTTGAGCCGCTCGGGTATCACATGAAGTCGTGCGGCATCCTCGCCCAGGCGCTCGGAATAGCCGCTGTTGTTGGATGTCTGATCGTCGAAGTGGTCGATGAACTGTTTCCGCGCACGCTCCACTTCCGCCAACGTCTGTTCGGTCGGCGCGGCCTTGTGCGCACGCTCGGCGTTGGACAGGTCCACGGAGACCTTCCGGCCCCTCGCGACATCGTCCAGGTGGTCGATGTGGTCGACCGGGGTGCTGTCACGGGTGAGCGGGTCGCGGCCGTACCTGATCTCCGACGGGGCCGAGGGCAGCTCGTTCTTGGAGATCCAGGAGCCGTCGCTGTCCTTCGCGAGGATGGGCAGTTCAACCCCGTCGATCTTGGTGTGGATGCTGTGGCGATGGCCATCCGCCCGGTAGTACTGGTCGAACCAGGACTTGTCGGGGTCGTTCGCACGCCGGACGAATTCGTCCTCCTTGGCCTTGATCTCTTCAGCGGTCAGTCGCCGACCACCCGAGGGGTGCGTCGGCTGTGCCGCATCATCCGCGCCGTGCGCTGCGTCGTCCAGGCCGTCTGTGCCAGGGTTTTCCGGGAGATGGGTGCCGCCGCCCGTGGACGGGGGCTCGTGGTGACCACCGCCGGGGCCGTCCGTGTGACTGCCGGTGTCGGGAGGACCGTCGCTGTTACCGGCGCCCGAGGGGCCGTCGGTACGGCCGTCGCGGGGGCTGTTGTCCAGGTTGTTCGTGGGCATGTGGTCGCCCGCGTGGCCGCCGGGGGCGTGGTCCGGGGTGTGGCCACCCGGGGTGTCGTCGCCCCTACGGAGCGGGTCGGAGATGTCGCTGCCCAGGCGGATCGCGTCGTCGCCGCCGCGGCCGCCGACGCCTACCAGTTCGCGCTCCGGGACCCCGACCGTGGCCGGGGCGTCCACCTTCGGGGCGTCGGTCTTCGGCACGTCCGCGCCCGCGTCCGGCTTGCCCGTCGGGGCATCCTTCGCGTGCTGGGTGATGTCGCCCGCGGCGTCGTAGATGTTGCCGTCAGGGTCCAGGAACTGCGACGGGCCGTCCCCTGGCAGCTTCACCGTGCCCGGTGGAAAGGCGGTGGTGCCCTCGGGGAGCTTGATGTTGCCGTCAGGGAGCTTGATCGCCCCGTCCGGAACCGCCGAGCCCGACGGGAGGTGGATCGCTCCGTCGGGGAGGTGGACGGCACCCTCGGGGAGAGCGATCGCACCGTCCACGTTGATGGTTGGGGCCTCGAACTTGCCCATGCCCTTGAGCCCGGCCATCACGTCGCTGATCTTCGACAGTCCGGCGCCTGCGCCCTTGAAGACGTAGGTCATGGGGTCCACGGCGCGGGCGGTCTTGCTGGTGAGGGAGAGGGCCTTGGCGGCGAGGCCGGCTTTGCCCGCGCCTGCTGCGGCGCCGCCGGTGCCGCCGGTGAAGACGGTGGTCAGGACGTTGAAGGTGACCGCTCCGGCGGCGCGGGAGGGGTTGCTGCCCCACTGGTCCCAGGCGATCAGGGCCTTGCCGGTCTCCTTCACCGCGGTCCGCGAGTCACGTATCCAGGCCGAGTGGTCGCCGGGCAGGACGTGCAGGACGAGCTGGGCAGCGGGGGAAAGCCCGGTGGCAAGCTTGGCCAGACCGGTCCAGGCCTCCTTCGCGGCGTCCCCGCCCTCGAAACCGGCCAGGGTGCCCAGGCCCTTCAGAGTGCCCCAGACCCCGTCGACGAGGAAGCCCTTGCCGAAGTCGTAGGCGTGCTCCCACACCTGCCACCAAGGCGTCGACTCCTCGACCGCCTCCCCCCACGGCAGGCTCTTCGCCTGCTTGAGGGCCTCCGCGTCATACCCGTAAGTGCCCTGCTTGCCGGAGCCGTCACCGGTCTTCAGCCCAGTACCGCCGACCAGAGCGACGATCTTGGCATGACAGGCCCGCTCCACCTCCTGGAACGCGGCCCACACCTCGGCAATCTCATTGCGGCGCCGGTTGTTCTCCTCGACCAGGTCGCCGTCCTCGCGCCACTCGTCGTCACCGTCCACCTTCACCCGGAAGGCCACCGCGTCCCGCTTCAGCTCCTTGAGCTTCTCCACCAGCGGAAACGCATCGTCCGAGTACGTGCCCAGCGCACCCGCGATGACACACAGATCCGAACTCAACACCGCCCCGGTCGCCGCGACCGGAGCAGTCGTCGCGAACAACTGCTCCGCCTCGGGCGCCTTGTAGAAGGCACTCAACCCGCCGAAACTGCGGTGCACATCACCGGCAGCCTCCGCGACCTCGGCGCCATGACCCGACAGCGCCGTCACCTTCGTGTCGAGCAAGGCCAGGTCACCGGTGAAGACCGGTATGCCGACCGGATCGACCGGCCCGGGGCCGCTCACCGCCGGTCCCCGGTGTGGCGCAGGAGATCCAGACGCACGGACCGTGCGGCGTTCTGCGCGTGCTCGGCCGCCTCCAGATCACCCCGGCAGTACGCGTTCGTGGCCTCCACCGCACCCAGCACCGAAGCCTCGGTCCGCTCGGCCATGGACCGGAAGTCCTTGTCCCGCTCCTTCAGATACTCACCCAGAGCCGCAGCCACCGGACCCATCGCCGCACGCGACAACGGAGCCTGCCCCACAGCCACCGGGCCCTGCAGAGGTGTGACCGCCTGCGCACCCGGCACCGCCGTACCCGCCGCCTGAGCCGCCTCCGACACAGTCGCCAAAAGCGCCGTCAGAGCCTTCTGCAAATCACCGGCATGCGTACCGACCACCCTCAACTGCCCCTGCACACCCTGCGGCCTGATATCCCACCCCACCACGAAAAGCCCCCCATGTTGCGCCGTGCTGAAACCGGCCGATGACCCGCTCCAACGCCACAGCAGCTGACCCAGGTCGGTGCGAACGACTGTTCGCGTGATCATCCCTATCAATCGAGCATCGCTGGCGCAATCAGCAATTCGTCAATCGGCCAACGCTGGCTCAGCCATGACGTGGCGCTGTGTGCCGATGACGGCCCGCCCGGCGTCGTCCCCGCAGACATCGCCGGTCAACTCGCCGCTCGCAGTGAGGCGTCGAGGCCGTGCGCCATGCCTGGGGCGCCCCGTTCGACGAGAAGGCGTCCGCCGGCCGCCCGGCTCGACTGCGTCCTGGGCTGACGCGACGAACGGCGCCACGGCCTCGGCCGCGTTGTCCGTACGGAACGCGTGGCGGGGAACGGCGGTGGTCATGTGTGCCCTACGTGGGTAATTCGCCGCACCAGTTGCGTCCCAGGAGGGTGGCGGGCAGGTACTCGGACTCGACCTCGATGGGGATGCCCGCGTCGTGGGCGAAGCAGGCAATGGCGAGCGGCGCGAGCGCGACGAGGCCCGTGACCAGGCCGGCCCGGTCCTCGTGGGACCAGTACTCCTTGTGCCACTGGAGGGCGGCGGCGAGAGCGCGGTTGAAACCGGCGTGGTCGTTGCGGACGACCCGGTGGAACATTTCCATCGGCGGGTAGAGGATCTTGCTTACTGTCTCTTGGTCGGCGCTGGTGTCCGAGTCAGCGCCGCCGACGGCGGCCACCAGCTTCGAGCCGAGGTCGTCGCCGCCGAGCCAGTAGGTTTGGAGGGCGTCGATCCAGGCGTAATCGAACTCCTTGTAGTGTGCGCCGTTCTCCCGCAGCAGGGACAGGGGCACCCGACACAGGGCCGTGATCCTGTCCCGTTCCCGGCACACTACGGCGAGGTAGAAGGCGATGAGCCAGGTGCCCGGGGCCACGTACGGCTGCGGGCCGGTGGCCTGGAGGGTGCGGTCCTTGTGCGCGATGCGGCACTGGACGTGGCCCTCGGTCGTGGTCGCGGCGGCGAACACGGCGGAGCCGAGCTGCATCGCGTTCACCCAGGCGTTCCAGGTGGGGAAGATCGATCCTCGCGGGTCCAGCAGGCAGTGCGCTTTGGCCAGCATGAGGCAGGTGTCGAGGGCCTCGCCCAGCCCGGTGGAGTCCGCCTCCAGCCCGTCGATCCACCCGTCGGCGCTCTCCTGGAGAACGGCGATGCCCCCTTCCGCGTGCTCCGTGGGGAAGGGGTGGCGGGGAATGATTGAGACCAACGCGTTTCTCCTTGCCTCGATCTTGCATGACGGTCTGCCGACGAAATCGGCGGAACCGTTTCGCGCCTTCTACGCGGGCCCGCAGGCGCTGAGAAGCTCCAGCCCGGCGATCGGCCGACTGGCGCTGTTGGCGGCGAAGCAGGTGATTCGCTCGCCGAGTCGCTCCGCCATCCTCTCGGCATAAATCACGCGCTCGGACCGGTTGGAATCCGCTTCCGTGCCCACCCGCCCGGTGGCATCACGTGTCGAACTCGCCCACCCAGGAACGGTCCAGAAGGCGGACGGGCAGGTACTCGGACTCGACCTCGATGGGAAAGCCTGCGTCGTACGCGAGGCATGCGATGGCCAGCGGCCCGAGGGCCAGGAACCCCGCGATGTCCCCCGAACGCTCCGGCGTACTCCAGTACGCCTTGTGAAGTTCCAGAGCCTCCACGAGCGCCTGGTTGAACCCGGCGTGGTCCTTGCGCAGGAACTGATAGAAGAGGTTGATTGGTGGGTACAGCACGCACTGGAGCAGATCGCGCGGCGTGATCGTGGCGATGTCCGGATGGGACTGCTCGATGGCCGCCGTCAGTTTTTCCGGCAGCCCGGGTTGCTCGCGCCAGTACGTCTGCAGGGCGTCCACCCAGTGGTAGACGTACTCGTCGCCCTCGGCACCGGACGACCGCAGGAGATCGAGCGGAATCTGGCACATCGCGTCCATGCGGGGCTGATCCCGGCAAATCACGACGAACCAGAGTGTGGTCAGCCATTTTCCGCCGTTTGTATAGAACTGGGGTCCCGTGGCCTTGATGGTGCGTATCTCGTGTGCGATGCGCGTCTCAACCAAGCCTTCGGTGACGGAGGCGGCGGCAAAGGCCGCCGTACCCACCTGCATGGCGGAGACGGTGGAATCCCACGTGGCGAAACGGTTGCCGCGAGGATTGAGGGCCTGGTTCGCCTGAACCTGCAGGAGTGCCTCGTTCAGTGCCATGCCGACGATCGCAGGCGAGGCATTCAGATTCTGAATGCTCGTCTCGAACTCCTCGGCCAGGCGCTCGGTGACCGGCTGGTCGACCGTAGGAATGGCGTGCCGTTCCACAATCACCGTCACGGATTACTCCTGTTAGTAGCCTCGAAGAAGAAGTCTTCCTCTTTGAGCGTTCCGATATTGAATCGGCGACTCTTGAAGCCCCCGTGGTCGGACCTTCGGAGCGCCTTCGACCGCCCGGCCGACCGGACCGTACGCCGCTGGAACACCTGGACCCTCGACCACCACCGCGCCGTCCGCAAGGAACTCACCGGCGCGAAGGCCCCGCGCCCCGCCCCGACGACTCCGCCCGCACTCGTCCTGGCACCCGCGCACGAACGGTTCGCCCGCACCTGGGCGGAGGTGCTGTAGCTGACGCATGATGGAGGCGCCCGTCCCGTCGGAAGCGAGGTTCAATGCGATGAAGCGCAAGACCAGATTTCTCCTGGCGGGCCTGGCCACCGTGGGCGGCGCCGTCGCCGGCGCGGGCCTGCTGCACAACCGGCGGCCTGGACGCAGGGAATGGCTCCACGTCACGGTCTTCAGCGAGCCCGGATACCAGGGCCGCATCAAGAGGCTGATCTGGACCGGCGGCGAGCGCAAGGTCGTCCCCCTCACCCGGGTACAGCTGCCGCGCATCGGCTCGATCAGGCTGGAGTGGCGCGTGTACTGCTTCCAGCCCGAGGTACAGCCACCGGACATGTACATCCTGCGGCAGGCCCTCATCGAGCGCCTGGACCGCGCGGATCCGGAGGGCGGCATGTTCGGCATCATCGCCGCGAACCAGCTCGCCCGCATGTTCTCGGTGCGCCTGTGGGAGCCGGTCCACGAGTCCGAGGCGCGGTCCGGAGTGCGGCTCTGGGCCGGACGCCCCGGCAGTCCGCTGTCCGCACACGACGAGGTGGCCTCTTCCGACAAGGCCGTGACCTCCGGCGAGGCGGCCGTTCCCGGAGCCCGGACCTGGCACGACATCCTGGCCGACACGCCCGACCTCGGCTCCTGGAGCACCCGCACCCGCTACCTCGAACTCGGCTACCACGACGGGAGCAGCCCCCGCAGCTGACCGGCCCGCCTGTCCGAACCCCGAGCAGGTTCTAGTACTCCAGTCTGGTTTCGCGATGCTGGGAGACCCGGCTGGGAACGCGTACGGCCACCGCGTGATCATCGGGGGT
>NZ_BMTF01000046.1 GCF_014649535.1 Streptomyces gelaticus
AGGACGTTGCCGGCGCCTCGTCCGGTCTGTGCGCCTTGCTGGAGGACGTTGCCGGCGCCTCGTCCGGTCTGTGCGCCCTGTTGGAGGACGTTGCCGGCGCCTCGTCCGGTCTGGGCACCCTGCTGGAGGACATTGCCACTGCCAGGTCCGGTCTGTGCGCCTTGCTGGAGCACGTTGCCGGTGCCCCCGGTCTGTGCGCCCTGCTGGAGGACGTTGCCGGTGCCGGTGTCGATGCAGACCGGGGGGATGGACTGACTGCAGATGATTGCGGACGGGGCCTGGGGCGCTGCTGTGGCGCTTGTCGCACCAACACCGCCGGCGAGCGCCGCGACCAAGCTCGACACGCCGATCAGGCGGGGAATTCCTTGCCGAATGCTTCTCATCATGGTGGATTCCTTGCGTGTGTAGGCGGGTTTTGCCCTTGCCTGCACCAGCCATCGTCGGGGCTGGGCGTCACCGCGGCGTGACGTCGGCGTGACCGCACCCAGCCGGCGGCAGTCGGCGGCTGCTTCCCGCAGGCGGCTACAGGCGCCCCAGCCATGGCCGGCCGAGGGCTTCCTCAAGGACGGCTGTGTTCCCCGGGACCTGATCCGATACCGGTCGTCGAAACCGGCCGGTGTGAAGAGCAGCGGGAAGATCCAGGAGATCCTGGAGGCATGCGATCTCACCGGGGAGTGGCGAGCGGCGGCCGAGCCGGCTGCGGCCACCCCGCGGCGGCCCGATATACGCAGCTGAGGGCATGATTCCGGCCGAGCGGTGTGCTTGGCCGGCTGCGTACGGTAACAGTCCTCAGGGGGGCGTACTCGTAGCCGACGCGCCGCGCCGTCCGGCGTGCGTCCAGATGGTGATCACGCGGTGCAACAGGGCGGCCTCAGCGCAGTTGCCAGCCGCTGAACTCGACCGTGCCGCGCAGCTCGCTCCCGCCGTTCGTCGCGCTCATGAAGATCCCCACGTCCTGGGCGGTCGCCGTTCCCGGGACGGCGGCCGTGCCCACCGTCCGCCAGCTCGCCCCGCTGTCGGAGTAGCAGGAAGCCGTGCACCCGTCCCCGGCCCGGGTCAGCCGGAGCAGCACCGGGGCCTTGACCCCGGTGATCCGCCGGTAGGCGTCCAGGGTGCCGTCGCCGTTCGTGTCGTACGAGAGCACCACACCGTTGGACGGTGTCACCGCCAGATTCAGGAACCCGGCGGAGCCCGGCGTCGCGAGGGCGTTGCGCACCACGATCCCGGCACGCGCCCAGCCCCCGGTGTTCTCCTGCGTGTCGACCCGCACGGTCACCTCTGCCCCGTCGGCCCACGCCCCCTCCCGGTACGCGGTGCCGAACTGGCTGGTGCCCTTCCACAGGTCCTGGCCCGCCCCGTTGATTGCGAACCGCCCGTCCAACTGGCCGAAGATCGCCGCGTTCGCCGTGTACGTGCGCCAGCCGGGCTCCAGCGGCGCCGCCATATACACTGCGCCGCGCCGCAGATCGGTCACCCGGTCCGCGCCGCGCGGCCCGTACGCGGTGCTCAGCTCGTACGGCATCGGCACCAGTGGCGCGGTCAGCGGCCCGGGCGGGGCCGTGACCCGCCAGTCCACCGTGCCGGAACCGCCGGCCGCGACCTCGTCGAGGAAGGTGCCGCCCGTCGCGGTGGCGTCGAGGCCGGTGAGCGTGAAATCGACCCGGCCGGTGGATCGCAGGCCGTTCAGATTGCGGAGGGCAGCGGTCACCGTTCCGGTACTGCCGGGTGTGAACGCCGCCGGATCGGCCGAGAGAGTGACGGCGCCCTGGTAAGGGGCGGTGGACAGGGTATCGAAGACCCGTCGCGCCGTGCGGTGGGCATCGCCCGTCGCCCGCAGCGGATGGCTGTCGGTGCGGCGGGTCCACTCCTCCTCGCCCGGGTACCAGTCGAACGGCTTCGCGGCCCTGCCCTCCGTGAGCGCGTCGGTCAGCTCGTCCAGGTACGCCTGCCACTGCGGGAGATGGACCTCGCCCATCAGCCCCTGCCAGTCGCGGTTGGCGTAGTTGCTGAGGTTGTCGGCGGCCGTCCGGTCCGCCCAGGTGGTGATCAGGGTGCGGGCCGTCCACTCCAGCCGCACCGCCTCCGCCGGGCTGGTCGCCAGCCGTTTGGCGTCCTCCAGCCACGGCCCCAGCAGAAAGGCCCGGTGGCAGCCCGACACCGCGTCCGTCAGCCACATCAGCTTCAGCCAGAGAGCGGCGAGCACGCGGAACCGGTCCACGTCCTTGTCGGACTGGGCGGCCCGCAGTTGCGGCAGCAGGATCCGGGAGCGGTCGGCGAGCGCCTGCCGGGCCAGATCGGTGAGGTCGTAGCGGTAGGTGTCCGAGTCGCGCAGGGACGGGTGCACGTCGAGGAGCGCCGCGAAGGCCCGGTCCAGACCGGCCGGGTCGAAGGCGGTGCTGACGGACGCGGTGATGCCGGGGCGACGCGAGAAGAGCGAGTCGACGGGGCGGCCGTCGGTGCTCGTCAGCCGGTACGCCGTGGCGGCCAGCGCGGCGAAGGCCGCCTCCGCCGAGCGGTCACGGCCGCCATATCGGAACTTCGGGTACGCCCGGAACCATGCTTCCCGGTCGACCTTCTCGGCCCGCCAGGCCAGCTCGCTGAACAGCTCGAACGCCGCCGGGTCGCGCTCGGCCGCCTCCGGCATGTACGCGGTGCCGGCCAGGGCGCTGCCGGGCCTGTCGCGCCAGGCCGTGAACTTCTCCGTCCAGCGGTCGGTGTTGGCGCCGATCGTCGTACGGCCGCCGAAGTTCGGGATGGTGCCGAAGGCGTACGGTGCTCCGCCCCAGTCCTTCTCCCGGTCGGTGACCGTGTCCAGGTCGGAGAGGCCGTCGACGATCAGGATCCGGCCGGTGTCGATCGCCTCCAGCAGCGCCGGCCGGGGATTGGCCTGCCAGCCGAGGATCACCCATGTCGCACCGGGGTGCGCGGTGTGCAGGGCCGACTCGACGGCGCGGGCGGCGTCCGGCACCGGGACGTCACCGGCGCTGCCGCCCTCGTGCAGCAGATCCATTTTGAAGTGTTCCGCCGGACCGAAGAGTGCCTCCTGGTGCCGGTAGAAGGCGGCGGCCACCTCGGCGAAGACGGGCGTGCGCGGGTCGAGCCAGTCGGGCCGGCGCAGCCCGTTCCAGGTGCCCTGCGGGACGACCCGGGCCCCCGGATTGCGGTCCGTGAAACCGTCCGGGACCGTGCCGAAGTAGCCGGGGAGCACCGGTGCCATGCCCAGCTCGCGCATCCGGTAGGCGATGCGCCGGCCCAGCTCCGCGCGCCGCCCGATCAGCCCGGGACCGAGCGGGCCGCCGTATCCGCTCATGTTCTGGAGCAGCCACCACGGCTGGTGGGAGGGGGCGGGCAGCCAGGCGCGGGCCTCGGCGTCGCTGTAGCCGAAGTCCTGGAGCAGCCGGTGGTAGACGGCCTCCTGCCCGGCGGTGACCAGCACTTCGTTGCAGCCGTGCAGGGCCAGGACGTCGAGCAGCCGTTCCCAGCGCGGCCAGTCGGCGTACGGGGCGGTGTAGCCGTCGTGGGTGTCGTTGAGGGCGAACCGGTGGGCGACGGTCGCGGAGCGCTCGACGGGGGTACGGGGAGCGGGCAGCCGACGGGGCAGCGCGGTGCGGCTGCCGGACCACGAGATCACGGCGTCGCAGGTGTACTTGAGGTACCAGTGCGCTCCCGTCAGGGCGGCGGCCGGTGTGGTGGCGGCGATCTCGATCCGCCCGGTGGTGCCGGTGACCCGGAAGCGGTCCTGCGCGCCGTCGGCCCGGGGGAGGGCGCGGAGCCGGAACTGACCGGCGTGGTCGGGCAGCAGACGGCCGAGCGCCTCGTGCGCGGGCGCCAGGTCCCGGGCCGGTGCGGCCGGAGCGGGGGCGGCGTGCGCGGGGGCGGCGGCCCCGAGCGCGGCGGCGGCACCGACGGCTCCGGCGGTGCCCAGCAGCGTACGTCTCGTCAGTGGTGAGGAGCTGAAGGGCAGGGAGGCTTCCGTCATGATCCGCACTCCTCGGTGTTGTTCATGGTGGTGCATGCGACAACAGGCGTGTGCGGTGCGCACGTTAATGACGGGTGAGGGGGCGGGCAATGGGGCGTTCGGCGGTTTGTGCCGATCCAGCCGTTCGGCCGTCACCGCGGGGCACGGCCGGGCGCCCGGCCGTCGGGCGGGAGCGGGCAGCGGTCGCCGAGGGCACGACCATCGGCCACCGCCGCATCCTGTCCCTGGCCGCGCCCGTCACCGCCACCTCGGTGCGGGTGAAGGTGCTGGAGTCCCGGGCCACGCCGCATCCGGGGGGCGACGGCGCGGCATCTGAGCACCATGCCATGACCCCGTGGCCGCGCGATCCCGTCACCGGGGCGCGCGGCCGCACCCGGCTCAGCACCGGCTCAGCCCCGGCTCAGCCCCGGTCCAGGTAGGCGAGCACCGCGAGGACGCGGCGGTTGTCGTCGTCGGACGGCGGCAGGGACAGCTTCCCGAAGATGTTCGAGGTGTGCTTGGCCACCGCCCGCTCCGTGATCACCATCTGCGAGGCGATCGCCGCGTTCGAACGGCCCTGGGCCATCAACTCCATGACCTCCAGCTCACGTGGGGTGAGCATGGCCATCGGCCTGTCCTGCGACCGCCGGGACAGCAACTGCGAGATCACCTGCGGGTCCATCGCGGTGCCGCCCGCCGCGACCCTGCGCACCGCGTCGACGAACTGCTCGGCGTCGAAGACCCGGTCCTTGAGCAGATAGCCGATGCCCCCGTTGCCGTCCGCCAGCAGCTCGCGCGCGTACAACTGCTCCACGTGCTGCGAGAGCACCAGCACCGGCAGCCCCGGCTTCGCCCGCCGGGCCGCCAGCGCGCACTGCAGGCCCTCGTCCGTGTGGGACGGCGGAAGCCGGACATCGACGATCGCGACGTCCGGCTCCGACTCGGCGAAGGCGCGGGCCAGTTCGGGCCCGCTCTCGACGGCTGCCGCGATCTCGAAGTCGTACGCCTCCAACAGACGGACCAGGCCGTCGCGCAGCAGGAAGAGATCTTCGGCTAGGACAACTCGCAAGGGATCTCCATGGTCACCATGGTGGGACCGCCCGCGGGGCTGCTGACGGCCATGATGCCGTCGAATGTACCGAGTCGGCGTTCGATTCCGCTCAGCCCGGAGCCGCCGCCGACCGTCGCACCGCCCCTGCCGTTGTCGGTGACGCAGACCCGCAGCGTGGAGTCCTCGTGGCGGATGTCCACCCGGACCCGGTCCGCCCCCGAATGCTTGGCGGCGTTCGTCAGCGTCTCGCTCACCGCGAAGTACGCCGCCGACTCGACCGCGGCGTCCATGCGGCCGTCCAGCTCCGCCGCCACCTCCGACTCGAAGGGCAGCCGCAGCGCCAACGCCCGGACCGCGTCCGCGAGTCCGCGCTCGGCGAGGACCGGCGGGTGAATGCCCCGGACCAGGTCACGCAGCTCGCTGAGCGCCTCGGCCGACGATTCCCGGGCCATGGCCAGGAGCTTCTTCGCCTGCGCCGGGTCCTTCTCGATCAGCGCCTCCACCGTGCCCAGACTCATGCCCATCGCGACCAGCCGGGCCTGCGCACCGTCGTGCAGATCCCGCTCGATGCGCCGCAGTTCGGAGGCGGCGGTGTCCACGGCCTCGTGCCGGGTCTCGGTCAGCCGGTCGATGCGCCGGACCAGCTCCTCCTCCTGGGTGGGGGCCAGCATCGTGCGGGCGATCACGAAGTGCAGCCGCAGCAGCCGTTCGCTGAGCAGTACTCCGGTCGCGAACAACGCCGCACCGAGCGCGGCGGCGGCCAGGCCGGTGGCCTGGCTGTCGACCGGGACGAAGCCGTACCAGTAGCGGTTGTCGGTGAAGACCCGCCACAGCCCGGCCGCCAGCACGAAGCCCTCCAGCGGATAGATGAGCAGCCCGGCGGCCAGGGTCGCCACCACATAGCCGGCCGTCATGTCGATCAGCAGCCACTGGATGTCGCGCCAGGTCGCCGGGTCCTTCAGCATCAGCGCGGTCCGCCTCGCCTGCCCGCTGAACCCGGTAGGCGCATCCTTCGGCAAGGAGCGGTACGGGACCGGTATGCGGACGTCGGACCAGGTGACCGCGAGGAGCCGACGCCGGTTGGCGTGCCTGCGGACCAGCTCCAGTACGTAGGGGGTGGTCAACAGGCCGACGCCCAGCGGGACGAGGACGAGCGAGAGCACGACGCACACGAAGAGCGTGATCGAACCGGCCAGGCACGCGACCGACACCACGATTGCGCGCCCGGCGGCCAGCACCGCGCCGCGTACCCGTCCCTTGTTCGCGCTCATCCCGGTCCGTCCCCCCTTGCCGGGCCCTCCTGACGGACCCGCTCCGCAGACAGTGTCACCCGGTGGTGACCTCGGGCGTCAGCGGTTTCACCACCCGGGCGGGGTGTACCCAGCACCACCCCGCCGGCCTCGCCCTACGGCTCCGGGGAAGGGGGCCCCGGCGGCTGGGACGGCCGGCGCCGCGTTCCTAGATTCATCAGCGTCCATTCGGCGGCGCGTCCGGCGCCGCGCCACTTCCGGCTACATCTGACTTCTGGGGGCGAACACGCCATGAGGCGCAACCTGGCGGCACGCATCGGTGTGTGGAGCGCGCACCACCGCAAGACCGCCATTCTCGGCTGGCTGCTCTTCGTCGTGCTCGCCACGGGCATCGGCGGAGCAGCCGGACCGGTGGAGATGTCCGCATCGGAGAACGGTGCGGGTGACTCGGCGCGGGCCGAGCAGATCCTCGACGACGCCGGACTCGGACAGCCCGCCGGCGAGCTGGTCATGGTGTCCGCCGCGAAGGCGGGCGACTGGCAGGGTGCCGCCCGCGAACTCTCCGCCGCCCTCGGGAGGACCGGCGAGGTGGCGGACCTGGCGGCGCCGGTGCCCTCCGGGGACGGCAAGGACGCGCTGATCACCTTCGACCTGAAGGGGGACGCGGCGACGGCGCCGGACCGGGTGCAGCCCGTGCTCGACGCGGTGGACGGGGTCCGGGCGGACCACCCCGACGTCACCATCCACCAGTTCGGCGAGGCCAGCGCCGGGAAGTGGCTCGGTGACCTGCTCTCCGAGGACTTCAGGAAGGCCGAATTCACCGCCGTACCCCTGGCCCTGGGCATTCTGCTGGTCGCCTTCGGCGCCGTGGTCGCGGCACTCCTCCCGGTCGGGCTGGCGCTGACCGCGTGCCTGGCCGCCTTCGGGCTGCTGTCGCTCGCCAGCCACCAGCTGCACCTGTTCCAGACCACCTACTCGGTGATGTTCCTGATGGGCTTCGCCGTCGGCGTCGACTACTGCCTGTTCTATCTGCGGCGCGAGCGCGACGAGCGGGCCGCGGGACACGACGCGGCGACGGCGCTGCGGATCGCGGCGGCGACCAGCGGCCGGGCGGTGCTGGTCTCCGGGCTCACGGTGATGGTCGCGATGGCAGGCATGTTCCTGTCCGGCCTGATGCTGTTCAAGGGCTTCGCGCTCGCCACCATCATCGTGGTCCTGGTCGCCATGCTGGGCTCGGTGACGGTGCTGCCCGCGCTGCTGTCCTGGCTGGGCGACCGGGTCGAAGCGGGACGGGTGCCCTTCCTCGGCCGGCGAGGGGCCCGGCGCGCACGTACCGGCGGAGGGATCGCCGGCACGGTGCTGCGGCCGGTGCTGTCGCGGCCGAAGACCTTCGCGGTCGCCTCGGTCGTCGTACTGCTCGCCCTGGCCGCGCCCGCCATCGGCATGAAGACCGAACAGCTGGGCCTGGAGAAGCAGTTCGGCTCCCACTCACAGCTCTCGGTCGCCTACCGGCAGATCGGCGAGAGCTTCCCGGGCGGCCCCGATCCGGCGCACGTGGTGGTGGAGGCCGACGACATCGAGGCCCCCGCGCTGCGCAAGGCGCTCGACGGCTTCGACCAGGTGACCGTCCACAAGGCGCGGAACATCGCGGAGATCGAGGTTCCGCTCCCGGAAGGCACGGCCTCGCTCTCCCGGCTCCGCGAGGAGACGCTGCCCGCCGCGTTCGACGGCACCGGTGCCCAGACGTACGTGACCGGGGAGACCGCCGGCTCCGTCGACTTCAACGAACAGCTCAAGCGCGGCATCGTCCCCGTCTTCGCCTTCATCACGGCGGTGACCTTCCTGCTGATGCTGTTCTGCTTCCGCTCGTACGTCATCGCCGTGACGTCGATCCTGCTCAACCTGCTCTCCGTGGGCGCCGCCTACGGAGTGATGGTCGCCGTCTTCCAGCACGGCTGGGGCGCTTCACTGATCGGCTCGGAAGGGGTCGGCGCGATCGAGGCCTGGATTCCGCTCTTCGTCCTGGTCGTCCTGTTCGGACTCTCCATGGACTACCACGTGTTCGTGGTCTCCCGGATCCGCGAGGCCCGCGACCGGGGGCTGACCACCCGGGCCGCGATCGACGAGGGCATCCGGCGGACGGCGGGCGCGGTGACCGGTGCGGCCGTGATCATGGTCGCGGTCTTCGCGGTCTTCGGGACGCTGTCGATGCAGGACATGCAGCAGATGGGTGTCGGTCTCGCCGTCGCGGTGCTGCTGGACGCCACGGTCGTACGGATGGTCCTGCTGCCCTCCGCGATGGCCCTGCTGGGCGAACGGAACTGGCGCACCCCGCGCGCCCTGACCCGGCTGCCGGTCCTGGAGCACGGGGAGCCGGAGCAGGAGCCGGTTGCGTCCGGGCGGCGTGGCTGACCGGGCCGGCCCGGCACACGGAGCGGTCCCGGTCCGGTACGCACCGGACCGGGACCGCTCCCCGTGCCCAGCGATGCGTCAGGGCGTGTACTTGTACCCGACGCGCCGCACCGTCTGGATCGAACTGCGGTGCTCGGCGCCCAGCTTGCGGCGCAGCCGGGCGATGTGGACGTCCACGGTGCGCCCGTCGCCCACATGCCCGTAGCCCCAGACCGTGGTCACCAACTGGTCGCGGGTGTGCACCCGGTGCGGGTGCGCGACCAGATGGGCGAGCAGCTCGAACTCCAGGTACGTGAGGTCGAGGGTGTTCCCGTCCACCGCGGCGGTGCGCTGTACGGGGTCGATGCGCACCGGACCGGCGGCCGGCTCCTCCACCGGTGTCGACACCACGTACCGGGCGGCCGCGGCCGCCGTGACGGCGGGCTGCTTGTCGGCCGGTACGAGCACCAGATAGCCGATCATCGGCGGTCGGCCCGGCAGTGCCGGAACGGTGTGCTGGGGCGCGGGCAGCCAGGTGGCACCCGGTGGCAGGAAATCCGCCACGTCGGCCGCCTGCATGACCTCGTCGGGGTCGACGGCACGCAGCCGGTGGCGGTTGGGCGGGAGGGAACGGGCGGGGGTGGTGGCCGCAGCGGACGCCGAGGGCGCTGAGGTGGCAGCGGCCGCGGCGGAGAAGGTACGGGTGTTCGCCATGAGGGTCAGCTCTTTCGCGCGAAGGAGTCGTCGGTGGACGGACTTGCTTGTGCGCGGACCGAAGGCCGGGGTGAGCGGCTTTAGAGGGCCTGCGCGTTCGACGCGCGACAACACACCCGGTCGAAGTCATGGTGCTGACGGGAAGGCCAGAACGGCTCGAGGTCGCTGCGACCTGTCGCGGTGTGCTGGTGGATGCCGACCATGCCCCCATTGAACCAGAGAACCGCGCACCGCAGCAGGCCTCTCCCACCGGTCGATACGGACCCTTCCCGTTTCCCTCCTCACCGGGGCCTCGCGTACGGAGCCGCGGCCGGCGGGCCGGTTTCCGCGCCGGCCCGCGGCCCGTGACCGGCTCAACCCACCAGCCGCTTGCGCCAGTCCAGGCCGGTCAGCTCGATCGCCTCGCCCGGCGAACCGTGCCATTCCACCGTCAGCCCCGCATCGCCGAGCGCCTCGACGACCTCCCGGCCCACCACGGCGGTATCGTCCGCCGCCTCGTCGAATCCGCCGTAGTACAACACGAGGCCGTGCCCCGACGCGGCGGCCTCGGTGCCCTGCGAAGAGAAGAAGACGAAGCCGCGCGCATCCTCCCGCCCCGCGCGCCGGATCTCGGAGAGACCGCACGACCGGCAGCAGGTGAAATGCTCCCTCGCCGTGATTCCGCCCTGCTCCAGCCGGGCGAACGCCCGCGTCAGCCGGTCCGCGTCGGTCACGTCCGACCACTGCCGCTGCTCCTCGACCCGCTCCAGCCACAGCCGCTCCACCAGCTGGTACGCCTGCGCGTACGTCACCGGACGCACGCCGTCCTTCACCAGGTGGTCCTCGGCCGCCCGGGAAAGCTCCTGGACCGTCCCGTACCCGCAGCGGAGCAGCACCCGTATCCGCTCCTCCAACCGCGCCCGGATCCGCGCCGGGATCTCCGGCACGGGCTCCGGCTCCGGCATCCCGGCGCTCTCCCACTCCACACCCGCGTCCCACTCCGGCTCCTGGCGCGCCCAGCGGGTCATCAGCCCGGCGACCCGCTCCGGCGTATCGATCCGGGCCAGGAAATGCGTGGCGGGGCCACCGGAGCGGCGCTCCAGCTGGTAGTGGTCGCCGTGGTCGTACCAGACCTGCACGAAGGTGCCGGGAAGATCGGGTATGCGCTGAACGACCAGGAAACGGTCACCCTTCATGCCGATCCGGTGCACCAGGTCGCTCAGCGCCCGGTCCGAAATGCGGGTGTGCGTCTCGGAGTTCTCGGTCTCCACCTTGATGTCGAGCATGCGTCGACCCTGACACAGCCCACTGACAACGGGCCCGGGCCGGGGAGGCGGGCGAGGTCACCGCGTGATGCCACGGCGAGGGGGCGCCCACCCGGCCGGGTGGGCGCCCCCTCGTGCGGACGGCGGACCGGGATCAGACCTGGTCGGCCTTCTCCAGCGCGGCGCAGCAGGTGTCGACGATCAGTCGCGTGACGACGTACGGGTCGACGTTGGCGTTCGGGCGGCGGTCCTCGATGTAGCCCTTCTGGTCCCGCTCGACCTGCCACGGGATGCGGACCGAGGCACCACGGTCGGAGACGCCGTAGCTGTACTCGTTCCACGGGGCGGTCTCGTGCAGACCGGTCAGCCGCTCGTCGATGCCCGCGCCGTAGTTCTTGACGTGGTCCATCGGCTTGGAGCCCTCGCCCAGCGACTCGCACGCGGTGATGATCGCGGCATAGCCCTCAGGTCCTTCGCGCATCGCCTTGGTGGAGAAGTTGGTGTGCGCGCCCGCGCCGTTCCAGTCGCCCTTGACCGGCTTCGGGTCGAGGGTCGCGGAGACGTCGAAGTCCTCGGCGGTGCGGTAGAGCAGCCAGCGGGCGACCCACAGCTGGTCGGAGACCTCCAGCGGGGACAGCGGGCCGACCTGGAACTCCCACTGGCCGGGCATGACCTCGGCGTTGATGCCGGATATGCCGAGGCCCGCCGCCAGGCAGTTGTCGAGGTGCTTCTCGACGATCTCGCGGCCGAAGATCTCGTCGGCGCCGATACCGCAGTAGTAGCCGCCCTGCGCGGCCGGGAAGCCGCCCTCGGGGAAGCCGAGCGGCCGGTGGCCGTCGAAGAAGGTGTACTCCTGCTCGATGCCGAAGACCGGCTCCTGGCCCGCGAACCGCTCGGCCACCGGGCGCAGCTCGGCGCGGGTGTTGGACGCGTGCGGCGTCATGTCGATGTCGAAGACCTCGCACAGCACGAGGATGTCGTCGCCGCCGCGGATCGGGTCCGGGCAGCTGAAGACCGGCTTCAGTACGCGGTCGGAGGCGCGGCCCTCGGCCTGGCTGGTGCTCGAACCGTCGAAGCCCCACATCGGCAGCTCCGCCACGTCCTGCGAGGGGCTCCCGGCCATGATCTTCGTCTTGGAGCGGAGCTTGGCGGTCGGCTCGGTGCCGTCGATCCAGATGTACTCGGCCTTGAACGTCACGGAAGCCATCCTTTGCGGGTGCTGCGGTCTTGCGGTCCGGGCTGTGCAGCGCAGCTTCGCAGGGCGTGATTTCCCTTCCGTTGCCCGAATGTGAACCCCGTGTTACCGAGGATTCCTCTGTTACGCGCGGGCCCTGAGGAGCGAATCGAAGCCGGCCGCGCGGATCCGGCGGACCACTTCCTCCTCCGTGGTGCCCAGCGCCCGGGCCGCCGCCGCGATCCGCCAGTCCGCGTCGGCGAGCCGGTGCAGCAGATGGCCGCGCCTGATCTGGGCCTCGGAGAGCCGGAATGTCTTCAGGTACGCGACCTGCCCCTTGTGGTCGGTGATCGTCTCACCGATGTGCTGCCCCGCCCCGCCCGGACGGAACGGAGGCAGGAACCGCCAGAGCGTGAACGGACCCATCCGGTACACCCGGTCGAAGGCGTACGAGCTGTCCAGCAGTTCACCCGCGAACAGGGTGTCGTGCGCCTCGGCCCACTCCCGCTCGCACTCCCGCGCCGCCGCCCGCAGAGCGGCGAGCGACCATGGCTGGGGACCGTCGGGTATCCGCGCCGCGAAATCCGGTACCGGAGCTCCGTACAGCGCGTACTGGTGGATCAGCTCGCCGTACAGGTCCTCGACGAGCGAGGGGTGCAGCAGCCGGTAGTCGTCCGGGTGCGGCAGCACGAACGCGGCGGCGAGCGCGTCGGCCGCGTACACCATCACTCCGCACTGGCCGGGATGGATCTCGAAGACCCGCAGCGCGTCACCGAGCCCGCGCACCGACCACCCCAGGTAGGCGTCCTCGGCGCGCGGCGAGAGCCCGTCGCGCAGCGCCTGCCGCGACCACTCCTCCCAGGCGACGGCGGGGCCGCCGAAGTGCAGGGCGAGATAGCCCTCCAGGGCGAGGTGCAGCGGCAGGAAACGCAGCCGGTCGCCCGGCCGGCGCTTCGCCATCCGGTGGTGGCGGTGGCGCTGGAGCCGCGCGGTCCGGGGCGCCGGCCGGTTCCCCGCCGTGGAGTCCGCAGCGGCGCCGAGCTGCGTACCGTACGCGGCGGACTGCTCGCCCTCGCCGGACCAGTCGGCGACGAAGCCGTGCGGGACGACCGAGGCGTAGTGCGTGCGCGGCCCGAGGTCCACGACGCCGTGCCCGTGATCCGAGTAGAGCTCCTCGTGCAGCCGCAGTCCCCCGACGGGCTGTTCGCGCACCAGCGGCACCAGCCGGATGCCGCCCCACACCTGGGCGGGGCCGGTGGTCAGCCCGGTCAGTTCCAGCCTGTTCACGAAGTCGCCCCTGCCCCGTCGTCGCTCACGAAACGTGCCACCTGCCGGTCCAGATAGGCGTACAGCGCCGCCGCTCCGGTGCGTCCCTCGGCGAACCCCGCGATCTCCACCAGCGCCGGCAGGTCCTCCGCGTCCCGGACGCCCGCCGTGGGCACGCTCGGCGCGAGGCGCCGCACATCGAAACCGTCCGCGTCGTATACGGGGTTCACATGCACCACCGCCGTGCGCCGGTCCGGGTCGAGCCGGGTCCGCCAGACCCGCAGCACCTCGCCGGCGAGTCCGGGCGGCGCGTTGTCCCAGCCGTCCGAGACGATGACCAGCCGGTGGGGGGTCAGGTCCAGGGCGTCCAGCACGCGGATGCCGAGCGGAGTCGGCCCCCAGGGCCTGACCAGCAGCGGATCGGCACGGCCCGAGGTCCACAGCGGGGAGTACGCGCCCGGCGCGGCCAGCGCCTCCAGCAGGAAGTGGCAGGCCAGCGCGACGGCGAGCGGGCGCCGCCGCTTCTCGCCCGACCCGGACGACGAGTAGCTGTCGTCCAGCACGGCGGCGACCCGGCCCCAGCCCCCGGCGTGCGGGCCCGCCGCGCGACGGGCCGCCGTACGCAGCGCATCGGTGAGCTCCGCGCGGCGCGCACTGCGCGCCTCGAAGCCGAGCGACAGGACGTACAGGGCGAGCCGGGTCAGCGGCATCACGGTCAGGTCCACGTCCGCGGGCGGCCGCGCGTCGTCTCCGGACGCGCGCTGCCCCAGGGTCCGCAGCCGCTCCAGCCGAGTCATCCGCGGCGCCATCCGCTCCAGGAACACCTCGCGTTTCATCCCGCGCCGGGCGGCGAAGCCCTCGGCGACGGTGAACGGCAGCTCCTCGACGGCCCCCTGCTCGTAGTGGGCGCGCCGCCAGGCGTCGAGCAGCCCGTGCCGGTAGCTCGTCCGGTGCCCCGGCCGGAACAGGAAGTCCCCCGTCTCGTCCCCCGTCCCACCCGGCTCCCCGGTCCCGCCGAACCGGAGGTGGACATGGCGGGCGGCGGTCTTCAGCCCGGAGCGGTACTTCACCGCGTCGTGCGCGGGGTCGGGCCGGGCGGCCAGCCAGTCCCGCATGATCGCGCGGGTGCGCCGGTTGTTCACCCTGGCCGCGCGCAGCGCCCGGAACAGCCGGTACACGCGCTGCGGCGGCAGCCTCGCCAGCCGGGCGGCGATCAGCCGGCCCTCGGTGCGCTTCTCCTCGGCGCCCGCGTCGGCGGCGTGTTCCAGCAGGCCCCGGACGATGAGCACGGCGTTGTGGTCGTTGATGTCCAGGGCGAGCGCGGCGGCATACACCCGGCGGTAGTTGACCCGTACGTACTCATGGAGGAATTCCAGCGAGAGCTGCTGCTGATACGCGGTCGAGCGGAACTCGCGCTGCCCGGTCGAGGTGATCGCGGCGTTGACGAAGAGCAGTACGTCCTCGGCGGCGACGAGGCCCGAGTCGGTCCCGGTGCTGATGGTCATGGATTCCCCCGTGGAGTGGCGCCCGCCGTACGTGAAGGCGGGGCGCCGGCCGGGGAATGGGGGCGCGAACAGCGAAATCACTGCTTCAGAGGCAAGTCCCGGAAGTCGCGGCCGGAGTCCCGCGGCCGGCCCCGCAAACGTAGCCATCGACAGCGCCCCGCGCCAGCTCAATACGGGCCGGGCCCGGCCGACCCGGCAGACTTGCCCCATGACGACACTCCCCCCGACCCCCCTGCGCATCGGCCTCGTCGGTACGGGCCCCTGGGCCCGGAACACCCAGGCCCCCGCCCTCGCCGCCCATCCCGGCGTCGTACTGAGCGGTGTCTGGGGCCGCCGCCCCGAGGCCGCGGAGGAGCTGGCCGCCGCGCACGGCACCACGGCGTACAGCGGTGAGGCGGGCATCGACGGGCTCTTCGCCGCCAGCGACGCCGTCGCGTTCGCCCTGCCGCCGGACGTCCAGGCCCCGCTCGCCGCCCGCGCCGCGGCCACCGGCCGTCATCTGCTGCTGGACAAGCCGGTCGCGACCACCGTCGCGGGCGCCCGCGAGGTCGTCCGGGCCGTCGAGCAGACCAAGGTCGCCTCCGTCGTCTTCTGCACCCTGCGGTTCGCGGCCGAGACATCCGCCTGGATCGACGAACAGGCTGCCGTGGACGGCTGGTTCACCGCCCGTGCCGAGTGGATCGGGGCACTGTTCGCGCCGGGTGAGACGAACGAGTACGCCGCCTCGCCGTGGCGCCGCGACAAGGGCGGCCTGTGGGACGTCGGCCCGCACGTCCTGTCGGTCCTGATCCCGGTGCTGGGCGACGTGGCCCGGCTGACCGCGGCCCGCGGCCCGTCCGACACCACGCATCTGGTCCTGCGCCACTCCTCCGGCGCGTCCAGCACGGTGACGCTCGCACTGGGCGCGCCCGTGGGCGCGGCCGCCACGGAGATCGTGCTCAGGGGCGAACAGGGAACGGCCACCCTGCCGCGGTGGTCCGACCCGGTCGGAGGGTTCCGGGCAGCGGTCGACGCGCTGATCCATTCGGTGCGTATGGGGGACCGGCACCCCTGCGACGTACGGTTCGGGCTGCGCCTGACGGAACTGCTGGCGGAGGCGGAGAAGCAGACGGGCGCGTAGGCGAACGGCTCCGCCGCCGCGCTCGCGGCCTCAGCGCCCGGCGGAACTCCGGCCGGGCCCCGGCCACGGGTGCGAGGTGCTCAGAGGTCAGGGGATCGCGGTGACCGCCCGGTGCGCGGCGAGCAGGAAGCGCCGGACGGCGGCCGTCTCCTGCTCGTCGAAGTCGCGCAGCACCGCCACGATGTTCTCGATCAGGGGCCCGAAGAACGCCCACCCCAGCTCCACCGCCCGCTCGTCGACCGCCAGCAGTACGCGCCGCCGGTCGCGCGGATCACGGGTGCGGGTGAGGTGGCCGAGCCGTTCCAGCCGGTCGATGACGGCGGTGGTACCCGCCGAGTTGAGCCCGAGCTGCGCGCCGAGCCACCCGGCGGTGGCGTCGGTCCCCGCCCGCCCGGCGTCCAGCAGGCAGATCAGGGCGCGGACATCGGTGCTGTGCATGTGGTGGAGAGCCGCGAACTCGGCCTGACGCAGCCCGAATTCGACGGTCACCTTGCGCAGCAGATGCACGATCTCCAGTTCCGGTCCCGGTTCCGGACCCTGCTCGCTCATCGGCGCTCCTTCCGCTCCTTCCGCTCCACCGATTCTATTGTCTCGCTGAGCGAGATAATATTCGGGAGCAGCAGAAGCAGTGGGCGCAGTACGACCGGGGAGGCACCCATGACATCCACGTCGGTACCCACATCGTTCCACCGGGCGTACGACGAGGTCCTGGCCGTCAACTGGCCCGCCGGGACGACGCACACCCAGGTCACCACCCCGTACGGCACCACCCGCGTCAACAGCTGCGGCCCCGCGGGCGCCCCGCCCCTGGTGCTGCTGCCCGGGGGAGGAGACACCTCCACCGTCTGGTACGCCCAGGCCGCCCACCTGGGCCGCACCCACCGCGTCCATGCCGTCGACCTGATCGGCGACCCGGGCCGCAGCGTCGCGGGGGAGCGCCCGATCCGTGCGGTGCAGGACCTGACGGCCTGGCTCGACGGGGTGCTGGACGCACTGGGGGCCGACCGCGCAGCACTGGGCGGGCATTCCTACGGGGCCTGGATCGCTCTCCACTACGCCCTGCACGCGCCCCACCGTGTCTCGGAACTGGTCCTCATGGACCCGACACAGTGCTTCGCCGGCTACCGGCCCGGTTACCTGCTGCACGCGCTGCCGATGCTGATCCGGCCCGGCGTGAAGCGGGCGCGGGCCTTCCTGGAGTGGGAGACGGGCGGCGCCGTGCTCGACCCGGTCTGGCTGCGGCTGCGCGACGCGGCCACGGGCTTCCCGTCCGCCCGCCCGGTCACCGGGCCCCGCCCCGAGCCCGGGGCCCTGGGCGGGCTTGACGTACCGACCCTGATCCTGCTCGCCGAACGCACGCGGGTCCACGACCCGGCCCGCGTCGCCGCCGCGGCGGCCCGGCTGCTCCCGCGGGTGACGACGGCGACGATTCCCGGCGCGACCCATCACACGCTGCCGCTGCACGAACCGACGGCGGGCGAACTGAACCGCAGGATCGGGGAGTTCATCGGGTGACGGGTCGGCGCACGGGCCGCCCGCGGACGCTCAGCGTTCCAGCGCGTCGCGTACCGCCTCGTCCGTGCGTGCGACGACGGCGCTCCCGTCGTCCGCGGTGATGATCGGCCGCTGGATGAGCTTCGGGTGCTCGGAGAGGGCCGAGATCCATCGCTCGCGCGAACCGGCCTCACGCGGCCACTCCTTGAGCCCGAGTTCCTTCGCATCGGCTTCCTGCGTACGCGTGATGTCCCACGGCTCCAGCCCGAGCCGGTCGAGCACGGCCCGGATCTCGTCCGGTGACGGCACATCCTCCAGATAGCGGCGGACGGTGTATTCGGCGCCCTCCGCATCGAGAAGTTGCACCGCACTGCGGCACTTGGAACAGGCGGGATTGATCCAGATCTCCATGAGGTCAAAGGTACGCGAGGGGCGGTCCGAAAGCCCTTCTGGCCAGCGCCGATTGTCAGTGCCGGGCAGTAAAATAAAGGCAGTTGGTGAGGGTTCCACGACCATGCCAGGAGGTTGCCCATGGCCGTTGCCGCAGTTACGACCGAGCCGCTCCACAAACCCCTGATGAAGAAGCCGCTTCCCGCGGGCCGGCCCCGCGAGTGGTACATCTCCCACAACCGCCGCCTGAAGGCCATGCGCCTGGCGATCGCCCTGCTCGACACGGGCGTCTACTACCCGTCGACCGCGACCAACGACAGGATAAGCGCGACCGCCGAGCGCATCGGCATCCACCCTCCGTCCGACACGACCTGCCGCATGGTCCGCGCCCTGATCCGCTACGGCCGCTGACGACCGACGCACGACGCACCCCACGACCGTGTCCCCGAGCCCTCCGTGGCCCGGGGACACGGCCACGTACAGGCAGCAACAACCCGGCTCGGCTTCCGTGGGCCGGGGAGACGTGGGACGCCGCCCGGCCACTGGCCGCTCATACCCCGGACTCGTCCGCTCCGTGCCGCGTCGCGCATCGACACCGCCCTCCGCTCGCCCGTACGGCGTACACGGCGTGCGGCCCGCGCCGCCGCCCCTTTGACTGAGGCGAGGAGCAAAGGGGGAGTGGCGAGAGCCGGGAGGCACGATGACGAGGAAAGCCGTGCGAGGCCTGTGGACCGTACTGCTGACGACGGCCGTGATGTCGGCGGCCGCGGCATGCTCCGGCGGCGGCGCTTCCAGCACGGCGTCCGAGGCCGCGTCAGCGGCATCCCGGGGCGCCGAAGCCGTGGCCTCGGCGACGGCTGCCGCAGGCGAGAAGCTGAACAGCTTCAAGAACGGCGTCAACGCCAAGAGCGACGTCGGGCTGGGCAGGCCGAGCACCGACGGCGACGGCCGCGCCACCGTGAAGGTCACCGTGAAGAACAGCTCCGACTCCGCGAAGTCGTACGCGGTGCAGGTCAACTTCCGTGACGCGAGCGGCAATCTGCTCGACACGGTGGTGGTGACGGTCGACGGCGTCGCTGCCAAGGCGTCCAAGGACGCCACGGCCCGCAGCAACCGCAAGCTGTCCGGCGATGTCAAGGCCGAGGTGGGACGGGCTCTGCGGCACTGAGCGCGCCACGACGGCGCTTCTCGGCCCGCCGTGGGTCAGTTGGCGGCCGGAGCTACGGTCCCGTGCCGTTGAAGGAATCCCCTGGAAGCAGATCCGGCGGCAGAGTATTCACGATGACCGGCGCCGGGGGATTCGAAGGAGTGGGCACCTGGATGAGGAAGGGGAAGAACACGATCTCGCTCCCCGTGTTCAGAGCCCGCTGTGAAACCTGATAGCAAACGATCTCGCTCGGATCGTCAATGGCTGAGTAGCACTTGAGCGCCGAGGGCGCGACCTGGGAATTCTGTGGTGACGCAACAGAGCTGGTCGCCGATGTGCCCAGGATTCCGGCCGCCAAGAAGGGAGCCGCCGCCGCGACACTGATGTTCCGCAAGGTTGTCTTCTTCATGTCCATCAGCCCAAAGGATCGGGGTGAACTGGAGTGTCCCGTCAGTACGCTGTGGCTTCAGCGGCCCCAGCGCTATGACTCGACGGGGACGATTCTCGTAGAACTGGTACTGGGCGCCGACGACCATCGTATCGTTCGACCCGGTCTGCTGCCGGTCCTCTCACTCGACTGCGCCACGTTTCCCGGGTCGCGTCCCGCCGTACGGCGCCTGTCCCAACTGCCCAGTCATGACTGGTTGAATCCGGTAAATCTCTCGGTGCGACATCCTCGAAGAGAACGCGCAAGCTGTATGAGGAGGAACTCCGGGATTCCACCCGGAGTTGCTTCTGCCGGTCCCGCCGCCACGTCAGCGTCACGCCGGAGTCACGCCGTGGTTCTGGCCCGCTGCTCACGATGGCACGTGACTGAAAAGGCAAGAAATCACAGTGCCCGAAAGGGGAAAGCCGTGAGAGGAAAAATCGTCCTGAGTTCCGCCGTGACAGTGGCGCTTGTCGGGGGGCTGGCCGCGATCACTGTCGCTCCCGCATCCGCTGCCCCGGCCTCGACGTGTCAGGTAGCAGGAAATACCTTGACGGGCCAGAACTTCGATCCCAACGCGGCATTCACCGTCTCCCCAGGGGGGATGGTGCTGCGCCCTTCTTCTGACGGTCGTATAGGGCCGGTCGCCGTATCGGGCACCGGCAGCTTCTCCATAGGTCCTGTGGCCTGTGCCGGGGGTGGAGCAGCGAACTCGGCCGGAGGCGCAGCCGCTGCTGCGGCCGCCGGAGCGAACGCGGCACAAGCGGCGAGAAGCAGGGGTGCCTCCCCGCAAGAGGCGGCGGCGCAGGGCGCGGCGGCGGTGCAAGCCACGGGGAGAAGTCTCGGTCTGTCGCAGACGGTGATAAACCAGGTCAGCAATCAGACAATCAACAACCTGAACCAGATCATCGGTTCCACCATCGGTGGCTCCGTCATCGCGGGCAGTGGTAACACGGTCGGCGGCGGCAACACGGTGGGTGGTACGACGCCGTCGGGTACGACGCCGACGGGTACGACGCCGACGGGTACGACGCCGACGGGTACGACACCGACGGGTACGACACCGACGGGTACGACGCCCACGGGTACGACACCGACGGGTACGACACC
>NZ_BMTF01000047.1 GCF_014649535.1 Streptomyces gelaticus
CAGCGCAGCACGCAACGTCCTCTTCGAAGGACGCCGCATCGTCGCCGCCGGACGGGCGGAGACGCCAAACGCCTGTGAAGCGCCGGTAAGACGGGCATCCGTGCCCGCGCAGCGCGGTGAAGCAGGAAGCCCCCGGAAGGGTCACACGACCCAGGCCGGAATCCCTGGGCTTTAGACCAGGGAGCACGTCAAGGGGCAATCCTCAAGCCGTCCAGCGGAAGCTTCGCGTGAACGCGCCATTCACCCTTGTGCGGCCCCGTCTCGGCCTTTCCCCCCAGCAGAGCTGCCCGCTCCCGGATGCCCCGCAGCCCGCTCCCACTGCCCGGCACAGCTGTCGAATCTTCTGTCGAGTCACTGAGCGGATTGGTCACCTCCAGCTCCAGTCGGCTGTCGGCGACGTTGATCCGTACACGGACGGGGACCGTACCGGAATGACGCAGCACATTGGTGAGTGACTCCTGAAGGATGCGATACCCCTCGCGGGAGACCGCGCCCGGAACCCGCTCCAGCGGACCTGATACATCGGCGTCGATCTTCGCGCCCGACCCGCGCGCGGAGTCCAGGAGCCGGTCCGCTTCAGCGAGCGTCGGCCGCTGCCCCACCGGCGGTCCGGATTCGCGCAGTACCCGCAGAACCCGCTCCAGATCGTCGAGCGCGTCCCGGCCCGTCTCCTCGATCGCGGCCAGGGCCCGTTCGGTGAACCCGGGGTCACCCGCTGCCCGGGCCGCGCCGGCCTGCACGACTGCGACCGTCAACGCGTGCCCGATCGAGTCGTGCAGCTCACGTGCGATGCGATTGCGCTCCAGCAACTGCTCGGTGCGTTCCTCCAGAGCGGTCAGCCGCTGCACCGGCGAGGGGCCGAGAAGCCCCTTGGCGGCCTCGGTGATCAGGCGGCCGCTCAACACGACGAGTGCGAGCAGTGCCAGGAGAGGCAGGGGGACGAACAGGGTGTACCACCAGTGCGGATCGACCCCGCGAACCAGCCATTGATCGCTCGGGCCGTTGCCGCAGGCGGTGAGGACGAGATCCACCGCGGTTGCCAGCAGCCACACCGTCGCGTACCCCACGGGAATGGCGAGCAGCATTCGTGTCTCCAGCCACAACACGGTTCTCCAGCGATCGGACCAAGTGGCCGCCGAGGCCGCCGAGATAGTGGCATCAGGTCTGCCTCGCTGATCCGGCGCGAGAAGAAGTTGTGCCTGCACCCCCTCGGCCAGCCGCATACCGGGCAACAAGCCGATCGGTACAGCGAAGACCATGGGCGCCCATGGGGAAGTGGGCGAGATGAACATCCACACGCTGTAGCCCGCACCAGGGACGAGGAGATGCAGCCACCGGGTGTAGGTGACGGATGAGGCGAGCGGGCGCAGGAGGCGGAACATGCAGCCATCGTGTCAGCCACGTGGGCACGGCGGCTCCCCCGAGAGAGGGAGATGATTCCCGCCTGCGGGGGAGGCGAGAGGCCACGTGCGGCCGCGAGGCTTGGGACATGACCAGCATCGACGTCCATGAACTCACCAAGGAATTCGGTACGACCCGTGCAGTGGACAACCTCACGTTCAGTGTGCGACCCGGGCGCGTCACCGGTTTTCTCGGCCCCAACGGCGCAGGCAAGTCCACCACCATGCGACTTGTTCTCGGCCTCGACCGGCCCACCGGCGGCACGGCCACGATCGGCGGGCAGCTCTACCCCACGTTCGGCGATCCGCTGCGCCGGGTCGGCGCCTTGCTGGATGCCCAGGCCGCTCATGGCGCGCGTACCGCGCGGAACCACTTGCTGGCCCTGGCGGCCAGCAACGGCCTCGGTGCGCGCAGAGTCGAGGAGGTTCTGGAGGAGGCAGGCCTCGGCGCGGTCGGCGGAGCCCGGATCAAGACCTTCTCACTCGGCATGCGACAGCGACTGGGTATAGCGGCCGCGCTGCTGGGCGACCCGGAGGTCGTGATGCTGGACGAGCCGTCCAACGGTCTCGACCCGGAAGGCATCATCTGGATCCGGGAGCTGATGAAGCGGCTCGCTCGCGAGGGACGGACGGTCCTGGTCTCCAGCCATCTGATGAACGAGACCTCGTCGTTCGCCGACCACCTCGTGATTCTGGGCCGGGGCCGGCTCCTCGCCGACCTGCCGATGCAGGAATTCCTGGATTCCCGCAGCAGGCCGCGTGCTCGGGTGCGCACGACCGAGTCCACGCGGCTGCGGGACGCCTTGATCCGCAAGGGATACGAGCCCGCGCAGGAAGACGACGGCTGTTGGACCGTCGAGGGCGCGAAGGCCGGGGAAATCGGCGCGATAGCCGCGACCGAAGGCATTCCTGTCCTCGAACTGGCCGACGAGCAGGCCACGTTGGAACAGGCCTACCTCGACCTCACCGCCGACGCCGCGGAATTCGCATCGGCGTCGACCTCATCCGCCAACCGTCAGGAGGACTGACCATGTCGACCACCGCAGTGCTGCGCTCCGAGTGGATCAAGATGAGATCGGTCCGGTCCGTCGTGGGCTCCCTGATAGCCGTCCTCGTCGTGACCCTCGCCATCACCTTGCTCGCCTTCTCCACCGTCGGCCAGGCCGAGGCGGACAACGCCGACGCGGAGCCCGTCTTCGACGCCTTCTACGCATTGAATTTCGGCCAGATCGCCGCCATCAGCTTCGGGGCGACCGCGCTCTCCTCCGAGTTCCTCAACGGAGCCCTGCGGATATCGCTGGCCGCTGTTCCGCGCCGCAACCTCTTCTACGCTGCCAAGGTCGCCCTGGTGGGGGTGCCGGCGTTGGTCATCGGCCTCGTCACCAGCTTCAGCGCCTTCCTTGTGGGGCAGCTGTTCATGGGCAAGTACGCGATCGACCTGGGGGAGCCGGGCGCTCTGCGGGCAGCCTTCGGGGGCGGAATATATCTGGCGCTGATGGCCCTGTTCGCGGCCGGACTGACGGCGCTGCTGCGCAGCGCGGTAGCTGTGCTCAGCCTGCTCATCCCGTTCGTGCTCATAGTCTCCTTCGTGGTCGGCGACGTCGCGGGCGGAGCCGCGCAATATCTGCCCGACCGGGCAGGACAGTTGGTGCTCCACCAGAACCCCGGAGGAAGCCTGGGGCCGTGGGGTGGGCTCGCGGTGACCGCAGCTTGGGCAGCGGCCGCGCTGCTGGCCGGGTGGTGGGCGATCCGGCGCAGGGACGCATAGCCTGCTGCCCCGATTTTCGTATGGAGCAGGACGGCTGAAAGCGCTTCAAAGTCCAGGGGCGAGGGGCGGTTGTCAGTGCCGGACGGTTTACTGGCAGGCATGACCACCGCACATCACCTTCGCCTCATCGACGCGATGCGCACCTCGGACTTTCCCACGGAGCGCACCCGGTCAGGCTCGGGAGTCAGCGGGCCCGGGTATCACACGGCGTCCCTGCACGCGGACGTCGACCACTGGGACGACGACGAGGTGCGGAGACTGGCGCACCGGGCCCAGTGCCTGGCAGAGCATGACGTACTGCTGACGATGCTGGCCAGGCGCTGGGGGGAGCCGCAGACGATCAGCCTGTGGAGCGCACAGGAGCGGATGATCGCCGGCGACGAGATACCGGAGGCATGGACCGAGACGGTCGCGGGTTGCGAATATCTCCAGCTCTGGAAGATCGAGGACCGGTGGCTCGGCATCGGGCTCTACCTGGAGGAGGAAGGACCGGGGTGTGAGCTGAACGTGGTGGTGACGGAGATCGATCCGCCGTGACATGAGCGGACTGCTGTCCGCCGGACGAGCATGAAGCCGCCCGCGGGATCGGGGGATTGGGGGCGCTTGCCCGGCCCCGGCTCGGGGGAGGTGAGGTTAGGTGACCGAGGGCGTGGTGCAAGGCATGGACGGCGGCCACCGGCTTGCGGCCGCCGGTACGCAGCCATCGGGTGCTGAGCGGCGGACGCGGCGGGGCAGCTTGCGGTCCGGAGCGACGAGCCTTTGCGCACGAGCAGGTGCAGGCACCGTTACAACAGCCACCGGCGCAGGTGCAGGCGCCGCAACAACAGGCACTGCACAGAGGCGCCGGCACCGCACCGGCACAGGTGCGCGCGCAGGCACGGGCGGCAGGCGTCAAGGTATATCGGCGGGGGTGGCGGGAGCGGCGGTGTTGTGGTCGACGCGGGTAAGGAGGCGTCCGTACTCCTCGGCCATCGTCTGAGCGGTCCAGTGGGCGTTCAGGCCGCTGGGGTTGGGCAGGACCCAGACGTGGGCTCCGCCGATCGTGTGGCTCTGCGGACCGATACGGGCAGTTCGCTTGCCGAAGGCCGTGCGATACGCCGTGACCCCTACGACCGCCAGCCACTGCGGTCGCAGCTCCTCGACCTTGGCTGCCAGGATCTGCCCGCCCTCCCGGAACTCCTCGGCGGACAGCTCGTCCGCCCGGGCGGTGGCCCGGGCGACCACGTTGGTGATGCCGAGCCCGTATCGCAGCAGTTCGGCCTGCTCGGCCGGCTTCAATTGCTGAGGGGTGAAGCCGGACCGATGGAGCACCGGCCAGAACCGGTTGCCGGGATGGGCGAAGTGGTGGCCGGTTGCCCCCGTCATCAGGCTCGGGTTGATCCCGCAGAACAGCACACGCAGGCCGCCCGCGACCACATCGGGAACCGTGCTGTCGCGGGCGGCCTGGAGCTCTTCGGGCGTCATCCGACTGTGGGCGAGGCCGTCAGAGGATGGAGCCCGGCGTGTATGCGGCGGCCTCGGGGTGCTGCTTGGCGATCTCCTCGATACGGGAGATCAGCGCGGTGACCTGGTCGCCCGCCGCCCCGGTGAAGGACAGCTTGTCGGCCATCAGCGCGTCGAGCTGCGCGCGGTCCAGCGGGATGCGGTCGTCGGCGGCCAGCTTGTCGAGCAGCTCGTTGCGCTCGGCGCCCTGCTCGCGCATGGCCAGGGCCGAGGCGACCGCGTTCTCCTTGATCGCCTCGTGGGCGACCTCACGGCCGACGCCGGCGCGCACCGCGCCCATCAGCACCTTGGTCGTGGCGAGGAACGGGAGGTAGCGGTCCAGCTCACGGGCGACGACGGCCGGGAACGCGCCGAACTCGTCGAGCACCGTCAGGAAGGTCTCCAGCAGACCGTCGAACGCGAAGAAGGCGTCCGGGAGCGCCACCCGGCGGACCACGGAGCACGACACGTCGCCCTCGTTCCACTGGTCGCCCGCCAGCTCGCCCGTCATGGACGCGTAGCCGCGCAGGATCACCATCAGGCCGTTGACGCGCTCGCAGGACCGGGTGTTCATCTTGTGCGGCATCGCGGAGGAGCCGACCTGGCCCGGCTTGAAGCCCTCGGTCACCAGCTCGTGCCCGGCCATGAGACGGATCGTCTTGGCGACCGACGAGGGCGCCGCAGCCAGCTGGACCAGCGCGGTCACCACGTCGTAGTCGAGCGAGCGCGGGTAGACCTGGCCGACGGATGTGAAGGCCTGCGCGAACCCGAGGTGCGCGGCGATGCGCTGTTCGAGGTCGGCGAGCTTCCCGGCGTCGCCGCCCAGCAGGTCGAGCATGTCCTGCGCGGTTCCCACGGGGCCCTTGATGCCGCGCAGCGGGTAGCGGTCCAGCAGGTCCTCGAGGCGCCCGTACGCCACCAGGAGCTCGTCGGCCGCGGTAGCGAAGCGCTTGCCGAGCGTGGTCGCCTGCGCGGCGACATTGTGGGAGCGACCGGCCATGACCAGCTCGCGGTACTCACCCGCCAGCTTGCCGAGCCGGGCCAGGACCGCCACCGTGCGGTCGCGCACCAGTTCCAGGGAGAGCCGGATCTGCAGCTGCTCCACGTTCTCCGTGAGGTCCCGGGAGGTCATGCCCTTGTGGACCTGCTCGTGCCCGGCGAGGGCGTTGAACTCCTCGATCCGGGCCTTGACGTCATGCCGGGTGACCTTCTCGCGCTCGGCGATCGAGGCCAGGTCCACCTGGTCGATGACACGTTCGTAGTCGGCGAGCGCGGCGTCCGGCACCTCGATCCCGAGGTCCTTCTGAGCGCGCAGCACCGCCAGCCACAGTCGGCGTTCCAGCTTCACCTTCTGCTCGGGGGACCAGAGGACGGCCAGCTCCGTGGAGGCGTAGCGGCCGGCCAGGACATTGGGGATGCGAGGCTTCGCAGACACAGCAGTCACGTGTCCAGAGCTTACCTGCCGTCTTGAGCTGTTCGTGAGCGTCCACCTCCCCCATAAGGTCCAGGTCAGAGGCTCCTGGGCCACCGTCTCAGGTGCAGCGTGCGAGACGCGTGCGAGACGGGACTGCCCCGAGCCGGAGATTCCAGCACCGCCGGGCCTTGAGGCGCAGCTCTTGTGAGCGTGTGGGACGACGAAGTCCCGCCGGATGTCCGGCGGGACTTCGTGGAGCGACGGGCCGCGGCGGTGTGCGGTGGTGTGCGGCGTCCGGCGGCGGGCAGCGCCGTGGTCCCGCTCCCTCTGCCTTCGCGTGCGCGGGTTCGATCACGTGGAGCGACGAACCGGTGGCGAAACGTGTGATGCGGCCGATGTGCAGGGTTCTAACGGAGTCCGTAGTAGAGGGCGTTGTGCGCGGTGTCCGGCAGGTACAGCACATCGTTTCCGTCCGAGTCCCGCCGCACCGCGAGCCGGTCCGCGCCCACGCCCGGCGCGGCGGACTGCGCGGTCCAGGTTCCGTCCGCCGACTGCGTCGCGACGAAGACGCGGTCGGTGCCCGAGCCGGTGACGTAGTAGATCCGCTTGGTGTCCGTCTCGTCCCAGGTGATGCCGAGGGCCGCGGCGGTCTGGCCACCGGCGTACACGGTCTTGCTGACCCAGTCGCTGCCGCTCGGATACGCGTAGTACACGCGGAAGTTGCCACCGCTGTCGGCCGAGCGGTAGCGGTAGGCGATCTTCGGGGCGCAGCCGTCCAGGGTGAGTTTGGCGCTCTGTACCGCCGGGCCCGTGTAGGCGTTGTCGATGCTCCACTCCTCACCCGCGGTGAGGTCCTGGATCACGTCGGACGTGCCGGGTGTCACCGGGGTGGTGACGGACGCCCCCGCGCTGTCGGTGAAGGTGCCGGCGGACGGGTCGTAGCGCAGGTAGGAGAGCTGGTGCCGGAACCCGGTCGCCGGGGCCTTGGCCCACTCGTACAGGAGGTGCACGCGTCCGGCGGCGTCCACCGCCAGGTCGTCGGGGTACACGGAACGGTTCAGCGCGTCGGCGAAGGTGGCGACCACGCTCCAGCGTGCGGCGGCGTTGTCCCAGCGGTACAGCTTGCCGGGACGCCGGTCGGCCCCGGCGCCGACGCGGGCGGCCAGGTACAGATCGCCGTTGGGTGCGGTGGTCACGATCGGGTAGGTGATGCCCACGCCCTGGTCGGGCAGTTCGGCCGCGTGGTCCGTGATGTCCCCGCCGGGGGCTTCGGTGCGGAAGTAGCGCCAGGCGTCGGCGTGCATGGAGGCGAACACGTGCAGTCGGCCGCTGCCGTCGCGCGCGATCGACGGCTGGTTGTGGCCGTTGTCGTCGGCGAACTCGGCCTGCTGTCCGCTCTTGTCGAGCAGCGGCAGACGGCTCCAGACCCCGTCCGGGTCGCGCCGCGCGACGGCAGGGCGGTGCGTGGCGGCCGTCGAGCCGGGCTCGTTGAAGGCGAAGTACGTGTACTGACCGCGGCCCTTGTACGTGGCGGCCGGCGTCCACCAGGCGGCCTGGTTCGACGAGTCCATCGCGTACGGAACCTTCTCGATCACCGTTGTCGCGGCTGCCGTCAGGTCCGTGCTGTCGGCCTGGGCGGCCGGGACGAGCGTGAGCAGGGCAGCCAGAGCCGCAGCCGGGGCGGTGTACGCGCGTGCCGTGGGACGTCGCAAGGTGAACTCCTTCGCGGGCGTGATGGTGAGGCGAACGGGAGCAGCCCGAAGGTGGGTCCACCCCTTCCGCTGCGGCGGAAACTTACAGCAGATCCCAGATCGTGAATAGGGATTGCGTAATACGGATACGAGATACGTGTGAGGGATGACGTGTGCAGCATGGCGAGGGGCCCGGTGAAGGCTGTTCCGCCTTCACCGGGCCCCGGTCTGCCGTGCGTCGGCTCAGCGCTTGATGAGGTCGGTGACTTCCTCCGCGGCCTTCTTCATCGCTTCCTTCGGCTTCGACTTGCCGACCAGCACGGCCTGCACCTGCTTGGCCACGGCCTCCTCGATCTGGGCGTTCCGCGCGAACTGCCAGAACGGGCTGCCGGTCGCCGTATCGGTGATCTTCTCGGTCCACTCGGTGGTGAAGGTGTCCTGCGCGACCTTCGGGTCGGCCAGGCCCGCCGTAGTGGACGGCGGCAGGGCGCGGGCAGCGAAGTACTCGGTGGTGGTGGCGCGGTCGGAGGTGGTGTGCAGCGCGAACTCCGTCGCCGCGTCCTGCCCCTTGCCCTTGACGACCGCGATCACACCGCCCCACAGCAGCGCCTGCGGGGTGTCACCGGCGCGCAGCACCGGCCGCTTCATCGGCTGCATCGCGTCGGCCAGCGTCTTGTCCTTGGACTGGGCCGCGGTCACGCCCTTGCCGATGATGGCGTCGTCGTAGAAGGCGGCCTTGCCCTGCCCGAACAGGGCGCGCGCGTCGAAGCGGTCCACGTCCGCGGCGATCAGCTTCTCGTCGTGCAGCTTCTTGTACCAGGTGACCGCGTCGATGGAGGCGTCGTCGCCGATGGTCACCTTGTTTTCCTCCAGGAGCGTGCAGCCGAAGGTCTGCATCCACGGGAAGATGTCCTTGAGCTGCGCGACCTTGGTGGCTGCGGCGTAGGGCACGACACCGCCGCCGAGCCCCTTCAGCTCCCGCAGCGCGTCCTCGAACTCCTCGACGGTGGTGGGGTGCTTCTTGATGCCTGCCTTCTCCAGGAGCTTGGAGTTGGCGATCACGCCGATCGAGCCGGTGTTCCACGGCAGGCCGTACTGCTTGCCGTCGTACATGCCGCTGTCCAGCGCCACGTTCGTGTAGCCGCCCTTCATGGCCGCGGAACCGAGGTCGGCGAGCTTGCCCATCTGCGCCACCGCGGCGAGCCAGGCGATGTCGAGGTGCACCGCGCCGGTCGTCTCCCCGCCGCCGAGCTTGAGGGTGAGCTGGCTCAGGTACTCGTTGTACGGGTACGAGACCGCGCGGATCTTGGAGTTCTCGGACTTCTCCCACGCCGCGATGATCTTCTCGATCGAGGGCTTGGCGGCCTCCTCGTTGAGCGACCAGGAGGTGAAGTCGAAGTCCTTGGACTTCGTGTCGCCTCCGTTGGAGGAGGTGCTGGCGCCCGACGGTGCGCAGGCGCCCAGCACACCGGCGCCGGCCACACCGAGAGCGCCGATGCCGAACATGCGCAGCGCGCCGCGCCGGCTGATGCCAGAGGTGGTCATGATGTCTCCATGGGGGAGTGGGTGGGAGAGGACGTGCGTGGGGGAGGAGCGGGCGGTTCCCGAGGGCTCAGCTCTTGACGGAACCGGCGGTCATCCCGCCGACGAGGTAGCGCTGGAGGAACATGAAGGCGACGACCACCGGCACGGACACCACCAGCGAGGCGGCCATCAGTTCGGGCCAGGCGGTCTGGAACTCACCGATGTAGGTGGAGACGAGACCGGGCGGCAGGGTCTGCTTCTCCTTGTCGGCCAGCGTCACCGCGAAGATGAAGTCGTTCCAGCCGCGGACGAACGCGAACAGGCCGGCGGCGATCATCCCGGGTGCGGCCAGCGGCGCCACGATGGAGTGCAGCGTCCGCCACCGGGAAGCGCCGTCGATGGATGCGGCCTCCAGCAGGGCGTCCGGGATGGTGTCGAAGATGCCCTTCAGCATCCAGACGCACAACGGCATCGTGAACGTGGTGAAGGACAGCACCAGGGCGGTGTACGTGTTCAGCAGGCCGAAGCTGGAGAACACGGCGTACAGCGTCACCAGCAGGAGCGCCTGGGGGAACATCTGGGAGGCCAGCACCAGGTGCATCAGCGAGCGTCGCCCGCGGTAGCGGAACTTGGAGAACGAATACCCCATGTACGTGGCGACGACCACGCTCAGCACGGCGGTGATCGAAGCCACGATGAGTGAGTTGACCAGGTACGTGATCAGCTGGTCGTTCTCGGCGAGGGCCGTGAAGTTGCTGAAGGTGATGTCGGTCGGTATGAGCTTCGGCGGGAACTGGAAGGTCTGCTCGGGGCTGCTCAGGGCGGTGGCCAGCAGCCAGTAGACCGGCAGCATGCCGAAGGCGCCGATCACCAGGACGGCGGTCCAGGCGACGATCCGCGAGCGCAGCAGGTCCTTGCGCATCCGGCGCCGCCTGGCGTGCCTCGCGGGTGGGGCGGATGTCCTCAGCCGGTCGGTGCCGGACAGCGGGGTGGAGGTCGTGGTGGTCATCGGGCGTCGCCCTTCCGCTCGGTGATCCTGAGGTAGACGGCGACGAGGACGAGCAGAAGCAGCATCCACAGGCCGCCCAGCGCGGTCGCCCGGCCGATGTCGAAGCCCTTGAAGGCGGTCTGGTACACGGCGGTCGCGAAGGTCTCGGTGGCGCCGGCCGGGCCGCCGCCGGTGAGTACGTAGATGGTGTCGAAATGCTGGAAGTTCCAGATGAACTCGAGCAGCAGCACGATCGAGGCGACACCGCGGACCTGCGGCCAGGTCACGGCGAAGAAGCGGCGGATCGAGCCCGCCCCGTCCATCGAGGCCGCCTCGTGCAGTTCCTTGGGCACGGTCTGCAGACCGGCCAGGAGCATCACCATCATCCAGGGGAAGCTCGCCCAGGTCTTGGTGACGATGACGGCGAGCATGGCGGTGCCGGGCTGGCCGAGCCAGGAGACGGACTCCTCGATGATCCCCGCCTTCATGAGGATGCCGTTCAGCACGCCGTAGTTCGCGTTGAAGATCCACATCCACAGGAAGGAGACCACCACGCCCGGGATCACCCACGGGAAGAGGAACAGTCCGCGCAGGAAGCCGCTGCCCTTCAGGCCCGAGTTCAGCGCGAGCGCGAGCGCGAAGCCGACCACGAAGGGGACGATCGTCGCTCCGACGGTGAAGACCAGTGTCTGCTTGAGGATCGTGAGGAAGTCGCCGTCCAGCCAGTAGGTGAAGTTGTCCAGGCCGACGAACTCGCGGCCCGGCAGCCGCAGGTCCTGCTTGAAGAAGCCGGTGAACAGCGCCGACACCAGCGGGTAGATGATGATCGTCGCGAACAGGGCGAGCCCCGGTGCGGTCAGCAGCAGTGCGAACGCGCCGTTGGAGAGCCGTCCGCCGGTCCGCTCACGGTGTGGAGCGGCCTTCTGTGGAGGTGCGGCCGTACTCATGGGTGTGTCCTCTCGAACGGGGCGGGAGCGTTGGTGCAGGGCGTGGCACGCGGGGCCGTGCGGGGGCAGGCGGATGCGACGCGGCCGGGTGTGAGCGATGAGCCGCCCCGTCCCTTGCTTCGGCCAAGGCCCTGTGTGAATGCCATGCATGCTCCGTTGAACGCAAGTTGCAGCATGCGGGATCGTTCTCCATATCGTGCGACGGCGTCAACCCTCTAGGTCGGTGAATCGCCGGTTCTATGCAAAACCGGCGAAGTCGCCGCACGTGCCATGAGCTTCGCTGATGGCCCACGGCGGCGATGTCGTCGGCTGCGCTGGAAACCTACAACAAATCCCACTGGTCGAACAGTGGTTGCACAATATGCATGTGATGTACGTTCAAGGCGCTCCGCTGCGGCGGAGAGCATCCGAGCATCACATCAAGGAGGCCGCTCCGTGCGGGAAGAAGAGGTCCATTACGACATCGCCGTCATCGGCGGCGGCCTGGCGGGGACCTGTGCGGCCATTGCCGCGGCCCGCCTCGGCCGACGCGTCGCCCTGGTCAACAACCGGCCCGTCCTCGGCGGCAACGCCAGCAGCGAGGTCCGGGTCTGGGTCTGCGGTGCCACGGCCCACGGCGTGCAACGCTGGGCCCGCGAGACCGGCATCATGGGCGAGCTGTACACCGAGAACCAGTACCGCAACCCCGAGGGCAACCCGTACTACTGGGACCAGGTGGTCCTCGACGCCGTCCGGGCCGAACCGGGCATCGACCTGTACCTCAACACCGATGTACGGGAGGTCGCCGCCAGCGGCCCGGAGGACGCACGCGAGGTGCACTCCTGCACAGGCTGGATGATGGGCTCCGAGCGGCGTATCACCTTTCACGCCCGGCAGTTCCTCGACTGCACCGGCGACGGCCTGCTCGGCCACCTCGCCGGTGCGCGCTACCGCATCGGCCGCGAGGGGCGCGACGAGTTCGACGAGCCCTGGGCGCCCGACGACGCGGACGAGGCGCTGCTCGGCTCGACGATCCTGTTCCACACCAAGGACATGGGCCACCCGGTCAAGTTCGTGCCGCCCGCCCACGCCAAGGACCTCACCACCACGCCCATCCTGCGCAACCGTGTCCTGCGCACCGGCGACAACGGTTGCGACTACTGGTGGATCGAGTGGGGCGGCGAGCTGGACACCGTCCACGACAACGAGCGCATCCGAGACGAACTCCAGGCCGTGATCATGGGCATCTGGGACCACATCAAGAACTCCGGCGAATTCCCGGACGCCGAGAACCTGACGCTGGAGTGGGTCGGCAGCCTCCCCGGCAAGCGTGAGTACCGCCGCTTCCTCGGCGACCACGTACTGACCCAGCAGGACATCCTGGAGCAGCGGCAGTTCGAGGACCGGATCGCGTTCGGCGGCTGGTCCGTGGACCTCCATCCGGTGCAGGGCATGTACGCCGACGAGCCCGGCGCCCGCCAGCGCTATGCGGACGGCATCTTCCACATCCCGCTGCGCTCCCTGTACTCGGCGAACGTCACGAACCTCCTGTTCGCCGGGCGCAACATCTCCGCCACCCACGTCGCCTTCGGCGCCACCCGTGTCATGGCGACCTGCGCCACGCTCGGCGAGGCCGCGGGCACGGCCGCCGCGCTGTGCGTCGCTGAGAACATCGGCCCGCGCGAACTCGCCGCCGAACACCCCGAGCTGGTGCGGCGGGCCCTGCTACGGCAGGACGCCTCGGTCATCGGCCTGTCCGACGACGACCCCGACAACCTGGCGCGCACAGCCCGCGTCAGTGCATCCTCGCACCTGAGCCGGCTGGCCGCAGAGCCCACGACGGCCGCGCCCGGAGAGCGGTACCCGCTCACCCGTGACCTCGCGCTGCTGCTGCCGGTGGACCCGGCACTCGACACGGTCGACCTGCTCGTCCACGGTGCCCCGGGCGAGCGGAGAAGCGAACTCACCGTGGAACTGTGGAGCACCGGCCGCCCCGAGAACGCGGTCCCCGTCGACCACGTGCTCAGCACCACGTTGACCGTACCGGCCGACGGCCCCCACTGGGTCACGGCCCGATTCGACCACCGCCCGGACACCCCGCAGAACGTCGTACTGATCGTGCGCGCCTGCCCGGACACGGCACTGGTCCTCGTCCCGGAGCGCACCGACGGCGTTCTCGCACTGCGCAGCAGGGTCGAAGGAGACGCGGCCGTCGACCACGACATACCGGAAGAGGAAGGCCAACTGGTCCTGGAGTGGCAGGCCCGCGGCCTGCGGCGCCGGACCTTCGCCTTCCGCGCGACCCCGGACACCGCCGCGTTCCTGCCCGAGCGGGCCGTCGGCGGCTTCCAGCGCGCCTACGGAGGGCCGCAGATGTGGTCGTCCGAGCTGCTGCCCGACCCGGACCGGGCCGCGCAGTGGCTGTGCCTCGACTGGGACGAGGGGCAGCAGCTCACCGAAGCACGCGTGGTGTTCGACGACGACGTCGACGAGTACCTGAACAACCTGCACCGCCACCGGACCTTGTTCGAGGTCATGCCGGAACTGGTCCGCGATTACCGCATCCAGAGCCGCGAGCCCGACGGCACCTGGCACACGCTGCTGACCGTGGCGGGCAACCGCCGCCGCCACCGCGTGCACGAGCTGAAGGGTGCGGACGGCGGGCCGGTGCGCACCGATGCGCTGCGGCTCGTGGTGGACGCGACGCACGGGGCGCGGCACGCGCACGTGATCGCGTTCAAGGCGTACGGCGCGTAGCCACGCAGGGGGAAGGGGCCCGGTGAAGGTCGTTCGACCTTCACCGGGCCCCTTCGTTTGTGTGATTCAGAGGGCGCCGAGTGCTTGGCTGATGGCGTCGGCGGCTTCGATGACCTCGCGGGTGAGAGCGCGGCGCTGCCCTTCGGATTCGGTGTGGTTGCCGAGGAGGGAGGTGGGGCCCCACAGGGAGATGGCGGCGACGACGTCCCCCGAGGCGTCGCGGACGGGGGCGGCGAGGGAAGCGCGGCCCAGGGCGCGTTCTTCGGCTTCGATGGCGTAGCCGGTGCGGCGCACGGTGTCGATCTCGGTGTCGAGGAGGTCGTGGCTGGTGGTCGTGTACTCGGTGTGCGCCACGAGCGGTTCGGGCAGCAGCTTGCGGCGCTCCTTGGGCGTGAGGCCGGTGAGGAGGCATTTGCCGATGCTGGTGGCGTGCAGCGGGGCGGTGTGTCCGGCCTGTGTGTAGGACTTGGGGGCGCGGGTTCCCTCGAAATTGCACAGGAACATCAGCTCGGTCCCGCGGCGGACGGCGACGTTGGCCCCGAGCCCGGTGCGGGTGGCGAGGTCCTGGAGGACCATGCGGGCGGCACGGTGGACGGGGTGACGATTGGTGGCGGTGGCGGCGAGCGGGAGGATGCCGAGGCTGAGCCGGTAGAGGTTGCTGACGGGGTCGCGTTCGACCATGTCGAGGCGCTCGAGGGTGGACAGAAGCCGGGAGGTGGTGGAGGAGCCCAGTCCGGTGAGTTCGGCGACGTCGGAGACGCGCAGTTCCGGACGGCCGGAGTCGAGTGCGCGCAGCACCGAGACCGCTCGTTCGACGCTCTGGTTCGTCCCGGCGTCGGTTGCCCGCGTTGCCATGACCCTCCTCATTTTGCAAACGGCTTGCACAATCTGCATCAGCATATCGCGTCGATCCGAGCGCCGTTCTTGAAATCCGTCAGCTCGTGGCCGGAATGTATGCGGGTGGTTCACCGTGCGGCGCGCGGTGCTCGTGGCGCAACCACCCCGCCATGAACGGTCTGCCGGATGTCGTCCTGGCCGCCGGGCGGGGCACGCCGACGCCGCCTTCGCCGAGGCCGGGCAACGCAGCCTTCACGGAGGCCAGGTACGGCCATGTGGAAGTCGAAGAGCTGCGGACGGCCGCGACCCCGTGGGACGTTCCCACGGGGCCGCGGCCGGCAGGGAGAATCTGCGAGAGACGATCAGTGGTTGATCTGCAGAAGGCGCTCCGGCCCGGGGCTGTCCGTGCCGGCCGGTGCCGGGGACCGGTGCGAGAGGTGCTACGGGAGCGGGTCCGGGTCGACCCGGCGCCATGTCGCCACGGGGCCGGGAGCGTGGGTCTCCTCGGGGGTGACCCAGAAGGCCCTCCCCAGCTCGGCGCTGTACTGGGCGCCGGAGCGTCCGTCTCCGGAGGAGCGGCCGGTCAGCCGTCGGCCTATCCACGGCATCAGGTGCTCGCGGGCGAAGCGGAGGTCCTCGACGCGTCGCCGGGCCCACTTGGGCGGTACGGCGGTCGGCAGCGGTGAACGCCAGTCGTTCTCCGCGGGCAGTCCCAGCGTCTGCCAGACCGCCTCGGCCACCCTGCGGTGGCCGTCGGCCGTCAGATGCAGCCGGTCGACGTCCCACAACCGGGGATCGCCCAGGACCGGTGCCCCGTACAGGTCGACGATCACCGCGTCGTGCCGGGCCGCCAAGTCGTCGACCAGGGAGAACAGCTCCTCCATCCGCGGACGGAAACGCTCCATCACCGGGCCGTTGCGCCCCGGGCTTCGCATCAGCACGAGCTTCTCGCACGAGGGTGCGAGCCGTTCCACGGCCTCTTCGAGCCGTCCGCGGACCATGCCCATGTCGCACTTGGGCCGCAGCGCGTCATTGAGTCCGCCGACGAGCGTGACGACATCGGCCCGCATGGCGGCGGCCACACCGACCTGCTCGTCGACGATCTGGCCGATCAGCTTGCCCCGTACGGCGAGGTTCGCGTATCGGAAGCCCGGCGTACGGACGGCCAGCCGCCCCGCGAGGACATCGGCCCAGCCGCGGTACGAACCGTCGGGCAGCAGGTCCGACATGCCCTCGGTGAACGAGTCGCCTACCGCGACGAGACTGTTGTAGGAGGCAATTGTTTCCATGGCGATGCGATCGTATCGCGGTGGGTCCGGCCTCTTCCGGAGTCCGGCCCCGGGGGCGCGGCCGGATGCCGTGCCGCGCCCCCGCGCCCCTCACCGTGCCTTCGAGCGCCCCACCAGTTCGCGGAGCACGTCCTCCATCGTGACCATTCCGGCCAGCCGGTCGTCCGCGTCGAGAACCGCCGCCAGGTGCGTACGGCTGCGCCGCAGCGCGGTCAGGACGTCGTCGAGCGGTGTGTCGGCCCGGACCCGGGCGATGGGGCGCATCGCCGTCACCGGGAAGGGGACATCGCGCGGGGTGGCGTCGAGAGCGTCCTTGACATGGAGGTAGCCCAGGATGCGTTGCTCGTCGTCCATCACGGGAAAGCGCGAGAATCCGGTCCGGTACGAGAGCTGTTCCAGTTGCTCCGGCGTGGTCCCGATCCTGGCGTACGTGACCCGGTCCACCGGCATCGCCACTTCCCGCACCGGGCGACGACCCAGCTCAAGGGCGTGGCGCAGCCGCTCGGCGGAGCGGTCGTCGACCAGTCCGGCGTCGCCCGCGTCCGTCACCAGCCGCGCCAGTTCGTCGTCGGAGAACGTGGCGGTCACCTCGCCCTTCGCCTCGACCCGAAGGATCTTGAGCAGGGCGTTGGCGAAGGCGTTGATCGCGAAGATCACCGGGCGCAGGGCCCTGGCGAGGGCCACCAGCGGTGGCCCGAGCAGCAGCGCGGCACGTACCGGCTCGGCCAGCGCGATGTTCTTCGGCACCATCTCACCGAGGAGCATGTGGAGATACGTCGCCACGGACAGCGCAATCACGAACGAGATCGGATGGATCAGTTCGTGCGGCACACCCACCGCGTCGAAGACGGGTTCCAGCAGATGCGCGAAGGCCGGCTCGGCGACGATACCGAGCACCAGGGTGCACAGGGTGATGCCGAGCTGGGCTGCCGCGAGCAGCGCCGATACGTGTTCGAGGCCCCAGACGACGCTCCGCGCCCGCCTGTTCCCGGCCTCGGCCGCCGGCTCGATCTGGCTGCGGCGTACGGAGATCAGCGCGAACTCCGCCCCGACGAAGAAGGCGTTGACGACCAGGGTCATCAGTCCGATGAAGAGCTGGACGGCGATCACCGTGCGTCCTCCGTCTGCTCGTCGTCACCGGGCAGCGGCGCGTGCAGCAGGGCCCGTGCGGCGCGGCGTCCGGACGCGTCGACCACGTCGATCCGCCAGTCCGCCAGCTCGACCGTGTCACCCACGGCGGGGATCCGGCCGACCTCGGTGGCGATGAGCCCGGCGAGTGTCTCGTACGGTCCGTCCGGCACCCGCAGTCCGATCGTCTTCAGCCGGTCGATGCGTGCAGCGCCGTCGGCCGACCACAGGGCCCGTCCGTCGGTGTCCTCGCCGGCCGGTGCGAGGTCCGCGGTCTCGTGCGGGTCGTGCTCGTCGCGCACCTCACCGACCACCTCCTCGACGATGTCCTCCAGCGTCACGACGCCCGCCGTGCCGCCGTACTCGTCGATGACGACGGCCATCGCGAGTTTGCCGGACAGCTGGTCCAGCAGCCGGTCCACCGTGAGGGTCTCGGGCACGAGCAGGGGTTCGCGCAGCATCTCCGAGACGCGTGTACGGGACCGCTGCTCGGCGGGGATCGCCAGCACGTCCTTGATGTGCGCAACACCGACGACGGTGTCCAGGCTGCCTCGGTAGACGGGGAAACGGGACAGGCCCGTCGCCCGGGTGGCGTTCGCGATGTCCTCGGCCGTCGCCTGCACCTCCAGCGCGGTGACCTGGACCCGAGGAGTCATCACGTTCTCCGCCGTCAGTTCCGCCAGGTTCAGCGTGCGGACGAACAGCTCCGCCGTGTCCGCTTCCAGTGCCCCTTCCTTCGCGCTGTGCCGGGCCAGCGCAGCCAGCTCCTGCGGGCTGCGCGCGGAGGCCAGCTCCTCGGCCGGTTCCAGGCCGAGGCGGCGCACGGTCCGGTTGGCGGTGTTGTTGAGATGGCTGATGAAGGGCCGGAACACGGCGGTGAAGGCCCGCTGAGGTGCGGCCACGGTCTTCGCCACGGCGAGCGGGGAGGAGATCGCCCAGTTCTTGGGGACGAGCTCACCGACGATCATCAGGAACACGGTGGAAAGCGCCGTTCCCAGCACGAGGGCCACCGAGGACGCGACGCCGGGGGACAGGCCCACCGCCTCCACCGGACCGCGGATCAGTTTCGCGATGGACGGTTCGGAGAGCATGCCGACCACGAGGTTGGTGACGGTGATGCCGAGCTGAGCGCCGGAGAGCTGGAAGGTGAGGCTGCGTACGGCCTTCATGGCGCTCGCCGCACCCCGCTCACCCCGCTCGACGGCGCGTTCGAGCTGGCCGCGCTCGACCGTCGTGAGAGAGAACTCGGCCGCGACGAAGCCGCCGCAGGCCAGCGAGAGCAGCACTGCCACGAGCAGGAGGAGCACTTCGGTCATCGGTTCACCTCCGTCCCATGATCGGGCAGGGGCAGGAGGATTGCTCGGTGCCGAGGATGTCGACTACTCGGAGGCTCGCCCATGGGCGGACGCTCACACCTTTCGGAAGGATCGGACAGGAGGAGACCCATAGTAAAGGATCGGCAAAGTGGCCCGGTCTCCCGGTGGATCTCTCAGTCCGTGAGCGGCTTGACCCAGCGCCGCCAGTGATCCTCGCGTTGGTAGCCGCCCGCGGCCCATGTGTGGTGCGCCCGTTCGTTGGCTTCCAGGACCATGGCGTCGACCCGTCGCCCGCCCAGGTCGAGGAATCGCTGTTCCGCCGCCTCCATCAAGGCGGTGGCGATACCTTGCCGACGACAGTCGGGGTGCACGGCCAGCCGGTAGACGGAGCAGCGCCAGCCGTCGAATCCCGCTATGACGCTTCCCACGAGGCGGCCGTCGCGGTCCGCCAGCAGCAGGGCTCCGGGGTCCCGGGAGATGAGCCGGGCCACCCCGTCGTGGTCGTCGCTGATGCTCGTTCCTTCGGCGGCTTCGTGCCAGAACCGCAGTACGGCGTCGATGTGGGTCAGGTCGGCGCAGCGGATGTGGAGATCACTCATGGGGTGAGCCAAGCAGAGCGCTGATCCGTTGAGCGAACGATTTCGGCACCGGACAGTGGCTCGGTGATTCCGTGAATTCGTGAATCCGTGTGTCAGTAGGCGGAGTTGACGTTGTCGATGGATCCGTAGCGGTCGGCGGCGTAGTTGGCGGCCGCGGTGA
>NZ_BMTF01000048.1 GCF_014649535.1 Streptomyces gelaticus
CCCTCGGGGCAACGACGCCCGCTGGCACGGCACCCTCAACGGCATCTCCGCCGAGTACGTCTACGAAATCCCCCGCAACGGCGGCGTCCACTGGGACATCACCTTCATCTGATCCCCCGCCCCCGCCCTCGTCACCGGCGGCGGCCCAAGAACAACCGCCGCGCACCATCCCCCTCATCTCCTTCCCGGCCCCCGGGCCGCGCCACACCCCTGGCGCGGCCCGGCCGGCCGGACCCACACGACACAAAAAGGAACTACCGCCATGAACCGTGCTCCCCGCACTCTCTGGGCCACCCTCACCACCGCTGCCCTCGCCGTCGCGGCCTTCGCCATGCTCGGTACGCAGGCCCCCGACACCGCCACCGCCAGCAGCAGCGGCGACCCGGCAGCCTCAGCCGCCCGCTCCGCCGCCCCCGCTTCCCAGAACCAGCAATGGCCCACCCTACGTACCGGCAGCCAAGGGGCCGCGGTCACCGCGCTCCAGCAGCTGCTCACCGCGCAAGGGCACTCCCTGACGGCCGACGGATCCTTCGGGGACCGTACCGCGGCTGCCGTCCAGGCCTTCCAGAAGAACCAGGGCCTGCAGGCCGACGGGGTCGCTGGTCCGGCTACCTGGAACGCGCTGATCACCGCGCCCGCCGGCGCCCGGCCCAGCACCGGCACCGGCACCGGCACCAATGGGAACGCCCAGCCCGGCCCCACCGGATACTCCCTGAAATTCACCAAGAACCAGCAGCACCCGATGTACTCGACCCTCGCCCTCGTCCACAACGGCAAGGCGGTCAAGACCTACCGCGCCAACTCCGGCATGGGCAGCAAGGACACCTGCCTCTCCGACAAGGGCTGGCTGCCCGACGGGACCTACAAGGTCAAGGGACACGAGACCAACCGCGGAGAGTGGAAACTACAACCCCCGCGTGCAGATCCAGGGCTATGCCATCCAGCTCGAGAACAAGACCTGCACGCCCGCGCCCGGCCAGAAGCCCGTCAAACGCACCGACATGCTCATCCACAGCGAGATGCTCGCCGACGGCACCCAGGCCGTCGACGTCCCCCTCAAGGACGACGACTTCTGGCGCTGGGACGCCGACTTCGACTACAAGTCCAACGGCTGCATCAAGCTCAAGCCCACTGACCTCAAAGACCTCTTCTCCCACCTCGACCAGGCCGGCTGGCCGAAAAACCTGACCCTCCAAGTCAGCTGACACCACCGAACCACCAACGCCGGGTGGGCGGCACCCGCATGGGGTGCCGCCCACCGGGCGATTCACGAGTGCGGCAGCACTCGGGTACCACGACCATCGCGGGAGTGTCAGGCGGGATGGTAAGGCAGTTCCTCATCGGCGCACCGGCTCCCAGGGTCCGTCGCGGAGACGGAGGCGCTGCCGGGCGCGTGCCGAGCACGCCTCGGGCCCGCAGTTCGTCGAGGTCGGTCAGAGCTCTCCGGGAAGAGCATCGAGCAGGCCGGCCTGGGCAGCGCGGATGCTGGGCGCGGGAGCCTGAGGGCCGACGCCAAGGGCACGGCGGACGGTCACGCCGGTCATCGTACGGGCAGCACATCACCGACCACCCCGACCGCCCGATTCCCGCACAACAGACAGAAGGTGGAGAACAGCGCAGTGGCCGGGATCGCGGTCCAGAAACAACGTGCGAGGCGTCCACAAGTCGGTCCAGGCGCTGGAGGAAGACATCCGTGCCTGGATCGACTCGTGGAACAAAGACCCCAAGCCGTTCATCTGGACGAAGACCGCCGACCAGATCCTCGAATCACTGGCCTCATACTGCCGACGAATTACCGACTCAGGACACTAGGGCTTGTCTGGCCGATCGTGGTCGTGGGCTGGCGGGCATGATGCCCGGGGGAGCATCGTCGTGAAGTTTTTCGTGGCGCCGGACGACACGTCAGCGAGACTTGCCCTGCGGACCGGACCGGGACTGGCATTCGAGTCGCTCTCCTTCGGCAACTTCGATCCCGAAGAGGCGGTGATCGAGTGGGGGTCTTCCACGGGCCGAACCGTTCGGGCAGATCACACCACTGCACCCCGGTCCGCACCCGGTGCAGAATCCCGTCGATCACCTGCAGGTGATCCCGCCACCGGCCACAACGCCCGTTGCTGACCGGCAGGAACGGCCGCAGCCGTGCCCACTCGGCATCCGTTAGATCGCCCCGCCCCTGCTCACCTCAACGATTCGGGCACGGCGGCCGTCACGTGGGCAGCACGACACCTGCGCACTGGCCGCTCTCCGGCCTGGAGAGGAACACCCGGCGGCGTGGCAGCTCGATTTCCGCGACGACGACGGCGATCTCCTCTCCGACCTCGAAATCTTCTACCGGACTCGCCGCAGGGCGGCCATCGATCTCTCTGAAGGGGACCAGCCCGACGATCCCGTCCCCGAGGTCGACGAAGATGCCGATGGGAACCACCCTCTCAACCGTCCCGCGGAATTCCTGGCCCACCCCTGTGCGGTCGGCGAAAACCTGGAGAGGATCGGGCTCCAGTGCCTTCAAAGACAGTCTGGCCTCAGCGTTGTGGGTGTCGAACCCAATGAACTCGCACGAGACACGCTGCCCTACCTGAACAACATCGGTGGGATCATCGAAGCGCCGCCAGGACAGTTCGGGGACACCGAGGAACCCGACACCGGGCAGGGTGGGATGGCCAGGCCCGTCGTCCAGGGCCACGAAGACCCCGAACCGTTCGATCGCTGCAACGGTGCCGGACAGGATGTCGCCGAAGTGCAGGGACTCCAGAAACGCCCAGAGTTCCGGGCTCTCAGACTGCCAATCCATACCCGCAACCCTGGCACACGACGTCCTGTGCCAGCCACGTCCTCAAGCTGAAGCGACCATCCGCAATCCCGCCATGCCTCAGCCACCAGCACCTTGATCGCCCGGACAAGTCCTACGTGGCATCGCCCTTTCTGATCAACATGCCCTCATCCTGCCACGAGCGGCGCCGGCTCCGCACGCACGATCGTGCCCCCACCACCCGGGGGTGCCTCTATTTCTCACCAACATTCACGCGCTCTTCGGTCACGTCGTGATGCCGAAACCCACCGACAAGTGCTCTCGCCTGAAACCTACGCAGCCAGGGGGACGTCCTCGTAGGGCGGCGCGCCCCGCCGCCTGAGTTCAGCGTTGAGCGCTGCAGCAACTTCATCCCATCCATCTTCCTCGTCACCGAACCATTCCTCCGCGCCAACGCTCACCAGATACACACTCATGTCGGGAAGCTATCGCGCGCATCTGACATCGGTCAGTGAGCCAACAGGACTCGCTTGCGGAGCAGTGCGAAGCCCGCCCGACCGAACATCCGGCGCTTGAGCATCTTGATCCGGTTGACGTGTCCTTCGACGACGCCGGAGTTCCAGGGCAGGGTGAGACCCGCGATGACCGCGTCGCGGTCTCGGTCGTGAACATAGCCAGCTGGGTTCCAATGAGCGCGTGCGCGTTGTCAGCGGGCGAGGGCACACTGACTGCGTGATCACCTCCTCATCCACCGCAGACGATGCCTCCCGCCCCTCCCCTGTCTGGGTGGAGTCGATGGGCGGCCCTCTGATCGTCATCCCCGTCTCCGCCCTGCCCGCATGGCGCGGGTGCACAGAGAGTGGTGTCATTGCGGGCGACGCCACCGCCTCCCGACGACGACCGGGCATGTGCGGTGGATGATCTGGCCGATGCGATCCCTGTTGGTGAGAATGGTGCGCAGGCACTGGTGCTGGCGGACGAGCCGGCCACCAGCTGCTATCTGCCCGAGCACCAAGCGTTCCTGCGGTGGCTTGCCGCCGACTCCGAGGCCGGACTGAGCGCTGCGGCAGACACTGTCCTCGCAGACCCGGCCACGGTGTGGGAGGAGTGCGGCACCTGGGTGTCGGACGGTCCGGCCGTGCTCATGGACTCCGCCGAAGCGGGCTCCGAACTGGGCATCGAGTACCCCGGCGGCGGGATGCCCGCCCAGGCATCGGTCCCGCTGCCCGCCGGCCGCTGGAAGGTCCGCGCCACGCACACCAAGGTGGACGTGGAGAACTGGGTCGGCCTGGTCCAGCTCCTGCCCACCGAATCCTGAACGGCAGTGCTTCGCTCGGGGGCGGTCAGCCGCGTCGCGCAAGGTTGTGCAGATGGGCGATGCCGAGTGTCGGCGTACTTCTCTGGCTGCACCACGGAGTACAGAGGTATGTGCACCAGTCCTCTGGTGGAGTTCTGACCTCTGCCGTCTGCTGGCCCGTCTGCCGGTGCCGTAGACCAGACTGTCCGGATGGCCGTGGACACAGTGCTCGCATCATCGGACGACAGGCGAGCGCCTTGACCTCGGCGGCCTGCAACGCCGTAAACGACGGCGGTCTGCCCGACCTCTTGCGGTCGGCGAGGCGGCCAGGCCGCCCCTGGCGAACCGGCCACGCCAGGTGCGCACCGTGTCCACATGCACGCGCACCTCGGCCGCTATCCGAGCGTTCGAGCACCCTTGGGGCCGCGAGCAGCACGATCGTGGCCCCGCTGCCGAGCGTGGTGCGGGATCTTGGCCGTATGCCATCTTCTTGAGCTGGTGACGTTCGGAGGCGGCCAGCATGACGGGTACAGCGAGGCGGGTGGGCAGGCGATAGTGGTTGTAGGGAGTGCCGACCGAGGCGCCGAGCAGAGACGCGATGGCCTCGATGCTGTTCTCGGGGTTGGGCAGCATGTCGCGGGCGGCGCGCAGCAGCTTGTCGTTTCCACTCACCAGGTCGCCGAGAGTTCGGATCATGTAGGTGAGGCCGGGGACTTCAGCCACTTGATCACCCTCGGGAATGCGGGCCGGAACTCCCTCCTGGTCAGGGCTGGTTGCGGAGTTTCTTCTTGTCGATCTTTCCCAGGGCGGTGAGGGGCAGCGCATCGACGAGGTGGAGCTGCTTCGGGACCCAGAGTGTGCCCTTGCGGGCCCGGACGTGGTCCATCAGCTCGGCGGGGGTGGCGTGCTGTCCGGGGTGCAGGACCACTGCGGCGGTGACGGCTTCGCCCCAGTGCGGGTCGGGTGTGCCGTAGACGGCGACGGCGGCGACGGCCCGGTGGGTGGCGAGGGTGTCCTCGACCTCGCGAGGGTAGACGTTGAACCCACCGGTGATGATGGTGTCCTTGATCCGGTCGATGATCGTGATCAGGCCGTTGTCGTCCCTGCGGGCGACGTCCCCGGTGTGGAGCCAGCCTCCTTCGAGCGCGGCTGCGGTCTGCTCGGGCTTGTTCCAGTAGCCGTCCATCACGAGCGGTCCTCGGACGCACAGTTCGCCCGGCTCGCCGGCCGGCACTTCCCGGCCGTGCAGGTCGCGCAGGGTGATCTCCACGCTGGGCATCGGCCGGCCGCAGCTGCCCAGGACGGTCGGGTCGTCGCGGTGTTCGGCCGGGTCCAGGACGGTCAGAGCGTTGGGGGCCTCGGCCTGGCCGTAGTGCTGGCTGAGCACGGGGCCGAGGAGCCGGTAGGCCTGGGCGAGCCGGTCGGGGCCGGCGGGTGCGGCACCGTACAGGACCCAGTTCAGCCCCGACAGGTCGGCTGCGGGGAGCCTGGGGTGGTCGAGCAGAGCGTAGAGCATCGTGGGGACGACGAACGTGGCGCTCACGCCGTGGTGTTCGATCGCGTCGATGACGCGGTCCGGGTCGAAGGAGGGGTGCAGTTCGAAGCTGGCGCCATGCAGCAGGCCGGGTGCGACGAGGAGGCCGGCGGCGTGCGACATGGGGGTGGTGATCAGGAAGCGGGTGTCCGACGGCCAGGCCCAGGTGGAGCAGGCCCAGGCGTTGGCGAGCAGGGAGCGGTCGCGCAGCATCACGCCCTTGGGTTCGCCGGTGGTGCCGCCGGTGTAGAAGAGGTAGAGGGCGGGGCCGCGCGGGTCGTCGGGTCCGGGGGGCGTGTCGGCGGCGAGACGGTCGAGTTCGGCGAGGGTGATCGCCTCGGTGCCGTCGGGGCGGGCACGGGAGGCGAAGCGGGTGTCGTCCACGACCAGGTAGTCGGAGGCGCTGTCGCGCAGGACGGTCCGGTCGGTGTCCGCGGTGGCCAGCGGGTGCAGGGCGGTATAGCGCAGCCCGGCCAGGCAGGCGGCGGCCATGACGGTGAACGCCTGCGGGTTCGGGCCGCACAGCAGGGCGATCCCGTCGCCGGGGGCCAGGCCCAGTCGTCCGAACGCGGCCGCGGTGCTTTCGATCCGGTCCGCGGTCTCGCGGTAGGTCCAGGTGTGATTCGTCCCGTCGTCGCCGGTGAAGCGGAAGGCGGTGCGCTCGGGCCGCCTGCGCAGCGCGGTGAGGATCAGGTCCGCGTAGCCGGGTCTCATCGAGTCCTCCCCAGGATGGTCACGGTGGCCACCGCCTCCTCGATTCCGTAGAGGCCGCCGCCGTTCTCGGCGATGGCGATGCGCGCGTCGGGGACCTGGCGCCCGCCCGCCCGGCCGCGCAGCTGCGTGACCAGTTCGAAGACCTGGGCCAGTCCGGTGGCGGACACCGGGTGGCCGCGCGATTCGAGTCCTCCCGACGGGTTCACCGGAAGGGCGCCGCCGAGTGCGCTCGCACCCGAGGCCGACCACGGGCCGCCGTCGCCGATCGGGCAGAAGCCCAGGTTCTCCGCCTGCTGGATCTCGCCGAAGGCGGTGGCGTCATGGACCTCCGCCACGTCGACGTCCTGCGGACCGATGCTGGCCTTCTCGTAGGCGGCGAGCGCGGCCCGGCGGCCGATGTGCCGTGCGGCGTCGTCCGCCGCCCGGTCGGTGCCTGACAGCAGGACACTGCTCAGCACCGCCACAGCTGAGTCGTTGTGGGTGAAGTCGGCCCGTGTCACGACGGCGGCGGCGGCCCCGTCGCTGACTGGTGAGCACATCGGCACCGTCAGCGGCCATGCCACCCGCCGCGCCGCCAGGACCTCGTCCGCGGTGAACGGTCGGCGGAAGTGGGCCCGGGGGTTGTGGACCGAGTGGGCATGGTTCTTCGCCGAGACTGCGGCCAGGTGGGCTTCGGTGGTGCCGAAGCGTTGCATGTGGGCGCGGGTCAGGGAAGCGTAGATCTCCATGAACACCGACCGGTCGCCGTCCACGGAGAGTTCGGGCGGCAGCGGGTCGGACAGGGCGGCGAGCCCGGCGAGGGTCGCCTCGCGGTGGGCGACGTCCATGGCGCCGTCGAACACCGCCAGCCCCTGGGCGGGGTCGGTACAGACGAGCTTGTCCACGCCGACCGCGAGGGCGACATCCGACAGGCCTGCCCGGACGTGGGCGATCGCCAGCCACAGGGCGGTTGCACCGCCCGCGCAGGCGTTCTCCACGTTCACCACAGGCACGCCGGCGAAGCCGTGCGGGCGTAGGGCGACCTGGCCGGGAATCATGTGCTGGCCGTCGATCGCCTTCTGGCTGACCGTGGCGTGGAAGACCGCGCCGACGTCGGCCGGGGCGAGCCCGGCGTCACGGAGCGCCTCGTGCGCGGCCTGGCCGGCGAGATCGCCGGCACTGCGGTCGAGGTGGCGGCCGAAGGGGGTGGCGCCGATGCCGAGGATGAGTGCTTCGCGGTTCATGACATCACCCGGTTGCGCAGCACGCCCAGGCCGGAGACTTCGAGTTCCACGGTGTCGCCGGGTTCCAGGAAGCGGCCGTGCTCCAGCCCGCAGCCGGTCGGCACGGTGCCCGAGCACAGAACCTCTCCCGCGTGCAGCCGGGTCGACTGGGAGGCGAAGGCGATCATGTCGGCGAAGCTGTGGTGCATGTCGGCGGAGGTGCCCCGGCTGACCTCCTCGCCGTTGATGCGGGCGGTCATGGTGAGCCGGTACGGGTCGCCGACCTCGTCGGCGGTGACGATCCACGGGCCAAGGACGTTCGAGTCGGTGAAGTCCTTGCTCTTGCTCAGGCCCAGCCCGGTGGCGATCTCCTCCAGCTGGGTGTCGCGGGCGCTGAAGTCGTTGAAGATCGTGTAGCCGAAGATGTGCGACGGGGCGTCCGTCGCGGGGATGTCCGTGCCGCCGCGGCCCAGCACGGAAGCGAACTCCAGCTCGTAGTCCCGTACCGAGGAGTACGCGGGCCAGTGGATGTCGCTGTCGTGGCCGGTCACGGAGAGCCGGTTGGTCACGTAGTACAGCGGCCGTTCGAGCATGATGGCGGGCAGCTCGACCTGGTCGGCCGGGATGCTCTGGATCCGGGAACGGGCGTTGCGGAAGTGGTCCATGAAGCTGCCGAAGTCCCGGATCTGCGCGGGTCTGGGCAGCGGGGACAGCCAGCGCACCTCGGACGCGGCGACGACCGCTTCGGACGGCGCCTGTTCGACGAGCCGCTCCAGGGTCTGCCGCACGGGATCGCCGCCGTCGATGATGGCCTGCATGGTGGCCAGCGCGGGGGCGTGCTCGCCGGTCGCCAGGTGGTGAGCGTGGTCGAGCAGCAGTAGGCGCTCGCCCTGGTCGAGCACGAGTGCGGTCCGCTCGGCACCCTCGTGCTCCACGGTTGCGAGTTTCACGGTCGGTTCCTCTTCTCGGGAGGGGTCGGTCGGCGGGGCGGGGTCAGACGAAGGCCACGACGCGGGCCGGGGCGGCGCTCGCGCGGGCGAGCTTGATCGGGAAGAATGCCGCCCTGAATCCCGACGGGGGCAACGCGGCGAGGTTCGTCAGCTGCTGGACGATGAAGACCTCCCGCTCGCGGCCGGCCCGGTGGCCGTCCCACAGCACGGAGTTGTCACGGCTGTCGCGGAACCTGCCGGCCATCACGGAGAAGCTCAGGTCCCAGCCCGCAGCGTCGGTGCCGAGGACCTTGGCCCCGAGGTCGGCCAGGAACAGCGTCGACTCGCGGCTCATCCCCGGGTAGTGGAAGAACTCCGGGTCGGACAGCCCGTACCGCTCCTGGCCGGTGCGCAGCAGGACCGCTCCGCCGACCGGGACCGGGGCGCCGTTGTCGGCGAGGGCGGACTCCAGGGCCTCCACGGTGATCGGGGCGTCAGGCTCGCACCGCTCGCGCAGGTCCAGCACGAGCGCCTCGCACCACAGCTCGTCCAGGGCGATGTCGGTGATGGTGCGGGCCGGCCTGCCCTCGCAGGTCGAGCCGTAGTGCAGCGGGGCGTCGACGTGGGTGCCGAGGTGGGAGTTGAAGTCGGTGAGCAGTTCCGCACCCCAGCCCTCGCCGTCCGGCAGGTCCTCGACGCTGCAGTGCATGGCGGCGGCGAACTGCTCTCGGCCCTCGCCCGTCGGGTGCGCGTAGGCCACGGCCGGAGCGATCACCGGGGCGAGCGAGCTCAGCTGCTCGGGGAGCCGCTCGCGGTCGGCGGGGTCCAGCGTTCTGGTCAGGTCGATCAGTTCCATGACGAACCCTCCTTAGTTATTGGACGCTCAGCATAGAACTGGACCGCTAGCATAGGCAAGGGATCGCCGCCCTGGTACTGACTGGTCGGCGTGACAGAATCGGCCGCGTCAGGCGGCCGCGACGTTTGGAAGGACACCGCGTGGGTGCGACCCGCAAGCAGGAGATCTCCACCGAGACCCAGCGCCGGCTGGTGGCCGCCGCGTGGGAACTCGCCGCCGAGGGCGGGTCCGCCGCAGCGTCCGTCCAGGCCGTGGCGGAGCGCTCCGGCATCAGCCGGGGCTCCGTGGCCTGGCACTTCGGCTCGAAGGACGGGCTGCTGAAGGCGGTGATCGAGGAAGCGTTCCGATGGGGCACGGACTTCATGCGCGAACGCCTGGCCGCCGCCGGGCCGGACGCCGGAATCGAGGCGCTGATCGAGGCGAACTTCGCCCTGATGTCCCGGCCCGAGGCGCACATCTTCTCGACACTCCTGATCGAGGCGGTGAGCCGCGAGTCGGCCCTGCGCACGACGTACGCCGAGGAGTACGCCAAGATCCGCGGCCTGTACGCCGACCACCTGCGCGCGACCGGTGCGCACGTCACCGACCCGGAGGCCGTCGCGGCGGCACTGCTCGGCGGCACCCTGGGAATCAACATCCAGCACCGCCTGGACCCGGCCCTGAACCGCCGACGGGCTGTGACCGCGATGACGGGCATCTACACGGACGCGCTGTCCGGAACCAGACCTGACACCCCGTCCGGCACCTGACCCACACCCGCCCCCGGGCCGCGCCGGACGAGGCCGGTCACCAGCGCGCCGCCTAGGGCCAGGGTCACCACGATGCCCCGGGCCTCGATGTCCTCATGCACCGCACCCAGGCGCAGATAAAGGGCTGAAGGAGAGCAAGCCGAAACACCCGCCCCAGCCCAGTCCAAGGCGCCAGAGCCGCTGACACGTCATCCGGCGCCACGAAGAACTCGACGATGAGCCACCACCACGGCGACGGCCAGAGCCGCGACCACGAGGAGCACGACCAGCCGGTCATTCGCACGCTGCCGCCTGCCACGCCTACGGGTACGCCGCCGTACCGGGGAGCGCCTGGCCACTGCGGGCCGGCGCCTGCGGGGGCTCACCGGCTGGCCTGTGTCACGCCGCTCGCGACCTGCCCCAGGAAGCTCAGGATGCCCTGGCCCACCGGGGTCGGGCCAGAAGGATCCCGAGCGCCAGGACGATGGCGACGGTCATCTTCTCGTCGAAGCGGCTGCGAGCCTCAGTCCGCCGGCGCAGCCGGAGGAAGACGACGACTGCGAGCAGCACAGCTACGGTGATGGTCAGCAACCGCCCAGACCTCCCGCACCATCGGCCAACAACAGGTGAGGCCGCCGTGCCGCCCCGCCCTCTTGTGTAGCGGGCCGCGGTGATGTTGGAGGCAGGTTGCCGTCGAATGGCACAAATCCATTAGGCCTTGGCCGAATACCGAGCGGCGGATCAGTCGTCGACGTGCACAGTCGCGTACAGGTCCCCGGGGGCGCCACCATGCTCGCCGGGGCCGCCGAGTTCGCGGATCCGGAGCTTCTGGCCCTGCCTGATACCCGCAGGAATGCGGACCTTGTGGGTGTGTTGTTCGTGGATGATCCGGCCCTCCCCCCTGCAGGTGGTGCAGGCCCGTGCCGCCTTCTCGTCGGCCCGGGTGGCGCATGCGGGGCACGTCCGATGGATCGTGACCCGCCCGGGGCTGACTCTCAGCGGCACGGGAATCGACCTACGACCGTCACGGTGTGAGATACGCGACTCTTGCGGACGGAACTGACACTCTGTTCCCGACGCTTCGTCAAGAGGCCACGCATTCAGAGGCGTTGAAACGCCGCGATGATCACTCATTTGATCTTGCTCATCTACCCAGAGTGGCACTGGGTGTCGCGCGTGAGCCACTTCGGGCGGGATTGAGGGAAGCGGCACCTCTGCTCCGGCGAGGGCACCGTATCGCCTACCCCTGGGGTCCAAGTGCCCCGTTGGCCTCCGCGGAGTTCGCGAAGGTCGCGGATCCAGGAAAGCGTATGCCCAATGGCCCACAAGCCTGACGGGTACTGCTGCTGCAGCACGAAGGCGGATCGGCGTTACGGGTGGATCCGCTGGCTCGGCCCGATCGGCTCGCTCATCAAACTCGCGTGGGACGCGCTGGGCTGACAACGCGAAAGCCCCGACCTAAAGGCCGGGGCCACGCTGCAGGCCGTGTAGAGAAGGCCTCGCCCCAAGCCTCGCGAGCGGTGGGTGGGGCCTTCGCCTTGCCGATGCTGGTTACTGTCGCGTAATCAACAAAACGCCGCCATGTGATGTGAGTCACATCTCCCGGCGCGCGACGGTCCCCATCTTGCCTCCCAAGGCCGAAGAAGGCGACCGATGCCCACATGGTGAGCTGCGCATTTTTCTGCCAAGAACCTGCAAGGGGGCAGCTCACCCCCCTAGCCCGTCATTCAACGAGTGACAGGCGTCACACTCACGAGGGACTGTTGGCACACCCGAATGAGTGCCAAATAAGCGGCTTTTGCCGCGACTTCACATCTGACGAACACACCACGACTACACCACGCCCGACGAGCGGAGGTACCTTACCGCTCCCCACTGACAATCCACGGTTGTGACTGAGCACTTCAGTTGGCCAGTTGAGCGGGAAACTCATCCATCCCGGCCCGTCAGCGGCGCTCCACGGCTCCGCGGATATACGCCGCCTGTCCCGTGTGCTGGTTGTCCTCGGCGATCAGGCTGTCTCATGACGCTGCGGGCGTACGAGGGATAGGCGGCCGCCGCCGAAACTCATCGGGGCGACCCGGCCGGCTTCAGCACCGCTGCCCGGGGCCGATGACCGTGAGTCCCACCTGCTTCGCGAGCCAGTGCGCGTACGGTTCCCTCATCTGGCGACCGTCGACGCTGACGCTGCGAACGTGAACGAGGACGGTGTGGTCGTCGGTCGGCTCGTCGAGGTCACGCGTGGAAGTGTTGAAGAGGAGCGTCACCTCGGCATGCTTGGACTCGCCGCGAAAGCCCAGCTCGGGCGCGTCCGGCCAATGCAGCGCCGCCCAGTTGACCTCGCCCGTGTTCGGACCGACCGCCGCCGTGAAGACGTCCTCAATGCTGCCGACCGGCAGGTCGAGCAGCTCGCACTCCACCGGCAGCCGCCCTTCGTACGCGGCCGGGTCGGCCGGCAGACCGGCCCCCTGAACGCCGACGACCAGCGCGGGCTGGTCCTCCAACGGCACCCCGTCGAACTCTCCGTACGCCTCCTGCCCCCGAAACCACCCCTCGGGCAGCTCCTTCGCCACACGCCGTACCTCGGCGGCGGAGCGGAGATCTGCATACACGGAGACCTTGGAGTACTCGCAGCGACCGAACTCCATGAGGCGACGCGCGACGCTCAGGGTGAGTGCGGGGTCGGGTGTCCGGAAGACGGGATAGGCGATGTCGTTGGATATGCGGCGACTATGCCACGGTCCGTCACCGCAGGTCATCGCTTTTTCGGCGCGGTCGTACGCACGAGTCCGCTCGTGAAGTGAACGCTCGGAAGGCGAAGACAGGGACACCTCTGCTCAGTCGGCCGACTCGGCTACTCACTGGCCAATTGAAGCGCTCAGTCACAGGTCCGCGTTTCCGTCGGCCGCACGGCATCACGAGTAGTCGAGTTCGGCGTAGTCGATGTCGGCGAACTCAACCTGGAGGCCCGGGGCCGGCGGCCGCGGTCGGTCAGGTGTTGGGCAGGTCGACGAACCGGTGGCACTCGGAACACCGGCTATGCGCTGGAAAGGCCTTCGGCTCGGGATCCGGCCCATCACCATGCGACGCCCACTGGGAACCTGACGCCGAGAATCGCTGTGCGACGCTCTGAAGCACGGAGGTCAGTCGCCTCGGGCAGAGAGCCGACGGTGGCTGACAGGCACTCAGGGGGCGCACGGGGTGGTCTACGGCGATGATCTACGCGGCGAAGCCGATGTTGGTGACAGCGGCCGACGGCATCACCAGCAAATTCCCTGGCGCAGCTCGGCCAGCGCGCCGGAACCGACGCTGATGGCCCGCCCCGTGGGACTTCACCCCTCCAGCCCGACACCGTGCGGATGCCCGGCAGCCGGGTACCGGGCCGCCAGGGCGCGGGCCCGGGTCGTGGATGACGCGGCCCGTGACTGCGCCGCGGCGAAGTCGAGCCGGCCGTCCCGCCAGATCACAGCCCCGCCGTCCAGGACCGTGCCGGGGCGCAGTTCCATGCCGGCGACGGCCAGGTCCATCCAGTGCTGGGGGACGACTCTGCCGGACCGGGCGTAGAGCACGACGGTCTCGTCGGTACGGCGCAGCACTGTTCTGTGGCCGTCGAGCTTGGGCTCGTACCACCAGCCCGGACCCTCGGGCAGGACCGGGACGGCTTGGGCCAGTGCCACCAGGGGGATGCAGTCGAGCATGAGGCAGATACCGAATCAGAGGCCCGCGACGGTGCTGCCGGGGCGCAGAACGACGGCTTCGCACACCCGTGAGAGTCTAGGACGGTGAAAGCGAAGTGCGCTCCCCTGGGCGATGAACGGCGCGACCGCGGCCCCGAGCTGCCGCCGACCCGCAGCGTCCTGATCACTGGCGGCCTGGTGCGCGTGTCGGGCGCAGCGGCCGTGGGCTGCGGGGCGCTGTTCGGTCTGCTTCCCGTCCTCGCGCTCATCGGCAGACTCGGTCTCCCCGACGACCCGCCAGGTTTCGTGCCGGTGTTCGGCGGCCCGCTCATCGCTGCGGCGCTGGGCATCGTCGTCTTCCTGATCGTGCTCGGCTATGCCCTAACCTTCCATCAGCTGGCGCTCGCGGGCATGTACGCACCGGCTGAGGACTCGTCGGCGCTGAGGAATGCGGTCGAGGTGCGTGGCCGCGTCACACGCACGCCGTTCTTCCCGGCGGTCGTGACGAGCATCGTCATCGGCTTCCTGCTCCTGGCAACGGCCGGCATCCTGCTCGCCGCGTCCGCCTGGCCGACGGTGGCGATCGCCCTGCTCCTCTCGGGCGTGCTCTGCGTCCCGGCCGTACTCGCTCTGATCGCCGCCGACCGACGGTGGAGCCGTACCGCGCCTGAGCGCCTTCCCGCACGGGCCCTGGGCGAGCAGGGCCCCGCTCAGCTCCTCCTCGGCGACGCCGACACGGAACTGCGGCAGCAGGTCAAGGCCCGAGAGCGCACCGAGGCCACCGAACTCGACCATGCGACCACCGCCGTGCTCGTGACCCTCGCCATCGCGAGCCTCGCCATGATGAGCCCCTCACTCTCACCCACGGCTGCCATCTGGAGACAGGTGCAGCTGGTCGGCGTCGGGCTCGGCGTCCTGTGCCTGCTCGTACTGCTCGGCATCAGGGTGCTCCGGATCCGGCGACTGCGACGCACTCTTGTACGGGTGCGCCGCGGGGGCGCGGACGTGTCCGGCATCGACCGCGCGCACGCGATCACCGCGACGACGACCCAGGCGTCCGAGCTGCACGCGGCGACAACCTTCTGGGCGCTGCTCGGCGCCGCAGCGCTCGGCACTGTGGTCCACCGGACCGCGGATGTCGCGCCGGTCCTGATCGTCGCCGGCATCTGGGCGCTCGGCTTCGCCGTGCTCATCGCGCTGTCGATGCGTTTGGACACTGCCGCCCCAAAGCTCCGGGAGGAGTTCGGCTACCGGCTCCCGACCAAGACCTCCGGAAACGACAACACCTGGCACTGAGATGCCGTCGCCAGCCGACGAACAGCCACATCGGCACGACACCCTGGCTCAGATCGCGGTCGGCTTCGGGATCTCGAACGGCACCGCCCACACCTACGTCACCGCCGTCATCGACCACCTGTCCAAGCGAGCGCCCGGACCGCTGCTGGTGCTGCGGGAGACCGATCCCGAGTACGTCCTGCTCGACGGCACGCTCGCCGAGTGCGACCGGGTCGGAAACAGCCGGGCCGACCACTCCCACAACCACCACCGCCACGGCGTGAACGTGCAGGTCATAACCGATCCCACAGGGGGACTGCTGTGGATCTCACCCGTGCTGCCCGGCCGCACCCACGACCTCACCGCGGCCCGTACCCACCGGATCTGCGAGCGCCAGGGCGTCCCGGTCCTGGCCGATCTCGCCTACCAGGGCGCCGGCCCGTGGCTGACCACAGGCAGCGACCGGGCTCAAGAGGTAGAGGTGCCGCTTGTCGTCCGCGTGCGCCCCGGTCTTGGCGTTCAGGTCAATGGCGTCGGCGAAGTCGTTGAGGACCGCGCCCTGGATGGACGGGCCCAGGGTGTCGGTGGGCAGGATGCGGTCCAGGCTGACCGCGACGTCCCAGGCCAGGGCGTCGGCGACCTCACGGACGGAGTTCTCGTTGCGTGCCCGCAGGATCCACCGCTTGCGCACGTCCGGCCTGTCCCACAGCAGGCTGTGGAAGTCGTCGGCGAAGTGGTCGCGGACCCGCAGGCCATCGTCGGCGGCCGCGACCATTGGGCCCGCGCGGTGGCCCAGGACTGGGTGGAGGCACGCCAGCGCTCCTACCAGGGGGTCGGGGCGGCGATGTCCGCCGACGACCGCGACGCCCTCTCGCTCGGCGCGGCCGAGGTGCGCGACCGGTTCACCACCGACTTTCAGCACACGCTGTTCGACCGGCCCGACGTGCGCAAGCGGTGGGTGCTGCGGCACCGCAACAAGGAGTCCGTCACCCAGATCGCGGGCGAGCTCGCCTGGTCGGTGGGGGCCAGCCTCGACCAGATCGTCCCCGCCGAACACCTCGGGCGTACCGTGCGGGCCGCGGTGCTGTACGACTTCGCCGAGTCCGTCGAGATGTTCGCCGACGACGAGGACAGCGGGGACAGCGAGGTTCCCGCGAAGTGGTGGCACCTCAACCTGACGCCGTCAGTGGCCAAGACGCTCGACTGGGACATCCGGTGCTTCCCCGGCGAGGCGTACACGATCACCGGGAACATCCAGCGTCACGCGCGTACCACCTGGAACGCACCGACGGTGGACACGCTGAGCGCGCTGCGGTCGGCGCTCTCGCTCGACGGCGAGCTGACCGAACAGCAGCGCGAGACGTACTTCGCCCTCCTCGAACCGCACGAGGACACCGACTGACTCGTCCTCGCCCACCATCGCCACATTCAGCAGGCCCTGCTCCGTCGCGAAAGGCTCGCTGAAATTGCGGTTGAGGATACACTGGCCGGATACATGACCCGAGGACGGCAAGAAAATGGTAACGCTCAACTCGGCTACCAGGACGGCAGAAAGTCCAGCGTAAGCCCAGGGGCGACCCAAAAGCCTCTTCGCCGCGAAGTAGCCGATGAGGGCCGCGATCGTCACTGCGGCCAACGCGATGAGAACGAACTCGCCTCGACCATTGAAAACAGCTTGCAGCATGGTGGCGCAACACCTTCAGAGTGGGAGCACCCCGCCCCGCATGAGCCGCGGGGCGGGGCTTGGGCGAAAGCTCAGCAGGTGCCCGAAGGCGTCTGGAATTGACCCTGTCCGGTCACTGGCAGCAGCCCGATGGTGTGGAGTAGCAGTCCGAAGACCAATTGCGGTCCCACGAGGCACTCTTGGTCGTGCCCGATGCCTGACTGAACGTCGAACCCCAGTGGTGGTACCGGCGTAGTTGAAGCCCAGCTTCGCCGTGATGGTCCCACCACTCGACTTCTCGTACCAGGTCTTGACATTCACCGGACCCGACGCCTGCGTCTTGTCGTGGAACAGGCGCCCACTGGAGAGCGTGGTACACACCCGGCCGTAACCGATCTGACCGTTGTCCGGGCACGCCTCCTGAACCGATACGTCACCACTCGGGGCCGACGTCGACGCCTGAGCAGCGCCGGTCCCACCCATCGCCGCCACCGTCAGACCGGCTACCGCTGCACTGCGGACTATCTCCTGAGCGAACGCATTCAAATTGAACCCTCCCCAGGAATAGCCCAGAAACCGTCTTCGCGGGCAACAGAAGGGATCGGAAAAATACGCCATCCGCATAACGCCTGACGCGGAATCCCCTCTGCACCGGCTGATTTCAACCGGTGATCACCAAACTACGGGCCGCCATTTAAGAGGATCAAGCTCGCCCCGGAGGTATGGCCTGAAAGAGAAAAGCGCAGTCACCAGGTATGCCCGCAAAACGGCCCCTCCTGGCTGAGATTGCATATGCCCCAGGGCTATGTCCGGTCGTAGGAGCGCCTGTGGCCGCTGTGGAGGTCGAGGCGCTGCTGCATGGCCGTTCCGCAGGTACGCGGGCTCGGCGACGGCGGTGAACAGTTCGGTCCGCTGCCGTTGCGATAGTCGGCCCCACCACGCCCTCGCCGTCTCCAGCACCAGTCGCTGCCTATCCTCCGGCTCGGCCTGCTCCAACGCGAGACACGCCGTGGCAGCCGCCTTCTGGTCGAGGTGGGCCAGGGCGCGCAGATAGTGGGTGAGCCGGTCGGAACGCACGACCTCCTGGTCGCCCGGCACGGCGGCCACGGTCCCGGCGCCCGGGTCCGTCTCGCCAACGGTCGCCCCGCCGTGGTGTATGCGACGGGGTGGAGGGAGGCCGGGGCGCCGGTCGCCTACCGAATCCGTGAACTCAAGCCGGGCAGGCACGGCAACGTCGGGAAGCTCGTGTCGTCGCTCACCAGCGACGAACTCGTCTCCCGCGACCTGGTCGCGGGAGACTGCCGGTCCACTTCCATGTCGGTGCAATGCCGCAGCACGCCCTCGATCATCGAGGCGACCTCGGAGGCCGAACAGGACTTGAGCTGGCTGTAGATGCGGACGGATTCTCTCGCAGACGTCGGGATGACGCCTGCGGGATCCCCCCATTCGTCCGGGCAGGAGGTCTCAGCAGTGGTTGGGTACGTTGCCGGTGTCGTTGCCCTTGAGGTTGCCGCCCCAGACCCAGGCGTTGTTGCCATCGTCGTTCTCGTAGGTGTCGACCAGTACCCACTTGTCGTGGGCGAAGTTGCCGTCGTTGATGAACTCGCCCTCCGCCCAGCACAGGGCCGGGTAGAGCTTGGCCGGGACGGGCGGGTCGGCGTTCTCGCCCCCCAGGAAGCCGGCGCTCATGCCGTTGTCGTTCGGCTGGTAGTACACCGGAGCGAAGGGGTGGAAGGTCGAGACCATCGTTACCTGGGCTGTCTTGGCGTCCGCCTGCGCGGCCGAGGCCCCGGCGAAGCCGAGCACCCCGACCGCCGCCATCGCCGCCGCGGTGATCCGTGTTCTGACACGCACGATAGGTTTCCCCGTTTCTCTCGTGTGACCAACAAGCCCGGAAGGCAGCACACAGCGCGCTCCGTGCTGTGTAAAAGCGGCTCCCCATGACCTGAGTGGCGCGTGCTTCGCTGCGCCAATGGCTGTCAGCGTTCCAGGTCCCGACGGCACGCCACAACACCACTCCTATACGACTCCAACACACATTAATCCCTTATCACTTATGAATCCGGGAAGGGTGTGGGGCATGGAGAAGAATGGGGCACCGAGGGACGCCAATCCGCGGCATCTGCGCGCATTCCTGGTCCTGGCCGAGGAACTGCACTTCGGGCGCGCCGCCGCGCGGCTGTTCATGACCCAGCCCGCACTCTCGCAGCA
>NZ_BMTF01000049.1 GCF_014649535.1 Streptomyces gelaticus
GATCGTGGTGATGAAGTTGACCGAACCGAGGATCGTGCCGAAGCCGGAGAAGGCCAGACCCATGATCCACATGTCGCTTCCGATGCCCGGCGAGCGCACGGCGTCGGTCAGCGGGGAGTAGGCGAACCAGCCGAAGTCCGCCGCCCCGTTCGGGGTGAGGAATCCTGCGACCACGATGACCGAGCCGAAGAGGTACAGCCAGTACGCGAACATGTTCAGCCGCGGGAACGCCACGTCGGGCGCGCCGATCTGCAGCGGCATGATCCAGTTGGTGAATCCGGCGAACAGCGGCGTCGCGAACATCAGCAGCATGATCGTGCCGTGGATGGTGAACGCCTGGTTGAACTGCTCGGGCGAGACGATCTGGATGCCCGGACGAGCGAGCTCGGCGCGGATGACCAGGGCCAGCACACCGCCGACGACGAAGAAGGCGAACGAGGTGACGAGGTAGAGCGTGCCGATCGTCTTGTGGTCGGTGGTGGTCAGCCACTTGATGACGACGTTTCCCGGTTGCTTGGCACGGACCGGAAGCTCGTTCGCGTACGTCTCCTCCTGATCGGCTGCCCCTGTTGAGCCCGTCGTCGTCACTGGGACGCTCCTTCGATCGTCGTTCGCGGGTGGACCGAGCACCCGACAGGGGCGCCGTTCCCACCGGGACGGCCGGCAGACCGGTCCCACGCGCGTCACGCCAGATTCCAGGTGCAGCAAATCAGCCACGGGGCCGCTATGGGCGGCCCACCGCCCGCTGCCGCGTGACATTCACCCGTCAGGGCGCCCAGGGGCACAGGCCGTGTTTCAGGCCCTCGGTCCGCTGTGGACCGGGCCACCGCCCGACGAACTCCCTTGCTGTACGGAGCAGTTGCCGGGCGGTCCGGTCAACACCCCGGCCGGGGCCGGGCGCCGGGCCCGCCCGGCGGCGCTCAGGCCAGCCCGCCCGTCGCGCGGACGTTCTGTCCCGTGATCCATCGGCCGTCGTGGCCGGCGAGGAAGGCGACCGCATCGGCCACGTCCGCGGGTTCCCCCAGCCGGCGCAGCGGAGTCATGCCGGCGACTGCCTCCAGGGCCTCCGGCGGGTTGGTGCCGCGCAGCAGCTCGGTGTCGGTGGCGCCGGGCGAGACGGTGTTGACCGTGATCCCGCGGGCCCCGAGTTCGTGGGCGGCGACGGCGGTGAGCTGCTCGACGGCACCCTTGCTCGCGGCGTAGGCGGAGATGCCTGGACCCGGTCGCACGGTGTTGGCGGTGGAGATGTTCACAATGCGTCCGCCGTCGCGCATCCGCAGCGCCGCGTGGCGGATCGTCATGAAGACCGCCCTGGTGTTGACCGCCAGGACCTGGTCGAAGACCGCCGGGTCGGTGTCCGTGAGCAGGGACGGGGCGGGGCAGAGGGCGGCGTTGTTCACCAGGATGTCCAGCCCGTCGAGCTCTTCCTCGGCGACCGACATCAGTCGCTCCGGGCCATCGGGGTCCGCGAGGTCCAGCCGTACGGCCCGTACCTTGCCGCCGTCACCCCGCACCGTACGGACGACCTCGGCCGCGGCATCTTCGCTGGTGGCGTAGTTGAAGACCACGTGTGCGCCGTCGCGGCACAGGCGCTCGACGATCGCGCGGCCGATGCCCCGTGATCCACCGGTGACCACGGCGTTCCTGCCAGTCAGCACGGCCTCTCCCCTTCCAGGGCACGGTTGGTCCGGGCGTACGAACCTACCGGCGCAATCGGCTCCGTGGGGCCGATTGCGCGGAATCTCTTCGCGCGGGCGGCAAGCCTGTGGCGCCGGTGCCGGACGCGGAGCCGCCCCGGCCGGGCATGGTGCCGGCCGGGGCGGGAGGGGCGGGGCGCCCGGGGGCGCCCCCTGTCGCGCAGGTGTCCCGTCGGATGCTGCGCAGGCGCCTCGTCAGCCGATGGCAGCGATGGCCTGGACGAACGTCTTCGACGGGCGCATGACGGCCGCGGCCTTGGCCGGGTCGGGCTGGTAGTAGCCACCGATGTCGGCCGGCGAGCCCTGCACCGCGATCAGCTCGTCGACGATGGTCTGCTCCTGCTCGCCCAGCGTCTTCGCGAGCGCGGCGAACGCCTGCGCGAGCTGTGCGTCGTCGGTCTGCTGCGCCAGCTCCTGGGCCCAGTACAGGGCCAGGTAGAAGTGGCTGCCGCGGTTGTCGATGCCGCCCAGCTTGCGGCTCGGCGACTTGTCCTCGTTGAGGAAGGTGCCGGTCGCGCGGTCGAGGGTGTCGGCGAGGATCTGGGCGCGTGCGTTGCCCGTGGTCGCCGCCAGGTGCTCGAAGCTGGCCGCGAGCGCGAAGAACTCGCCCAGGCTGTCCCAGCGCAGGTAGTTCTCCTTGACCAGCTGCTGGACGTGCTTGGGCGCGGAACCGCCGGCGCCCGTCTCGAACAGACCGCCGCCGTTCATGAGCGGGACGACGGAGAGCATCTTCGCGCTCGTGCCCAGCTCCAGGATCGGGAACAGGTCGGTCAGGTAGTCACGCAGCACGTTTCCGGTGACGGAGATGGTGTCCTCACCGCGGCGGATGCGCTCCAGCGAGTACGCGGTCGCCTTGACCGGCGACATGATCTCGATCTGCAGACCGTCGGTGTCGTGGTCGGCGAGGTACTTCTTGACCTTGTTGATCAGCTGCGCGTCGTGGGCGCGGTCCTCGTCGAGCCAGAACACGGCCGGGACGCCTGTGGCGCGGGCGCGGGTGACGGCGAGCTTGACCCAGTCCTGGATCGGCAGGTCCTTGGCCTGGCACATGCGGAAGATGTCGCCGGCGCCCACGGCCTGCTCCAGCACCACGTCGCCGTTGCCGTCGAGGACCCGCACCGTGCCGGTGGTGGGGATCTCGAAGGTCTTGTCGTGGCTGCCGTACTCCTCGGCCTTCTGGGCCATCAGACCGACGTTGGGCACCGAGCCCATGGTCGACGGGTCGAAGGCACCATGGGCGCGGCAGTCGTCGATGACGACCTGGTAGACGCCCGCGTAGCTGCTGTCCGGCAGCACTGCGAGCGTGTCGGCCTCCTGGCCGTCCGGGCCCCACATGTGACCGGAGGTGCGGATCATGGCCGGCATGGAGGCGTCGACGATGACGTCGCTCGGCACGTGCAGGTTGGTGATGCCCTTGTCCGAGTCGACCATGGCCAGCGCGGGGCCCTCGGCCAGCTCGGCCTCGAAGGAGGCCTTGATCTCGGCGCCCATGTGCGGCACCGAGTCCAGGCCCTTGAGGATGGCTCCGAGGCCGTCGTTCGGGGACAGACCGGCCGCCACGAGCACCTCGCCGTACTTGGCGAAGGTGTTCGGGAAGAAGGCGCGGACCACGTGGCCGAAGATGATCGGGTCGGAGACCTTCATCATGGTGGCCTTCAGGTGGACGGAGAACAGCACGCCCTCGGCCTTGGCGCGGGCGACCTGCGCGGTGAAGAACTCGCGCAGGGCGGCGACACGCATGACCGCCGCGTCGACGACCTCACCCGCGAGCACCGGCACCGACTCGCGCAGCACGGTGGTGCTGCCGTCGTCGCCCGCCAGCTCGATGCGCAGCGAGCCGGCCTCGGCAATGGTCACGGACTTCTCGGTGGAGCGGAAGTCGTCGACGCCCATGGTGGCGACGTTCGTCTTCGAATCGGCGGACCACTTGCCCATGCGGTGCGGGTGCGCCTTGGCGTAGTTCTTGACCGAGGCGGGGGCACGGCGGTCGGAGTTGCCCTCGCGCAGCACGGGGTTCACCGCGCTGCCCTTGACCTTGTCGTAGCGGGCGCGGACGTCCTTGTCCTCGTCGGTCTGCGGGTCGTCCGGGTAGTCCGGAAGCGCGTAGCCCTGCGCCTGGAGCTCGGCGATGGCCGCCTTGAGCTGGGGGATCGAGGCCGAGATGTTCGGCAGCTTGATGATGTTGGCCTCGGGCCGCTTGGCCAGCTCGCCGAGCTCGGCGAGCGCGTCCTCGATGCGCTGGCCCTCCTCCAGACGCTCGGGGAAGCCCGCGATGATGCGTCCGGCCAGCGAGATGTCACGGCTCTCGACATTGACCCCGGCCGTCGAGGCGTACGCCTGGATGACGGGCAGGAACGAATACGTCGCCAGGGCCGGAGCCTCGTCGGTGTGTGTATAGATGATGGTCGAGTCAGTCACCCTGTGCTCCGCTCCACGTCTGCAACATTGCTTGACATCAAGATATCTCGTGACCGCCCCGGTCTCGACAGGGCCCTGCCCACATCGGCGGCGGAGCGTGCCGCCCCGGTCGCCCGGCACCCGCCCGCCCCGGGCCGCACCGGCGTCCGGCAGCACTCCGGACGGGAAGCCCGGCGGGCAACAGGCGGTTGTCATACGGTGGTTGCCCCACCGCCTGCCAGAAGGAGTGCGCTCATGCCGGTCTCGCTCGGGCTCGGTCTTCCGCAGATGAAGCAGTACGACATCGGCCGCGATGTGGCCGCCGTGGCACGCGCGGCGGAGGAGGCCGGCTACGAGAGCCTGTGGGTCTTCGAGCGGATCATCTTCCCCGAGCCCCCCACGCAGGGTCTGTACGGCGTTCCGGGGCTGCCCTGGCCCGATCGGTACCGCAGTGTCGCCGATCCACTGATCACGCTCGCGCTGGCCGCCGGAGCGACGAGCCGGGCCCGGCTCGGCACCAGCGTCCTGGTCGCGCCGCTGCACGTACCGTTCCAGCTGGCCCGTTCGCTCGCCTCGCTCGACGCCGCGAGCGGCGGCCGGGTGGTCGCGGGCATCGGCACCGGCTGGTCCCTGGACGAGTACGCCGCGGCCTCGGTCGCCCCCTTCGAGAAGCGCGGCGCCGTCCTGGACGAGCTGCTGGACGTGTGCGCGGCGGTCTGGGGCCCGGATCCGGTCTCGTACGAGGGCGAGCTGACCCGGATCGCCCCGTCCGAGGTCGGCCCGAAGCCGGCTCGCCCCATCCCGGTCTACCTGCCGGCGAACAGTCCCCGGGCCACCCGCCGTCTGGTCGACCGGGCGGACGGCTGGATGCCGGTGGCCATGGGCGCCGCCCGGCTGGCAGAGCAGTGGAAACGGGTCCAGGACCTGGCGGCCGAGCGCGGCCGGGAGCGTCCGATCGGCGTCTGCGCCCGTGCCAACGCCAGGTACAGCGCCGAACCCGTCGGCGGTACGGACCGCGCCCCCTTCCACGGCAACGCGGCCCAGATCGTCGAGGACCTGGTGGCCCATGCCGCGACGGGCGTTCCGGAGATCCTGCTGGATCTCCAGGGCACGGCACGTGACGCCTCGGAGCTGATCGACGTGGCGGCCGAGGTGTACGAGGCGGCGCGGGCGGCAGGCGTCTGACAGCACGCCGCCGGGGCCGGTACGGGGCGCAGGCCGCGTGTCACCGTGTCGGGCCGGGGGCCGCGGCAGACCTACGCCGAAGGGACTCGCGTACCCGGCCGGGCATCCGCTCAGCGGCCTCCGACACAACGTGACACCCGGTCAGTAGAGTCGGCAGCGACTCGGCGAATCCAGCCCGGCCCGCGTGAACCCTGCTCGGTGCCGGACCTTCCCACCTCGCTAGGAGATACCGTTGAGGATGCTGATCAACGTCCCCGAAACCGTTGTCGCGGACGGACTGCGCGGTATGGCCGCCGCCCACCCCGAACTGACCGTGGATGTCGAGAACCGTGTCGTCGTGCGACGCGACGCGCCGGTGGCCGGGAAGGTGGCGCTGGTCTCCGGCGGCGGTTCCGGGCACGAGCCGTTGCACGCCGGGTTCGTCGGGCCCGGGATGCTCTCCGCGGCCTGCCCCGGCGAGGTGTTCACCTCCCCCGTGCCCGACCAGATGGTGCGGGCCGCCGCCGCGGTCGACAGCGGGGCGGGAGTGCTGTTCGTCGTCAAGAACTACACGGGCGACGTGCTGAACTTCGAGATGGCCGCGGAACTCGCCGAGGACGAGGGCCTGCAGGTCACCCAGGTGCTGGTCAATGACGACGTGGCGGTGACCGACAGCCTCTTCACGGCGGGGCGGCGGGGTACGGGCGCCACCCTGTTCGTCGAGAAGATCGCCGGGGCGGCGGCCGACGAGGGCGCGCCGCTGGAGCGGGTGGCGGCCGTCGCCCGGCGGGTGAACGAGGCGTCGCGGAGTTTCGGGGTGGCACTCGGCGCCGTCACCACGCCGGCCAAGGGCTCCCCCACCTTCGATCTGCCGCCGGGTGAGCTGGAGCTCGGGATCGGCATCCACGGCGAGCCGGGGCGGGAGCGGCGGCCGATGATGACCGCGCGGGAGATCGCGGACTTCGCGGTGGACGCGGTGCTGGACGACCTGCGGCCGACCGGGCCGGTGATCGTGCTGGTCAACGGCATGGGCGCGACGCCGCTGCTGGAGCTGTACGGGTTCAATGCGGAGGTCCAGCGGGTGCTGTCCGAGCGGGGCGTCGTGGCAGCTCGTACGCTCGTGGGGAACTACGTGACCTCGCTCGACATGGCGGGCTGTTCGGTGACGCTCTGCCAGGTGGACGAGGAACTGCTGCGGCTCTGGGACGCGCCGGTGGAGACACCGGCGCTGCGCTGGGGCCGTTGAGCCGCCGGTACCGCACCCGTCATGCTGGAGCGACAAGGAGATGATGTGCTCGACGCCGACTTCTTCCACCGTTGGATGACCGCGGCCGCGGCCCTGGTGAGCCGTGAGGCGGACCACCTCACCGAACTCGACTCCGCGATCGGGGACGCCGATCACGGCAGCAATATGGAGCGCGGGTTCGCCGCGGTGACCGCGGCGCTGGGCAAGGAGCCGCCGCAGACTCCGGGAGCCGTACTGGTGCTGGCCGGACGGCAGTTGATCTCGACGGTCGGCGGTGCTTCGGGCCCGCTGTACGGGACGCTGCTGCGCCGTACGGGAAAGTCCCTGGGCGACGCCTCCGCCGTGACCCCGGAACAGTTGGCGGAGGCCCTCGGGGCGGGCGTCGCGTCCGTGGCGCAGCTCGGTGGGGCGCAGGCCGGGGACAAGACGATGCTCGATGCGCTGCTGCCTGCCGCCGAGGCGCTCGGTACCTCGTTCGAGGCGGCGAAGGAAGCGGCCGAGGCGGGAGCCCTGGCGACGGTGCCGATGCAGGCCCGCAAGGGCAGGGCGAGCTATCTGGGTGAGCGCAGCATCGGGCACAAGGATCCCGGGGCGATGTCCTCGGCCCTGCTGGTCGCCGCGCTGGCCGAGACCGGAGCGAAGGACGGGAGCGGGGCATGAGCGACGGGAACCAGGTCGGGATCGTGCTGGTCTCGCACAGCGGCCCGGTGGCCGAGTCGGTGGCCGAGCTGGCCAAGGGCCTCGCCGCGGGCGGCGCCACGGCCCCGGTGGCCGCCGCCGGCGGCACCCCCGCCGGTGGTCTCGGGACGAGCGCGGAGCAGATCGCGGAGGCCGCCAGGTCGGTGGACCGCGGCGCGGGGGTCGCGCTGCTGGTCGATCTGGGCAGCGCGGTGCTCACGGTCAAGTCGATGCTGGCCGAGGGCGACGAGCTGCCGGAGGGCTCCCGGCTGGTGGACGCGCCGTTCGTGGAAGGTGCCGTGGCGGCCGTGGTCACCGCGTCGGCGGGCGGGGACATCGCGGCGGTGGAGGCCGCGGCGTCGGAGGCGTACGGGTATCGCAAGCTGTAGGCGGGCAGGGCCGCCCCGCACCGTCTGTCCGCTGTGGTGCGGGGCGCCCTGAAGCACGCCCGGCCCTCGGGGCCGGACCGGCTTTCGCCCTCTCAGGCCGTCGGCGCGGACCCGGCTGCCGCGATCCTGATCCGGGCCTGTTGTGTCGTGCCGTTGACCGTCACGGCGAGGGTGACCGTGCCCGGCCGCAACGCGGTGAGGGTGCCGGTGGACGGGTCGTACACCGCTGTGTGGCGTTGGCGGGCACCGCTCGGGTCACCGATGTGCATGTTCGGGGAGCCGGTCCAGTCCGCGGCCAGCGGGAAGCCGACCGGGACGCTGCGGGTCCCCTGGATGACGGTCGCGGTGACCTTGGTACGGCTTCCGGTACCGAGCACCGCGGGCGCGTCGGTCGTCAGCGCGTCCACGTGCGCGCGGGTCTGTACGGAGACCCAGTCGGGCCCGCCCTGCCACGGCCGTTGCCGTGCGGCGGCCTGTGCCCCGGCGGAGACGCGGTCGGCGCCGACCAGTGACCAGCCGGTGAAACCGCCGTCGTCCGCGGGCCCGGCCGGCGCCTTGCCGGAGTTGCCGTTGATCAGATACGGCACTCCGTCGACGTGCGAGGCGTGGAAGACCCCCACATGGCTGCCGATGAAGGCCGCGCCCTTGCCCGTCGTACGGCGGAAGTCGGCGAGCCACTGTTCGACCAGGGCCGCCTCCTTGCGGTCCCCGAGCTGGCTGCCCTTCTGCGCGGTCGGGTCGCGCGGCGGCACGTGCTCGATCAGCATGAGCGAATCGACGTTCCGGTCCTTCGCCGCCGCGTCCAGCTGGGCGCGGAGCTGCTCGATCTGGGCGAAGCCGCCGCCGCGCAGGCCGAGGCTCGATGTGTCGAGCGTGACGAAGCGGGTGCCCTTGTGGTCGAACGTCCGCTGGGCGGGCCCGAATTCGGTGATGAAGTTGTCGATCCTGCCGCCCATCACTTCGTGGTTGCCCGGTACGTAGTACCAGGGCAGCGAGTCGCCGAGTTCCTCGGTGAGGATGCGGCGTGCGAAAGCCAGGTCCGCGGGCGCTCCCTCGTCGACGAGGTCCCCGTTGACGACCAGGAAGTCCGGGGCCGCCGCCCTGATCTCGCGCAGGGTGCGCCGTGCCTGGGCGACGATCGCGCTGTCCGGGTCGCGGGCGACGAACTGGGCGTCGGACATCACCGCGAACTGCCAGTCCCTGCGCCCGGTCACGGCCGCCGGATCGATCAACGGGTCGGCGGGTCGGGCCTGTTCGGGCAGGTCGACGGTGGGTGGCACCTGGGCGGTGAGGTCGTCGATCACGATCTCTCCCGTGTACTGCTTGGCCGCCCCGGTCTCCGCGAGGTAGAAGCGGGACACCGAGAGCGGCATGGCGGCCCCGGGCGGCACCGCGAAGGTGACCTGCCGCCAGCCGTTCCAGGTGATGTACGGTCCGCGCAGCAACTGGTCGGAGCCGGCCGCGTCCTTGAGGTGCAGGGTCGGCCAGGCGCCCTTGCCGTCGCCCTTGATCCACAGCTTGAACGACTGGGGCTGGCCGGGGACGGTGACCGGCTGGGGCGGGGCGGCGTAGGCGGCGCGGGTCGCGGTGGACCGGGTGAAGTCGTAGCTGAGTTTCAGTCCGGTGCCGGTGCGGCCGTCGGGTGTGGCGGTGAGCGATCCGTCGGCGCGGGCCTGGCTGAACTTCCAGGACCCGGCGTCGTCGAAGGAGGAGACGGCCTGCTCGGTGAGGCCGACGCTGACGGCGAGGACGGTGCTGGTGCCGGCGACGGTCGCCCTGATCTGTCCGGCGCCGGAGCCGGTGCGCGAGGCGACGGTGAAGGAGCCGTCTCCGTCGTCGCGGATGTCGAAGAGGGTGTGGTCGTAGTCGAGCGCGATGTCGCGCGGCTCGACGGGGGCGCTGGTGCCGTGGGCGTCGAGCCCCACGATGCCGAAGGTGCCGGTGGCCCCGGCGTCGGCGAGGCCCACCCGCTGGCTGGTGGGCTGGATCCGGGCCAGCTTGTCGAGGACGGTCAGGGACGTGCTCCCGCGCGCTGTTCCGTTTTCGGCGCGTACCTCGGCGGTGCCGCTGCGGCGCGCGGTGAAGAGCCCGTTGCCGTCGACCGTGCCGACGGAGCCCGGTGCGGTGTGCCAGCGCGGGGTGCCCTGGGCGGGGCCGTACGTCTCGTCGTATCCGGTCGCGGTGAGGCGTCGGGTGAGGCCGGGGAAGATCCGGTCGGGGTGGCCGCCCTTGACGGGGTCGACGCCCGGCGCGGAACCGGCGGACGTGCGGGGCCGGACCCAGTAACCCTTCAGCCGTCCGCTGCCGTCGGGGGCGGTGAGCGCGAGGCCGTTGGGGACGGTGCGTTCGCTGCCGTCGGACGGGCTGTTCTCCACCCGGAGCGTGTCACTGCCGAGTTCGCGGGCGACGAGGGTCGAAGAGCCGCCGCCGTCCAGGTTGAGTGCGCTGTACGAGCCGGCGCGCTTCATCATCAGGGCGAGTTCGGTGAGGGTGACGCCGCCGCTGTCGGCCTGCCGCCCGTCGACGGTGAGGACCTGCATGGTCCGGCCGTCCTCGGAGAAGCCGACGGCGGTGCGGGGTGCGGCGGTGTTGTTGCTCTCGCCGTCGTGGTTCTGCGCGACTCCGTCGACGACGAGGAGTTCGCGGCCGCCGACGGCGGTGCGCGGCACGGCCCCGCCGTCGGTGCGGGCCCGGTGGGTCAGGGACACCGGGTCGCCGGGCTCGAGGGCGTCGAGCGCGGCGGCTCCGGCCTCACGGCCGACCAGGACGGTGGTGTCGTCGGGGACGGCCCCCGATCCGGGGGTGTGCGAGACGGAGACGACCTTGCCGTCCCTTACCACCGCTTCGGCGACCGGGGTCGCGTTGTCGACGGTCAGGGCGCGGTCGGCGGCTCCCCAGGCAGAGGTGTACGCGCCCACTCCGCCGGCCGGCACATTGGCCGCGTTGTACGCGGCGAGCGGCCGCTGCCCGGCGGGCAGGGTGAGCGTCCCCTCGAAGTACAGATTCAGGATGCGGCCCGCGCTGTCGGGGCCGATGCCGACCGCGCGGTTGATCCCCGGGGCGGGCGACTGGACCGTGGCCCCGTCCCTGATGCCTATCCCTTCGGGCGCGCCGGTCTGGTTGATGTCGAAGAAGTCGGCGTTGATCGCGGCGACGGTCCGCCGGCCGCGGCCCGCGTCGTGTCCGGCGGCCAGTTCGGAGACGGTGTGCCGCTCGGAGACCTTGCCGGAGGACAGGTAGTCGGCGCGTACGCCGCCGCCTGCGAGGTCGACCGTGAGGCTGTCGACCCGCAGCCACTTGTCGGACTCCAGCCGGTCGTACGAGCTGAGGCGGACCCCCGGGGCGATCGGGCGGGACGTACGCGCGGTCTCGATGCCGTCGCCGTCCACGACCGAACGGGGCGCCCCCGCCGCGTTGCTGGCGGGCGGTGGGGCGACCGGCCCGAGTATCTCGGCAGGGGTGCGGGGGCGTGGGTCGGGGGTCGGATCGGCGAGTGCGGGAGAGATCGCGCCGACGGTCATGGCGGAGACCGTCGCAAGCAGTACGAGCGGGCGCGCGATCGTCCGGTTCCTTCGCGCCGCCCTCCCGCTCGGTGCGGTTGTCCTGCCGACTGTGCCAAGGCCCACAAGTCCTCCTGGGATTCTTTTGGTTGCGCGGCCCGGTCCGGGCGTACGCCACTGTCGGCGGACAGCATGGCCGCGCGCGCAACCGCGCACCAGGGGGCGTCGGGAACCTCGCGGCGAACAGGACGCGTCGGCTCGATGACGGCAATGATCACCGGGAAACGGGTGTCGTCCGCGGTGGTGCGCCCCGGCCGGGACGCAGACTTGACGGCATGCCATCTCAGCAGCGCGGCAAGCGCAGTGCGGGCCTTCTCCTGTTCCGGCGGCCGGACGGATCCGTGGACGACGGGACCGGTTTCGAGGTGCTCATCGGGCACATGGGCGGCCCGTTCTGGGCGGGCCGCGAGAGTGCGGCCTGGTCGATTCCCAAAGGGGAGTACGGCCCCGATGAGGAGCCGGAGGATGCCGCCCGCCGCGAGTTCGAGGAGGAGTTCGGGCGTCCGGTGCCGCGGGGCGAGTGGGTGGCGCTGGGCGAGGCGCGTCAGTCCGGCGGCAAGACCGTGACGGTGTGGGCGCTGGAGGCTGATCTCGATGCCACTGCGGCGGTCCCCGGGACGTTCACCATGGAGTGGCCGAGGGGGTCGGGATTGCTGCGGGAGTTCCCCGAGGTCGACCGGTTCGCCTGGTGCGTGCCCCAGGAGGCGGCGGAGCGGCTCGTCGCGGGACAGCGGGTATTCCTCGACCGGCTGCGGGAACATCTGGCGGACGGACGGGGGATGCCCGGTCGGGACGGGTCCTGACCGGCCTGCCGGGCGGAGGGGACCAGCCGGTCAGTGGTGCGCGCTCTCGCCCTGTGCCGCCTCGATGCTGCTGTGCAGATCGCTTGTCGCGTCGAGCGCGGCGGCGCCGGAGACGACCAAGCAGGCCAGCAGCGCCGCGGCCGCGGCGCGGCCGACGCGGGACCGTGCGGTGCTCCGGCCGAGCAGTGCGGCGACGCGGCGTGGTACGGGCCCGGCCGCGGCGGCGAGCGCCATCCGTGGGCGGGGCTGTGGAACGGCTTCGGTGGCGCGGGCCGCGAGGGCGGCGCGGCCGATGGCGCGGGCCGCGACCCGTCGGTCACCGACGGCAGAGGCGGCCGCCTCGTCGGCGCAGCGTTCCAGGGCGTAACCCATGGGGGCACGCAGCGAGCGCAGCGCCGGGTGGCAGAGCGCGGCGCCCTCGGCGGCGGCCATGAAGAGGTGGTGGCGGCCCGCGAGATGGGCGCGTTCGTGGGCGAGCAGGGCGTCACGTTCGGCGGGGTCGAGGGCGCGCAGCATTCCCGTGGTGACGACGATCCGGCCGGGCGTCCCGGGACGGCCGGGCAGCGCGTAGGCGTCGGGGCGGCTGTCGCGCAGGACGGCCAGCTCGCCGGGGCGCCCGTCGAACCGTCCGGCCCGGCGCAGCTCCGCCCAGTGGCGGCGGGCGGCGCGTGCGACGGCCGCTGCGCAGCCCACGAGGAGAGCCAGTGCGGCGGCGGCCAGGGGAACGGTGGCGGCCGGGGCGGCCTCGGAGAGCGGCCTGACGAGTTCACCGACGGCGGAGACCGCGGAGAACCGGGTCGCACCGGGCACCACGAGCAGGGCCAGGGCGAGGACGCTGCACAGGGCGAGGCCGACGCCCGTCGCGGCGAGCAGCCGGACGGCCCGCACCGGCGACAGCGCGTCCGCCAGCCGGCGGGCGGCGGGCACCGCCAGGAACGGCATCAGCAGCGGAACCCAGACGGCGTAGATCACGGCGTGTCTCCGTCGAGCAGTTCCCGGAGCAGTTGCTCGTCCTCGTCGGTGAGCTGTGACACGAACCGGGCGAGGGCGGTGCTGCGGTCCTCCTGCTTCCGCAGCTCGCTGTGCATACGGCGGGCGGTCAGCCCGGGGGCGTCCTCGGTGGGGGTGTAGGCGAATCCGCGGCCGGCCCGGGCGCGGGTGACGGTGCCCTTCTCGTACAGGCGCGACAGGATCGTCGTGACGGTGGTGCGGGCGAGTTCCGTGCCGATCGCGCCCTGGACCTGACCGGGGGTGAGCGGTGTTCCGGCCGCCCACAGCGCTGCCAGGACGGTGGATTCCAGCTCGCCGGCGGGCCGGCGTTCCGACGGGGCGGGGGGTGCTGACAGGTGCGGCGGGGCGGCTTCCGGCGTCGGTACCGAAGCCGGTTCGCCGTCCGGGCGGGGGCCGGATTCTCCGCTCGATATCCCCTTCACCTGGGACATGGGAACTCTCCTCCCCCTTCGGGCGTCTACAGTGACGTAGACCGTCTACATCACTGTAGTCAGTCCGGGCGTTCCGTCGGGCCGCCCGCTCACCATTATGGGAGACCTTCCACCGTGTCCGTATTCTCACTGGCGTCCGCGCCACAGGCGGTGAACCTGCTGGATGCGGGGTCACTGCTCGGAGCGTTCGGCGCGCTCGGGATCGCCGCCGTGCTCTTCGCCGAGACGGGACTGCTCGTCGGCTTCTTCCTCCCCGGCGATTCCCTGCTGTTCACGGCCGGCCTGCTCTGCGCTTCCGGCGCCCACGGCCCCGTGCGGATGTCCTTGCCGCAGGTCCTGATCGCCGCGGTGGCCGGCGCGCTGCTGGGTGCCCAGGCGGGTTACTGGATCGGCCGGCGGGGCGGCCGGGCCCTGCTCGCCCGCAGCCGCTCCAGGCGGTTGCACGAGGGCGCCGCGCGCGCCGAGGAGCTCCTGGGCAGATACGGCCACGCGAGGGCGATCGTGCTGGCCCGCTTCGTGCCCGTCGTACGCACGGTGCTCAACCCGCTGGCCGGGGCGCTCAACGTCCCGGCCCGGCTGTTCACACTCTGGCAGGTCGTCGGCGGAGTGATCTGGACGGTCGGGCTGGTCCTCGCGGGCTACGCACTGGGGTCCTCGGTGCCGAACGTCGACCGCTATCTGCTGCCGATCGTCGCCCTCGTCGTCGCGGTCTCCCTCGTCCCGCTCGCCGCCGAGCTGCTCCGCTCCCGGGGCCGACGCACCGCCGGAGAGGAAAACATCTGATGCCGCTCGCCTCCGCCGCCACCTCGGTCGACGGTGACCTGTACACCTGGATCACCGAGCTGGCCCAGCGCTCCCCCACCGCCCTGGATTCCGCCGTCCGCGTCTGGTCGGACTACGGGCTCGCCCTGTTCGCCCTGCTGATGCTCGCGTCCTGGTGGCGCTCGCGCTCGACCGATCCCGCTCGCACCGCCATGGCGCTCTGCGCCCCGTTCGTCGTGGTGGCCGCCTATGTCGCCAACGACCTGGTCAAGTCGGTCTTCCACGAGCAGCGGCCGTGCCAGACCCTCCATGTCGTGACGGTGGAGGCGTGCCCGGCGCTCGGCGACTGGTCCTTCCCCAGCAACCACGCCGCCATCGCGGCGGCCGCGGCGACGGCGATCTGGCTGACCGACCGCCGGCTCGGCGCGATCGCGGTGCCCGCCGCCTTGCTGATGGCCGCCTCCCGGGTGTGGATCGGTGTGCACTACCCCCACGACGTGCTGATCGGGCTGGTGACCGGCGCCCTCGTCGCCTGGCTGCTGACGAGCGCGGCACGGCGCTGCGCCCCGGCGGTGACCCGGCTGCGCGACACCCCGCTGCGTCCGCTGGTGGCGACGCGGTGAGCCGGGGCGCGCGCATCGGTCGCGCGTACGGCTCTGCGGGCCGTCGCACGGTGCGACGGCCCGCAGAGCCGTGAGAAGGCTGGAGATCCCGGCCGGACGTTGAGGATCCGGTTGTGGCGGGTCCGGCTGTCGAGGGTCCGGTCAGCCGTTGGGGAGGATGACGGCGCGGCCGTTGACCTTGCCGTGGTGCAGTCGCTCGTACGCCAGCGGCGCCTCGTCCAGGGTGTACGTCTCCACGTGGACCTCGACCGAGCCGACGCGGGCGAGGTCGAGCACCTCGGCGAGCTCGGAGCGCGATCCCCAGTACGGGGAGGTCACCGTCGTGTTGTACGGCAGGGAGCCGAAGCCGACCGGCAGCGCACCGCCGCCGAGGCCGACGATCGTGACGTCGGAGTCGATGGCGGCCGCGGCCCCGGCGGTGGCGACGGTGGGCGGCGCTCCGACGAAGTCGAGGACGACCTGCGCACCGATCCCGCCGGTGAGTTCCCGGACCTTCGCAGCGGCGTCCTTGTCCGACAGGACGGTCTCATGGGCGCCGACGGCGCGGGCGAGGGCGAGCTTGTCCTCGGCGACATCGAGGGCGATGACCCGGACCGCTGTCATGACGCGCAGCAACTGGATCGCGACATGGCCCAGACCCCCGGCGCCGATGACCACGGCGGTGGCGCCCGGAACCAGCTTGGGCAGCGAACGCTTGATCGCGTGGTACGGGGTCAGCCCCGCGTCGGTGAGCGGCACGGCCTGGACCGGGTCGAGGCCGCCGAGCGGCACCAGGTGACGCGGATCGTCGACGATCATGTACTCGGCCATCGCGCCGGGCGAGCCCAGTCCGGGCGGGGTGATGCCGAGCTCCCTGGCGCGCAGGCAGTAGTTCTCCTTGCCCTCCGCGCACTTGACGCACGTACCGCAGCCCCAGGGGCCGTAGACCGCGACGGAATCGCCGACCGAGAGTCCGCTGACTCCGTCGCCGAGGGCGGCGACGGTGCCCACGCCCTCATGGCCGAGGGTGAGCGGCAGCGGGAACGGGATCTGCTCCGCGGGCCGGCTCATCACGGCGATGTCGGAGTGGCAGACACCCGCGGCGGTGACCTTGAGCATCACCTGGCCGGGGCCGGGCTCCGGGTCGGGCACGGTGACGACCTCGGGCGCCGCGCCCACGGTGCGGTACTGAACGGCCTTCATGGAATTCTCCTCACGTTCTCTGTTCCCTTGCTCGCCCCCCGTTCCCCCGTTCGCCGCTCAGGAGGCGGAGTAGCCGCCGTCCACCAGGTGGTAGCTGCCATGGATGAAGGAGGCACGGTCGGACAGCAGGAAGGCGGTGAGTTCGGCGACCTCCTCCGCCCTGCCGAGGCGGCCGGCCGGGTGCAGCGAGACCAGGCGGTCGCGGGCCGCGCCGTCGGTGTTGCGCAGCAGCGGCGTGTCGATGAAGCCGGGGCCGACGGCGTTGACGCGGACGTTCTGCGCCGCGTATTCGAGGGCCGCCGTCTTGGTGAGGCCGACGACGCCGTGCTTGGCGGCCACGTAGGCGGGCGAACCGGCGAAGCCGTTGGTGCCGAGGATCGAAGACATGTTGACGACGGCGCCGCCGCCCGCCGCGACGATGGCGGGAAGCTCGTAGCGCATCGAGTAGAAGACACCGCTGAGGTTGGTGGCGACGACCCGGTTCCAGTCCTCGATGCCGTACTCACCGGTGGGGCTGCTGGGACCGCCGATGCCGGCGTTGTTGACGGCGAGGTGCAGGGCGCCGAAGGTGTCGACGGCGAAGCGCACGCCCGCTTCGACGGAGGCGGCGTCGGTCACGTCCATGGCCACGGCGGCGGCCTTGGCGCCGGCGCTCTCCAGGTCCGCGACCGCCTTGCGGGCGTTGGCCTCGTCGTAGTCGGCGACGACGACGGACGCGCCCCCCGCGGCCAGCCGGTGGGCCAGGGCCAGTCCGATGCCGGAGGCTCCGCCGGTGATGAGGGCGGTCCTGCCCGCGAACTCCTGGTCGGCGGGGGTGGGGGTGGTGCTCATGATCCTGTGCTTCCTTCCGTGGTGCTGTGCGCCGCCTGCCCGGCGGGGGGCTGCGCGAGCAGTTCCCCGGCGAGTGCGTCGAAGGCCTGCCCGATCAGCCGGGGCAGGTCGCCCGGTTGCCCGGCGCGTGCCCAGGCGGCCTGGGCGGCGAGGAGTGCCCCCGCGCCCGCGGCGACCGTGACGGCGGGGCGGATGTCCCGTCGCGGGTCGACCCCGAGCCGGTCCGCGACGATGGCGACCGAGTCCTCCTGGGCGTCCACCCGGATGTGGTGGAACGCCGCGTAGAGGGTCGGTTCCCGTTCGGCGAGGACCAGCAGGTCGAAGATCCGCTCGCGCCGGTGCCAGGCGAACGCGCCGGGGTCTTCGAGCCAGTCGAAGACGGCCCTGCGGTAGGCGATGAGCGGGGGCTCGTCGGCGGGGCGGGCCCGCAGGGCCTCGTTGATCCGGTCACCGTCGTCCCGGAGCGAGTCCAGGACCGCGGCTTCCTTGCTCGTGAAGTACCGGCTGAAGGTGCGCCGGTCGACGTCCGCGCGTTCCGCGATCTCCTCGACCGTCACATTTCTCAAACCCCGGTCGAGTACGAGCTCGAACGCGGCCTGCGCCAGTGCGCCCCGGGTCCTGCGGGCCTTGCGGCTCCGCCGCTCCGGGACCTTCCGTTCCGGATACATATGTGCACCGTACACCCAAAAATGTCCCACCGCGACATAAGTCTCGACGGGACATTCGGTTGCCATGGGGCTCTTCCGGGCCCCTC
>NZ_BMTF01000050.1 GCF_014649535.1 Streptomyces gelaticus
ATCTCCCACAGTCCATCCGGAACAACCAACTCCACGTATCCCGCCCCATGAACAGCCCAACGAGCGATCACCACATATTGATCAGAAACTCAAAGGGTTCTCGTCCAGGACGTAGCGGACGTGCGGGCCGCCGAAGTAGCCGCGGACGATGTGTGGTTGACGCTGGCGTCTATGGAAGAACCTGCTGGTTTCGGCGGCGAGTTCGGTCTGGTTCCTGGCCCGGTGGGTGTGGGGCAGGCTGCGTTTGAGGTCGGCGTTGACCAGCTCGTCGGGGTTCAGCTCGGGTGAGTACGAAGGCAGGAAGTGCAGCTCGATCTGGTCCTTGTGGCCGGCGAGCCAGGCCCGGACGGTCTTCGAGCGGTGGGCCGAATGCCGGTCGACGATCAGGTGGATCTTCCGGTCGAAGTGCCCGACGAGCCGGGCGAGGAAGCGGCACATGACCTTCGCGTCGAACGACTCGGTGAAGACCATGAAGTGCATCCGGCCGCGGGTGCTGATCGCGGACATTGCGTTCACGGAGAACCGGTTCCCAGTCCGGCGGACGACGGGAGTCGTGCCCTTGGCGCCCCAGGTGCGGCCGGTGATCTGGTCCGAGCGGATCCCGGCCTGGTCGCCGAAGAGAACCTCGGCGTTCTCCGCCTTCGCCCTGGCCCGGATCGCCGGCCAGGTCTCCTCGTGCCAGAGGCGGACCGCTTCCGGATCCTGCTCGACCGCCCGCTTGTCCGGACGCTGGAAGGTCAGTCCCCAACGCTTGAGGTACTTGCCCACCCCGGGCCCGGTGAAGCGGACCCGGTACAGCTTGAAGATCAGCTCGCCTATCTGCCCCCGTGTCCACAGTTGACCCGAAAGCCCCAGGTCGCAGGGGATGTGATCGAGGACAGCCTGCCGCACGGCGGCCTGCTCGGCCTCCGACAGGACCTGATGCTCACCCACGCGACGACCCCGCGCGCGGGAGAGCAGTGCGCCCCGCCCGCCGGCCTGCCACTTCGCCCACCAGTTGTCCACGGCCCTGACCGACACCTTGAACAGGGCGGCAACCTCTACCCGGTCCCGGCCCTCCACCAACGCGGACACTGCCAGCAACCGCACGGCCTCCTGCGCGTCCGGCGACCAGACCCGCGCATCCCCCACCAGATCACTCACACACCGTCAACGAGCCTGAACCCAAAGCGTTCCGGATCAATAGGGTGAAGGTGATGCCTCTGTCGGTCGCGTCCTTGAGCTGGTCCGCGTAGTCGACGAGGGTGTCGAACATCTTGTCGGCGGCGTCGGCGATGATCGGGGTCAGGTCCATTCCTTCGGCGTCGCCGGACGCCAGTGGACCGGTGGTGATTGTGCGGGGAGCTGTCGGCGCCTGTCCGTTCTCGATCTGGTCCTTCATGTCGGAGATGCCATCGAGGGCGTCGTAGGCTTCGAGTCTCAGCACCCGGTGCGGCTTGTCCTTTGTCACCAGCAGGCGGCCGGCGGAGGTGTCGATGCCGAGCGCGGGCGTCCCGTTCACGCTCAGTGGCTTCTGCCTGGATGCCTTGGCTTGTTTGCCGGTGGCGGTGACTTCTCCAGGTCGTTCAGGGCTTTGTCCAGCACGGCCGCCAGTTTCGGCGGGGCCATGGTGCGGGCCAGTGCCTCGTCCATGAGTTTGGAGCCGTCGTCCAGCCCCACGATCCACTCGCTGGGCGGGGCCTTCTTGCCCGCTTCCACGTTCTTCCTGGGGGCGGGGTCGACCTGCCATCGTGTGAATGTCTTGCCGCCGATGCGGAGGACGTCCCGGCCGTGGTCGTTTCGCCCGGAGGAGGTGGTGCCGAACTGGCTGCCGCTGGCGGTGACGCTGATCTCGTTCTGGGTGATGCCGAGGGTCGAGGTGTCCTTGTAGTGCAGGCCGGGCGCGTTGGCCAGACCGTCTACGGCTTCGCGGAATGGCTTGAGGTTTTGCTGAGCCGTTTGCGCCTTGTCGGAGTCGGAGGACGTCAGCGACAGGACTCCTGCCACCAGCACCACGATGACGAGGCCGACCGCGCCGATCAGTAACGCCCGTTGGCCTCCAGTCAGAGTCTGGATCCGGGTCATCCATGGCCTGCCTGTCGGTCGGCCGGCGGGCACCGGAGGCTGGGTGGGGGCCGCGGGCGCGGTCGCCCCGTCCAGGCTGGTTGTGGGCGGCGGTGAGGCATCCGGAAGCGGCGGCGGGTCAGCGAGGGGCGGTGGTGTGTCGGATATCGAGAGAGCTCTCGGTGCCGGTGGCATGCTCGTCCCGTCCGCCGAGGGGCCAGTCAGGAAAGGCTGTTCGCCGTTCGGGTTCGGTTCGGTCATGACTCCCTCTCATATCCATCCGTGACGCGCCCTTGCGAAAGCTGGAGACGTACGGCTGTGGCAGCGTGCGGGGCAGGTCCCCTTGTGTGGCCGTCGAGCGGTTCCTCGCCCGGCGAAAGCAGGTGCAGCATGCGTTCCGGCGAGGCTTGGCAGGCTTCCGCGGCCCCGGGCTCCGAACGTGCGGCACGGGATAGGCCGTCGGTGATCGCGAACACTATGCAGCCGGTGGCCTCGTGAACCGCACGTGCCGCGTCCTGGCGGGGCTGGCGGGGCTGGCGGTAGTAACGGTGCTTGGCACCGCGCACCGTCGCGTAGCGCGGGCAGGGTGTCGGCGTCGACCAGCCGTCGCACTCGGTGTCGGGGAAGCCGTAGGTGTACTGGCCCGGTGGCCGGGCCTCGGACTCGGGCCCGGCGTCCCCACGGTGACCTGCTGCCACGGCACGGCCCAGGCGGCGGAGGACGGGGTGGTCAGGGCGGGCACCGGCGGCTGGTGGCGGTGTACGGGGGCGCTCATCATCCGGCCTCGTCGATCGCCAGGCTGAACTGGTCAGGGCGGGTCACCACGAGCTCCGGGGCGCCCGAGCCCAGCGCGTGGCCGGAGGCGACGATGCTTGCGGTGAGTGCGTGGAAGAACTCGGCGACCGCTTGCCCGATGTCGGTTGCGGGTTTGGCCACGAACGCGAACTCCGGTCGTGTGGCCACTTTCACCATCGTGGATGCGAGGGCGTCGCCGATCCCGCAGGCCACGATGTCGGGGGCGGTCGGTGTCCTTGCCCGGTCGGTGAGCCGGCCGTGCGGCTGCTGCCAGGCTTCCTTGTCGGTCGGCTGCCCGTCGCTGAGGAAGAACACCACCGGCCGGTGGACCTTGTAGCCCGCACCACGCAGCCGCCGGACGTCTGCCGGGATCCGGGTCAGCAGGTCTTCGAATGCCGCCTCGTAGCTGGTCAGGCCCCGGATCTTGATCTTGGGCAGGCTGGTCTCGTGGCGCATGTCGGTCATCGCCAGGCGTACCTGCACGTCGTCGGAGAAGCCCAGTACCGTCAGCCGCAGTTTGGCCGCGACCGTGGGCTCGGCCCGCAGTCCCTCGCACAGCGAGTCCAGGCCGCTGGAGAGATCTCCCTCGGGGGGCCATCGAGCCGGATTCGTCGGCCAGCACGTAGGCCGGCAGCAGTACCCCCTTGGTTTCCGCCACGTTGACTTGTTCCTCGCTTCCGTTCCGCACGTCGCGCCGTCGTGGCCTGCATTCGGCCAACCTGCCGCTGACGGCTTGGACTTGCCTCTTTCACGCACCGACCGCGGGTACCGCAGCGCTACCCTCGTGAGATACGGGGATCTTGCGGGCACCTGGGGCCGGGACCGTGCGACGCGGGCGGGCCGAGCGGAACGGGTTCCCGCACAGCCCCGGGTCCACGCGAGCGTCCCCCTGATTCCGGACAAGGACGGAAGGTCCCCTCATGGTCTTCCGTCCCCGCCCGGAACAGCCGAGGGACGCCGTGCCGAACTCCTTTGCACGTAGGCGACTTCGCCTCGTGCCCCGCGCGGTCTCGCCAACCATGACCGCAGGCGTTTCAGCGCGGATGAAATTTTGATGATGTGCGAGGTGGCAGTGAGGGGAAGCCAGAGGACCGCGACGGGCGGCGGGGCGTCGGAGCGGCTTCGGATCGAGGTACTCGGCCCGGTCTGCGTACGCCGCGGCACGACATCGCTGGACGTTGGTCCCGTGCGAAGGCAGGCCGTGCTGGTGGCGCTGGTCCTGCGCCGGAGCGGGCCGGTCAGCTACAAGCAACTGCTCGACGACGTATGGCGCACGCACCCGCCGGAATCGGGCCACCGGGTACTTCCCAGCTACGTCTTCGCGCTGCGCAAAGCGCTCGACCCGCAAGGAACCGGGCCAGGGACCTCGGTGATCGCGGTGGTGGCGGCGGATACCGCTTCGTTCTCGACAACCTCGAACTGGACACCGCGGAAGTCGAGGCACACACCCGGGCGGCGCGGCGGGCCAAGGACGCGGGCGACCTGGCCACCGCCACCGACAGGTTCACCGCCGCACTCGCCCTGTTCAAGAGGAGAGCCTCTGGCCGGGCTGCCCGGCCCGTTCGCCCAGGGCGAGCGGCAACTGCTGACGGAGCGCCGCGGCGCGCTCCAGGCGGGAAGGCTGGAGTGCCTGGTCGGACTCGGGCGCTCCGGTGAAACCCTTGACGAGCTGGCCGCGCTCACGGCGGCCGACCCGCTCAACGAACCGCTGCTGGGCTTGCGCATGTGTGCCCTGTACGCGGTCGAGCGGCAAGGCGATGCGCTGAAGGCCTTCGCCGCCATGCGCGTACGGCTCGCCGACGAACTGGGCGTCGACCCCGGCAAGCAGCTCCAGCGCGTCCACGAGGCAGTTCTGCGACGCGACGACGCGTTCCTCCTCGGCGCCGCGCCGGCCCGCCCGGCTCGCACCCGGCATCCGGTGAATGACCTTCCCGGCACCGTCGGGCACATCGACGGGCGCGCACACGAACTGAACCTGCTGACCGCACCGGTCCCGGACGACACGGTGTCCCTCACGACCGTCGACGGCACCGCGGGCGTCGGCAAGACCACACTCGTTCTCCACGCCGCCCGCCGGCTGCGCACCGAGTACCCGGACGGATGTCTCTACGCGGACCTGCGGGCACACAGCAAGGAACAGCAGAGCCTCACACCGCAACGGGTCCTGCGCAGACTTCTCCGGTCCCTGGGCGAGCCCAACAGCGAGGCGCTGAGCGACGTCGACGAGCTCACCGCGGCGTGGCGCACCGTCACAAGCTCGCTGCGGCTCCTGCTGGTACTGGACGATGCCGCGAGCGCACGGCAGGCCGCGCCGCTCCTTCCGGCCGGGCCGGGCAGCCGCGTGCTGGTCACCAGCCGCCGCCGACTGGTCGAACTCGACGCCGGTCTCAGGATCACCCTGGAGCCTCTGGCAGCCGGCGGCGCGTCATCACTGTGCGGCGCCTGGTCGGAGAAGAACGCGCGGACAGCGAGCCGCAGGCCATGGGCGAACTGGTCCGGCTCTGCGACGGTCTGCCACTGGCGCTGCAGATCGTCGGGGCACGGCTGCAGACCCGGCCCACGTGGACACCCGCGTTCCTGGTGGAACGGATGGCCGGCGGCGAAGACCGGCTCGCTGAACTCAGTGCCGGGAACCGCAGCGTCGAAGCAGCCTTCCGCCTCTCCTACGACCAGCTCCCCCAACGGCTTCAGCGCGGATTCCGGGTCCTGGGACTCGTCCCGACGGCCGAGGTCGACAAACTGGTGTCGGCGGCCATGCTGGACTGCCTGCCGGCCGAAGCGGAGAACGTGCTGGAGGGCCTTGTCGACGTCAGTCTCCTCCAGCAGCCCGGACCGGGCCGCTACCGCTTCCACGACCTGGTCCGGGCACACGCACGCGTCCTCGCCCAGGCCACGCCCGAGGAACACGCCCCGGCACGTACTGCCCTGCTCCGCCTCTACCTGGACGCGGGCCGCCTCGCCAGCGACTGGGGCCCCGGCGGATTCCCCACAGGGCCGCAGCCCACCAGCACACTGTTCTCGGACTGGCAACACGCGGAGCGGTGGCTGGATACGGCAGGTACCGGACTGCCCGACGTCGTCGCACACGCCGCCGCGCTGGGCGAAGCCGATCACGCCTGCTGGATCGCCGAGGCACTGACCGACTACTTCCTGCGCCGAGGCCACTATCACGAGCTCCGAACCACCCTTGAAACGGCGCTCGCCTGCGCCGGCGAAGCGACCGACCTGCGGATGGCTCCCGCGCTGCGAAGCAGTATGGGAATGGCCGATGTCTACCAGGGCCGGTTCACAGAAGCGCACACATGGTTCACCACGGCCCTGGACATCAGCCGCCAGAACGGTGAAACACGCGAAGAGGCCCGCGCTCTGGCCGGGTTGGGAGCCGTCGCCCACAGCCTGGGCCGAGGAGAGGACGCCATCCCTCAACTGACCACGGCCCTGAAACTGTCCGAGAGGGTGGGCGACAGCTGGCTCACCGGCATGTCGCTCAGCCTGCTCGGCTCGGTCCACCACCACCACGGACGCATCGAAGCCGCACTGGACTGCTTCGGCCTCACCTACACCACGCCGAGACCAGCGGCAGGCCCAACCTGCTCAGCCAGGCCCTCTTCTGCATCGGGGACGCCCACCTCAGCCAAGGCCGCCACCGCGAGGCGTACAACATGTTCCGCCGCGCCCTCGACCTCGTCGCGCAGAGCGCGCCTAACTTCCAGCAGGCATTGCTGCTGGCCCGGCTCGGCACCGCCCAGGAGACCACCGACCTGGACAAAGCCTTGTCCCTCCACCACGAAGCACTCGCTCTGCACGAACAGCTCGACCCTCTGAAGGAACCGCAATACGACCGACTTGAGATGGACATCCGCTGCCGGCTCGGTCAGACATACGCCACCGCAGGCCGCCTCCACGAGGGACGCGAACAGTACCTGGCCGTGCTCGCCACCCCCGGCGCCGAAGCACACATCTTCGAATACGCACGAGCAGAAGCAGGCCTGGCAACCTGCCAGGCCACCTGACCCCGGCAACCTGCAGAAAGGACGGAAGGATCGGGGTGGGCGCACACCGCCGTAAGAAGGCGGGTATGGAAGGCAGAATGGCTCGCTCTGGTGGGCGCGGTGCGGACCGGACGGCCGGCCGTCCGGGCGACGCGCAGGGTCATGTGCGTGAGCCGCGCTGGCAGGAGGACGACTTCTCCGAGCTCGCCCGGAGTCTCGCTCTGTTCGTCCAGACCGAGCCGACCAGGCCGCTGAAGATTTCTTACCGACGGGTGGAAGCTGGACCTTCTGGGCTGTCCGCTGGCCGACTAGGTGGGACTCGGATTGCTGATGCACACACGGGTGTTCACGTACGTCCGCACTCGCGCCCCCGGTTCACCCGGCACCCGCCACGGTGCGGACGGGCCCGATGTCGCCCACCGCTCACCCAGCTCCGCGACTGCGGCCAGAACGGTCTCCTCGTCGCCGGATCGGGTGGCCAAGACGTCGGCGACCAGGTGAAGGACGTCGACGAGCAGATCCTGCACCTCGGCCCGCGCCTCGGCAGAGGGCAGACCGGCCATGACCTCCTCGGCCAGCCACTCCAGCCGCACATCCCCCATCCCACGCTCCCTTGTCGATCGGCCAGGACGGCACGCTACGGCGGACGGCCGGGCTCCTGCCACGGCCTATGGACAACTCTGCGGCGCGCTCATCGGGCCAGCTGCAACCGCCGCCTCAGCGTCTTGTCTTCACCGTCATGACATCCAGTCAAAGGCCACGCCCGACGAATAAACGAGAGCTTCGGCTGTGGAAGGCCGGCCGGGCGCTGACCCTCACCTTCGCCGCCGCGGTCCTGGCCGCGGGCGGCATCTTCTACGGGCTGGTGGTGCTGCTCGACTTCAAGGAGATCGACACCGCCGCCAAGCTCGACGCCAAGACGCTCTTCGACCTGATGAAACTCTCCTTCGGGGTGGTCGCCGGAGCCGGCGCACTCGTCGCCCTGGTCGTCGCCTACCGTCGGCAGCGCGTCGACGAGGCCGGGGCCCACCGGGAATCGACCAGGCTGCACACGGAGCGTTTCTCCCAGGCCGTCGACAAACTCGGGTCCGAGTCGCCCGCGGTCCGGCTCGGCGGGGTTCATGCTCTGGCCGGCCTCGCCGACGACGCTCCCACGCAGGACCTGCGTCAGACATGCATCGACGTCCTGTGTGCCTACCTCCGGCTCCCTTTCGCCCCGACCCGGGTGAGGATCCAGCTCATCAGGAGGCGCACCACCGCTTCCTCGCCCTTCGTACGGTTCGGCACACGATCCTGCGTCTCATCGGCGACCACTACCGACGCCCCCAGGGAACTCAGCGCTCCTGGCAGGGCTGCGATCTCGACCTCACCGGCGTCGTCGTCGACGACAGCATGGACTTCAGCGGCGCGGAGTTCTCCAGCGGCGGGGACAAACCCGAAAACACCGTCTGCACAAGCTCATCGACATCCTTCACGCGAATGTCAACGAGCCTCACGACTCTGCGTCACCACCGAATGTGAGACAGGGCCGTTGATTAGACACTCCCTGCAGCTGCTCTCAGTTCCAGAAGTCCTGGTGGGGAATGGCGGCTTCGTCCTCGATGTGTGGGCCGGAGACGTCGGTGGGGCGTCCGCCGTCGGCGAAGATGAGGCGACAGGGGTGGGCAAGGACGGGGTTGTCGGGGTTGGCTCCAGTGATCGCGTACAGGCGGGTTTCGGAGAGGGCGTAGACGACGCGGCCGATGCCCGCCCAAAAGATCGCACCGGTGCACATGGCGCAGGGTTCGCACGAGGTGTAAAGAGTGTACTCGGCAAGCTGGTCCAGCGGGATGGTCCGGGAGGCGAGGCGGACGAGGTTGGTCTCGGCGTGGTGGGTGACGTCGTTGTTGGCGGTGACGCTGTTCTCGGCTTCGAGTGCGATCGTCCCGTCGGGTGCGACGAGGATCGCGCCGAAGGGGTGGTTGCCGTTGTCGCGCGCGCTCCGGGAGACGGTGATGGCGCGCCGGAGGTAGTCGATGTCGGTGAGGGTGCTGGTACTCACGGCATTTCCTTGTCCGGTCGGTCAGAGTGACATGAGGACGGAAAGATACATCCTGTGTTGGTTGACGAGAATCTTGCCAAGGTAGAAGGGCGCTGTCCGAGGCGCAGACGGCGGGTGAGGACGAGAACGGGCTCCGTGGCCAAGATGCGTGGGAGGCCGCGTGTCGTCCTCCGGACCGGCGGCCACCACCGGTGCGGTGAACGCGCCACTGACGGCACGCGCGGCGGCCACCTCCCGCCGGAATCGATGCCGAAACTCCGCCTGCCGCGCCAGGTGCGGATGCACCACCTTCACCGCCACCGCCTTGCCACCCGGCGACCGGCCCAGAAAGGCCTCCCCCGTCCCGCCTGCCACGCAACACGAAACCCCCACGCGCACCGGGTCCCCAGCCGCCGGCGGCTCCATCACGCCCCTCTCCACCGGATCAACACGCGCCAACAACAGATCGAGACCTACTCAACCATCAAAACCCCGCCGCCCAGTGCGAAATCAGGCGCTCAACGTCGGACAGACGCTCTCCGGGAAGAGCGTCGAGCAGGCCGGCCCGGGCAGCGCGGATACCGTGCGCGGGAGCCTGGGGCCGGCGCCAAGAGTGCTGCTGTTAGTGAACGGAGCCACCCCGCGCGCACCCTCTTTCAACCCGCCCGTCCCTCACCCCTTCCGGTGGTGGCCCGGTTGCCGTGCTGGTCACGGATGGGCCAGGGCCGGTCCAACGTATGCGTCGGTGGGGCGGGGCTGCTTCAGCAGGCTCATGAGGCCGGTCTTGCGGAGTGGGACCTGATGGTCGATTCACCAGCCCGTCTCCGCCGCGAAATAGCGGGCCGCCTTGCGCAGGATCTCGCGTTCCTTCTTCAGCTCGGCGAGGGGTGAGGGCCCGTGTTCAGCAGCGGCATCCGCTCGTCGGCTCCCAACGGACGTTCCGTCCAGCCATCGGGCCATTGCCGAACCGAGCCCCAGCTCCGGTCGAAGTCGGCGAGGCCACGAGCAGCCTCGAAAGAGACACCGCCGGACAGGACCGCATCGCGGAAGAAGGCCATGTCGGTGAACGTGGCCCCTTTGAAGACGGCCTGCTCGCTTCCGAAGTCCGTGCCGATGACGCTGACACGCAGGCCGAACCAAGCGCTGGGGAAGTGCCCGTGGCCCTGCTCGAATCGAGCCTTGGCGAAGCTCGCGTGGCCGGTGAACTGAGTCCTCGTCCGCAATCACAACCAGCCTCAGCCGGGGAACACCGTCCCTGCCCATGCGGCCACCGTATGGCTGACAGCCACCAACCAACCAGTCCAGGCAGCACGGGAGGAACACCTGACGGCCTACCCCTGACGGGCCAATGCAATGAGGGCCCTCCTGCTTTCTCCGGGAGGGCCCACCCTCAGCTCTTCAGCCGGGAGCACACGATGTGCAGGCGGCGCCACGGCGAGCAGGATTCAGACTTCGCCGCCGTCTCGGAGGCACCGCCATGTAGCGGGGTCGACGATGCCGTACTCAACAACGGAGCCGCCGCAATGGTCCCACTGGAAGTTCTCGACTGCGGTAGACGTCACCGGGCCGTAACGGCCGTCGAGAGGGTCGCCGTAGTAGCCCCACCAGTCGAGCAGGCACTGGACCTCGCGGACGCGGTCGCCCGAATCGCCAGCGCCCAAGTAGACGTTCCACGCCCAGCTGTAACCCGCCGTCAGGCCCGTGTAGTTGGCGGTGGTCCGCCGCCAGACCAGGCACCGCGACTGAACGTCGATATCGGTGGACGGAGCGAGGTGCTGGGACGCGGTTGACGCGGACACGACATTCGTTGCCGGGGATGCGGCTGCCGTTGCTGGCACGAGGACGCCAGCGGTGAGGAGCACGGTTGCGGCGGCGGTCGGAGCTGTACGCGGCGACGGCGACCGGTGAAGTGCCGGCGCTTTGGGGGCTCGTGCGCGGGGCGATCTGGTCGAGCCGCTGGTGTGGCCCGTGACCGCCGGACCGCTCGACGTAGTACGGGCTGCGGATGTCCACCGACCTCTCCAGCGTCGTCGTGTGGACCATCCAGCAGTGGTGGGACTTCGCCGGGGCAGCTGCCCGGCGCGACGCCGCCGCAGGCCTGAGCCGTGGCGGGTTCAGCCCTTCGCGATGAGCCGGCTGATGTCGAACGGGATTTCCTCCGCCAGGCGGAACAGCGGCTCCAGGACGCCGTGGTACACGAGGTCAGTGTGGGGCGGGCAGTGCTCGGTCAGCAGACAGCCGGCGGCTTCGACCTTGGTGCGGGGGTGGGCCGCTTCCCCGTCCGCGGCGATCTCCAGGACGAGGTCGATCGCGTCGTCCACGCTGTCGCGCACCCGGGTCCACCGCTCGCTGTGCGCGTGCGCTCATCGAGGAGGTCGTGTTCACGCTCCGGCAGGAGGTCGGCCACCGGCACCGACAGTGCCTCGAACAGGCGGCCCAGCGCCGGCTCCTGCCACAGCTCCTCCACCGTCGTGGCCATCAGGGGCGGCTTCGCCTCCGCGACGCGCTGCAGCACGGTGACGCCCAGGACGACCGCCGCGGCCGTGTACCGCCAGGCGGTCAGCGCCGCGTGCCGCTCATACGCGGCCGCGCCGCTCGCGATCTCCTGGACGGCCTGCCTGTAGAATGGGAACGTCGTGTTCGCCTCGTGCATGTCGGCCACGTCACCGCCGCTTTGGGGCCGGTCCCAGAGAGCGCTCGCCGACTGCAACTCGTACCGCACGGTCAAGAACGCCGCGTTCAACGACCGCAGCGCCCCCAACTCGATCGTCGTCAGCAGGCCGTGCTCATCGAACCGCGCAAACCGCATCGCCGCTCCCCACCCCGGGTCCAGATCAGTCCCTGGCGCGCTACCCGGCACTGCGGCAACGGGTGACTACTGCGCGTGGATACGCGTTGCCGCCCGGGTACCAGCGGATACGGCCACTCGGCCCGCGCGTTCCCGGCACACTCAGCCCACCAGCGTGGACGAGGAGAAGAGCGATGCCCAGCACCACCCCCTACGCCACGTACGACCCCGAGAGCGACACGGTCCGGATCGGGCGGCACGACCTGGAGCGGCTGCTGCTGGAGTTCCGCTCGCTGGTGAGCCAGCAGGCACCCGGCAGCTGGGAACACATGAGTGACTACGTCCTGTCCTTCGAGCGGCTGGCCGGCGCCGTCGGCGCCGCGGCGGAGGCTCGGCAGGGCACGGCTGGGAGGGCCCTGACCTCCGGATGCGCTGCACCACCACCGAAGCCGTGTACGCCTGGCCGGATGGTGCTCCCTACGGGGGAGGTACGACGGTCACGTGGAACGTACCGGGTCACGGCTCCCCCGCCACCGGTCCCACCGAGGACCTGTCGATGTCGCTGTGCGGCTTCAACCGGGCAGAGGGGGAAGGCCGGCGCGTAAGCAGGTTGTCGGACTGCCGCGAGTGCGGGCGCGAGGTCCAGCTCGGTGCCGAACGCCCCCGCAGCACCTGGTGACTACCGCGTGGATGCACGTTGCCGTCCGGGTGACTACTGGGTGGCTGCGGCCGCGGCTACGATGCGGAACGCCCCGCCCCCTGACAGTTCGAGTGTCAGGGGGCGGGGCGTTGTCACCGGGTGGCTGTGCGAGCCAGGTGATGGTGAGGACGGACAGGCGGCGCAGGGGCCTGTTCACCCAGTAGATCAGGGACGGTCGCGTGGCGTATGTCCTCTCCCTCGGGTCGTCGGCGTTGAACTGCCGGAAACCCCAGAGGGCGGCCGCGGCGGCGTCCAGGACGTCCCACACGGTGTCCTCTGCGTGCTCGGGCAGTCCGCCGGCGGACAGCCAGCCTGCCTATGTGACAACTACCGTGCTCAGTCACAGCGGGCGTGACTGAGCGCTTCAGTCGGCGGCTGAGTGCTTGGCCTGGCGGCCCTGAGCGCTCGAGGTGGCGGGGCCGATGCCCTGGACGGCGGCGCCACGGCCCGGCCGTCTCGTTGGGACCATCTGATCTGGGTCCGCGGTCTCGTCCGGGTGGAGGGCGTCGAGGATGAGGGTGAGGCCGAAGGTGAACTCGTCGGCGTAGTCGTAGCCGGGCTTGAGGGCGTACTCGGTGGCGAGCTCGGTGAGGTGGGGATAGGCGTCGGCGGGCATCTCGCGCAGGATGGCGCCCGCGACCTCATCCAGCTGCGCCGAGTTGCTGAATGGCAGGCTCAGCTCCTGGATCACGAAGCCGTACAGGTAGCTGTCGATCAGTGAGAAGGCGTGCGCGGCCATCGGGACGGAGAATCCTCCGGCGCGCAACGCGCCGATGAGGGCGTCGTGGTGGCGCAGGGTCGCGGGGCCGGGCTGGGAGCGGGAATCCATCAGGCCGATGGCCCACGGATGGCGCCGAAGGACGGTACGGGCGGAGACCGCACGGTGGCGCAAGGCACTTTTCCAGTCCGTGTCGCGCGGCGGCAGGTCGATCTCGCCGAAAACCGCGTCCACCATGCCGTCGAGGATCTCCTCCCTGCCCGCGACGTGGTGGTAGAGCGACATTGCCTCGACGCCCAGTGGTTCGGCAATGGCTCGCATGGTGAGCGCGGCCGACCCCTTCTCGTCCGCCACCGCCACCGCCGTACGAATCACGCGTTCGCGACTGAGTGGGGTGCGCGCCGACGCCCCGCGCCGGCCCTTGCCTCGCTCGGGCATACGCCCCTCCTCTTCGTTCCTCTTGACTGCCTTACAGCATAAGGCTAGCGTACCTTACGACATAAGGTTGACGGTGAAGGGGCTGGGCCATGGGCACAAATCACGTGAAGAAGGTCTGCATCGTCGGGGCTTCGGGGAAGCTCGGGCAGTACATGGTCCGGCACGCACTGGAGCGCGGCTACGAGGTGGTCGGCGTGTGCCGGGAGCGCAGCGTACCCAAGCTGGCTTCGTTCGAAGGCCGGATGACGGTCATCCCCGGACCCACGAACGACCCGGACGTGATCCGGCAGGCGGTCACCGGTTGCGACGGGGTACTGACGGTGCTGGTGCCCTGGGGGGTCCAGCAGTACGCGTCGAGCACGGCGCAGGCGGTGCTCGACCACGCACCGCCGGGCGCGCGCCTGGTCTTCTCGTGCGGCTGGCACATCACACGCGATGGCAAGGACACGTACTCACGGACATTCCGGGCGGCCGTCCGTGTCGCCGCCCTTCTGGGCAAGCTGGTCCGCGCCGTCGAGATCGACGACCAGGTGGAGGCATGCCGCCGCGTGTTCGCCAGCGACACCCGGTGGACAGTGGTGCGCGGAAGCACCCTGGAGGAGGGTGAGAGTCAGGGCCTACCCGTATGGAGCCGGTACGTGGGCGACCCGGTACTGGCCAGCAACCTGACGCGCCGTGTGGACTTCGCGCTGTTCATGGTGGAGGCGCTCACCGACGACTCCCTGGTCCAAGAAGCCCCGGCGATCGTCGGCCGCCGCACCCCCAGTGCCCTCGCCCACGCAGGCGGCCCCGACGAGCGCGCCTAGTAGTACTTCGTTAGGTTGATTTGATCTTGGATTTTGGGTCAGACATGCTGCTCGTGTGGACTTGGGGGAGAT
>NZ_BMTF01000051.1 GCF_014649535.1 Streptomyces gelaticus
CTGCCGTAGCCGATGACCGCGACCTTGCGGCCCTGGATGATGGACAGGTCGGCATCGTCGTCGTAGAACAGCTCGGCGGGCATGGTGGTTCTCCTTGATTCCTGGAACGTGAGGGTGTGCGGACGGGAAAGCGGAAGGCTGTGGTACGCAGAAGGGGTGCTAGGCGCTCTGCGCGTCGGCCGTCGCCGTGGTGGCGGCCGGGGTCAGGCGGATCGGGCGGGCCTCGCGAGCGGAGCGGTCGGCCAGGGCCCGGGAGCCGCGGCCGATCGCGATCGCGCCGGACTGGACGAGCTCCTTGATGCCGAAACCCGCGAGCATCCGGAGCATCGCGTCGAGCTTGTCGCCGGAGCCGGTCGCTTCGAGGGTGACGGCGTCCGGCGAGACGTCGACGGTTCTGGCCCGGAACAGCTCGGCGATCTGGACGATCTGGGCCCGGGTGCCGTTGCCGGCGCTCACCTTCACCAGGACCAGTTCGCGCTGGACGGCGGAGTCCGCCTCCAACTCGACGATCTTGAGGACGTTGACCAGCTTGTTGAGCTGCTTGGTCACCTGCTCCAGGGCCAGTTGGTGTTCGACCCTGACGACGATGGTGATGCGGGAGAGCTCGGGATGTTCGGTGGTGCCGACCGCGAGCGAGTCGATGTTGAAGCCGCGGCGCGAGAACAGGGCGGCGACACGGGCCAGGATGCCGGGCGTGTCCTCGACCAGGACGGAGAGCGTGTGCTGGGACATGTCAGAGGGTCCTCTCAGTCGTCCGCAAAGTCGCCGAAGTCGGGGCGTACGTCGCGTGCGGCCATGATGTCGTCGTTGGAGGTGCCGGCCGGGACCATCGGCCACACCATCGCGTCCTCGTGGACGATGAAGTCCACCACGACGGGGCGGTCGTTGATCGCGTTGGCCTTGTCGATGATCGCGTCGAGCTCGTAGGGGTTCTCGCAGCGCAGGCCCACACAGCCCATCGCCTCGGAGAGCTGTACGAAGTCCGGGACCCGGGTGCCCCGGTTGGTGTCGGAACCCACTCCGCGGGTCGAGCCGGTGTTCGCGTTGGTGGCGCCGTCGTGCAGCACCGTGTTGGAGAACCGTGCCCCGTAGAACAGGTTCTGCCACTGGCGGACCATTCCGAGCGCCCCGTTGTTGATGACCGCGACCTTGATCGGGATGTTGTTGAGCGCGCAGGTGGTGAGTTCCTGATTGGTCATCTGGAAGCAGCCGTCGCCGTCGATCGCCCAGACCGTGCGCCCGGGGCGTCCGGCCTTGGCGCCCATCGCGGCCGGGACCGCGTACCCCATCGTCCCGGCGCCGCCCGAGTTGAACCAGGTGCCCGGCTCCTCGTGCGGGAGGAACTGCGCCGCCCACATCTGGTGCTGCCCCACGCCGGAGGCGAACAGCGTTCCCTGCGGCGCCAGTTGCCCGATCCGCTCGATGACCTGCTGCGGGGAGAGCAGCCCCGGGTCGGCGGGCAGTTCGTAGCCGCGCGGGTAGGTGGCGCGCCACTGGTCCAGCTCCCGCCACCAGGCGGCGTAGTCGCCGGTGCGGCCGTCCTCCCGCTCGGCGCGCACGGCGGCGGACAGGGCGAGGAGGACCTCGCGGGCGTCCCCGACGATGGGTACGTCGGCGAGCCGGTTCTTGGAGATCTCCGCCGGGTCGATGTCGGCGTGGACGACCTTGGCACGCGGGGCGAAGCCGTCCAGCCTGCCGGTGACCCGGTCGTCGAAGCGGGCGCCCAGGGCCACGATCAGATCGGCCTTCTGGAGGGCGGCGACCGCCGCGACATCGCCGTGCATGCCGGGCATGCCCACGTGCTGCGGATGGCTGCCCGGGAAGGCGCCCAGTGCCATCAGGGTGGTGACGACGGGCGCCCCGGTCAGCTCGGCCAGGGTGCGCAGCTCGTCCGTGGCCCGTGCCTTGAGCACACCGCCGCCGACGTACAGCACCGGGCGGCTCGACGCGCTGATCAGCCGGGCCGCCTCGCGGACCTGCTTGGCGTGCGGCCTGGTGACCGGGCGGTAGCCGGGCAGGTCCGTCTTCGTCGGCCACCGGAAGGTGGTGGCCGCCTGCAGGGCGTCCTTGGTGATGTCGATGAGCACCGGTCCGGGACGGCCGGTCGAGGCGATGCGGAACGCCTCGGCGACCGTCCGCGGGATGTCGTCGGCGTCGGTGACGAGGAAGTTGTGCTTGGTGACCGGCATGGTGATACCGACGATGTCGGCCTCCTGGAAGGCGTCCGTGCCGATCGCCGTGGAGGAGACCTGGCCGGTGATCGCGACCAGCGGCACCGAGTCCATGTACGCGTCCGCGATCGGCGTCACCAGGTTGGTGGCGCCCGGACCCGAGGTCGCCATGCACACGCCCACCTTCCCGGTGGCCTGCGCGTAGCCGGTGGCCGCGTGCCCGGCACCCTGCTCGTGGCGGACCAGCACATGGCGGACCCGGGTGGAGTCCATCATCGGGTCGTAGGCGGGCAGGATCGAACCGCCGGGGATGCCGAACACGGTTTCCACACCGGCTTCTTCGAGCGAGCGAATGAGGGACTGGGCACCCGTCACGCACTCGGCGCCGGTGTCCGGCTGCCCGGTGGTACGGGGCCGCGTGTGCGGGAGGAGGGCCGCGGGGGCCTGCTTCACAGCGTTTGGCATCGTCAGTTCCAGGAGTCCGTAGGAGTGTTGGCGAGGACGTATCGGTGACCGGCAGCCGCGGCGGGTTCGGCCGGGTGGTGCGTGCCCGCCGCCGGGTGGTCACCGCGACGGTGCACCCGGCGGACTTCGGGAGAGGTCAGGGCGGAGTTCTTGCCGTCTGCAGGGCGTCGCAGGTGTGCCGTACGACGTCCAGGCCGGCGAGCCTCCTGACGAGGGGGCCGTCCACGGTGAGCTCGCCGCGGACCGCCACCGCCGCCGCGTAGCCCCGGTCCACCGGAACGTCCAGGAGGGTCCAGCCGGACGGCGGGTACGGCCCCTCGGGGCGCCCCGAGCCGACGTAGTCGAGAGCGGGGTCGCGGCCGAGGCCCGTGCCGAGGCCCTTGAGGTAGGCCTCCTTGCGGGTCCACAGCCGGGCCAGGCCCCGGGGCCGGGCCGGCGGGCTCAGTGCCGCCAGTTCGGCCTGCTCGTCCACGTGCAGCATCGCGGCGAGGTCGGCGGTGCCGTCCTCGTCGGGCACCAGTTCCACATCGACCCCGATGGGCGCCGCCGCGGTTCCGACGACGGCGAGGTCACCGCGGTGGGACAGCGAGAAGAACAGCCGGTCGTCGGCGTCGAGCACGGTGGGCCGGCCGTGCGGTCCGCCGCAGCAGGGGCAGGTGTCCCGGCCGAAGTGGACCTCCTCGGGGCGCAGGCTCAGGTACGAGCCGAGCAGCCCGCGAAGGGCGACATGCGCGGCCGTGAACCGGGTTCGGTCGGCGGCGTGCATGAGGGTGGCGGCACGTTGACGCTCGGTCGCGTCGAGTACCTGTTCGTCCAGGATGCCGATGGGGACATCCGAGACCCTCAGGAGCCAGAGGTCGAGCGAGCCAGGGGGTGGCAGCTCGCGAACGACCCTCGGCAGGGTTTGTTCCACGGGGTCTCTCCTGTTCGTACGAGAGTGACAGGCGAGTCGGGTCTCACGGCGCGACCGGCGCGACCGGGAGGTCCCGCCTGCGGCTCAGTGGCCCGATCAGCAGGAGCAGCGGGGTCAGGGCGAGTCCCGCGGTGAGCAGCCACAGGGTGGGCCGCAGTCCGAGGGCGGTGCCGAGAATCCCGCCGAGCAGCGAACCGAAGGGAATGGCGCCGAAGTTCGCGACCGAGACACTGGCAGAGACACGGCCGAGCAGCTGGGGCGGACAGTAGCGCTGGCGGAACGCCCCTTGGATCACATTGGCGAGCACGACGCCGAGCGAGAGGACCGCGCTGCCGATCACCAGTGCGGACAGTGTCCAGTCGGTCCCCGTCATCGGGATGAGCAGGGCGAACGGTGCGCTGGCGATCGTGGCGACCAGCAGTCCGCGGGCCGTTCCGAACCGTGCGATCAAGCGTTTCGCGGTGGCGGCCCCGAGGATCCCGCCGATGCTGCTCGACGCGAGGAGCCAGCCGGTCGCGCCTTCGGGCACCCCGAGCTCACGGATGATGAAGACCGGCAGGATCGCCGCCTCGGCCGTCAGCAGCAGGTTGGTGGCGGTGCCGTACAGGGTGAGGACGCGCAGGTACGGGTCCTTGAAGGTGTACCGCACCCCCTCCTTGATGTCCTGTCGCAGGGCCCGCGGTACTTCGGGTTTCTCCGGGAGCGGCTCCTTGCGCCGGATGCCGAGCAGGCACAGCGCGGAGACGAGGAACGTCGCCGAGTTGACGAGGAGACCGGACGCGGCGCCGAACGCCTGGGCCAGCAGACCGCCGCCGCCCAGGCCCGCGACCTGGGCCACCGATTCGCTGCCCTGGAGCTTGGCGTTGGCCTCCTGGAGGTCCTCGGGTCCGACGATGGAGGGCAGGTAGACCTTGTACGAGATCCCGAAGAACACCGCGGCGAAGCCGTTGATCAGCGCCACGACCAGCAGCTGGGTCATCGTCAGGACGCCGAGCCGACCGGCCACCGGAACGCTGGCCAGGAGCACGAGCGGAACCAGGTTGCAGATCAGCATGATCGGCCGGCGGCGCATCCGGTCCACCCAGGCACCGGCGGGCAGACCGATGAGCAGCCAGGGCAGCCAGGGCGCGGCCGCCAGCACGCTCACCCAGAACGTGCTCGCGTCGAGCGTCACCACGGCCACCAGGGGCATGGCGACCCCGGTGATGTTGATGCCGACGCGGTTGGTCGTCTCGCCGAGCCACAGCAGCCGGAAGTCGTGGTGGCCGAGCAGTCCGCTGCGCGGCGGACTCTCCTGTGCCTCGTCGGGAGGGCGTTGGGTCAGGCGGGCCGACATGGCGTCACCGCCTCGGCCACGGTCCGCGACAGCAGCGCCGCTCCGTCGGACCAGCGGGTGCGCCGGCCGGTCAGTTCGGCCTGGAGCGTGTCCCGCAGGGTGCCGAGAGCGCGTATTCCGTCGGCGGTGGAACCGGGTCCGCCGCCGTGGGCGCACGCCGCGGCCACCCTGTCGGGGGCCAGCCCGCCGTCTCCGACGGCGGCGAAGTGGGCCGCGTCCACCAGCGACCGGCCTGATTCCAGGGCACCGAGCACGGTCTCGCCGACGAGATGGTGCGCGGCCCGGAACGGCGTTCCGTCCAGGACGAGCCGTTCCGCGAGGTACGTGGCGGAGGTGAAGCCGTCCACCGCCCGGTCCGTCATGCGTTCGCGTTCCGGTTCCGTGCCCGCCACCACCAGGCTCAGCAGCGTCACCGCGTCGGTGGTGCTGCTCAGACCGGGCCGGAGGTGCCGCACGGCCTCGGTGCCCACCGCGATGGCGTTGGTGTAGCCGCCGGTGGTCATCGCGGAGGCCGCGCCGACGAAGGCGCCGAGACTCGCGGTGGACCTGCCCTGGATGTGTTCGAGCAGGAAGGGGTTGCGCTTCTGCGGCATCATCGAGCTGGATCCGACGAGGGTGTCGCCCACCCTGAGCAGCCCGAACTCCTCCGAGGTCCAGGTGCTCAGGTCCCGTCCGGCGCGGGCCAGCGCGACGCCGAGGACGGCGGAGGCGGACAGCAGGTCGAGCACGAAGTCCCGGGAGGCGACCGCGTCGACCGAGTTGGACGCGGCGGAACCGAAGCCGAGCAGTTCGGCGGTGCGCCCGGGGTCGATGGGGACGGACGTCCCGCCGATCGCGCCGGCGCCCAGCGGGTTGACGTCGATCTGGCGTCCGGCGTCCAGCAGTGACCGGTACGCGCGCAGCACCGCGCCGGCGACACCGGCGAGGTAGTGGCCGTAGCTGATAGGTACGGCCGGCTGGCCGTGGGTGTAGGCGGGCATGATCACTTCCCGGTACTCCTCGGCCTTCGCCAGGAGCACTCCCGCCAGCCGGTCGACCGCGTCGAGCAGGGCCAGATAGGGACCACGCGTCTTGAGCCGGGTGGTGGTGGCGTTGAGGTCGTTGCGCGAGCGGCCGGTGTGCAGGATGCCGCCGGTGGAGTCGCCCAGCCGCTCGATGAGGTGTCCCTCGTACGCCAGGTAGACGCCGCGCGGCATCGGGGTGGTGCGGACCGGGGCGAAGTCCTGGCCGCGCAGTTCCTCGATGGTGCGCAGCAGGGCCGCGGCCCGGTCCGCGTCCACGATCCCGCGTTCGGTGAGCATGATCAGATGGGCCCGGTCGACCTCGCTGATGCAGCGAAGTTCCTCGCCCAGCCCGTCCGCGGTGTCCGGCAGGTACTGGTCGTAGACGATGCGGTGCGCCTCGGCGTCCAACGCGGCCTTGAGCCGGCCGGTGTCGACGCCGTGCGCCGTGGCTGAGGTCATGCGAATGCCTCCTCTGTGTGCAGGTCCGCGTAGGACACGGCCTCGCCGAGCAGGGTCACGGCCCGGTCGGCCGCCTCGGCCGCCCGGACCGAGCGGTCGGCGACGGCGATGGCGTGGCCGACGCGGCCCCGGAAGTCCTCGGCGTGGCCTACGGGTTCGCCCGGGGCGCGGTAGAGCACCGCTTCGACGGTGCCCGGTACCGTGCGGGCACGGGCCACGGCTGCCGCGAGCGCGGCGGACGGGGCGAGGATGCCGTCCTGTTCCGCGGTGAGGAAGCGGATCGAGGCGCGGGCGTACCCGGAGCGTTCCAGCTCGGGAGCGGTGCCGAGCGCGGCCAGCACCTGGGCGCGCACCAGGTCGATCCCGCAGGCCCTGCGGACGAGTTCGGGGATCATGCCGCCGGCCAGCCGGGGGTTGACCTCGACGACCTCGGCGGTCCGCGGCCCGGTCAGGCGCAGTTCGACATGGGCGGCTCCCCAGCCGAGGCCGAGGGCCCGCACGGCGCGTACCGCGGACTCGCGCAGCGCGATCTCCTGTTCGCCGGGCAGCGCGGCCGGCAGGTCGTGGCCGATCTCGACGAAGGACGGCAGCGCGCCGACGTGTTTGGCGACGGTGACGACGGCGTCGGTGCCGAACACCTCGACGGAGTACTCCGGTCCTGTCAGGTACTCCTCGACCAGGATCCGGCCCGGTGAGGCGATGCCCCGCTCGTTCGCGGTGGCCGACAGCAGCGTCCCGGCGTGCTCGGCGACCTCGTCGAGGTCCGTGCAGAGCCGCACGCCCAGACTTCCCGACCCCTGGACCGGTTTGACCACCACGGGCAGTCCGATGCCGCGGGCCGCGGCGAGTGCACCGGCGACCTCGGAGACGACGGCGAAGTCCGGCGACCCGACGCCCGCGTCGGCGAGTGCCCGGCGCTGTTCGGCCTTGTCCCGGCAGGCCCGCACGGCCTCGGCCGCCGGGCCGGGCAGCCCGAGCCGGTACGCCAGTGCGGCGGCGGTCGGTACGTAGTACTCGGAGCTGGTCAGGACGCCCGCGACGGTGGCCTCGTCCTCCAGCGCGCGGACGGCCGCCCACAGCGCGGCCTCGTCGGAGGTGTCCACGACGACGGTCCGCAGCCGGTCCTCGGCGGCGTACGGGTAGCGGCCCGGGTCCGCGCAGAGCAGCACGGGCACCACGCCCAGCTCGGCCGCGCGCCGCGCGAACAGCCGTCCCGTACCGGTGGTGTTGCTCTCCACCAGGATCAGCAGGCGCTCGCTCATGATCCGACCACCGGCAGCACCACGTCGTCGAAGCCGCGGCGGGCCCACAGCAGCCGGGACCAGGCTGCGGGGGCGTCCAGCGGGTGCTCGACGGTGACGGGGCCGTCGACGGCGGGGGCGGGGACGATCCCCTGCTCGCGCAGCCAGCGGTCGTTGTAGACCGTGGACTGGTAGCGGTAGCCCTCGTCCGGGAGCACCATCACGACGGTGCTGTCCGGGTTCCGCTCGGCCCACCAGGACGCCACCTGGAAGGACGCGCCGCTGGTCGGGCCCATGAACAGGCCGTGTGCGCGGTAGAGCTCGTGGGTGGCGTGGAACGCCTCGGGGGCCGTCACCCAGTGGACCTCGTCGTAGGCCGCGTGCTTGACGTTGCCCGGGTGGATGCTGCTGCCGAGCCCGCGCAGCATGCGCGGTCCGTCCGGGCTGCCGAAGATGATGCTGCCCTGGGTGTCCACACCGACCAGGTGCAGGGCCGGGCCGGTCTGGCGCAGCGCGGCGGCGAGTCCGCCGGTGGAGCCGCCCGAACCCACCGGGCCCACCACGCAGTCCACGGTTCCGACGGTGTCGCCGATCAGGTCGGCGACGACGCCGTACGCACCGGGGTTGTCGGGGTTGTCGTACTGGCCGGGGACGAAGGCGTCCGGGTACTGCCGGCGCAGCTCGGCGACGCGGGCGAGCCGGGCACCCTGGATGCCGCCGGCCTGGCCGGTGTGCTCGACGATCTCCACCGTCGTACCGAGCATTTCGAGCCGGGTGCGCAGATCCCGGTCGATCGCCGAGTCGCCGACGATGGTCAGCGGGTAGCCGCGCAGCCGGCAGACCATGGCCAGGCCCAGGGCGAAGGTGCCCGAGGAGGTCTCGATGATGCGGGTGCCCGGGGAGATCAGGCCGGCGGCCTCGGCGCGGTCGAGTATGTAGCGGGCCGGCAGCAGCTTCATCAGGCTGAAGGCCGCCGCGTAGAGGTTGTCGGTCACCTTGATGATGCGTGGCAGCTCCGTCGCCTCCACGATCGAGGAGTGAGCCTTGGGCAGAGTCGTCGTCATGTCAGTCACCCGTTGTGTAGTTCCACTGCTCGTGAATTCCGAGCTCTTGCAGGAGGTCCTGGGCCAGGTCGGTCCGCGCCTCGACCTCGGGGTCGTCCCGGTCGAAGAGAAGACCCGCGATGTCCCCGCTGTGCGCCGCCTGTACCCCGACGGCTCCGGTGGTCCGCGCGATGTCACGGATGCGGTCGAGGTCCGGGATCGGCAGATGACGCTGATTGATCTCCGTGCTGGCCGTGGCCACCGAGCCCAGCAGGGCCACGTCCTTCATCTGGATGGCCTCCCGGAGCATCGCCTGCAACCGGGTGAAGAGGTCGATCTCGTCCTGCCCGTAACGGGCCGGCGAGAGGGCCAGCGTGTTCACGCCCCGGCCGCCGCCCTCGGGGCGTGAGCCGAAGCCGAGAATCCGCATGGCCGGCATCCGGTAGCCGAAGTCCTCGATCACCGTGCCCTCGCGCTGGGCGAACAGGACGGTGGACTCCTCGAACATCAGGGAGTCGGACGCGGTCTCCGCCCGTACCGCGATGCGGGCCACGTCCTGCGGGGTCAGCGGGCTGACGAACGCGTCCTTCACCGCCCAGATGGCGGCGAGCACATCGCTGGTGGACGAGCCGAAGCCCCGGCACAGCGGTACGTCGCCGGTGAGGTCCAGATGACCGCCCGCAGGCTCGGCGCCCGGTGGTGTCACGGCGCGGACCGTGAGTTCGGCCGCGCGCCGCGCCTTGCCCTTCCATTCCGGCGTGACGGTGACCTCGGCGCCGGGAGCGGGTATGAACGTCGCACGAGTCGCGTGAATGGTGCAGGGAAGAGTGACGAGACCTCGGGTGAGCCCGCCGTCACCGGGGAACATGCCTTGCAGGATCTCGCCGTGGTGGACGGGGGCTGAAGCTACCCCGACACGCCAGCCGGAATGATCAACCATTTCCTTGACTTTCTGTTGCCGGGAGCCGTGGCCTGCGGATGGCTTCACGCTATGCAGGCCACAACCCGCCGCCCGGCGGCATGAGCGGCAGCACGCGGGCAATTCGGGGGGCCGGGGAAGACGGTGGCGCACATGAAGGTGCCCGGGTCCGCCGTGGTGGCGGACCCGGGCACCTGGGCGCGGCCCTGGATCAGTGACGCCCTCCGCGCAACTCCTCGGCCAGTACCTTTCCGATCTCGCGCAGGGGCTCGGAGGTGGTCATGTCCCAGTGCTCGCAGTCGATGTCGTGCTCCTCGACGCGGCCCCCGACATGGGGTGCCCAGGCGTCCGCGCCGCCCGTCGCGGCCGGGGTGCGGGCGGCGTTGAAGAACACCGCGTCGCCGCCGAAACGCCGCCGGGGAACGTACCGGTAGCGCATCTCCAGGTTGCCGGCCGTCGCGGCGACGACGGCGGCGGCCTGGGCGGGCTCCAGGGCGCCCAGGATCGCGTCCTCGGCGCGCAGCACGGCGGCCAGCTCCTCCGGGTCCGGGGCGGTGTCGGCGCACCGGACGTCGATCGCGGCGCCGCGGCCGCCGAGCAGCGCGGTCAGCACCTCCCGGCCGGTGATGGCGGGTGGCCGGAATCCGTCGGGCAGCGGGTAGGAGTCGAGCAGCGCCAGGAGGGCCACCTCCTCGCCCTGTTCCTCCAGTCCGGCCGCGATCGCGTGCGCCACCAGGCCGCCGAACGACCAGCCGAGCAGGTGGTACGGGCCGTGGGCCTGGACCGAGCGGATCTCGGCCACATAGCTGTCCGCCATCTCCTCGATGCCGGCCGGCCGGTCCGAGGGGCTGGTCAACTCCTTTGCCTGCAGCCCGATCAGCGGCCGTCGCCCGCCGATGTGCCGGAGCAGCCCGGCATACGACCAGCTCATCCCGGAGACCGCGTGGACGCAGAACAGCGGGGCCTCGGTGCCGGTGGCGGACGCGGCCCGGATGGGCAGCAGTGTCTCCATCGGGTCGCCGCCCGTGTTCGTGGCGATGTGCTCGGCGAGCAGCACGGGGGTCGGGTACTGGAACAGGTCCCGGATGGTGACGCGGGTGTCCCAGATGGAGCGGATCCGGCCGATCAGCCGGGTGGCGAGCAGGGAGTGGCCGCCGAGTTGGAAGAAGTGGTCGTCGATGGTGACCGACGTCAGTCCGAGGACGTCCGCGAAGAGGCCGCACAGGACTTCTTCCGCCGGAGTGCGCGGCTCCCGGCCGCCGCCGGTGTCGGCCTGCTGCGGTTCGGGCAGCGCACGGCGGTCGAGCTTGCCGTTGACCGTCAGGGGCAGCGTCTCCAGCGGTACGAACGTGGCCGGAACCATGTACTCGGGCAGGGCCGCGACCGCGTGCCGGCGCAGTTCGGCCAGGTCGAGAGGACTGTCCTCGGTGGGCACCACGTACGCCACCAGCCGTTTGTCCCCAGGCCGGTCCTCGCGGATCAGCACCGCCACCTGGGCGAGGGAGGGGTGCCGCAGCAGTGCCGATTCGATCTCACCCGGCTCGATGCGGAAGCCTCGCAACTTGATCTGCTGGTCGGCCCGGCCGAAATACTCCAGCGCACCGTCCTGGCTCCAGCGGGCCAGGTCGCCGGTGCGGTACATCCGGGAGCCGGGCGCACCGTGGGGGTCGGCGACGAACCGCTCCGCGCTCAGTGCGGGCTGTCCGATGTAGCCGTGGGCGAGGCCGTGCCCGGCGACGTAGAGCTCACCGGGGACGCCCGGGGGCAGCAGCCGGAGGTTCTCGTCCAGGACGTAGGCGTGCTTGCCGGTGATCGGACGTCCGATCGGAATGGCGGGTGCCGGACCGGTGAGGGTGTGGGTGGTGGTGAAGCCCATGCTCTCGGCCGGCCCGTAGCCGTTGATCAGGTGGAGGTGGGGGTGGTCGGCCAGTGCCTTGGCGGTGTGGGCGGGTGAGGCCGCCTCACCGGCGGTCATGGCTTCCTTGATCCGGGAGAAGACCGCCGGGTGCTCGTCGAGCATGTGGTTGAAGAGGCTCGCCGACATCTGCAGGGTGGTGATCCGGTGCCGTTCCACCAGCTCCGCGATCTGGTGCGGGTCGGTGTGCTGGCCGGGTTGCAGGACGCAGACGCCGCCGTGCAGGAGGGGGCCGAAGACTTCCAGGGCGAAGGCGTCCCAGGAGACCGGAGAGCTCTGCAGACAGGTCTGCCCGGGGCCGAAGTCCAGGTAGTCGGGGCCGATGAAGGTGGCGGCCAGCGCCCGGTGCGAGGCCGCGACGCCCTTGGGCACCCCCGTCGACCCGGAGGTGAACATCACGCAGGCGATGGACTCCGGGTGCCCGCCCGTCTCCACCGGGGTTCCCGGCAGAGCGCTGATCGCGGGTATCTCGGCGGTCAGGTCGACCAGGGTGGCCCGGGTCGACAGGGCCGTCAGGTGGGCCTGGGTGATCAGCGCCGCCGGATCGGTCTGCCCGAGCACGGTGTTCAGCCGGTCGGCCGGGAACTGCGGGTCGAGCAGGGTGTATCCGGCCCCGGCCTTCAGGGCGGCGAGCAGGGTGGCGATCAGTTGCGGGGAACGCTCCAGGTGGATGGCGACGATGCTGCCAGGGGTGACTCCGCGCGCGGTCAGATGGCGGGCCAGCCGGTTGGACCAGATGTCCAGCTCCTGGTAGGTGACCTGCTGTTCCTCGTGGACCAGCGCCACCTGGTGCGGGGTGCGGCCGGCCTGCGCCGTGAAGAGCTCGTCGAGCCCGAGGGCGGGCGCCGGTGACTGCGCGCCGCTCCACTCCCGCAGCTGCGCCCGCTCGTCCGGGGACACCAGCTCCAGCTCGGCGAGAGGCAGATCGGGGGTGGCGACGGCGCCGGTGAGGAGCCGGACCAGGCGGTCCGCCGTGGCCTCGATGGTGCGTGCGTCATACAGGTCGGTGGTGTACTCGATCAGGATGTCGAGGCCGTCGGGCCGGCCGTCGGCGGCGCGGTTCTCGGCGAACGCGAAGGTGAGGTCGAACTTGGCTACGGAGACCGGCGGGATGGCGAACTCGCTCTCCAGTCCGGCCAGCCGGGGTGCTTCGTTGCTGGTGTCGCCGACGGTGAGCATGACCTGGAAGAGGGGGTGCCGGGCGGTGGTGCGCTCGGGGTTGAGCGCTTCGACCAGCCGGTCGAACGGGAGGTCCTGGTGCGCCCAGGCGGCGAGATCGGTCTCCCGGACCCGGGTGAGCAGCTCACGGAAGCTCGGGTCGCCGCTGGTGTCGGTGCGCAGGACCAGCGTGTTGACGAAGAAGCCCACGAGGTCGTCGAGCTTCTGGTCGGTGCGCCCCGCGACGGGTGAGCCGAGCGGGATGTCGTGGCCGGCGCCGGACCTGGACAGCAAGGTCGCCACGGCCGCCTGGGCCACCATGAACAGAGTGGTCCCGGTGTCCTGGGCCAGCGACATCAGGGCGGTGTGCAGCTCGGCGGGACAGTGAACGGCGTGCGTGCGGCCGCGGTTGGAGGCGACGGCGGGGCGGGCGTGGTCGGCCGGCAGCGTGGCCTCCTCCGGCAGCTCGGCGAGCACCCCGCGCCAGTGGTCGAGTTGGCGTTCCTCGTCGCGTTCCAGGAGCCGCTGCTGCCAGAGGGAGTAGTCGGCGTACTGGACCGGCAACGGCTCCCACGCGGGGGCGATGCTCTCGGCACGGGCCTCGTAGGCGGTGGCCAGGTCGCGGAAGAGCGGTCCGTTGGACCAGCCGTCGGAGGCGATGTGGTGGATCACGAGCATGAGCACGTGGTCCTCGGCCCCGAGCTTCAGCAGCTGGGCGCGGTACGGCAGTTCGGCCGCGAGGTCGAAGGTCCGGCCGGCCTGCTCGGCCAGCCGCTCGGTGAGCTCCTCCTCAGTGGTGGTGATCAGGGGCAGATCGGCGCCGGCCGGGGGGAGGACGTACTGGTGCGGGGTGCCCTCGTGGGCGGGGAAGACGGTGCGCAGGCCCTCGTGGCGTGTGGTGAGGTCGGTGAGGGCGA
>NZ_BMTF01000052.1:0-265 GCF_014649535.1 Streptomyces gelaticus
GTTCGACAGGGGGCAACAGTCATGCCGGGCCCGGAGGCCAGCGGCCCTCTTGCAGGACCGCGGAAAACATAACGGGGTACGCGCGGTTTGGTCGAGGACATGGTCGGTGCGTGGGTGAAGGCCCGTCGGCGCCTGGCCGCCAAGCCCGAGAATCCCCCCACCGCCGCGCCCGCCAGGCCGGCAGCGACAGATGTGCCCGCAAGCGGCGTGGAAGAAAGCCCCAGTACCGAAGCCGTGGAGGGCGGGGACGGCTGTCAGCCTGCCG
>NZ_BMTF01000052.1:288-3620 GCF_014649535.1 Streptomyces gelaticus
GGGCAGGCACCGACACGGGTCCGGAGGAACGTTTCGGTTCCGGGAAAGACCACGCGTCCACCATGCCTGTGCCGACGCCTAGTACTGCAACCGCATGTGGGGGTCATGGCCTCGGCGTTGGTAGTGGCAGCGGCGGGCTCGCTGTGAGAATCCGGCAGCAGGCCAGTTGATCTTTTATTGGCTTCGGCGGTAGTCGCGAATGTTCCACCGCAAGCAGGATCACTGGCATGAGTCCACTGAACTCTCCTGCCGCCAAAACTCCTGTTGCAGTCACTCTCTTGGGTAGTCACGTCCGGTTGGAGCCACTGACGCCCGCCCACCTCACGGATCTATTCGCTGCGGGGGGAGGAGACGAGGAGGTCTGGCGCTGGCTCCCGGTGCCCACTCCGCGCACAGAGGAGGAGATGCGCGCCCTGCTGGACAAACTGATCGCCGACTGTGACACCGGTACCCGGGTCGCCTTCGCAGTCATCCAACTGGCCACCGGACGAGCCGTCGGCTGGACCGCTTACGGATTTTTCAGTGCCCGCGACGAGCGCTTGGAAATCGGCTGGACCTGGTACGCCCGAGCCGCCTGGCGCACTGCGGTCAATACTGAGTCCAAGCTGCTTCTGCTCACGCACGCCTTCGAGGACCTGGGCATTAATCGCGTGTCCTGGCGCACCGACCACCGCAACACCCGGTCGCAGGAGGCCATCGCCCGCTTGGGCGCGGTCCGCGAAGGCGTCTTCCGCCGCGAAATGCGCCGCCCCGACGGCAGTTGGCGTGACAACGTCTACTACGCGATGCTCAAAGACGAGTGGCCCATCGCGAAATCACGGCTGACCGCCCGGCTCGCTGCGGGATGACCCTGGCGCGTCGTCTGCGAGTTGATCAGGCTGCGGCGAGGACCGGGAGCCTGCCCGGGGGTGCGTGGTCAAACGCGAGTACGGTCGGCTGTCATACCCATCACGCGGTGGCCGCTTCAGTTCCCGAACCTATGCCCAGGTGGTGCGGGCCTTGCCCCTTGATCCTGAACACGGGTTATGCGGCTTCGGCCAGCGTAGTTGATGTTGTTCGGAGTGCTTGTTCGTAGGCGATGGGGCTGCGGTGTCCGAGGCGGGAGTGGCGTCGGACGGTGTTGTAGCGGTGGAGCCAGCGGAAGAGGTCCAGGCGGGCTTCGCGCTCGTCGTTCCAGGCCCTGCGGCCCTGGAGGGTCTCGCGTTTGCAGGTCGCGTTGAACGACTCCGCCAGGGCGTTGTCCGCCGAGCTGCCGATGGCGCTCATGGACTGGGTCACGCCTGCCCGGCGGCAGGCGTCGGCGAAGGCCCGGCTGCAGTACTGGGCCCCGTGATCGGTGTGCATCACGGCGCCGGCGAGGCTGCCGCGGGTCCGCTCGGCCGCTTTCAGAGCGTCGATGACGAGGTCGGCGCGCATGTGGTCGGCGATCGCCCACCCGGCCAGGCGCCGTGAGCAGAGATCGATCACGGTCGCGAGATAGCGGAACGTCCCGCCTGCCAGCGGCAGATACGTGATGTCGCCGACGTACTTCCGGTTCACCTCGTCCGCTGTGAAGTTGCGGCCGATCAGGTCCGGCACCTTCGCCGCGGCGGGGTCCGGGATGGTGGTGCGGTGCTTCCTGCGCAGGCGGAGACCGGCCAGCCCTATCGCCTGCATGACCCGGGCGACCCGCTTGTGGTTCACCACCTCGCCGTCCTCACGGAGTTCGGCAGTGATCCTGGGGACGCCGTAGGTGCCGTCGGAGGCCCGGTGGATCACGCGTATCCGGGCGGCGAGCTGGGCGTCGGCCGCCTGGCGGGCTGCCCGCAGCGGTGCACTGCGGCGCCAGTGGTAGAAGCTCGAGCGGGCGATGCCCAGGATGCGGCACAACCGCTTCACGCCGTAACGGCGCTGGTGGTCCTCAACGAACTGGCAGCGGTTCACCAGCCCGTCTCCGAGGCGAAATAGCGGGCCGCCTTGCGCAGGATCTCCCGTTCCTTCTTCAGCTCGGCGTTCTCCCGCCGCAAAGCGGCGACCTCGGCCTCCAGAGCCGACGGCGCCACCGGAACCGCCGACGGCGCCACCGGAACCGCCGGCGGCTCCGCCGCCCGACGGCCCGCGCGGACGACTGGCACCCGCGTCCCGGATCCAGTTGCGCAGCGTTTCCGGGTTCACCCCCAAGTCGGCGGCGATCTGCTTGATCGTCGCCCCGGGCCGCGACTCGTACAGCGCGACCGCGTCCGCCTTGCACTCCGGCGGACTCGAAGCGGAGCTTCTCGCGATCGTACGAACGATCGCCCCCGAGCTGCTGGCGTTGCAGGGCGTCGGACCGATCAGCGCTGCCCAGATCCTGATCAGTTGGTCACACACCGGCCGCTTCCGGTCCGAGGCGGCGTTCGCGGGTGTCGCTCCGATCCCCGCCTCAGGGTTGACCAACCGCCACAGGATCAACCGCGGCGGAGACCGGCAGCTCAACCGGGCACTCCACACGATCACTCTGATCCGTATCCGCCTCGACCCGACCACCCGCGCCTACGTCGCCCGCCGAATCAGCGAAGGAAAGACCGCGAGAGACGCACAACGCTGCCTCAAACGTGCAATCTGCCGGCAGCTCTTCAAGCTCCTTGAACGAGGAGATCAGCCCGCACAGCGGATCACCGCTGAAGATCTCCCTCAAGCAGCTTGACTTGATATAGCAGCCTCGGGGAATACCCGGCCAGGACGTCAGGTGCGCTCGGTGGCCTGCGGGCTGGGGGCGCCTCCAGACCACAGACCTGTTCTGGGTGACTGCGGACGTGGCGGCTCACCGGCTGTGGCTGGTTACCCCTCGCCTGCGGGCTCGTAGGCTGCATCGGCGGCGGCGTCCTGGCGGCCGTAGCCGGACAGCAGCAGCGCCATTGCGTCCTGGCGGATGTCGCCGGCAGTGGTCTGGGAGACATCGAGCCGCTCCATCACCGCGGTCAGTGGTACGGCCTCGTGATCGATCTTGTCGGATGGCATGTCCGGTTGTGCGGCCAGCAGCATGCGTGCCACCCGGCGTGCTGAGCGCTGGCGTGGGGTGAGCCGGGCGTAGTCGTCGGCAGCCTTGGCGGCCGCTTCGGCACGTGCGACCATCGGCTCCGCGCTGACATGGGCAAGGTGCCCCGGGCGGCTCCCGATGCTCCGTTCGAACGGATCGGGCCGCTGATCAGTGGCGGGTGGTCAGGCGTAGGCGTAGTGGGTGTGGGGTCAGGGTGGCGCGGGGGGTGGGGGTGGTCGTGATGCTGGGGAGGGGGTGGGGGTGCCAGCGGGCAGCGATGGTGGCCAGGGTGAGGGTGGCTTCGGTGACGGCGAAGGTGTCGGCGGGGCATTTG
>NZ_BMTF01000052.1:3645-12709 GCF_014649535.1 Streptomyces gelaticus
CGGGCGCCACCGCCGAACGGGATACAGGCGTCGCGTGAGGGTGGTGTGCTGTGCTGGGGGTTCCAGCGGTCAGGGTCGAAGACGGTGGGGGAGGGGAAGAGGTCGGGCCGGTGGTGGAGGAGGTAGGGGCTCCAGACGACGTTCGTGCCGGCCGGGATGCGGTGGCCGCCAAGTTCGGCCTCGGCAGGAGTGGTGCGGGTGGCCATCCACAGTGGTGGGCGCAGGCGCAGGGCCTCGGTGATGACCCGGCCGGTCAGCTGCAGGCTGGGCAGGTCCTCGTAGGCGGCACTGGTGCGTCCGGCCAGGACGGTATCGACCTCGGTGTGCATTCGTTCCAGGACGGCGGGATGTTCTGCCAGCAGGTGCAGGGCCCATGCCATGGCGGTGGCAAGGGTTTCCACTCCGGCGAGGAAGAGTGTCACGGCCTGATCGATGAGCTCGGTGTCGGACAGGGCAGGTTCCTGCGTCTCTTGGGCTTCGGGGACGGGGGTGGTGCCGTTCAGGGTCGCCAGCATCGACATCAGGTCCCTCTCGCCGGTGCCGGCGGTCTGGGAGTCAATGACGGCTTGGCGGATACTGTGGCGCAGCCGTCGACGGGCTCTGTCGTAGCGGCGGTTGGCGGGCGACGGGATCCTGTCCAGCAGCGGCGGCATGAGCAGGCGGCGTGCTACGCCAGGCACGACGATGGCGAGGTCCTCGATGACGGTGCCGGTGGTCGCGGAGGTCAGTGAGGCCCCGAACATGGTCTCAGCAGCGATCCGGGTGGTGAGCCTCTGCATCTGTGTCAGGACATCGATCTCCTCACCGTCACGCCAGGAGCCGACGAGCGCATCGATGTGCTTGGTCATCACGTGGGCGTACCCAGGCTGCTGGGTGGGACGGAAGGCCGGCTGGACCAGGCGCCGCTGTCGGCGGTGGTCCTGGTGCGGACAGGTGAGGACACCGTCGCGCACCACCTCCCGGACCCTGTCGTAGAAAGCGCCGCCCTTGTCGAAGGCTCGGTCCTCCAGGAGCGCTCTGCGGGTCAGGCCGGCGTCGCAGACAACCACTGCCCGCCACGGGCCGATCCGCACCCACATCAGGTCGCCATCGGCAGGCAGGGACCGCAGGAACGCCAAAGGGTCGCGCAGCAGCCGCGGCAGGTGTCCGAGCAGGGGCCATGCCCCCGGCGCAGTCTTCATCGTGTACGTGCTCGGGGGCAGGTGCGCCTGCGGCCGGACGGGCTCTGCCATATCGTTGTCGGGGGTCGTCATGTGTGCTTCCTTTGCGGCGGTGGCTCGGTGGCCTTGGCGACCGGGTCAGACGAGGTAGGGATCCCACTGGCCGGTCGGGCGCTTGTAGCGGGCGGTCGGGTCGGCGGCCCACCACACCCTTTCGAGCTGGGTGAGGATGGTGAAGACGGCCATCCGGTCCACGCAAGCGGAGTCCCCGGCCGCCTTGCGCCCGTGCCCCCTGTCCAGGCGAGCCGTGCGCTCCTGCCAGCCGGCCGTCTCATAGCCGCCGCAGCCGGCGCATTCCGCGAAGTGCTCCAGGCACTCGTCGACAAGGCGGTCGTAGGCGGCCTTGTCGCGGCACGTCCCACGGACCGAGTAGTCGTCGGGGCGCGCGGCGCGCGGCGCAGGGTTCATGCGGTTGAGTACGGCGTCGGCGTAGGGGGCGCAGGCTGCGATGCCGCTCGGCGGAGCGAGTTGGTCCAGCAGGAGGGCAGTCTGATAGCGCGTCACATAGACGTTCCAGACCAGGATCCGGCCCGCGAACAGGATCGGCCACAGCATGTCGTGGTCGATCGCCCAGGCCCACAGGTCCACACAGAACCGCCGCACCGGAATCAGGCCCTCGGCCTGATTGTGGACGCTCAGCAGGGTGAAGAAGTTATGACTCTCGTGGGCGGCGTTGTCATGACGCCGGTCGCATGCGTCGTGCATGGTCATGCCCGCGAACCCGGCCGCCTCGACGAGCTGGTCACTGAACAGCCCGTCCGGCCGCTCCAGCGACGTCAGCAGGGCGAGGGCGCGGCCGGCGGAGTTCACGGTGCGGTACCGAATGCTGCGCCGTTTGTCCTCACCCACCGCGATCTGTGACGCCTTTGGGTGCAGCACGTCCAGATAAAGCGCCTGCAGACAGGCCATCCAGGCGTCCATGACGGCATGCTCCCGCGACCCGGGAGCATGGTCGCGGTGTACATGGTCGATGTAGGCGGCCATCTCACGACAGCTGTCCTCGGCGATATCAGACAGTTCCGCGGTGAAGTGGTGGTAGTCGAACCAGGCGCCGTAGACGCAAGCGGCCGCCGAGCCGTGGACGCACTGCGGGCACAGTCGGGTCTGGTCGACGACGCACCAGGCGAACCCGTAGAGCTGCTCCGCCACGCCGCGCCAGAAGTCCGTGGACGGCACCGGGAAGAACTCCTTGAACACGGTGAGAACCGGCTCGTGGGGGCTGCCCAGCGCCAGCCGCGCCGGCGCGTCTACGGCCAGCTCCAGGGCAGCGGCCGTGTGCCATGCCTGTGCAGGCAGGGTGTTCTCCGCCAGGACGAGGCCCCGGCTGGGCTTGTCGTAACGGCCGACGGGGCACCCCGGATCGTAGAGCCGACCAGCCAGATCCGGACTCCATCGGCGGCGCAACTCGAAGATCCGGTCCATGTCAGCCCGCAGCCGGCCAGCGAGATCACCACCGCCGTCGTAGAGGCGTTTTCCGAACAATGCGGTCTCCATGGCGGTACAACGCCCTTTCGCTCTCAACGCGACCCGGGTGGGACAACAAGAGGCCTCAGAGGAAACGTCACCACAAACAGCCCTGGTGAAGTGTCACCGTCTCCCCTGCCGTCACGGCATGCATCCACTGCCAAACCCCTCGTACGAGCGAGTGCCTATCAGCCACGGTCGCGATAGCCCGCTCCCGGGGGTGCCTCTATGCCGGGTCTGTCAAACGAGCGGCCCTGTCTCACTTTCGGTGGTGACGGAGCGTGCTGCTATCCGAGGAGGATGCGGTGGCGAAGGAGGGTGAAGCCTGCTCGTCCATGCATCTGGCGCGCGATGCGCTTGGTCTTGGTGTTGACGCCCTCGGGGGGCCGTTGCTGTACGGAAGTGTGAGCGCGGCGATCACGGCGTTGCGGTCTCGTTCCAGGCCCCGGGCGAAGGCGTGCAGATGGGGCAGATCGGCTGCGCGGACCTGGGTGATCCACCCCGAGAGCCCATCTGCATTTCCTGTGCGAGGCGTCAGGAGCTGGGCGAAGTCCCTGATGCAGGAGGCGAGTTGGGTCATTTCGGGGCAGGCGGCTGTGAGCCGGTCCAGGAGGGTCTGATGGCGCGGGGAGATGTGGCTGCGGTCGGCGTCTGCGCGACCTTGGTTGATGTACTTGTGCAGGAGGTTGAGAAGCCGTTGTCTTTCCGGTCATGGCCGTTGAGTTTCTACTGGTCAGGGGGGATTCTGCGTCGGTGTGGAAGCGTCGAGGCGTCCTGCTTCTTGATCGATGGGGTTGCTGATGGTGTCGGTGCTGGGTCTGCTGGAGGCGAAGGAGTCGGCCGCGCGGGAGGCGGTCAAGCGGGCGCGAGAGGGAGCCGTGAGGATCGCGGCCGTGCTCGAGGAGGCCGAGCGACTGGTCGAACGGCTGGTCGTCGCCCGGGAAGCGGTGGTGGAGGTGCTGGCCGAGCCAGCCGGCCGGGGCATGGATGTGGTGGAGGAGAATGCGGTGGCCGCCGCGGTGGCAGGATCGCCGGTCCCCTGCCAGAGCGGGCGGCTGGCCAGGACGGTCCTCGCGCCGGACTACCAGCGGATCATCTCGGTGCTGGAGACCGAGGCCGGGGCGGGCCGGGACAGAGTGCGGGCCAGGGAACTCGCGGTGGCCCTGGGGCTGGAAGCGGTGCCTGCGAAGATCGAGGGAGTGCGTTCGCGGGCGAAACGCCTGGCCGAGCGCGGGTGGATCACCGGGCATCAGTCCGGGGAGTTCAGCACCGTGACGCCGTGACGATGCGGTTCAGGCCGCCAGGGACACCGTCGTCGTGGCCGGGTGGGTGCGGCGGGCGAGGCGGCGGCTCATCAGCATGGTCATCGACCACAAGATCATGGACTTGCTGGTGGCGGGCAGCGTCTCGTAGCCGCGGGCCAGCCGGCGTGAGCGCATCAGCCGGCTCAGCGTCCTCTCGACCACCCACCGCCTCGGCAGCACCACGAAACGCGGCTCGTCACTGCGCTTGACGATCTCGAGAACGAGGTGGAGCTTCTCCCCGGCCCAGTCGACGAGCATGCCGGTGTAGCCGCCGTCCGCCCAGATCAGACGCAGCGAGCGGTGCGAGGCCCGGGCCCGTTCCAGGAGAGGTGCCGCCGCCTCGCGGTCGCCCACGTTCGCGGCGGTGACCGCGACCACCAGCAACAGGCCGAGACAGTCCGTGATCACGTGCCGTTTGCGGCCCGGCACCTTCTTCCCGCCGTCGTATCCCCTGGTCGCGGCCGGCACCGAGCTTGCGGCCCGCACCGACTGCGAGTCGATGATGCCGGCGGTCGGCGCGGCTGCCCGCCCCTCACTGATGCGGACTCTGCCCCGCAGCCGGTCATGGAACTCCAGGTCCAGGGCCTGACGGCGCCACCGGCGGAGTGAAGTAGGCCGCCGACGAGGTGCCCGTGGCCCGGGTCCTTTTCCGACGGCCCCTTCCCGAACGGTGCGGGCTAGTTTCCCAGCACACCGCTCTCCAGTGATCTTTTCCGGGTGGATGAGGTCGCTCGTCCCGCGTGGATGTCCTCGTGGCAAGGCCGGCAGACGACCAGGGTCTTGCGTCGTCTCATTGCCATCAACTTCACCCACGCGGGGCGCTCGGCTCGGCCCTGTTGCTTGAGATCGGCGAGTTTCCGGATGTGATGGACCTCAATCCGGCTCGTTGATCCGCACATCTCGCAGCAGTCCGCGAGGAGCCGTTTCACCAACTCGGTGGTGCTGATGTTGTTGGGTTTCAACGGCTCTCGGTCGGCCATTACCGCTGTGCGCTGCCGTTTGAGCGGGATGCCGCCGAAGCGGGCAACCAGTGCCTTCTTCTCACCTCCGCGCTCGACGATGACTTCAAAGCATTTTCGAGGGCCGTCCGGGGTGTCGATGGTCGCCTTGTACTTGCGGGCCATCTTTGTGACGGTCGATCTGTGCTTCGATGCCAGTGTCTTGAGCATGGACGTCTCCATCACCCATTGCAGGCGGTTCAGGCGGGCGACGTCCTGGGCGAGAAGGTAGTACTGCACGAGTCCCCGGTACTCGGCTTGGTATGTCGCCACGATTGAAAAATCGCTGTCGTGGAGAAGCACACCACGGAGTTTCGGTTTCCCGCCACCCATGTAGGAGGCACAACGCTGCCTGATTACCTCACGTGGCACGAAAAGCCCGATGGCACCGTTGACTGAGCGTCGTGGTCCCGTGAGCTTCGTGTCGCATCGCTGGGCTCTCACCTCATAGCCGAGGAAGCGCGCCGCCTGGCTGGTGGCGTGCGTGACCAGGGTCTTGGATTCGGAGAGTTCCAACCGGAGTTCATCCAGCAGGAATTCCGTGATCCGCGCCTTGATTTCCTCGGCTTCGTGCTTGGGCCCAGCGAAACCGAGCAGCCAGTCGTCGGCATACCTGACATACCGTAGGCGCCGAAAGCCTGGATCATAAGGGTCTTTGCTCGGCAGGCTCCGCATTTGGAGCCGGAGTTGCCGTACTGCGGCGCGATCTCCGCGCCGCTTCGCCCAGTACATCCGGCTGTCGAGCCGATGGTACTCGGGATGATGCCGCCGTTTTCTGCCGCGGTTGTATTCCGGCAGCAGCTTCTGCTCCATGAACTGATCGAGCCTGTCGAGATAGATGTTGGATAGGACGGGCGATGCCACACCGCCTTGGGGAGCCCCACTCAGCGTGGCGTTCCACCGCCAGTCTTCCAAGTATCCGGCCTTGAGCATGGCCCGGATCAGCCGCAGGAACCGGCCATCGTGGATCTTCTCCCCGAGGATCGTGAGCATGACCTCGTGGTCCAGGCTGCCGAAGCAGTCGGAGATGTCTCCCTCGATGAACCAGCGCGTTCCGGTCCAGTACTTCACCACGTCCTGCAACGCGGTGTGACAGCCCCTCTTGGGGCGGAACCCGTGAGAGCGATCGGAGAATTGGACGTCGTAGTACGCCTCCAATAACAGACGTACGACCTCGGCGACCAGTTTGTCCGACCACGTCGGCAGGCCGAGCGGGCGCTTCTTCTTCGCACCGCCTTTCTTGTCGATATAGACCCGCTTGACGGGCGTCCATCGATACGACTCCGACCGCAGTGTGCCGATGATCGTGTCAATCTTCACCCGTGACATGCCGTCCACGGTCTCCCCGGTGACCCCAGGCGTCATCGCACCGGAATTCCGGTAGATCCGCCCGTAGGCCATCAGAAAGAGCTGCGGGTTGAACAGTTGCCGGTAGATCCTTTCCAACGGCAGGCTTCTCCTGCCGCGTTCCCGGATGACGTCCAGCACCGTTTCGGCGCTCTGCATTGCGCATACCTCCCCTTACTGGACGTCGAGTTCACCTGTGCCCCTTCGCCCTCATTCCGGCTTTCCCGGACTTCACGGCCGGTCGTAACTCCGGCGACTACTATGGGCACTCCGTCGCCGTAGGGCTCGCGCCCCGTAGGCGATCCCGTGGTACGTCTTCGCTGTACGTATCGAGCACGACGTAGGCCGCCCACTCATCTCCTTGACCGCCCTCACTGGGCGACGCCCCTCTCCTTGGAGGTTGCCGTCCGAACCCGTTCTTCAGAGCCCGGCAAGGAAAGGGCACCGGCTTCAGGTATCGTTCCGGTGAGTTTCTATTTTTGCCGCTGGAGATTGGGCTTCAAGCAATCCAGCCTTGGCCATATCGAGCGGGTCTTGCGGAGCTCCGCCCTGGATACCTCCAGACGGCCACCGCTTTCCTGACATGCTATTGTCCCCTTCGGCTTTCGCCTCCAGGTAAGTCAGGCGACCCAGAAACATTCCTCCAAGTTCCTCCCGAGTGAGTCGGGGATACAACGAAGCGCCGCACGGCGCACAGAACGCGTAGACCCGGTCCCACGGCGGGAAGTCTGCGGGCACCGCACGCCACTTGATCCCGTTGTCGACGGCGTAGCGCACCGCGTCGAGTATCTGTCGGTGGCAGTAGCCTTCCGGCCTGCGCCCCGACCCTCCAGCCAGGCCGGCACCGGCAGCAACGGGCGGATCACCGACCACTCCGCGTCCGTCATGTCCGAGGCGTAGTGCCGCTTCCGACCAGGCTGGTCCGCCTCGTTCCCGTACACATGGGCGAGACAATCGCACGACACGTCGGACGACTTGAACGATACGGGCGCGAGCGCGTACAACTGCGGCAACAGGGTCTCCTGGGCAGATCGGCAGGCTTCAACACCCCCGAACTACCAAGAGGCCCTGTCCTCATGCACCGACCACCCCGAGATCACCCGATCCAGAAACCCGTTCGACCCGCATGTTCCAAGATCGGTTGAGATACGGCTTCTCGGTTTGAGCGAGACGGGGGGCGGGTCGGCTGTCTCGCTCAATCCGAGGCGTCGCGCTGAGTGCCCGAGGTCATCTGCTTAGGGGCAGCGGCGACCAGCAGTGCGGCGAACACGATGGGGGCGGCTGTCTGATACCCCATCCAGACTTCACCCCCGGCGCTGCTGCCCTGCCGCGCCATCAGGAGGCCGGTCAGGGCTGTCAGCCCCCAGCCGCTGTCGTAGGCAATCATGAGCTGCGTGTAGGTGCGCATCGACCGGCTGCGCGTGTATCTGATCTCGATGCCGCCGCCGATCAGCAGGGTCACGCCTGAGGCGACCATCAGCCAGGCCGGCGTGCCGAGTAACCGGCCGAGCGGGGCAGCGCCGGCGATGTAGACAGCGGCGAGCAGCACCTTGAAGGCGCCATCGGCGATGGCCCCCATCGTCTGGCGGGTCACCCGCGATGCCACGACCTGGGCCATGAGCGTCCTCCTTGGAGCTCGTCCTGAGCTGGTTCCGTAACGAGATTACGGTAATAATCAAGCTATGAGAATGACGAGAGCGGAGGCCAAGGAACGCAACCGCCGCGCCTTGCTGGACGCCGCGTTCCAGGTCGTTTCCCGTGACGGGTACCGGGCCAAGCTTGATGAGATCGCCGAACGCGCCGACCTGACCACCGGCGCCATCTACTCACTGTTCGGGAGCAAGAACGGCCTGGTGGTCGCCCTGGTAGCCGACTACCTGCGGCCGTACTACGAGGAGATCGAGCAGACGGTTCCCGCTGGACTTGATCTGCTGGAAGCGGTCGACGCGTTCGCCCGGTACTACTGGCGCAGTTGTGACGCCCCGGACGCGCTGTCTGGCCTGTCGCTCCAGATCACCTTGCTGGACATGGCCCTGCATGACCCAGAGCTGGGGGCCCAGCTCGCCGCGTCCATCCGGGCGCAGGAGAACCATCTGATCGCGCTGTTCACCGGAAGATCGCACAACGGAACCGTCGTGACGTCGCAACAGGCACAACGCCTGACCACCGCGCTCAGGGCACTGTTCGTCGGCCTCAGCCAGGGCGTCCCGCTCGGTCTTGCCCCTGGTGCCGACGAGCAGTACTTCGCAGACGTTGCCCGCGCTCTGGCGTCGGGGATGTCCCTCATCGATCACGATAGGGATGCTTCGTGATGGTCAGTCAGTATGAGGTGTCTTCGGGTTCACGGTCGTGAGTCAGGTCTGAGACGGCTTCCACCAAGCCGACAAGGGTCTCCAGATCTCATCTGCCGCTGTTACGAACTGCGTGGCGTGGTCACGGTTGGTGCACGGTATGCCGTATGACGTGCTGTGAGCGGGTGATGGGGCTGGTGTGCATGGGAGGGTGAAGATTCAGGTGAGTAGGTGGGTTAAGGAGATGTGGCTGACGTGGCCGAGGGGACGGGGCCGGGCCCGAAGCTGACCCGTACACACCGGGCGCTCGTCGGAGTGGTGATGGCCGGTGCGGTGCTGATCGCCGCGATCGGATTCGCGGGTTCGTACGCGGCGGTGCGTGAGCTCGCCCTCCAGAAGGGCTTCGGGGACTTCTCGCTGGTCTTCCCGATCGGCATCGA
>NZ_BMTF01000053.1 GCF_014649535.1 Streptomyces gelaticus
GGGTGTTGTTCACCCCGGCCGGGCACCGGCCGCGGATCTTCTCCAGGTCGACCACCGGCGGGAGCTGCCCGGGCCGCTTGCCGTCGTAGCCGGCGGCCCGGGCCGTACGGATGAAGTGGTCGGCCTGGGCGGCGCCCGTACCGGAGTCGTAGAAGTGATAGGGCGCGGCCATCAGCCCGGCCCGCGAGGCGCCCGCGAAGTCACCGGCGAACATCGGGTCGCGGTAGCCGGTGCCCTGACTCGCCTTCTGGAACACGAACGAGTACCCGGCACTCGCGGCCGCCGACCACTGGACCGGGTGCGAGTTGTGGTGGCTGGTGTCGAAGCCCTTCACCCTGTACGCGGCCGGGCTGTTCGCCTGCGCCTGCTCCTCCCCGGAGAAGCTGATCAGACCGAACCCAGCGGCCGCGACCGCCACCATGGCACCCGCCTGAAAGCCCGTCTTCCTGCTGATGATGCCCACGTCTTCACCCCTCGTCAGACCCACCGGCACACATCCGGAGGGCGATTCACACAACGCCTTTGCGGCGTCGACGAGATGAAGATTCGGGGTACCGCCGTCCCACCGGTAGCCTGATCGCCATTCCAGCCGTACCGCACTGTCCCGGCCGTTCCACAAGGCCCCTGACCTGCGAAAAGAAACGGCCATGGAACACGACGATCAATCGGTACCAAGGGGGAGGACCCATGCGGCCTGAACAAGGCGACAACCCACCCGCACAGCCACTGCCAGAAGTCACCGCACTGCTCCAGGCACTGCGACAGGTCAAGGAGTCCAAGAACCTCTCCCTGGACGCCTTCACCCACGACACCGGCTACTCCCGCTCCTCCTGGAACCGGGTCCTCAAAGGCACCGCGTTCCCACCCCGGGCAGCAGTGGAACGCCTCTGCTCCCGCCGCGGACTGGACAAGAACACGCTGCTCGGCCTCTGGGACACCGCCGACCAGGCCCGCCGCGCCGCAGCCACCCAGGAGGAGGCACCGCCCGAAGCAGCGCCCGTTCCGGTACTGGCAGACCCCGCACCGGACGCACCGGCAGCCCCCGCACCGCCGACAGTCCCGGGACCCGTACCGCTGACGGCCCCGGACCCCGCTCCCGCCACCGCAACTCCGAAGCCCGCCGCAGCGACCCCGACGCCTCCACCGTCCACGCCCGGCCCGGTCGAACCCGCAAGGCCGGCCGCTGCCTCCCGGAGCCGGATCAAAATCCTCGCGCTGATCGCCGCCGCCCTCGCCGCGCTGCTGCTGGTCGGACGCTGGTACTCGGTCCATGAAACGAAGAGCCCCGCCGTCTCCCAGCCCGAGACCGGCGGCGACAACCGCCCCGGCGACGACCAGCCAGCGGTCGACGAATCTCCCCTGCCCTCGAAGAGCAACAAGGAACCGACCACAGCTCCGAAGGGCGACGAGAACAAGGACCAGGACCCCACGGGCGAGGAAGACACGAACACGAAGTCACCGCGCCCCAGCAGTTCAGCCAAGGGCAAGACCTCTTCCGCAGCCTCTGCTTCTGCCTCTCCCAGCCCGGCCGCCGCACCCGGCGCCGCCGGCCGCGCCAACTGCCGCTACAACTGGGACCGCACCCAGACCATGGCCAAGGGCATGGTCGGCTCGAAGGTGAAGCAGATCCAGTGCCTGCTGAACTCCAACTACGACTACACGCTCACCGTCGACGGCAATTTCGGATCAGCCACCGACGCCGCCGTACGCGCCGTCCAGAGCTGCAGCGGCCTCAAGCCTGACGGCCAGGTCGGACCCCAGACCTGGAAGTACCTCGACACCCCCATGTCCGGCTGCGGCCACTGAAACGGGCGATCGTCCGAAGCGTGAACCACCGGCTCAAAGCGCTACTGCCGTCACACCGTCACGCCGTAGCGACGGTGTGACGGCACGAAGGGAAGCGGGATCTCCTGCACCATCCCCTGCGCCAGGTCCTGCACCATCCCTTGCGACATCCCTTGCCCTCCTCCTCCACGGCGCCCGACGTCCGCGCAGGTCACCACGGGTGTGAGGCGTGGTCGGCGTGCTGACATCCCCTCTGCGCACCCCCTGCCGTCCGACTACCGAAAGAGAAAGGTGGGGGCGGGGCGGGCGGGAGCGTCTCGGGGATCGGCGGCCGGCCAGTTCCTCGCGCGCGACGGCGGGGCCGCGCGCGGGCCGGGATACGGCAGCCCTGACGGGCCGCATGCCGTGCCTGCGGCGGGCGATGGGTGTCGGCACGGGATCGGCATCGACGACCCGGACCGGCGCCGCCGGCGCTATCCCGAGCCCGCGGTGCTGCTGGTGGTCTTCGCTTGGCGAGGCGCGAAGAGGTACAAGTGCCGGTATGACGCGTCAGCGGATCCGGTGGCCGGCCGTCGTGGACCGGGCCCGGGAAATCGTGGAGAGCTACGAGGGCGGCGTCACGCTGCGCTAGGTCATGTACCGACTCGGGCAGTTCAGCCCCAGCGGCCGCGCCCTGTACGACCCGCGTCCCGGCGAGCGGAACCACTGAGACTGGTCCGGCGACACGCCCTGAGCTCTCCGTCTCCGTGGCTGGTTCAACGCGCCCCGATTGAGTGAGTCACGAGCCACCACCGACCTGTGACGGAGTGTCAGCTCGATAGACTTCAAAAGGGCCCTGCGACCAGGACAAATGAAGAAGCACGACGGGAGTACTAGGTGTACTGACCGGGGAAGCGTTCATGCCGTGCACTGCTCGCCGATCCGGCGGCTTGCGGCCGCGGCGGCCTTCCGTACCGGTTCGGCGTAATGCCTCAGGTCGTGCTGGGCGAAACGCGTGGAGGGTACCGCCACCGTGATGGCACCCACCGGGCGGTCGAGCCAGTCGCGCAGGCAGGCGCCCACCCCGGCCACGCCCTCTTCGGTCTCCTCCAGGCTGACCCCGTAACCGTCGTGCTGGATCTCCGTCAGATGGCGCGCGAGCTCGTCGACGGTGGAGATCTTCGCGGTGGGCCAGCGGGGCAGGCCGTCGTGATGAACCTCCTTCACGTCGGCCGGGTCGAGCGCGGCCAGGATCGCTTTGCCTCCGGCGGAGCAGTACGCCGGCATCGTGCCGTCGGTGCGCAGTCCGACCCGGAGCATCTGCTCGCTCTCGACGCCGTCGAGGAAGCGTATGTAGGCGCCCTGGAGCACCATGAGGTTCGCCGATTCGCCGAGCCGGAGCTGCAGTTCCTCCAGGGCCGGCCGCACCGCCTTCTTCAGGGCTGTGTGCGAGACGGCGACCGGTGTCCGCTGGTTGAGGGCCGGCCCGGCCCGGTACAGGCGCTGTTCGTCCTGCCGGGCGAAACCGCGGTAGCACAGCGCGCCGAACAGCCTGTGTGCCGTTGAGGCAGCGACCCCCAGTTTCTCGGCGGCGGTCTTCACGCTCAGGCGGTGGCCGGCCTGGAGCATCACGATCAGCTGAAGGGCCCGGTCGACGGACTCGATCGGATACGAAGGGGTCTGATTCTGCACATCAGAATTGAAACACTAAAGCATTGCGTTGACCAGAAAGAGCGGGGCACCATGCTCGTCACGGCGCTCCGGTCGGCCGCCAGAAGCGGAACAAGGCCGGAGCCGCATCCCGCCTCGCGTGACGAAGCCCCTCGGGCTCCGCGCCGAGACCTGCACCCTCCCTGGGGCCGGCCGAGCGGGGGCTCTGCCCCGGAACACCGGAAGCCATGCCGCGCCCCCTCCCCGCCTGCTCTCTTACCCCTGACAAAGGAGCCACCGCCCATGGACAATGCTTACTGGGACGCCGAGTTCGACACCATGCCGTGGAACGAGCTGCAGGCATGGCAGCGCGGCCGTCTGGCCGCCTTCCTGACCGACCTGGCCAAGCGTTCCCCGTTCTACGCCCGGCGGCTCGATGGGGTGCCCGTCGCGCAGGCGGGATCGCCCGATGACTGGGCGGCCGTCCCTTTCACGACCAAGGACGACCTGCGCGCGGCCCAGCAGGCCGCCACCACCGACGCCTTCCTCGGCGACCTGCAAGGCGTCGACAGCGCGGACATCATGCAGGTGGTCGCGTCCTCCGGGACCACTGGAATCCCGGTGTTCTTCGGCCTCACCGAAACGGACCGTCAGGCCTGGTCGGACAGTGTCGCCAACATGTTCTTCACCGCCGGTATCCGCCGCGACAGCGTGGTCGCGCTGACCACCGGCATGCCCTTGGTGGCGGGCGGCATGCCGTACGCCGACGCGGTGCGCCGGATCGGCGCCACCCTGGTGTGGGGCGGTGGTCAGACGACGGCCCGGATGGCGACGATCATGCAGAAGCTCAGGGTCGACACGCTGATCGGGACCGCCTCCTTCGCCACGTTCTTCGCCGGCCGCTGCGAGGAGGTCCTCGGCGTCCCGGCGGACCGACTCTCGGTGCGCACCGTCATCGCGGGCGGGGAGCCGGGCATGGGCGAGGAGGCGATCCGCGAACGGGTGCGCAGTGGCTGGGGCGCGGACCGGATCAGCGAGGTGATGGGGCTCTGCGACGTCATGCCCGGCATGTGGGCCGAATGCCCCGAGGGCGGCGGCATGCACTTCACCGCCGGACGCAACATCTTCGTCGAGCTCATCGACCCCGGGACGGGCGCGCCCGTGCCCTGGGAGCCCGACGCCCACGGCGAGGCCGTCTACACCACCTTCACCCGCCAGGCCACCGCGGTCGTGCGATTCCGTTCCCGCGATCACCTGAAGGTCGTGGGCACAGCCTGCCCCTGCGGCCGGACCTCGCCGCTGATCCGCTGCGTCGGCCGCACCGACGACATGCTGATCTACAAGGCCATGAACGTGTTCCCCAGCGCTATCCGGGATGTCGTCCTGGATGCCTTCGCCACCGAGATCGCCGGCCCGCTACGGCTGCGCAAGGCGCACGCCGACCAGGTCCGCTTCGACGAGGCGATGCCGCTGGAGGTCGAACTGCCCAAGGGCCGCTCGGCCGCCTCCGCCGATGACCTGGCCGAGCGCATCCAGACGGCGGTGCTCGAACGGCTGCGGGTGCGGGTCGCCGTCGAGTTCCTCCAGCACGGCGCCATCCCGATCGGCGAGTACAAGAACGCCCTGACCTACGTCGGGTAACCCCGCCCCGCCCAACCCCGCACATCCCGTCCCACCCGCACAGCCACAGGGAGAATTCATGGACCTCCTGGCGGAAATCCGCCGGTCTCGGATGAGCCGCTTCCAGATCAGAGCAGTCGCGGTCGCCCTGTCACTCACGCTCATCGACGGTTTCGACGTCTCCGTCATGGCGTACGCGGCGCCCAGCCTGTCGCGCGCATGGCACATCGATCCGGTGACACTGGGCTATCTGCTGAGCGCAGGCCTGTTCGGCATGGCCGCCGGGTCGTTCTTCCTCACCCCGGCGGCGGACCGGATCGGCCGCCGCAAGTTGACCCTGGTCTCCATGACGATCGTCACCCTCGGCATGGTGCTGTCGGTCTTCAGCCAGGATGCGACCCAGCTGATCGCGTTCCGCGTCCTGACCGGGCTCGGTGTCGGCGGCATGATGGCCAACCTGAACGTCCTGGTGTCCGAGTACGCCTCGGACACCAGCCGTGGCTCCGTCATCGGCATCTACGCCGCCGGCTATCCCATCGGCGCCACGATAGGGGGTTTCGCCGCCAACCCGCTGATCGCGAACTTCGGTTGGCGTGCGGTGTTCGCCGCCGGGGCGGCCCTCAGCGGGATCATGCTCGTGATCTCCTGGCGCTGTCTGCCGGAGTCCTTGGACTTCCTGCTCACCCGCCGCCCCGCCGACGCGCTCGACAGAACGAATGCAATCCTGGCGAAACTGGGCCGCCCGGCCCTGACCGAGATCCCGGCCCGGCCGGAGACGCAGGGCCCGCAGGGCGCCGCACAGGAAATCCTCACCAGGCCCACCCGCTCGCAGACCCTCAAGCTCTGGGCCGGCTACGGCTGCCTGGTGGCGGCGTACTACTTCGCCAACACCTGGATGCCGAAAATCATGGCCTCCGTCTCCGGCGATGACGCGCTGGGCGTCACCGTGGGCACCGTCGCCAACCTGGGCGGCATCGTCGGCTGCTTCCTTTTCAGCGCCCTCGCCCGCCGATGGCGCAGCCGCCTGCTCCTGGTCGGCGCCCTGACCGCGGCGGCCGTTGCCTACGCACTGTTCGGCCAGGTCTCCAGCCGCACCGGTGTGGCCCTGGCAGTGGTGGCGATCCTGGGGATGCTGACCACCGCGGCCATTGCCGGGTTCTACACCGTGGCGCCCGATGTGTACACACCAGTTGCCCGTGCCACCGGCATGGGCTGGATGATCGGCGTCGGCCGGCTGGTGTCCATCACCGCGCCTGTCCTGGTCGGCTACCTCCTCTCCGGAGGATGGGCCCCGCAGAAGATCTTCCTCCTCTTCACCATCCCGCTGCTGGCCTCCCTGCTGTGCGTCGTGGCCCTGAGGAAGCCGCTGCCCCGCCCACTGCCTCCCAAACCAGTGGCCGCAGCAGCCGAGTAGCCCACAGTCACCCGGGCCCCGCCGCTGAAAGAGAGCGTGAGACCGTCGTGCCCCCTACGCCGTCCCCCCGCACCAAGACTTCCGAAAGCGTGCATCCATGACCTCCATCAACGTCGGCGAACTGGTCGCGATCGACGTCCACACCCACGCCGAGATCTCCTCCCAGGGCAAGGCATCCCTGGAGGACGACCTGCACGACGCCTCCAGCGCCTACTTCAAGGTCGAGGGCAACCGCAAGCCCACCCTTCAGGAGACGGCCACCTACTACCGCGAGCGGCAGATGGCCGCGGTGATCTTCACCGTGGACGCCCAGTCCGCCACCGGCACCGAGCCGGTGCCCAACGAGGAGGTCGCCCAGGCCGCGGCTGCCAACCCCGACGTCCTGATCCCTTTCGCCTCCCTGGACCCGCACCGCGGGAAGGCCGCCGTCAAGCAGGCCCGCCGCCTGGTGGAGGAGCACGGGGTCAAGGGCTTCAAGTTCCACCCCAGCCTCCAGGGCTTCTTCCCCAACGACCGCCTCGCCTACGGACTGTATGAGGTGATCGAGGAGACCGGCACCATCGCCTTGTTCCACACCGGCCAGACCGGCATCGGTGCCAACGTACCCGGGGGCGGCGGCATCCGGCTGAAGTACTCCAACCCCCTGTGTGTGGACGACGTCGCCGCCGACTTTCCCCACCTGAAGATCATCCTGGCGCACCCGTCCTTCCCCTGGCAGGACGAGGCCCTGGCGGTGGCCACCCACAAGCCGGGCGTGCACATCGACCTGTCCGGCTGGTCCCCCAAGTACTTCCCGCCCCAGCTGGTGCAGTACGCCAACACCTTGCTCAAGGACAAGGTCCTCTTCGGCTCCGACTACCCCGTCCTCACGCCCGACCGATGGCTGGCCGACTTCGCCAAGCTCCCCATCAAGGACGAGGTTAAGCCGAAGATCCTCAAGGAGAACGCCGCCCGGCTGCTTGGGCTCACCTCCGCCTAGCGGAGTGCGGGGCGCCGTTGCCTGGCTCGAACCAGTGAGCCTTTTCCAACCTGACGGCTCCTGAGTACAGGTGGTCGGGACCGCCGGCATCCCTCTCAGCACCCCCACGCAGCCCCGGCCAGGAAGACAGGGCGGGCCGGTCAGCGTGTGGCGAGCCTCGGGGGACCGGGCGCCACTACTCTTCACGCGCGACGGCGGGGCCGCGCGCGGCGACAGCCGCCCCGCCGAAGCCGGACCATCAGGCGGCCCGGCCCGATGGCGCAGCGCAGAGCCGACGACGAGCACGGCCAGGAGCACGGGGCCGACACCGCGCCCACGGCCGCTGCCTGACACGCCAACTGCAGCACCAACCGCCGCGGGCGGGCGCCGAACAAGGCGCCCGCACCATTCGCATCGAATGCCCCGGATATGTACCGGGGTGGTTCAGCCGCCGCAGCCCGTCGTGAATGACATCCAGTCGATGACCCAGCCGGTGGACTCCTTCGTCCACTCGAAGCGGCCCACGTTCCTGTCGTATTCTCCGTCGGGCCTCTCATAGCAGGGGTCCAGCTTGGCCTTGCCGTCGATGTGCTGCACCTTCCCGTAGATCGGGATGTCCTTGCCCTCTGGAATCGGGGTGAGCTTCTTCTCCTGCGCGTAATAGGTGACGGCGTCCTCGCAGAGCGGCGATCTCCCCTCAGACCTCAGGTCGAGCGCCGTGTAGAGCGATATCACGATGTCCTCTTGCGCCGAGGGAGCGGGGTCGAACAGCCGGCACACGGCCGGGCCGTCTCCTGCGTACAGCCCCCGGACGAAGGCCCGATAGGACTCCTCCGGACTCTGGGGAGGCTTCGGAGCGTCGGCAACAACATCTCCGTCCATGGGCCCCTCCCCGGCTCCGGCGGGTGGCTTACCCGAAGTGTCCTCTCCGCCGCAGCCGGCCAGCAGCAGACACGTCAGTGCCGGTACCGCAACGGCACTCCAGACTCGTCTCTTCATCATGCATTCCCCCCAGCAGGCACTGTGTGAGTTATCAAGATCACGATAGTGCCTGATGTGATCACCCCGACAAGTGCCGGCTTCGGCAGGGCACTTGGGCGATAGTGAGCCGTCAGGGCCCACCCTGGCCTGCTGGGAGACCGTTCCGGACCAGGACGACGTCGCCGGGCCCGTTGCCGGACCGGCGCGGCCGCTGTTGAGCGTGGTGCAGGCCCGGGAGGCGACGGCCGGGCTGCGGGAGGCGATGGACGACGTCCGGCGCTCCGTGGCGGTGCTCGCCGCCCGGGTCCGTGACGCGCACGCCGCCGGGTGCCGCTCGACTGCACCTCTGGGAGTCGTACTGCGACACGGAGTGGGCGCGGAGGAACGGGCCACTGCGCAGAAGGCCGGCGGCTGGTTCTCCCGCTTCCGCACCTGACCCGGCCTCGCTGCTGGCTGTGCGACACCAGCCGCGAGGGCCTGAAGCCGTTGCCCGCCGGGCAGTGCAGGCGGGCCGAGGACGGCGAGTACGCCGCGCGGCTTCAGAGATGGATGCCGGAGAGGCGGAACAGCCGTTTCAGTTCGGGGTTGGCGCGGCGGTGCAGGGAGACCAGGACACGGAGCACTTCGCGGCCCATGGGGTGGATCCGGGCCATCTGAGGGGCCGCGTCGAACGCGTACGAGATCGTGCACGCAGCACAACCACGCCCGCATCCCGGTGCACCGACTCGACCACCGCATCCGCCAGATGCGGCAGAATCTCCTGCCAACTCCCTGAACCACACGCCAATCCGAAACGATGGAACAGCTTCAACGTCACAAGATCAGGGGTGAAGGCCCAGCGACAGAGCCGATGAACGTGCTCAGTCCGCGAGGTGTGCGAAGCCGTTGCTGGACAGTCTGCTGTGCGCGGTGGTAGACGCACCGCTGCTGTTGAGCTCTCGGGTGTGTCAGTGGCGGCTGCGATCCTTTGCCGCATGGACGAGAAGGCCTTCTGGGCGCTCATGGACGAATTGAGCCGTCGCCCCGGTGACCGGAACGAGCGGCTGGAGTGGCTGCGCGGGGAGTTGCTGCGCCAGCCGGCCGCGGCGGGCGTGGAGTTCCAGGCGCACCTGGAGGCCGCGTGCGAGTCCGTCGCCACGGGCGCGCTGTGGCGGGCGGTGAGCCGGATCGAGGGGGGCTTGTGTTCCGACGACGGCTTCGACTATTTCGCGCTCTGGCTGGTGGCGCAGGGGCGAGGGACGTACGAGGCGGTGCTCGCTGATCCGGACACGCTCGCCGACGTTTCCGAGGTGCGGACCCTGGCGGGGCGGCACCTGCGGGAGTGGCACAACGACGAATGGCCGGAATGGGAGGAGCTCGACTACGTGGCGCAGGATGTCTTCCACGAGCTGACCGGCCAGGAGGACGACGGGGACGCGTTCTACAAGGCCCTGGACGCCCTCCAGGAAGCGCGGGCGGAGTGCGAAGAGGGGGGACGAGACCGTGAGGGCCACGACAAGGGGTGGGGTCCCCCGGCTCGTCGCGGGGGCAGGACACCTCGGCTCGACGCCCTATTCCCGGTGGAGGCGCGCGCCTAGTCTGGACCGGCTGCCCGCCAGCATCCTCTCGGGCGACCGCGAACACTCTTCCGGGAAGCCGCTGCCGCTGCTGTGCTGGGCCTCCGGCTACGCCCTGGCCAGCGAAGGCCATGTCCATCCACCGGTGCCGCGCGGCAAGCCAGTAGACCGTGCTGGCCGCTCACTGTGGTGCAGGCCCGGGAGGTGACGGCGGGGCTGCGTGCGGCGATGGATGACGTCCGGCGCACCGTGGCGGTGCTCGCGGCCCGGGTCCGTGAGGCGCATGCCGCCCGCGTGTGGCTCCCGCTCGGGTACAGCGGCTGGGCCTCGTACTGCGGTGCGGAGTTCGGTATCAGCCGCGCGCAGGCGTACCGGCTCCTGGACGTCGCCCGCGTCCTGGCCGCGATCCACGAAGCGGTCACCGCCGGCCCTGGCATGTCTCGCACGCGAGACACCAACACCGGCCCGGCCGGGGCCGCGCTCGACTACGGCCTGTCCCAGCGCGCTCTGATCGCCGTCTCCAGCCGCGTGGACACCGTCGCGGAGCTGATCACCCGCCGCCTCGCCGCGCTCGTCCACAGCGGCCTGCAGGCCCTCGACGAGTCCACGGTGCGCGCGGTGGTCCGCCAGGCCGTCCGCGACGTCCGCACAGTCCCGCCCCCGCCGCCCGCCGACCCGTCGGCGGACCCCACGCTCGCCGCGCTGCGGCGCGTCGACGAGCTCGCCGCTGGCACGCACGCGATCGGCGAGCTGATGCTCGAAGTCGCCCCGGCCTACCTCTCCGACACCGCAGCCACCGACGTCCTCGCCCTGTTCTGCGAGGAGATCGGCGAGCCTCTCGACCACGGCCTCGCCGCCCGCCGCTACGCGATGTCCGGCGACCGCCGCGCCCTGCACGGCACCGTCCTGTAATCGCTGCTGTCCGGCTGCTTGCGCAGACAACCACTCCCAGTCACCTCCCAGGCTCCCAGATCCCCTCCAGTGACCTGGGAGCCCGTGATCCGTATCGCCCTCAAATATCCGATAAGTCTGGGAGGTTGGGAGGGCGTTCCTCCAGCAAACCGTGTTGTGGTGGGGGAGCTGGGAGTCTGGGAGGTGACCCGCCAGCCCAGTTACTCACCGTTGTTGTTCTCCCGGTCGCAGCGGGCGGCGAGTTCCGCGCCCCGGGCGATGACCTTCTGTTCCAGGGCGCTCATCTCGGCGGGGTGTACTCGCGTTCCTGGACGAGAGCCAGGCCGATGGCGCCGTCTGGCCCGGCCGCACTGGTGAGGCGCGGTTCGGCGGTGTCGGGCCGGGCCAGGGCGTGCCGGCCCTGGTGCACGATCAGGTTCACCGCAGAGGCAGGACAAGGCGGTGAGCCCCGTCGGGAGTTTGCCGTGGGCGCGCAGCCAGTCCTCGGCCTCCTCGGCCCGTACCAAGGGACGCTCGGCGGTACCGTCAACCGGCCCTGGGAAGTCCGGGTGCCGGCGCCGCCAGTTGACGACAGCGGCACGGGTCACGCCCGCACGCCGAGCGATCTGCGACAGGTTCAAGGTTTCCACGGTGATCTCCTCACGACCCCTCGGGCACCCGGCCGGCCCGACCCGACGCCCGCACCGTGACAGACCACCACAAACCATGTCAACTATCCCTATCCCTGGACTAGTTGGGCACACTCGACTAGAGCCGCGCCCGCGTACATGAGGAAAAAGATCACCCGCTCGGGCCGCGGGGACGTCTCGGACGCACGAAACCGCCCCTGCTCCGGCACAGGAGCGGCGGGGTGGTTCACGCCGGACGGTGCAGCACCGTGAGCGCGGGGCCGACGGACGTCGTCGCCCATCCCGCCGCGGTCAGCACGTCCCCGGAGACAGCGTGCGCCGAAGCTCCCTGACTAGCCCCGTCCCCCTCGGCCAGCACAGCCAAGCGTCGCCGACCGCACCGCAGCCTTCGTAACTGCCCTCGCCCCGCCCACCGACCGCATCGACACACTACGAACAATCTGGGTCAGAACCACCATCACGGACCCCGCTTACAACGGATGCTCTCCAGAGCCGCCTCCCGCTGACCGCCACCGGGACAGCGCATCACGAGCAGAACGAGTATCGGGGTGTTCGTTGCCGAGGAGTCGCTCTCGGTCGGCGAGCACGTGTTCGAGCAGGTTGATGGCGTCGTTGGCGCGTCCTGCCTGTCGGTAAGTGATGGCGAGGTTGGCGCGGGTGGTCAGGGTGTGGGGGTGTTCGTTGCCGAGGAGCTGCTCGCATTCGGCGAGCACGTGTTCGAGCAGGTTGACGGCATCGTTGGCGCGTCCTGCCCGCAGGTATGAGGTGGCGAGGTTGCCGCGGGCGGTCAGGGTGTGGGGGTGTTCGTTGCCGAGGAG
>NZ_BMTF01000054.1 GCF_014649535.1 Streptomyces gelaticus
CGGACGGACTCGACCTCGACCCGGCCGAACTCCGTACCGCACTGCTGCGCCTGTTGCGCACCTTCACCGACTGACCTTCGCACTGCCGTCCACTCGCGGCCGCGTGTTGTGTTCCCACGGCGCACTTCCTGCCGATTGTCACCGGGATTGCACCAAGGGTTGTGGCCGGAGGGTCTTGGTTTTGAGCCTCGCTCGCGGGACCGCCGCGCCGACGGCAGCGAATGGCTGTGACGACGTGTACTGCGACCCGATGCAAGAGGTTCTCCATGACGCTGAGCGCCCCGCCCGGAATGTTGGCATGGGAGACCAAAATCATTCAGGGAATCGTCCATAGCAAACCGCTCCGGCTGACCACGCGGCCGCCGTACCCGCCCATGGAGATGCGTCGGCACCGGCGGCCACCGCCCCGGCCAGCGCCCCTGGGGCCACCCATGCGGGCGTTCCGGGTTCACCCGCCTCGACCACGCCGAAGAATGAACAGCAGCGGACAGGCGGTCAGCAGCAGCGCGCCGGGAAGGTCCAGCGGCGGGGCGCCCTGGGCCACGGGCCGGTCACCCTCGACCAGGAAGACGGCCGCCGACAGCACGACAGGATGAACGGAACCGAGACCAGGAAGATCCACCGCCACCCCAGGGGGGCGGTGATGATTCCGGACAGGACGAATCCGAGCACGAGACCGCAGCTGGCCACCGCCGCCGACACGCTGGCGCCGCGTCCCTGCTGGCGGCGTGGTCGCCGGCTGCGGAAGCGGGCGGCGGAACCGGGCGCCGGGACTCCATGGCCCGTGCCGACGAATGGAAGTGTATGTCCGGCCGCCTGCCTCACCGGAGTGTGACTTCCCTCGGACCGTTGAACGGAGCCAACGAGAGCACGGTCTTCGGCGTCCGCAGCTCCTCATTCTCCGCGAACAGCTTCCGCGCCGCATCGAAGGGAACGTCGTCGCACACCACCAGTGAGACCTGGTCGTACAGTTCACAGGTCGCGTCCGTCATCTCCCTGTTTCCGCCCGCTCCCGTCCCCCAGGTGTCCCACAGCAGCGTCTCCACCTTGTTCAGTGCCGCGAGATCGATCCGGATGTCGTGCGCCACGAACCACTCCCCGAACATCCGTCTTTCCTCCGGGAGGCGGAGTCCGAAAGTCTTTGGGTCCGCCTCGCGTGCTCGGATAGCCTGCCATGCCTTGCCCGCGACCAGAAAGCGGTTGCGCGGTACGTCCATCGGGTCGAAGTCCACCTTCAACGTGTCGCTGACCACCGGGTCGGCCAGTTGCGGATCGGCGAACCGCCAGTCCCGCTCGTTGTCCCAGTACTCGGTGACCACGTGGTCGTCGTTGAATCCATCCGAGCCGAAGTAGTCGGCGAACCCGGACCGCAGTCGGGCGGGAATCCCCGCGTGGCGCAGGAACGAGCAGTACAGCAGCGCGAAGTCGCGGCACACGCCGACGAACCGGTCACCGACCTCGCGCCGCTGCGTCAGTGGGGCGTCGTTCCGCTCAATGATGATCCGCAAGATGTCATCGAGGTAGCGCGTCTCGGCGTCGTTGTGCAGGCGATCCTGCGTGATGACATGGCGGAGCGGTTCACCCTCCAGACGGTGGACCATCAGATCTCGGGCTGCACGGGCAAGGTGAGCCGGATCATCCGGTAGGTCGCCGTAGAGCCGGGCGAGGCCGTTGGGATCGGAGAAAGCGCTCTGTGCGGCATAAAAGGCGGCGGTGTCCTGTGCGAGGAGAGCAGATGGCATGGCTGAACCCCCTAAAGGCATCGGTCATATGTTCGATTTCCGGGCCGGTGCACCTCACCGTGCCAAAATCTCTCCGTAATTGTCCAGATGGCTTGTGCCGACGGTTGAGCCGCGTGCGCCGGGTGACCCGAAGGGGTCACCCTTCCCATTGGTCAGGCTGTGGACGTTTCCCTCGCTTCGGCGCGGGGCCCGTTCGGGATTCCGCGTTTCCCCGTGGTACCGGGTCCGTGTCTGGGCGGTGATCCCGGCCGACCACCACCGCGTCCACCCTGCCATCCCTTGGCCCCGCAACCTCGCCCATTGCGGCACCACGGCTCTGCGCACCATCACCCGCGACCGCGAACCCCACGTCCTCAAAAGCCCGTTGGACACCCGCGGCTCGCGGAGCCCGAGCCGAGCGAGCACGCGGTACGCCTCGCTCCGGGAATCGGGCTGCGGGGGTACCGGCTCGGCGCCGGTGTGTCAGGTGCCGGTACGTCATGCCGCGATTCACGACGAGTTCATCCGAAGGAACGTCGCCGGCCTCGTCGTGCCTGCGCGTCCTGTCTATCCTCACGATCGTTCCAGGAACTTGTACTCCACAAGGGACGCTCGAAATTCCAAGTACGCACGAGAAGGAAAGACTTCATCATGAAGAAGTTCCGGAGAAGACGGGACCACCGGCCGGCCACCGCCGTCGGCGTCGCCGCGATCTCGGCCGGGCTGCTCCTCCCGCTCCTGGGGAGTCCCGCGGCAATGGCCGATTCCACCGCGGCGGCTCCGGTCCCTCACCCCGTTCAGTACGTGGACCCGCTCATCGGCACCAGCAACGGCGGCAACACCTACCCCGGGGCCAATGTGCCGTTCGGGATGATCGCCTGGTCGCCCACCAGCACCGCCGGCGACCAGACCAACACCGCCGCCGCCAACGGGTACTCCTACAACACCACCCGCCTGCGGGGCTTCTCCCTCACTCACATCAACGGCGCGGGGTGTCACCCGGGAGCAGCCGGTGACGTGCCCATCATGCCGTTCGCCGGCACGGTGGACTCCTCGCCCACCGCCGACACCAAGGACGCGAAGTACGCGGCGAGTTTCTCGCACACCGACGAGGAGGCCGAGCCGGGTCGTTACCGAGTGGGCCTCGACTCGGGTGTCACAAGCGACCTGGCGGTCAGCGAGCGCGCCGGCGTGGCCGACTTCACCTTCCCTGCGGACAAGCCCGCCAGCCTGCTGTTCCGTGTCTCCAACTCGCTGAACGGCAGCGAGGACGCCCACATCGCCATCGACACCGCGCACAACAAGGTCACTGGCTGGGTGGAGACCGGTGCATTCTGTGGCAGGCGCGCCAACGGAGGTACCCCCAACAACAACCGCAAGAGCTACTACCGCCTTTACTTCACCGCCGCCTTCGACCGCAGCTTCTCCAGCGTGGGCACCTGGCGCGACAACCAGCTCTCCCCGGGTTCCACCTTCGCCGGTGGCGGCGAGGGCTACCTGACAGGGGCCAGCCGCGCAGGCCGGGGCTCCGGCGGATACGTCTCTTTCGACACCTCGAATGACAACGATGTCCACATGCGTATCGGGATCTCGTACGTCTCCCTGGCCGGCGCGGAGGCGAACCTGCGCGGTGAGATCGCCCCGAACGCGAGCGTCGAGGATGTGGCGAAGGCGGGAAGGGGCGCCTGGGACCGGGCGCTGAAGTCCGTCAAGATCAGCGGGGGTGACGAGGACCGCCGTACCGCTTTCTACACCGCCCTCTACCACGCCCTGCAGCAGCCCAACCTGATCAGCGACCGCAATGGCACCTATGTGGGCATGGACCGCAAGGTCCACGCCCTCGCCCGCGGACAGAAGGCGCAGTACAGCAACTTCTCCGGCTGGGACCAGTACCGGGCCCAGGTGCAGCTGCTCGCCCTGCTCAAGCCGCGCGTCGCCGGCGACTTCGCCCAGTCGCTGTACAACTTCGCGCAGCAGAACGACGGGATTTGGGACCGCTGGGTGCACATCAGCGGCGCCACCCACGTCATGACCGGCGATCCCTCGGCGGCCACCCTGGCGACGTTCCACGCCATGGGCGTGCGCAACTTCGACGTCCAGGGCGCTTTCGACTCCCTGTACCGCCAGGCCACCGTGCCGCACGCGTCCGGGCTGTCCGACGCGGGATGCCCGGGCCAGTGCGAGGGCAATCGTCCCAACCTCGCCCAGTACATGAAATCCGGCTATGCCGCGCAGGATCAGTGCCACTGCTGGGGCGGTGCCGCCGAGACACTCGAGGACTCCGTCGCCGACGCGGCTCTCGCCCAATGGGCCCAGCAGCTGGGCCGTGACGAGGAGTACCGGACGCTGAGCGAGCGCGGCGGTTACTGGCGGAACGTGTTCAACCCTGCGGCTACCCCGACCGCCGGCTACATCCAGGCACGCAACGCCGACGGCTCCTGGGTGACCCCGTTCAACCCCGCCCGGGACCTCGGCTTCGCCCAGGGCAGCGCCGCCACCTACGTGTGGATGGTGCCGCAGGATGTCCAGGGGCTGGCCACCGCCATGGGCGGGCGCGACAGGGCAGCGGCCCGCCTGGACGACTTCTTCCACAAGCCCGACGGCTCCTGGTCCGTCCGCGGCGGCGACGCGCTGCGCTACGACCCCACCAACGAGCCGGGCATCCACGCCCCGTGGCTGTACAACGCACTGGGCAAGCCGTGGAAGACCCAGGAGACCGTCCGCCAGATCGTCGACACCGCGTACGGGACGGGCCCGGCCGGACTCCCCGGCAACGACGACCTCGGCACCATGTCGGCGTGGTACGTCTTCGCGGCGCTCGGCATCTACCCGAAGGCGCCGGGGTCGGCCGACCTGCTGCTGGGCGCCCCGGTCTTCCCGCACGCCGTCGTCGCGGGCGCCGGCGACCGCGAGGAGATCACGATCGACGCTCCCCGGGCATCCCGCACCGACCTGTACGTGGACTCGGTGAGCCTCGACGACAGGAAGCACGAGTCCTCCTGGGTGGACGGCTCGTTCGTGCGCCGAGGCGGCTCCCTGTCGTTCGAACTGAGCGACCGCGCCGACACCGGCTGGGCGACCGACCCGGCCACCCTGCCTCGCTGACCCGTTGATTCCGCCCGGCGAGTGGCCATCCCGCTCTCGCTCGGAGGCCTGACCATCGGTCGACGTCGCCATCACACTGCGGCGTCGACCGATGCGGGCTTGGGCGGGAGCGTCAGCGGCGGGCGGCTCCGCGGTGGTCGAGGCGGGCGAGGAGGCCGCGCACGTCGCGGCGGAGGCCATGCCGCTGCACCTGGACGCCGCCGCGATGGACAGATCTTCCGCATGCAACCCCGGATGTCCTGCGCGTGGCGATCAACCACCTCGAACACGGCACTCGTGTGATCGGCGCGCGTCGACTGCCGATCGCCACCGGCGCCTACGACCTTCGCATCGTCTTCCCTGGCTGGACGCTGCCTGGCGTCGTGACCGCCGGCGCCGCCCAGAACCTGGTCAAAGCGCAGAAGATCGCACCCGTCGGCCGATCGGACACATCGCCGGCGACGGCCACGGCCCGATCTCCTGGGTGACCGCCTGCGAGGAGGCGTACGGACCGCTGCCGGAAATCTGGTTCACCGACGCCGACGCCGACGCCGACGCCGACGCCGACGCGGACCAGGAAACTCTGGCCCGTTGCCGGGAGGCAGGCACCATGGTCGCCGAGTGGGACTGCTCCCCGCCCTTGAGCGCGGCAATGTCCGGGACGTCGTAGTCGAGCGGGGGAGAGGCTGGTGCTGCCAGTCGATGACTCCGCCGTGTTAGAATGCTTTGCGCTCCTGTTCGCTGACGTCGTCGTTGAACGGGGGAGGAAGGGGAAGCCATCCGATCCCCGCCGCAACACATGCTGCAGGCTCCAGGTCACCGACCTGGAGCCTTTTTTTGTCCCCAAGTTCCGGGACTCTCACCGGCGTTGCGGTATCGCAGGCCGCGAAGCCCTCAGGAGATTGCGAAGATCATGGATACCGAAGGATTTCCCCGCCAGTTCGCCCGGACCCGTCGCTTCTCACTCGGAGTTCCACGCGAATTCACCGTCTCCCCTGACGGTGATCGTGTGCTGTTTCTCCGCTCCGAATCCGGTGTCGTTCCGCGCGTCCAACTGTGGATGTACGAGAGGGGTGAGGAGCGCATCCTCGCCGGTCATGCATCAGCCGGGGGCGATGAGAAGGCCATGGAAGCAGAGCGCATCCGTCCCGAGCCGACCCGCGCGCGCTCGGCCGGAGTGCAGTCGTACGCGACCGACCGTCATGTTCGGGTGGTGGCATACACCGTCGACGGCTCGCTCTGGACCGTGCGTACGGACGGTGGCCTGCCACGTCGCATCCAGACCGTCGGCCCGGTGAGAGATCCCCGCCCCTCTCCGGACGGCGCCCTGATCGCCTACGTCACCGGAGGCGCCCTGCGCGTGGTCGGTACGGACGGAGCAGGCGACCGGCCGCTCGCCGAGCCCGAGACCACGGAGACCACCTACGGGCTGGCCGACTACAGTGCCGTAGCGTCCATCGGCAGGTCACGCGGCTACTGGTGGTCTCCGGACAGCAGTGCGCTGCTCGTTGCCCGAGTCGATACCTCCGTGGTGGAGCGCCGCTATCTCAGCGATCCGTCGGATCCCGGCCAATTGCCCCGGCCGGTTCGCTACCCAGCGGCAGGTACGGCCAACGCGATCACTTCGTTGCACCTTGTGACGGTCGCTGGCGGGCACACGCCGGTTCGATTGCCACGTCAGGCTCCTGAGAAGGAGGCTCCGGCCAACAGTTGGGGTCTCGCGTTCGAGTATGTCGTCACTGCCGACTGGCAGAACAGTGGCCCGGTGATCAGCCTTCAGACTCGGGATCAGCGCACGATGTGGGTTCTGCGGGTCAACCCAGTGAACGGTTCTGCCGAGCCACTGTCCCAGCAGGCCGATGAGAGCTGGGTCGAGTTTCCGCCGGGCGCTCCTCTGCACACCGCATCGGGAGTGCTGGTGCTACCTCAGGCCCGCGGTGATCAGCGCACGATCCGGATAGGCGATGTCCTCGCTCCGGCCGGGCTCCAGGTGCGCGCCGTGCTGGGGGCGGTGGGCGAAAGAGTGTTGTTCGCCGCGAGCGAGGAGCCGACAGAAGTGCATGTCTGGTCGTATGAACCTGAGCACGGCTTTGAACGGCTGACGCAGACTTCGGGGGTGCACACAGCCATCGCCGGGGGTGACACGCTCGTGTTGGACAGCAGAACTCTGGACGGGCACACCGTGACGGTGCTGCGGGGCGGAAAGCAGGTCGGCTGTATCGCTGTCCTGGCGGAAAAGCCGCTGATCACGCCCCGGCCAGTCCATCTGACGCTGGGGAAGCGACAGCTGCGAAGCCGACTGCATCTGCCCTCCTGGTACGAACCGGGCATGGCCAAGCTGCCGGTTCTGCTCAGCCCTTACGCCGGGCCCGGTATGCAAGTCGTGACAAGAGCCCACGGTTGGTACACGGCAGTGTGCCAGTGGTATGCCGAGCAGGGGTTTGCCGTGCTGGCGACGGACGGGCGCGGTACTCCCGGGCGCGGGGTGCAGTGGGAGCGAGCCATCCTTGGTGACAGGCTCACACCTGTTCTGAACGACCAGATCGACGGGCTGCACGCTGCGGCTCAACGGTGCGATGCCATGGACTTGGAACGAGTAGGCATCCGAGGATGGTCGTTCAGTGGCTATCTTGCGGCCGGCGCCGTGCTGCGCCGTCCCGATGTGTTCCACGCCGCGGTCGCGGGCGCGGCGCCGACCGACCGACGCCTGTACGACACGTATTGGGAGGAGCGTTTCCTTGGCCACCCGGACCTCCAGCCGCACAACTACGAGCGCAGTTCGTTGCTGTCACTCGCCAAAAATCTGACCCGCCCGCTGATGCTCGTTCACGGGCTGGCCGACGACAATGTGGCCCCAGCGCATACGCTGCGCTTCTCGGCGGAGTTGCTCGCGGCGGGTCGGCCGCACAGAGTCCTGCTGCTACCCGGGGTGGGTCACCTCGTGACAGGTGAAGGAGTCGCGGACACCCTGCTGCAGCTTGAGCTGGACTTTCTCAAGAGCTCACTCGGGGCTTGAGCACGGTCCGTCAGGGCGTTTCGGCTGGGCATTCGTGATGCCGGGGAGGCCGGGGGCGGCCCAGGCGTGGCAGGCTTCGCCGGATGCGTCCACAGAGTGGGCGCATCCGGCGTGCTCGCGTCTGGCGCAGGCGGGCCGGCGATTTCCCTCGACCAGCAGTCCGAGCTCTGCAGGGAACAGCACCTCAGCTGCCTCGGTCAAGCCCTCAACAGACCACCACCGCGCCGAGACACCGACCAGCCGGACAGCCCGACCCGGCCACTTTCAGGATGGCAACTCCCGCCTCAAACGGGCAGGGCGCGGGCGCGCGGAGACTGGGCTGATGGCGAAGACCTGCCGCCGACCGGGCGAGGCACGCCACAACGCCACCGCGTCAGACCGAAACTCCGCACTGTGCTTCGAGGGCCTTGCCCTGTGGATCTGCAGTTTTCTGGACCTGTCGAGGTTCATCGTCAGGTGTGTCCACATCCCAGGGGTCGCCTCGGCCTCTGCCTGACCCGTCATCATGGACCTCGCCCGCCGCCCCGTGCCGAGTGACGTTCAGGCCCGGCGGAACGCAGTCGCAGCAGTATGCCAGTGGTACCCCGGTATGAACTCCTGCTTTTATGCCAAGAGTTGACGGGTCTTGACATGTCTTGTCTGAACTGGTCAGCGTAGGCATGCGCTGTTGCAAACGATGGCAGGCTTCTTCGTGACCGGCTCACCCATTCATCCGCATCCGGACGTTGCGCCCCGGACAACGCTCGACGACCTGTTCCTGCCGACGCGTTCCACTTCTGAGGAGGACTCCGACATGTCATCTCCCACTTCCACGAAACGAACTGTCGCGGCGGTGCACGCCGCTCCGGTGTTCATGGACACCGAGGCGACCGTCAGCAAGGTCATCCGCTTCATCGAACAGGCCGGCCGGGAAGACATCGACCTGCTGGTGTTTCCCGAGACCTTCGTGCCCGGTTACCCGTACTGGATCGAGGTCTACGCCCCGCTGGACCAGCAGGGCGCCAACGCCGCCTACGCCGAGGCATCCGTCGAGGTGCCCGGTCCGCAGATTGCCCGGGTCCAAGCTGCTTGTGACCGCGCCGGGGTCGGCGCCGTTCTCGGTGTCAGCGAACGGCTCGCGGGGACCCGCACGTGTTTCAACAGCCAGGTCTTCATCGAACCCGACGGCACCCTTCTCGGAGTCCACCGCAAGCTCCAGCCCACCTACGCCGAACGGATTGTGTGGGCTCAGGGCGGCGGCGCCACCCTCAGCGTCTTCGACAGCACTCTGGGCCGGATCGGCGGTCTGGCCTGCTGGGAACACACCATGAACCTGGCCCGGCAGTCCCTGATCACCCAGGGCCAGCAGATCCACGCAGCAGCATGGCCCGGACTGTCCACCATGACCGGCTTCGAGACCGTCGCCGACGTTCAGATCGACGCCATGATGAAGACCCACGCGCTCACGGCGCAGGCGTTCGTCATCTCCGCCGGAAACCCGGTGGACGAGACGTGCCTGCAGTGGATGGACTCCACCGTCGGACCGCAGAAGCACATCTCTGCGGGCGGCGGCTGGTCGGCCGTGATTCACCCCTTCAACCAGTACCTCGCCGGCCCGCACACCGGCCTCGAGGAGAAGCTCGTCACCGCCGAGATCGACCTCGCCGACATCAACGCCGTCAAGGTCTGGGTCGACTCTCGCGGTCACTACGCGCGACCGGAGATCCTCGGCCTACGAGTCGACCGACGTCCCCTCTGGCATGACGAAGGACACCGCGAATGGCCTGCCGCCCCGAGCGACGGAACCGCCGCCCCGGCGGCCGAATCGGCCTGAGCAGACGACATCGGTTCCCGTTCCGTCGGTTACCAGGAACCTGCTCCACCCCGTCCACCAGCCGGTGTCGTCCACCACCTGCACGTGCGGACGCACCACCCCGACCGCCCGCCGGGCCAACCGCCCTCGGCCCGTGCCCACCGGCCAGGTCGAGGGCGTCATGAACTGCTGCAACTGCTGATGGTCCACGCCCAGACGTCCCGCCATCGGCTGCATCGACTTCCGACGCCCGTCCAGCAACAGACCCTGCAGATACAACCGGTCCTTCACGCGCTGATCCGCACGCGCCAGGGGGCGAAGGTCCCTTGGACGGACTCGCTGTACTTGCGGGGCCTTCGCTGCCAGGCCGGCCGACGGTCACATATGGATGCTCTGACCTGACGGATGGGGCGGCCCTGCGGAACGTGCGAAGTGACCGGAGCCAGGCCAGGAGCACCGTCCCGTCAGGGCACCCATGTCCGACCGTACGAGCTGCGGTGGTTCACCGCTCAGTGAGCTGCTGCATACGCGCTCACCCAGGCTGCAGGTACAGCCGGTGGCAGCCGCCTCAGCCAACCGGAACGGCGAGGTCAAGACCGTGTTCTATGTGGGACATCGTCAGGTCACGCCGCCTCCTGGTACGCGACCTTCCGGACTGGTGCTCCAGGGCTCTTGCTCCAGCAGTTGACTGTGCCAAAGACACCACCGACCTGTGCGGCCATGGGAGTGAGGTGCGTTTCCGTCCCGAGACCGCTTAACCTCTGCTGGTCAGCCCGGCCTCGGGCGGTTCAAAGGAGGGGTGTTCATGCAGCAGCGGGGAGGGGGCAGCGGGCTGAGAGTCGCGGCCTGGGTACTGGTGCCACTCGGGCTTGTCTTGGCGCTGGGAGGCATCGGGTACTTCTTCACGAACTACCAAGGGGTCACCGTCATGAGCCAGGCGATGGAGCCCACTTACCGCATGGGCGAGCGGCTGGTCATCGAGCGCATCGACGCGGGCGAAGTACGCAGAGGTGATGTCGTGCTCGTCCAAGTGCCCGATCGCTATGAGGGCGGACCGGTCCTGCAGCGGGTCATCGGGATGGGCGGCGATCACGTGGTGTGCGAGGGAGATCGGATCACGGTGAACGGGAAGCCGGTCGACGAACCGTATGTAATGCGCGGCGAAGTGAACCCGGCAACCGGACCGTACGACGTGCAGGTGCCGGAAGGACGGTTGTTCCTGCTGGGCGATCACCGGGGGAACTCGAACGACTCGCGGTTCTTCCTCGACGAGCAGTCAGGCAGCGTCGCGGCCTCCGGTGTGCTCGGGCGAGCACAAAAGGGTTTCGGTGCAGCGGCGGGGTGGGTGGTGATCGGAGTCCTCGGGATTGTGCTGACCCTGGTCGGGATCGGTCTGGGGATCGGAGGGTACGCGGCCGGGCGGAGTGCCCGGCGACCGCTCGCGGCTGTGCCGCCGTGGCCAGTGGTCTAAGCGCTGTCCCGTAACTACTGGTCAGGGGTGAGATGATCGTGCCGTGGCTGGTGTGATTACGGCGTCAGAGCCC
>NZ_BMTF01000055.1 GCF_014649535.1 Streptomyces gelaticus
GACGGCGAGGCGTTCACCCTCAACCTCACCGGCCCCGAAACCGCATCCATACGGCGCATCGCCCAATGGTTCGGCGAAGAGTTCGGCAAGGAGCCGGTCTTCGCCGGCCAGGAAGCACCCACCGCGCTGCTCTCCGACGCAAGCCGCTGCCACGCCCTCTTCGGCTACCCGGACATCACCCTGCGCACCCTCGTCGAATGGCAGGCCGACTGGCTGCGCCGCGGGCTGCCACTGTCCGGCAAGCCCACCAAGTTCCAGGTCCGCGACGGAAGGTTCTGATCCCCGTGTCCCGTACGCCCGCAGCCGCGACCGCGCCTGCACCCGGCCCCGTAGCCGCGACCACTCCCAAACCCGTACCCTCCTCGGCGGCCGCGGCAGCCCCGGCACGCACTCCGATGGACGTGCTCGCTGAGGGAGCCGTCATCCCCGCTCATCCACTCGCCCTCGGCGCCGACCGCAAGCTCGACGAACGCCGGCAACGCGCACTGACCCGTTACTACCTGGCCTCCGGCGCGGGCGGCCTCGCCGTCGCCGTCCACACCACCCAGTTCGAGATCCGAGAACCGGGCATAGGCCTGCTGGCACCGGTCCTCGAACTCGCCGCCGAGACGATCGACGCCGAGGCCGGCCGCCCGTTCATCAAGGTCGCCGGCGCCTGCGGCCACACCGCGCAGGCCGTCTCCGAAGCCGAGCTCGCAGCCTCCCTCGGCTACGACGCCGTGCTGTTGAGCCCCGCCGTGCCCGGCGCCGACGAGAAGGGGCTGCTGGACCGGGCCCGTGCCGTCGGCGAGGTGCTGCCGGTGATCGGCTTCTACCTCCAGGAGGCCGTCGGCGGCCGATATCTCTCGCCGTCGTTCTGGAGCTCATTCGCAGACCTGCCGAACACCGCGGCCATCAAGACCGCGCCCTTCGACCGCTACCGCACCGCCGATGTCGTACGCGCCGTGGCCGCCGCGGACCGGGCCGACGAGGTGGCGCTGTACACCGGCAACGACGACGACATCATCGGTGACCTGCTCACCCCGTACGAGACGGCGGGCGGCAGTCCGCGCTGGTTCGCGGGCGGGCTCCTCGGCCAGTGGGCCGTGTGGACCGGCTCCGCGGTGGCCCTCCTCGACGACGTCCGCAGGGCACGCGCCGGTGACCACGAGGCGATGGTGCGCTGCCTGGCCCGGCGCCCGGAGCTCACCGACGCCAACAGCGCGGTGTTCGACGTGCGCGGTGGATTCCGCGGCTGTATCGCGGGTGTCCATGAAGTGCTGCGCCGCCAGGGTCTGTTGGAGGGCATCTGGTGTCTCGATCCGAAGGAGGTCTTGTCTCCCGGCCAGGCCGAAGAGATCACCCGGGTCGCCACGGCCTACCCCTGGCTCACCGACGACGACTTCGTCGCGGAGTACGTCGATGACTGGCTCTCCTGACCCGGGGGCGGCCCGCCTGCCGCGGGTCGTCGTCGCCGTACCCCCGCACCTTCGTGAGCAGTTCTTCACCCCCGCGGTGTGGCGGAGCCTGTGCGCCGCGGCGCAGCCGGCCGTCCTCGACGAGCACACCGACCGGGACGCACTCGGTGCGGCGCTGCCCGGTGCTCGTGCCCTGATCACCGCTTGGGGAACGCCCCGCCTCAGCGAGGAACTCCTCGACGTCGCTGACCGACTGGCGATCGTCGCCCACACCGGATCGGCGGTCGCCCCGTATGTCACCGAGGAAGTCTTCCGGCGTGGGATCCTCGTCACCCAGGCCGGTGACGCGATGGCACGCCCGGTCGCCGAGGTGGCCCTCGCGTTCACCCTCGCCCTGCTGCACCGCGTCCACCGCTTCGACCACGCGCTGCGCGGCGGAGCCGACTGGGACGAGGCCAGCCAGGCCCCGCCGCGGCACGAGATCCAGGGCTGTGCGATCGGCCTCATCGGAGCGTCCCGTACCGGTCGTGCGTACATCGAGCTGGCGAGGGCACTGGGGGCACAGGTCGCGGTCACCGACCCGTATCTGACGGCCGAGGAAGCACAGCGGCTCGCGGTGCGGGTGGTGCCGCTGGACGAACTGCTCCGTAGCAGCCGGATCGTCGCCGTGCACGCCCCTGCCACCGCCGAGACCCGGCGCATGCTGGGTGCGCGCGAACTGGCGCTGATGCCCGACGGCGCCGGTCTGGTCAACACCGCCCGTTCCTGGCTCGTCGACGAGGACGCTCTTCTGGCGCAGGTGTCGGCGGGCCGGCTGGATGCTGCGATCGACGTCTTCGACACCGAACCACTGCCGGTCCACCACCCGTTCCGGAAACTGCCGAACGTTCTGCTGACCCCTCATCAGGCGGCGGGCACCGCCGAGTGTCGTCAGCGGCTCGGCGCAAGTGCCGTGGAGGAGGTGCTGCGGTTCCTGCGCGGCGATCCACCATTGCACTTCGTGGGGCCGGACGCGCTGGCTCGCGTCCTTTGATCAATCGATCGCAGCCACACCGGGCCCCAAAGGCCGACCAGTTGTTCCTCGGGGTCGAAGGCATCTCTGTTGCCTTCGGGATCGAGGGATTCCTGGAGGTCGTAGACGATGCGTGGCGGGAGCCGGAACAGGCGCAGCCCGTCGCGGAAGGAGCGGCGGGCTTCTACTTCGGGGTTGGTGGAGGCGTGCAGGGACGAGGCCAACTCGCCACCGTTACCGGGGCCTGGCGATTCCCAATCGCGGCCCGCGTGGTGCAAGGGGTGGGTGGCGCTGCCATGTTCGCGACCACGTTCGCGCTGCTCAACAGCTCCTACAGTGGGCGCGAGCGGGGCACCACGTACGGCGTGTGGGGAGCTGTGTCGGGGGCGGCGTCCGCGATCGGGCCGCTGGTCGGCGGGCCGCTGACCCAGGGCTTGTCCTGGCGGTGGATTTTCTTAGTGAACCTTCCGGTGAGCGTCGCGACGGTCGTGCTGTCACTGCTGGTCGTCAAGGATGCGGACCAGCCGCCGCGGCGCAGGTTCGATGTGGGTGGGCTCGTGGTGTTCACCGGTGCGGCAGGACTGCTGACGTTCGGAATGATCGAGGCGAACGAGGCCGGCTGGTCGAACGTGTCCAGCTGGGGCCCGTTGCTCGCCGGACTGGGGCTGATCGCCGTGTTCGGCGTGATGGAGCGCCGGGTGCAGAATCCGTTGCTGGATCTGGCCCTGCTGCGGCATCCGACCTTCAGCGGTGTCCTGCTCGCGGGCGTGGTGCTGAGCCTCGCCGCCTTCGTCTCGTTCACCTACAGCTCCGTCTGGCTCCAGTCGGTGCTGGGTCTGACACCGGTCGTGGCGGGGCTGGTCGGGCTGCCGATGTCAGCGGCGGCGTTCGTCGTATCGATGCTGATGGGGCGAGTCCTGCACAGGTGGTCCCCTCGCTGGTTGATCGCTTCGGGTCTCCTCGTCATCGGAGTCGGCGACCTCGTCGGCTTCCTGCTGGTGCGCGACACGGCGGCGCCGTGGGCGCTGCTGCCGGCCTTCTTCGTCGTCGGTGTGGGCGTGGGGTTGACGACACCCTCGCTCAGCTCGACGGGTATGGCCGCGGTGCCGGCTCAGCGGGGCGGTATGGCGGCGGGTGCGGTGAACACCGCAGGCCAGTTGGGCACCGTGTTCGGGATCGCTTTGCTGGGCAGCGTCTTCACCGCTGGGGTGCGCTCTTCGCTTGCGGACAGCCGGCTCCCCGATCCGGACCGGCTGGCCGATGTGGTGGCGAGCGGACGCGCGACAGAGGTGCCGGCCGGCGGACCCGGAGGGGCCGACGGCTCGGTCCGCACGGCTCTCGAAGCGGCAGCGGCGCATGGCATCGACCAGCTCTTCCTGGTCGCGGGCCTGGCCGCTGTCCTCACGGCGCTCATCGTCTTCGTCATGATCCGGCCGGCAGGCCGTACCCGGCTGACATCCGTGGCGGACACCCCGTCCCGGACCACGGCCTGAGGGCCGGACCCGACGTATCCGGGCGGCGTCCACTGACGGGCTGGTCGTCTCCACCCGTGCCCGCTTCAGGTTCACCACCGCCTCGGGCACGACCGACGACGCCGTTCGACGTGTTGCGCTGCTGTCCTGCCGTGGTGGTCCGTGAGGACTACGTCCAAGGCCGCGGCCGGTTTGCGCCTCGGGCCTGATCCCTGTACGCGGGGCGACGGCATAACGTGCTGCCCGACTCCGGATCGTCCGCGTAAGGGGAGAGAGCATGAGCACCGCTTCACCGGTATCGCTGGTGACGGGCGGCAACAGGGGCATCGGTCGCGAAACCGCGCGCCAGCTCGCCGGACTCGGTCACGCCGTCCTGCTGTCCGCCCGCCGTCCGGAGGACGCCGAACGGGCCGTCGCCGATCTGGCCCCAGGCGTGCCCGGCACGCTGCTGCCATGCCGGCTGGACGTGACCGACGCCGACGACATCCATGCCATCGCCCGTCGCGTGGAAGAGGAGTTCGGACGCCTCGATGTCCTCGTCAACAACGCAGCCATCAACTACGACACTTCCCAGCGAGCCGTCTCCGCCGACCTCCACGAGGTCCGCCACACCCTGGAGACCAACCTCTTCGGCGCCTGGCGGACCGCGCAGGCCTTCCTGCCGCTGCTGCGCCGATCACCCCACCCCCGCGTGGTGAACGTCTCCAGCGAATCCGGCTCCCTGGAGCTCATGTCCGGCGGCGCCCCTGCCTATGGAGTCTCGAAGGCCGCCCTCAACGCCCTGACCCGCAAGCTCGCCGACGAACTGCGTGCCGAGCGGATTCTGGTCAACGCTGTGTGTCCGGGATGGATCGCCACCGACATGGGCGGCCCGGGCGGCGACCCCGTCGACCAAGGCGTCGCCGGCATCGTCTGGGCTGCCACCCTGCCCGACTCCGGTCCCACCGGCGGCTTCTTCCGGAAGGGCGAACCCCTGGCCTGGTAAAGGAAAAGCCGGTGGTGGTCCCGCCGTGAAGGCCCCGCCTGGGCCGTTCGGGCCATCTCGATGACCAGAATGAAGACGGCGGCGAGGTGGAGTCCGGCGAGATGGATGGTGGGGGTCTTGTCGTAGCGGTTGGCCAGTCCGCGCCACTTGTCGGCGTACACGTGATGGCGCACCGCCTCGCCAGTCGGTCCAGGACGGGGCCGCTCCGACTGCGCTGTGCCGTGCGGGACCTCTTCTTCACCGGCCTGTGCATCGAGGCGTGGGTTGTGGCAGCCCTATTACCGGCCGTCACTCGCGGTGGGCCGGTATCTGGGTCACCCCTGGCTGTGACTCCGCCTCCTTGTGCAGAGGCCCGCACGCCGGTCCTGCCTCTGAGGAGCCTTGCCGCTGGTCGGCCGTACCGGCGAACCGTCCATCCTGCCGACGACGGCCACCTACCGGTGCGGAGTGCTGCTGGCCCCGCGTCTGGCCGAGCCCGTCGCCGACGAGATCACTTCGCCGGGCAGTCTCCGACCGGCCGGCACTCGCAGTTCAGGGGCTTCACTCGGTTGGGTGGCTCGGGCGGTAGTCCGGGTCACCCAGGGCGGGTGCCTGGAACCTTGGCTCCACAGCGGTCGCCTGTGGAGCCTGGGGTGCTGAGCAGGGTCCGGTAGTGGTGGATGTGAAGCCGCACTGCCGGCTGTTCACCCCCAGTGGTGGCGTTCACGTTCGCGTGGACCCGGCAGGCGGTCGAGTCGCGTGACGGGCGCTCAGCGCCTCGTCTCGTACCTGGTCAGGACCACGCCGCCAGGAAACGTCCGCGTCTCCACCAGGTTGAGGTTCACCCAGTTGTCCAGCACGGTGAAGAACGGCGTGCCGCCGCCCACCAGGACCGGCGCGGTGGCCAGCACGTACTCGTCGATCAGCCCGGCCCGCATGGCCGCCCCGGCGAGCGTCGCGCCACCGATGTCCATCGGGCCGCTGTCTTCGGCCTTGAGCCGGGTGATCTCGGCGACCGCGTCGCCGGTGACCAGGCGGGTGTTCCAGTCGACCTTGTCGATCGTCGAGGAGAACACCACCTTCGACATGTCCCGCCAGCGGCGCGCGAACTCGATCTCCGCCGGGGTGGCGTTGGGCTGCTGGTCGCCGGTCGGCCAGTAGGAGCTCATCGTCTGCCACAGCTTGCGCCCGTACAGCGTCAGGTCGGTCGCCTGCAACTGGTCGGACCAGAACTGGAACAGCTCGTCGCTCGGCGGCCCGCCCCAGCCGATGTCGTCGCCGGGCGCGGCGATGTAGCCGTCCAGGGTCAGGTTCATGCCGTAGATCAATTTCCGCATGGCGCCAGCCTTCCGTGAGTCGGTCTCACGTGTACAGACCGGCGCGGCGCGGGAAACTCATCGGTGCGCGATCTGAGCTCGCATGTAGTCCTCGTGCTCGGTGGCTCAGCCGCAGACTCATCGTTCCGCCGAGGAAATGGCATCGATCTGAGACTGATCTCGGGTGACATCGCGGTGAGACAACAGAGAACCAGCAGGTCACAGAAGATCGACATGCCATCGGCGGCGAGACCCTGTGTGGGGTCTCAAATTTCGTGTCATTTTCTCCGGCGCAGTCTCACGCCGATGTCATTCGCAGGTCAGCGGCTTGCATCGAACACGAGAGCTGAGGAAATGACACGGAGCGTGAGACAACTGACGGATGACACGGCGTGAGACACCAGGCAGAACCACAAGTCACAGCGCTGCCGCATGACACGGAGCCTGAGAACCTGCGGACGCCCCCGGCAGGGCAAGGACACCGTTGGCGAACTTGTACAGGCCGGGCTCGCCCTGGAGTGGCCATCGAAGGGGGAGCCATAACCCTGCAACGGACCCGAACTACTCCTCCCCAGACTCGAAGTCTTCCAGGAAGTAGCTGTCGTGTCGGATGCGAAACTGCTTGAGCTCTTCGCCACCGAGCTGCGCCATCTCCGCGACCTGCTCGAAGTACTCCTCGCGTGGGGCGCCTGGGGAGAAGAGCATGAGCATGGACATGGGCTCGTCGGTCACGTTTTTGAAGGCGTGCAGACCGCCGACCGGTACGTACAGGAAGTCGCCCGCGCGGCCCGTGACCCACTTCTCGCCGTTGTACAGCTCCAGTTCGCCGGAGAGGATGTAGAAGGACTCCGACATCGCCTTGTGGAAGTGGGTCTTGGCCCCAGCGGACCGTGCACCCAGCTCCACCTTGTATAGGCCGAATTCGCCGCCGGTCGACTCGTTGGTGGCGAGGTAGTGGGTAGAGGCGCCGGGTGAGGAGATGTCCGGTGGGCTGTCGGCCGGGCGGAAGGCCGCGTTCACTTGGCCCTTGTTGCCGTGGTAGCGGTTTTCCGGGTACTCGAGGTATTCCGGGTACGACATGATGCGCTCCTCTTGGCAGATCTTCCCCAGCATGGTGGCTCCCGCATCCAGCAGGTGGCATCGGACTTGCGCATGATCTCGGGTTGGCCCGGGCTGAGGGCTGGGGCTAGTACCAATGCCGTGTAGTTAGGGGCGCCGCACCGGCGCCTGTGCACCGAGGCGTACTTCTTGGCGACGGCGACTCCGTCCGCCCAGGCCGCCTCCTGTTCCGACCACGGTCGCCCAGCAGGCCCCAGAAAGGCACCGGCATCTGCCCGAGAGGTGGCGACGTGTGTGGAATGGCAGGGGCGCTCTCAGGCTGCGGTGTTGAGGAGGTTGGTGCCTGCTGGGGTGGTGCTGTGGAGGGCGCTGCTGTGGTGCCGGGTGGTGTGGGTGAGGCCGGCGGTGCGGAGAACGGTCGCGTGCTGGCTGGCGCTGCCTGGGGAGATGCCAGCGTGGCGGGCGAGTTCGGTGGTGGTGCAGCCAGGGTGGTGGGCGATGGTCCACAGCACCACGGCGCGGGTGTGGCCGAGGAGTGCGGTCAGGGAGTTGGGGATGGTGCTGAGGGCTCGTGCGGTGTCTGTGGGCGGCAGGAATGGGTTCGTGTCGCGGAGGCCGATGGGGTAAGTCAGCCACGGTTGGGGTTCAGCTGTGTCGTCCAGTGCTGGGTAAACGGCTCCGAAGAAGGAGGGGATCAGGAGCAGGCCGCGGCCTGCGAGATGGATGTCGCCTGCGTTGCCGGAGGCCATGGTGAGTTCCAGGACGGGGAGTGTCTAATCAACGGCGGATCTGCTGATCAAGGAGAGACGCCAAGTGAGCGAAACGACGATCGGGCACGAGT
>NZ_BMTF01000056.1 GCF_014649535.1 Streptomyces gelaticus
GAGGTGGCGAGGTTGGTGCGGGTGGTCAGGGTGTGGGGGTGTTCGCTACCGAGCAGCCGCCCGCAGTCGAAGACCAAGTGCTCCCAGTACGACGAGGCGGCGCTGTGCAGGTGTGCGTTGAGGAGGCTTACCCCCGCGCGGAAAAGCACAAGGTGGGTGTCAGACGCCCATAGCGAGTCACCGGCATGGGTGGTGAGGGAGTGCGTGTTGGTGGGTAGCGCGCCGGCCAGTTCGCGTTGTGTGTGGTCGGGGGCTGGCCATATCTCGACGAGGGCGTCGGCAGCGGTGACGGCGGTCGTCGGCTGCTGGTCCTGAGGGATGGTCTCGCGTACGGCCCGGGCGGTGAGCGCGTGGATACGTACCGCGCGGAGGTTGTCGGCGGAGTCGTACGTGATCAGTCCGTACCGGTCGAGGAGCCGCAGTGCTGCGCCTGCCTCGTCACCCGTAACAGTCCGCACCACGCTTCTGCGCCAGCGGCGCGGGGCGAGGGTCCGTCGGGCAGGGGTGGCGGGCTGCTGCTGGGTGAGGTAGGTGAGGAAGGCGGTGGTGGTCCACAGCGCGGCGGGCTGTCCGGCGGGATCGAGGAGGGCGGCGATGCGGAGGGCGGTGCGGGCCAGGGGCCCGTGGGGGTCCTGGTCGGTTGCGTCGAGGGCGAGGAGCAGGGTGGTGGTGACCTGCCGGCCGTAGCGTTCGGCGTCCGCCCAGTGAGGCAGGAGCTCGTCCAGGCGGGTCGCGCGGTTGGTGAACCGTTCCAGGTAGGTGCTGCAGGAGACGTTCTCACGGAGCATGTAGGCGGCTGCGTGCCCCAGTGCCAGCGGCAGGTAGCCGAGTGCCTCGGCAAGGTCCGGGGCCTGGTGGTCGGCCAGGTGGGCTTTGCGGTCGTGGGCGAGGCGGGCGGTGAGGTAGCCGAGCGCCTCGGCCGGGGTGTAGATGTCGACGTCGATGCGGGCCCGGCCGCCGCCGGTCAGGCGTGGGTCCTTCAGACGCGTGGTGGCAAGGGCCCAGCCGCTGCCGCGCTGACTGTCCGGCCACCAGGGCTCGATCGCATCCGGGTCGGTGACATCGTCCAGGACGACCAGCCACTGGCGGTCGGTGGCCGCCAGCCAGCCGACGAAGGACCGAGCGTCCGCTTCCAGATCCGTGCCGGTACGGCCAGGCGCCTGCACCAGCAGAGCGGCCTGCGCGTAGGCGGTCAGAACCTGCTGGATGTCGTTCGCTGACACCCACACCACCAGATCCACGCCGTCTTCGACCGCTTCACGGGCGTAAGCGGCGGCCAGCTGCGACTTACCCACCCCGCCGCCGCCCGACATCACCTGCACCGACGTACCCGTACCGAACCGCGACCGCTCACCGCGCCCGGCATCGCTCGCCAGCACGACGCTCCGCCCGTCCCCACGGGCCTCGTCCACTGCCTGACGCAATTGCTCGCGTGGCTGGAACGCGGACGCCAGCACCGGCATTGTCCCCACCACCAAAGGCCACTGCACCGGCACTTCGTCCCGCGCCACGTACTGCTTCTCGACATACGTGACCCGGCTGTTGTCACCCAGCGCGGAACCGGTGATCGCCCCGCCGGCCGCAACCGAACCCGCCCCGGCGGATACCCGGCGCGCCATCCCTGAGATAGCCGCACTGTCTCCAGAATCACCGGACTTGCGACGAGCCCGAGGGAACAGGCTCACCGCTCGCTACCCTCGCCAAGGGCACTGTCGGTGATGTCGCCACCAGCCGCCACCCCGTCCCGCCCGGCCCGCACATCATCTCCGTCCCGCCGAGAGGAGACTCTCCTCGGCGGGGTGCGGGGACCGGTCACCTTCGAGTCCTTTCCCAGCGCCGAGCCCGTGATGTCACCACCCGCCACCACCGCACCACGCCCGCCACGCACACGACGCCCACCCCCGGAACCCCCGCCACGGAACAGGGAGACCACCGACACCAGCAACCCCACCAGCGCCACCACCGACCCCACCACGCCCGCAGCCTGACCAGCCGTGTCCAGATCAGCCAGGACCACGACCAACACCAGCCCCACCGTTCCCAGGAACGCCACCACCCCCGTCACCCGTACCCACACCCGCGCCACCCCCGCCGAAGCCACAAAGCTCACCGACCTTCCCGCAACAGACCACATGGACACAGCAGTTCAAACTTCAAAAGCCGAGAAATCAACGCGCCGTCAGCTCTACTGAGACCGTAACGGCCCCGCACGGTGCAGGGCACCATAACGACGACGCGCAGAAGCCTGGACAGGCATCACACCCACCCCGCCTTCCGCCACACGACCACGACGAACCAGCCACCCGGACCGCTGCCCCGCCGCGCCCGGGCTCTACCAGCTCATCCCGAGGGCATCGAGTTCGGCCCGCCGTCCCGCATTGAGCTTCCCGGCGCGTTTGCGTACGTTGTCGAGCCATGTGCCGAGCTTGACCACCACGACCCCGTCAGCACCTGCCTGACGGCCCGACGGACCGCCTCCAGCCTCCAGTTCCCGTGGTCCTCGGGCGCGTCGATGTGGATCAGACGCAGCTCCGCACCGTCCTCGTGCAGCTTCGTCCACCGAGGCTCGTGCCCGGTGGCCACCAGCCGGTCACCGGCTCGGGACGGATATCGCGGCGCCCCGGTCAGCGCCCGATGCCCGCAGTCGTGGAGCCGGGCCGCCGCTGCCCGCTGTACGACGCTTCCCCCAGGCCCCTCACGTCCGCACGCCTTCGCTTGTTGGTGTTTATCAGTCGCCGTGGCTGCCGTTTCCGTGCCCGCTGCTGTGGTGGCCGGTGCCGGCAGTGCCTCCCTCGGACCAACTGCCCGGGTCAAGACCGTGGGCGAGGCTGTGGCCGCCGGTGGTGAAGTCGGCGTAGAGGTCGCTCAGCTCGCCGAAAAGTTGGCGGGTGAGAGCGTCGGCACCGGTGGTCAGCGCTGCTGCGAGTTCCGCGTCGGCGTCCAGGGACGTTCTGGCGCTGGCGGGCATGAAAAGGGCGGGGGCGGAGAGGGCTGCCAAACGGCGGCGACCGGTGATGCCCCGCAAGCCTGGATAGGCGGCACGGGCCAGGCCCGCAGCCTGGACGAGCATGGCAAGAGATGTGTTGTGGGCGGCCTCCGGCATTGCGGAGCCGGAGCGGACCACGCTGTCGAGACGGGCCAGCAGCGCCCGGCGGCGCGGCAGGTCGACAAAGAGAATGTCGTGGCGGGCACGGCCACCGGGGTCGCGCCACCTGCGGACACGGACCACCTTCTGGTCCTCGAGCCGGGAAAGGTACTCGATGGTCAAGGAGCGCGGTGTCCGGCGCAGCCAGTCCTTGAGGCTGGGCGGGGGAGCCGCCGCGCTCAGGCTGCGCAGGACATTGCTCAGGCGGCGGTCTTCGACGTGCTGGGAGCCTGTCACCTCGATCTGCCGGGGGCCGACTGTGATCCGTCCGGCCAGGCCCAGATCTACCAACTCTGAAGCCCGCAGGGCGAACCGGAGCCGGTCCCCGCCCCGTATCCGTATACGTCGCCTGCCCGGAACTATCGCGAGCAGGAGCAAATCATCCCCCAGAGCCATACATGCAAGGTAGGTGCAGAGGGCAAACCTCCGCAGCCCCTCGCGCCAGCCTTTCGTTGCCGGGATCGCCATTCGGGCCCACGTGTACAGGGAACGGCCGCACCGCGTGCCATGACCGCCGCTCCTACCGCCCGCCTCTACCAGCGCATGCCGAGGCGGTCGAGGTCCGCACGGCGCTGTTCGGTGAGCTTGCCGGCCCTTTTGCGTACGTTGTCGAGCCATGTGCCGAGCTTGACCACCACGCCCCCTTCAGCGCCGCCCTGACGACCTCCTGGGCCCTCTTCCGTTCCCACTTGCTCGACGTGCTTACGGGGTACCCTCAGGTGTCCTTCCCGGGCGTGAAACTGCTGTGCGGCGCGGAGGTTGATCGCCCACATGTCGTCCTGCGTCCGCCGCACCGGCCGTTCTGCCTCTTCGGCGGGTTCGATTCCGAGGACGTTCTCCAGGAGCCATTGCTGCGCGGGCAGGAGCTGTTCCCACCCGTGCCGCTGCGCGGCCACCCACCTCCCGAGGTCTTCGCCCTGCACGATCACTTTGCCGACCGCCGCCGGCAAGGCCCCGCCGTCCTGGAGCAGGTTCTGGACGAGCCGGAAGCACCGCTGCCACCCGGTGTCCCATACCGGGCACCATCCCGGGTCGATCTCCTCCAACGCCTCACGCCGCGCCTCGGTCAAGGCACCCGCACTGGAAGGGACGGGGAGGCCGTCTTCCCGCCGCTGCGCGTTCTGATCCGCTGCCCGGGCGGCGAATCTCTGGTTCTTGGTCCAGGTTCCGACCGGGTATCCGTCCCATACCGCGGTCGCGGGCGGCAGCAAATGTCCGTGCACGGCCGCCCAGGCGCGGGCGGCCGTGAGGCCTTCCTCGAATGCGACGTCCTGGTGCGACCAGACCATGCCCAGCCCGTCGAGCTGTTCCACCCGCCCCGAATCGAGACGCCCTGCCTTGTGGGATTTGCGCTGGTCGGCGAGCCAGGTCCCCAGCGGGAACCCGGCCGGAACCCAGTCATCGGGGGTGACGTAGTCGTACGGCACCCGCAACTGATCCGTCCCGGTCTCCTTCACGTACCGCACGCATGCCTGGATACCGCGCCTCCAGAACGTGTTCTCCGGCTCGATCACCCGCAGCTTTACGAACCGCGCCAACAGCGCCGGATCCCGGGGCGTGCTGAACTTCAGCAGCTCCCGCGCGGGCGCACTCGGTACCCGCTCACCCTCCGACACCTCCCGCTCAGCTACCGCCTCGATCTCATCGGCTCCCTCCGGGAGCCAACTACCGCTCCGGATACGGGGATCCGCGAGGTGTTCGATGGTTTCGGTGTCGTGCGCCCGCAGCGCTGAGAGGACCTTCGCGAGGGTTCCGTAGGCGTCCGAGGTCAGCATTTCGCCCGGTGTTTCACCCGGAGCAAGGAATACCGGAACAATCAGAGAAGCAATCTTCCCTTCCCCCGGCTTGATCCTCAGGGCACGCCCGACCATTTGCACGATATCGATCATCGACCCCCTCGCATCACAGAACGCGACGGAATCACAATTCGCCGTATCGACACCCTCACCCAGCACCTTCACCGAGCTCAACACCCGCAACGCCGCCGGCACCAACCCCTTCCCCGACCGCAGCCCGCCCCTGCTGCGCCCCCCGGCACCACCCTCGACCAGCTGCGCCTGGTCCTCGATGACGTCGGAGGCGAACTCCTCCAGCACGGCACGCCGGTGGGCGGGTGGGTGTTCGCCGTACAGCCAGTTGGCCCATACCCGTCCCGGCTCCGGGTAGCGTTGCGGATCGTCTTCCCAGAGCTTCCGGGCTGCGTCGACGACTCCTGTGGCCATGGCTTCGGCTTCATTGACCCGGCTGTGGAACGTCAGGACCTTGCGCAGGCTCTCCTCGGCGGCCGCGGTCACGAGCCCGGTCTGCAACGCCGCGAGCCGTGCTCCGCGTGCGGCGTCCGACCCGTACCCGACCTCCTGACGCAGCTGATGGAACTCGGGGTCGCTGATGTCGATGCACACCACCTGATACGGCGCCACCAGCCCCCGGCTCACCGCTTCGGAGAGCGTCAGTTTGTACGCCACCGGCCCGAACACCCGCGACCCCGGATCCATGCTCGCGATCAGCCGCGGCTCCCTGCCCTCACCACCCTGAGCGTGCTCGGGTGCTTCCCAAATCCGGGCCGTGGCAGTCATGTACAACCGCCGGGTCGCCGGCATCTTCGCCTGGTCGTGCACCGCAGCCCACGGCTTCCCGGCGTACCCACTGGTGCGGTGCGCCTCGTCGAGGACCATCAGGTCAAACGCACCAAGACCGACAGCATGGGCACGCTGGAGGGTGCCGAGGCCGACGGCGGCGTACGTGGCGAACACCGTCACCCGCTCCAGCCCCTTTACCCAGGAGACGAGTTCGCCAGGGTCGGTCGTGCACGGCACACCGTCGGAGTCGGCGGTCCGGAGCGAGCAGACCCCGATCATTGCCCCTGCACGGCCTCCTTCCCGCCACGCGGCCGCGGTCTGGGTCAGCAGATCCAGTGTCGGAACCAGGACCAGGACACGCCGCGCGCCGAGGCTCTCGGCGGCCGCGACGGCGATCAGAGTCTTCCCGGAGCCGGTCGCGGCGATGACCTGGGTCCGCAGCCCCTCGGCCGGCAGATGCCCGCTCGCAGGCGTCTGCAAGACCCTCAGAACCGCGTCGACCGCCTCCACCTGATGCGGAAACAACTCCTTCAGCGTCACCAAAATTTCCTCTCCTCGACCGCTTCAGATATATTTCCAAGCCAGAAAAGACCCGGATCCCTGTGCAGTAGCATGCATTTTTCAGCGACAACCAAGACACAGAAGAACGCCCCCAAGGACAGCAGCAGGGCATCGGCTCACACTCCTTAACCTAGCTGGGTATCAAGAGTGACGCACACCGACTGCAGAAGCGTTGCTGAACCGCCAGTCTGCAATCTGCACAGGGCCGCTCCTGGCAACCCTTGAACCCGCCTGACAGGGACTCAAGAAACCAGACCCGGAGTAGGAAGCCCCGGTCTTCACGACCCGTCACCACACTCCCCAGCAAGGCCACCCCAACACCTAGCCAGCCCAAGGGCCGTGCGGAGCACGGCCCGCCGCCCGGATCGCGGAGCGATCCGGGCCGCAGTCAACGAAGTTGACTGCCCCGGGCCACGGAGTGGACCGGCAACCCCGGACGAAGTCCGGGAACAACGCACGGAGTGCGTTGTCGTCTTCCGCCGCGTAGCGGCGGCGCGTCGTGTTCGCGGAGCGAACCGCGCGC
>NZ_BMTF01000057.1 GCF_014649535.1 Streptomyces gelaticus
ACCGCGAGGCACCGACGCCCGCTGGCACGGCACCCTCAACGGCATCTCCGCCGAGTACGTCTACGAAATCCCCCGCAGCGGCGGCATCCACTGGGACATCACCTTCATCTGACCCCCACACCGCCCCCGGGCCACCGGCGGCCCGGGGGCAGCCGCCACCGCACCATCCCGCACCCCTTCCTCTTCCCGGACCCCGAGCCGCGCCATGCCCCGGCGCGGTCCGGCCGGCCGGACCCACACGACACGAAAAGGAAACTCCGTCATGAACCGCAGCACTTTCTGGGCCACCCTGACCACCACCGCCCTCGCCATCGCGGCCTTCGCCACGCTCGGCACGCAGGCCCCCGACACCGCCACCGCCAGCAGCAGTGACCCGGCAGCCTCAGCCGCGCGCTCCGTCGCCCCCGCTTCCCGAAACCAGCAGCAGTGGCCCACCCTGCGCACCGGCAGCCAAGGGGCCGCCGTCACCGCGCTCCAGCAGCTGCTCACCGCGCAAGGGCACTCTCTGACCGCGGACGGGGCGTTTGGCCCGCGTACCGCGGCCGCCATCCAGGCCTTCCAGAAGGACCAAGGCCTCCAGGCTGACGGTGTCGTCGGTCCGAACACCTGGAACGCCCTGACCACCACCCTGCGTTCCGGCAGCCAGGGGGCCGCGGTCACCGCGCTCCAGCAGCTGCTCACCGCGCAAGGGCACTCCCTGACCGCGGACGGGGCGTTTGGCCCGCGTACCGCGGCCGCCATCCAGGCCTTCCAGAAGAGCCAGGGCCTGCAAGCGGACGGTGTCGCAGGTCCGGCTACCTGGAACGCGTTGATCACCGCGCCCGCCGGCGCCCGGCCCAGCACCGGCACCGGCACCGGCACCGGCACCGACACCGGCCAGAACGCCCAGCCCGGCCCCACCGGGTACTCCCTGAAGTTCACCAAGAACCAGCAGCACCCGATGTACTCGACCCTCGCCCTCGTCCACAACGGCAAGGCGGTCAAGAGCTACCGCGCCAACTCCGGCATGGGCAGCAAGGACACCTGCCTCTCCAACGAGGGCTGGCTGCCCGACGGGACCTACAAGGTCAAGGGACACGAGACCAACCGCGGAGGATGGAACTACAACCCCAATGTGCAGATCCAGGGCTACGCCATCCAGCTCGAGAACAAGACCTGCACCCCCAAGGCCGGCCAGAAGCCCGTCGAGCGCACCGACATGTTCATCCACAGCGAGATGCTCGCCGACGGCACGCAGGCCGTCGATGTTCCCCTCAAGGAAGACGACTTCTGGCGCTGGGACGCCGACTTCGACTACAAGTCCAACGGCTGCATCAAGCTCAAGCCCACCGACCTCAAAGACCTGTTCTCCCACCTCGACCGGGCCGGCTGGCCGAAGAACCTGACCCTCCAAGTCAGCTGACACCCGCACCACCAACGCCCGGTGGGCGGCACCTCGTGAGGGGTGTCGCCCACCGGGCGTTTCGCGGGTACGGCACCACCGGGGGCGCCGCGCCGTCGCCGAAGGGTGTCACGCGGGATCGCGGGACGACGGTTCCTCGTCTGCACGGCCACCGGCCCCGAGGATCCGCCGCGAAGACGGGGGCGCCACCAGGCGCGAACCGAGCACGCCCCGGGCCCGCAGCTCATCAAGGTCGGACAGACGCTCTCCAGGAAGAGTATCGAGCAGATCGGCCTGGGCAGCGCGGATGCTGAGCGCGGGAGCCTGAGGGCCGACGCCAAGAACACGGCGGACAGTCACTGGTAGTCAGGGGCGCGGTGCCCAGCGGGCCCGTTTCCCCATCCCCCTTTCAATCCGTACGTGCGGTTTTCCCGCATACGGCTTACCGATGATCTTCTTGACAAGGTTACGCCGCCTTCGGATAGCGAATCGTGCCACGCATTCGGTACAGGCCGTGCCCTCTGAACCACTCTTCTGCCCATTCCGCCCATTGCCCAGCCCGTAGGTTGCGTCCCCGCTTCTTAACCATCAAGCGTTGGAGCCGCCACACCACGTACCCGTCAATAGTTCGGAACTTCCGAGCAGCGTTCCCGGTTCGGAAATAGTTACCCCAGCCGCGCAGGATCGGATTCAAGTCCGCGATCACATCGCGGATATCCATTCCAGTCCGACGGCGGTCAGTCCTCTCACGGACTTTGTCCCGGAGTCGTTTCATTGCCGCTTGCGACGGCCAGCGGTGCAGATAGAAGCGGATCTTTCCGTACTTCTCCCACACCCTGCCCGAGAAGCGCGCCCTGAAGTGGCAGCCAAGGAAGTCGAGCCCTTCCCGGCCCTCTCTGAGGTCAACTACCTTCGTCTTGTCGGGTGCAGTCGCAACCCTAGCGAGTCGAGGATCTCCCCGACCGCCGTCAGAGCCGCCCTTGCCTGGGACGCCGTTCGGCACAGGACAACACCGTCGTCCGCATACCTCACCAACTCCCCCACTCCGCGCTGCAACAGCTCGGAGTCCAGGACGTGCAGGTAGATATTGGCGAGCAGAGGAGAAATTACCCCGCCTTGCGGTGTCCCAGCGACCGTCCGCTGGAACATCCCGCCTTCCATCACACCCGCTTGCAACCACAGACGAACCAACTTGAGCACCCTGCGATCCGACACCCGGCGCTCAACCTCGACGAGAAGACGGTCATGGTCAATCTCGTTGAAGAAGTTACGGATGTCGAACTCCACAACAAAGCAGTGGCCCTTGATGAAGCCCTCACGAAGCCGCTCCATCGCCTGCGTCGCCGACCTCTTCGGCCGAAACCCGTACGAGCACGGAAGGAACCCCGCCTCGAAAACCGGCTCCAACACGATCTTGGCCGCCTGCTGCGCCACCCTGTCACGGATTGTTGGAATACCCAGTGGCCGTTGGCCACCCTGTGGCTTCGGGATATCCACACGCCTGGCCGGCGCGGGACGATACGTGCCTGCGCGGAGATGTTTCTGAAGTTCGCCGAGCAATCGCCTGGCACCATACTCCTTCTCCACAAACGCCAAGGTGACCCGATCCACCCCGGCACTTCCTCTGTTGGCTCGGACTCGTTCCCACGCCTCCCACAGCACGTCACCTCTGTGGATACGGTCATACAGGGCGTGGAAGCGCCGCTCCGGAGACTGCTTGGCCGCAGCCCATAGCCCGCGTTGGAGTTTTCGCACTTTCGAGACGGACGCGTGCCCGTCCACTACGACAGGAGTTATCCCATCGGGGTAGTTGGACCAGGTCGCCCCGGCCATGCCCTCGCGCTTACCCCCGCCACGGGTGTGATCAAAGTGCGGGCCCTTCCCTCCCGGCGCGTTATGTTGCACGCCGATCTGCGGTACTACGCCCCGCTCGGACTCCCGCTGCCCTCCGGACGACTTCACCATCGGCTTATACGTCCGGTCTCGTGCCCGACGTCAGGCGTGGTCAGACGGGTCTCTCCTGTTCCGGCCCAGACCGTGCACACGTGCCGCCCTCCATACCCCGGGAGGACTCCGAGGGCTGACCCCGGAACAGGGCCCTCAGAACATGGCCTTCGCCCCAACGTGACGGGCTCGGCTCCTCCGTTGTCGATGTGACGAGGCTGCAAGGTTCGCTTGATGCTACGGCCCGCGTGCTCGCTCCCTCCAAAGAGGCTTTTGACATCCCGCTCAGCCCGCCGCGTCTCCACGACGAACCGGGACCTACTACCGGGCACTCCGGTGTCTACCCGGACGGGACTTTCACCCGCAGGCCTGGACCAGCTTTCAGGACGCAACACGCCGGCCATCGTACGGGCAGCACATCACCGACCACCCCGACCGCCGGGCGCTTCATGTGTCCTCGGTGCGGAGCAGGCCGCCCGGCCCCCGAGGCCGGGCGGACAAACCGGCGATCACCACCCCCGCAGCAACTGGGCGACGCTGGCCACGGTGACAACGACCGCTGCCGCACCGGTGACCGGCTCGATGAGCGCCGGGTGCTCGTGCATCACGTAGGCGACGCATCCTCCCCCGAGCAGGAACACCGCGGCCCGCAGGGACCGGTCGGACTGCTGCGCCGCTGGCGGCACGGCCGGCACCGGGGCCGGGGCGGCGGGCGCGGCTGGGGACGGAGCGGAAGGTGCGGCCGCGGCCGGGGTGGTCGGGGTCGAGCTGGTGGTCATGTTGTCGGTCTCCTTCGTAGGCGTGGTGGTGACGGGGAGACACATTCGGGTCCGGCGGCGTCGCGTTCCAGCTCTCGCGAATTTCCGTTCCGCGTCCTGCCGGGGCTGGCCGCCGGGCGGCAAAACGGGGATTCGTGGGGGGCTTGACGTCACGGGTTCCGGTGTCGGGCCACACAATGGGGCAGCCGGGGGTTAGCAGCGCAACCCCCGGCTGGCCAGGCCAAATTCGCCCATGCCCAGGCCGCATTCAAGGGAGACCGGTCTTGAATGCGGCCTGCGGGTCCGGTAGGGCCCGCGGCGCGCTACGGGACGTCGCCGTTCCAGTCCCACCAGCCCGGGTCCCCGGAGCGCTGTACGTATTCGGCACGTCCGCCCGCGCCATACAGGCCGACCTCGGTGATCAGCAGCGCCCCGCCGGCCCGCTCGTCCTCGGTCCAGCCGGTGACGTCGAGGAGCTGCCCGTCGAGCGCGCCGTCGACCAGCTCCACGTACGTACGGCCCTCCTGGGGGCCGGGGTGGGGGTTGTCGGGGTCGGTGCCGTAGACGTGGCGGGGCGCAGGGCGGGGTACCAGGTCGTCCATGCATCCGCCGTGGCGCCGGTGCTCGGCTACCCGCCCAGGGGACCGGCCTTCCGCTGGGCGGCCATCCCTGCGAGCGCCCACTCCAAGTTGCCCGCCGCGCCCCGCGGGGCCGGCCATGAGCGCCCGGCGTAACTGACGGGTCATCACACACCGTAATCGGCGGTGCGGCTGCGTTCCACTCCTCACCGCTCAATTCCTCGCTCGCCGAAGCCTCCCTCGGAGATGGAAAATCCGGCGGCGGGCCCAGTCACCGCACCGGCCGCAACGCCCCCGCAGGCGTGGAAGATTCCATTCCGGCCGCGCCCACCGCGGCAAGAACGTTCCCGTATTCCACCCAGCCGCACCCGCATGGAACGACCAGTCCCCCGCTGCTCGCCAGGGCCCGCCGGCGGCGCCCCTCGCTCTCTCGACGAGCGGCCACAGCACCGCGGAAGACCCGAGCCGGGTATGGCCCGAACACTGACCCATGCTGGAAAATCGCAGGTCATAGCGTTCCGTCCCTGAGTCAGTACCGGATCTCACCTCACCGTTCCCCGACCGCACGCGCCACTGACTCAGTGCCGGAGATCAGCAACGCTGGGCACGCACGCAAGGCCGGGGCAGCGAAATGGGTGGGGGTGGAATCCCTGGAATTCCACCCACCCTGTGCAGCGCGCCGGGCAGCCCGCCTGCATTCCACAGCGGTGGAACGTCACATGTCGGCGGCCCGCTTGATCTGCCCGAGGTACTTCCGCACCGTGCCCTCCCGGTAGCCGCAGCGCTCCGCCAGGACCGGAGCAAGGGCCTTCGCCGAAAGCTCCTGCTCCCCCGGCGGCAACTGCCTGTAGTGGAATTCCACCCGTGCCGGGCCCGTCAGATGAGAGCCGTCCGCCTGCTCGGCCTCGCCCTCGCTGATGTCCGGGGCCGGCTCCCCGGCATCGGGCTCGTCCTCATGACGGGGCTTCGGAACTCGCGCCTGGACGATGCTGCGGCCACCGCTCTCGCCACCGGATGCATGCACCGGGTGCCGTTCCGCCGCCGGCAGATCGCCGTCGGAGCTGCTCGGGAGGCACTCCTCTTCGTTGCTCTTCCCACCCTCATGGTCGGGGGTCGTCTCGGCGGTCTCGTCCGCTGCCGCCGATGCCGGATCGGCCTCGGGGCCGTAGTCCTGTTCGCGCTCCTGGAACAGAGCGACGTAGTCGCGCAGTTCGTCCGCGGTAACGGGCTGTCCGGTGGCGCCCATGATGCCGTCACGCTGGTACACGTACTCGGCGAGGGCCGCAGCATCGGGGGGCGAACCCCGCTCCGCCGCATACGTGAGCCAGGCGTTGTAGAAGTAGTCGGCCCACGTCTCTTCGTCGGCTGCGCCCCGGGAAGCGGCGTCGTAGCCGGTCCTGTCTTCCGGCACGGGCGCTCCGTGCTGTTTCAGTACGCGCAGCAGGGGTTCCAGTTGCGTGTCGGAGAGCGGGTCTCCGGCTGCGGTGGCGATGCCGTACCGGTTCTGGAGCCAGAGAGCGAACTGCTCGCTCGTCGGCTCGGAGGCGTAGGCGGCGAGCCAGGCCCGGTAGGCGTCGGCAAGGCGCCCTTGGGAGCCGGCATCGTCCGGTGCAGGTTCGCACTGCCGTGCAGGGGTCGCTGAAGACACCCGGCTCGTCGGTTGCGGGTAACCGGCTCGCGGCTGTGCGAGTTCCGTCTCCCGCGCGGCGGGGGCCTCAAGTGCGGGCTCTGCCTCTGCTGCGGAACCTGGACCGGGGCCTGGGGTGTGGCCGGTTCCGGGGCGGGGGGCAGCAGGGCCGGTTCGATGCCCGCGGCGGCGAGGCCGGCCGGAGCGGTCTCGGCCA
>NZ_BMTF01000058.1 GCF_014649535.1 Streptomyces gelaticus
GGCCACGGCCGAGCCGGCCATGACCAGACCGGCCAGACCGGAAGCCCGCAACAGATTCCGGCGGGACGAGGCCGAGGACGGAGCGGGGGACGAAGCATTGACGGACATGACGGAGGCGCTCCTCGCGTTGTCGATGCGTGCTCGGTGGGTACCGACTGCCGGTCGGTCGCGGTCAGATCGTGTTGCGGTACGGCGGCATGAAGCGCATCCGCGGCATCTGGTCGGCCAGCACTCCCCCGTCGACGACGATGCGCGCCCCTGTGAGATACGCCCCGGCGTCCGAGGCGAGCAGCAGCAGCGCGCCTACGCATTCGTCGGGCTGCGCGTACCTGCCGAGCGGGATGCGCTCGCGGTACGCGGATTCGAAGGCCTCCCGGTCGAAGGGGAATGCGCCGTCGATCGGCGTCTCGACCATGCCCGGGGCAAGGGTGTTGGCGGTGATGCCGTGCGGGGCGAGTTCGACCGCCAGGGTCTCGGTGAGCAGTTGGGCGGCGGCCTTGGAGGCGTTGTAGTGGGCCAGGCCGGCCTCTGCCACCAGGGCGTTCTTCGATGTGATCGTGATGATGCGGCCCGCGATCGAGTCCGCCGTCATGTGTTCGGCGATGCGCTGGCTGAGGAAGAACACGGCGTCGACATTGACCCGCATGATGTGCGACCAGCTCGCGGGGGTGATCTCGTTGAAGCGTTCCAGCGCCGCCGTGCCCGCGTTGTTGACGAGGATGTGCAGGGGCCCCGCCTCGGCGCGTACGGCGTCGACGAAGCCGGGCAGCGCGTCGATGTCCGCGAGATCCTGCCCGTACGTCCGGCAGCTGCGGCCGAGTGCCTCGACCGCCGCCGCGGTCTCGGCGACGCCCTCGGCACCGGGCAGGTCGACGAGGACCAGATCGGCGCCCGCCTCCGCGAGGCCGACGGCGAAGGACCGGCCGAGGCCCCGGGCGGCCCCGGTCACGACCGCGGTGCGGCCGGTCAGATCGAAGCGGTCGGTTCCCCGGGGCGGGACGGCTGCGGTCATGGCGGGGTTCCTCCAGGCGGAGAGGTGGAGTGGCGGAGACGTGCGGAGGGGTGGTCGGGTCCGGTACTGATCGCCGGAGAGGTCCGGGCCGCCGCGCAGGGACACTCGGGTGATGGCGCGGCGGCCCGGCTGCCGGTCGGTACCGGGCGACAGGGGGATGACCCCGGCGCCGTACCGGCAGGTTCGAAGGGGAACGGCCGGGTCAGCCGTTCAGGCCCAGCAGATCCAGCGACGGCCGGTGGATGATCTCCTCCACCGCGTCCGCGTCGAGCGGCGGCAGTCCCGGGATACCGGGGATACGGGCGATCTCCCGCAGCCCCTTCACCGAGTCGTCGACCGTCGTGAACGGGTAGTCGCTGCCGAACATCAGCTTGTGGAAGACCCCGTAGTCCTGGACCAGCCGGAGGCTGTGCCAGAGCTGGAAGGGCCGGTAGTGCAGGGCGCTGATGTCCGCGTACACATGCGGGTGCTTGCGGATGACCGCGATGCACTCGCCCTCGAAGGGGTGGCCGAGGTGGGCGAGGACCATCCGCAGTTCCGGGTGACGGATGGCGACCGCGTCCAGGTGGCGGGGCATCGCCCACTCCAGCGGCGCGCTCGACACGAAGGTGGTGCCGGTGTGCACCAGGAGCGGGAGTCCGTGCCGTTCGGCGTACGTGTACAGCTCGTCGTACTCCTCGGCGGCCGGGTCGAAGCCCGCGTACATCGGCATCAGTTTGATGCCGCGCAGTCCCAGTTCCTGGTGGCCGTGGCGGAGTTCGTCCTGCCAGCCGGGCTGGGTGGGGTCGAGCGAGAGGTAGCCGATGAGCCGGTCCGGATGCGCTGCGGCGTACGAGGCGACGGCGGCGTCGTCCACCCAGAGGCCGCTGCGCCGGGCCTTGCCGCCGACGACGATCGTGCGGGTGCCCTCGGGGGCGGTGGCGGCGTACTCCTCCCACTTCACCGTGAGGTCGACCTCGCCCGCGTGGGCGCGGGCGGAGTCGGACCTGAACGGGTCGGTGAAGTCGTGGCTGTGCCGGAAGAGATGCGAGTGGACGTCGACGATCATGTCCGGTTCCGCTTCTCCCAGCCGTCCGCGAACATGTTCCAGAAGCGGTGGCTGGGCGGGTGCTCTTCGAAGACCTCGTCGACGAGCTCGACACCGAGACCCGGTGCGGTCGGCAGGCCGATGTGGCCGTCGGTGATCGGAAGGGTTCCCTTGAGGGCGTCGAAGACGTAGTCCTCCAGGAGCCCGTCGAAGGTCTCCAGGATCTTGAAGTTGGGGATTCCGAGCGTCGCGTGCACCGAGACGGTGGTGCAGAGCGGCGAGTTGGAGTTGTGCGGGGCCACGAGCATGCCGTGGGTGTCGGCGATCGCGGCCAGTTTTCTGACCTCGGTGAATCCACCGGCCATGGAGAGGTCGGGTTGGATGATGTCGACCGCGTTGGTGGCGAAGAGCGGCTTGTACTCGTAGCGGTTGTGGAAGTGCTCACCGCCGGAGATCGGGAAGGCGGCGCGCTGCCGCAGCTCCGCGTAGCGCTCGATGTGGGTCCACGGCATCGGCTCCTCGAACCAGCCGATGTCGAAGGGCTCCAGCTCGCGCACCAGACGGGCCGCGGTCGGCATGGCGAACCGGGCGTGGCCCTCGATGAAGAGGTCCACGTCGGGCCCGATGGCCTCGCGGACGGCGGCCACCAGGTCGACGGAGCGGCGCAGTTCGGCGCGCTCCAGCTCGTGCAGTCCGGGGCCGAACGGGTCGAACTTGAGGGCGGTGAAGCCCTTAGCCACGGTCTCCTTCGCCTTGGCCGCGAAGGTCTCGGGCTCGCGTTCGCCGGTGTACCAGCCGTTGGCGTACACGCGTACCTCGTCCCGGCAGGCGCCGCCGGTCAGCCGGTATGCGGGAACGCCGAGCGCCTTGCCCATGAGGTCGTACATCGCCTGGTCGAGGCCGGACAGGGCGACGCCGCCCATGTCGCCGCCGCGCAGGAAGTCGCCCTGGTAGACGCGGAGCCAGAGCTCCTCGATGTCGAAGGGGTCGGCGCCGATGAGGTGGCGCTGCGCCAGTGCCTCGGTGAGGGCGCAGACCTCGCGGACCCGGTAGGGGTGGGTGATCTCGCCGATGCCGGAGAGGCCCTCGTCGGTGTGGACCCGGACGTAGCCGAAGTCGCGCCAGGAGGTACCGAGCATCAGGGTCTCGACGCGGGTGATCCGGCCTGCGGGGCCCGCCGGGCGGGTGCGGTTGACGGTCAGCATCAGCGGGTCGCCCCGCCCATGGTGGAGGTGTTCTCCAGGTCGCGGGCGCCGCCGTCGGCGAGGACGGCCTTGACCGCGGCCTCGGTGCCCTCGACGAGGCGGTCCACGTCGGCGTCGGTGTGGGCGTAGCTGATGTGGCTGCGCTTGAGGTTGAGCGGCAGCTCGAACAGGCCGTGGTCGAGGAGCTTGCGGCGGTAGCCGACGAACAGCGAGGCGTCGTTGTTCAGCAGGTCCACGTAGGTGCGGGGGGCCTCGCCCGGCATGAAGTAGCTGACGAAGACGGAGCCGTAGCCGGTGACGACGGCGGGGACGCCGAGGCGCTCGTACAGTCCGGTCAGTTCGGTGCGGACGCGCTCGCCGAGCCTGAAGACGTGCTCGTGGACCGGCTCCTCGCGGAGCTTGCGCAGGGTGGCGAGGGCGGCGGCCACCACGGACGGGTGGCCGTTGTACGTGCCGGCGAAGAAGGCGGGGGCGCCGGGACGGGTGGAGAAGAGGTCCATCAGGTCGGCGCGGCCGCCGATCGCTCCGACGGGGGCGCCGTTGGCAATGGCCTTGCCGAGGGTGGTGAGGTCGGGGGTGACGCCGGAGATCTTCTGCCAGCCGCCGATGTCGTGGCGGAAACCGGTGATGACCTCGTCGAAGATCAGGACGCTGCCGGCCTTCGTGGTCTCCTCGCGCAGCGTGGTGAGGAACTCCTGGTACGGCAGGAGCGCCCCGACGTTGTGCGGGACGGGCTCGACGATCACGGCGGCGATGTCGGAGCCGTGCTCGGCGAAGGCTCGGCGGACGGCCTCGCTGTCGTTGAACGGCAGGACGAGGGTGGCTTCGAGGACCTCGGGCAGGATGCCGGTGGAGATCGGGTCGTGGCCGCCGACCTTCTCGGGCGCGGAGATGACGTTGAGGCTGACCGCGTCGTGCCAGCCGTGGTAGCAGCCCTGGAACTTCACGACCAGGCGGCGGCCGGTGGCGGCGCGGGAAACGCGCAGCGCGTGGAACGTGGCCTCGCTGCCGGTGCTGGTGAGCAGCACCTTCTCGATCGAGGGGATCAGCTCGGCGAGCTGTTCGGCGAGGACGATCTCGCCCTCGGTGACGCCGACGCCCATGTGGCCGAGGGTGGCGCCGGCCTCTGCGGTGGCGCGGGCCACGTCGGGGTCGTTGTGACCGAGCAGGGGCGGGCCGAACGCCGAGTGGAAGTCGGTGTACTCGCGTCCGTCGGCGGTACGGAACCGTGCGCCGTCCGTACCCGTGACGACCAGGTCGGTCAGTCCGGGAACGCTGCGCTGACCGCTGTTCACGCCGCCGGGTACGACCTGGCGGGCGCGCTCGGCGAGTCGGGCTCCGGATTCGTTGCCTACCGGGCCTGAACTCATATCGCTTGCTCCTTGCGTCGATAGTCGTCGGTCTTCGCAGGCCCTGCCCGGCCCATGAATCCCTGGCGCCATCCGCCCGGCAGTCGCCGCAGGAAGAGGATGATCCGTGGTGCTTGAGGTGGTGCTTCAGGTGATGCGTTCGCTGTTTCTGAACGCTGTTCTGTAGAGCAGAACAGTGCTTGGATATTACGTGCGGCTCCAGGGCCGGTCAAGACCCTTTCGGTCCCCGGAAGGCTCGTTTCCGTGGTTTTTCACAGAGAAAACGCGTTCGAGCCTCCCCCGAGGCACTAGGCTGTTCTGCTATGACGAACAGCGCCGCCTCAGAAGAACCGAAGTACTGGGTCAAGAGCGTGGCCAGGGCAGCGGACATCCTCGAGGCGCTCGCCGCCCCCGGACAGGGGGGCGGCCTGAGCGTCACGGAGGTCGGCCAGGCCTGCTCCATCTCCAAGAGCGCCGCCTTCGGCATGCTCCAGACCCTGCGCGCCTACGGCCTCGTCTCCGACGACGGCGAGGGCATGAACCGCCGCTACCGGCTCGGCATGAACCTGGCCCGGCTCGGCGACCGGGCCCGCTCCCAGGTATCGCTGCGCGGGGTCGCCCACCCCGTCCTGCGCGAACTGACGCGGACCACCAAAATGGCGTCCCGCCTCGCCGTCCCCGAGGACGGCCACGCGGTCGTCGTGGACCAGGTCGAGCTCGACCAGCGCGTCCGGCTCGATCTGCGGATGGGGCAGCGCGAGCTGCCGCACTGCACGGGCCTGGGCAAGGCGCTGCTCTCCGCCGTGCCGCCGGGCGAGGCGGCCGAGGTCGTCGAGCGGTTCGGGCTGCCCCGGCGCACCTCCCGCACGATCACCGACCCGGCCACCTTCCTGTCGCATCTGCGCGACATCGCGCGGGCCGGCTACGCCCTGGACGACGAGGAGGACGCCGAGGGCATCATCTGCATCGGCGCCCCGGTCTTCGACGACCGTTCGGTGTGTGCCGGAGCCATCTCCATCACCGGGCTGAAGCTCGGCCTGCCGGCCTGGCGCTACCAGGAACTGGGCGGCCAGGTCAGGGACGCGGCCCGCCGGATCAGCGTCTCGCTCGGCTGGGTCGACGACGCGGACGGCGCCAACCCGGACACCGACACGTCGCATTCCGACGCAATCAGGCCTTGACCAAATGGCGTAACCCGCCGTAGGTTCCCTGCCAACCGCCGAGACACTTCATGGTCACCGGCGTTTTACCCCTTCCGGCCTGGTTCCGGCGCCTGCCCATCGCGCCGCGGACATTCGACAGCCGAACCATTTTCAGCCATCCGCCTCATGGCAGTCCCCCGCAGGAACGCTCCCTCACCTATCGCACTTCTCGGAAGGCGAAGTCCGCATGAGCAGCGTTCCGCACCACCACACCTCGGCCTCGTCCCGCCGGAATCTGTTGCGGGCTTCCGGTCTGGCCGGTCTGGTCATGGCCGGCTCGGCCGTGGCC
>NZ_BMTF01000059.1 GCF_014649535.1 Streptomyces gelaticus
GCCACCGTCGTGGTGGTCTTGTCCCCGGTGTGCGTCAGGTCGTCGATGCCCGCGGAGGCGGACGTCATCACGGCTTCGGTGCGCAGCGGATTGATCTCCGAGACGGCACCGACGAACGTGGTCTTACCCACGCCGAAGCCCCCTGCCACCACGATCTTCGCCGAGGTAGTGGAGCGGGCTGCTCCGCCGCTAGAGCTTGCGAAGTCCACTGAGCACCCTTTCGAGCAGTGTCACATCTGGCTGGCCGCCGGCGGACTCGTCGCCGCCGGGCTGATGGATAGCGACGAGTCCGGCCTCTGCCAGGTCGGCTACGAGGATCCGGGCAACGCCGAGCGGGATCGAGAGCAGTGCCGAAATCTCGGCGACCGACTTGATCTCGAAGCACAGCCGGCAGATCCGCTGGTGCTCGGGCAACTGCCCTTGCAGCCGGGACGGATCGGCCGTAGTACTGACCAACGCCTCAATGGCGAGTTGGTAGCGCGGTCGGGTCCGGCCGCCGGTCATGGCGTACGGACGGACCAGCGGATTGTGCGCGGCCGGTGCGGCAGGCTCGGGAGTCTGCCGCGGCTGTACCGGCTGGATACGGGGCGTCCGGGGCGAGTCGTAGCGGTGCGGACGCTGGGTGGGCCACCCGAACCCCTGCGCGGGGTCCTGCGGCGGCTGTTGGGCCTGCTGCGGTTGCTGGTAGGGCCGGTAAGGCTGCTGGGCGCCCTGCCTGCTGGGTGTGGAGGGGAAGTTGAACCGGTTGTCCCCGTGCTCACCCGGTACCTGCCGGCCACCGCTGTACGGGTGTCCGCCCTGGGGTGTGTCCACGATTCCTCCTCCGACTACCGGTCCCGATCCCAGTGGGTCCGCGCCACCGCACTTTATGGCCCGGTGGCGCGAAACGCACTGTCTGTCTCTCAGTTGAGAAGACTTCCTTGCAGTTCAGCACGGAGGTCCGGAGTGAGGACACTGCCCGCACGGTCGACGAGAAGGGCCATTTCGTACCCAACCAGACCGATATCGGCGTCCGGATGTGCAAGAACGGCCAGGGAGGATCCGTCGGAAATGGACATGATGAAGAGGAATCCGCGTTCCATCTCCACAACTGTCTGATTCACCGCGCCGCCCTCGAAGATCCGGGAGGCGCCCGCGGTCAGCGAGGTCAGCCCGGAGGCGACGGCGGCCAGCTGGTCGGCGCGGTCACGGGGGAATCCCTCGGACATGGCCAGCAGGAGTCCGTCGGCGGAGACCACCACCGTGTGCGACACCCCGGGGGTGTTGTCCACGAAGTTGGTGATCAACCAGTTCAGATTCTGCGCGGCCTGGCTCATCGGGCTCACACTAACGCTCCTGGTTGTAGGTATTACTGTCGTCCGAACCCGCGCTGCGTCCCCGCAGCACGCCCCGCCGCAGGTTGCTCAACCTGCCGCGGACGTCCTCGGGGGCACGGGAAACCTGGGGGCCGCCCTGCAAGGTCTGCTCCGCTGTGCCCTCGACCAGATTGGCCTTGGGCACCCGCCGGGGGAGTCCGGACGGGGTGATCCCGCCCGCCTTCGGCTCCCGGAGCTTCTCGGCCCGCTCCCAACGCTCGTCGTTGGCCGAGCGCCAGTCGTCGGAGCCGTCCTGCTGCGCGGGCGACGGCTGCTGCGGCAGTTCCTCCTCCCGCTGCTGCGGCTGCTGCGCGGCGGCGGGCCGGTTGTTCCCGCGACCGGTGGGCTGCCAGTGCTGCTGACCGCCCCGGCGCGGCAGACCGGCTTCGGTCAGCTCGTGGCCGGAGTTGGGCGTGGGCCCCGGACGGTCGAAGCCTACGCGCTCCTGCGGCTCGGCGGGGGCGCTCGGGACGGATTCCGCTTCCGTCGGCGCCGATGGCTCGAACGCACCCTGGTAAGCGCTCTGATCCGGCCAGTCGTCCTGATGGGCTCGGGGAGCGAACTGCTCCTCGTACGACGGCTGCGGGGCCCCACTGGCCGCGTAGGCGTCTTCCGCATATCCACCGGACAGACCCTGCTCGGGCTGCGGGACAAATCCCGTGTCGGCGACGTAGGGGTCGTAGCCGCCCTCGTGCGAGGGCTGCTGCGGCTCCTGCGGGTAGCCGTCGGCGGCGTACCGGCCGTCGGCATACGGCTGCTGGGGGAACTGCTGGTGCTCGCCCGACGCCTGCGCCCCCAGCGCCGCCCGGCGCTCCTCGCGCAGCAGCGAACGGCCCACCGGGTCCAGCTGCACGGCGTCCGTCGAGGGCTGCTCGTAGCGGGAGTCGTCGAAGCCGAGCTCCGCGGCCGTGCGCATGTGCGACTGCTGCTCGAAGCTCTGCTGCTCCGGAATGATCGAGGAGACGGTGAAGTCGTCCGTCGCGGCGGCCGGTTCGCCACCGCCGCCGTGGGTGATCGCGTCCGGCAGCATGACCAGCGAGGTGGTGCCGGCCTGCTCTCCCGAGGGGCGCAGCTGGACCCGGATGCCGTGCCGGTCGGAGAGCCGGCCGACCACGAACAGACCCATACGCTGCGACACCGCGGCGTCCACGGTCGGCGGGTTGGCCAGCTTGTGGTTGATGTCGGCGAAGTCCTCGGCGGTGAGGCCGATGCCCTTGTCGTGGATCTCGATCATCACGCGGCCGTCGGGCAGCCGGGTCGCGGTGACCCGCACCTTGGTCTGCGGCGAGGAGAAGGTGGTGGCGTTCTCCAGCAGCTCGGCCAGCAGGTGCACGAGGTCGGTGACGGACTGGCCGTGGATCTCGGTGTCGGGCACCCCGGAGAGCTCGATGCGCTCGTACGACTCCACCTCGGAGGCGGCGGCACGGAGCACGTCGACCAGCGGAACCGGCTGGTTCCAGCGGCGGCCGGGCTCCTCGCCGGCGAGGACCAGGAGGTTCTCGCCGTTGCGGCGCATACGGGTGGCCAGGTGGTCCAGCCGGAAGAGGTTCTCCAGCTGGTCCGGGTCGGCCTCGTTGTTCTCCAGATCGGTGATGAGGGTCAGCTGGCCCTCGATCAGCGACTGGTTGCGGCGCGAGAGGTTGGTGAAGATCGCGTTGACGTTGCCCCGCAGCATGGCCTGTTCGGCCGCCAGCCGGACCGCCTCGCGGTGCACCTGGTCGAAGGCGCGGGCGACCTCGCCGATCTCGTCGTGGCTGTGGATCGGGATCGGCCGGACGCGGGTGTCGACCCGGCCGGGCTCGGCCCGGGAGAGCTGGTCGACCAGCATCGGCAGCCGCTGCTCGGCGATCTGGAAGGCGGCCGTACGCAGTCGGCGCATCGAGCGGCTCATCTGCCGGGCCATCAGGCCGGCCAGGACGAAGGCGGCCAGCAGGGCGACGATCACGACGGCGGCGTTGATGATCGCGTCGTTCCTGGCGCTGGACGAGATGTCCGCGGCCTCGGTCACCGCCTTGTCGACGAGCTCGTCCTCGACCGTGGCGTAGCCGTCGAACCTGGCGGTGGCGGCCGCCATCCAGGTCTCGGGCGTGATGCCCTTCGCGGCCAGTTTCTCCGGTGACTTGCCCTGCCCGATCTGCTGGGCCATGCCGTCGAAGACCGAGCCGTCGATGCTGGGCGGGATGACGAACGGGACGCCCGCCGCGTCGGCCTTCTCCTTGGCCCTCTTCAGCTCCTCGGCGCCCTCGTCGGCCTTGGCGGCCATGACCTGCTTCAGCCGGGCGGCGTCGGCCTCCGTACCACCGGAGGTGAACTCGCCGAGCGCGATCTGCTCCAGGTAGTTGTACGAGCCGAACGCCTTGACCTGGGCGTCGAACTTGGCGCTCTCCTGGCTCGGGCGCACCAGCAGGTGCATGCCGATGGAGCGCTGAAGCGATTCTGCAGCCTTGGCGAGCTCGATCGCGTAGACCGTACGGCCGTAGGTGGTGATGTTGCCGGTGCCCAGCCCCAGCTCGTTGCTGAACTCCATCAGGGAGTGCTGGACCTTGACGTAGCCCTCCTCCGTCTTCACCGGGTCCATGGCCTCGGTGAAGGCGGCCTTGCGCAGCTCGGGAAGGGTGGGCTCCTCCAGCCGGAAGAGCTGAAGGCGCCGCTCCAGGCCCTGCTTCCGGGGCATGTCCTTCGCGGCCTCGTTGAACTTGCCCGCCGCGTTGTCGGTGGCGGCCTGGACCTTGCCGATGACTTCGGCGTCACGCTTGTTCGAGAGGAGGGGCTGAGCGGAGAGGTCGCGCTCGTCGAGGAGTGCCTGGCCGTACTCGGCGGCGGCGCGCACGATCAGCGCGGTCTTCTCGGCGTCCTGCGCCTCGCGCCAGGTGTCGACCGACTCCTTCACCTGGAATCCGCCCATGACCAGGCCGACCAGGACGGGAATCAGGAGGATGGCGTTCAGCCGGGTGGGCACCCGCCAGTTGCGCGGAGAGAACCGGCTGGTTCCGGCACCGGAGACCGCCGCATCGGACGCATCGGCGGACGACGCCGCGGCGCGCGGCGGCGGCGGGGTGAAGTTGCCCCGCTCCAGCTGCGCCGTGGAGCCCGCGTTGTTTCGCCTCACTCGACCAACAACCTCTCGGCGTCGGCACCTACGTTGTGCCGTGTTTCGTTCAGGGCCGTACTACTCGGGAGTTCGTCGAATTCCAGCACGTGGACCGGTCGCGTTCCAAACAGTCGGAACCTGATATTCCGAGTGGCCCAGACCTCAGATAAAACGGGCATAAAGAACGAGCCCCGTCAAAAGGCGGGGCTCGTGTGAGCGCAGTGGCACCAAACGGATGCGTCGGGTGTCGATCGCGGGGCAATTCTCTGTCGAAACGTTATGAATACGGGGGCGGATCGTGTCAAAGGACACAGCCCACCCCCGCCCGACTACGGTAACTACCGTATGGCAATACCGACTTGTGCCTACTTGAGCCGCGCCATGAGCGCGTGCTCGACGAGCGTGATCAGACCGCTCTTGGCGTCGGCACGGTGGCGTGCGTCCGTCGTGATGATCGGGGTGTCGGGTCCGATCTGGAGGGCCTCGCGGACCTCGTCGGGGGTGTAGGGCTGGTGTCCGTCGAAGCCGT
>NZ_BMTF01000060.1 GCF_014649535.1 Streptomyces gelaticus
ATCAACGTACCCAGATCATCACTCGACCCACGCGACTTCGACGACAGATTCGTCAGAACCTGCGCCCCCATGTCGAAATTCATTCAATCCCCCTGCCAAGCCTGAGCAAACACATGTGCTGATCATGCCTATCAACTCCGGGAGGATGAAGCAATCGAGGACCTCAAGGCTGTGGACAAGCCGTGACATGATCAACGAAGCACGGCACGGGCAATGAGGTGCAGAAACGGAGTGCTCGACCGGGTCGCGGGGAACGGGAGCCCTCCCGGCACCAGGGGGCTCCCGAGGATCTCCGGCCGATCTTCACGCCGCGCACACGACAGTGAGCGGCGGCCGACCGCCTGCCGCCCCGGCGGGTCATCAGGATCCGGTGAGTCTCTTCGTCGTCGATTCGATGAACGCGGCGACTTCGATCTCGGTGATCTGGACGTGGTCGATCTCGTTGTGGCCGAGTTCGTACAACCTGAGGTACTCGGTCGGCTCCCAGCGGAGGTCGCGTGTGAACGCCTCGTCGTACGTCCGGCCGTCGTCGACCCGGCGCCGGACAATGCCACGCGAGCTGCTTCGCGGGTAGCCCTCGCTGATCTTCGCGAAGTACGTGATCTCGCCCTCGGCGTCCAGGGCGTCGAGAGTCGCGGGGGCAAGCGTGAGGAAGGGACCGGTCGCGACGGCCGAGGCGTGATACGAGATCCGTCCTGCGGCATCCAGAGCGTCCAGCGTGCGCCCGTCGAACGTGAGGAGGAAGGGGTAGGTTCACGAGGTGGTACCGAAGGGACACACCGGTCAGGTCGAGGAATCCGGCCCCGTCCTGGAGGAACTCGGCACCCCGCTCGTACGAAGTGGAACAAAGGTTGTCAACCGCGCTCGGCGCGCCACTCCTTCGTCAGGTTCCCCTCGTCGTCCCACTCGGTAATCTCTAACTGCCGCAGTCCGTTCCCGCTCATGAGTACGCGCGTGGCCAACCCCCCGTTGGGGTGCCAGTCCTTGGACTCACCGACGGGGAACCCACCTCGCAGCACTCCCTCGGACCTCAGAGTCCCATCCATGTACCACTTCCTGGAGGGACCGTCTTCGAACCCATCCTTGTAAGTGACGAGGCTGACGAGCGCCCCCTTCTGGTATTCGACCACCTCGCCGGTGAAAGGCTCTCCTTGATAGAAGGCGACCTCACCCTCATCCATTTCGATTTGTGGATCGTCGATGTCGATTCGGGGAAGTGTCATTCCGATGCCTGCCCGTCGCCGTGTTCGTTGTCGGCGGGGTTATGAGGGGGTGGGGGGAGCGTCGGCGAGGCGGCCGGGGTCAGCCCTCGCTCGCGCTCCAGGTCTTCGTCGGCCGGCCCTCTTCGTCCCAGCGGCGTTCGGCGAGCATGGTCATACCGTTCTCGGAGAACTCCACCTCGGAGGCGAGCACACCGTTCGGATGCCATTCCCTGGACACCCCTACCGGACGTCCTTCCCGCGCCGTCGCCTCGGACCGTAGCGTGCCGTCCTTGTACCACTCGCGGCTGGGACCGTGCTGTACCCCCGCCATGTAGGAGTCCACGCTGACCAGGGCATCGTCGAGTCGCTCCTCGACCTCTCCGGTGAAGAGTTCTCCCCTGTACAGCAGGCGCTGCCCCTGATCCATGTCGACTTCGGGGTCGTCGATGTCGATTCGTGTCACGTCGGGCCTCGGGGAGTCCAGAGTTCGTCGGTCGGGGGTCGGCCGAGGCGCGGAGTTCGGAGAGTGTCGCTTCACCCGTCGGCAGGCCCAGCTTCTCCCGCTACCAGAGCAGTTCGTTCGCGGCTTTGACCTCGGCGTGGCCGAGGGGGTGATCCGGCGCCGGCGGGGCGTTCTTGATCCTCTGGGACCCTGTGTCCATAAGTCTCCCCTGGATCGGGCCTTTGCGCAGAATCGCTGATATCTCTCCCGGGAACCAGCCGTGTCGAGTCAGCCAGTCGAGCGTCTCAGCGATTGGCTTCAGGACATCACCTGTACGCCCAGCGTTTGCAGCAGCAGTCGGCAGACCTCGCACGGCTCGGTGGTCCTGCCGTGGTCGGGGTGTCCTTGGCCGCGGATCATCTTGGAGATGATGGCGGACCCCGCGAAGTGCGGCACGGCTTCGTCGAGGGTGGTCGTGCGGCCATCGTTCCGTGCGGAGTCGAGCGCCCACAACTGGTCGGAAACCAGAGCCGATTCGGCGCAGCGCCCGGTGAACGGCCTGCGTACGTCGGCCGGCAGCGATTCCGCGAATGACCAGATGGCGGGATGGAGATTGGCAGTGCCTTCCCCGACCAGGCTGGTGTGGCTCACCACTTGGCCGCCGATCAGTAGGGAGGAAGCTACCGCAGGGAATTGCTCAGACAAAGTAGTCCTCCGCGTCAGGGTCGGGCGCGCCGATCAGGAATCGGGAGAAGGCATCCATTGTGTTTTCTCCCAAGTAGTACCCGCCGGTGTGGTGGAGGTGGAAGAAGCGTTCCCTCTCGTCGACCAGGAGAAGTCCGTACTCGGAAGACTCGTAACCAACGGGAAAAAGTTCCGTTCCGAGTCCGAATGACAGTTCTTGGATGAGTCGTGCATCGCCCTCGTACCCGAGGGTCGGATCCATGATCCAGGAGACGTGCTTCACCGTGGGGTGGTTGAGGTGCAGCAGGCCGAATGCGTGGATCACGTGCACCGCGGCGGGTACCGGACGCAGGGTGCGTCCCTGGCGCTCGGCGTCCTGTACCCGCACCTGAATGAGTTCGTCAGCACGTTGCCCGATGTCGCGGCCCGGCGACCAGCCGTTCGCGACGAGCCAGTCGCGTACTTCGGGTGCCAACTGTTCGGAGCTCATTATTCGTTCCGTTCCGTGAACTGGGATTTTACGAGTGTACTCGGATTCCCAGCTGGGGTAGCACCTGAGCGCAGGTGTCACATGGTGGGAGGAAGGTGTCCTTCTGTCGTTCGAGTGCGCCTGTCTTCCGATTGAAGAGGTCGCCGATCTGGCGTGTATGCATCACACCGCCTTCCAGCGCCTTCTTTGCGTCATCGACCGTCCGAATGGTCTTTCCTGTGGGGTCCAGATGATGAAGTCGGTCGCTTATCAGAGATACTTCGGCGCACTTTCCGTGACCAAACCCTCTCTTTGCTCCGGGTGTTGCATCAAGCTTTGCACCTACATCGTTCAGAATTGTTTCGAGGACTTTGTGTGTTTTCGGAAGCTTCTGACCGTGCATTTTCGTGGTGCTGCTGTGCACGGTGATCGTGTTGTCGTGCAGGAAACTTCCGGCGCAGCCGGATTCGAGGTGGTTCTGGCCGGGAGGTGCGGCTCCTTCCGGAGCCTTGAGCGCGTCATCGGCGAGAGCGGACGCTTCCCGTTCCAGAAGAGGAAGCTGATCCTTCAGAGGAAGGTGCGAAACGTCCAGGGCAGGGCGCCGGTAGTGACGCATCTTGTCCGCGCTCTGGCCGTGCCAGCCGGGCTGAGGTTCCACGGGCTTGCCGTGTGGCTCATTGCCAGGGCCGTCGCCACCGGGGTGATCCGGGCCGTCGGGACCGTGCGGGCCGTCGAGACCGTGCGGGCCGTCGAGGTCGTGGGGTACGCCGTTGTCATGAGGCAGCGTGTCGTCGGAGCTGTGGTGCGGGCTGCCCTCGTCGGCGCCGTGGTGTGCGGCGTCGTCGGCGTGGCTGTTCGGGGTGTGGTCGTTGGAGTGGGGCGGGTTCGGGTCGTGCGGTCCGTTCGGCCCGTCGTTGTGTGCGCCGCTGTGGGTGTTGGGCGGTTCGTGGCCGGCGGTGGGGCCGTGTCCGAGGTCGTCGGCGTGACCGCGCGGGAGGTTGTCGCCCACGCCTCCGTGGGGGAGGTGGTTGCCGGCGTTGCCGCCGGGGAGGTTGTCGGCGGGGTTGTTGTGGGGGGTGGGGAGGTCGTCGGCGAGGCGGCCGGTGTCGCCGAGATCGCTGGTGACGTTGATGACGTTGTTGCTCGTGTTCGTGCTGACGTGTGCGACGTTGTCCGCGGTGTTGGCACCGACCGCGACCAGGGCGGGTTCCCTGTCCGGGGTGTGCGGGGTGACAGGGGCCGTGTCCGTGTGTGGGGTGTCGGTATGCGGCGTCGTGGGGTCCGTGCCGTCGGTGTGCGGGAGGGTGGGGGAGCCCTCCTTGGGCGCGTCCTCGACGCGCTGGACGATGTCGCCGTTCTCGTCGAGGAGGTTGCCGTCGCGGTCGAAGTACTGGACGGGGTTGTCGGTGTGAGTGGGGAGTTTGGTGGTGTTCTCGGGCAGGACGGGGACGTCGTCGGGGAACTTGACGTTGCCGTCGGGGAGTTTGACCCCGCCCTCGGGGATCTTGGCGCCGTCGGGGAGGTGGAAGGTGCCGTCGGGCAGCATGGTCGCGCCGTCGGGCAGGGTGATCGCGTCGTCGGGGAGTTTGGGGATCTCGATGTTGCTGATGCCCTTGAGGCCCTTGGTGATGTCACCGATCTTGGAGAGTCCG
>NZ_BMTF01000061.1 GCF_014649535.1 Streptomyces gelaticus
TTCGCCGTCCGATGGACTACGCGGGTGCCGTCCCGATCGGTGAGCCGCTCGACAACCATCGGCTGTATGTCCTGGACGCGGGGCTGCGGCTGGTCCCGCCGGGCACCCCGGGCGAGCTGTACATCGCCGGCGCCGGGCTTGCGCAGGGATATCTGGACCGTCCCTCGCTGACGGCGGAGCGCTTCGTCGCGGATCCGTACGGTCCGGCCGGTACGCGGATGTACCGCACGGGCGACCTGGTGCGCTGGAACCACGAGGGCTCGGTCGAGTACCTCGGCCGTGCCGACCAGCAGGTCAAGCTCCGCGGCTTCCGCATCGAACTCGGCGAGATCGAGACCGTCCTCGCCGGACGACCCGGCGTGGCCCAGGCCACCGTCGTGGTCCGCGAGGACCGGCCGGGCGACAAGCGCCTCGTCGCCTACCTCACCGCCGAGGAAGGCGGCAGGATCGAACCCGGGGACGTACAGCGGCAGATGTCCGGGCTGCTGCCCGAGTACATGGTCCCGTCCGCCTTCGTCGTCCTCGACGAGATCCCCCTCACCGTCCACGGCAAGGTCGACCGACGCGCCCTGCCCGCCCCGCAGTTCAGCAACGAAACCACCGGGCGCGCACCGCGCACCGCCAAGGAAGAAGTCCTGTGCGGTCTCTTCGCGGAGATCCTCGGGCTGCCGTCGGTCACCATCGACGACCACTTCTTCGACCTCGGCGGGCACTCGCTCCTCGCCACCCGGCTCGCCGGCCGGATCCGCACCGTACTCGGAGTCGAGCTCTCCGTGGCGACCCTCTTCGAAAACCCGATCGTGGCCACGCTCGTCGAGAAGCTCGACGGCGCCGAGGCCGCCCGGCCCAGACTTCGGCCGATGCGCCGGATGGGAGTGACCAAGTGATTCCCCTGTCATTCGCCCAGCAGCGGCTCTGGTTCATCGCCCAGATGGAAGGGCCGTCGACCACCTACAACATCCCGCTCGCGGTGCGGCTGAACGGTGAACTCGACCGCGCGGCACTCCAGTCGGCGCTCCTGGACGTGGTCGGCAGGCATGAGAGCCTGCGCACCCTCTTCCCCGACCAGGACGGCACCCCGTACCAGCACATCCTCGCCGAGGAGGACGTGGAGCTCGCACTGGAGGTCATCCCGGCCGACGCCGCGACGCTGCCCACCGTGCTCGCCGAGGAATCCGCCCAGGTCTTCCACCTCGCGGTGGACCTGCCCGTCCGGGCACGCCTGATCGTCCTGGGCGAGCAGGAGCACGTCCTGCTCATCGTGATGCACCACATCGTGTCGGACGGCGGCTCGACCGCGCCCCTGCTCCAGGACCTCGCCACCGCCTACGAGGCCCGCGCCCAGGGCATCGCCCCCGCGTGGGAGCCGCTGCCGGTCCAGTACGCCGACTACACCCTCTGGCAGCAGGAACTGCTCGGCGATGGCGACGACCCGGACAGCGCCGGATCACGTCAACTGGACTTCTGGCGCACGTCGTTGGCGGAGCTCCCGGAGGAGGCCACACTGCCGGCCGACCGTCCGCGCCCGGCCTCCGCCTCGTACGTGGGCGCCACCTGCGACGTACACCTGCCGGCCGAACTCCACATCGGGCTGACCCACCTCGCACGGGAGTCCGGCGCCACCCTGTTCATGGCCGTCCAGGCCGCCGTGGCGACCGCGCTGTCCCGCTCCGGGGCCGGACCGGACATCCCGATCGGCTCGCCGGTGTCGGGGCGCATCGACGAGGCACTCGACGGACTGGTCGGCTTCTTCGTCAACACGCTGGTCCTGCGCACGGATCTGAGCGGTGACCCGAGCTTCCGCGATCTGCTCTCCCGGGTCCGCAAGACGGACCTGGCGGCCTGGGACAACCAGGACCTGCCCTTCGACCGGCTGGTCGAGGTGCTGAACCCCGAGCGCTCCGCCTCCCGCCACCCGCTCTTCCAGGTGATGCTCACCATGGGCGAGGCCGGGTCCGACGTGATCGGCTTCCCGGGGCTCGACGCCCGCACCGAGTACAGCGCCCTGCAGATCGCCAAGTTCGACCTGACCTTCGGATTCGCCGAGCACCGTACCCGCGACGGCCGGCCGGACGGCCTGGACATCACCATCGAGTACGCCACCGACCTCTACGACGCCCAGACGATCGACGCCCTCATGGCACGGCTGAACCGGCTGCTGGAGGCCGTGGTCACCTCGCCCGACACCCCGCTGTCGGTCCTCGACCTGCTCGGCGAGCACGAGCGGCGGCTGCTCCTGGAGGAGCGGAGCGGCACCGCCACCGGCACGTCCGAAATGAGCCTGGCGGAGCTGTTCGCCGCGCAGGCCGCCCGCACCCCGGACGCGACAGCCCTGGTGGACGAGGACCACGATCTGACCTTCGCCGAACTCGACGAGGTCACCAACCGGCTCGCCCACCACCTCATCGACGTGGGAGTGCGGCAGCACGACGTGGTCGCTGTCCTGATGGAGCGCTCGACCGACCTGCTGACCGCGCTGCTCGCCGTGGTCAAGGCCGGTGCCGTCTACGCCCCGCTGAACACCACCGACCCCGACAGCCGGCTCGTCCAGATCCTGGCCGACACCCGGGCGCCGGTCCTGCTCACCGACCGGGCCCTCTCGGACCACCAGGTCGTCCTGGAGTCCGACGCGCAGGTCGTCGTCCTGGGCGACACCATCGACCTCGACCTGCTGCCCGCCACCGCTCCGGCACACACCATCCACCCCGACCAGCCGGTGTACGCGATGTTCACCTCGGGCTCCACGGGAGTCCCGAAGGGCGTCGCGGTCACCCACCGCAACGTGGCGGACCTGGCCGCCCAGACCATGTACGCGAACGGCAACCATCGACGCGTGCTGTTCCACTCGCCGGCCGCCTTCGACGCCTCGACGTACGAGATCTGGGTGCCGTGGCTGAACGGCCGCACGGTCGTGGTGGCACCGCGCGGCCATCTCGCCCCCGCCGACTACCGAAGGCTGCTGGCCGAGCACCGGATCACCGCGCTCTGGATGACGGCGGGTCTGTTCCGGGTGATGGCGGAGGAGGCGCCCGAGGCGTTCGCCGGAGTCCATGAGGTGTGGGCGGGAGGCGACGTGGTCCCGCCGGAGGCGGTGCGCCGCGTCATGGACCACTGCCCGGACGTCACGGTGGTGAACGGTTACGGTCCGACGGAGACCACCACCTTCGCAACCACCCACCGCATCCACCGTCCGCTGAACCACGCGGGTGCCGTCCCGATCGGTGAGCCGCTCGACAACCACCGCCTGTACGTCCTCGACGAGGGCCTGCGGCTGGTCCCGCCGGGCGCTCCCGGCGAGCTGTACATCGCGGGTGCCGGCCTGGCCCAGGGCTACCTCAACCGCGCCTCGCTGACGGCGGAGCGCTTCGTCGCGGACCCGTACGGTCCGGCCGGTACCCGGATGTACCGCACGGGCGACCTGGTGCGCTGGAACCACGAGGGCTCGGTCGAATACCTCGGCCGTGCCGACCAGCAGGTCAAGCTCCGCGGCTTCCGCATCGAACTCGGCGAGATCGAGAGCGCGTTGACCGTCCAGGAGGCGGTGGGTCAGGCGACGGTCGTGGTCCGCGAGGACCGGCCGGGCGACAAGCGCCTCGCCGCGTACCTCGTCGCCGCCGACGGCGCCCGGATCGACACCGAGGCGGTGCACCGCGAGATCGCCGGCACGCTGCCCGAGTACATGGTCCCGTCCGCCTTCGTCGTCCTCGACGAGATCCCCCTCACCGTCAACGGCAAGGTCGACCGACGCGCCCTGCCCGTACCCCGGCAGAGCGCCGACACCGGGGGCCGCCCGCCGCGTACACCCGCCGAGGAAGTCCTGTGCGGACTCTTCGCGGCCGTCCTCGGGCTGCCGTCGGTCACCATCGACGACCACTTCTTCCGGCGCGGCGGCCACTCCCTGCTCGCCACCCGCCTCATCAGCCGCATCCGGGCCGTGTGGGAGACCGGGATCACCATCCGGGACCTGTTCCAGTACGCGACCGTCGCGCAGCTGGCCGAACGGATCGCGGCCGAGGGCAGTGGGGAGCGGCGGCCCGCACTGATGCCCGAGGAGCGGCCGGAGCTCGTCCCGCTCTCCTCCGCCCAGCAGCGGTTGTGGTTCCTCGACCAGATGGA
>NZ_BMTF01000062.1 GCF_014649535.1 Streptomyces gelaticus
AGAGGTCAACGCCCGCAAGGGCTGACCGGCCGGCCCACGGGCCGACCCGTCACCCATACCGACGGCCCGGGGCCGTGCGGCGCACACGCACCACACGGCCCCGCACCCATTCCCACGAACGTTCCGTACGGTAAAAGCACGGCAAAACGCGCACGTCAAGCAGCTACCCGGACCTCCTGAGCGATCTTTTTCGGACTTTCCGGCCCACCGCTCCCTCGCGGCTCCGGAAGGCCCGCCGACGGCCCTATGCTCTACACGTCTGTAGAGAACGGGAACCGCCTTCGGCGTTACCGGACTCCCCGCACCCCTCGTACGCACATAAGGGAGTGAACGCCTCGATGGTGTTCAAACGACTGCTCGGCTCGCTCGGTGTGGGCGGCCCCACCGTCGACACCGTCCTCACCACCGGGGCCGCCGCTCCCGGCGGCCCCCTGTCCGGCCAGGTCCATCTCAAGGGCGGCAGCGCCGGCTTCGACATCGACCACATCGCGCTGGAACTCGTCGCTCGGGTGGAGGACGAGCGCGGCGACGAGGAAGCAGAGGGCGTCGTCGCCTTCGAACGCTTCACCGTCGGTGGCGGCTTCCGGCTGGCCGAGGGCGAGCAGCTCAGCGTGCCGTTCACGGTCGCGCTGCCCTGGGAGACTCCGATCACCGAGCTGTACGGGCAGAGCCTGGGCATTGTGCTCGGTGTACGCACGGAGGTCTCGGTCGCCGGGGCCAAGGACAAGGGCGACCTCGATCGGCTCGCGGTGGGTCCGCTGCCGGTGCAGGAGGCGATCCTCGAAGCGTTCGGACAGCTCGGCTTCGGCTTCAGGTCGGCGGATCTCGAGTACGGCCGCATCGGCGGCACCGGCCAGCAGCTCCCCTTCTACCAGGAGATCGAGCTGACCCCGTCGCCGCAGTACGCGCACGCGGTCAACGAGATCGAGGTGACCTTCCTCGCCACCGCGGGCGGCATGGAGGTGGTCCTGGAAGCCGACCGGCGCGGCGGTCCCCTCTCCGGCGGACACGACGCGCTCACCCGTTTCACGGTCGCGCACGACGGCATCCACCATCAGGACTGGCAGGCCCTCGTCGACGGCTGGCTCCGGCAGTTGGTCGAGCACCGGTCGGCATACGCGGAAGGCTCCGCGTACGGCCACGGCGACCCGTACGCCGGACACCCGGCCCACCACGAGGACCACCACCACGACGGCGGTCACCGCTCCGGTCCGGGCCTGGGCACGGCCGTCGCGGTGGGCGCGGCAGGTCTCGCGGTCGGCGTCGTCGGAGGCATGGTCGCCGCCGAAGTCGTGGACGAGGTGGGGGACTTCTTCGAGGACGACGAGGACGAGGACGGGGACGACTGATGTTCGGAATCAGCGAGATCGCGATCATTCTGGTCGTGGTGATCCTCCTCCTGGGCGCCAAGAGACTTCCCGAGCTGGCCCGTTCCGCGGGCAAGTCGGCCCGCATCCTCAAGGCCGAGGCGAAGGCGATGAAGGAGCCGAAGGGCGCAGAAGGGGAAACGGGAGCGCCGCGCGTCATCCGCGGGGAGACCGTCACCGGGCACGAGGCCGGGGGCCCGGGGCAGGGTGCGGGGCGACCGCCGCAGGGCCGCGCCTGAGACGTCGGGGCGGCTGGACGCCCAGGAGGTCAGGGGGTGCACGCCTCCGCGATCGACAGGCTGTTCTCGTACAGGTGGTGGCGGGTGATCCGGCCGTCCTCGACGGTGAGGCGCAGCGCGAAGGGGCCCTCGAAGGACTTGCCCGTCGCGCGGACGGTGCCCGAGAGATGCCCCGTCAGAACGGCGTCGATGCCGTCCACGAGGAAGGTGTCGATGGAGGCCCGCGCGTCCTCGGGCACGGTGTGCTCGGTCAACTCCGTGAACTGGGCGGCGCATTCGGCGGCGGTGGAGCGGGGCCGGATCCACGGAACCGCTGGGTTCTCCGCGAGCAGCCAGTCGACTTCGTCGGCGAAGAGCGCGGTGAGCTGTTCGGTGTCCCCGGCGAGGCGGAGGGCGAGGAAGCTCTGGACGGTGGCGCGGGTGGCGTCCGCGGTGGTGTGCGTCATGCGGCCCAGTCTGTACGGGCGCCGACGGGGCGTCGATTACGTCGAGGGTAATGACGGGGCGGGCAGGCCGAGCGGCGGAGGACATCTGGCCGATCCGGCGTGGGAACGCCCTCTCGCCTATGCCCTGAGTCCCGCGGCGATCGGACGGTGGTCGCTGCCGGTGGCGGGGAGGGTCCAGGCATCGGTGGGGAGGATGCCCCGGGTGAGGATGTGGTCGATGCGGGCGAGCGGGAAGGCCGCGGGCCAGCTGAATCCGAAGCCGGTGCCGGCCTTGTCCTTGACCGGCGTCAGCCGGGACGTCAGCGGCGCGAGCCTGCGGTCGGTGGTGGTGCCGTTGAGATCGCCCAGCAGGAGGACCTTCTTCTGCTGTTCGTGGTCGAGGACCCGGACGAGGGCGGTGAGGGCGTCATCGCGCCGGGCCGTGGCAAAACCGGATACGCCGACGCGGACCGAGGGCAGGTGGACCACGTAGACGGCGAGGGGGCCCTTCGGTCCCCGGACCAGGGCGCGCAGGGAGCGGCTCCAGCCGGGATCGATGGTGACGCGCCGGGATTCGGTGATCGGGTAGCGGCTCCACAGTGCGACGGTGCCGATGCGCACGGAGTGGGTGAGCCGACGGTCCAGCACCTTCCGGTAGGCAGGCAGCGCATCGTCGGTGATCTCCTCCAGGGCCACCAGGTCGGGGTCGGCGGCCAGCAGCGTCCGGGCGGTCGCGCCGGGGTCGGGGTTGGCGGCATTGACGTTGTGGGTCACCACGGTCATGTTCGGCTCTGCGTCGCCGCGCCCGCCGAGGAACACGGACGCGAACAGGGCGGACCACACGGCGCCGAGAAGCAGGGCGGCGATGACAGCCGGCACGGACCTGCGCAACAGCGCGGCCAGCAACAGCACCGGTACGGTCAGGCCGGTCCAGGGCAGCGCGGTTTCGAGCAGGCTGCCCAGGTTGCCCGGCGCATCGGGCACGAACGAGTGGCAGACCAGCGCCAGCCCCGTCGCCACGACGGCGGCACTCAGGATCCGGCCCCCACGCCGTCCCGGGCCGCGTCGGCCGGAACCGGGACCGGCGGTGGGTGTCCCGGCGGGATCGGAGAATCCGCCTCCGATGTGCACATCCGGGTAGGGGTCCTCGCGCAGGTCCGTCATGGCATGTCCTTCGGAAGGGGGCGGCAACGTCTTGCGGGGCGACTCAGGGGCTGCAGGCATGACAGGTCAGCCCGCCGCGTTGCTCAGGGGCGGCGGGCAGGTGCCACCGGGGGTGGTGAGCAGCTCGAAGTGCCACATCTCGTTGTTGTAGACCTGGCACAGGCCGTAGTCGGAGCCGTTGCGGATGAGCCAGTCGTCAGCGTCGGTGGGTCCGATGTCGACGGCCTTTCCCGACACGTGTGTCGACTTCTGCGGCGTATTGACGAACTGCCGCGCCTTCTCCGCGCTGCCGTGCTTCTCGATGGCCTCGTCCAGCAGGCGCTGCTGGTGCGCCTTGCTGCGCCACCCCGAGGTGACGCGGAGTTCGATGCCGTCCTCGCGGGCGTCCCGGGCCGCCTTCTGCACGGCCTTCAGCAGGCGTCCGTCCAGACGGCCGACGGCCGAGTAGCGGGTGTCGAACGGAGTGAGCTCACGGCCGTCCGGAAGGTCACCGCTGTCGGTGTCCTCCAAAGTCACCTCAGGAGTCGCCTCAGCGGTCGCCTCCGCAGCCGCTTCACCGCCGTCCCGGTCATGGTCCGCCGCCGCGGTGGCCTGCGTGTCCGGTTCACTCCGGGGCGTCACCCCCGTTATGTTTTCCGCGGTCCTGCAAGAGGGCCGCTGGCCTCCGGGCCCGGCATGACTGTTGCCCCCTGTCGAAC
>NZ_BMTF01000063.1 GCF_014649535.1 Streptomyces gelaticus
ACAACCCCCGATGATCACGCGGTGGCCGTACGCGTTCCCAGCCGGGTCTCCCAGCATCGCGAAACCAGACTGGAGTATTAGCCGATCCCTCACCCTTGTCCGCGATGGTGCATGCCTCTGCGGCCCTTCCCCCTATGGGCACGTTGTAGCCTTTATCCCGCAGATACTCCTGACAATCCCACGACCACGCTTGGGCTGGGCTTGCTGTAACAAGCGTTAACGCACCGGCAGCACCGCTTCCTGCGGTGGCAACTATGGTCAGCGTAATGAGGGTTTTGCTGATGCGGTTCGTCTTCGGCTCCCTCTTCAGTAGGTCAGGGACCCCTGGATTCGGCCGGGGCCCTCGGTATGTCCGGTGCCGCCGGCTGTCTACCCGCCACACTTGACTCGCGATCAATCAATGGGTTAGGGACGCCCCGGTATCGGCCCCTTTGTTCATGCACATTCAGGGTATGTGGCAGCAGCTTCGATTTCGTTAGCAGTGAGTGCACACCTACTTGGCGATGCGCCTACTCCGCGATGCGCTGGGCTTGGTGCCGGTACTCCTTGGGGGATGCCGTAGGTCGTGCGGAAGGCGCGGGTGAAGTCGGACGCGCGAGGGAAGCCGCAGTAGGAACCGATGGCGTGGATGGGGGTGGCGCGCATCGTAGGGTCGGCGAGCGCGCGCTCCAGCCGTTGTCAGCGAATCCAGGCAGCGACCGTGTGGTCTTCCCGCTGGAAGAGGCGGTGCAGGTAGCTAGTGGAGATGTGGTGCGCGGCGGCTATGGTGCTCGGGGTCAATTGCGGGTCTTGCAGGTGCTGTTGGACGAAGGCTCGGATGTGTAAGACAGGGTCTGTCGGTGGGTTTCCGGAGGGGTGTCTGCGTCGAGGGCGTGGGCGAACAGTGCAGAGAGGAGGTCGACCACCACGGTCCCCAGGCGGGGTCCGTCGTCGGGTCGGTAGGAGCTGGAGTCTCGGGCCACTTGGGTGAGGAACTGGGCGAGCAGTGTTCCGACGCCCTCACGCCCTGACAGTCGTCGCATGAGCAGTCCGTCAATGGTGTTCTCCGGCAGTGGCAGCAGTTTTCGGGGGACGAAGAGCCCTGTTCCCAGGATGGCGCCCTCGCCGTGGCTGGTGATCGCCCGCATGAGGTGGGGGCGTGAGGTGTCGTGGAGCACCAGGTCGTACGGTTCGTAATTCGCCTCGTGATCGGGGCTGGTGAGTCTCATGGTCCTGCGTAGGGGGAATGAGAGGTGGTACAACTCGGGTCAGACCGCCGAATCAGCTTCCGTGTCCGCCGCAGGGTCATTGGTGAGTGCTCCATCGTCCACAGCTGTACGGCCCCCAGTGCCAGGATGCGCTGCGATGCCGCGAAGTCCGCCGCGTGATCGCTGTCGACCTCGGCCGGCACGTACGTCTGGGAGACATACTCACGCCAGCAGTCGAACCGGCCCGACGCGAGCACGTCCTGTGTACGGAAAGCCTTCTCGGTCAGCTACGACACCTACGACCGGCCCAAGACAGTGACCGGTCCCAACGGCACCGTCAGCTACGACTACGACGCTGCCGACCGCCGCAAGACCATGTCCGCCGGCGGTCAGACGACCGTCTACGGCTTCGACAAGTCCAGCATCCTCACCTCCGTCGTATCAGGCACCCAGGAAGTCGGGTTCGGGCTGGACGCGGTGGGCCGGGAGAAGACGGCCACGATGCCGGGCGGCATCGCCCGCACCACCGGCTACGACAAAACCGGCACCATCAAGTCCATCACCTACGCCCAGGGCGCCAGCAGCATCGGCGACCTGAACTACACCCGCGACGAGCGCGGCCTGCAGACCGGCCTGACCGGAACCTTGGCCAACGTGGCACTGCCCGCGGCCGAGGACGGCACGGTCTTCGGCAAGGACAACCGCATCACCACCTATGGTGGTCGCTCCTTCACCTACGACGCGGACGGCCAGCTTAAGACCGACGGCATCCGCGACTCCACCTGGAACGCACGCGGCCAGCTCTCCGGCCTGACCAAGGCCGGTCAGAGCAGCAGCTTCGGATACGACGCCCTGGGCACCCGCAGCACCAGGACCGTCGGCGGGACGACGAACAAATTCCTCACCGACGGCAGCAACCCGCTGGTCGAACAAGACAGTTCAGGTGACACGACCGCGACCGTGGCCACCTCCGGGCTGGACCAATTCCTCACCCGAACCGAGAACGGCACCACCCAGATTTACCTGACCGACGCCCTCGGCTCAGTGATCGGCCTCGCCAACAGCGACGGCACCATCGCCACGAAATACGCCTACGACCCCAACGGCCAGCCCACCGTCTCCGGAGCAGCCTCCTCCAACCCGTACACCTTCACCGGCCGCGAAAACGACGGCACAGGCCTCCTCTACTACCGCGACCGCTACTACGACCCCGAAACCGGCCGCTTCATCTCCCAAGACCCCATCGGCCAGGCCGGCGGCACCAAACCTCTACCAATACGCCCTGTCCTCACCCACCACCTACACCGACCCCACCGGCAACAACCCCATGATCGCCGCCTGCGCCATCGGCGGACTCATAGACGGCGGACTCGACTGGGCATTCCAGCGACTCTCCGGCCGCAAGGTCAACTGGGGTCAGGTCGGCAACGCCGCCCTGACCGGCTGCATGCTCGGCATGGCCGGCGAAGCCCTGAGCGCCTTCATGGCCGCCAGAAGTTCCCTGCGCGCCGGGAGCTGCCTCGCTCACAACAGCTTCACCGCCGACACCCCGGTCCTCATGGCAGACGGCACAAGCAAGCCGATCAAGGACATCAAGATCGGCGACAAGATTCTCGCCACCGATCCGCAGACCGGTGAAACCGGCCCCGTACCGTCACAGCCCTCATCGAAGGCAACGGGGAGAAACAACTCGTCGACCTCACCATCGACACCGGTCAAACGCAGAACGCGAAGACCGGCAACATCACTGCCACCGACGGCCACCCCTTCTGGGTCCCCTCCCTCCATCAATGGGTAGAGGCTGGAGACCTCAAAGCCGGGCAATGGCTCCAAACGAGCGCTGGCACCTGGGTCCAGATCACCGCCTCCCAGCACCAGACTCAGGCAACGAAGGTCTACAACCTCACCGTTACTGAGGTTGAACTCGTGGTGTCGTAGGGGCTGACGGCTCGTTGCCTGTGCGGTATCACCGGTGCATGCGATATCC
>NZ_BMTF01000064.1 GCF_014649535.1 Streptomyces gelaticus
ACGGTGTTGTCGTCACCACCGCTGGAACAGCCGGCCAGCACACCGGCGGCGAGCACGGTCGCCACGACCGGGGCGGCGACGGCGCGGACTCTGGAACGACGGGTGAGAAGACGGGACATGAGGAGGTCCTCCGAGGACGTGAAAGTGGGGCCGGGAAGAGAGGGAATCACTGGGCCGGGACCGTCTGGACGGTGCCGGTGTGCCGGGCACGCTCCGCGGCGAACGCCGCCAGATGACTGCCGAGCGAGGTGGCGGGACCGGAGCGGACCGCCCCGGCCTCACCCGTGGCGACGGCGGTGACGAACGCGTCGACGAGCCCGGCGTCCCCGCCACCGTGCCCGTCCGCCGCGTTCGAACCGGAGGCGCCGAGTTCATGGACGGTGGACTCGCCGGTCCGGAAGTCCTGCACCGTGACCCGTTCGCCGTCGCCGATCAGCCAGCCGTGCGAGCCGAAGATCCGGGTCTGGCGGTGCGTCTGCTCGGTGAACGCCACCATCTGGAAGGTGGCGGTCACCCCGTCCGTCAGCTGCATGGCGAGGACTTGGTGGTCGACCACGTCGTTGTCGCCGCGGTAGGCGCAGACTCCGTACGGGCCCTCGCGCAGCGCCTGCACGAGACCGGCCTCGTCCTTCGCCTCGGTGACGTGGGTGACCGGCCAGACCGCGCCCTTCTCGCGCAGCGTCGGCATGTAGAGCTTCAGCGCGCTGTACGGGCAGCCGGACTCGACCGCACAGTCGAGGCAGCGCCCGGCGGACCCGGCCGGGGCGTTCTCCGGCCGGAAGTGCTTCAGCCCGCCGAAGCTGGATACCTGCTCGATCCGGCCGCCCATCACGTACGTGATCCAGTCCAGGTCGTGGCAGGACTTGGCGAGCAGCATCGGCGAGGAGTCCTTCTCGCTGCTCCACGGGCCGCGCACATAGCTGTGGGCGTAGTGCCACCAGCCGACCGGCTCCAGATGGTCGAGGGAGACCAGCTGACCGAGCACGCCCGAGTCCACGACCTTCTTCACCAGGTCGGTGTACGGGGTGTACCGCATGACATGGCACACCGCGAACAGGACTCCGGCCCGCTCCACGCCCTCGACGATCCGCCGGGTCTCCTCCTCGGTCGGGGCGAGCGGCTTCTCGGCGAGGATCGCGTAGCCGGCCTCGGCCAGCGCCAGTACGGGCTCCACATGGAAACGGTCCTGGGTGGCGACTACGACGGCGTCGGCAATGCGGTTCTCGACCAGCGGCTGCCAGTCGTCGAACTCGACGGGTGCGTCGGCGGCGGCCCGCGCCGCGGGGCGCGGATCGGCGACGGCTACGAGCTCGGCGCGCTCGGGGTGCGCCTTTATCCACTCGGCGTACGTCAGACCGCGGTTGCCGGCGCCGACGAGCGCGACCCGTACGGGCCGGCCGGTGATCGGGGTATGCGTGGACACGGGATTCCCTGGTGCTCGATGGGAGTGGTGGTCAGAACCGCAGCGTGGCCGCGGTGTGGGCGACGCGGTCGCCCTCGTCCGGCAGCGCGGTGCGCTCGGTGCCGTCCTCGACGCAGCCGGTGTGCAGCAGATGGCTGGAGGTGCCGCCGAACGCCGCGGGCCGCAGTTCGAGCCGGCCGCCGGTGAAGGTGGAGCCGGTGGCCCGGTAGCGGTTGGGGCCCTCGGTGACCAGCACATGGGCGGTGCCCTTGGGCGCGGTCGAGTCGAGGCCGGTGAGCTGCCAGTCGACGGTCCGTCCGGAGCCGGTGCGGGCGAGCAGGGCGCCGTCCTTGTTGGTGCCGCTCAGCCGGGTGCCGTCGACGCGCAGCCGCTGGTCCTTCGCCGAGGTCAGCTTCAGTCCGGTGTCGCGGAGTTCGCCGCCGAGCACGGTGATGTCGGCGTGCGCGAGCGAGACCGGGGCGGTGTCCGTGGAGCCGGTCAGCGTGCACTGGTCCAGGGTGAGCGGGCCGGTGCCGTTGAGGACCGCGCCGTCGACGCCCTTCAGGGTGCTGTGCCGGATGGTGAGCGGGGCGGTGACGTTGGCCTGGGTGATCTCCGCGCCCGCCGCGAAGGCGAACGAGGAATCGGCGATCACATTGGGGCGGGCGGAGAGGTCCGAGGCCCGGGAGACGATCAGCGGACCGGTGGCGGTACAGCCGCGCATCTGCACACCGTCTGCATTGACCCAGAGCATTCCGGAGCCGGCCAGCGACTTCTTGCCGATGACCAGGACGTCCTCCAGGGTCAGATCGGTGATCTTGACCCGGGCCACGAACCAGGAGCAGGCGTGTCGGCGCACGGTGATCCGCTTGGCCCTGCCGCCCCAGGCGGCACCGGAGTTGGCGAAGGTCATCAGCCCGGAGTTGCCGGTGTAGACGAGGTCGTGCTCGAACTGACCGTGCGTCACGAAGGGGCCCTCGTCGTCACCGTCGCCGTGGCAGTTGGTGACGTAGCAGTATGCGGAGGCCGTGAAGTCGTTGAGGTGACGGGCGTTGGAGGTGTGACAGTCCTCCACGTGCCCGTACAGGCAGTAGATCTGCTGGGTGAGGTAGCCCGCGCCGCCGTAGGTGACGGACTTCGGGTTGGTCAGCGAGCACTGCTCGGTGCGGTAGTACGTGCACCAGCGGCGCATCACGACCGGCCAGAAGGTGCCGATGGCCTCGATCCCGGAGACGTCGCAGCGCACCGCGTACTCGTACGCGACCGGGTGCGAGCCGGTCATCTCGTCCTCGCCCCAGCCCTCGAAGACCATGTTGCGGACGTGGGCGCGGTCGACGGGCTCGACACGGGTCCAGGTCAGCGTGCGGCCCGCGGCCAGGTCCCAGCCGATCTGGTAGTTGACCCGGATGTGCGTGGCGTCGACGACATCGGTGACCTGGACGAGACGCTGGATCTCCTTCTCGTACTTCCCCGCCAGGGCGTTGATCTCCACAGCCCACCACTGGCCGACGGCGAACTTCGACGAGTCGCCGACCTCGAAGAGGTCCGAGAGGTCCGGCATCGCCGCGCTCAGCGCGTGCTTGACGGTGGTGTCGGTGACGGTGCCGCGGAAGGAGAGGACGGCGCCGAAGGGGTTGTCGTGGGTGTTCTTCTCGATGC
>NZ_BMTF01000065.1 GCF_014649535.1 Streptomyces gelaticus
GCGGCCCGGGCAGCTCCCGCCGGTGGTCGACCTGGAGAAGATCCGCGGCCGGTGCCCGGCCGGGGTGAACAACACCCTGAGGTTGATCCCCCGGAGTGGACACCGGGTTTCATGCGGCGAGTGACAGAGTACGTGATGTGGTCATTCGTCGTTCGAACTCGACCGGTGTGAGGTAGCCGAGCGCGGAGTGCCGGCGGCGTCGGTTGTAGTACGACATCCAGCGGAACAGTTCCAGGCGGGCCTGTGCCTTCGACGTCCAGCGCCGTCCGTGCAGCAGTTCCCGCTTGAGGCCCTGGAAGAACGACTCGGCGAGGGCATTGTCATGGCTGGACCCGACGCGTCCCATGCTGCGGCGGATGCCGTGTCGGCGGCAGGCATCGGCGAAGGCCCGGCTCACGTACTGGGCGCCCCTGTCCGTGTGGAAGGCGACGCCGTCCACCTGGCCGCCGCGGACGGCCACGGCCATCTCGATAGCGTCGGTGCCCAGAGACGCACGCATGTGGTCGGCGATCGACCAGCCCACGACCCGGCGCGAGCAGATGTCGATCACCGTGGCCAGATACAGCCACGTCGAACCAACGGGTATGTAGGTGATGTCACCGCACCACTTCGTGTTCAGCCTGTCAGCGGTGAAGTCGCGCATCAGCAGGTCCGGCGCTGGCGCGGCCGTCTTGTCCGCGATCGTCGTTCGCCTGGTGCGGCGCAAGTGGCGCCCGATGATGTGGTGGACGCGCATCAGCCGTGTCACGCGTTTCCGGTTGATCTTCCGTCCCCGGGCCCTCAACTCGGCGTGGACACCGGGGCACCGTAGGCGCCCCGGTGCTCGGCGTGGATGGCACGGATCTCGGCGACCGCTGCCGCCTCGTGGGCCTGGCGCTCGACGCGGACCGCTTCGGTGGCCTGGTGCCGGTAGTAGCCGGAGCGGGAGACCCCCAGGACCCGGCACAGCCGCTTGACGCCGAAGTCGGCGCGGTTCTTGGAGATGAAGTCCCAGCGGCGGGTCTTCACTTCACCGCCGAGTAGCCGGAGGGGATTTCACCCTCCGGCCCTCACAGAACGGAGCGTGACGATCTCTCGTCACTCCGCTCTTGTCGTCCTGATCGTCAGACCAGCACGGCACTCACAGTCGGAGTGATACGCCAGTGCGCGAACATGCGGGGGTATCGCCGGGCGATCTCCTGCATTTTCGCCAGCGCCTTCTGCTTGGCCGCGAGCCGTTTGTACTTCTTGCGGATCCAACGCACCAGGTAGGAGTTGATGCGTGTCACGAAGGAGGTCAACTCCCAGGGCCTGAAACGGCCGTAGTAGTTGATCCAGCCCGCCACGACAGGGTTGATCCTTCGGGCGAGCTCTTGGAAGGTCAGATCGGTGCGGGTGTGCAGATGCCATCTCCGCACTTCCCGGCCCATCTTCTTGAGAGCTTCCTTGCTGACCGCCGGGTCAAACGCCAGGAACTGGTTCCCGTGCCGACTCCGGTTCACCCTGGCGCGGAAGGTGTATCCCAGGAACGTGAACGCCGTCTGCCCGTAAGAGCGTTGGCGATGCCCGTCCCGGCAGTACACGATCCGGGTCTTGGCCGGGTGCAGGCGCAGCCCGACCTCGGCCATCCTGTCCGTGAGCGCGGCCAGCACCTGGCGGGCCTGGCGCTCGGTGACGCAGTGCAGTACCGCATCGTCCGCGTAGCGTTCGAATAAGACGGACGGGAACTCCCGGGCCATCCAGGTGTCGAACGCGTGGTGCAGGAACAGGTTCGCCAGGACGGGAGACACGGGAGCCCCTTGCGGGGTTCCGCGATCCCGTTCCAGCAGAGAGCCGTCGGGCATCTGGAGCGGGGCGGCCAGCCACCTCCGCACATACAAGTTCACCCAAACGGCGTCGGTATGCGCTTCCACCGCCTTGACCAGTAGGCCCCAGGGCACGCTGTCGAAGAACTTGGTGATGTCGAACTCGACCACCCAGTCCCGTTTCCAACAGCGTTCCCGGCACTTCTCCACCGCGTCCAAGGCAGACCGTCCAGGCCGGTATCCAAAGCTGTCGGGATGGAAAATTGGCTCCACCCTCCGCATGAGATGCCGGGCCACGACGGTCTGAGCCACACGATCGGCGACGGCGGGAATGCCGAGCATTCTTTCACCACCTCCCTGTGGCTTGGGAATTGCCACCGCGCGCACCGGAGGCGGGAAGTACGAGCCTGACGACATTCTGTTCCAGACCTTGTAGAGGTTGTTCCTCAGATCCTTCTCGAAGTCGGCAATGCTCTGCCCGTCCACTCCAGGCGCTCCCCTATTCGCTCTGACTTCCTCCCATGCCTCCTTGACTTCCCACTTTGAGATCTCAAACGGCTTAGTCTGCGACTTCAACTGGTCCACCGAACTCCTCCCGGACACCGCCCGGTTGATGCGATCAACACAGTCACGAACGACCCGGCCCCTTCGCTCCACCCCCATTACAGGGGCTTCACCACTACTACGAGCCGGTCCGCCGGCACGCCCCGCATCGGTACTCAGCCCCTCGCAGTGTCCGCTGCTTGAGGCGCTCCCTCTCGCCGCCACTGCACGGCGGGCAGTATCGGGGCTTGCCTTCTCCTGTTCCATGCGGAAGCCGCAGACCGGGCTCACGTCGCCTGCATGCCGGACACCACCTGGCCAATAGACGGGCTCCCGCCAGGCTCATCCCGGAGTTCAGGGAACACCCCGGTTTTGATGTCGTCTGTTTTCGTTTCGACACGTCAGCAGCGATTCACTTGCGTTCGTCTTCCCCGTCCCCACCTGACGCCTCTTACGGCGCCTTTTCCTCATCGCTCACCACGACAGTCTTCGGCTACTGAGGTTGAACTCGTGGTGTCGTAGGGGCTGACGGCTCGTTGCCTGTGCGGTATCACCGGTGCATGCGATATCC
>NZ_BMTF01000066.1 GCF_014649535.1 Streptomyces gelaticus
CTCGGCCGTGCCGACCAGCAGGTCAAGCTCCGCGGCTTCCGCATCGAACTCGGCGAGATCGAGAGCGCGTTGACCGTTCAGGAGGCGGTGGGTCAGGCGACGGTCGTCGTCCGGGAGGACCGGCCGGGCGACAAGCGCCTCGCCGCGTACCTCGTCGCCGCCGACGGGGCCCGGATCGACACCGAGGCGGTGCACCGCGAGATCGCCGGCACGCTGCCCGAGTACATGGTCCCGTCCGCCTTCGTCGTCCTCGACGAGATCCCCCTCACCGTCAACGGCAAGGTCGACCGACGCGCCCTGCCCGCCCCGCAGTTCAGCAACGAAACGACCGGACGCGCACCGCGCGGGCCGGGTGAGGAGGTCCTGTGCGGTCTCTTCGCGGAGGTCCTCGGACTGCCGTCGGTCACCATCGACGACCACTTCTTCGACCTCGGCGGGCACTCGCTCCTCGCCACCCGGCTCATCAGCCGCATCCGGCAGACCTTCGGCGTCCAGATCACCGTCCGGGACCTCTTCCAGGGGCCGACAGTGGCCTCGCTGGCCGAGTACGTGGAGGCCGGCGGGGACGCCGTACAGCGGCCCGCACTGCGGGAAGCGGTCCGGCCGGAGCGGGTGCCGCTCTCCTCGGCCCAGCAGCGCCTCTGGTTCCTGCACCACCTGGAGGGACCCTCGGCTACGTACAACATTCCGCTGGCCCTGCGCCTCACGGGCGCACTCGACCGGCAGGCTCTCCAACTGGCGCTCACCGACCTGGTGGTGCGGCACGAGTCGCTGCGCACCCTCTTCGGGACGGCGGACGACGCCGCCTACCAGTGGCAGCTCCCGGCGGCCGAGGTCCGGGTGGAGCTGCCCGTCGTAGCGGCGACCGAGGTCACACTGGAGGCGGAGCTCGGCGAGCACGCCGCCCGCAGCTTCGATCTGGAAGCCGAACTACCGCTCCGTGCGACCCTGTTCGCACTCGGTGACCAGGAGTACGTCCTACTGGTGGTGATGCACCACATCGCCTCCGACGGCTGGTCCACCACTCCACTGCTGCGCGACCTGACGGCCGCCTACACGGCGCGCACCGAGGGCATCGCCCCCGCGTGGGAGCCGCTGCCGGTCCAGTACGCCGACTACACCCTCTGGCAGCAGGAACTGCTCGCGGGGGACGGCGAGCGCCAGGCGGAGTTCTGGCGCCGGACGCTGGACGGGCTGCCCGACGAGGCCACCCTGCCGGCCGACCGGCCGCGCCCGGCGGTCGCCACCTATCGCGGCGCCACCCACAGCGTCCACGTTCCCGCGGAACTGCATGAAGCGCTGACCCGGCTGGCCCGGGAGACCGGCAGCACGATGTTCATGGTGGCCCAGGCCGCTGTCGCCACCGCGCTGTCCCGCTCCGGCGCGGGGGACGACATCCCCATCGGCGCCCCGATCGCGGGCCGCTCGGAGCAGTCCCTGGACGACCTGGTCGGCTTCTTCGTCAACACGCTGGTGCTGCGCACGGATCTGAGCGGCGACCCGAGCTTCCGCGACCTGCTCTCCCGGGTCCGGGAGGCCGATCTCGCGGCGTGGGCCCACCAGGACCTGCCCTTCGACCGGCTGGTGGAGACCCTCAATCCCGAGCGCTCCACCGCCCGGCACCCCCTCTTCCAGGTGGTGCTCACTCTTCAGGAAGCGCTGACCCCGACCCTCGAACTCCCGGGAATCACCACCGAGTCGGGCTTCACGACGCTGGAGATCTCCAAGTTCGACCTGACCTTCTCCTTCCATGAACACCGCACGGCCGACGGACACCCCGGTGGATTGGACATCAGGGTCGAGTACGCCACCGACCTGTACGACGCCGATACCGTCGAGGCGGTCGCCGACCGGCTGGTCCGGTTGCTCGGCGACGCCGTTCTGCGCCCTGAAATCCCGGTCGGTGAGCTGGAGTTCATCGGTCCTGACGAGCGTCACCAGATCCTGGAGGGATGGAACGGCGCGGTCACCGGCTCCTGTGGCGCCGGCCTCGCGGAGCTGTTCGCCGCACAGGCCGCCCGCACCCCGGACGCGATCGCCCTGGTCGACGGCGACCGCGAGGTGAGCTACGCGGAGCTGGACGCGGACGCCAACCGGCTGGCCCACCACCTCGTGGGCCTCGGCGTCCGGCCGGAGAGCGTCGTCGCCGTCCTGATGGAGCGGTCGGCGGATCTGCTGACCGGGCTCCTCGCGGTGGTCAAGGCCGGCGGCGTATACGCCCCGCTCAACACCGCGGACCCCGAGACCCGTCTGCTCCACATCCTTGACGAGACCGCGGCGTCGGTCCTGCTCACCGACCAGGCGCTGGCCGACCACCCGATCACGGCCCGAACCTCTGCCGAGACCGTCGTGCTCGACACCACCGCCGACTTCGCCCACCTCCCCGCCACACCACCGGTGCCCGGCGCCCACCCCGACCAGTGGCTGTACGTGATGTTCACCTCGGGTTCGACAGGGGTGCCGAAGGGTGTTGCGGTCACGCACCGCAACGTGGCGGACCTGGCCGCCCAGACGATGTACGCGAACGGCAACCACACCCGGGTGCTCTTCCACTCGCCGCACACCTTCGACGCCGCGACCCACGAGATCTGGGTGCCGTGGCTGAACGGGGGAGCGGTCGTGGTGGCCCCTCCGGGATACCTCGACCCCGGGACCCTGGGCGGTCTGCTGACCGAGCACCGGATCACCTCGTTGTGGCTGACGGCGGGCCTGTTCCGGGTGATGGCGGAGGAGGTTCCGGAGGCGTTCGCCGGGGTGCGTGAGGTGTGGGCCGGGGGTGATGTGGTCCCGCCGGAGGCGGTGCGCCGGGTCATGGACCGCTGTCCGGA
>NZ_BMTF01000067.1 GCF_014649535.1 Streptomyces gelaticus
CACAGCCCGTCGCAGCCACTACCGACGACGATCCGCCGATGAACCCACGGGATAGATCACGAAACCGTACTGGAGTATTAGCGGCCCTTCGGGCGAGTGCGAGTCCCGTCCGTCCATCGACGGACGGGACTCGCTCCTCAGGCGGCGCCGGTCTTCGCGGCCGCTGCGACGTCGGCGGCCTTGGCGGCGGCCGGTCGCGGCTTGCGGACGAGCGGGACCGTCGCGCACGCGGCGAGCAGGGACGCCGCGGCGACCGCGTACCAGCCGCGCTGGAACGCGGCGACGGCGTGTCCGGGGGCCGGGGTGCCGAGGATGCCCACCAGGATCGCGACGCCGAGGACCGCGCCGATCTGGCGGCCCATCGAGGTGATGGCCGAGCCGGTGGCGAAGCGGGCCGGCGGCAGGGCGGCCGCCGACACCCCGGTCAAGACCGGGAGCGTCATGCCGACGCCGAGGCCGGTCAGCATCATGCCGGGCAGGAGCGAGGCCGCGTAGGCCGAGCCGGTGTCGAGCGTCGCGACCCACCACAGGATGCCGGCCGCGAACAGGACGGTTCCCGCCAGCGCGATGCGGCCCGCACCGAATCTGGCGACGGCGGGACCGATCCGCAACGCGACCGGTGGCACCAGCAACGGTCCCGGCGCGATGGCGAGGCCGGTGAGCAGAGCCGAGTAGCCCCACACGCCCTGGCACCACAGCACCGAGCCGAGCAGCATTCCGGCGAACGCGACGGTGAACAGCGTCAGGGCGGCTGCGGCGGACGCAAACGCCGGAACCCGGAGCAGCGGCAGCTCGATGATCGGCACGGGGTGGCGGGCCGAGCGCAGGACGAACCAGACGCCGAGCAGCACCGCGGCAGCCAGGCCGCCGAGGGTGCCGGCGCTCGTCCAACCCCAGTCAGGAGCCTTGACCAGGCTGAGCGCGAGCGTTGCGATCGATCCGCTGAGAAGGGCGGCGCCGAACAGGTCGGGCAGCGGACTCTTCTCCGCCCCGGCGCGTCCGGGCGACGGCAGCACCTTGACACCGAGCGCGATCGCCGCGATCCCCACTGGCACGTTGACGATGAACACCCAGCGCCATCCGGCCTCGACCAGCAGCCCGCCGGCCACCGGTCCGAGTCCGGCGGCGATCCCGCCGATCGACGCCCAGGCCCGCACCGCCCCGGCGCGCTTCTCGGGCGCCGTCGTGTCGAGCAGCAGCGCGAGCGACGTCGGCATCAACAGCGCGGCGCCGGCGGCCTGTACGAGCCGTGCGGCGACCAGCGTCCCGACGTTGGGAGCGAGTGCGCAGCCGACCGAGGCGAGGGTGAACACCGCCAATCCGGTCAGGAAGACCGGCTTGTGGCCGGAGCGGTCGGCGACGCGGCCGGCGACTACGAGGAGCGCCGCGAAGACGATCGCGTAGCCGTTGAGGACCCAGGAGAGGGAGCCGAGGCCGCTGCCGCCGTACGAGCGGCCGATCGCCGGGAGGGCCACGTTGACGATGAAGAGGTCGAGGTTCGACATGAAGACCGCGGCCGCGACCGTCGCGAGCACGGCTCGGGACGCCCTTCGTGGGTTTGAAATTCCAACTATCATGGAACCGGAGGCTAGCCGCGTGAGTTTGAAAACGCAACGAACTCGGGAGATGGTGGGGACGTGACCTCGAACGCGAAACAGGGCGAGAACTTGGTTCCGCACCCCGAAGTGCCCGGTCGGCCGTGCTCCGTGGCCGCCGCGCTGCAACTCGTCGGCGAACGCTGGGCCCTCCTGGCGATCCGCGAGATCTTCTACGGCAACCAGCGCTTCGACCAGATCGTCCGCAACACCGGCGCCCCCCGCGACCGCCTCGCCGCCAGACTGCGCGCACTGGAAGAGGCGGGCGTGGTCGAGCGCCGCGCCTACAGGGAGCGCCCATTGCGCTTCGAATACCACCTCACGGAGGCCGGCCGCGATCTCGCACCGGTGATGCGCGCGCTGCTGGCCTGGGGCGATCGCTGGGCGGTGGACACTCCGCCGGTCGCCTTCCTGCATCGCGGCGGGCCCGGCTCCGGGCACGACGCCGAGCACGACCTCGATCTGACGTCGACGTGCCGGACCTGCGGTGAGGAGGTCAGGCCGGGAGGTCTCACGATCGACGTGCGGGCGCCTGGATGGGATCGGGCCGGGCCGATCGAAGGCTCCTGAATTCGGCAGCGATCGGGAGTGAAGGGGTCGCCTCGATCGGCCGGATGGGCAGCGCAGCCGCTTTGGGCGGACACCAGCCTGCTGACTGTCTCAGGTGTGAACCTTCCCCTTGATCGTGGACACCTGGAGACTGGGACATGAGGTTCCAGAGGAAGTAGCACCAGGTGGGAAGCAAGTACACGAAGCGGTACACCGCGGAGTTCAAACGGGACGCGATCGCGCTGGTCGACTCCACGGGTAAGACGGTCAGCGCCGTTGCCCGGGAGCTCGGCATCAGCTCGGAGTCCCTGCGCGGCTGGTACCGCCAGGCCAAGGCGGACCGGGGCGAGGGAGC
>NZ_BMTF01000068.1 GCF_014649535.1 Streptomyces gelaticus
AGCCCGTCGCAGCCACTACCGACGACGATCCGCCGATGAACCCACGGGATAGATCACGAAACCGTACTGGAGTACTAACTCGCTATCAATATGCGCAACACGCCTTGAGCAACTGGGTGTCCGCTGGAAACACGTCAAACCTGCTTGCCGACTCGGGGCCGCGCGGTAAGCCAACTGGGCGGGGTGGCGGCCCACCCCCTGCTGCGGCCCGGGAACGCGGGCAGGCTCGACAAGCGGGACGTGACGCGCGAGCGTGGGCTGCGGCCGTAGGCGGTACTCGGGCCGGGGAAGGGCTGTGTGCGTCTGCACAGCCCTTCCCGTTCTCCGCGGTCACAGACCCCTGAGCTCAGCTTGACGTTCATCCTCGCCTGTCACCCAACCTGCTGATCTGCGGTTCTTCCCGGGACAGCGGAGGCGGCCGTTCTCCACGCTTCGAGATGTCGAGTCACGAAGCACGAGAGAACGGCCGCTGCATATGAGTCTCCCTCTCCCAGGGCCCGCAGGCGAGGCGCTGGATGTCTTGTCCCGCTTTCGGGTCGAGTTCTACGAGTGCCTTTACGCCCGGGCGGATGCGCTCTTCGAGCTCACGGACGCGGTGCTGTGCGTGGACGGGCCGGTGAAGACGCTGGTGGAGCTGTCGCTGGCCCTCGAGTACCGGCGTGGCATGGTGCTCTGTACGCAGCGTTGGACCGGGGCTGGGCAGAGCCGGCGCGGTTGCGGCGCACGCTGGCCGGCCTGCCGTTGCCGAAGGCGGCCGACGGGCGGATCGTGCTGGCTGTGGACGTGAGCAACTGGCTCCGCCCTGATGCTCCGACCAGCGACGACCGGCTGTTCTGCCACGTCTACGGACGCGGTGCCCGCAGCAAGGACCAGTTCGTGCCGGGCTGGCCGTACTCCTTCGTCGCCGCCCTGGAAACGGGCCGCACCTCCTGGGTCGCGCTGCTGGACGCTGTGCGTCTGGGGCCCGCCGACGACGCGACCGCCGTCACGGCAGCCCAACTCCGCAGCGTTGCAGAGCGGTTGATCCTCGCAGGACAGTGGAAGCCAGGAGATCCGAGGATGCTGATCGTCATGGACTCCGGCTACGACGTCGCCTACCTCTCCCACGCGCTGGCGGACCTGCCGCTCGTGCTGCTCGGGCGTCTGCGTTCGGACCGTGTCATGCTCCGTGACCCGGGTCCGACCCGTTCCGGGCCCAGGGGCGGGCGTCCGCGCCGGCACGGCGGCGTTCTCGCCCTGGCCCGGCCCGAGACCTGGCACACCCCCGAGGTGACCACGTCCACGGACACCACCCGCTACGGCACCGCCGAGGCAACGGCCTGGGACCGCATGCACCCCCGGCTCACCCACCGCGGCCCCTGGCTGGAACACACGAAGGAAGAACTGCCTGTCCTGCACGGCACGTTGCTCCGCCTGAAAGTCGGGCACCTGCCGGGCGACCGCGACCCGAAACCCCTGTGGCTGTGGTGCTCGGCCATCGGCGCCACCGGCACGGACGTCGACCGCTGGTGGCAGGCGTTCCTCCGCCGCTTCGACTTGGAGCACGCCTTCCGGCTGATGAAGCAGACACTCGGCTGGACCCGCCCGAAGGTCCGCCATGCCGACACCGCTGATGTGTGGACCTGGCTGATCATCGCCGCCCACACCCAGCTCCGCCTCGCCCGCCCCCTCGCCGAGGACCTCCGCCGCCCCTGGGAACGGCCCACGCCACCCCGACGCCTCACCCCCGCCCGGGTGCGGAGGGGGTTTCGCAACGTCCACGCGACCACAGCCCGCCCGGCAGCCGCGCCAAAACCATCCCGCCCAGGCCCCGGACGACCGCCCGGCTCGAAGAACAAACACCGCGCCAAGCACCACAACGTCGGGAAAACCCTCAAACGCGCTGAGTCGATCAAGGAACACAAAGCGCAGCGAGATTAAACGCCAAGCTTAGACCGAACGTCTTACAGTCCCCTCCGTAGAGCCGTGAAACCGACACCAGCGGCGTGATCGTCTCGTACGAGACGATCACGCCGCACTCCAGCATCAGCTCCTCGATGAGGGCTTCCGCAGCGCGGGTGCCGCGCAGCGGTTCCTGTCCGCGTTCAGCGGCATCTCACCCCATTTCCGGCCCCGCTGCTACCTGATGACCGGCACCCAACGCCGCGCCGAAATGACCGTCCGCTTCACCATCTGGGAGTAGCTCACCGGCGTCACCGGCCGGCCTGCCGCGGCCTGAGCGCAGGGCCGGCACCCGGCCCCACCACACCTCGACACACCGTCAGACACCCACACACCCAACAACGTGACAACGCCGTCGTGATCAATGGTGTCGGGTTCGGGCCGGTAAGGGGCTGTGGGCTGGGAGAGCACCCCGTGGGGTGCGACGCGCTGTCATGCCGCCCGCAGGCGCCGCACAGCCCGCCGGATCGCCGTCGGAAGGAAGCCCGCACCGACGCTGACTGCGGTCGCCGCGACGGCCAGCAGGGTCGACCGCCAGGGCCAGG
>NZ_BMTF01000069.1 GCF_014649535.1 Streptomyces gelaticus
GCCGCCCCGGTCGTGGCGACCGTGCTCGCCGCCGGTGTGCTGGCCGGCTGTTCCAGCGGTGGTGACGACAACACCGTCACCATGTGGACCTACCCGGTCATCTTCGACGAGGCCAAGAACAAGGCGTACTGGGACGGCCTGGTCAAGGCGTTCGAGAAGGAGCACTCGGGCGTCAAGGTGAAGGTGGAGACCTTCCCCTGGGCCAACCGCGACACCGCGCTGGCCACCGCGATCGCCTCCGGCAAGGGCCCGGACTCGGTCTACCTGATCCCGGACCAGCTGCCGAAGTACGCCAAGAACATCGTTCCGGCCGACGAGTACATGCCGGCCGACGCCAAGTCGGACTACACCGACTTCGCGCTGAAGTCCGTCACGATCGACGGCAAGGCCCTCGCCACCCCGGTCCTGACCAGCGCCAACCCGCTGATCTGCGACAAGCGGGTGTTCGCCGCGATCGGCGAGAAGAACTACCCGACGAGCTGGGCGGACCTTCAGGCGCTGGCCCCGAAACTGAAGAAGAAGGGCTACTACGCCACCAGCTACAGCGGTGCCACCCAGGAGACGCTGAACATGACCTTCTACCCGCTGCTGTGGCAGGCCGGCGGCGACGTGTTCTCCGAGGACGGCAAGACCGTCACCTTCAACGACGCGGCCGGCGTCAAGGCGCTGACGTATCTGAAGAAGCTCGTCGACGGCGGCTACACCGACAAGGACCTGGTCACCACCACGCCCAAGCTGGAGCAGTCCTCGACCGCCAAGGGCAAGGTCGCCTGCACCTGGCAGAACACCCCGGCCGACGTCGAGCCGTTCTGGGGCAAGGAGAACATCGTCGTCCAGCCGCCCCTGAAGGACACGAAATCGGTCGGCTACGGCACGGTCGGCGCGCTGTCGATGCTGAAGGGCGCCGACAAGAAGAACACCGGCGACTGGCTGAACTTCGTCGCCGAGTCGAAGAACGCGGCCGGCCTGCAGAAGGAGGCGGGCTACTTCCCGGCCCGCAAGTCCGGCGGCGACCTGTACCCGGACGACGCCCTCCAGTCGGCGGTCGGCGCCACGCTGCCGAGCATGACCGTGGGACCGCTCCAGGACAAGGCCCGTGAGGTCCAGGGCGTCCTCGCACCCGAGATCCAGGCCGCTCTGCTGGGCAAGAAGAGCCCGCAGGAGGCGCTGAACGCCGCGCAGAAGGCCGCGCAGGCACTGCTCGGCCGCTGACCGACCGGGCGCGGGGCCCGTTCCGGCCGCACCCGGACCCGGCACCGCGCCCTCCCCCGGGGGGGCATCCCCCCGAACCCCCGCAATTCCCCCGTACCGCAAGGAGATCCCCGTGGCAGTCGTCGCGGAACCCACCCGCCGGGGCCGTCGCAGCGGGCCGCAGGCGCGCCGCGAGGCCCGGATCGGCCTGCTCTTCGTCCTTCCGTGCTTCCTGCTCTTCCTGGCGTTCCGGTTCGGTCCGGGCATCGCCGGGGTGCTGATGAGCTTCACCGACTACACCCTCACGGGTGGCGGCAGCTTCATCGGGCTGGACAACTTCACCCGCCTGTGGGACGACCCGCTGTTCTGGCAGGCGCTGAAGGTCACCGTCCTGTACACCGTGCTCGCGGTGCCGGGCACGCTGATCGCGTCGGTGTCGCTGGCGCTGATCACCCGCCGCGCGTTCCGCGGCGCGAAGTTCTTCCGTTCGGTGTTCTTCCTGCCGGTCGTCACCTCGCTGGTGCTGGCCGCCACCGTCTTCGTCTGGATCTTCTCGACCGGCGGCCCGTGGTCCACCCTGATGGGCTGGTTCGGGATGTCCGAGGGCTCCTGGCTCTCCGACGACGTGCTGGTGCTGCCCGCACTCGCCATCGTCGGCATCTGGTCCCGCTTCGGATACGGGATGCTCATCCTGCTGGCCCGGATGCAGGACATCCCCCGCGAGCTGGAGGAAGCAGCCCTCACCGACGGCGCCGGAGCCTGGCAGCGGTTCCGGTACATCGTGCTGCCGCAGCTCAAGCCCGCCCTGTTCTTCCTCGCCGTGATCGAGACGACGGCCTCGTTCCAGGTCTTCGACGCGGTCTACACCATGACCGGCGGCGGCCCCGCCAACGCCAGCTACACGCTCGTCTTCCAGCTCTACGACGCGGGCTTCAAATACTTCGACCTGGGCTACGCCTCCGCCATCGGCGTCGCGCTCTTCGCGCTGACCGTGGCGGTCGCACTGATCCAGCGGCTCGTGATCGGGAAGGACCAGTGACCATGACCGCAGCACCCGCCCAGACCGAGACC
>NZ_BMTF01000070.1 GCF_014649535.1 Streptomyces gelaticus
CCCAACGCCCCGAGCCCGCCGAACTGCTCGCCCGCTTCCGCCGGGACCAGACCGGGATGCCGTCCACGCGGAGCGGGGCCCGCTGGCTGCCGCCGCGGTGGACGGAACTGATCGGCGCGTACGCGACCCAGGGCCTGGAGCTCGCGAACGCCGCCCGCCCCGCCGACCCGGCGGCGCCGACCGTCGACGAGCGTACGAACGTGGTGCCGCCGCCCCGCCCGACGATGGTCTACACGGAGGAGCGCAAGGCCCGTGCCGCCCGCGACCGCGCCCGCCGCGAACGTACGCGGCAGGAACTGGCGGCTCTCGCGGCGCTGGCGGAGCGGCAGCGGGCGGAGCAGGCCGAGCGGGAGCGGGCGGAGCGCGAACAGGCCGAGCGCGCCGAACAGGAACGGGCGGAGCGCGAAAGGGCGGAGGCCGCCCGGCAGGAGGCGCGGCGCGTCGAGCGCGAGCGCGCGGAGGCCGCCCGGCAGGAGGCCGCCCGCGCCGAGCGGCAACGGGCCGCGCAGAACCAGGCCCGGCGGGAAGCGGCCGCTCGGGAGCGGGCCAGGCGGGAGCGGGCCGAAAGGCAGCGCGCGGAGGAGGCCGCCCGCGCCGAGCAGGCGATCCGTGCCGCGCGTGCGCGGGCCGCCTCGGCCGCCAACGCCTCGCCCGCCGGGGGCACGACGCGCCCGCCGGGCGCCTCCTCGGGCAGCTCCTCGAACTGGGGCTGGCTGATCGCCGTCGCCGTCGTCGTCGCTCTGGTGTTCTGGCAGCCCTGGGACACCTCGGGGAAGACGAGCGGCAGCGGCAGTTCCTCCGCCGGCACCACCACGTCCGGCTCCGTCACGTCCGGCAGCGGGCTCGACACCCACTCCGACGACGAGAACACCGGCACCGACGGCAACGAGAGCAGCGACGACTCCGCAGGCACCACGGACGGGTCGGACAACACCGCCGACGAGCCGTCGCCGACCCCGACGCCCACACCCACACCGACCCCCACCCCCGACGCCACCGACCGGGCGTTCCGCGCCGTGCGCGCCGGCGACTGCCTCAATGTGTACAGCGACGGGCACGGCAAGATGAGCGCCGAGACCCCGGTCCGGGTCAACTGCCGTTCCTGGAAGGCCTATATGCATGTCAACCGTGTCACCTCCCGGTCCGGGGAGGCCAGCTCCTGCGACACGGGGCAGGGCTTCACCTGGTGGCACAAGTCCGGCGAGGACGGGATCGAGCGCACGCTCTGCCTCGACCGCGTGTACCAGGTGGGCCAGTGCTTCCCCGCACAGGTGCAGGGGTCCGTCAGCGCCGATCTGACGGTGGTGCTGTCCTGCAAATCGTCGACCGTGCCCCGGGCCGGCCAGTCGATCCTCCGGATCACCGGGTACTACCGGGCGCCCTCGGCCGGCACCGAGTGGACCTGTCCGGCAGGGAGCGGGGAGCGGTTCTGGTACTGGCAGGTGAACAACGGCCGGAGCATCATCTGCGCCTCGGCGGCCTGACCGGGCACGGCCCGACGTCCCCCGTACAACCCCGTTGCCTGTCCCGGACCGTCCGCGCGCTGTCCGGGACAGGCCGGTCCGTATCCCCGCACGAGGTCGCGTGCCACCGTGAGGGAGGTGCGGTTGTGCGACAGGGGGAAGTGACATGGCCGGGGCGCGGGTTCAGGCGCTGAGCGGGGACGATCCGAGGTTTCTGGGGCCGTACCGGCTGATCGGACGGCTGGCGTCCGGCGGCATGGGGCGGATCTATCTGGCCGTGGGCGGCGGACGGGGCGCGGAGCAGGACGCCGTCGAACTCGTCGCGGTGAAGACGCTGCTGGCCGAGGGTGAGATCACCGAGACCGACCGGCGGCGCTTCGCCCGCGAGGTGCAGCTCGCACAGCGGATCGACAGCGTGCACACGGCGCGGGTACGGAACTCCGATCCGGCCGCCCCGCGCCCCTGGATGGCGATCGACTACATCGCCGCGCCCCCGCTCTCCGAGCTCGTCCGCACCTGCGGGGTGCTGCCCGCCTCGGCGGTGCGGTGGGTGGCGGCCGGTACGGCGGAGGCGCTGGTCACTCTCCACCGGGAGGGCATCGTCCACCGCGACGTGAAGCCGCAGAACGTGCTGCTGCCGCTGGAAGGCCCACGGGTCATCGACTTCGGCA
>NZ_BMTF01000071.1 GCF_014649535.1 Streptomyces gelaticus
ATACGCATGCCAGAGAATCCCGGCCCGCCGTAATCGGGCCGGGATTCTCGTCCGTCCCCGGCCACAAGAATATCCCTTCTCGGAACATCCAGCTCGGGACCGCAGAAGCGCGCGGCGGCGCGCGGGGGCGCCGAAGAGGGCGGTGTACAGCCGTAGCGGCATGGAACGGATCCACACGCAGCACGTGCCCTGCACCCTGTGCGGACGTTGTCGAGCCAGGTGCCGAGCTTGACCACGACGACCCCGTCAGCAGCTTTCTGACGGCCCAACACTGCCTCTGCCGATTTCAGGTGCGCGGGCGTACTTCCGGGGCACTCTCCGGTGTCCCTCCCGGGCGTGGAACTGCGGTGCCGCCTCCGGATCGGCGGCCTGCTTGTCGTTCTGCGTCCGCCGTGCCGGCCGTTCGTTGTCCTCGGCCGGTGTGATCCTGGGATGTTCTCCAGGATCCACTGCCGTACGGGCATCAACTGTTCCCACGCGTGCCGCTGAGCCACCCAACGTTCGAGGTCTGCGCCCTGGACGACGATGTCGCCGGTCGGAAGGGTTCCGTCGGCCTGGACGTGGTTCTGGACGAGCCCCGTCGCTCCAGCCTTCGGCGACGCTGAGCGGTATCCGCTTCCGTTCCATCCTCTCAACCTCGGGGGAACAAGCGCGCCACGCTTTGGCAGGGTTCTTTTCGGTGGGCCGGGTTGGCCCTTATGAAATTGACGCGGAGGACGTTCCGACGTGCGGCGTCCAGCGGGTTCTGGAGGAGATATGACCACAGGAACCACGAGCGGTGACGGTTCCATCATGATCAACGTTCGTGGTGAGGCGGTGCTGGAGGTGGAGCCCGAGCTCTGCGAGTTAAGGAACTTGGCCACCCGGAGCCCCGCGACGACTCGACCGCCAATTGGGAGATGCGACCCCGATCGCTGCTGTAGGACAACGTCGGCGAGGTCGTCTGCGGGATCGATGTACGACGAGCTGGCGGAGGGTCACGTGCCCGAGATCTGGGCCGGGGTGGACATCGGCAAGACGCACCACCACTGCGTGGTCATCAATGCGGAGGGGAAGCGGCTGCTGTCCCGCCGGGTCGCGAACGACGAGAGTGAACTGCTCGCCCTGATCGGCGATGTCCTGGAGATGTCCGCCGACGCGCTGTGGGCTGTGGACCTCAACCACGGCGGTGCCGCGCTGCTGATCGGCCTGCTGGTCAGCCACGGCCAGCCGGTCGCCTACCTCACCGGCCTGGCGGTCCACCGGGCCTCGGCCACCTACAAGGGCGAGGGCAAGACCGATGCGAAGGACGCCTTCGTCATCGCCGACCAGGCCCGCGTCCGACGCGATCGCGAAGGGGGGTGATGGCCCTCGATGAGGAGATCGCCGAGCTCGACGCCCTGATCGAGGCCCGGTTTCGCGAGCATCCGCACGCCGAGGTGATCCGCAGCCTGCCCGGCATGGGCACCAAGCTCGGAGCCGAGTTCCTCGCCGCCACCGGTGGCGACATGGGCGCCTTCGGCACCTCCGACCGCCTGGCCGGCTTCGCCGGCCTGGCTCCCAGACCACGTGACTCCGGACGCGTCAGCGGCAAACGGCGCCGCCCTCGGCGCTACCACCGCGGTCTGCTGAGAACCATGTACCTGTCGGCCATGGTGAGCCTTCAGTGCTGCCCCGTCTCGAAGGCGTTCTACGACCGGAAACGGAGCGAGGGCAAGGGACACAAGCAGGCCCTGCTGGCTCTTGCGCGCCGACGCCTCAACGTCTTGGGGGCGATGATCCGTGACGGAAAGTACTTTCACGCTTCACCCCCCGTCACGGGAGCGGCTTGACAACACGATTGGGAAGTTCCTTCCTCGTTGGTCGTGCACGCTCTGCCGGGCCAGTCTGCTGCAGCCGAACGTCACGGGGAACGCCTGCATGA
>NZ_BMTF01000072.1 GCF_014649535.1 Streptomyces gelaticus
ATCAAAGACCTGGACCGGGCCGCCGAGATCCAACAGGTTCACCTCGGGCAGCACCAGCACGACCACCCGTCCCGTACACCCGCTCGTCACGTCACTCACACAGACACGGTAGGCAAGCTCCACCGGCACCCACGAGGGCAACCAGCGCCGCAGACCGGACGGATCAGGCACTGCGAGGTCCGGGACCCTTGATCAATTCTCGGTGACGCAGGAGCCGACCGAGTGGGGCGCCTATCGAGTCCTGATCAATCTGTGGGAGCGGACAGTCACGCTGATCATCGTGCCGGCAGCACATCACCGACCACCCCATCCGCCGGATCCCCGCGCAGCGGGGGACGACGCGGCGGCCGGGATCCTGGTCCAGGAACAGCACATGGCGATCATGTCCCTGGACCCCACCGGCAAGGGCCAGGCCCGCTGGACCATGCGCTGGAAGACCGCCCTGAACGCATTCGGCATCACCAGGAAGTCGCCGTCCTGGCCCCCTGACCTGAACACACCTTCCGCCGAAGAAAACAGATGTCGCCCCGACGCGCATCCCACCAGTACAGAGCTGCGACGGGATCGCCCGGGGCGACCTGCCCAACCGCCTTTCCAGGCCAGGCGGGAGGGGTCGCAACAACCACGGGCACCACACGCACGACGCCACTGCCGCCGCGGTGCCCGCCGACCCAACCGGTAGACCCCGTGCCCGTGCTGCCCTCAGCTTGTTCTTACCGGTGAGGGCGGGCTGCTGCAGCAGCTGACCAAGCGGCTGCTGGAGTCCGCTCTGGAGGGCGAGATCACCGACCGTCTCGGCTATGACAAGCACGACCCGGCGGGCAAGAACGGCGGCAACTCGCGGAACGGCACACGCTCCAAGACGGTGCTCACGGACGTCGACCCGGTGGAGATAACCGTGCCCCGCGACCGCGACGGCTCCTTCGAGCCGAAGATCGTCAAGAAGCGGCAGAAGCGTCTGACCGGCGTCGACGAGATGGTCATCTCGCCGGCCGCGAAGGGCCTGACCACTGGCGAGGTCCAGGCACACCTGGCCGAGGTCTATGGCGCCGAGGTCTCCCGGCCGAACCGTACGTGCCGCAAGAACGCGTCCGCCTCCGATACGACGGTCAGGTCCTCATCCATCACGGTCCAGCAGCGGATGCCGGACGGGAGTTGAACAGGAAAGGCCCGCAAGGGTCTCCTCCATCTCTAGTGCAACGTGTCGCAACGATCACGACAGCCCCAGAGATGTTAGAGAAAACCCCAGGTCACGCAGCTAGCGCAGCGTCATGCCACAGTCTTGGAAGCCCGGGAGAACGACCACCAGGAGCACGGCAGCGCGCGGGTCGGCGGTGACGCGGTCGTGGACGACGTCGGCGTACGACTGCGAGCCGAAGCCGCGGACCACCAGGACTGGGATACCCGCGTCGGCGAGCCAGCCGGTCAACTGCTGGCGCAGGGTGTCCTTCTCTGCCGCGACGTAGAGGGCGCGCTCCTGACCCTCGGTGCGGTCCAGGCGGAACCAGCCCGGCATCTCCGCGAGGAACGCGTCCGCGCCCTCCCAGGCCAGCGGGACGTGGACCTTTCGGACGGTGTCGATCAGATCGGGGAACCGGCCCTCCCGGCGGGCCTTGGTCAGCTGCGCAGACAGCCGCCGGTACATCGGCGCCGTGTGCGGCAGCGTCCCCTCGGAGACCAGGCGGTACATGCTCTGTTCTCCACCGTTTCCCTGTCTCACGAGACAGGGATGAGCCTTGCGTGAAGACCGGTGGCATGTCCCGAATAGTCGCTGCGAAGTCGGCGAGGCTTGGTCCCACCTGAAGCTTCCCCGTGATCTTGGACACTCGATACCTATGCTGCGAGGTCGTGTTGGTGCCGTTGCCGGGTCTCGGCCG
>NZ_BMTF01000073.1 GCF_014649535.1 Streptomyces gelaticus
CACGGCCCCGGGCCGTCGGTATGGGTGACGGGTCGGCCCGTGGGCCGGCCGGTCAGCCCTTGCGGGCGTTGACCTCTTCGGTGAGCTGGGGGACGACCTGGAAGAGGTCGCCGACGACGCCGTAGTCGACGAGGTCGAAGATCGGGGCCTCGGCGTCCTTGTTGATCGCGACGATCGTCTTGGACGTCTGCATGCCGGCCCGGTGCTGGATCGCGCCCGAGATGCCCGAGGCGATGTACAGCTGCGGCGAGACGGACTTGCCGGTCTGGCCGACCTGGCTGGAATGCGGGTACCAGCCCGCGTCGACCGCGGCACGCGAGGCACCGACGGCCGCACCGAGGGAGTCGGCGAGGGCCTCGATGACCGCGAAGTTCTCGGCACCGTTGACACCCCGGCCGCCGGAGACGACGATCGCCGCCTCGGTCAGCTCCGGACGGCCCGTCGACTCCCGCGGGGTCCGCGACAGCACCTTCGTACCGGTGGCCTGCGCCGAGAACGACACCGCCAGCGCCTCGACCGCACCCGCGGCCGGAGCGGCCTCGACCGGAGCCGAGTTCGGCTTGACCGTGATGACCGGGGTCCCCCTGGAGACACGGGACCTGGTGGTGAACGACGCGGCGAACGCGGACTGCGTGGCGACCGGGCCCTGCTCACCGGCCTCCAGGTCGACGGCGTCGGTGATGACGCCCGACCCGATCCGCACCGCGAGACGGGCCGCGATCTCCTTGCCCTCCGCGGAGGACGGGACCAGCACCGCGACCGGGGAGACCGCGTCGTGGGCGGCCTGCAGCGCATCGACCTTCGGCACGACGAGATAGTCGGCGAACTCCGGCGCCTCAGCGGTCAGGACCCGCACCGCACCGTGCTCGGCCAGCACACCGGCGGTACCGGCAGCACCACCGCCGACCGCGACCGCGACCGGCTCACCGATACGACGCGCCAGCGTCAACAGCTCCAGAGTGGGCTTGCGGACGGCACCGTCCACGTGATCGACATAGACGAGAACTTCAGCCATGGGACTTCAATCTCCTGCGAGTTGCGAAGAAACTACGGGAAACAAGCAGAGCGTCAGATGAACTTCTGACCCGCGAGGAACTCGGCCAGCCGCCTGCCGCCCTCACCCTCGTCCTTGACGATCGTGCCCGCCGTACGGGCCGGACGCTCCGCCGCCGAATCCACCACGGTCCAGGCACCCGCCAGACCGACCTCGTCCGCCCCGATCCCCAGATCACCCAGGTCCAGCGACTCAACCGGCTTCTTCTTCGCCGCCATGATCCCCTTGAACGACGGGTAACGCGCCTCACCCGACTGGTCCGTCACCGACACCACCGCCGGCAACGACGCCTCCAACTGCTCCGAGGCCGTGTCACCGTCACGACGCCCCCGCACCACACCCCCCTCGACCCCGACCTCGGACAGCAACGTGACCTGCGGAACACCCAGACGCTCCGCCAGAACCGCCGGCAGCACACCCATCACACCGTCCGTCGACGCCATACCGCAGATCACCAGGTCGTAACCGGTCTTCTCGACCGCCTTCGCCAGCACCAGCGACGTACCCATCACATCACTGCCGTGCAGACCGTCGTCCTCGACATGAACAGCCTTGTCCGCACCCATCGACAACGCCTTGCGCAACGCGTCCCTGGCATCCTCCGGACCCACCGTCAGCACGGTGACCTCCGCCTCGTCCGCCTCGTCCGCGATCTGCAGCGCCTGCTCCACCGCATACTCGTCGAGCTCCGACAGCAGACCGTCGACATCCTCCCGGTCCAGCGTCAGGTCATCAGCGAAGTGCCGGTCGCCAGTGGCGTCGGGCACGTACTTCACACAGACAACGATCCTCAAGCTCACGCC
>NZ_BMTF01000074.1 GCF_014649535.1 Streptomyces gelaticus
GACATACCCACTCCAGCCCCGCCAGAACACCACCCAAGCCAGCCAACCTAACGAAGTACTACTAGAAGATCACTGAAAATCTCGGGTTCTGGCCCCGTGGGTGCTGACGTGGGGCCAGACTGCTGTGCGTGCAGGGGGAATGGGCTGGGGAGACGGTCGGCCCGGACGTGTGGGAGACCTGCCGGGAGCTGATCCCGGCGGGGAGTGTGTTCGCGTTCCTGGCCGAGCACCGGGAGCGGTTGCTGCCCGCGTCGATGTTCGCGGACATGTACCCCTCGGCCAACGGGCGGCCGAGTCTGCCGCCGCAGGTGCTGGCCGTGGCGGTGGTGCTGCAGAGCCTGTACGGAACCTCGGACGTGGAGACCGTGCTGGAGCTGCGGTGCGACCTGCGGTGGAAGGCGGCGTGCGGGCTGGGCCTGCACGACACCGCGTTCGACCCGTCCCTGCTGACCTACTTCCGGCGGCGCCTGCAGCGCTCCTCCGATCAGGGGCGGGTCTTCACCCGGGTCAGAGAGGTCGTGGCCGCAACCGGCATCCTGCGCGGGAAGCGGAGGCGGGCGTTGGATTCCACGGTGTTCGACGACGCGGTCGCCACCCAGGACACGGTCACCCAGCTGATCTCGGCGATCCGGCGGGTGATCCGCGAGGTCCCTGGCGCCGGCGAGATCGCCGCGCAGTACCTGGGCGCCCACGACTACACCGATGCGGGCAAACCTCGGATCGCCTGGGACGACGAGCAGGCCCGCGCCGCGCTGGTCGACGCCCTGGTCACGGATGCGGTCAACCTGCTGGGCCGCCTGCCCGAGCAGGAGTTGGGTGAGCGGGCCGCGAACGCGGTCGGGCTGCTGGCGCTGGTTGCCGGCCAGGACGTGGAGCCCGCCGAGGACTCCGATGGCCGCGACGGACGCTGGCGTATCACCCGCGGCACGGCCCGAGACCGGACGGTCTCCACCGTCGATCCCGAGGCGCGGCACATCCACAAGAACCGCACCCGCCACCAGGAGGGCTTCAAGGGCCACGTCGCCATCGAGCCGGAGACCGGCCTGTTCACCGAGGTCGCGCTGCGGCGCGGCAGCGGGCCGGAGAACCACGAGGCGAAGGTCGCCGAGGACCTCCTGGCCGAGGAGACGGAGCCGGTCCAGGTACTCGGCGACTCCGCCTACGGCACCGCCGACCTGCGCGAACACCTCGAACAGGCCAGCCACGACCAGGTCCTCAAACCACCGCCGCTCCGCCCGGCGGTCCCCGGCGGCTTCACGAGCGACGACTTCTCCATCGACACCGAAAACAGCCAGGTCACCTGCCCGGCAGGACACATCGTCACGCTCGGCAAACCACTCAAGGGCGAATTCCGGCAGGCCCAGTTCAAAAAGCTGTGCACCGGCTGCCCGCTGCGCGAGCGCTGCGCCACCTCCAAGACCGGCCGCGTCCTGCAGGTCCATCCCCAGCACCAGCGGCTGGCCGACGCCCGCCGCCAAGCGGCCGACCCCGCCTGGAAGGACACCTACCGCCGCTGGCGCCCGCCCGTCGAACGCGGCATCGCCTGGCTGACTGCCCAAGGCAACCGCCGCTTGCGCTACCTCGGCACCCTGAAGAACGACACCTGGCTCAGAAACCGCGCCGCTGCCCTCAACCTCCGCCGACTGGTCAACCTCGGCCTCGAACCCGCCAACGGCACCTGAACCCTGACCCCGACGACACCATGAAGCACGGGGGCGCCCCCGCCGCTGGCGGAACCGCCCCCACAACAAGATCTTCAGTGATCTTCTAGTAGTACTTCGTTAGGTTGGCTGGCTTGGGTGGTGTTCTGGCGGGGCTGGAGTGGGTATGTC
>NZ_BMTF01000076.1 GCF_014649535.1 Streptomyces gelaticus
CCCGTCGGACCAGTGCCGCCCGTCGGACCAGTGGGTCCGGTACCGCCCGTCGGACCAGTGCCGCCCGTCGGACCAGTCGGCCCGGTCGGCCCGGTCGGCCCGGGCGCCCCGACGCAGGACGGCACGGTGATGGCGTTGTTGTCCAGGGTGACCGCGCTAGTACGCGCCAGGGCCCGGCCCAGGATCTCCGTGCCGTTCTGTACTGTGATGGACTCCGAGGCCAGGATGCTGCCCTTGAAATTGGAGAACGTCCCGATCGTGGCGGAGCTGCCCACCTGCCAGAACACGTTGCAGGCCTGAGCCCCATTGACAAGTCTGACGCTGCTCGCCGAGCTTGTGATCAAGGTCGATGCCGCCTGGAAGATGAAGACGGCGCCGGAGTTCCCCTCTCCGTCGAGGGTGACGGTCCCAGTGAGGGCAATTGAGCTTGTGGAGTTGTAGACGCCAGTCGTAAATGTCTGTCCTCCGAGGTCGACGCCCGTCACATCCCCTGTCGGAGTCCGACCCGCCGCGTCGTTGTAGGCGATGCCCAGGTCGTTCTTCGCCGTGAGAGCGGGACCGTTGGCTACGTTCTGAGCGCCGAAGACGAGACCGGGCGGGAAGTTCGTCACAGAACTCCCCGGGCTGAGCCCGAGGTCTCCGTTGAGAACGGTGGGAGTGACCGTGTTGGTGACCGTTGAGCCGGCCAGCACGGCGTAACTGATGCCCGTCCCCAGTCCCACCGGAGCCTCCGCTGCATACACGGCGGTGGTGAAGAACGTGGTCGTGCTCAGCAGAGTCACACCAGACAGCACAGCGAAGGACGCCCTGCGCCAGATACGCCTGCGTCGGACTCGCTTGCGCCCGTCTTCCGAGAAGGCAGATGGAGCGGCAGCCACAGCCATTGAAGGTGGTCCTTCCTGTTTCGGGGTGAATTGCGTCTGCCGACCTGCAGCCGCTGCACATCAGGTGACGAACGCCCGCCTGAGCACCGAGTCCGCTGGAGCGGGAGACCGCAGAACCGCAGCGAACACAAAGCGACGAATCATCACGCAAGGTTCACTACGTGCGGACCCATGTGAACATAAGATGGCAATAAAGCCAGGAGGCGCGAGGGTGAGTGCCCATCACCTGTCGCACCGTCACGCCACCAGCGGTCGCGCGTAACACCTCCGGCCCAGCGCCCCGGCCGACCGACTCAGCCCCTTCGACGAGCGGACGACCGCGAGTGCGGCCCCGCCGTCCCGCTCATGGACGACGACTACTACCGGTGGGACGGCGACATCGACTACAAGTCCTGGGGCTACATCAAGATCACGCCCGCCGATCTCAAGGACCTGTTCTACCGCCTCGACCGGGCCGACTGGCCGAAGAACCTGACCCTCCAGGTCAGCTGGCACCTGCGCCACCTACGCCTGGTGGGCGGCACCCTGTGTGGGGTGCCGCCCGCCAGGCGCTTCAGGCGCGCCTCGGTGTGAACCCCGGGCCGCCCCGGCCCGGGTCACCGCCTGCGCAGCGTGAGAACCAGCGTCGCCACCCCATCATGCCCTGCGCGTAGCGGGGGGGTGCCTCTATGTCTTTCGTCAAGGCGCCCCTGTTGGGTTTGGGGTGGTTTGGGTGTGGTGGGGTCATGCGGC
>NZ_BMTF01000077.1 GCF_014649535.1 Streptomyces gelaticus
CGCGACTACCGGGACCTGTTGATCGCCGCCCACCAGCAGCTCGGCGGCCCGATCGTCCTCGTCTGGGACAACCTCAACGTCCACAAAGCCGCCGACCTGCGGCAGTGGGCGGCAGCCCGCGAGTGGCTGACCATCTACTACCTGCCGCCCTACGCACCGGACCTCAACCCCGTCGAAGGGATCTGGTCCCTGCTACGGCGCGGATGGCTCTCCAACGTCGCCTTCACCACCCCCGAACACCTCGTCCAGCGCATCCGACGAGGCCTACGGCACATCCAGTACCGCAGCGACCTCATAGACGGCTGCCTCGCCGAGACCGGCCTGACCATCAGGCCGACCTGAGCAACCCGGCGACATCACGAGTTCAACCTCAGTAACGCAGCATGAGGCGGTTTGAAGCCTCCCCCCGCAGGGCGGCTCCGAAGGGCCACAAAACCTTCATCTTCCGCACAGCATCACTCTTGAAAGCTGTCCTACAACCAACTCTCTTTCGTATTCAGGACACAATCCCTGGCGAAATAGGCGGCCGCCCGGCGCAGGATCTCGCGCTCCAGCTGCCACTCCCTCTCGGCCTTCAGCAGCCTGGCGTTCTCGGCCCGCAGCCGGGCCAGCTCGCCGGCCTGACTCTACGGGCCGCTCCCGCCCCGGACGGTCGACACGTTCGCATCAGTGTCCTTGCGGACCCACGTGCGCAGTGTCTCCCCGGTGATCCCGAGCTCGGCGGCCACGGCCGCGTACGTGCGCTTGCCGCCTCCCGCGCGATACAGCGCGACGGCGTCCCTCCGGAACTCCTCCGGGTACGGAGACTGGCGTCCCACCTGGACATCCCTTCCTGGACCATCAAGATCCATTGTCAGGGTGTCCAATCCAAGGGATCAGCCTCAGGGTCAAGCAGGTCCCCAGCGAAGGACGGCATCTCCCGTAGCTGACGAGGCCCTTGCAAGCCTTCCGCGAAGATACGGCTCCCCAACGCCATCCAGGCGTCAACACCGTCCCTGTCAGCCGCCACAACCGACCGCTGCAACCGCGTCACGGCATTCTTCGAAGCCCGGGACTCCTGCCCAGACAGGTCCAGGGCAATGACTCGCACACAAGCAGCAGGAATCACACCACGCAGGGAAGCCAGCGAGCGCGCGGAATCAACCACTGACGAATGAAAGGGAACGACATTCGTCGCAATCACGCCAGCCCCTCCCACAGCAATCACAGTTGCGCCCATCATGACAGCCCGCCCACTTCTCATTCCCAAATCCCCATGCCACGCACTATCTCCACTCCACAGGCCCCCAGTATATGAATCACATTCATACAGGGCCGCGAGTCCAACAGAAAGACGCACCACTCTGCTATGCCATCACCGTCGACGGCAACTGCCAACGTTTACGCATCTCGGCCATCATCGCAAAGGTGCCGTCGATAAACTTAAGACCGTGTCCTATGTGGTGATCGCTCGTTGGGCTGTTCATGGGGCGGGATACGTGGAGTTGGATTGTTCCGGATGGACTGTGGGAGATCGCGAAGCCGTTGATCCCGCCGTCGAAGGTGCGCCCGCAGGGCGGCGGGACG
>NZ_BMTF01000078.1 GCF_014649535.1 Streptomyces gelaticus
CGTCGGGGAGTTTGGGGATCTCGATGTTGCTGATGCCCTTGAGGCCCTTGGTGATGTCACCGATCTTGGAGAGTCCGGTGCCTGCGCCCTTGGCGATGTAGGTCATGGGGTCGATGACCTTGCCGGCCTTGCCCGCGACGGACAGGGCCTTCGCGACGGCTCCGGCCTTCCCGGCCCCGGCGGCTGCGCCTCCGGCGCCTCCGGTGAACACGGTCGTCAGGACGTTGAACGTGACCGCTCCGGCGGCCCGGCCGGGGTTCTTGCCCCATTCGTCCCAGGCGACCAGGGCCTTGCCGGTCTCCTTCATCGCGGTGCGTGAGTCACGCAGCCAGGAGGGGAGTTTGTCGTCGGGCAGGGCCCAGAACAGGGTGCCGGCGCCGGGGATCGCGGTGATCGCGAGTCCGGTCGCGAGCTGGGCCAGGCCCTTCCAGGCCTGCCCCATCGCGTCCCAGCCACCGAACCCGACGAGGGTGCCCAGGCCCTTGATCGTGCCCCAGATCCCGTCGACGATCAGCCCGTCCCAGACGAACGACTTGACCCAGTGCCCGACCTCGTACCAGTGGTGCTTCTCCTCGACCGGATCGCCCCAGGGGAGTTTCGCGTTCTTCAGGTCGTCGGCGTTGAACCCGTACTGGTCCTTGCGCTCGGACCCGTCACCGGCGACCATCTGCGTCCCGCCGAACAGGGCGGTGATCTTGTTGTGACAGGTCCGCTCGGCGGCCCAGAACGCGGCGACGGTCTGGGTGATGTCATCGCGGAGCTGGTTGTGCTCCTCGACCTTGTCCCCGTCGTACTCCCACTCGTCGTCGTCCTTGTTGTCGTTCACGAACTTCGTCGCGTCCGTCTTCAGCTGCGCGAGCTTCGTGACCAGCGGACGGATCTCCGCCGCGTAGTCCGACAACGACGAAGCAACCTTCTCCAGATCGTCCGCGAAACCGTCCGCCCGGTCCTTCACCGGCTTCGTCGACGCGAACAACTGCTCCGCCTCGGGCGCCTGGTAATACGCGGACAACGCCTGGAAATGGGTATGCACCGACGAACCGGTGTCCCGGATATGACCGGCATCCTTCGTCAGACCGGCATGATCCTTCTCCAGCTGACCCAGATCACCCGTGTACTGCGGAATCGCCTCGGGCTTGATCACCGCGACTGCACCCCAGGCTTCTTCGGATCCAGATCCACCGCACCCAACGCCTTGCGCTGCGCCTCGGCCGCCATGTCCAGATCACCGTTCAGATACGCAGTCGTCGCGTCCACCGCACCCGTCAGGGACTTCCCCGCCCGCGCCGCGATGAACTTCAGATCAGGAGTGGTGTGCTCGGCGAACTGCGACAACGCCAACGCGACCAGACCACCCACGGCCCCCTCACCGTCCTTACCGCCACCACCGCCACCACCACCGCCCTCCGCGGTGATCGTGCCCGCACTCGCCGCCGCCGACGACAGATGATCCCCGTACGACGTCGCATACGTCTCAATCTTCGACGCGACCTCACCCGTCGTCTTCAGCACACCCTGAATACCCTGCGGCTTCAGATCCCA
>NZ_BMTF01000079.1 GCF_014649535.1 Streptomyces gelaticus
CCTAGTAGTACTTCGTTAGGTTGATTTGATCTTGGATTTTGGGTCAGACATGCTGCTCGTGTGGACTTGGGGGAGATCGAGCAACTCCGGGGCGAGCTGGCCGCGTTCGTGGCTGAGGTGTTCGCGTCCGTGCCGCGTCGGGATCAGCGGGCGAAGGGTGACTGCTATCTGCGTGGGTTGATGCTGGACGGCCGGAGGAAGTCGATCCAGCCGATGGCCGCGCGGTTGCCGGACGGTGACATGCAAGCCTTGCAGCAGTTCGTGAACCAGTCGCCGTGGGACCACGCCGCGGTGTTGCGGGCGGTGGCCGTCAAGACGGTCCCGGTAGTCGATCCTGAGGTGTGGGTGATCGACGACGTGTCGTTCCCCAAGGACGGGAAGATGTCGGTGGGGGTGGCCCGGCAGTGGTGCGGGGCGCTGGGCAAGCAGTCCAACTGCCAGGTTGCGGTGAGTCTGCATGCCGCGTCCGACACCGCCTCCGTGCCGATCTCGTGGCGGCTTTTCGTGCCGCAGCAGTGGCAGGACGACACCGCGCGTCGGTCCAGGGCCGGCATCCCTGAGGAAGTGGGGCACCGGGAGAAGTGGCGGCTGGCCCTGGACCTGATCGACGAGGCGGTCTCCTGGGGCCTTGCGCCGCAGGTGATTGTCGCGGATGCCGGGTACGGACAGAACAACGCATTCCGGCAGGCTCTGACCGACCGTGGCCTGGACTTCGTCGTCGCGGTGCGGGCGGATGAATCCGCCCACCCGTACGACGCTGTGCCCACCGCGCCCGCCTGGAGCGGGAACGGACGCAAGCCCGCCGCCCGCTACCGCACCAAGGCGCTCTCGCTGAAAGGCCTGGCTGCCGAATCCGGTCGCAAGGCCTATCGGCAGGCGACCTGGCGCAAAGGTTCCCAAGGTCCGATGCGCTCGAGATTCCGGGTGCAGAATGTGCGTCCGGCCGGTGTCGCAGCCCGCACTCATGCGATGGCCCAGGCGGGAGGCTCTTCCGCCTGGGGCGGGGTTCTGCCGGCCCTGGCCCTGCTCAGCGAATGGCCCACCGGCCAGAAGACGCCCACTGAGTACTGGCTGACCAGCCTGCCCGCCGACACCCCGCTGCGATACCTGGTCCGGCTGGCAAAGATGCGCTGGCGGATCGAGCACGACTACCGCGAGATGAAACACGGCCTGGGCCTGGACCACTTCGAAGGCCGTACCTGGCGTGGCTGGCACCACCACGCCGCCCTGGTCACCGCAGCTCACGCCTTCCTCACCCTCCGACGCCTCGACCCAAAAGCCCAAGCGCCGGCCTGACCTTCTACCAGGTCCTCGACACGCTCCAGGACCACATACGCGCATGGACCGGCACATGCCCCACCTGCCACCGCGACATACCCACTCCAGCCCCGCCAGAACACCACCCAAGCCAGCCAACCTAACGAAGTACTACTAGAAGATCACTGAA
>NZ_BMTF01000080.1 GCF_014649535.1 Streptomyces gelaticus
CGCGACTACCGGGACCTGTTGATCGCCGCCCACCAGCAGCTCGGCGGCCCGATCGTCCTCGTCTGGGACAACCTCAAAACGGCTTCACGCATTACATGGACCCCAAGTACATCAACACCTGGAGCACGCATGTGAGGGGTGCCATCGATAACCCCGACACGGTAATTCACGTGTACCTGGAGCAATTCACAGGCGGCTTCGAAGGTATGGCAACACGAGGACTCGCAGGTGGTGCGGGTGTTCATGCGACCCAGCAGGAGATGGCCTGGATCGCGAGATCCGTGATCGGTGGACGGAAATCTTGGGACAAGATCAAATTTTATGATCGGAATGGCCCGATCAGCAACTATCCTGAGCCGAAGTGGCGAGAGGGCAAGTGGTACACCGCTTGGACCTTCGAATGGGCCCCATAAGGACTGTCCGGTAACTCTGACAGCGAGCGCGCGACATCCTATTTGCCCCCGAACGAGAATTCTGCGTCCGCATGGCAAATTCCCACGAATAAGGCCATGCTGCCCCTTTCGGTCACCGCTTGTGGTGGCACCATCGAATAGCGGAACAGCCCTTAGACTCACCCCACCGGCCTGTCAGTGCTGAGGAGTTTTTCCATGAATTCATCCGGAACTACTGGATCAACCGGATACTCCGAAGACCCTCGTTTTCGCTACTATGAGGATCTCGTTGAGCGAGGGGGACTCTGGGCGACTATCGTTTCCGTCGCCCGCGAACACCGAGTCGATATCGGTGTCACTGCGGAGCGCCCCGAATCGAATACGCAGGCGTGGAGCGCCGCGGACTTCGCTTCGCCACGTGGAGCGATGCGGGTCAACCTCGGGCATGGCGCACGCAGGTTCGCCGTCACGTTGGACAGCAACTGGGGGTACGTCTGGGCGAGCGGAAGCACCGCCGATCTTGCCGAAGTGGTCGAAGTTATGGCCTTCTGGAGGCAGGGCGCCAGGCTGCAGGAGCTCAGCAAGCGGTTTCCCTTCATGGAATTCGACAGTCTGAGCCAGGCATACGAGGACGGAAACCCTGTCGAAACACAATGGGATATTGTCATCGGCGATGAAAATTTCCTTGTGTACCGGGAACTGCTGCTGGCGCTGCACGCGGACCCGAATCTGCGCGAGATGTTCCCATTTTTCTCCCATTGGACCTTGAGGATGACAAAGGACTGCTACGACAGTAGATCGGAGGAGATCCTGATTAAGCCAAGTGCGGGCGAGGGGTACGTAATCTGGTCCTCGTTGGATCCTGAAGAGAAGAGAGAGTTCAGTCGTCTCGACGATTTGATTCGCGCAGCCGTTTCCATTCTGGGCGATCTTTAGATCATATTTGACGGCAGCGTCAGAAGATGGGTTCTCTCTTTAAGACCGTGTCCTATGTGGTGAGTTGGACGAGTCGTTTGTAGCAGCAGAGTGTGGCGGCGAGTCCGAGGAAGGCCA
>NZ_BMTF01000081.1 GCF_014649535.1 Streptomyces gelaticus
TACTCCAGTACGGTTTCGTGATCTATCCCGTGGGTTCATCGGCGGATCGTCGTCGGTAGTGGCTGCGACGGGCTGTGGCCTGGTGCTTTCGGCGCCAGTTGGACCAGTGCAGCAGCCTGGCCGCGGACACGACCGGTGAATGGAAGGCGGCGAGTAGGTGGCGGATCTCCGGGACGGTCAGCGTGATCGGTTCGCGGCTGCGGGTGGGGTGGTGCGGATCGGCGGGCCGGTCCGGGGCCGCGCTGGCGGCGACGGCGCTCAGGAAGGCCAGGGCGAGCATGGCGAGCGTGATGTGGCGGTGCAATGAGGTCCAGTGCCTGACCTGGTAGTGGTCGAGTCCGACCTGGCCCTTGGCGGCCTGGAAGCGTTCCTCGACGCTCCAGCGGACGCCGGCGACGCGGACGAGTTCCGCGAGGGGTACCTCGGTGGGTGACCAGCACAGGTAGAAGGCGAGTTCACCGGTGGTCCGGTTGCGACGGATGAGCAGGTGGCGATGGCTGTCGCTGCCGATGTGGATCCAGGCCCAGTCGTAGTAGCGGGGGCCCTTCGCGCCCATCCCGGCGCTCTGGCGGTGCCAGGCGGTGGCGGGCAGGCTGCCCGCCACGGTGTCCGCACGGACAGGGGTGCGGCCGTGGTTGATCCGCACCCGCGTCGAGCAGGCGACGGCCATCACGTAGCCGATACCGCGGTCTTCGAGGCGGGCTCGCAGGTGCGGGTCCTGGCCGTAGGCTTCGTCGCCGGTCACCCAGGAGACGGTGAGTCCCGCGTCCAGCGCGGCGGTGATCATCTCCCCGGCCAAGCGGGGCTTGGTCGCGAACTGCACGTACTCGGGTATCCCGGCCGCTTGACGGCGGTCGGGATCGGTGCACCAGGAGTGCTCGGGCAGGTAGAGCCGACGGTCGATCAGGGCCCTTCCCCGGCTGGTGGCGTAAGCGAGGAACACGCCGACCTGGGAGTTCTCGATGCGTCCTGCGGTGCCGGTGTACTGCCGTTGCACGCCCGCCGAGGCTCGGCCCTTCTTCAGAAAGCCCGTCTCGTCCACGATCAGCACCGCGTCGTCGGTGCCGAGGTGGTCGGCGGCGTAGGCGCGCAGGTCGTCACGGACAGCGTCGGCGTCCCAGCGGGCGTAGCGCAGCAGGCGCTGCATCGGACCAGGTCGGGCGTGACCGGCCTGCTCAGCCAGCTGCCAGCAGTTCTTGCGCTCGACGTTCGACAGCAGCCCGAGCAGATAGGCACGGGCGGCGGTCCGCGGCTCAACTCGGCCGAATCGTCCCGCGATCCGGGCCATGGCCTGGTCGAACATCGCCCGCCAGCGGGCAGGGTCTACGCTATGGCCTGCGGCCACCGCACGATCTTCAGGAGTCCACACAACCCCCGATGATCACGCGGTGGCCGTACGCGTTCCCAGCCGGGTCTCCCAGCATCGCGAAACCAGACTGGAGTA
>NZ_BMTF01000082.1 GCF_014649535.1 Streptomyces gelaticus
AGGCGGGCCTGGGCGCCGTCGTGCAGATCGCGTTCGATGCGGCGCAGGTCGGCGGCGGCCGTGTCGACGACCACCCCGCGGTCCGACTCCAGCTCCGAGACGCGGGTCGCCAGCCGGGACGGCCCGAGCAGCCCGGCCACCATGACCCGGTCCACGTTCACCAGACCACGGATGACCCACGGCGTGACGAGAACGACCACCAGGCCGAACGCACTGGTCAGAGCCACTTCGGCGAAGGAGTCGAGGCGGATCTCGTGGGCCCGGTCGCTGTACAGCTGAATACCGCCCCGACCCGTGTACGCCGGGAAGACCCAGCGCCACAGCGGGTAGGTGAACGCGGTCCACCCGACCGACCAGAACGTCAGCGCGACGGGGAAGGTGAAGAGCGTCCACGGCATGTGCAGCAGGGTGTAGAGCAGATGCCGCCAGGACGCCCCGCTCTTGAGCATCGCCCCCATCCAGGACATCAGGCCGCCGGTCCTGCCGCGGGCCGGTGCCGGGGCCGCCACGTCCAGCTTCAGCAGCCCGCGCGCCCGTGCCCGTTCCATCGCGCCGAAGCCACGGCACATGGCCAGCGTGCCGGCCAGGATCGGCACCCCGAGGAAGGTGATCAGCATGCCGACGCCCAGCGTCGTCAGGCAGATCGAGAAGGTGAACAGGACGATGCCGATCGGCAGGCTCAGCAGCAGATACGCGAATTCGCGCCAGGTCCTGCCCGCTACGGGCGCGCGCAGCGCGGCGGGGAAGAAGTGCTTCACCGGGGGATGGTCCCCGAAGCCGCCCCCGGACCGCTGGTGATCCCGAGTGTCCGGTCCGTATGCCGTGGCCATGGGTGCTGTCCGTTTCTTCTCATCGTCATCAGCGGTCTGGTGCCGTCATGACAAGGGTGCTGTCTCGCGGGCCGGCCCACCATGAGGGGGATATCCCTCTTCGGCCGGGGGTTTTCCCCACCATGGAAGGGCGTCGGAACTGGAGGGGCGTCGGATCCGGGTCGGTCCGGGCGGGCCTAGGCTCTCGCCGCGCCCTTCAATTTCTTGCCCTTGTGCTGCCCACGGTCCCGCCAGGGCAGTTCCGCGGTGACGGTCGTGGGGCCGCCGACCGGTGAGTCGAGGACGAAGAGCCCGTCGACGGCGCCCAGCCGCTCTGCCAGCCCCGCCATTCCCGTACCGCCGTCCATCCGGGCCCCGCCCCGTCCGTCGTCGACGACCTGGAGCAGCAGCCGGTCCCCGGCGCGCCACACCTCGACGGAGGCCGACCGCGCAGCGCTGTGCTTGCTCACGTTCTGCAGCAGCTCGGAGACGGTGAAGTAGGCGATCCCCTCGATCGCCTCCGCCGGGCGGGCCGGCAGATCCACGCTCACCGTGACGGGGACGGTGCAGCGGGAGGCGATGGCGGAGAGTGCGGCGTCGAGTCCGCGGTCGGTGAGGACGGCGGG
>NZ_BMTF01000083.1 GCF_014649535.1 Streptomyces gelaticus
GGGTGTGTCAATTTAACGGCTGATCTTGGTTGTTGAGGTTCAGTTGTTGGCCGGGGTGAGCCGGCCCTCGAAGGCGATCTGGAATGCGTTGAGAGGCGCCTTCCAGCGCATGGTCCATCGCTTGCGGCCCTTGCCGGTCGGGTCGAGGCTCATCAGTGCCATGTAGATGCACTTGAGGGCGGCGGCCTCGTTGGGGAAGTGCCCGCGGGCCCGGACGGCCTTGCGTATGCGGGCGTTCACCGACTCGATCGCGTTCGTCGAGCAGATGACCTTCCGGATCTCGACGTCGAAGGAGAGGAAGGGCACGAACTCGGCCCAGGCGTTCTCCCACAGTTTGGTGATCGCCGGATACTTCCGGCCCCAGGCTTCCTGGAACTCCCCGAACCGCTCCGTCGCCGCGTCTTCGCTGGGTGCGGTGTAGACAGGCTTGAGGGCTTTGGCGACCTTGTCCCAGTCCTGACGGGCTGCGTAACGGAAGCTGTTGCGCAGGAGGTGAACTACGCAGGTCTGAACAATCGTGCGAGGCCAGACGGTCTCCACCGCCTCGGGCAGGCCCTTGAGGCCATCGCAGACGAGCATGAGCACATCGTCCAGGCCGCGGTTCTTCAGCTCGGTGAACACGTGCAGCCAGTACTTCGCGCCCTCACCGCCGTCGCCGGCCCAGATCCCCAGGATGTCCCGGGTGCCTTCCGTGGTCACAGCCATTACGACGTAGACCGGCCGGTTCGCGACCTGCCCGTCCCTGATCTTGACGTTGATGGCGTCCACGAACAGAACCGGATAGACACGGTCGAGCGGCCGGTTCTGCCATTCGGCCATTCCCTCCATCACCTTGTCGGTGATCGTGGAGATCGTCTGCTTGGACACCTCCGCCCCGTAGACCTCGGCCAGGTGCGCGGAGATCTCCCCGTGGGTGAGGCCCTTCGCGGACAGGGAGAGCACCATTTCGTCCACGCCAGAAAGGCGGCGCTGCCGCTTCTTGACGATCTGCGGTTCAAAGCTGCCCGCGGTGTCCCGGGGCACTCTGACCTCGACCGGGCCGACATCGGTCAGCACGGTTTTCGCACGAGTGCCGTTGCGGCTGTTGCCGTTGTTCTTCCCGGCCGGATCGTGCTTCTCGTAGCCGACATGGTCGGTGATCTCGCCCTCCAGGGCGGACTCCAGCACTCGCTTGGTCAGCTGCTGCAACAGCCCACCCTCGCCGGTCAGTTGCAGGCCCTCGCTGCGGGCCCGGTCGACCAGCATCGCGACGAGCTGTTCGTCCGAGGCGGCCGACGGCATCGCACCACCGGCCGGCTCCTCGACGGACTCGTGCCCGATCGTCGTTTCGCTCACTTGGCGTCTCTCCTTGATCAGCAGATCCGCCGTTGATTAGACACTCCCC
>NZ_BMTF01000084.1 GCF_014649535.1 Streptomyces gelaticus
AGGATGGTGGCCTTGAGGTCGCCGGCCTCGGCCTCGATTTCCTTGACGGCGCCCGCGGGGCCCTCGGTGGCGAGTTTCTTCGCGACGGGGACGGACGTTTCGACGGCGGTGAGGGCCTGGTCGGGGATGCCCTTGCGGGTGATGCGGGCGCGGATGTTGTCCCAGGTCAGGCCGAGGAGGGAGGCGATGAGCTGGATGATGCCCTTGAGGTCGAACTTCTGCGGGAGTTCGAGACCGGCCTTGACCGCGGTGCCGAGCAGCCAGGACACGAGGCCGGTCTTGAGGTGGGTGGCGATGTTGGTGATGAAGAGCTGAAGGCCGGCGCCGACGGCGCGCACGAGGTTGCCGAGGAACCCGATGGGGTCCTTGATGATCTTCATGATCGCGGAGGCGGCCTTGGCGAGGATGCCGAGGAGGAGGTTCTTCAGTTCGTTGATCGTCTTGATGACGCCGACGATCGCGTCCTTCGCCTTGTCGACCAGGCCCTTGTTGGCTTCCTGGAGCTTCTTGATCTCCTCGTCGACCTTGTTCAGGGCGGCGGTGTACTTCTGCGCGAGGTCCTGGACCAGCTGCTCGGACTTCTCGTTGACCGTGGCTTCGAGGTCGTCGAACTTCCCCGCGAAGTCGGTGGCGGCCTCCTGGCCGAACTCGCGCAGGTCTGCGGGGAGTTTGTCGACCTCCGCCTTGAGCTCCGCCCTACCCTTGGCGATGCGGGCCTTGGCCTTGCCGAGCTCGGTGCCGATGATGTCGGCGACGGACGAGATGACGGTCTGCATCTGCGCGACGTAGAGCTTGCGGGCTTCCTGGAAGAGGTCGTTGGCCTCTTCCGGCATGCCCATCAGCTTGTCCTTGGCCCACTTCGCGGGGCCGAACATGCCTGAGTAGCGTTTGTCCTTGTACTTCTTCATGCGGCGCTTGTGGTCGGCGGTGAACGCGTCCCGGGCCGCCTTCTCCCCCGAGGTGAACGCGGTGTCGACCTTCTTGTCGAGGTCGGAGAGCGTGGTCTCGACGTCCTTCTTCGTGCCGTCGTAGACCTTCTGGAGCTTCGCGGTGACCTCGGCGCGCTTCTTCTCGTCCTTCGACTTCGTCTCGCCCTTGCCCCCGTCGACCTGCTTCCCGGCAGAGGCCCGGGTCGCGGTCAGCGCGTTCATGGCCTGCGCCCCGGAGGCCGCCGCCCCCGCCTTCGCGGTGGACAGCTGCTGGGTCTCGGCCGCCCTGCCCTTCGCGGGGGCCTTCGC
>NZ_BMTF01000085.1 GCF_014649535.1 Streptomyces gelaticus
GGATCGGCGTTCATGCAGGCGAAGGCGGAGAGGAACATGGCGCGTTTGAGCTGCCGGTTTCCGCCTCGGGGTGCGTGTTCGCCGTGGATCGAGGTGCCGGACTGCCGGGTGGTGGGGGCGAGGCCGGCGTAGGAGGCGAGGTGGGCGGCGGTGGGGAAGCCGGTGCCGTCGCCGACGGTGACCAGCAGCACTGCGGCGGTCCTGACACCGACGCCGGGCATCGAGGTCAGGACCGGGGAAAGAGGGTGTGCCTCCAGCAGGGCGTTGATCTGGGCTTCCAGAGCCCGGCGCTGAGTGTGGACGGCGGCGAGCGAGGCGGCCAGGGAGGGCACGACAATGTCGAGGGTGCCGGTGCCGGGCACGACGACGGTTTGTTCGTCGAGTGCGTCGAAGACGTCGTCGATGAGCCGGGTGGCCATGCGTGGGGCCTTGGGCCGGATGAGCTCGATGAGTCTGCGGCGGCCGGCTTTGCGCAGGGCGGCCGGGGAGCCGTGGCGCTCCAGGAGCCAGGTCACGGCCTGGTGGTCGAGGCGTGGTCCGAGGACGCGCTCCAGCGAGGGGTGGAACTGGGTGAGCAGGCCGCGTATCCGGTTGCTTGTGCGGGTGGCCTCGGACGCGAGGTCCTGGTCGAACCCGACGAGGACGGTGAGTTCGGCGGTGATCTCGTCGGTCAGTTCCAGGGAGCGCAGGGTGTGCGGCATGGTGCGGGCGGCGTCCGCGATCACGGCCGCGTCCTTCGCGTCCGTCTTGGCCTCGCCCGGGTAGAGGTCAGCGATCCGCCGCATGGCCAGGCCTGGCAGGTATGCGACCTTGCAGCCCGCATCCCGGGCCACGGTCAGCGGAAGTGCGCCGATGGAGGCCGGCTGATCCACGATGACCAGCACCGTGCCGAACTTCGCGGACAGCTTGTCGAACACAGCCCGCAGCCTCGGCTCGCTGTTGGGCAGGGACTTGTCGAAGACCTTCTTCCCGGCCGGAGTCAGCCCGTGGCCGTGGTGGGCTGTCTTGCCGACGTCCAGGCCGAGGAACACACCCACGTCTTCGGTGTCGAACATTGCGCCCTTCCAGGGTTGTTGAACGTGCCGGCCTCGGAGCTGGTGTCGTACGCGCGCATCCACGTTATGCAGACCTGCCGCCCGCGAGCTGTCCGGCGTTGCGCCGGGCCGGGCGGTGGCCGGACCTCTGATCAGCGTCTCCGACGGCACCTTCCGGGCCCGGTGACACCACCCCC
>NZ_BMTF01000086.1 GCF_014649535.1 Streptomyces gelaticus
CCTGCTGCTGAACGCCGAGTCGGAGATCACGCAGCTGTCGGCCGAGCCGGTTGTGTCCCAGAGCACCGCGACCGCGTCGGCCGGCGATGCGCCCCCCGCCGGTCCGGTCCACTACCTGGGCACCGGTCCCGGTCCCTCGGCCATGGTCCCCAGGGAACTCAACTTCGTCTGGCTCGGTGGCGAACTGACGGACGGTGCCCGCGCCAACCTCCGGACATGGGCGGCCAAGGCAGAAGAAGCACAGTGGAAGCTGACGATCTGGACGGACGAAGGCGGCCAGCGCAACAACAAGGAGTTCCTCAAGGCCCTCGCGGAATCCGGCACCGTTCAACAAGGCCGGGTCGAGGACCTGTTCAAAAAGGACAAGACCACCGGCAGGGAGAAACTGCCCTCCAAGGTGTCCAAGCTCTACGACGCCGCGCGCAAGGAGAACAGCTTCGCGATGGCCTCCGACATCGCCAGGTACGCCCTCCTCCACAAACACGGCGGCGTATACCTCGATGTCGACCTGGGCCCCGGAGAAGTGGTACTGCGCCCCGAAGGCGTCACCATGCCCAAGGGCGACGACACCCTGCCGATGTTCGGCCCCATGCTCCGCGACCCCAACAGCGTACGAAGACTGCTCGGACTCGACGAGAACGCACCCGTGACCGCGGACCACATCCACCAGGCCGCCGAAGTCGCCTACCAGGAAGGGCGCTTCGGAAACCAGTTCATCGTCACCCACCCCCGAAGCCGCTTCATGAAGCAGGTTCTGGACAACCTGCCGGACATCAACAACAAGGACGCCTACGCCAGAGGCGTCCTCGAACTCGCCATAAAATCGAAGAACGTCGGCGCCAGCACCGGCCCGATATTCCTCCTGCGACAGTTCAACGAACACATCAAGTCCCTCGACACCACACAGACCCCCAACATCAGGTTCGGACCACCCCCCGAATTCCGTGTCCGCACAGCCGAATGGACCGACTGGACCCGCCTGGACTGGCTCACCGACGAGAGCGAGAACCAGGAAACCCCCCAGAGCACGTCCGCACCCGCCCGACGCAAAACCCTGGCCAACCGCCTCGGCGACACCGTCAGGACGATCAAGGGCTCAGTACGATGGGGCAGCGGCAGGTCCGGTACCGACACAACACTGCTACCGAACAACGGCACACTGCTGAGCGGCCTCGACCCCGCACCACAAC
>NZ_BMTF01000087.1 GCF_014649535.1 Streptomyces gelaticus
CTTCGCCGAGCGTCGTTCGGTGGATGGTGGGCCGGGTGGTGTGGACATCACGATCGAGTATGCGACGGATCTGTTCGATGCGCGTTCGGTGGAGTTGGCGGGTGAGCGTCTGGTGCGGTTGCTGGGTGCTGCGGTGTCGGCTCCGGATGTGCCGGTGGGTGAGTTGGAGTTGTTGTCGGAGGGTGAGCGTGGGTTGTTGTTGGGGGAGTGGTCCGGTGCGGTGACGGGTGGTCCGGATGTGGGTCTTGCGCAGTTGTTCGGGGCGCAGGTGGTGCGGACGCCGGATGCGGTTGCGGTGGTGGGGGAGGGGTGTGAGCTCTCTTACCGTGAGCTTGACGGGCTGGCCAATGGGGTGGCGCGTCGGTTGATGGGTGAGGGGGTGCGGCCGGGGGATCGGGTGGCGTTGTTCCAGGATCGTTCGGTGGGTGCGGTGGTTTCGACGTTGGGTGTGGTGAAGGCGGGTGCGGTGTATGTGCCGTTGGACACCCGTTATCCGGCGGAGCGTGTCGAGTTGATCGTGGGTGAGTCGGGGGTCACGCATCTGGTGACGGACCGGGATCCGGGTTCGTTGGTGTTGCCGGCGGGTGTGCGGGTGCTGGGTCCGGTGGCGGAGGGCGAGGGTGCGCCTGCTGATTTCTCGGATCCTGGGGTGTGGGTGCATGCGGATCAGCCGGTGTATGCGATGTTCACGTCGGGTTCGACGGGGGTGCCGAAGGGTGTTGCGGTGACGCATCGCAATGTCGCGGATCTGGCGGCTCAGACGATGTACGCGAACGGCAGTCACACCCGGGTGCTCTTCCACTCCGCGATGGCGTTCGATGCGTCGACGTACGAGATGTGGGTGCCCTGGCTCAACGGCGGCACCCTCGTCGTAGCCCCCGCAGGGCATCTCGACGCAGCGGCGTACGAGGAGTTGATCGCCGAACACGGAATCACCTCGTTGTGGCTGACGGCGGGTCTGTTCCGGGTGATGGCGGAGGAGGTTCCGGAGGCGTTCGCGGGGGTGCGTGAGGTGTGGGCCGGGGGTGATGTGGTCCCGCCGGAGGCGGTGCGCCGGGTCATGGACCGCTGTCCGGA
>NZ_BMTF01000088.1 GCF_014649535.1 Streptomyces gelaticus
GCCGACCAGCTGGCCGCCGTCGCCTCCGGGCTGACCTCGCTGACCGCGGGCGCCTCCCGGATCTTCGAGGGCGGCGCCGTCAGCCAGACCGTGGTGGAGATGGAACGCGGGTTCCTCTTCCTGATGTCCATCTCGGACGGCTCCTCGCTGGCCGTGCTCGCCCACCCGGACGCCGACATCGGCCTGGTGGGGTACGAGATGGCTCTGCTGGTCGACCGTGCGGGCACCGTCCTCACCCCCGACCTCCGTGCCGAGCTCCAGGGCAGCCTGCTCCACTAGGCGGCCATGGATCGATGACAGACTCGTTCGCCCCAGCCAACGCCCCCGACCCTCGCCCGTCCGGCCGCCCAGAGCCCCCCACCGGCCCCTTCAGACGGCAAGCCGACGCACTGCTGTCACGCCCGGAGGATTCATGACCCCGCCACCCGCCTCACCCGATCCGTACGGCGCACTGCACCACGCGTCGTACGACGGTGAAGGCGACCAGCCACTGGTCCGCCCGTACGCCATGACCGGTGGCCGGACCCGGCCGCGCTACCAGCTCGCCATAGAGGCACTGGTCTCCACCACGGCCGACCCGGCGCATCTGGGGACACTCCTCCCCGAGCACCAGCGGATCTGCCACCTCTGCCGTGAGGTCAAGTCGGTGGCCGAGGTCTCGGCGCTGCTGTCGATGCCGCTCGGTGTGGCCCGGATCCTGGTCGCGGACCTGGCGGAAGCCGGCATGGTGGCCATCCACCAGCCGGGCAACGGAGAGACCGGCGGCGCGCCGGATGTGACACTGCTCGAAAGGGTGCTCAGTGGACTTCGCAAGCTCTAGCGGCGGTGCGGCCCGGGCCACCACCTCGGCGAAGATCGTGGTGGCAGGGGGCTTCGGCGTGGGTAAGACCACGTTCGTCGGTGCCGTCTCGGAGATCAACCCATTGCGTACGGAAGCCGTGATGACGTCCGCCTCCGCGGGCATCGACGACCTGACGCACACCGGGGACAAGACCACCACGACGGTGGC
>NZ_BMTF01000089.1 GCF_014649535.1 Streptomyces gelaticus
CCGACCGGGGCCTTGATACCGGCCGCGGCGAGCTGCGCGAGGGCCTGGCGCTGGGTCAGCTTCCCGCTCGCCGGAGCCGGCTGGGTCGGAGCAGGCGTGGTCGGAGCGGACTTCGCGCCGTTGACCAGCTTGTTCCACGTCTTCGGGCCCACGATGCCGTCGGCGGCCAGGCCATGGGAACGCTGGAACGCGACGGCCGCGTTCCGGGTGGCCGGACCGAACGCACCATCGACCGCGATGCGGTGGCCGTACCCGGCGAGCTGCGCCTGGGCGGCCTTGACCGCCGGCCCGCTGGAACCGGTGCGCACGGTCCGGGTCAGCTTGTTCCAGGTGTTCGGGCCGATGATGCCGTCGGCGGTCAGGCCGTGGGAGCGCTGGAACGCGATGGTCGCGTTCCGGGTGTTCGGGCCGTAGATTCCGTCGGCGGTGACGGACTGGCCGGCCGCGGCGAGCAGGTGCTGGGCGGTGGTGACGTTCACGCCCCGCGCCCCGCTCTTCAGCAGCGGCCACACGGCCGCGGCCGGAGCAGACGCACCAGCCCCCGCACCCGCACCGGCGCCGGCCCCCGCGCCAGTCCCGGCGCCGGTGCCCGCGCCAGCTCCGGCACCCGTGCCGGGGCCGGGGGCTGTGGGGGTCTGGCCAGGAGCCAGGTGGGCGAGCGCACGGAGCTGGGTCAGCGTGCCGCGGTAGACGTTGACGTCGGCCTTGCCCCGCAGGCCGGGTACCGATCCGTTCTCGGTGTACTGCCAGATCGACCAGTACCTGCCGCCGACGGGAGCGGGCTCACGCGTCCCGCTCTCGTAGCGGGGCTGCCACAGCGGACTGTTGGCCAGGGCACTGACGTTGCCACGCAGGCACGTGTCGGCGAAGTCCTTCGACGTGTAGACGATCGGGTTCACCCCGAACGCCTGACGGGCCTTGTCGAGGAACGCGCCGACCTGGGTGTTGTTCACCCCGGCCGGGCACCGGCCGCGGATCTTCTCCAGGTC
>NZ_BMTF01000090.1 GCF_014649535.1 Streptomyces gelaticus
GACCCAGCTCATGAGCTTGCGCAGCTCGCGGCCGGTGGTCTCCAGGAGGTGGTCGCTGTCGGCCTTCTTGTACTCGTTGTACTTGGGCAGACCGCTGTGGTACTCGGCCATCCAGTTCTTGGCGAAGGTGCCGTCCTGGATCTGTGCGAGGACCTTCTTCATCTCGGCCTTGGTGGCGTCGGTGATGATCCGCGGGCCGGTGACGTAGTCGCCCCACTCGGCGGTCTCCGAGATCGACCAGCGCATCTTCTCCAGACCGCCCTCGTACATGAGGTCCACGATGAGCTTCAGCTCGTGCAAGCACTCGAAGTACGCGATCTCCGGCTGGTAGCCGGCCTCGGTCAGCGTCTCGAAACCGGCCTTCACCAGAGCCGCGGTGCCACCGCACAGCACGGCCTGCTCACCGAACAGGTCGGTCTCGGTCTCCTCCGTGAACGTCGTCTTGATCACGCCCGCACGGGTGCCGCCGATGGCCTTCGCGTACGACAGGGCCAGCGCCAGACCGTTGCCCGAGGGGTCCTGCTCGACGGCCACGATGCACGGAACACCACGGCCCTCCTCGTACTGACGGCGCACCAGGTGCCCCGGGCCCTTCGGCGCGACCATGCAGACATCGACGTCGGCCGGCGGCTCGATGAAGCCGAAGCGGATGTTCAGACCATGACCGAAGAACAGCGCGTCCCCGGCCTTCAGATTGTCCTTGACGGACTCCTCGTAGACCTGGGCCTGGATCGGGTCCGGGACCAGGATCATGATGACGTCCGCCTCGGCCGCGGCCTCGGACGGCGTCACCACACGCAGGCCCTGCTCCTCGGCCTTCACCCTGGACTTCGAACCCTCGTGCAGACCGACCCGGACGTCGACACCCGAGTCACGCAGCGACAGCGCGTGGGCGTGGCCCTGGCTGCCGTAGCCGATGACCGCGACCTTGCGGCCCTGGATGATGGACAGGTCGGCATCGTCGTCGTAGAACAGCTCGGC
>NZ_BMTF01000091.1 GCF_014649535.1 Streptomyces gelaticus
CTGGTCCTGGCCGAGGAACTGCACTTCGGGCGCGCCGCCGCGCGGCTGTTCATGACCCAGCCCGCACTCTCGCAGCAGATCCGCGCCCTGGAACGGGACCTGGGGGTTTGGCTGATCGACCGCACCACGCGCCGGGTCTGCCTGAGCCACGCAGGCAGAGAACTGCTGCCGGCTGTTGAGGAGGCAGTGAGGGCAGCGGACCGGCTACGGGAAGCCGCACGTACCCGCTCCGGGTCCGGCCGCCTGGTGATCGGCTCGTTGGAGAACATCGTGTTGATGGAGCCCATCCCTGCTGTCATCGACACGTTCCGGGAAACGATGCCCGGGGTCGACATTCAGATTCGGCGAGCCGCCTTCGACACCGCCACCGTGCTCCTGGAAGGACAGGCCGACGCCGTGTTCCTCTTCCTCCCGGTGCCGGGGAGCATCCAGTACCTGACGCTGGCCAGCGGTCCGCGGTGCGCGGTGATGTGCGAAACGGACCCGCTGGCGCGGCGGGATCTGATCAGCATCGACGATCTGCGGGACCGACCGCATTTGGGTTGGTCGTCGCGGGTACCGAAGGTTTACCAGGACTTTTGGGCCTGTGATCCTCGGCCGGACGGTAGCCCGGCCCGCTACACCGATCATGCAATGGTCGACTACGCGAGCTCGCTGCTGTCGATCGCCATGCGGGAAGGTATCCAGCTCCCCCCGGAAACTGCGCGTTTTCATTACCCGCAGCCGCGGGTGGCCTACGTCGATGTCGAGGACCTCCCCCCATGGTCCATGGCGCTGGCGTGGCTACCGCTGATGCGGGACCAGCCATATGTGCGAGGACTGCGGAAGGCCGCCCGTCGCGTGCTCCGGGACCGGAGCGCAGGCTGATAGGTGGTGGCCTATCAATTTGCGGAGAACCCGAATCATGCAGGCGTTCCCCGTGACGTTCGGCTGCAGCAGACTGGCCCGGCAGAGCGTGCACGACCAACGAGGAAGGAAC
>NZ_BMTF01000092.1 GCF_014649535.1 Streptomyces gelaticus
CCGACCGGGGCCTTGATACCGGCCGCGGCGAGCTGCGCGAGGGCCTGGCGCTGGGTCAGCTTCCCGCTCGCCGGAGCGGGCGTGGTCGGGGCAGGCGTGGTCGGGGTGCTTGCCTTGGTCCCGTTGATCAGCTTGTTCCACGTCTTCGGACCGATGATCCCGTCCGCGGCCAGGCCGTGGGACCGCTGGAATGCGACGGCCGCGTTCCGGGTGGCCGGACCGAACGCACCGTCGACCGCGATGCGGTGGCCGTACCCGGCGAGCTGCGCCTGGGCGGCCTTGACCGCCGACCCGTTGGAACCGGTGCGCACGGTCCGGGTCAGCTTGTTCCAGGTGTTCGGGCCGATGATGCCGTCGGCGGCCAGGCCGTGGGACCGCTGGAACGCGATGGTCGCGTTCCGGGTGTTCGGGCCGAAGATTCCGTCGGCGGTGACGGACCGGCCGGCCGCGGCGAGCAGGTGCTGGGCGGTGGTGACGTTCACGCCCCGCGCCCCGTTCTTCAGCAGCGGCCACACAGCCGTGGACGGAGCAGACGCCCCCGCACCGGCCCCCGCACCGGCACCGGCACCGGCACCGGTTCCGGCGCCCGTGCCGGGGCCTGTGGGGGTCTGGCCGGGGGCGAGGTGGGCGAGGGCGCGGAGCTGGGTCAGCGTGCCGCGGTAGACGTTGACGTCGGCCTTGCCCCGCAGGCCGGGTAGCGATCCGTTCTCGGTGTACTGCCAGATCGACCAGTACCTGCCGCCGACGGGAGCGGGCTCACGCGTTCCGCTCTCGTAGCGGGGCTGCCACAGCGGGCTGTTGGCCAGGGCACTGGTGTTGCCGCGCAGGCACGTGTCGGCGAAGTCCTTCGACGTGTAGACGATGGGGTTCACCCCGAACGCATGGCGGGCCTTGTCGAGGAACGCGCCGACCTGGGTGTTGTTCACCCCGGCCGGGCACCGGCCGCGGATCTTCTCCAGGTC
>NZ_BMTF01000093.1 GCF_014649535.1 Streptomyces gelaticus
ACGCGGTCGCGGTGCTCTGGGACACAACCGGCTCGGCCGACAGCTGCGTGATCTCCGACTCGGCGTTCAGCAGCAGGCCCGGACCTTGACTGTCCGGGAGTTCCGTTCCGTCGTCGGTGTCCTGGTGGGTCTGTCCTTGCTCCCGCGTGAGGAGGGTTTCGAGTTCGGTGGGCTCGCTCGCGGTCAGCCATCGGCCCTGGCGCCCGGTCGTCCGGTCCTGGAGGAGGGCCAGCACTCCGGTTGCCCCGCCCGCGGCGGCTCCGGCCGGCGGTCCCACATGGCCGACCGCGACATCGGGGGCGTACCAACGGCGTCCGGGCACCGCCCGTGCCGCGTCCCGCACGACGCTTCCACCATCCGTGGAGCGGACGCTCGCCGTGTCACACGCCACGAGCACCACCGGAGCCGGAGGCTGGTCGGGATCACTCAGGGACTCCATGAAGCGCGCGAACTGCGCACCGTCCACCTCCAGCGGAAGTTCGCCGGCGATGTGGAGCTTGACGCCGTCCTGGGAGCCGTGCGCGTCGAAGAAGACCGGTTCGGGTGTCCGCTGCCCGGTCGGCGCGTTCGTGCCGGTGCGCCAGGGAACCGTGCGGGGCGACGCTTCATCCTCGGCCACGGGGACGAACTTGCCGTCGTCCGTCGTCCGGTAGGCCTTGAAGGAGGTCTCGTCGGCGCGGTACTTCGTGTAGAAGTCCTTGCGTGGGGCCCAGTCCTGGTCGTTGTGCGAGGCGTATCCGATGGCTTTGCCCGTGGCGTCGCGGATCGTGCGGAGGTTCTGGCGTGCTTGGGCGAAGGAGATTTTCCGGCCGTCGTTGCCGACGAGTTCGTCCTTTGGTGTCCCGTTGGCTTGTTCCAGCTGTTGTGGTGCGGGGTCGAGGCCGCTCAGCAGTGTGCCGTTGTTCGGTAGCAGTGTTGTGTCGGTACCGGACCTGCCG
>NZ_BMTF01000094.1 GCF_014649535.1 Streptomyces gelaticus
TTCGCCGTCCGATGGACTACGCGGGTGCCGTCCCGATCGGTGAGCCGCTCGACAACCATCGGCTGTATGTCCTGGACAAGGGGCTGCGGCTGGTCCCGCCGGGCACCCCGGGCGAGCTGTACATCGCCGGCGCCGGGCTCGCCCGCGGCTACCTCGGCCGGCCGGGCATGACGGCGGAGCGCTTCGTCGCGGATCCGTACGGTCCGGCCGGTACGCGGATGTACCGCACCGGTGACCTGGTGCGCTGGAACCACGAGGGCTCGGTCGAGTACCTCGGCCGTGCCGACCAGCAGGTCAAGCTCCGCGGCTTCCGCATCGAACTCGGCGAGATCGAGAGCGCGTTGGCCGACCATGGCAGCGTGGGACAGGCGACCGTCGTGGTCCGGGAGGACCGGCCCGGCGACAAGCGCCTGGTCGCCTACCTCGTCGCTGCCGACGGCAACCGGATCGACGTGGCCGAGATGCGCGGTCATGTCTCGGACGCCCTGCCCGAGTACATGGTCCCGTCCGCCTTCGTCGTCCTCGACGAGATCCCCCTCACCACCAACGGCAAGGTCGACCGAAGCGCCCTGCCCGCACCCCAGGTCTCCCACGCCACCAACGGGCGCGCCCCGCGCACTCCGCAGGAAGAGGTGCTCTGCGGACTCTTCGCAGCCGTTCTCGGGCTGCCGTCGGTCACTATCGACGACCACTTCTTCCACCGGGGCGGCCACTCGGTGCTGGGCACCCGTCTGATCAGCCGCATCCGGCGCGCGTTCGGGGTCCAGCTCGGGGTGAAGGACCTGTTCCGCAACCCGACGGTGCTCGCCCTCTCGGAGTGCGTCACCGCGGGCAGCGGCGAACTGCCCCGGCCCGCCCTGATGCCCGAGGAGCGGCCGGAGCTCGTCCCGCTCTCCTCCGCCCAGCAGCGGTTGTGGTTCCTCGACCAGATGGA
>NZ_BMTF01000095.1 GCF_014649535.1 Streptomyces gelaticus
CATACTCCCAGAACATGCGCGCCCTTGCGGTGCCGCTCCACGATCCAGTCCCGCAGCCGCGCCTCCTTGGCGTCGGCCGGGTCGGTCACCGCGGGCACGACCACCACATCGGGCTCGGGGACCACTCCCCTGTCCACCTCGGCCAACGTGTGGTCGGGCAGGAGATGGGCCCCGCCGGACAGCGGGGAGACGCGGCGCTCGGCTGCCACGGTGTAGACGAACAACTTCTCCGACTCGGCGAACACCTGGTACGGCGCCATCACGTCGGTGGCCACGGACCCCTCGTTGCTGACCACCACGGCCACCGTGATCCGGCCGGTCGGCACGGCCCGCGCGGTCGGCCACGCACTCGCGTCCGACGCGGCAGGTGCGGGCGCGAAACTGTCCGCCATCGACGTGCTCACCCCTGCGAAGGCGATCCCGGCGAACGACGCCACCGACAGCACCGTGCCCGTGAGCACCCAGCCCGCCCGGCGGACCGCCCGGCGTCCCCTGTTCAATCTTGACACGATATACCTCCATAAAACGGTCGATCGATGGCGGTGCGGCACACGCAACCGCCCCCATGGGGAGAACAAGAAAGGAAGTGGCCGAGGGAAGGCGTCAGGAGCCGTTCCCGGCGGGCGTTTCAGCTGGCAGGGCGCAACTGCGTGCGGAGCCGGGACGGCGGAATGCCGAAGCTCTCGGTGACCAGACGGCGCAACTGCCGTGCGTCACGGAAGCCGCAACGGGCAGCGACCGTCTCCACCGTCAGGTCGGTGTCCGTCAGCAAGGCCCGGGCCCGTTCCAGGCGCAGCCGACGCTGGTAGGCCAGCGGAGTGATCCCCGTGGCCGTGGTGAAGGCCCGCGTCAGACCACGCGGCGACAGATGGGCAAC
>NZ_BMTF01000096.1 GCF_014649535.1 Streptomyces gelaticus
CATACTCCCAGAACATGCGCGCCCTTGCGGTGCCGCTCCACGATCCAGTCCCGCAGCCGCGCCTCCTTGGCGTCGGCTGGGTCGGTCACCGCGGGCACGACCACCACATCGGGCTCGGGGACCGCTCCCCTGTCCACCTCGGCCAACGTGTGGTCGGGCAGGAGATGGGCCCCGCCGGACAGCGGGGAGACGCGGCGTTCGGCTGCGACGGTGTAGACGAACAACTTCTCCGACTCGGCGAACACCTGGTACGGCGCCATCACGTCGGTGGCCACGGACCCCTCGTTGCTGACCACCACGGCCACCGTGATCCGGCCGGTCGGCACGGCCCGCGCGGTCGGCCACGCACCCGCGTCCGACGCGGCAGGTGCGGGGGCGAAACTGTCCGCCATCGACGTGCTCACCCCCGCGAAGGCGATCCCGGCGAACGACGCCACCGACAGCACCATGCCCATGAGCACCCAGCCCGCCCGGCGGACCACCCGGCGCCTCCTGTTCAATCTTGACATGACATACCTCCATAAAACGGTCGATCGATGGCGGTGCGGCACACGCAACCGCCTCCATGGGGAGAACAAGGAAGGAAGTGGCCGAGGGAAGGCGTCAGGAGCCGTTCCCGGCGGGCGTTTCAGCTGGCGGGGCGCAACTGCGTGCGGAGCCGGGACGGCGGAATGCCGAAGCTCTCGGTGACCAGGCGTCGCAGCTGCCGTGCGTCACGGAAGCCGCAACGGGCAGCGACCGTCTCCACTGTCAGGTCGGTGTCCGTCAGCAGGACACGGGCCCGTTCCAGGCGCAGCCGGCGCTGGTAGGCCAGCGGAGTGATCCCCGTGGCCGTGGTGAAGGCCCGCGTCAGACCACGCGGCGACAGATGGGCAAC
>NZ_BMTF01000097.1 GCF_014649535.1 Streptomyces gelaticus
TACTGAGGTTGAACTCGTGGTGTCGTAGGGGCTGACGGCTCGTTGCCTGTGCGGTATCACCGGTGCATGCGATATCCACAAGGGGGCGGGCTGACCGCCGAACGGCAGCAGTTCCGCGAGGAGTTAAGGCTCAAGGCGGCCGAGAGGTTCGCCCAGGGCGAGGCGAGCTCGGTGATTGCGAAGGACCTGCGAGTCAGCGTCCGCTCGGTGCAGCGATGGCGGCAGATGTGGGACGAAGGCGGTCCGCGGGCTCTGCGGTCGCAGGGGCCGGCGTCGCTGCCGAGGCTGAGCGAGAAGCAGTTCGCCCAGCTGGAGGCGGAGCTGGCCAAGGGGCCGGTCGCACACGGCTGGGAGGACCAGCGCTGGACGCTGGCACGGGTCAAGACGGTGATCGGCCGGCGGTTCCACCTGACCTACACGATTCAGGGCGTTCGCAAGCTGCTCGTGCGCAACGGCTGGTCCTGCCAGGTCCCGGCCCGGCGGGCGATGGAGCGGGACGACGAGGCGGTGGCCGGGTGGGTCAAGGAGGTGTGGCCGTGCGCGGAAGGCTGGCGGCGGCCCGTGGAGCCTGGCTGGTCTTCGAGGACGAGGCCGGATTCTCCATGACGCCGCCGCAGGCGAAGACCTGGTCCCAGCGCGGCCGGACCCCGGTGGTGCGGGTTCGGGGCCGTTCCCGCAGAAGGATCTCCATCGCGGCCCTGACCTGCTACAAGCCCGGCCACCGGTCCCGACTGATCTACCGGCCCCGCCGGGACGACGGCCGCCGCGACGGACGCAAGAGCTTCTCCTGGCGCGACTACCGGGACCTGTTGATCGCCGCCCACCAGCAGCTCGGCGGCCCGATCGTCCTCGTCTGGGACAACCTCAA
>NZ_BMTF01000098.1 GCF_014649535.1 Streptomyces gelaticus
CCTTCCTCGGACTCGCCGCCACACTCTGCTGCTACAAACGACTCGTCCAACTCACCACATAGGACACGGTCTTAGACATTCTGGCGGCCGTAACGCGTCCTGAACCAAGCCACCCGCTCGGCACTCATCGATGAAGAGACGCCATACACGTCACCAATACGTTCGCCGCTACGACGATACTTCCCCCTCTCTTGAACCCCGCACGTTAGGACGGACACCTGAGAAACAGGCTGCCAGTGCAGGGTGTAGGCAGGGGCGTTGGAATCTGGGACGTCCTCCATGCGCACACCGCGTTTGGCCAGCAGCCGCTCCAGTTTGTCGAAGCGGAGATGGCGGTCGAAGCGGCCGTACCGCTCGCGAATCACCCTGTTGACAATGCTGCCGCCCCAAGACGAAAGCCGATGCACCTGCAGGGTGAAGTGATATCCCACCCACGGATCGTCGCGCGATTCCCGGCCCCAGAAGAACTCGACCATCCCGTAGTCACGCCACATGCTCTGGTCGTCAAAGGAGTTCTCGACAAAGTCGGAACCCAGGATCGCGGTGACCTGATCGGGACCGTCCGTCGGTTTGGCGCCGAGCACCGTTCCGGACCTGATCACATCCACGTAGAACGCGAGGGAATGCGGAGTCAACTGACCTTCCCTTGAATTGAGGAGTTGAGGCTGCCGACAGTGACCGCCTCAGCATAGGTGTCCGGTAAGCCATGAAGATCCGCCGGACAGCCCCTAGTGTCCTGAGTCTTAAATTTCCATATAGTTGGGTCATGACGCGCCCGGGACCGAAGCTTGCGCCGCTGGATCTG
>NZ_BMTF01000099.1 GCF_014649535.1 Streptomyces gelaticus
TACGCGTGGTCCTCCCAGTTCGCCCGCGACAGCTTCCCGGTGACCGTGATCGTCCCGCCCTTCTTCACCGGCTCCGGAGCTGCGTTGACCGTCAGCTTCGAGTAGCGCTGGACGTTCGTGGTGGCGGCGAAGTCGGAGTAGTGGCTGGAGCCGTCCTTGGCCTCGGCGCCCGCGAGGACGTGCCAGGAACCCGCGAGCACGTTCTTCGGCAGGTCGACCCTGGGGTCGACGGTGATGGTGAGGGAGCAGGTGCTGGTGGTCGCGCTCGCGGCCTTGCACGTCGCCTCGTCCTCGTTCGGCAGCAGGGCACCGTCCATGCCCTCGTCCTGGTCCTTGCCGTGCCACAGGATCAGCCAGCCGGATTCGATGCCGGAGGCGTGCGAGGCGGTGACCGAGACGGTGATGGTCCGCGGCGCCGTCGTCCCCAGGACGGTGGCCTTGCCGCCATTGACGGTGACCTTGGAGATGACGGGATCGGCCGATGCCGCGTGCGCCGCGGGGACGGCGAGGGCGGACAGGATCAGGGCGCCGGAGGCTGCGGCGACAGTGGCGCGAATTCGCATGGGTTTCTCCGTGGAGAAGGCCCCTGGGGGCCGGATGGGATGCACGGGACGGATACGTGAGCAGCGGGACCCCTCGCGGAGGGATCCCGCTGCTCACGGGTGACCGCAGACGGCCGCATGCGGCCGGGTGGGACTACCTCACGTCGACGAAGTCACCGGCGGTGGTGACGGCCGGGGTCGTGGACGTACCCGCGAAGCTGTAGCGCCAGTAACCGTCCACCGAGGCCTTGAC
>NZ_BMTF01000100.1 GCF_014649535.1 Streptomyces gelaticus
CGCTGGTAGGCCAGCGGAGTGATCCCCGTGGCCGTGGTGAAGGCCCGCGTCAGACCACGCGGCGACAGATGGGCAACGGCGGCGAGCTCGTCGAGGGAGTGCGGGGCATCCAGGTTCTGAGCCAGGTGGTCCTGCACCCGGTGCACGGCGGGCTGCACATGGTCGCGGTAGCGCAGGAATGGACTGATCTGGGCAGCATCGCCGTCCCGCCGTAGATAGAGCACCAGCTCACGGGCGACGGCGGCGGCCAGTTCCGGGCCGTGGTCGCGTTCGACGAGGGACAGCGCAAGGTCGATCCCGGAGGAGATGCCCGCGCTGGTACTGATGCGCCCGTCGTGGACGTACAGTGCCGCCTCGCGGACCCGGGCTGCCGGATACCGCTCGCGCATCGCTCCGGTCAGTGACCAGTGCGTCGTGCACGCCCGGCCATCCAGCAGCCCCGCCTCTCCCAGGGCCGCGGCACCGCTGCACACCGACGCCACCCGCGCCCCCGCGTCATAGGCATCCCGCAGCCATCGCACTGCGGCGCTCGACACCAGTTGGTCGGATCCGGTCAGCCGTGGCCCCGGTACCAGCACCAGATCACCCGGTCCCGCCTGCGTCGCCGCAAGCGGCTGGAGCCCGGCGAGCTCCAGCCCCTGCGCCGAGCGCACCCCACCGGTCTCGGCGACGTACTCCAGCCGATAGCAGCCTCCCAAGTGGGCTGCCGCATCAAAGACCTGGACCGGGCCGCCGAGATCCAACAGGTTCACCTCGGGCAGCACCAGCACGACCACCCGTCCCGTAC
>NZ_BMTF01000101.1 GCF_014649535.1 Streptomyces gelaticus
TCGCCCTCACCGACCTCACCACACGCCACGAGGGCCTGCGCACCGTCTTCCCCGCCCACGAGGGCACCCCGCACCAGCGCATCCTCCCCCCGACCGGCATCGACCTCCCCTTGATCACCACCACCGAGGAGGAGCTCACCGCACGACTGGCCGACCTCTCCTCGGCCACCTTCGACCTGGCCGTCCAGCGGCCGATCCGCACACATCTGCTCTCGGTCGGCGAGCAGGAACACATCCTGCTGGTGGTCATCCACCACATCGCCTCCGACGGCTGGTCCAACGGACCGCTCTTCCGCGACCTGGCCACCGCCTACGAGGCCCGTACCGGGGGCACCGCCCCCGCGTGGGAGCCGCTGCCGGTCCAGTACGCCGACTACTCCCTCTGGCAGCAGCGGCTCCTGGGGAGCGACGAGGAACGCCAACTCCACTACTGGCGCGCAGCGTTGGCAGACCTTCCGGAAGAGGCCACGCTCCCGGCCGACCGGCCCAGGCCGGCCACCGCGTCCAACCGGGGCACCACGCACACCGTGCACTGCCCGGCCGACCTGCACGACTCGCTCACCTCGCTGGCCCAGGAGACCGGCAGCACCCTGTTCATGGTGGCCCAGGCGGCGGTGTCCACGCTGCTTTCCCGTTCGGGTGCGGGCCACGACATCCCGCTCGGCTCACCCGTCGCGGGGCGCACCGACCCGGCGCTCGACGACCTCGTCGGCTTCTTCGTCAACACTCTGGTCCTGCGCACGGACACCAGCGGTGACCCGAGTTTCC
>NZ_BMTF01000102.1 GCF_014649535.1 Streptomyces gelaticus
AGGGATATTCTTGTGGCCGGGGACGGACGAGAATCCCGGCCCGATTACGGCGGGCCGGGATTCTCTGGCATGCGTATCAGGCGGTTACTGGCTTAGTAATCGCCGAATTCACCGAACTCGCCGCCCTCGCCCTTCTCGTCGTGGTGGCGCTTGATGACGCGGAAGCTGGCGACGACTCCGTCCTTGACCTTCACGCCGTCATCCATCTTCCCGTGGTGCTTCTTCTCGTGGTGCTCGCCCTTCTCGTGGTGCTTCTTCTCGTGGTGCTCGCCCTTCTCGAAGTCCTCGTCCTCGTCCTTGCCGGGGCGGACGTTGTTGGCGGAGCTGTAGCGGCCGACGGTGGCGATGGGGGCGCCGTTGTCGCACACGGCTCCGCGGAACACCTCAACTTCGTTGCGGCTGTCGTTGCGGATGTTGAAGCTCTTGGCACCCAGGCCGCTGACGACGGTGATGCAGCCGTCGGGGCGGCCGGAGTACTCGCGCTCGTTGATGTGGATCCGGCCCTCCTCGTGATGGCGCTTGCCGCCGCGCTCGTTGCCGCCACGCTCGTTTCCTTCGTAACCCCTGCCTTCGTTGCCCTTGCCCGTGTTGCCGCCCTCCCCGCCCATGGGGGCCTGGGCGGGCAGGGTGACCGGGGCCACCTGGGCCTCGGGGGCGGGGAGGGCGGAGGCGTAGGTGATGCCGGTCGCGGTCAGTGCCGCGGCGGCCGCGACGGCCGCCGCGATCGCGTGGGAACGGTTCATGATCATGTCGCTT
>NZ_BMTF01000103.1 GCF_014649535.1 Streptomyces gelaticus
CAGAGCATCTCATTTCGGACATTGCTCCGTATTGGGGTAGTACGTCACATCATTGACCCCCGTCCCGGGCGCCGCTAACCATTGCTGTCATCACGGGGAACGACGACCGGCCCGGACACACCGGACCGGCCCACCCCGTCCCGCACCACCCCAGGGGCCCCGCCCCGCACCGCCGCCACCGAACCGGACGGCACCCCCACACCCCACAGGAGTCACTTCCGCATGACCACGCAGACCCGCACCGGCCGCATCGCCCGCATCCGCACCCTGACCGTCACCGCCCTCGCCACCACCGGCGCGGCCGCCGCAGCCCTCACCCTGACCTCGACCTCCGCCCAGGCGGCAGAGACCAAGCAGACCGCCCCCGTCGTCCGGACCGCCCCGGCCGGCGACACCCAGGGCACCCAGCAGACCGGCAAGGGCTACGCCAACAACCTCGACGGCTGGATCAAGCAGTCCCTGGCCATCATGAAGGCCAAGGGCATCCCCGGCACCTACGAAGGCCTGCACCGCAACATCATGCGCGAGTCCGGCGGCAACCCCAACGCCCAGAACGGCTGGGACATCAACGCCCAGAAGGGCACCCCCTCCAAGGGCCTGCTCCAGGTCATCCAGCCCACCTTCAACGCCTACCACGTCAACGGCACCGCCCACGACCTCACCGACCCCGTCGCCAACATCACCGCGGCCGCCAACTACGCCGCCGACCGCTACGGATCCATCGACAACGTCAACTCCGCCTACTGACACACGGAT
>NZ_BMTF01000104.1 GCF_014649535.1 Streptomyces gelaticus
TGTAAGTTTCAACTTCTATCCAATATTCAAGCCAGAGCATCGTGATGCAGAGCTATACAAAAAAGAGCTACAAAAGCAAACCGGGCTTTCATGGGATTTAGGTAGGCAAGTGATAAGTTACTTAAAAACATCTTTGGAGTTCTCCGATAAAGAAATCAAAAACAACCGGGATTTATTTGTAACAGCACAAATGGAACTTCCAGACATCATGACAGAACTCGCCATACTTAGAGGAAAATCAAGGACAAAAACAAATCCAAAAGGGTGGATTATAAACGCCCTTAAAGGGAAAATCAAGGATAAGTGACAAGATTACCCCGGTATATTTCAGCCGGGGTAATCTTGTCAAATCAGAGGAACGATTTCCATTTCTACACCAAGCTCTTTCATCTGCCGCTGTATTTCCTCGCTGCTTAGTTTCTCTTTCGCCAGTACAAGCCCATGAAAGGCGTCCCAGCCTGCCGGCTTCGAAACGATACTACCGTTTAGGACAGCATGGGTGATTTCGCCGCCGGACTTCGCACCCTTGTTCAGTATGAAGAAGAACCGGGGTTCTTCGTGTTCCGTTGTTCCCATAATTCGTAAAGTTAGAGTTTATTTGTTTCCCTTTTGTTCCCTTGCCTGCTCTTGGAAGTATTCATAATACTGCTTGTAGTTGTCCCGGTCTTTGGCTGCATCCGTCCAAAGATAGCACATGAAACAAGCGAACAATAGGGAGATAACAGCACAAAGG
>NZ_BMTF01000105.1 GCF_014649535.1 Streptomyces gelaticus
TTCGACATGGGGGCGCAGGTTCTGACGAATCTGTCGTCGAAGTCGCGTGGGTCGAGTGATGATCTGGGTACGTTGATCCGTCAGTTGGTGCAGGCGGCGGCGCCGTTGGAGGGGAAGTTCCACGGTGCGGGGCGGGTGGCGTTCGATTCGTTCAAGAGTCGGTCGGACGAGATCACGGCGGCGTTGAACGGTTCGCTGTCGGCTCTTCTCGGTGGTCAGTCGGGGATGGAGCAGGCGTTCGGTTCGGGTGACCAGGAGCAGGGTGACAACGCGCGGCAGCAGATGTCCGCGGCGAATTTCGATGCGGCGCGCTTCGGCGGCCGGTGACTGACGGGGGTTGGGTTTCTGATGGCTGGTGACGGTGACCGTCGCGCGTATGACACGGGTGCGTCCGCGGACGCGCAGGGCAATATCCAGGTGGTGATCGCGCGGCTGGAGGAAGTGATCGCGGCGCGGGACGGCCAGGTGAAGGCCGCGATGGCGGACTTCGCGGCCGATGGGGTGGCGGACGAGTACCACGGCAAGGAACTGCGGTGGAACCGTGCGTCGCAGGAGGTCAAGAACATCATCCAGCTGCTGAAGACGACGCTGGAGCAGAACGACGGCACCGCGCAGCACACGATCACGCGCGCGAAGGCAGCAGTCGACAACATCGGCTGA
>NZ_BMTF01000106.1 GCF_014649535.1 Streptomyces gelaticus
CTCGGATGTGGGCAGAGCGGTGATGTCGCCGACCAGTTTCGTGCCGGGAACCTCGGCATGGAAGTCGCGGCCGATCAGGTCCGGGGCCGGCCTGGCCTTCGTGTCCGGCCGTGTCAGCGAACGGCGCTTGCGACGGGTGACACCCTGGATGCAGTGCTCGCGCATGAGGCGGGCGACGCGTTTGCGGTTCACCGCCCGGCCCAGGCGCCGCAGTTCGGCATGGATGCGCGGCACGCCGTAGGTATGGCGGGAGGCCACGTGGATGACGGTGATCTCATGGACCAGGTCCTGGTCGGCGGCCTTGCGCGCGGCCCGGGCCTTCGCCGCGGCGAGCCAGGCATAGAACGAGGAACGGGCCACCTTCAGCAGGCGGCAGAGGAAAGCAACACCGTGGGTGGTCTTCTCCGCCTCGATGAACGTGTACATCGCGTTCACCGATCGCTCTCCTTCGCGAAGAAGACCGCGGCTTTTCGCAGGACCTCGATCGTCTTGGCCTGCTCGGCGTTCTGCCTGCGCAACTGCTTGAGCTCCTCGCGCTCGGCGGTGGTGAGCTCACCCGGGGCTCCCTCGCCCCGGTCCGCCTTGGCCTGGCGGTACCAGCCGCGCAGGGACTCCGAGCTGATGCCGAGCTCCCGGGC
>NZ_BMTF01000107.1 GCF_014649535.1 Streptomyces gelaticus
TCGTACGCGGCGGTGCGTGAGCTCGCCCTCCAGAAGGGCTTCGGGGACTTCTCGCTGGTCTTCCCGATCGGCATCGACGCAGGGATCTGTGTCCTGCTCGCCCTGGACCTGCTGCTGACCTGGCTGCGCATCCCGTTCCCGCTGCTGCGCCAGACCGCCTGGTTGCTGACCGCCGCGACCATCGCCTTCAACGGCGCCGCGGCCTGGCCCGACCCGCTCGGCGTCGGCATGCACGCCGTCATCCCGGTGCTCTTCGTGGTCGCCGTCGAGGCCGCCCGGCACGCCGTGGGCCGGATCGCCGACATCACGGCCGACAAGCACATGGAGGGCGTCCGGCTCACCCGCTGGCTGCTCTCCCCGGTACCGACGTTCAAGCTGTGGCGCCGGATGAAGCTCTGGGAGCTCCGGTCGTACGAGCAGGTCATCAAGCTCGAACAGGACCGGCTGATCTACCAGGCCCGCCTCCAGGCCCGCTTCGGACGCAACTGGCGCCGCAAGGCCCCCGTCGAGTCCCTGATGCCCCTGCGCCTGGCGAAGTACGGAGTCCCGCTGGCCGAGACCGCTCCGGCCGGCCTCGCCGCCGCGGGCATCGAACCGGCCCTGCTGCCCCCCGCCCCGGAACCGGCC
>NZ_BMTF01000108.1 GCF_014649535.1 Streptomyces gelaticus
CCTCGGCCTCGTCCCGCCGGAATCTGTTGCGGGCTTCCGGTCTGGCCGGTCTGGTCATGGCCGGCTCGGCCGTGGCCGCCGGCTCCGCCCAGGCCGCACCCGCACACACCGGTGATGTGCTCCGGGTCGACACCGTCGCCGCACTGCGCGCACTGAACACCAAGCCGCTCGAAGACGGCACCCAGGTCCTGATCGCCGGCTACCACACCCCCGGCGACGGCGGCACCATGGCCGTGCGCTGGGACAAGAAGTCCGACGCCACCCACAACGGCGGCACCGTCATCGCCCCCACCGGCAACAGGACCACCGGCCGCTGGCACCAACTGCACACCGGAACCCTCGACTTCCGCACCTTCGGCCACTTCGACGCGAAGACCCCCGCCGACGCCGCCCTCGACGCCATGATCGCCGACAACAGCGTCCACCGCATCGAGGCCCACACCGACCTCCTGTTCACCAAACGCCACCTCTTCGACCGCTCCAACATCGAACTCGACTTCGGCGGCCACCGCATACGCACCGAAGGCATCGAGAAGAACACCCACGACAACCCCTTCGGCGCCGTCCTCTCCTTCCGCGGCACCGTCACCGACACCACCGTC
>NZ_BMTF01000109.1 GCF_014649535.1 Streptomyces gelaticus
CGATGGCCTGGGCGCTGGTGTCCTTGACCGCGTCGGCGACTTCGAGCACGGCTCGTGCCTCGCCGTCCCAGGCGACGGTGATGGCGGTCCGGCCGGCGGCTTCCGCCGCGGCCTTGCGGCGGGCCAGTTCGGCCGGGAGGTGGATCTCCCACTGGGCGAGGAGCTGTTCGCGGCCGACGAGGACGGCGTGGCCCTCGACGATGCCCTGGACGCCGAGGCCGGCGATGTTGGCGAAGTCCTCGGGGGTGGGGAGGGTGGTGCCGGTGCGTTCGGCGGCTCCGGTGGCGACGGCCTGGGCGATGGGGTGTTCGGAGGAGTGTTCCAGTGCGCCGGCGAGGCGGAGTACGTCGGTCTCGTCGGTGTCGTCGGTGGTGTGGACGTCGAGGAGGGTCATGCGGCCGGTGGTGACGGTGCCGGTCTTGTCGAGGACGATCGTGTCGACGCGGCGGGTGGTCTCCAGGACTTCGGGGCCCTTGATGAGGATGCCGAGCTGGGCGCCGCGGCCGGTGCCGACCATGAGCGCGGTGGGGGTGGCCAGGCCCAGGGCGCAGGGGCAGGCGATGATCAGCACGGCCACGGCGGCGGTGAA
>NZ_BMTF01000110.1 GCF_014649535.1 Streptomyces gelaticus
TAAGACCGTGTCCTATGTGGTGAGTTGGACGAGTCGTTTGTAGCAGCAGAGTGTGGCGGCGAGTCCGAGGAAGGCCAGGTAGTTGCGGGGGTGGCGTTCGTAGCGGTGGTTGAGTCTGCGGTAGCCGGTCAGCCAGGACATGGTGCGTTCGATGACCCACCTGTGGCGCCCGAGTCGTTCGCTGGATTCGATTCCTTTGCGGGCGATGCGGACGCCGATGCGTTTTCCGCGGAGCCATTTCCGCAGTTCAGGTATGTCGTAGGCTTTGTCGGCGTGGAGTTTGCGGGGTTTGTAGTGCCAGCCGCGGTGGGGGTCGTGTCTCGTTTGGAGACCGGCCACCATGGGCTTCAGGCCTTGGCTGTCGTGGGTGTTGCCGGCGGAGAGCCCGACGACCAGGGGCAGCCCGTTCGCGTCCGACAGGATGTGCATCTTGGAACCCGGTTTACCCCGGTCCACGGGGCTGGGGCCTGTGAGTTCGCCCCTTTTTTAGCCCGTACGTGGGCGGAGTCGAGGACCACGCGGGTCAGGTCGAGCAGGCCGCACTCGTCGATCCTGTCGAGCAC
>NZ_BMTF01000111.1 GCF_014649535.1 Streptomyces gelaticus
AGCGCATGGATGGAGAGCTTGACTTGTGGGAAGGTGAATACACCTACAGATCCATTCTTACCAACGATTATGACTCATCAACAAGAGACATCGTCGAATTTTACAACAAGCGTGGGGGCAAAGAGCGTATATTCGATGATATGAACAACGGATTCGGCTGGAACAGGCTCCCCAAGTCGTTCATGTCAGAGAACACTGTATTCCTTCTGCTTACGGCATTGATACACAATTTCTATAAGACCATCATTAGCAAGCTTGACACCAAGGCTTTCGGGCTCAAGGAAACGAGTCGCATAAAGGCTTTTGTCTTCAGCTTCATCTCCGTACCTGCCAAGTGGATCATGACAGCAAGGCAATACGTGCTGAATATCTATACTGAAAACCGGGCTTATGCAAGACCTTTCAAAACTGGATTCGGATAAAGTCCGTTCCTTATGGTTTTAATCTGCGTATTGCCTCAAGTCGCATTGTGGGGTAAGGGGAAGGTATGCACAAATCGGACAAAATTCACGCTCATACTATCATGATGCATAGTGTTCAAGCTCTTTACTGCAATT
>NZ_BMTF01000112.1 GCF_014649535.1 Streptomyces gelaticus
ATGAACGCGGCGAAGCCGGGTGAGTTCGACAAGCGGGCGTTCATCGACGCGGTGAACAAGGCGATCGACGCCCAGGCGCCGAAGAACCTCGACCAGGCGGACAAGTTCTCCAAGTCCGGCAAGGCCGATCAGATCAAGGGGGAGGTCGACGGGAAGGTCAAGGACGGGAAGGAGTCCTCGGCCAAGGACATCGACACGGCGACGAAGGCGCCGCCGGACACGTCGGCGGCCAAGGACAAGCCCGTCACCCCGATGACCCCCGACCAGGCCCCCGCCAACCCCGGCGCCCCGTCCGCGGCGGACGCGGTCCCGGAGAAGCAGCCGGCCGCGGTCACGGACTTCTCGCAGGGCCCGGCCGCCAACGACCAGGCGATGGCGGACGCGGAGGTCACCGAGGACCAGCTGGCCAGGGGCAACGAGCCCGAGTTCGACCAGGCCCTGTCGGCGAAGAAGACCGCGGAGACCGATTCGGCGAAGGCCCCCGCGAAGGGCAGGGCGGCCGAGACCCAGCAGCTGTCCACCGCGAAGGCGGGGGCGGCGGCCTCCGG
>NZ_BMTF01000113.1 GCF_014649535.1 Streptomyces gelaticus
CAGCACGAGCGCCCGCTCCGGCGGATCGAGATACAGGCCCACCACGTCGTGGATCTTGTCGACGAAGAACGGGTCCGTGGACAGCTTGAACGTCTCGGACCGGTGCGGCTGCAGGCCGAAAGCCCGCCACACCCGGGAAACGGTCGACTGCGAAAGCCCGGTCTTCTTCGCCATCGACCGGGTCGACCAGTGCGTGGCGTTCGTCGGCTTCGACTCCAGGGTCCGGGCGATCAGATCGGCGACCTGCTCGTCCATCACGGTGCGGGGCCGACCCGGACGCGGCTCGTCCGACAGCCCGTCGAGACGGTCCGCCAGGAACCGCTTACGCCACTTCGAGACGGTGTCGCGCGACACCCCGACCCGCTCCATCACCACACGCGTCGACACAGGAAAGCCGTCCTCCCCGACGTCGTCGCAAGCCAGAATCACACGGGCCCGCATCGCCATGTCCTGCGCAGACTTACGCCGCCGCACCCAACCCTCCAACACCGATCGCTCAGCATCGGTCAGATCCAGCGGCGCAAGCTTCGGTCCCGGGCGCGTCA
>NZ_BMTF01000114.1 GCF_014649535.1 Streptomyces gelaticus
TCGCCGAACCATTGGGCGATGCGCCGTATGGATGCGGTTTCGGGGCCGGTGAGGTTGAGGGTGAACGCCTCGCCGTCGGTGGCGTGCAGTAGCGAACGCAGCGCGACCTCGTTGGCGTACCCCTGCCACACCACATTGGCGTGACCGGTCGTCACATCGACGCTCTCGCCGGCCTGTACCCGGTAGGCGATGTCGGCGAGGACGCCGTAGCGCAGGTCGACCGCGTAGTTGAGGCGGATGTTGGCGACCCTGGTGCCACGGGTCAGCGCCGCGTGGCCGAAGATCCGCTCCCGGCCCAGGCACGACATGGCGTACTCGCCGACCGGGCCCACCGGGTCGCTCTCCGTGCAGCCGCCGGAGGAGACCGGGACCAGCGGGTACACGTTGCCGGTGGAGAAGGCGGCGATCCGGGCCTGTGGCCAGCGGCGTGCTACCCGGTCGGGCATGGCGGCGTTCACCGCCCAGGCGTGGGAGGGGGCCCCGGCGGAGCCGAATTTGGCGCCGACCATGAAGACGA